>NZ_CP110139.1:310000-1587500 GCF_025979885.1 Hymenobacter sp. YIM 151500-1
CAGGTACGAGTGCGTTTGCCGGCAGGGAAGCCACAGAATTGTAGAATAGAGGTAGAAGATAGTCCGGTAGATTTCGACAATGCCTACTACTTCACGCTGCAGCCTGCTGCTCCAATTCCGGTAGTAGAAGTAGCTGCAGATGCGCAGCTAAACCGATTGTATGGCAACGAGCCTTTGTTTCTCTATCAGCATATGGGGGCGCAGGCAGCAGATTACCGAAAACTTGCCACTGCCAACCTAATCATTGTGCGCGAGGCGCTTGGGCTTGGTGCTGGGGTACGTGAGCAACTTCGGCAACGGGTACAACAAGGTGCCACGTTGGTGGTAGTGCCACCGGAAGTAACCGGAAGCCAGGAGTCGTATAGTAGGCTGTTTCGGGAACTGGGGGTAGGACCTATTCAGTGGCAGCCGCGGCCACAAGGAGAGCCAGTGTTGCAGGAAGTGGCGATGCCTAGCATGCAAAATCCTTTTTTTCGGGATGTATTTGCGGGAGTAAATCAGCGAGCCGGGATGCCGAAGGCTGCGCCTGTTTTGCGGTGGTCACGGTCGGGGACTGACGTGCTGCGCATGCGGGATGGGGAAGGTTATTTGGCTGGGTTTGCTAGTGGGGCGGGTACGGTTTATGTATTTGCGGCGCCGTTTAGCGCGCCCTATTCCGATTTCTCGCAGCATCCGCTTTTCGTGCCGGTGCTTTACCGGCTGGCCCTACAAAGCTACCAGCAAGAGCAGCGGCCTGCCTACCGACTAACGGAGCAAGCCATTAGTCTACGACTGCCCAGGGCAGTCAGCACCCAAGAAGGTGAACAAGTGTACCGTTTGGTACAAGACAGCTTGGTTTATATTCCCACGCAGCAACTACAAAATGGTACGTTGCGGCTGGAGGTGCCACCGACGTTGCGCCGGCCGGGCTTCTACATGCTACAACGCGGCAACCAAGCCGTAGCAACCTTAGCATTCAACTTTGACAAACGAGAGTCGGACCTACGCAGCTACTCGGCGGCAGAGCTGCAGCAGCTAGTAGGAACCAACCGACCCAATGTGCAGGTGTACGAAGTAGGGCAAGGGCAGACCGTGGCAGCTCGCTATAAAGCAGCCCGCATGGGTGTGCCCTTGTGGCGCTACTGCCTTTGGGTAGCCTTGGCCTGCCTGCTGGCAGAATCCATACTGCTCCGCTGGCCTCGTAAGGTAACATCGGCACCGGTGGAACAGGCAGTAGCAGCTTAGGCTGGTGGCCAGCAGCTGCGTTCAGACCAAAGTATCGGCAAGGGGAGTAGTGTGGTATGAGTGACTCACGAGGTGGCCGACCAAACTTGATTCTCATCAGCCAACAGGTAATAAAGGTGGTTAGCTTGTATCTTGCTGCCTTTATTACCTGTTGGCTTTGGAATCTGCTGCTTCAACCCCGAACCCTGTGGTGCGCACGGCCGCTTTGTGCGGCGTAGTGGCGGGGGGGCTGTGTATCGGGTGGGTGCTGTTTCTGTATGCCACCGACAACAATCCGTACGGGCCTAAGCGCACACTCTCCAACTTTTTCATTCCCATTGTAGCGGTAGTCAGCCAGGTGCTGTTGCGCCGCTACTATGCAGATGGGCCAGGGCTTTGGAAGTCCATTGAGGTGGGGCTGTTGACCACGCTGATAGCCGCGGCAGTGGCGGCGGCCGGTATGTACACGTTTGCGCAGCTAGCAGGTCCGGGCCTGATTGAACAGCATTTGGCAGAAGCCCGGCACCTACTGGAAAGCACTAAAGCTCTTTACCTGAAACTGCCGAATGGGCAGCAGCAATACGAAGCCGCGCTGCTTGGCTTGGCCCAAACACCCCAGGCATTTGCCCAGGATGAGTTTGCAAAAAAGTTGCTGCTTGGGATTCTGTTAAGTATTCCGGGTGGGGTGTTTTTGCGGAAATGATTTACTTGCCCCCTATCTATTCACTTAAACTTCAGAGCACCATGGAAAACACCTCTATATCTGCTTCCCCAGCTGCGGCGGGCATCCGGTATGGACTAATCGTAGGCATTATCACGGTTATTTATTCCTTTGCCCTGATGGCCACTGGGCTAGAGCAGAACCCGCTGCTTGGCTTCCTTACCTTCGCAATTTTGATTGGGGGTATTGTGATGGCGCATCAATATTTCAAGCAGCACAATGGGGGCTTTATGAGCTATGGACAAGGGCTGGGAATTGCCATAATCATGGGCGGCATCATTGGGGGGCTTTCGGGTGTTTTTCGCTACATCTACGTCAATTTTATTGATGCGGAGTATACCCAGCGGGCCCTTGATGTAGCCCGAGCCAAACTGGAGGACCAAGGTACCTTGGATGATGCGCAGATTGAGCAAACGATGGAGTGGACGGCTAAAATGATGCCTACGGGTCCGCTCAGCATTGTGTGGTCTGTCATTGCAACAGCTTTTTTTGGCTTGCTGCTATCTCTCGTCATCTCCGCCATCACCAAACGCAACCGCCCCGAGTTTGAGTAAGCGTCTTTCGCAGCATTTCCCGGTTGAGCTGTCCATCGTCATTCCGCTGCTCAATGAGGCAGAGTCGTTGCCGGAACTGACGCGCTGGATTCACCGCGTGCTTGCCCAGCACGGGCTAACCTACGAGGTCATTCTGGTGGATGACGGCTCCACTGACAACTCCTGGGAGGTGATTGAGGAGCTGGCGGCCACCGACACGCACCTGCGCGGCATCCGCTTCAACCGCAACTACGGCAAGTCGGCGGCCCTGAACGTGGGCTTCCGCGAAACCACCGGCCGCGTGGTGTGCACCATGGATGCCGACTTGCAGGATTCGCCGGAAGAGCTGCCGGAGCTGTACCGCATGATTGTGCACGACGGCCTGGACCT
Organism: Hymenobacter sp. YIM 151500-1; assembly: GCF_025979885.1. Taxonomy (NCBI): domain Bacteria; kingdom Pseudomonadati; phylum Bacteroidota; class Cytophagia; order Cytophagales; family Hymenobacteraceae; genus Hymenobacter; species Hymenobacter weizhouensis. Next base: position 312,848 of record NZ_CP110139.1, read on the forward strand.
GGTGAGCGGCTGGAAAAAGAAGCGGTACGATCCGCTTAGCAAAACCATTCCGACTAAGCTATTCAACGGCGTAACGCGCTGGATTTCGGGCATCCGGCTGCACGATTTCAACTGCGGACTAAAGGCCTATGACAGCCGCGTGGTGAAGAGCATTGAGGTGTACGGCGAAATGCACCGCTACATCCCCGTCATTGCCAAATGGGCCGGCTTCCGCAAGATTGGCGAGAAGGTGGTGCAGCACCAGGAGCGCAAGTACGGCACCACCAAGTTTGGGCTGGAACGGTTCGTGTACGGCTTCCTGGACTTGCTCAGCATCACATTCGTGAGTCGGTTTCGGCGCCGGCCCATGCATTTTTTCGGTACGCTGGGCACCCTGTCGTTTCTGGTGGGGATGCTGATTACGCTGTGGCTGGTGGGGCAAAAGGTGTGGCACTCCTGGCACAACCTGGCCTCGCGTGAAGTGACGGCACAGCCCTTATTCTTCCTAGCTCTGGTAGCCGTGGTGGTGGGCGTGCAGCTATTTCTGGCTGGCTTTCTGGCCGAAATGGTACAGCTCAACGGCGCCAACCGCAACGACTACCTGGTGCGGGAGAGGCTGAATTTGAAGTAGAAGTAAGAGAAGCTAGACCGTCCTGCTCTATCTGGCGTCCGCTTGTCGGAGCATCTCTACTGCTGGCTAACTGATTAGCAGTGCAACGAATTACTATTGCAACGAAGCAGGAGAGATGCTTCGCGGGGCTCAGCATGACAATACTACTCCAGCGTCAGCAGGTGGGATGCTTCGGCAAGCAGACGCCAGATCGAGCAGGACGGTCATATTTTATATGTTTCACGTTATGAAAGTAGTCATCATCGGGCCGGCGTATCCATTGCGGGGCGGGTTGGCTACCTACAACGAGCGGCTGGCGCGGGCCTTCCACGAGGCCGGTGACGAGGTGCGCATCGTGACGTTTTCGTTGCAGTATCCGGATTTCCTGTTTCCGGGCCAGACCCAGTTCAGCACCGAGCCCGGCCCCACGGACCTCGATATTGAGGTGAGCCTGAACTCCGTGAATCCGCTCAGTTGGTACCGGGTGGGCAACCGCCTGCGCCGGGAGCGGCCCGATCTGGTGATTTTTCGATTCTGGCTGCCATTTATGGGGCCGGCCCTAGGCACGGTGGCCCGCCTCGTACGCCGCAACCGTCACACCCGCGTGGTGGCCATTACCGACAATGTACTTCCGCACGAAAAGCGGCCCGGCGACCGGCCGCTCACGCGCTACTTCCTCGCGGCCTGCCACGGTTTCGTGACCATGAGCCGCGCTGTGCTGGCCGATTTGCGCCGCCTGCACTTCCGGCAGCCGGCCGTGTACCGGCCCCACCCACTCTACGACAATTTCGGCCCGCTCAAGCCCAAAGCCGACGCCCTGCGGGCCCTGGGTCTCGACCCTGCGTTTCATTACCTGCTGTTTTTTGGCTTTATCCGAGCGTACAAGGGCCTCGACATCCTGCTCCAGGCCTTTGCCGATGAGCGGCTGGCCCACCGGCCTATTAAGCTTATCATAGCCGGCGAGTTCTACGAAGACGCTGCCCCATACGAGGCCCTGATTCGGCAACACAACCTGGAAAGCCGCCTCGTGCGCGCCACCGATTTTATCCCAAATGAGCGGGTAGTGGATTACTTCTGCGCTGCCGATATGGTAGTGCAGCCCTACAAAAACGCCACCCAAAGCGGTGTATCGCAGATTGCCTACCACTTCGGCCGGCCTATGCTGGTGACGGACGTGGGCGGGCTGGCCGAGCTGATTCCCAATGGCGAGGTGGGCTACGTGGTGCCGCCCACGCCCCACGCCATTGCCGACGCGCTGGTGGACTTCTACGAGCACGAGCGGGAGCCGGAATTCACGGCCGGTGTGTGGGCGCGGAAAAAAGAGTTTTCCTGGGAGGTGATGGTGAAGGCGTTGAAGGAGGTGGCAGAAAGACCTAAGCTAATTTCGTAGCTTACAGAACCCCAATTCGTCATAGCTATGCCTACGCCAGCTTATTCCTATAAAGATTTTGTGGCCGCGCTGCCGGCTGAGCGGCAAGCCACCGTGCAGGGCGTCTGGGACACCGTACGAGCGGCTATGCCGGCTGGATACGTGGAACAGGCCAGCGCCACCATGTTACAGTTTGTGGCTGATGGCGAAATGGCCGTGGCGTTGGCTAGCAAGAAAAACTACCTGAGCCTCTACCTGATGACGCTCTACCACTTCCCGGAGCGGGCTAAACTGCTGCAAGCAGCCGCCCCGAAGCTGAAGCTGGGCAAAAGCTGCATCAACTTCAACAGGGTTGAGGAGCTGCCGCTAGAAGCCATTGCCGAGTTACTGCGCGGTATTTCGGCGCCGCAGTACCTGGAGCGGATTGCCAGCAATAAGCGTAATCCGCATCAACAGCCCGCCGACGGCACAAGCTAAAGCGTGTGCTACATGGGCACACTGGCTTGCACAGCCGCAAATACCTTTTCAGCGGGCAAATCCTCCATGCAGCTCACGCCCAGCTGGCAGGTGCCGCGGTAAAAGCACACGCAGGGCCGGTCGGGCTGCACGAGCTGGCCACGGCCGTAGAGGTCAAATTCGTGCGGGTTGAAGATGTTGTTCATCAGGATGGTGGGCTTGCGCAGGGCAATGCTGATGTGCATGGCCATGGTTACCTGCGTCACGATGCCGTCCATCTGGTGCATGAGGTTGATGAACTGGGGCAGGGGGAAGGTGCCCAGGTACGCCGCGCCGGTGGCGGCGTAGAGGCGGCGGTTCCGCTCGTCCTCAGCCTCGCCGCCCAGCAGCACCGGCGCGTAGCCAGCCGCTTGCAGCTGCTGAATCAGCTCCGTCCATTTCTCATCCGACCACAGCCGCGTCGTCCACCGGTCGCCGCAGCCGGTGTTCAGGCCGATGCGGAGGTGGCCCTGGGGCAGCTGGCGCCAGTCGTAGCCCTTGTCCTCGTGGGTATCGAACACGTACTCTTCGCCCCGGAACTCGTAGCCGCACAGCTCGAAGATTTCCTGCACGTAGGGCTTCTGGTTTTGCTGGCTTAGCTCGTCGAACACGCCCGTCAGGTACTTATGATTAGCCAGCTCGTTGCCGGGCCAGGCCACCCCGTACTGCGGGTGCAGGCGGTAGCCGAACTTGCGGCCGGCCCGGATGGAGTCATGCAGGGCGCAGGCTTCCTTGTCTTTATCAAGGTTGAAGAGTAGGTCGAACTCCCGCTGCTGCAAGTGCAGCACGGCGGGCAGGTCCAGCTTCAGTACCTCATCAATCCAGCCGCCATCCTGGAGCAGGATGGCGGGCGTGAGCGTGAGCCAGGTAATGCGGCTGTTGGGATATTCCTGCCGCAGCCGCCGCAGCAAGGGCGTAGTCCGAATCACGTCGCCGATGGCCCCGAGCTTAATAATCAGAATGCGCTGCTCCGTGGGCGCGTACACCGGGCAGCCCTGGCACTGGTAGCCGTGTTCCTTGTTGGGCCGGCACGGAATGTCGCCGCGGAAGTGGCGGCAGTCGGGGCGAACGGTAACGGAAGAAAGCTGCTGGGACATAAAGCGCCAAAGTGAAGCGCGAAGATAGCCAAGCTAGCGAGTGAGAAGCCGACCCGCGGCCTCTGCATAAAGCAAGCAAATTCGTGACAATGTAATTTGTGACAAACGTTTTTGTAACGAAACGCTTTGTAACGAGTCTTGCGGCTTCACTCATCTACTCATCTATTCATTCACCCAAGCGGACGGGCGCGTGCGACGCGCCCCTACACCCCCACATACGAAGCCGGCGAAATGGCGCGCAGCTCCTGCTTCACGGCTTCGCTTACGTCGAGCGTGCCGATGAACTCGCGTATGGTTTCCTGCGTGACGGGGCCGTGGGTACGGGTGAGGGCTTTGAGGGCGTTGTAGGGGTCGGGGTAGTTTTCGCGGCGCAGAATGGTTTGGATGGCCTCGGCTACTATGGGCCAGTTGTCGTCCAGGTCGCGGCGCAGGGCGGCTTCGTCGAGGGCCAGCTTGTCGAGGCCGCGTTGCAGGGCGGTGAGGGCAATGAGGGTGTGGCCCAGGGGCACGCCCAGGTTGCGCAGCACGGTGGAATCGGTCAGGTCGCGCTGGAGGCGGCTGATGGGCAGCTTGGCCGACAGGTGCTCCAGCACGGCGTTGGCCAGGCCCAGGTTGCCTTCGGCATTCTCGAAATCAATAGGATTCACCTTGTGCGGCATGGCCGAGGAGCCTACTTCGCCGGCCTTGATGGTTTGGCGGAAGTAGCCCAGGGAAATGTACTGCCACACGTCGCGAGCCAGGTCGGTGAGGATGGTGTTGAGGCGCTTCACGCCGTCGCAGAGCGCGGCCAGGTGGTCGTAGTGCTCAATCTGGGTGGTGGGGTGGCTGCGTTTCAGGCCCAAGCGCCCTTCCACAAGCTGCCGGGCAAACTCGTGCCAGTCGATTTGCGGATAGGCGACGTGGTGGGCGTTGAAGTTGCCGGTGGCCCCACCGAACTTGGCCCCGAACGGCACCTGGCCCAGCAGCTCCACCTGGGCATCGAGGCGGGCCACAAACACCTGAATTTCCTTGCCCAGGCGGGTAGGGGAGGCCGGCTGCCCGTGGGTGCGGGCCAGCATGGGCACGGCGGCCCACTCCTGGGCCCGCGTGGCCAGCTGGTTGCGCACCTGGGCGTAGGCGGGCAGCAGAGTGCGCAGCAGGGCGTGCTGGAGGCTGAGCGGAATGGCCGTGTTGTTGACATCCTGCGAGGTCAGCCCGAAGTGAATAAACTCCAGGTACTGCCCCAGCCCGGCCTGGGTGAATTGGTCGCGCAGAAAATATTCCACGGCCTTCACGTCGTGGTTGGTGACCCGCTCGTGGGCCTTCACGGCTTCGGCGTCGGCCACCGAGAAGTCGGTGTAGATGCGGCGCAGGCCAGCCGCTACGGCCGGCTCGATGCCGGCCAGCTGGGGCAGGGGCAGCTCGCACAAGGCAATGAAGTACTCCACTTCCACCAGCACCCGGTACCGAATCAGGGCCAGCTCCGAGAAGTAGGGGGCCAGCGGCGCGGTTTGGCGGCGGTAGCGCCCATCCAGGGGCGACACGGCGGTAAGGGGCGTCAGGGCGGCGTAATCGGCGGGTGAGGACATGCGGAAAGGGAGTTAGCCAGAGGACGAGCCAAAGGTAGGACACGCCGCGGGGCGGGCCAATCGGGGCCCAGGCCTTTTTCGCTACCTTTGTCGCCCGAGCGGCGGCGGGTTCGGCACGAATCTGGCAGGCTCGCCGCGACTTCCTTTCTCCCGAACTGTTCGCGTGACCTCAGCTACCAAACGAAAAATTGGCATCGGCCTGGGCATCCTGGCGGCCCTGCTCCTCCTCGGCCTCGGCGTTTTTCTCTTTAAGCGGCAACAGCTGCTGGATGCGGCGTTGCAGCAGGTAAAAGCCAAAGTGGAGCGTAAGTATCCGGTGGTGCTGACCCTGGGTCCCGCCCGATTCACCGACCTGAACACGGTGCAGCTGGACGGCATGAGCATGGTGCCCCGCGCCACGCCCACCGACACCTTGTTGCGGACCCAGGGAGTGCGGGCCTCGCTGAGCGTGCGCAGCCTGTTTGCGGGCCGCCCGGTGTTCAGCAACCTTGAAATCGACAACGCCCGCCTCTCGGCCCGCAAAAACGCCGCCGGCCAGGACAACTACTCCTTTCTCATCCAGAAAAAGAAGCAGCCCACCGTCCGCCGCGACACCACCAAGGGCACCAACTACGGCCTGCTGGCCAATCAGCTGCTGGAAGCCACTTTCGACAACATCCCCGACGAGGCTGACTTCCAGAATTTTCTGGTGACCTACCAGAGCCCCCGCCACCAGGCCCGGCTTACCATGCCGCGCCTGTCTATCGAAGACGGCGACATTTCGGGCCAGCTCACGGCCGTAGTGGACTCGGTGGAAAACCGCGTGGGCGTGCAGGGCCGCATCGACGCCGGCGACTACGAGGTGGACGCCCGCGTGTTTGGCCTGAACCGCCGCCCCGTGGTGCTGCCCTACGTGCAGCGCCGCTACGGGGCGCGGGTGCAGTTCGACACGATTCGCGTGAGCCTCACCGAAAAAGACCTGAGCGGCGGCGACGAGCTAACGGTGAAGGGCACGGCCTCGGCGGCCAACTTCATTGTGAACCACCCGAAGCTGTCGGACAGCGACGTGCGGTTTCCGCGTGGGGGCATTGATTTCGTGGCCCGGCTGGGGCAGGCTTCGTTTGCCCTGGAAAAGGGTACGCGGGTGCTGCTGAACAAGATGGAGTTTTTTCCGGAGGTGTCCGTGCGGCGCCTGCCGGTGCCGGAGCGCATCATCGGCAAGAACATCAACGGCCTGACCAACCGCAACCAGCTGCTGGCCGGCGTGCAGCTGAAGCTGCAAGTAGAATCGGGCGAGACTAAGGCCAACGACTTCTTCGCCTCCTTGCCCGAGGGCATGTTTGAAACCCTGGAGGGCACCCAGGGCGAAGGCACACTCAAGTACCGCCTTGCCGCCGAGCTGGACATGAATAAGCTCGACAGCCTCAAGTTCAACTCGGGGTTGCAGGCCACCAAGTTCCGCATTACCCGCTTCGGCCGCGAAGACCTGAGCAAGCTGAACCAGGAATTCCCGGTGACCGTGTACAACGACAAAGGCGACTCGGTGAAGACTATTCTGGTGGGGCCATCGAACCCGGAATTTACGCCCTACAACGAGGTATCGGACTACCTGAAGGCGGCCATTATGACGGCCGAAGACCCGCGCTTCCTCACCCACCGGGGCTTCATGGAAAAGGCCTTTGTGAAGTCGGCTATCCAGAACATCAAGGAGCGGCGCTTCGCCCGCGGCGGCAGTACTATTTCCATGCAGCTGGTCAAGAACGTGTTTCTGACCCGCAAAAAGACGATAGTGCGCAAGGCCGAGGAAGCCCTGATAGTGTGGATTATCGAAAACACCCGCCTGGTTTCCAAAGAGCGGATGTTTGAGGTGTACCTGAATATTATTGAGTGGGGCCCGAAAATTTACGGGGTGCACGAGGCCTCGGAGTTCTACTTCGACAAGCGGCCCACCAACTTGACCCTCACCGAGAGCCTGTACCTGGCCAGCATCATTCCCAAGCCCAAGTACTACCGCTATTCCTTCAACCAATACGGGGAGCTGCGCGGCTCGGCCCGCTACTTCTACCGCCTTATTGCCGGCCTCATGGCCCGCAAAGGCCTTATTTCGCAGGACGACTACGACAACCTGGGCTACGCCATCAACCTCGACGGCCCGGCCCGTCGCTTTATCGTGACGGCCACCCGCGACACGGTGCGCACCGTGTCGCCGGCCGACTCGGCGCAGTTTGAGCCCCTGAACCTGATTGACCTGCTCGGCGGCCAAACCGCCCCCGATGCCGGCGCCAACCAGGAAGTGCAGCCACCCACGCCGCCCGCCGGCAATGAGCCACCCGCCAAGCCGTGAGAGGTGATAAGGTGAATAGTGATAGGTGACAAGAACGGTTGGCCCCAGCGGGGCGGCATATCGGTAGAAAGACACACATTAGATAGTTTAAAAGCCCCAGCGGGGCGACACCTACCGTCCGCGGACGGTAGGTGTCGCCCCGCTGGGGCTTTCCTCTACACGTACGTTCCAGATTTCTACCGATATGTCGCTCCGCTGAGGCTAACCGTTCTTGTCACCTATCACCTCTAGCCTCTCACTTCTATTTCTTCCTCTTCCTTTTTAGGAAAAAGCAGGGACAAGGCCACGGCACCCACCAGGATAAAGCCGACTACGCCGAGCGAGGCAACCATAGGAATGTGCAGGAAATCGGAGACGAGCAGCTTGCCGCCGATAAAGACCAGGATAAGCGAAAGGCCGTAGTGCAGGTAATGGAACAGGCGCATGAGGCCTTCCAGGGCAAAGTACAGGGCCCGCAGCCCCAGGAGGGCAAACACATTGCTGGTGTAGACGATAAACGTGTCGCGCGAAACGGCCAGAATGGCGGGAATGGAGTCGGCGGCAAATACCACGTCGGTGGTTTCGACCATAACCAGCACTACAAACAGCGGCGTAGCGAAGCGTATACCGTCTTTGCGCACGAAAAACCGGCCTTCGTGCAGGTTGCGGGTGATGGGCAGGTGGCGGCTCAGGAACTTCACCACCGGGTTATTGTCGGGGTCAATTTCAGGCTCGCCGGCGCTGGTGGCCATTTTGATGCCCGTGTACACCAGGAAAGCGCCCAGCACGTACAGCAGAAAATGAAACTTGGCCAGCAGCGCCGCCCCGGCCAGGATAAACGCCGCCCGCAGCACCAGCGCCCCGATAATACCCCAGAACAAGATGCGGTGCTGGTACTGCTGCGGTACCTTGAAGTAGCTGAAGATGAGCAAGAAGACAAACAAGTTGTCGACGCTCAGAGCCTTTTCGATGAGGTAGCCGGTCAGGAACTCCAGCGCCGCCTGCCGGCCCAGCCAGCGGTACACGAGGTAGTTGAAGCCCAACGACAGCAGAATCCAGAACACGCTCCAGCCCAGGGCCTCGCGCATACGCACTACGTGGGCCTTGCGGTTGAACACAAGCAGGTCGAGCAGAAGCAACGCCAGGATAAAGACGTTGAAGCCCGCCCAGAACAATGGCGAGTTAGTCATTGGCGGCAAGATACGCGCCCGCTCCTACTTTGGCATTGGCAGAAGCCACGCGCAACGGGTCTAGCCAGCTTACCGCGTTTCTGGGGCCGAGGTTGCGGGAGCCGGTACCAAAGTGGCGCTGTCGGGGGCCGGCTCGGCCGGGGCGGGGGCGAAGCGCCGGAACCAGCTTTCCACCTTCATCTGCACCACACCCAGCAAGGCTTCCTTGAAGATGCCCTTGGTCATCTTGGACGTGCCGCGGGTGCGGTCGGTGAAGATGATGGGCACTTCCTGGATGCGGAAGCCGTATTTGTAGGCCAACCACTTCATCTCAATCTGGAAGGCGTAGCCCACAAAGTGAATCCGGTCGAGCGGAATGGTGCGCAGCACCCGGGCCGAGTAGCACTTGAAGCCCGCCGTGGCATCCATGATGGGCATACCGGTTACCAGCCGCACGTAGGCCGAGGCAAACCACGACATTAGCACCCGGTCCATGGGCCAGTTCACCACGTTCACGCCCTGAATGTAGCGCGAGCCAATGGCCAGGTCGTAGCCCTGGTGGGCGCAGGCGTCGTAGAGGCGGATCAGGTCGTCGGGGTTGTGCGAGAAGTCGGCGTCCATCTCAAACACGTACTGGTAGCCCCGCGCCAGGGCCCACCGGAAGCCGTGAATGTAGGCCGTGCCCAGGCCCAGCTTGCCGCGGCGCTCCTCCAGAAACAGCCGCCCCGGAAATTCGGGCATGAGCCGGCGTACCACCTCGGCCGTGCCATCGGGGGAGCCGTCGTCAATGATGAGCACATCAATAAGCTGAGGCAATGAAAACACTTTGCGGATAATCAGCTCCGCATTCTCGCGTTCATTGTAGGTAGGTATCAGGACAACCCCGTCGTTCATTGCCCAAAGGTAGAAATTTGCTTCGTGGTACAGCGGAGTTCTGGGCCGGGAGCCGACAAAGCCCGCAGTGACTGCACACGGTGATAGTGCTACTAGGACGCAAGGCCAACGCATTACGTTGCCTGCGCGTCGTTGTGCTACAGGTACACTACCACTGCGTAGGGCCCGCTAGTGTGTAACAGCAAAAACCCGGCTCCAGGTTTTGTGGTATCCAAATTTACCGTTTGCCCCTCCGGAGTAGTTAGGCTTGCGCCAGCCGGGCGGCCAGCTCCCCGGCGTGCCGTACGCAGTCGGGCACCCCCACGCCGGAGCGCCAGTTGGCTGCGGCGTACAGGCCCTGAGAAGCCAGAGCATCCACGGCTTCTTGGGCCGGCCCGATGCGGGCGTCGAACTGGGGAATGGCCCGCTCCCAGTGGTAGCGGTATTGCCACAAAGGCGGCCCCTGGATGCCGTACAGACGGCTCAGCTCGGCGTGCACGGCAGCTTGCTGCTGGTCTGCGGGCTCGTGGGCCTGCTGCTGGTACTGGGTGCCGCCCACGAACGTGGTGAACAGCACCTGCCCGTCCGGTACCCGGTCGGGGAAGATGGAGCTGGTCCAGATGCTGCCGGCGGCGTAGGGCTGCTCTACCCGCGGGTGCAGGGCCCCGAAGCCGTCCAGCGGATGCTGCACCTGCGCGCGTCCGTACGCCGAGTACACGGCGGCCATGGCCGGGTAGCGCACCGCGGCCAGGGCGGCGGCAGCGGCCGGAAACTGGGCCTGAAGCAACGAAGCCGCCGCATAAGCCGGGAGGGCCAGTACTACCCGGTCGTAGGCGGGGCGGGGGGCGGGGCCAGCCGCGGTGTCTACTTGCCAGCGCCCGTCGGGGAGGCAGTGCAGGCCCGTCACGGCGTGGCCGGAGTGGTAGTGGCTTAGGCGGGCGGCCAGCGTGTTGGTCAAGGTGTGCAGGCCGCCGCGCAGGGAAATGATGCGGCGCCGACCCGCGCCACTTTTGTTTTTTATCAGGCCGCGCAGCACCGAGCCGTGCGCTTGCTCCAGGGCCACCAGCTGCGGAAAGGTGCGGTGCACCAGCAGCTGCTCCGGGTCGCCGGCGTAGATGCCGGAGATGAACGGGTTGAGGGCATAGTCCACGATTTCCGGGCCGAAACGGCGGCGGAAGAACTGGGCCAAGGTTTCGGTGGGGTCGGGCTGCCGGGGCGGGCGGGTCAGCTCGCGTAGAAGGTCAACTTTACCTTTCAGGCTGAAAAACCCATTCGTGAGCAGGCCCGGCGGCGAGGACGGCAGGCGCTGGTAGCGGCCGGCGCGCAGCACGTAGCGGTGCTGGCTGACGGTGGCCGCATCCTGCACGTGGCCCAGCAGGTCGAGGCTGGTGAGCAGGTCGTGCAGCTCGGGGCTGAGCTGCACGGAGTTAGGGCCGGTTTCGAGCAGGTAAGGCCCGGCTTGCTCGGAGCGGATGGTGCCGCCGGGGCGGCCGGTGGCCTCCAGCAGGTCGTAGGCAAGGCCGGCGCGCTGGAGGTGCCAGGCCAGGGTCAGGCCCGAAATACCGCCGCCCAAAATGGCTGTCGTCATGCGTAGGGAGTGAAGTCAGAAGAAAACCCGCTGGCCCCGGTATCGGTTCGGCCGCCGCAAAAGTAGCGGCGGCTGGCTCCGGCGCGAGGACTGGGTTTGCTCACTGCCCACTACTGCTGGTTCGGCCCGGAGCGGCGGTGTAGCTTTGGGGCATGAAGCAACCTGCTGCCGCGCCTGCCGCCACCAACAAAGCCGTTTTCCTGGACCGGGATGGGGTTCTGAACCGAGAAATCGGGGACTATGTATGGGAGCCGGATAAGTTTATCGTGCTGCCAGGCGTGCCCGAGGCCCTGGCCCGACTGAAGCAGGCCGGCTATTACTTGATTGTCGTCACCAACCAGGCTGGCATTGCCAAGGGCCTCTACACGGCTGCCAACGTGCAGGCCTGCCACGCCAAATTGCAGCACGCCTGCGGGGACCTGCTCGATGCTCTCTACTACGCCCCCAGCCACCCCAGCGTGTCGGAGTCGTTGCTCCGTAAGCCCGATTCGCTGATGCTGGAAAAAGCCCTGGCCCGCTTCCGCCTCGACCCGGCCCAGTGCTGGATTGTCGGCGACCGGCTGCGCGACCTGGAGGCCGGCGCGCGGGTGGGGGTGCGCGGCATCCTGGTGGGCCACACCGAAGCCGGGACTCAGGCGCCCTGGGCCGCCGACCTTCGCGCCGCCGCCGAGCTGGTAGTGGCGTCTGGCCAGGCTGCGTAGTAAAGCCGTTTCCCGGTGGCCGGGGGTGGGGGCGCCGGAGAGCGGCTAGTAGCTCTGTAAAATGCCGCTGGCTCCGTTTGCCAACCCAGCGGGTGCAAACGGAGCCAGCAGGAAGAGGCGCTTTTAGAAAGCTACTGCCGGTCGGGGGCGGTAGTGGCGCTGGTGGCCATGGCCGGGGCCGCCGTGCGCGTTGCTGGCTTCGTGGCCGAGTAGGCGGGGCACTTGGTCTGGCACGAAGAAGCTCCGACAGCTACTAAAAGGAAGAGTGCAAAAAACTTTCTCATGAAAGGGGCTGGAAAGGAAGGTTAAGAAACGGTCAGCTTGCGTTAAGTTAACTTATTTTTCGCAACAAACGATTCAAACCCCTTGAAATTGTTGTAGTTATAAATAAATATTTACATGTTGAATTAATACAAAAGGCCCTGGCACGGAAGTGCCAGGGCCTTTTGGGTAAGCGGATGCCGAGGCTTACTGCCGCTCCGGCGTTGTGCCTTGGCTGGCCAGAGCGGGCGTCGAAACGCGCGAGGCCTGTTTGGTGGCGCTGTAGGCCGGACACTGAATTTTCTTGCTGCAAGAGCTGAGGCCAAGCGCGGCCACACACGTGAGGAGTAGAAGTTGTTTCATGCGCGAGAAATAATACGGTACAAATGAGGGGTTGCGTGAAGGAATGGCGTAAAGGTAAAAGTCACGCCCAGCGGGTGCAAACCAAAGCGGGCAGACCTCGGCCAACGGCCCGATCTGCCCGCTCAACACAGGTTTTGTCCGGTTACAAGCCTTCGGGGCTACGACTGGTAGCCCAGAATGCGCATCATGGAGTCGGCGGTTTGCTTTTCGGCAAACACGGAGTCGGTGAGGCTGCCATCGGCGGCGCGGTCCAGGATGACGTGCTTGGGGGCCGGAATCAGGCAGTGCTTGATGCCGCCGTAGCCCGACAGACTTTCCTGGTAGGCCCCGGTGTGGAAGAAGCCCACGTACAGCGGCTTGCCGTCCTGGGTTTTGGCGGCGGCTGACCGCGGGTTGCGCTCCGGCAAAAACACCTGGTAGATGTGCTTTTCGGCGTTGTAGTAGTCCTGGGAGTCGCAGGTGAGGCCGCCGAGCTGGATTTTCTTGTACTGCCGGTTCCAGCCGTTCAGAGCCAGCATGATGAAGCGCTGGTTCAGGGCCCAGGTGTCGGGCAGGTTAGTAATAAACGAGCCGTCAATCATGTACCACAGCTCCTTGTCGTTTTGCAGCTTCTCGTCCAGGATGGAGTAGATAGTAGCCCCCGATTCGCCCACCGTGAAGATGCCGAACTCGGTGAAGATGTCGGGCTCGGGCACGCCTTCTTCCTGGCAGATGCGCTTAATCGTGCGCAGCACCTCCTCAATCATGTACGGGTAGTCGTACTCGGGCTGGATGCTGGTCTGGATGGGCAGGCCCCCGCCGATATCGATGGTGGTGAGCGTGGGACACACCTTGCGCAGCTCGCAGTACTTGTGCACGAAGCGGCTCAACTCCGACCAGTAGTAGCTGGTGTCTTTGATGCCCGTGTTGATAAAGTAGTGGAGCATGGTTAGCTCGAAGCGCGGGTCGTCCTTGATTTTCTCCTGGTAGAGCGGCACGGCGTCGGCGTAGCGGATGCCCAGGCGGGAGGTGTAGAACTGAAAGCGCGGCTCCTCGTCGGAGGCCAGGCGCATCCCGATGTTGCACTTCTCGCGCACGTGGTCGTGGTAGTACTGCACCTCGTTGGGCGAGTCCAGAATGGGCATGCAGTTCACAAAGCCGTCGTTGATAAGGTCCGTGATTTCGCGCTTGTACTCCTCGGGCTTGAAGCCGTTGCAGATGATGAACGTGTCCTTGGCCACCTTGCCTTTCTCGTGCATGGCCCGGATGATGCTCATATCAAACCACGACGAGGTTTCGATGTGGACGCCGTTTTTGAGGGCTTCTTCCACCACAAAGCTGAAGTGCGAGGCCTTGGTGCAGTAAGCGTAGGAGTAGCGGCCCTGGTAGTCGGTTTTCTCGATGCCCACCCGAAACCATTCCTTGGCCCGCTGAATCTGGCTGGAGATTTTGGGCAGGTACGTGAGCCGCAGCGGAGTGCCGTGCTTTTCTACCAGGGCCATCAGGTCGATGTCGTGGAAGCGCAGCGTATTTTCTTCTACCCGAAATTCCTGGGTCGGGAAATCAAACGTCTGGGAAATGAGGTCGTGGTAGGTATCCATTGAGGGGCTTAGGGGCTTAGAGACTTGGGGGCTTAGAAGAACGTCATGCTGAGCTTGCCGAAGCATCTCTACCTCTGGCTAACCCCACCGTGAGGGTGAAGCGGTAGAGATGCTTCGGCAAGCTCAGCATGACGTTCTTTTTCTTGGCAAAGCTTTTACCGAACTTGCGGCTGCAAAGATACCCCGCGCGCGGGGTTTTGGTTATGCTTTGTTCGTTGGTTGCGCCGGAAGGTCCGCGCGCGTCAAGCCTAGTTGGGGCTGTCCCCGGCAATCGGCAAGCATTAATTGGGTAGTTGGATGCTGGCAGTTGGTAATAGGTAGCTCGATAGAATTGGATTGCCCAATGGTGTAATTTTATCTGCCTACCTACTACCAACTACTAACATCCAACTACCCAACAACCACCTAACCTCTTTCCTGCCAATGTAATATGCGACGCATTAAGCTTCTGGAAGTCCGCTCCGAACTCGGGGCCGGGACCCGCGGAGCCAGCCTGGGCGTAGATGCCCTCAAGGTGGCCTGCCTCAACAAAGGGTCCGACTACTTCCGCCGGTTCAATTCCGTGAGCATTCCGGACCTGAACCACGTGCTCTTCGACCGGAATCATTTTCCAAAGGCCAAGCACATTGACTCCATTTATACGGTGCAAAAAGGCATTGCCGGCGCCGTGGAGCAGACGCTCCGCTTCGGGGAGTTTCCCCTGGTGCTGGCCGGCGACCATAGCTCGGCCGCCGCTACCATTGCCGGCATCAAGGCCGCCTACCCGCACAAAACCCTGGGCGTGGTGTGGGTAGATGCCCATGCCGACATTCACTCGCCCTACACCACGCCCTCCGGCAACATGCACGGCATGCCGCTGGCCATCAGCCTGGGCGATGATAACCGGGAGTGCCAGCGCAACCACGTAGAGCCCGAAACCGAGTTCTTCTGGAACAAGCTCAAGAACCTGGGCGAGCCCGGCCCCAAAGTCACCGGCGAGCATCTGGTGTACGTGGTGGTGCGCGACACCGAAGCCGAGGAAAACGCCATTATTGAGCGCCTGGGCATCAAAAACTACAAACTCGACGAAGTACGCGCCAAAGGGACTCGGCAGGTGGCCCGCGAGGTGTACGAGCGGCTGCGCTTCTGCGACATGGTGTACGTGTCGTTCGACGTAGATTCGCTGGACTCGCGCTTCTCGAAAGGCACCGGCACGCCCGTGGAAGAGGGCCTGAACGTGGAAGAAGCCATTAGCCTGTGCCGCGCCCTGCTCGACAACGACCGGGTAATCTGCTTCGAGATGGTGGAAATCAACCCCACCCTCGACAACATGAACACCATGGCTACCAACGCCTTCGACATCCTGGAAGCCGCCACCGACGCCATCCAGCGCCGCCTGCGCATGGAAGAAGTGGTGAGCCGGTAGTCGGTCTGTTGGAGGGATGTAGAAGCATCAGCAGGTTTGTTGAGTGTGGCTACAGACCTGCTACCCCGATGGCATGGCGCACAGCGCCGCGCCATCCGAGGGCTTCTGCTCGGCGCTACAATGTTTATTATTGCCCAATGACTCGACAAGCAACTTGGCTTACCGCCGCTGCTGCAACGCTGCTAGCAGCCTGCACAGCTGCGCCCACTAGCCCGGACAGCAGCCCGGACAGCAGCCCGGCCACGAACACGGCCTCCGTTGGTCCTGCCTCGGTCCTGGATTCGGTGACGGGCACCGTCACGTACCGGGAGCGGGTGGCCCTGCCGCCCACAGCCGTGGTGCGGGTGCAACTCCAGGATGCCTCGTTGCAGGACGTAGCGGCCGTTATTCTCGACTCCGTAACCATCCGGCCTCAGGGGCGGCAGGTGCCGCTGGCCTTCACGCTGCGCTACGACCCGGCCCGGATTCAGGAAGGCGGCATCTACGTGGTGCAGGCCCGTATTCTGGACGCCAGCGGCCGGCTGCTGTTTCTGAACGACGAGGCCTACCCCGTGCTGACCAACGGCAAACCCAAGCGCGTGGATATGGTGCTGCGTCGAGTGCAGTAAGCGGGTATGCTGCTCGCTTGAGGAGGAGAGGTGTGCCCGCGCAATCCGCTTACCTTTGCGGCCGAACCGCGGCCGGCCCCTGCTGCCGGCCTGCCCACCGCATCCGCTTTCTTCAGCCCGTGCAACACCTCGAACAAACCCTCAAAGCCGCCCTCGGCGCGGCCATCCAACACGTATTCAACGTCGAAGTAGCCGCCTCCCAGCTGGCCTTGCAGCCCACGCGCAAGGAGTTTGCCGGCTCGTTTACGCTCGTCACCTTCCCGTTCACCAAAGTCCTGGGCCGCGGCCCCGAGCAGATAGGGCAGGCCGTGGGAGAGTGGCTGGTAGCCAACGAGCCGCTGGTGAAGGGCTTCAACGTGGTGAAAGGCTTCCTGAACCTGGAAATTGCCGATTCGGCCTGGCTGGAGGTGTTTGAGCAGCTGCGCCAGCAGCCCGACGGCGCCCCCGTGCCCACGGGTGGCCCCCAGCGCGTGGTGGTGGAGTATTCGTCGCCCAACACCAACAAGCCCCTGCACCTGGGCCACCTGCGCAACAACTTCCTGGGTTACTCGGTGGCCGAAATCCTGAAAGCCACCGGCGCCACCGTCAGCAAAGTAAACCTGGTCAACGACCGGGGCATCCACATCTGCAAGTCCATGCTGGCCTACCAGCACTACGGGCACGGCGAAACCCCCGAGCAGGCGGGCATCAAGGGCGACCATTTGATTGGCAAATACTACGTGCTGTTTGAGCGCCACTACCGGGAGCAGGTGCGCCAGCTCGAAGCCGAAGGCGTGCTGCCCGACGTAGCCAAGCGCCAGGCCCCGCTCATGACCGAGGCCCAGGACATGCTGCGGGCCTGGGAAGCCGGCGACGAGCAGGTGGTGAGCCTGTGGCGCCAGATGAACGGCTGGGTGTACGAGGGCTTCACGGAAACCTATCAGACCATCGGCGTCGATTTCGACAAGTTCTACTACGAGTCGGGAACCTACCTGCTGGGCAAGGAACGCGTGGAAGAAGGCCTGGCAACGGGCGTGTTCTTCCGCAAAGACGACGGCTCGGTGTGGGTGGACCTCACGGCTGAGGGCCTCGACGAGAAGCTTTTGCTCCGCGCCGACGGCACTAGCGTGTACATCACCCAGGACCTGGGCACGGCCGAGCTGAAGTACCAGGACTACGCCTACGACCTGTCGGTGTACGTTATTGCCGACGAGCAGAACTACCACATGCAGGTGCTGAAGGCCGTGTTGCAGAAGCTGGGCAAGCCCTACGCCGACGCCATCTACCACCTCAGCTACGGCATGGTAGACCTGCCCTCGGGCAAGATGAAAAGCCGCGAAGGCACCGTAGTCGACGCCGACGAGCTGGTGCGCGAGGTGGTAGCCGCCGCCAAAGCCGCCACCCTCGAAAAAGGCAAAACCGAAGGCCTCTCGGAGCCGGAAGCCGAGCAGCTCTACCACCAGCTGGGCCTGGGCGCGCTCAAGTACTATCTGCTGAAAGTGGACCCCAAAAAGCGGATGCTCTTCAACCCCGAGGAGTCGGTGAGCCTGGAAGGCCATACGGGGCCATTCATCCAGTACAGCCACGCCCGCATTGCCAGCATTCTGCGCAAAGCCCAGGAGCAAGGCGTAGCCGCCGACGCCCCGCTGGCCGGCCCGACGGAGCTGCACGACACCGAGCGTGACCTGGTGCAGGAGGTGGCCCGCTACCCCGCCGTGGTGGCGGAAGCCGCCCGCACCCAGTCGCCGGCCGTGGTAGCCCAGTACGCCTATGACGTAGCCAAGGCCTACAACCGCTTCTACACCGAAGTGCCCATTTTCGCCGAGCCTGATGCTGCCAAGAAAGCCCTGCGCGTGGCCCTATCGGCCCAGACGGCGCGGGCCATCCGGCAGAGCATGGGCCTGCTCGGCATCCAGGTGCCGGAGCGGATGTAGCGCGCAGCTTCCGCTTCGCGCCTCATTGAACAACAATCGAGAGGGCGGCGCGGACGATGCGCGAAGCGGAAGCTTGGCCCCGCCTTCCTGCCGTTCGCGCCACAGCGCAACGCCAGCGCCAAGCGTTGCGGCTTTTCTTACCCATACATATCATTCGCCAACTCCATGTTGGTTACTGCCCATGAACAGCGTAGCGGTGTATTGCGGGGCCAGCAGTGGCTTCCATGAAATCTATACCCAACTGGCCCAGGACATGGGCCGCGCTTTGGCCGAGCGGGGCCTGACGCTGGTGTATGGCGGGGGCCGCGTGGGCCTGATGGGCGCCCTGGCCGACAGCGTGTTGCAGCACGGCGGCCGGGCCATCGGCGTCATCCCCGATTTTCTGGTGGAAAAGGAAGTGGAGCACCGCGGCCTCACCGAGCTGCACATCGTGCAGAGCATGCACGAGCGGAAGCTGCTGATGGCCGACCTGGCCGAGGGCTTCGTGGCCATGCCCGGCGGCTTCGGCACTCTGGAGGAGCTGTTTGAGGTGCTGACCTGGGGGCAACTGGGCCTGCACCGCAAGCCCGTAGCCGTACTCAACGTGCAGGGCTACTACGACCACCTGCTTCGCGCCCTCGACCACATGGTAACTGAAGGCCTGCTGCGCCCGGAAAACCGCCATCAGCTGCTCAGCCACGCCCAGCCCCGCGCCCTGCTCGACGAAATGCAGGCCTACCAGCCCCCGCAAGTGGAAAAATGGCTGACGCCGCCTACGACCTAAATGAGCGAATGAGGAAATGAGTAGATGCGTGAATGCGTAGCCCCAGCGGGGCGGCATGTCGGTAGAGACCACCGGATAGATGCATAGTCAAAGCCCCAGCGGGGCGACACCCTCGTTCAACAATGGGTGTCGCCCCGCTGGGGCTTGGCAGTTATTTTACCTCGACTTCTACTACTGACATGTCGCCCCGCTGGGGCTACGCATTCACGCATCTACTCATTTCCTCATTCGCTCATTTAGGTATCCGGTACACCACGGCGTTGCAGTTCATGCCGGCGCCCACGGAGGCAAATACCAGATGGTCGCCGGGGCCGATGTCGTTGCTGCTGTCGTTGCCGGGGAGCTGATGCTTGAGAAGCAGATCTAGCAGGGTGGGGAGCGTGGCTACCGAGGAATTCCCGAGCCAGGAAATGGTCATCGGCATGACGCCTTCGGGCACGGTAGCCTCGTTATAGAGGGCGTACAGGCGCTTAAGAATGGCCTCGTCCATTTTGCCGTTGGCCTGATGAATGAGCAGTTTGCGCAGCGCCGTAATGGGCAGGCCGGTTTTGTCGAAGCAGTCTTTGATGGCTTGGGGTACCGTTTTGAGAGCGTACTCGTAGAGCTTGCGGCCCTCCATCTTCAGAAACAGCTCCTCGCCTTCGTAAGCCGGGTTATACGACTTGTCCATGCGCAGCAGGTGGGCGGCCTGCACCGTGTCGGAGCGGGAGCCGTGGGCCAGAATGCCGATGGGCGTGGCGCTTTCCTGGGCTTCGAGCAGGACGGCCCCGGCGCCATCGGCGTAAATCATACTGTCCCGGTCGTGCGGGTCGCAGACGCGGGAAAGCGTTTCAGTTCCAATGACCAGCACCCGCCGGGCATCGCCGGAGCGCAGGTAGTAATCGGCCTGAATGACGCCTTGCAGCCAGCCGGGGCAGCCAAAAGGCAGGTCGTAGGCAATGGTATTCGGGTTTTCGATGCCCAGCTTGTGCTTCACGCGGGCCGCCAGGGTGGGCACAAAATCGGAGCGGCGGTTGGCGGCCGATATGTCGCCGAAGTTGTGGGCCACCAGGATGTAGTCGAGCTGCTCCGGGTCGGCGTTGCAGGATGCAAACAGGTTCTGGGCGGCCAGAAAGGCCAGGTCGGAGGCTACCTGGTCGTCCTCGGCGTAGCGCCGCTCCTGAATGTCAGTAATCTGAGCAAACCGCTCGACAATCTCCTCCCCCGACTTGGTGAGGGGCTGGCCGTTGGCCTCGAAGAAGGCCGAAGAAGTGAAGGCCGCGTTGGGAACAACCCGGGAGGGAAGGTAACTGCCCGTTCCGGCAATGACCGAATAGAGAGTCCTACGCATGAGCAGGCAAGGTTAAGGTGAAGGACGCGGCGGGCCGCAGGCAACGGTTTTTCTAGTAGCGCCGGGCTAAGTTGTGCAGAATTTCGGCAATTTCGTCCGCGCCGGCTCTGGCAACGTCCTTACTCTGGGGCCGAACATTGCACCAGCAACCCGGTTTGCTGAGCAAATCTGCTTTGTCATTTCCTGTACTTACGCCTACCCATGAAATCTTTTCTCCTACTCGGCGCGCTGCTGGCCGGCGGCCTGTCTTTCTCCCATTTTTCTACCGCCACCCACCCAATGACTACCGAAACCACTGCCGCTCCCACCACGGTCTACGATTTTACCGTGAAAAGTATCGACGGCAAAGATGTGAAGCTCAGCCAATTTAAAGGCAAGAAGCTGCTCATCGTAAACGTAGCCTCGGAGTGCGGCTACACCCCGCAGTACAAGGAGCTGGAGGAGCTGCACAAAAAGCACGGCGACCGGGTAACGGTGCTGGGCTTCCCGGCCAACAATTTCGGCGGGCAAGAGCCGGGCACCAACGAGCAGATTGCCACCTTCTGCGAGAAAAACTTCGGCGTCACTTTCCCCATGTTTGCCAAAGTCTCGGTGAAGGGTGCCGACACGGCTCCGCTCTACCAGTTCCTGGCCGACAAGTCGAGAAACGGCGCCGTCAGCGACGCGCCCACCTGGAATTTCTGCAAGTACCTGGTTGATGAGCAGGGCCGCGTGGTAGCTTTTTATCCATCGAAGGTGAAGCCCATGAGCGACGAGCTGGTGGCGGCTATTCTGAAATAAGTTATTGCGTCCTTTAACCGTCCTGCTCGATCTGGCGTCCGCGCAGCCAAAGCATCTTGCGCACTGACGTTGTAGCGCTATTGTCCTGCTCTATCTGGCGTCCGCTTGCCGAAGCATCTCTCCCGCTTCGCCGCGGATGCCTGCTTCGTCCGCACGATTGAGTTAGCCAGCGGTAGAGATGCTTCGGCAAGCGGACGCCAGATAGAGCAGGACGTTTTCTTTAGCACAACGGTTAGATGTTTCTATGATATGAACCCTGCTTCCTCTATTGCTCCTGCCGTTTCGCCTGCCAAAGCCTGGATTTCGGCCTTTCGGCCGCGCACTTTGCCGCTGGCCCTGGCCAGCATCCTGACGGGCGGCTTTTTGGCGGCCAGCCACGGGCAGTTTCGGGGCAGCGTGGTTGGGCTGGCGGCCCTGACGACCGTGCTGCTCCAAATCCTAAGCAACCTCGCCAACGACTATGGCGACTCGCAAAACGGCGCCGACAGCGTACACCGGGAGGGGCCACAGCGAGCCGTGCAGAGCGGAGCCATTTCGCCCCAGCAGATGAAGCGGGGCATGGGCCTGTTCGGGCTGCTGTCGTTGGGGAGCGGGCTGCTGCTGCTGTGGGTGGCCCTGGGCACGGCCGGCGCCTGGCTGTTTGCGGGCTTCTTTGGGCTGGGCCTGGCGGCCATCTGGGCGGCCGTCAACTACACGGCCGGCTCCCGGCCCTACGGCTACGCCGGCCTGGGCGACTTGTCGGTGTTCGTCTTTTTCGGACTGGTGGGCGTGTGCGGCACCTATTTTCTGCAAGCCCGCAGCCTGCCGCTGCCCGTGCTGCTGCCCGCTGCGGCCCTGGGCAGCTTCGCCACGGCCGTGCTCAACGTCAACAACATCCGCGACATCCGCTCCGACGAGCTGGCCGGCAAAATCACCATTCCCGTGCGCCTGGGCCCCGTGCACGCCCGGCGCTACCACTGGCTGCTGCTGCTGCTGGGCTTCGGGGCAGCCGTGCTTTACGTAGCCCTGACCTACCACTCGCCCTGGCAGTGGCTGTTTCTGCTGAGTGGCCCGCTGCTACTGCGCCACGCCCGCGCCGTGTGGCAGCGCCAGGATTCTATGCAGCTCGACCCGCTGCTGAAGCAAATGGCCCTGACCACGTTGGTGTTTACGGTGCTGTTTGGGGTAGGGCAGGTGGTGTAAGAGCCGCGCTGCACAGCATACACTTCATGCGGGCGGCTTATACGGGCGACGCACCACCTTACACGCCTTCAAACACCTCGGCCCACTCCAGGACTACACCGGGCAGCGTGTGCACCGGGATGGGGCCGGGGGTGTAGTATTCGCCTTTTGGTTGGTAGCGGCCTTCCTCCAGCACGTACACGGCCACGCTTTTTTCGCCGGGCAGCACCAGCCAGTATTCCCGCACGCCGGCTTCTTCGTAGAGGTCGTACTTTTCCTTGGTGTCGCGGGCGAAGTTGCCGGGCGACACAATTTCGATAACCCAGTCGGGGGCGCCCAGGCAGCCCCGGTCGTCCAGCTTCTGCGGGTCACAAATGACGCACAAGTCAGGTTGCACCACGGTTTCGATGCTGGCGTCGCCGTTGGCAGTGCTGCGGGTCAGGCGCACATCGAA
The DNA here is from genome assembly GCF_025979885.1 of Hymenobacter sp. YIM 151500-1. Lineage (NCBI taxonomy): Bacteria > Pseudomonadati > Bacteroidota > Cytophagia > Cytophagales > Hymenobacteraceae > Hymenobacter > Hymenobacter weizhouensis. The sequence goes on from NZ_CP110139.1 coordinate 335,217, forward strand.
GGGTGCGGCAAAACCCTGGCAGGATTTGCCGCGCAAGAATTGCTTAATGGCGGCGCTTAAATTGAAAGACACCGTTTGGTGCTGCCGCCGCGGCGCGGGGCTCATACGGCGCACTCGGCCCCGGATTAACTCCACAAACTCATCGAACTGCCACGTCAGGTAATCGGCGTACGAGTAGGTTTTGCTTAAGTCGAGCTGCGAAAACTGCGTGATAGGCATGGTGGCAAGGCTGAGGGATGAGAAGAGGCAAGATACAGCCGGCCCACCATTACCGCGAGTGGCTAACAGCTTCCGGAAAACAAGTTACCACCAAAAACGCCCCCGCTATAGTGGCAGCGGAGGCGTTTTTCAGTTACTCAGCACTCGGGGCAATCGGTGCGGCAGCCGTAGGCTCTGCCGCTGGGGCGCCGCCTTCCGGGCGCGGGTCGCGGCCGTTGCGGTTGCGGCCGCCCCGCTTCCTGCGGCGCTGGCCTTCGCGCTGTTCGCCTTCGGCCCGTGGTTCGGGGGCGGCAGCTTCGCCTTCCGGGCGCGGGGGGCGCGGGGCGCGAGGCTCCCGGCGGGGCCGGCCCTCGCCCTCCGGCCGCGGTTCGCGGGCCAGGCGCTCATAGGGCTGGGCGGGCTTTTCGCCGGCGTCCAGGGCAGCCAGGGCGGCCTGGGCCTTGGCAATGCGGGCTTGCTGGTCGGCGTCGGGCTTGCCGTGGCCACGGTCGGGGCGGGGGGCGCGGTTGTCGCGCGGGCCACTGCCAGAGCGGCCACCGCCTTCGGGGCGCGGGCCCCGGTCGCGGCCGGAGCCGCCGTGGCGGCCACCACGCTCGGGCCGCCCGCCGATTTTGCCGCGCAAACCGCTGAAGCGTTTGGGGTCAAACTCGGGCGCTTCGCCTAGGCCTAGTTCTTCGGTGATTTTCTGCTTCTCGATTTCGCGCTCAATCAGGCGCTCAATCTTCACCACGCGGTCCTGGTCCTGGTCCGAAATGAAGGTAATGGCCGTGCCTTTGGTGGCGGCGCGGGCCGTGCGGCCAATGCGGTGCACGTAGTCCTCGGCGGCGCGCGGAATGTCATAGTTCACCACGTGGCTCAGCGAGTCGATATCGATGCCGCGGCTGAGCACGTCGGTGGCTACCAGGATGGGGAACTGCTTGTTTTTGAACTCGCGCATGATTTGCTCACGCTCCTCCTGCGTGCGGTCCGAGCTGATGCCCTTGGCCTCGTAGCCCAGCTTGTTGATGGCCCGCACAATACCGCCCACGGCCGCTTTCTGGCTCGTAAACAGCACCATGCTCTGCACGTCCTGGGTTTTGATGATGTGTTCGAGCAGGTAAATCTTCTGGCGGTCGAAAGCCATATAGAACTGCTGGTCGATGCCCTCGGCGGGCTTGCTCACGGCCAGGCGGATTTCCTCGGGGTCCTGCAAAATCTGCTTCGAGAAGTCGCGGATTTTGTTGGGCATGGTGGCCGAGAACAGCAGGGTCTGCCGCTGCTTGGGCAGCTGCCGCACGATGTTGAGGATGTCATCGGAGAAGCCCATGTCCATCATCTTGTCGGCCTCGTCCAGTACCAGGTACTTCAGGTCGTCGAACTTCACGTAGCCCATCTGCATGTGGGCAATGAGGCGGCCGGGCGTGGCAATGATGATGTCGGCGCCGGAGGTGAGGGCGCGCTTCTGCTGCTCCCAGCCCTCGCTTTTGCCCCCGCCATAAATGGCAATGGAGCTGACTTCAACGTAGTAGCCGAAGCCCATGACCTGCTCGTCAATCTGGGTGGCCAGCTCCCGCGTGGGCACCAAAATGAGCGTGGAGGTGGTGCCGTGCTTGGCGTGGGAAATCTTGTCGATGAGGGGCAGCAGGTAGGCGGCCGTTTTGCCGGTGCCGGTCTGGGCGCAGGCAATCAGGTCTTTGCCGTCGATAATGCGGGGAATGGCCTGCTCCTGAATGGGTGTGGCCTGCAGGTAGTTCATGGCGTCGATGCCAGCCAGCAGGTCGTCGTGGAGGTTGAATTCGTGAAACGTCAAGGTTCAGCTGAAATTATGATGAAAAATGGGCTGACCTTCGCTTCCTCGGTCAGCAAACCGCCTGTGTGTGGGCGGCAAAGATAAGGGATAGGACGCGGAGCCGAACAGCGCGGCGGTTGCGTGTGGCGAGCCTTGGCGGTTGCCTAAGCGGCGCGTTTGGTCACGGCGTCTTTGAAAGCCTCGCCACCAACGCAAGCCGCCGCTCCCGCCCCGCACAGGCGGGCCGGAAGCGGCGGATAATAGATAATAACCCGAGGAAGGAACTCGTCAACGGTTCAGGTTCAGGCCGTAAGCAAAGGTGAAGAGAAACACCCCACTGCCCTGGCTAAAGCTCGTGCCAAAGCTGGTACCCAGGTCCACGTAGTTGCCCTTGCCGACAGGCAAGGCGTAGCCCACCCCGGGCTCGAAGTGGAAACTGGTAGTAGTCAGCCGGTTCACCCCGATGTCGACGCCCAGGTTGAGGCTGGTGTGCAGCCCTTCGACGATGTAAAAGCGCGGGCCTACCGTCACCGGAATCGACAGGCCAGTGGTGGGGCCATAATAGTAGCGGTAGTACTCGGAGTAGCGGCCCTTCACAAAAAATACGTCGAGGCCGGTTCTGGCGGTGAGGGCAAACTGCCGGCCGAGCGGCAGCTGGTAGCGGATGTCGGGGCCGGTGAGCAGGCCGATGCCGTTGTAGCGGCCCACGCCCACACCCAGCTCGGAGCCCAGGAACAGCACGTGCTGCCCGCCTTGGGCGTGGACCGCGCGGGGCCGGCCCAGCAGCGCCGCGGCCAAAAGCGCGCCCACGGCGAGAAATCGGTTGAGTGCGTGCATGGTGCGGCTTATTTGCGGCCCGTAAACGACAGCTCCACATGCTGCCCTTGCTGATCGGTTTCCGACACGCTGAACGTGCACGTGTTGCCGTCCACGCTGCCCACCGACTGGCCGTCAAGCTTGAGCGTGTAAGGTCCGGAACCTTCCACCCCGATTTCGTCGATGTCGATGACAGCGTCTTGCTGGCCAGTGATTTTCAGCGTTAGCTTCAGGCTCACCTTAGCATCTTGCCCGCTCACTTGCGTCAGGACCACGGTGCCGGAAACAGTGCGCCCGTTGATAGTGGTGGGCAACGTGGGCAGGTTAGTGGTGCCGTCGGAGTCGGAGTAGCGGAACGCCGACAGCGTGTAGGTGCCGGCGACGGCCGCGGCGGGCTTGGCCGGCTCGGGGTCTTTTTCTTTGTCTTTCGGGCAGCCCGTGAGGACCAGCAGCAGCGGGAAAAGGAAAAACAGCAGCTTGTTCATGGCAATGGGGTTTGGAAGGTGAAGCGCAGCCCGATTCCCAGCGAATCGGTGAGGCAAACCTAGCCGCGCAGCTGGCGCCGCACCATACCGCATTTGCATGATTTTTAGCTTCTTGAAGCCCTGTTCTGCCGTTGGACGAGGCATGGGCTTCGGCCTATAGCCTGCTTGTTGGAGCGCGGTGTCCGGCCGGGGCAACGCACAAAGCCCGGACCATGCGGTCCGGGCCTGCTTTCTGTGCCCGCAACAGCTTCTGCAGCTGCTTTAGGCTGCAGCTCGGCCGCCTAGCCGCGGCCCAGGTATTTATTCACGGCGGCAATCTTGGAGTGTACTTGCAGCTTTTCGTAGATGTTGAAAATATGCTTGCGCACGGTGGTAGGGGCCACTACCAACTCGTCGGCCACTTCCTTATGGCTGTAGCCGCGGGCCAACCGGTCGAGGATTTCCCGCTCGCGGGCCGTGAGGGCGGCCAACTCGTCGGCCGCGGCGGCGGGGTGGGCCTGAAACGAGCCCACGATTTTGCGGGCAATGGAGCTGCTCATCGGCGAGCCGCCGTCGTGCAGCTCAGCCAGGGCTTCGAGCAGGCGGTGGGGCGGGGTGCGCTTGAGAATGAAGCCGTTGGCGCCGGCCTTGAGGGCGTCGAATACCGGCTCGTCTTCGTCGTACACCGTGCACATCATAAACTGCGTGGCCGGGCACTGCGGCTTGAGCTGGCGCACGGCTTCGATACCGTTGATGCCCGGTAAGTCGATGTCCATCAGCACGATGTCGGGCGGGGCGGCGGGCAGCTCGGCCAGCGCGGCTTCGGCCGTGGCGTAGGTGGCCTGGCACACGAAGCCGGGTGCGCCGCCAATCAAAATAGCCAAGGACTGCCGGATGTCGTCTTTGTCCTCAACAATGGCAACCGAAATGACGTGGTTCATGCGGCAAAATGCGCAGAAAGTGCGCCGGGCACCATACTACAATTGCAGTATTTTCGGCGAGGCCGCTGCTACGGTTGGGCGGTACGGATACGTGAGGCGCACGCAGGTGCCACCGCCCGGCGCCGGCTCAACGGTGCACTGGCCGCCAGACTCGCGCATCCGGTTAGCCATGTTGGTCAGCCCGTTGCGCTGGTCCGCGGGCGAAGCACCCGGCGCCAGGCCGCGCCCATCGTCGCACACCTCGATGAGCAGCGTACCGGCGCGGGCTTCCAGGCGTAAGGTCACGCGCGTGGCCTGAGCGTGCTTGACCACGTTGTGCAAGGCCTCCTTGATGGTGAGGAAGAGGTTGCGCCGGTCGTCGCCGCTGATGCTCACGTCTTCGGCGGCCTCGGCGGCGTGCACGCGCAGCGCAAGGGTGGTGTTGTCGAGGAACTCGCGGGCGTAGGCGCGGATGTAGGCAATCAGGCCGTTGAGGCTGTCGTTGCGCGCGTTCAGCGACCAGATGATCTGGTTCAGGTTGGTGACCATCTCGGCCGACAAGGCCGAAATCTTGTGCACCTCGGGCGCGGCGGCCGTGCCGGGGCGGGTTTTCAGCACCTCGCTCAGCAGCCCGATAACCGTGAGCGAGCCGCCCAGGTCGTCGTGCATCTCCTTGGCAATGCGCCCGCGCTCTTTTTGCTGCCCGTGCAACTCGGCCTGCACGGCCAGCAAGTCCTGCTGGCGCTGCACGGCCAGCAGCGCCTGGGCGTTAGCGCGCTGCTTCTGCTGGTAATAGGAGTAGCCCAGCGCCAGCAGGCCAGCCGCGGCCGTGGCCGTCACGGCCGCCAGCACCAACCATAGGCGCTGGCGCCGCCGCTCGTCTTGGAGGCCGTTGATTTGGTTTTGCTTGGCTTGCAGCTTCAGCTGGGTACTAGCCTGCTGCGCTTTTAGCCGGTAGCTTTCCAGCAAATCCTTGGTGGCTTGGTTGTCGAGCGAGTCGGCCACGGCCTCGTATCGGTCGCGCCAGCGGTAGGCCGCCTCGAAGTTGCGCTGCCCTTCGTACATGTTGATGAACCCGCGGTAGATGGCTATGCGCTCCGTGGGCGCGTTGCCGTGCTGGCGCACCATGGCCAGCGCCCGTTGCAGCAAAGGCCGGGCTTGGGCGTACTCTCGCTGGTCGTTGTAGATAGTGGCCAAGGCGTTTAACTGGTGCAGCTCGTCGACGGGGCTGCGCAACTGCCGGCTCAGCTGCAAGGCTTGGCGGTGGTAGTAAAAGCTGGAGTCGTGAAGAATGCGCCGCCGCTCGGCCGAGGCGTCGGCGGCTTGGTGCAAAAACATCTGGCCCAGGTTGTTGTATAGGTTTACCAGAATGTCGAGGTCTTTGCGCGGATCGAGGTGTTGCCGTGTTAGCCGGTAGTAGTGCTTGGCTTGCGGGCCGTTGCGTTGGCGCCAGTAGTTGCTGGCAATGTTGAAGTACGTAATGGCCAAGTCGCGCGGGGTGGCATTGGTCTGGCGCTGGAACTGCAACGCCAGCTGCAGTTCTTTCAGGGCTTGGTCGTAAAGTTCTTGCTGCTGGTAGATAAGCGCCAGGTTGTTGTGGATGACGCCTAGGTTGTAGGTTTTGTGCAACTGGCGCATGTAGTGCTCGGCTTGGTGGTACTGGCGCACGGCTTCCTTGAACTCGCCCTGCTTCCAAGCGGTTAGGCCCAGCGCAAAATGGCTCTGGCCCAGGTGGTTTTTCGACGTGTCCTGCCGCGCCCGCGCTAGGGCGCGCAACGCCAACGCCTTAGCTTCGGGGTAGCGGCCCAGGTTGTTGAGGGCGAAAACCAGGTGGCGGGTGGCCGTGAAGTAGCCGACGGGGTAGCCCAGGCTATCAGCCAGCGTGAAGGCGCGTTGGTAGCAGCGCACCGCCGCCGTAGGCTGCTGGCTTTCCACGGCTTGGCCTTGCTGCACCAGCGCCGAAATGCGGGCCGTGTCGGCGGGCGTGGCCCGGCCCAGTTGGGCCCGGCTCGGCCGCGCCAGCCCCAGCAGCCACGCCCCCAACAGCGCCGTCAGCACCCACCCGAAAGGCGCCGGCCGGCGGCAGAGTAGTCGATAAGTCAGGAAATGGTGCATACACTCCACAGTTCAGCCGGCCGTCTGCTTCGGCCACACCCTCTCAGGAAAGTAAGTGGATTTTGGCAAATAGGCCCGCCCTACCGGCCGCTCATAGGCTGCACCAACACCTCGTCGGCCACCTTCTCCCGCCAGTACAACTACATTTCCAGCGCTTCCAGCTGCCAGCGCAGCTCGTCTTCGCGGACCGGAAACGGCTGCCCGTGGCGCACAGCCTGGTACACAGCTTCGAACAAGGCCGCATAGTTGCCGCGCGGGGCCGCCACGGCCGACTCGGTTCGGGTGCCGTCTTCGGCCACCAGCGTCAGCCGGCCTTCGGCGACGGCCGGCTCGTGGCCGTAGGCGGCGTCGAGCGGCGAGAGGCCGTGGTCGAGTTGGGCTTCCTGCACGTCGGCGCGGGTTTTGGTGAAGCTGCCGCCGGTGCCGTGCAGCGCGTAGGCCGGGCCGGGCGCGGCCACCAGCAGGCTGCCGCCCACAAATACGTTCAGCCCGCCGGCGTATTCCAGGTGCAGGTGGAAATAGTCGTCGACACGGGAGCCGGGACGGTGGGCGGCCAGGGTTTTGCGTACCCGCCGCGGCGGCCCAAACAAGCTCAGCGCTTGGTCGAGCACGTGCGGGCCTAGGTCGTAAAGCAGGCCGCTGCCGCGCAAAGCGGGGTCTTCCTTGAACTGCTTGGTGTTGAGCGGCAGCTTGTAGCGGTCGAAGCGAAAGTGCGCTTCCGTGAGCGGGCCCAGCTGCCCGCTTTCCACTACCTGGCGCACCAGCTGAAAGTCGGAGTCCCAGCGGCGGTTCTGGTAGGCCAGCACGTGGCGGCCGACCGTGCGGGCCAGCGCAAACAACGCCGTCAGCTCCGCCACCGACGTACACACCGGCTTTTCCATCAGCACGTGCTTGCCGGCTTGCAGCGCTTGCTGGGCCAGCTCGAAGTGGGTATGGCTGGGGGTGTTGACCACCACCAGCTCAATGGCAGAATCGTGCAGCAGTTCCTCAACACTGCCGTAGCTGACAAGGCCGGGGTAGTCGGCGGCGGCCCGCTGCTGGCTGCGCTCCACCACGGCCCGCAGCCGGAAGCCGGGGTGCGCGGCCAGAAACGGGGCGTGAAAAACGCGGCCCGACAAGCCATAGGCCAGCAGGCCGGTCTGGATGGGAGTTGACATGCTGGGGGTTGGTTGATGGGGATTGGTTTGTGGGAGTTGACGACGGCGTAAAGTACGGACCATTTAATCTTGCGGAAGGTGGCGTAGAAGGAGTTGTTCCTACGTGTTCTGCCCCAACCACCAACCAATCCCAACATGCCCGCTCTCGACCGATTCTCAACCCAGGCCAGCCTGTACGCCCGCTACCGCATCGATTATCCGCCGGCCCTATATGAGTGGCTGCTGGCGCGGGTGCCGGGCCGGGAGCGGGCCTGGGACTGTGCCACCGGCAACGGGCAGGTGGCCCAGGTGCTGGCCCGGCACTTCGCGCGCGTAGATGCCACCGACCTCAGCGCGGCCCAGCTCGCCCAGGCACCGGCTCACCCTGGCATCATCTACCAGCAGGCTCCCGCTGAGCACCCGCCTTTTCCCGACTCGTCGTTCGACTTGGTGACCGTGGCCCAGGCCCTGCACTGGTTCGACATGGAGGCCTTCAACGGCGAGGTAAGCCGGGTGCTGCGGCCGGGCGGCGTGGTGGCCGAATGGGGCTACGGCCTGGTGCAGGTGAGCCCCCACCTAGACTCGCTGCTGCGGCAGTTTCACGACGACACGCTCGGTTCGTACTGGGATGCCAACCGCTGGCACATCCTCGACGCGTACGCCCGCCTGCCGTTTCCGTTTGCGGCCACGGAGCACGCTCGTTTCGAGGTGGAGCGGCAGTGGTCGGCCGACTGGATGCTGAACTACCTGCGCACCTGGTCCAGCGCCGTGAAGTTTCAGCAGCAGCACGGCCACGACCCGGTGCTGCTGCTGGCCGACGAGCTGACCCGCCACTGGGGCGCTGAGGAGCGGACGGTGCGGTTTCCGGTGTTTGTGCGGCTAGGTAGAAAGTTAGCTGCGTAATGAAATCAGAACACGAAACTGCGCCGCTGCCTCCTCCTGGTTGGTATCAGCGTATCAAGGAGGTTTCCAATGGGGTGTATCGGGTGCTGCAAGCTGCTGACGGGCGCCAGGTTAGCAGCACGGGCCCGGATGTGGACGTCCTGCGGCGGCAGTGTGTGGCCGATGCTTGGCATATCGAGCGGAGTATGCGCCGCTGAAGATGGCCCGCGCTACTTTGTAAGACGAAATTACCCGATCCATGCGTTACCCGGCCGTATTAGGTATACGAAACGATGATTATGTATCTGCGGGCCGGGTGGCTCTTTTATCGTTCGGTACTGCCGTTCACCGTGCCGCTATCCATCCTGGTTGTTCTTTCCTCGTGGTTCGTGATGGGCCAGTTGCCCCGCCTACTGCCAGCTGTGCTGCTCAAGCTGCTAACCTTTCCGCCGGTTATCTACCTGACCAGCAAGTTTCGGCCGAATCAGTATTGGCTATACCGTAACCTGCACCTGTCGCCCCGGCAGCTGTGGGCTGGCGTGGTGCTGGCCGATACGGCACTACTTGGTGGACTGCTGGCTTTACTCCACGCTCTAAGCCGGCTATGAGCACAGCTGATACGAGCCCTTGGGTGCTGGAGGCAGATGGGATTCAACTCAGCTTCGGGGCGCGCCCCTTGCTTACCGACATCTACCTGCGGGTGCAGACCGGACAGATTGTGGCTCTGCTGGGCCGCAACGGCTGCGGCAAGTCGACGCTGCTGCAAACCATTTTCGGGGCCCGAACGGTGCCAGATGCTTCGGTACGCGTGAACGGCCGCCGCGTGGTGCCCGCCTACCCAGTGCCGGGGCTGATGAGCTACCTGCCCCAAGTGCCGCTCCTACCAGGACACCTGCCGGCAATAACGGCGGCTGGCTTACTGGGCGTAGACGTAGAAGAGGCGCTGGCCGACTTTCCCGAACTGCGCGAACAAGTGCGGTCCGGGCAGCGGCTGAATGAGCTGTCGGGCGGAACGCTGCGGCTGCTGCAAGTGCTCCTGCTAGTAGCCCGCAGCAGCCGGTTTCTGCTCCTGGACGAGCCGTTCTCCGGCATCATGCCCTTGCATGTGGAGCGCCTGGCTGACCTGCTGCGAGCCGCCAAGCGCCGCACCGGCCTGCTCATCACCGACCACCGCTACGCCGAAGTGCTGGCCCTGGCCGATGTAGTGTACCTGCTGCGCAACGGCCGCTTGGAGCTGCTGCGAAATCCTGAGTCAGACCTGCGCGACCGAGGCTACCTAGCGTCGTAACAAGTGCTGCCTGGCGGCAGACTTCTCGCCGCAGGCGAGGCGTCTGCCCGCCGAGGAATGGGGCAAGTCTCCCGACTTGCGGCCGCCGGAGGCGGCCAACTCGCGTCAGGACCATATGAGCTGGTGGGGCAGAGAAGTGTAACGCGAAGTTTCACTTCGCGACGCGCCAGAACGATTCAGGACCGGTCGTCCTAGCATCTCGCGAAGTGAAACTTCGCGTTACATCTGTCTGGCCCACTACCAGTTCCTGCGGCGCGGTGCCGGCTGGCCGCCTTCGGCGGCCGCAAGTCGGGAGACTTGCCCCATTTATCGGCGGGCAGACGCGGCAACTTCGCTGCCTAAGTCTGCCGCCAGGGTACGCCAGCAAGCATATTACTTTCGTGCATGAAAGATTCTTCCCAACCGCTTCCCCTCCACGGCTTACGCGTGCTGGAGTTGGCCTCGGTGCTGGCGGGGCCGCAGGTAGGGCAGTTTTTGGCCGAGCTGGGTGCTGAGGTGCTGAAGATTGAAGCCCCGGCCGGCGACGTGACGCGCACTTGGCGCACCCCTGCCGAGGCCCCCGACGCGCCCGTATCGGCGTACTTCTCCTGCGCCAACTGGGGCAAGCAGAGCCGGGTGCTTGACCTGACCCAGCCCGCCGGCCGCCAGGAACTGCACCGCCTGGCCGCCGCGGCCGACATCGTGCTGGCCTCCTACAAGCCCGGCGACGCCGAGAAGCTGGCCGCCGACTACGCCACGCTCTCCGCCCTGAACCCGCGCCTGCTCTACGGCCACATCACCGGCTACGGCCCCGATACCTCGCGCGCCGGCTACGACGCCGTGCTCCAGGCTGAGGCTGGCTTTATGCACCTCAACGCCGCTGGATCCGGCCACGAGCCCCAGAAAATGCCGGTGGCCCTCATGGACCTGCTTACCGCCCACCAGCTCAAAGAGGGCCTGCTCACGGCCCTCTACCAGCGGGAGCGAACCGGCCGCGGCGCCCTGGTGGAAGTGTCGCTCTGGGATAGTGCCCTGGCCTCGCTGGCCAACCAGGCCGCTACCTATCTCGTCACCGGCCACGACCCCCAGCCCCTGGGCTCGGGCCACCCCAGCATTGTGCCCTACGGTACTGTGTATCAGGCCCAGGATGGCGTGCGCCTGCTGCTAGCCGTGGGCAGCGACCCGCAGTTTCGGCAGCTGTGCGCCGTGCTGGGCCGCCCGGACTGGGCCGGAGATGCCCGCTTTACCACCAACCCGGCCCGCGTGCGGCACCGCCGGGAGCTGGAGGAGCTGTTGCGCCAGCGGATTGCCGAGGTCAGCGGCACGGAGCTGCTGGCGGAGCTGGAGCGGCGGGCCGTGCCGGCCGGGGCGGTGCGCACGGTGGGGGAGGCCCTGCAAACCGCCGCAGCCCAGGCTATGCTGCTGCCGCCCGCGCCGGCGTTTCCGCACGCGGGCCTGCGCACGGTAGCTTTTCGGAGCAATGCCTGGCCCGTGGCGGAGCAGCTGCTGCCGCCACCGCCGTTGGCCGGCTAATGCGGCCCACTTACCGAGTTGGGCAGCGTCAAAACTCCGCGGTGGTTATTTTGCGTAGGTTCAACTCAGCTACGCCTTTGCACTTTCCTCTTTGTTTGTATGGACGAACTGCCTGCCTCTGCACTTGCCCCCGCTGCCTCACCCCACACCGACGACGGCACCCCCGGCGCCCCGCTCCCGCCGCTACCGGCCGGCTCGCCCAATACCGATAATGCCGCACCCAACGAGGCCGGCTCCCCCGGCCCAACGCCCGCCGACCGCCTCGACCTGATTTTTGATGGCCTGCGGCAGAAGTCAACCGTGAAGCAGGCCATCTACCGCAACACCCTGGCTACGTTTGACTTGCTGCGCAAAGTAACGCAGGAGCTGGTGGTGGAGCTGAGCCGCAAGATTACGCCCGTCGATTCGTCGGTGATAATCGAGTACCGGCCCGTCAACGACATGGAGTTTCACATCCGCTTCTCCGGCGACTTGCTGGTGTTTGTGCTGCACTCCAACATCGTGACCTTCCCCGACGACTACGGCCCCATGTCGACGCCCTACGTGCAGGAGGATTTCCGGCGCCGGTTTTTCGGCCACATCATGGCCTACAACTTCATGGCCGACTCCATCAAGTACCAGCGCATGAACGACCCCGGCTACCTGGTAGGTCGCCTGCTCATCAACTACGACAACCACTACTTCCTGGAAGGCGTGCAGCAGCTGGAACTGCCCGACAACGATATGTCGGACAACAAAGTAACGGAAGACGACCTGAAGCTCTTCGTGGAAAGCGCCATGATTGCTGCTGTCAACAACGACCTTATTGCCCCGCCCCTGGACGACATCCAGAAAATCAGCGTGAAGCAGAAGCTGGAAAACCAGCAGGTAAGCCGCCCGCGCAAGGTAGGCTTCAGCTTTTCGGGCGAGCAGCAGTACCTCGCGGCCACCGACGGCCTGCCATATTAGTAGTGAGTAGTGAGTAGAAAGGCCGTCATGCTGAGCGCAGCCGGAGGCGTAGTCGAAGCATCTCTCCCGCGGGCTAACTTCCTGATGCTTGTTCAACGAAGCGGTAGAGATGCTTCGACTGCGCCTCCGGCTGCGCTCAGCATGACGGTCTACTCGTTACCTATCACTTGTCACCTGTCACCTGTTACCTCCTCACTATTTCACCGCCGCAGATACCCTACTTTCTCGCGGACCTTGTTCAGGACTTCGGCGCCGTAGGCCTGGGCTTTGCGGGCGCCTTCGGCGAGGCGGGCGTCTACTTCGGGCAGGTTGTTCATGTAGAAGCTGAACCGCTCCCGCTCCGTGGCGAAGCGGCGCAGAATCAGCTCGTAGAGGGCCTGCTTGGCGTGGCCGTAGCCGTAGCCGCCGTTGAGGTAGTTGGCCCGCATGGCGGCGGTTTCGTCGGGTGTGGCCAGCAGGGAGTAAAGCTTGAAAGTAGTATCGGTGTCGGGGTTTTTGGGGGCTTCCAGCGGGGTGCTGTCCGACACGATGCTGCGGATGGTTTTGAGCAGGAATTTGTCGTCAGCGAAAATGTCGATGGTGTTGCCGTAGCTCTTGCTCATCTTCAGGCCATCAATGCCCGGAATTGTCATCAGCTCCTGGTCGATGCGGGCCTGGGGCAGTACTAGCGTCTCGCCGTAGCGGCTGTTGAAGGCCGCGGCAATGTCGCGCGTGATTTCCAGGTGCTGCAATTGGTCCTTGCCCACGGGCACCACATCGGCGTCGTAGAGCAGGATGTCGGCGGCCATGAGCACGGGGTAGGTAAACAGGCCCGCATTCACGTCCGACAGCCGATCCGACTTGTCCTTGAATGAGTGGGCGTTGGCCAGCATCGGATAAGGCGTGAAGCACGACAGATACCAGGCCAGCTCCGTCACCTGCGGCACGTCGGATTGGCGGTAAAACAGGTTCTTGTCGGTATCGAACCCACAAGCCAGCCAGGCGGCGGCCACGGCGTAGGTGTTCTGGCGCAGCGTGTCGGCGTCGCGCACCGTCGTGAGCGAGTGCAGGTCGGCAATGAAGTACAACGACTCGTTCTGCGCGTTTTTCGACAGCTCAATGGCCGGAAGGATAGCGCCGAGCAGGTTGCCCAGGTGGGGGCGGCCCGTGCTCTGAATGCCGGTAAGGATGCGGGACATAAGATGCTTTGCGGTAGGGGCGCGTCGCACGCGCCCGGTCGTTGGGTTGATAGCCGGCAGATTGGCGCGAAACGGCCAGCACCGGCGGGCGCGTGCGACGCGCCCCTACGCGGCGGCTTCCCGACCCACATACCGGTCGATGAGGAAATGGGCGAGGTAGAGCACCGGCGTGAGCAGGATGGCGGCCGCGAATTTATACCAGTAATTGGTGTTTGCCACGCTCAGCACCTGCTCCAGCGTCCAGTTGCCGAACAGGTAGAAGGCCACAAACAGCACCACAAACGAATCGACCAGCTGCGAAACCAGCGTGGAGCCCGTGGCGCGCAGCCACACGTAACGCCCCGCCGTGGCCCGGCGCAGCAGCTGAAACACCGTGGCATCGAGCACCTGGGCCACGAAAAAAGCCACGATGGAGCCCACAATGATGTTGCCGCCCTGCCGGAAGATGCTTTGGTAGGCGTAGTCAATGTTGAACGGCCGGCCCTGGGCATCGGTCTTGTTGACGTCGAGCCAGAAGGCCGCCGGAGGCAGCTTGGTGGTGAGGTAAATCACCAGAAAGGCAAACAAGATCAGGGCCACCGTGAGGTAGCTCACCCGCAGCACGCCCTCGCGCCCGAAGTACTCGTTGATGATGTCGGTGGTGACAAACACCACGGGCCAGATGAGCACGCCGGCCGTGAGGTTGCCGGGCAGCCCCAGCAGGGCCTCCGCCGAAAATATCTTCACCCCAATAATCTCCGCCAGCAGCGCATTGGTGATAAAAATGCCACTGAGCACCAGGTAGAGCTGCTGTTTTCTTTTAGACATGAGACGGTGAGAAGTGAGACATGAGACGATGTTCGGGCGCAAGATGCGGCGGCAAGCAAACCATCAGCACGAAAGTCTCATGTCTCATGTCTCACTTCTCACCGTCTTATGTCTGAATCAAACCGAAACCGTCAGGCCTTCCACGGCCAGGTCCGTGGGCTCAAACTCGGTGCGGGCCTCGGCCAGCAACGGTTCCAGCTCCCGGTAGCGGCTGGAGAAGTGCCCGATGAGCAGGCGCTGCACCTGGGCCTGGCGGGCCAGCTGCCCGGCCTGGCGGGCCGTGGAGTGGTGGGTAAGCTGGGCCCGGTCGCGCAGCTCGTCTAGGAAGGTGGCCTCGTGGTAGAGCAGGTCCACGCCGTGCACCAGCTCGGCCAGGCCGGGCGTGTAGAGCGTGTCGGAGCAGAAGGCGTAAGTGCGGGCGGGCCGGGGTGCGGCCGTCACGTCGGCGTTGCGCACCAGCAGGTGGCCAGCGGCGTCCACCACATCGTCGCCGGCGGCCAGGGCGCCGAGCTGGGCGGGCGTGAGGCCGGCGGGCAGGCGCTCGGCCAGCAGGCGTCGCCGCCGCGGCTGCTCCCGAAACAGGTAGCCGCAGCACGGAATGCGGTGGCGCATGGGCAGCGTGTGCACCGTCAGGTTCTTGTCCTCAAACACCAGCGCCGGCTGGGTGGTATCCACGGCCGTAAACTCCAGCTCGAAGCCGAGGTGAGTGGCGGAGTGGCGGAACTGCGTGGTCAGGATTTCGTCGAGGCCGGCTGGCCCGAACAGGCGCAGGGGCTCCTGGCGGCCGTTGAGGTGCATGGTGCCCAGCAGCCCAAACAGCCCGAAGAAATGGTCGCCGTGGAGGTGGCTGATAAAGATGGTGTGGATGCGCTGGTGGCGAATCTTGTACTCCATCAGGCGGTGCTGGGTGCCTTCGCCGCAGTCAATCAGGTACTGGCTGCCGTTCACGGTCAGCACCTGGGCCGTGTGGTGCCGGTCGAGGAAGGGGGTGGCCGAGGCGCTGCCTAAGATTTTCAGCTCAAACTCCATGCGGGCGAAAAAAGCGACAAGCTATAAGCTGCAAGCTGCAAGCTCCGGCCCTGCGAGCTAGTCGGCAGAACAGAAGCTTGCAGCTTGCAGCTTATAGCTTGCGGCTCGAAAGAAGCTATTCCTTGCTGGTCAGGTCACGCTCAATGGCGTGCAGAAAAATCCGGTCAATGCCTTCTTCCACGGTGGGCAGAATGTGCAGCACCGATTCCAGCTTGCTGATGGTAATAAGCTTCATCACGTGGTCTTGCAGGCCGGTGAGCACCAGCAGGCCGCCGGTGGAGTTGCACAAGCGGTTGGCAATCAGAATAGAGCTGAGCCCCGACGAGTCCGTGTACTTTACGTTGCTGAGGTCAAGAATCAGGTTATTAATGCCCTCCGCGTTTAGCTTCACGAATTCCGATTTAAGATCCGGCGCAACGGTAGTGTCGAGCTTCTTCTCGTCAATCGTAATAATCGTGTAGGTTTCCTTCTTATCGATGGAGTACTTCATGCCGTCGGTGGTTCAATGATTATGGGAGTTGCGAAGGTAGCAAAAAAAATGTTCGTCGGAAGGGGGCTGTTAAAGTTGCGCCCGTAGGACTTTGTTTTTAAAAAATGAGGATTTAAGGCTGAGAAACCGGTTGAAAACTGAACGTTAACGTGCTCCAGGTGCTTTGCCAGTCGGCGTCGGGGCGAGCTACGGGCTGCATACGCAATGTGCTGACCATGTACTCGCCCGGCTCGGATAAGCGTAACAGTGCCCGGCCGTTTTGGTTGCTGTGCACCGTGCTCAGCAGGGCCTGGGGCCGGGCACCGCGGCGCCACAGCCGCACCAGCTGCCCGGCCACGGGGCGCCCGGCAGCCAGCACCCGCACCGTGAGGGCTGCGCCGGGCCCCAGCTGGTAGGGGTTTTGCTCGGGCACCAGCTCCAGGGGTAAGCCTGCTACCCGGCCCCAGGCGCGGGCAGTGTCAGAGGGGAGGGCGGGGCCGGCCTGTACCAGGGTTTTGGCGCAGCGGCGGTAGGCTTCGCGGCCGGGCTGGGCAGCGTGGCCGCGCTGCTGGCGCAGGGCCAGGGCCTGGGTCAGGCCTTCGGCCTGCAAGTAGGCCGTGAACTGGTCGGCGGGCAGCGCGAGCAGGGCTTCGTTGGAGGCCAGAGCCAGCAGGTGGGTGCCGGGCCGGCGCAGCACCACCGTGGTGCTGAGCGTGTCGGCGGCCGTGGCGGCGGGCAGCAGGTTGGTGGGCGCACTGCCAGGCGCCAGGTGCAGCAGCTGCACTACCCGGCGGCTCTGGCCGGCCCAGGCCTGGCCCCGAAAACTCTCGCCCACCAGCCGCCGCAGGTGCACCGCCGCGCCGGGTGCCACCACAAAGCGGGCCGGCTCCAGCCAAAACTCGTGGGCCGCAGCGGCGCCAGCGGCCAGGCAGATAGGTACACAAAAGGCCTTCCGGAAACCAGGTGCAAAGGAAAGGGGCATGAGCAGAGTGCGGGGCAAAAAACGACTGACGGCTACTGATCAGGCCAGAGCAGTGAGGCAAAGAAAAAGTTAAGAACCAGGCCCAACAATATAGAGGGTTTACTAGTGTTACTATCAGAACACGTTACTTCTTCACCTTAATCATTTGGCAAATGAATAGAATGCCCCTTTCTCACCCCTGGCCGATGCTGCGAGTACTGGCGTTGTGGGTATGTGCCGCGCTCGGCCTGAGCCTGACGGCCTGCGACGACGATGAGGCCACCACGCCCCCGGCCTCGTCGCAGAATATTGTGCAGGTAGCCCAGGGCAACGCATCCTTCAGTGTGCTGGTGGCCGCTGTTACGAAAGCCGACCTGGGCACTACGCTGAGCGGCACGGGTCCTTTCACGGTGTTTGCGCCCACCAACGACGCCTTTGCCAAGCTGCAGCCGCCCTTCAATACGGCCGCCAACATCACGGCCATTACCGATGCCAACCAGATTGCCACGCTGCGCAGCATTCTGCTCTACCACGTGGTGGGAGCCAACATTAAGGCGGCCGACATTCCGGCCGGCGCCAGCTCCCGCACCACGGCCCGCCCCGCCAGCTCCGGTGTCAACGACAATACCATCTACCTGACCAAGAGCGGCGCCAACGTCTTTATCAACGGCAGAACCCGCGTGGTAACAGCCGATGTGGCAGCGAGCAACGGCA
Source organism: Hymenobacter sp. YIM 151500-1 (assembly GCF_025979885.1). Taxonomy (NCBI): domain Bacteria; kingdom Pseudomonadati; phylum Bacteroidota; class Cytophagia; order Cytophagales; family Hymenobacteraceae; genus Hymenobacter; species Hymenobacter weizhouensis. The sequence goes on from NZ_CP110139.1 coordinate 352,443, forward strand.
CCATCCACGCCATCGACAACGTGCTGATGCCGCCCAGCCAGACCATCGCGCAGCTGGTGACCAGCGCTGCCAGTCGCGCCACCAACCCCGAGTTTACCTTGCTGCTCCAGGCCTTGCAGCGGCCCGCCGCGGCACCCATTCTGGCCGCGGCCGGTAATGCTGGCGTGAACGTAACCGTGTTTGCGCCCACCGATGCTGCCTTCCGGGCCCTGCTGGGCAATAATTCGCTCAGCTCCGTCTCCGACGCCGACCTGACGGCCATTCTTTCGCGCCACGTTATCAGCACGGGCCGGGTGTTTTCCTCGGACCTGGCGGCGGGTACGGTAGCCACGCTGGGCGGTAACGTTACCATAGGCACGACGACCAGCGGTGGCTTTACCGTGCGTGGTGGCTCAGGTACAGCGGCTAACATCGGCAACACAGCCGCCACCGTTGACATCCTGGCCACCAACGGCGTGGTGCACGTCATCGACCAGGTAATCCGGCCCTAGCCAACAAGGGTAGGGTAGGTATTGTCATAGAAAAAGGTCCGATTCTCTCGTGTCGAGAACCGGACCTTTTTCTATGGTATGGCGGGAGTCGCTACGCGGGCTGTCGTCGGCGCTGATACTCGATGAAGTTGACCAGCTGGCGCTGCTTGCTGATGAGCAGAGCGCCAAGCGCTATTTTAGTGGCTGTCTGAACCAGGTTTGTCAGCTCAGGGTCAATTACACCGCCTCGGCGTTCCTGCGAGTAGGCCAGTAGCAGGCGAAGAAAGTTGGGCAGTTCATTGACGAGTAGTAGCCCTCCCACCACAATAATCGCCACACTGAGAATAGTAGAGCGGTGGACTGCCAGGGGAATGGCTTCCTGCTCGATGCCGCTACTCAACTGAAGCTTATCAGCTAACCATGCTGGCTTAAAGATGAAAGCGTAGGGCAGCAGGCAATACAGTGCTACGCTACCCACCAACACAAGCAGATATATCACGCCTTCTACACTACCGGCCTCCTGAAAAGCATACCCAAGCGCTGGTAGTGCGCCAAACAATCCCACCAAAATGTCCTTCAGAGCCAGTAAACCAATAACTTTTAAAATGATGATGAACAAGATACGAGAAGTCATGTAGGCTTAAATGAGAGTAAAGGGGCCGTAATATAGAGCTAATACTATTCCCGCTCCAGGGCCAGGGCGTAGGCCCGGTCGTAGTGGTGGCGCAGGTTTTTCCAATCAAATAGCTCGGCGGAGCTTTCCACCTGGTTGCGCTGGGTGATTCGCTCCCGGCGGGTGAGCTGCACAAACTGCCAGAGCATGTCGGTCAGCTCCTCGGCGGCCTCATCGAAGCTCTTTTCCTGGCGGCGCACCACGAAAATGCCTTTTTCCTCGTGCTGAGGCACGGTTTGCATCACGTAGTCGCCGAAGCCGCTGAGGTCCGACGTGACGGCGGGTACGCCGCGGGCCACGCACTCGAGCGGGGTGTAGCCCCAGGGCTCGTAGTAGCTGGGGAAGATGCCCAGGTGGCAGCCCCGCACAAACTGGCCGTATTCCATGCCAAACAGCGGCGAGGCCGGCGACACAAAGTCGGGGTGGTACACGATTTTCACCCGGTCGTGCCGGTTGTTTACCAGATTGGCCCGCCGCAGAAAGCTCAGAATCTCGTCCTGGGCGTCGTCCACGAGGTTGTGGGTGATGACCGGGGGCAGGCTGGTGGTCTTCCAGCTTTGCAGGGTGCGGCGGTAGCGCAGCTTCCAGTAGTCGTCCACCAGGGCGTCGAGGTCGGGGAGGCGGTGGTCGGTGCTGGCGGCGGCGGCGTAGAACAGCCGCTCGCCCACCTGCCGCTCAATGGCCTCGCAGGTTTCCTGCACCTCGTTGAGCACGGCCCGGCTCTGGAGCACCTGCGGATTGATGCTGTAGAAGGGCCGCTTGGTGATGAAGAACATGACCACCTGCCCGTCCAGGTTGCTTTGCTGCAGGCGGTAGTTGAGGCGGGCCAGGGCCTCCAGCGTCAGGTCGAAGCCCTTGTTGTGGTACTCGTAGCGCCCACTTGTAAACAGGTACAAGGTCTTATCCAAATCGAAGGAGTACGACTGGAAGAAGTGCGCCATCACAAACTCGTGAATCTTCGACTTGTACTGCTGGTGCAGGTTCTGAAACTCGTGCAGGGCCACAAACCGCTCGATGTTGAGGCCGTTGGGCAGCACGGCATCCGGAATTCTATCTAACAGATAAATACACTCCCGCACCGTTAGCTCACTCACCGTAGTAAACACGTGGGCACCGTGGGCGGCGGCCCGCTCCATGGTCACGGCCGGCTCAATGTTGAAGTGCCGGGCTTCGGCCTGCCACTCCACCTGCATGAGGTGGTCGTAGAAGTTGGGGTCGTTCATGGCCAGGTAGCGGCCCAGCAGCGTGGCGTGGGTGGTAAACACCAGGTGCAGGGGCACCTGCTCGCGGCGTAGGGCCGGAATGGCCACGCCCGTCATCCACTCATGAAAGTGCGTTACTACGCGCTGGGGCGGCACCACCTCGGCGGCCAGAATCTGCAGGAACACCTTGGCCAGATGCCCAAACGCCACCACCTGGTGCAGGAGGTCGTCGTGGTCGGGGGTGGGAATGGCGTGGTGGAGCCAGAGGTCGGTTTTGAGTTGGGCCAGCTGCGGGTAAGCCTGGAAGGGGTTGATGAGCACCACCCGCGGGCGGCCCGTTACGAGCCAGATGCCCATGCACACGTCGTAGCCGCGGCGGCGCATCTCGCGCACGGCTCCGGCAAACGGGTCCTGGAAGGCCTGAAGCTGCTGGTCGTCGTAGGGCTCAAACTCGCCCTGGGCTTGCTGGGCGAAGTAGGGGCCCAGCAGGCAGTACCGGTCGTCCCAGCCCTGCACCGTGGCCGGCACCTTGGAGCGAATGACGGTGTAAATGCCGCCGACCTGGTTGCAGACCTCCCAGGCAACTTCCACGAGCAGGGCATCCGGGACAATGGGGTCGGGGGTAGGTTGGGGGGCTTGCATACGGGAAGGATGGTGGGACGCCGGGCAAGATATACGGCCTGCTGGAGTTTACGCAGCCAGTAGTTAAAAGAAAATGCCACCAGGAACAGAAATCAGCCAGGACGGCGACTGATTCTTACCCCATACGGGCAGCACATCTGCAAACTGCCTGAATGGCTGTGGCAGCTGATATTAGCTGACAACGGCAGCTGCCACTGACGAGACCTACCCCTAGGTGTGCCGAATACGGCCGATTAACACAAGGAAGATAGAAGCAAAGAACACAAGGAGCCGTTGGATATGAATAATGTCTAAATGAATATTGACTTACCAAGATAGAGCTGGTACCAAAAATCAGGACGTTGGTACTAGGAATTAAGGACTTCATCCTGATAAGGCAGGTAGCCCTTTTCCTGCCCGGCTGAACAATACGTTCTTCGCACTACCAACCAGAAAGCCGCCAGGGGCGGTTCCGCCCTTTTCCCAACCAAAACCTTCCCGCGCCCCATGAAACATTCTTACCCGCCCGATTTCCTGGTGCATCAGCAAGGCCGCCACCGTCCTCATGTGGGGCCGCTGGGCCTGGGCGCTTTCCTGCTGCTGGCACTGGTCAGCTTTCTGATGGCCTTCATCACCAAGCCGGCCAACCGCCTACGCACCCCGCTGGCCCAAACGGCGCCCGCAACTCCCAAGCTCAACGTGCTGCTGGTGGTATCCGACGACCTAGGCACCCAGCTCAGCTGCTACGGCGACAAGGTGATGAAAACGCCTAACCTCGACCAGTTGGCCGTGGAGGGGACTCGCTTCAGCAAGGCCTACGTAACCCAGGCCTCGTTCAGCCCTTCGCGCAGCAGCATGCTCACCGGGCTCTATCCCCACCAAAACGGGCAAATCGGGCTGGCCTACAAGGGCAGCACTTACGAGATGAAGGCGGGCGTGCAAACCCTGCCCACCCTGCTCAAGGCTGCCGGCTACCGCACTGGCATCCTGGGCAAGCTGCACGTCTACCCGGAGTCGGCGTTTCGGTTTGCTACCAAGGAAACGTGGTTTTTCACCAACGACGTGCAGAAAACGGCCGACCGGGCCAAGACCTTCTTCACGGCTTCCACCGAGCCCTTCTTCCTGATGGTCAACTATAACGACCCGCACCGCCGCTTCCGCAAGCAGGTAGCTGGCCTGCCGGCCACGCCGCTCACGGGCGCCGACGTACCGACGTGGTACTTCCAGAGCAGCGTGAACGGGCCGGGCCAGCGCGACAGCATCGCCGGGTACTACAACGGGGTGAAGCGCATCGACGAAGGCGTTGGGATGCTGATGCAGGCGCTGAAAGCAGCCGGCAAAGACCACAACACCCTGGTCATTTTCCTGGGCGACCATGGCTCGCCGTTCGCGCGCAGCAAGCAAACCAACTACGAAGCCGGTGTGCGCGTGCCCTTCCTGGTGCGCCTGCCGGGCCAGGGCCGTCCCAACTTCACCAGCAACGCCCTGATTTCGACGGTGGACATTGTGCCCACGGTGCTCGACGCCACGGGCGTAGCCATTCCGGCCGGACTAGCGGGCCGCTCGTTCAAGCAGGTGCTCAACGGCCCCGGCTACGTGCGCCGCGACGCGCTGTGCACCGAGTACACCAGCCACATATTCTCGAAGGGCTACTACTTCCCGCGCCGCACCGTCACGGATGGCCGCTACAAGCTGATTGTGAACCTGCTGCCTGGCCGCGTTTTTGGGGGCGCAGCTTCCGACAACGACAACGCACCCACGTTTGCCGCCGAGCCCCGCTACAACAACACCCTGGTGCGCACCGTTTTCAACACGCTAAAGACGCCGCCCGCCGAGGAGCTGTACGACCTGAACGTGGACCCGTTTGAGTTCACCAACCTGGCGGGCCAGACCTCGGGCGTGAACAAGGAGAAGCAGGACGAACTGCGGGCCAAGCTGCTGAAGTGGCGCCAGGACACCCAGGACCCGCTGCTGGACCCCGCCCAGCTCAAGGCCCTGACCGACCGCCACGACAACCCCGGCGGCACTACCCCTGTGGCGGCCCGCGCCTCGCTGTCCGCGGCAGCCAACACCGAGCAGCCAGCCGCAGCCTCGCTGCACCTGGAAGTAAGCCCCAACCCCACCAGCGGCGTGTGCACCGTGACGGGGGCGGCCACCAACGGCCGGGTGGAAATCTGCGTGGTGGATGTGCGCAGCGGCCGGGTAATAGCCCTGGAAACGGTGGCAGCTGAGGGAGGCTTCCGCAGAGTGTACTTGCTGAAGCGCTACGGTCCTGGTGTGTACGTGGTAAAAGCCCGCAGCAGCCAAGGGCAGGTGCAAAGCCGCCGGCTGGTAGTAGAGTAGTTCTGTAGAGGAAGAACCGCGCCTAAAAAGGAACGGGCGCAGCTCCTGTTCCTGAGCCTTCTCTCATCCGCTCGTTTCTTCTTGCTGCGCACTCCCCACTCCTTCGTCACCTAACAAACCTCATGAAATACTTTGTCTTGTCTGCTGCAGCCCGCTGGCCGCGTATGCTGGCCCTGAGCTGCCTGCTGGGGCTGCCAGCCAGCCTCTCGGCGCAGGAAGTCAAGAAGTACAACGTGCTGTTCTTCTACGTCGACGACCTGCGGCCGGAGCTGAAAAGCTACGGCGTCGAGCACATGAGCACCCCCAACATCGACAAGCTGGCCGGCAGCGCAGTGCAGTTTCAGCAGGCGCATTGCCAGCAAGCAGTGTGCACGCCCTCACGGGCCAGCATGCTCACCGGTACCCGCCCCGATGTCACCAAGGTGTACGACATACACAAGTACTTCCGCACGACGCCGGCCCTGGCCAATGTTGTGACGCTGCCCCAGATTTTCACCAACAATGGTTACACTACGGTGCGGGTGGGCAAAGTCTTTCATCAGGAAGACGACCAGTCCTGGAATGGTAAGGCAGCGAGCTTGGCTGACCCCGCCGGGAAAGTAGTGGATGATGGCAATGCTATTCAGGTAGTAGACAAGCCGGACAACTTATTCAAGGATGGCATAACGGCCAGCAAAGCTGTGGCTACGCTGGCGCAGCTGAAGGACGGTGGCAAGCCGTTCTTCCTGGCTGTGGGTATGAGCCGGCCCCACCTGCCCTTCGTGGTGCCGCAAAAACACTGGGGCAAGTACCCGAACGTACTATTGCCGCCCGCTGATTACGTCCAGCTTCCGAAGGACATACCCAGCATTGCCCTGGGGGGCTCCGGCCTGCAAGAGTTCCGCGGCTACAATGACATGGAAAGCCAGCCGCAAGGACCATTTACAGGTAACGTAGCCAAGGACCTGCGCCGGGCTTACTTCGCGGCCATCAGCCACACCGACGAGCAGATCGGCCGGGTTATCAACGAGCTGGACCGCCTGAACCTGCGCGAAAACACCATCATTGTGCTGGTGGCCGACCACGGCTTCAAGCTGGGCGAGCTGGGCCAGTGGGGCAAGTTCACCAACTTTGAGCTGGACACCCGCGTGCCCCTCATCATGGACGTACCCGGCGCGCCCGGCAACCAGAAGCGCCGGCAGCAGGTGGAGCTGCTGGACCTGTACCCTACGCTCTGCGACCTGACGGGCCTGACCAAGCCGGCCCACCTGCAAGGCACCAGCTTCAAGCACCTATTCGTGACCAACACTACCGCCGCGGCCAAGCCGGCCGTGTTCAGCCAGTTCCCGCGCTGGCAGGACGACCGTAAAATCAACATCATGGGCTACTCCATGCGCACGCCGCGTTACCGCTTCACGCGCTGGCAGGAGCAGCCCAACCCCTCGGTGGTTATAGCCCGCGAACTGTACGACCATGAAACCGACCCGCTGGAGAAGAAAAACATCATCGGCACCGCCGACCCCAACCTGGTGAAGCAGCTCGACCAGCAGCTCACCGACGCCCTGAAAGTCCAGGCCGCCGAAGCCGCCAAGATTAGCACCGCCGCCCGCGGTGCCGCGCCTCAGCCGAGCCGCGCTGCCGATGACGCTGAGGCCGAGACGACGCTGGCCGTGTTCCCGAACCCGAGCGAAGGCATCTTCCATGTGCAGCTCGACCCGCAGACCTGGACCGGAGCCTCCGTTCGCGTGGTAGATGGCATCGGTAGAACCGTGCGCCAGCTCACCTACCAGGGCCAGGAGTGGCTGCCGCTGGACCTGTCGCAGCAGAAAGCCGGCCTCTACCAGTTGCGCGTCGAAAAGGGACCCCGCGTGAAAACGCAGGCCTTGCAGAAGCACTAGTGCCAGCGCGGCAAGCAGCGGTTGTGGGGGTAGTCAGCAGCATAACTACTTGATCATGAAGTTTCATACCACGCTTTGCCAAGTTCAACCCGCCCGCTTTCTTTCCGCAGGATATGTACGTTTACATTCTCACTAACCTAACCCGCACTGTGCTTTACATCGGCATGACCAACGACCTGTCGCGCCGGCTGAACCATCACCAGCGTGGCCGGGGTACCGAGGGCAAGTTCACCAGCCTCTACCAAGCCGACCGATTGGTGTATTTTGAGGTCTGTCCTGACGCGCTCCAGGCCATTGTGCGCAAAAAGCAGTTGCAGGGCTGGACCAGAGCCAAAAAGGAGGCTCTCATCACGGCCTTCAATCGGGCCTGGGAAACGATAAACCCGTACACCTGGCGCGGCGGCCGAAAAGCCTAGCACATCCCCACCGGCCGGCACCTCAGCAGCGGGTGCCAGCCGGTGGAAGGCCCGCCGAAAGCAGGCTACCGGTAGGGTCGATAGTGGCAGTAGACAGGTATAGCATCTATCTTTCTTTTAAAACAGTGCTAAAACAGCAGCAAGTGGCTCATATAACTGGCTGGTCTTGGCTTGTGGCCACGACCCGAACCGCCGTGGTACTCTCCGTAGGACTGGGTGCGTGCCAGCAGCAACATTCTGGCGCAAAAGCGTCGAAGACGACGGATGCCGCGGGCAAGGACAGCACGGCGGCAACTTCCTGCCACCAGGGCCTGCCCAACCGGTTGGCTGGTTCGGCCGCCGCGCCAGCCCAGCCGGTCAGCGCGGGTAAGGCTTCCACCGAGGGTATGGTGCGGATTCCGGGGGGCACGTTCAGCATGGGCGCCGACAACGACCAGGCCCGCCCCGACGAGAAGCCCAAGCACCGCGTCACGGTAGCGGGTTTCTGGATGGATGCCCACGAAGTCACCAACGCCCAGTTCCGGCAGTTTGTGCAGGCCACCAGCTACCGCACCACCGCCGAGCGGAAGCCCGACTGGGAGGAAATGAAAAAGCAGCTGCCCGCCGGTACGCCCCGCCCGCCCGACAGCGTGCTGGTGGCCAGCTCCCTGGTGTTCACGGCGCCCAGCCGCCCAGTGCCCCTGGACAACGCCGGGCAGTGGTGGCGCTGGGTGGCCGGCGCCGACTGGCAGCACCCCGACGGCCCCGGCAGCAGCCTAGCGGGCAAGGATACCTGGCCGGTGGTGCACATCAGCTGGGACGACGCCCAGGCCTACGCCCGCTGGGCCGGCAAGCGCCTGCCCACTGAGGCCGAGTGGGAGTGGGCCGCCCGCGGCGGACAGCAAAACGCCGTGTACCCCTGGGGCAACGAGCCCGTGGACGCCGGCCAGCCCAAGGCCAACTCCTGGCAGGGCGAGTTCCCAAACCGCAATACCCAGCGCGACGGTTTCTACGGGGCGGCGCCGGTCAAAACCTTTGCCCCCAACGGCTACGGCCTCTACGACATGGCCGGCAACGTGTGGGAATGGTGCGCCGACTGGTACCGCCCCACTTACTACCAGACCATCAACCGGCCCGAAGGCGTGCAGAACCCCCAGGGCCCCAGCAGCAGCTACGACCCCGACGAGCCCACCGTGCCCAAGCGGGTGCAGCGCGGCGGGTCCTTCCTCTGCCACGACTCCTACTGCAGCAGCTACCGCGTAGCCGCCCGCATGAAAGCCAGCCCCGACACGGGCTTGTCCCACGCCGGATTTCGCTGCGTCAGGGACCTGGCGGCGCAGTAAGGCAGCGAGGCTGCTCAGGAATAAAGCTGTTTAGGAAGTCGACAGAACGTCATGCTCTATCTGACGTCCGCTTGTCGAAGCATCTCTCCCGCTGGCTAACTGATTAGCAGTGCAACGAAGCGGGGAGATGCTTCGACTGCGGCTGCGCCTCCGCTCAGCATGACGGTCATCTTCCTGCTTAAAGGACGACGCGTCTCTTGCTTTTGCTCTAGTTTCAACAGCCTAGTGCCTGAAGTAGGGCTAGGCTGGCTCCTGCGACAAAATTAGCACTGAATACGGCCCCAGCCCAAAGGTGCCGTGGAAGGGCTGGTCGTCGTAGATGCCTTCCTCGGCCTCGGTGTCCACGCTTTCGTAGTTGCCGAACTCCTGGTCGTAGCCTTCCCAGTCGGAGTTGAAGCGCACCCGCCACTGGCCACCGCGGGGCAGCCCGATGGTGTAGGCCGCGTGGGCTCGGTCGGCGAAGTTGCAGAGCACCACGGTGGTGTCGCCGGGGCCGCCCTGGTCGCGGCGGATAAAGGCCAGAATTTTGTCGTCGTCGTTGAGGTGGTGCACCTCGGTGTACTGGCCCAGCAGGCCGCGGGTAGTGCCGGCCACGTTGCGCCGCAGCCGGATCAGGTCGCGGTACAGGGCCACCAGGCCGGCGTGCTGGCGGGCCCGTTTCCAGCGCAGGGGCTGGTCGTCGGAGAAGTAGCCGTCCTGCAGAAACTCCTGGCCCTGAAACAGCATCGGGATGCCGGGCGCCGTGAATACCAGGGCGGCGCCTAGGGTGGCGCGTTTCTTCGGAAACCAGGTGTGGGCCTCGCCGGGCATGATTTCCTCGGGCACCCGGCGTTTGCCGTTGGCCACTTCGTCGTGGCTTTCGGTGTAGATGACGCGGTGGAAGGCGTCGTAGTTGTAGCGGTAGGCCAGGGTACCGGCTACGGCGGGCAGGTTGCGGTGGGCATCGTCGGGGGTTATCAGGGCCTCGCGCACAATGCCCACGAAGGCCGCGTCCCACTGCGTCGAGAAGCCCTGCCCGCCCTCCTCAAAAGTTTTGGTGATGTACTCATTGCCCTGCAAGTCCTCGGCAATCATGATTTTCCAGGGCATGCGGGCCTGCACTTCCTCGTTGATCCAGCGCATCAGGCTCCAGCCCTCGGGCAAGTCGTGCTCGGGGTCGTTGGAGCCGTGCACGTTGCGGATGTGGGAGATGGAGTCGCAGCGCAGCCCATCCACGCGGTAGTCTTCCAGCCACATCAAGGCATTGTCGCGGATGTAGCGGCGCACCTCTTCGCGGCCATAGTCGGGGCGGTTGTGGCCCCAGGGCGTTTCGGCCCGCCAGTCATTGTAGAAGTAGATGCCGCCCCGGTCAGGCTGCTGCTGCCAGCCGTCGAAGTGCCACAAATCCAGGTCGCCGGGCCCGAAGTGGTTGTACACCACGTCCAGAATGACGGCAATGCCGCGGCGGTGGGCCTGCTTGATAAACTCCTTGAAGGCCAGGGGCCCGCCGTAGTCGGTTTCGATGGCGAAGGGATGGGCCGGATTGTAGCCCCAGCTCAAAGAGCCCGGAAACTCAGTAGCCGGCATGATTTCGACGGCGTTGATGCCCAGCTGTTGCAAGTAATCCAGCTTGTCGATGGCCGTCAGAAACGTACCGATTTTGCCCGGTTCGGGAGCGTGGAAGGTGCCCACGTGCAGCTCGTAGATAACCAGCTCGTTCCAGGCCGGCATCTGAAAAGCATCCTCGTCCCAGTCGAACGTCAGCATGGGCACCACCGAGTTGCCGGCCGAGTGGGTGACTTCGCGGGCGTAGGGGTCGTTGCGGAGCAGCTCGCCGGCGGGCGTGGTCAAGTGAAACTTATACTCGGTGCCGGGGCCCAGGTCCTCAAAGTCGGCGGCCCAGTAGCCGTTGGCTTCGGGCAGAAGCGGGTGAGTGGCGGGGTCAAAGTCGTTGAACGGGCCCACCAGCGCAACGGCCGTGGCGTGGGGCGCCCACACCCGGAACGTGGTGCCGTGCTCGTGGGGCAGGGCCCCCAGACCGGCTTGCAGGGCCGGGGTGGTGGATAAGTCAGTTTCGGGCATTCGGTTGTGCAAGGAAAGGAGGGCAAAAGGTCAACAGTAGCTGCTTCTACTGCTGACCTACCGCTCAGGTTATGGGTCTGAGCAGTAACGCATTGTGATTCAGAGATTTGTCGTGCGATACAGCAGTCTTATCACCGGCCAGCAGAACTTCTCCGGCGCCGAAACGGCTTGTTTGCTCATCAAAAACCCTGGGGCGATAGGACAAAAAGCTGCTACACAATTCCTTAGCTTACAGCCATGATAGTAGAATACATCCGCTACAGCATTGCGCCCGACCAGCAACCGGCCTTCCTGCAAGCCATGCAGCAAGCCTGCGCCATTTTACAGACCTACCCGGCGTGCCTGCGCTACGAGGTGACGCACTGCCACGAAACACCGGATAACTTCATCTGGCGCATTGAGTGGACTTCGCTGGACGACCACCTGAACGGCTTTCGCACAAGCGCCGAGTTTCAGGCCTTCGTGCGGCATGTTGGGCCGTTTTTTACCAGCATTCAGGAAATGAACCACTACAACTCCGTAGGCATTGCCGGCGCTAGGAGCTGACGAAACGCCTGGTTTGCTTGTGGTCTTTTCGGGTATATGACCATTGGCGGCATAGGAACCGGCAGCGTGGGCAAGACCCTGGCCCGGCGCTACGCGGCTGCCGGCTGGCCCCCGACGTCTCGGGCAACTTTCAAGAGCGGATACGGGTTTTTACTGACCTTTGTCCGCTCTTAGTATTTCACAATGCCCCGCACCAAACCCGTCATCTACGGCCTGTATGGCTGGATGCCCGAATACGGCTACCGTTATATTCACCCCGCCAACCGCCGCACCTTCGAGTGGCTGGAGCCGGTGGGCAAGCTGTTCGAGAAAATCGACGAAAACGACGACTGGATTGTGCTGCGCTACGATGAGCAGCAGTTTTTGGTGAGCCCCGAGCTGTTCAAGGAGCTGTACGTGAAGCCCCCGTTCAGCTTCGGCGACCTGGTAGTGGAGGCTCGCCCCGAGCCCGGCCGCCCACCCCACCGGGGCCTGATTTCGGACGTATTTCACCACGAAGCCACCGATACCTTCCGCTTTCAACTGGTAGAGAAAAAGCGCAAAGTGAAGCGCGTGTTTGAAGCCAACGAACTGCGGCCGGGGTGAGCGGTGAAATAGTAAGACGAGCAGCCCTAGCGGGACAGTATATCAGTCGAAAAAGCGACACCTCTTGGGTGCATCAAGCCCCAGCAGGGCGACACCTACCGTCTGCGGACGATGGGTGCCGCCCCGCTGGGGCTTGGTCGTTTCTACTGATTCCTAGCTTGCTACCGATATGCCGCCCCGCTGGAGCTGCTCGTCTCACCATTCTGGAACCGGGGAATCGTATCTTCGGGTTGAGAGGGCTATCCATGAAATACGCGGAGTTTAAGCAACTGCACATGTACCGCCAGGCCGAGCATCTGCGTCGGCAGGGGCACTTGCTGGCCGAACGCCGCCAGGACAGTTTCCGCCTGCGCCTGTTTGCGCTGGGCGACTTCTACGCCGAAGAATGGTGCCAGTGGGGCGAGGACCAGATCCTCTTTATCCACCTCTTCCAGCACCCCGGCGGCCTGCACGACTACCTCGACGCCATCCGGCTGCCGGAGGAGCTGTAGGTGCGTGGCACGCAACCAGGCCGTGTGTCCAGGAAATAAGAACTAAACAGCCTAGGATGGGAGCTTACGCAGAAGACAAACAATATCCTCAGAAGTAAACCTTCCTGGCCTTTCGTAGCTCCTGTTGCTAGTGCGGTTGCTCGGCAACTTCCGGGCGAGAGGGCGGCTCAGAATCGAAGCGGGCCAGCAGCAGCGGAAACACGAACAGCTCGGCATAAAATGCTGCCGCAATGGCCGTGGCCGTAAGCACCCCGAACAAGACTACCGTTTTTAAGCTAGCCAGGGTCAGGACCAGATAGCCGGCACACAGCACGGCGCTGGACAGCACAATGGTGGGGCCCACGTGGGCCACGGTAGTCCGGTGGGCGGTGGCCGGGGCGTGGCCGCGGCGGCGCAGCTAGCGGTAGTGGTGCACAAAATGCACGGTGTCGTCGGTGCAGAGGCTGAGCACGATGGCGGCAATACTGACCGTAGCCGTGTCCAGGGCAATGCCCGCCCAGCCCATCAGGCCCAGCAGCAACAGTACGGGCAGCAGGTTCGGAACCAGCGTGAGCAGGGCCAGGCGCAAGCTGCCCACAAACACCCACACCAGGCCGAAAATCAGCACTGCCACCCAGGCTAACATCAGACTTTTCAGAGCGGTAAGGCGGTTCCTGCTGCCGAAAACACTAACCCTCTGAATCCGTGAAAGAGGCTCTACGGAAGCCCATTACCTACCCATGCGTGCGCCAAACGCGGAGCTCACAACTGGTGGCGCCTCCGGGTGTAAACCAACGGTACTGTTGGTTTACACCCGGAGGCGCTGGTCAAGCCGGGAAATAACAGAAAGAACCCTATGCGAACCTACGGCCGCTCCACGTCCACGATTTCGTCTTTCTCCAGCATAATCCGCAGGTCGTAGCGGGTTAGCTCCACGGGCTCGGGGGCGAAGTTTTCGGGCTTGTTCAGCTCGTCGACCTTGGTCAGCTTGTCGATTTCGTAGGTATTGGCCAGCAGCTTCACGCTGTTGCCGGTTACCTCCTGCACTTTCAGTAGGGAGTAGTGGCCGTTTTCGGTGCGAATGTGGTACAGGTCGCCCTTGTGGGGCGTCGAGATAAACGACTGATTGTCGCGCTGGTCGTTGCTGCTGGCAATCAGGCCCCAGCCGATGGCCGCGGCCAGCAGCAAGAGCCCCACAAAGTGCCACCACGGCGCCCGGGTCCGCTGCTTCACTTCTTGGAAGCTCTGCTTTAGCTCCGGCGTCATTTCCTTGCTCGGCAGCACCTGCCGGCAGTGCCCGCACTCCGAGGCTCCGGTTTTGCCCAGCGGAAACAGCGGCACCCAGTACACGTGGGCATAGCGTCCAAACACGCTTACGCGCAGGGCATCGGGGGTGGCGCAGGTAGGGCAGCTGCCCGCAACAGGTTCGGTGAGCAGGTGGGAAGTGCGGTAGCCGTAGATGATCATAGACAAGCAAGAGCCGGATAAAGCCTGGGCCGGCTGCTGCTCAATACTCGCAAAAAGTCAGCAAATATCCAGCGCCCCGGATGCCTAGGCGGCGCGGCCTACCTTCTTCTCCAGGGCCTGTAGGCTGGCCTCAATCCGGTCGGCAAAGCTGTCAATCTGCGACAGGCCGGTGCGGGCCTCTTCGATGCGGCCGCGCTGGTACTGCTGCACCAGGGAGGCCCCGGTGGTCAGCATCTGCTGCACCAGCTGCTCCAGCTGCGGCACCTCGGGGTGGGCCCCGTACTTCGGTTTCACAATGGCTTGCAGCCACTGGCCCAGCGGATTGTCGCGCACGGAAAACAAGGTTGGGTCGGCTTCGCGCACGCCGTACAGTACGGAGCGCAGCCGCGACTTAAACAGCACTTGTTTGATCCTGGCTTGCTGAAAATCCAGCGGGGTTAATTCCATAGCAGGCGGCCGAGGCCAGCGTCAAAAGCGAAACATAAACCAACAACCACAGCTAGCTACGGCAGGGTGGGCGCGGCGCCCGGCGCCGAGGAGTGGCCCAGCGCGGCCAAGGCCCGGCGAGCTTCTACAAGCTCAGTTACATCGTAGGAAAAGTGCGAAATGCCCACAATCTGCCCATTCTCACGCACCGGCAAGTACGTAACGTTGAAGAACCGCTCCGTGCCCTGGCCCGTCACGGGGTCAACAATCGTGAAGCCCACCTCGCGCCCCACAAATGGCTCGCCAGTTTGGTACACATGGTCGAGGAGGGCAATGAAGCCTTGGCTTTCGGCTTCCGGAATTACCTCGGCAGCCGTGCGGCCCAGCAGCTCCCGGCCCGCAAACACCTGCTCGTACAGCGGGTTCACAAACTCGTGGCGGTGCTCGGGGCCGCGGCCGATGGAAATGACGGCCGGGGCCTGCATAAACAGGTTGTACAGGATTTCGCGCTGGCGCCGGGCTTCCTGGCTGGCCTCGTAGGCTTGGTCGGAAAGGGCAGCCTGCTGCTCGTTGGCTTCCAGCAGCTCCTGCACCATGGTTTTCTGGTCGTGGATGTCGGTGCCGCAGCCCACCCACATGGTCACCTGGCCGGCGGCGTCGAGGCGGGGCGTGTTGCGGGCCAGCACCCAGCGGTACTGCCCGTCGTGGCGGCGCAGGCGAAACTCCAGCTGGTACTCCTGGCCGCTGGCCACGCCCTGCTGCCAGGCCTGGAGCAGGTGGGCTTCGTCGTCGGGGTGCACCAGGCCGGGCGAGGACTGCCACTCGATGCCCTCCGCCGCCGACCGGCCCGTGAAATCTTCCCAGCGGCGGTTGTAGAAGTCGGGAGTGCCGTCGGCGCGGTTGGTCCACACCATGACGGGCAGCGTTTCCAGGATGAAGGTGTTACGCTGCTGCGCTTCGGCCAGCTCCTGGGCGATGCGGGCGGCTTCCCGTTCGGCCAGCACCTGGGCCGTTACGTTTTGGGTGCGCTGCAAGATAAACTCCAGCTGCCCGGTAGGGCTGAGCACGGGGTAGTGCGTGGCCTGCCAGTACAGCTCCTCCAGGCCGCCGCCCTGGTCGGCGGGGCGCTCCAGGTCGTAGCGAATCAGGGGCATGGTGTGGGCCTCCCGGTGGCGGCGCACATGCTCATGCGACTCCCGAATGACGGCGGCCGAGGCTTCGTCGGTGGCGGGGTAGGCTTCAAAAAACGGCTTACCTACGGCTTCCTCCCGGCTTTTCAACGACACGGCCACGTGGCTGTCGGTGTTGTCGACGATGGTGGCCGCCTCGTCCGGGGCAATCAGCAGGAAGTTCTCGGGCAACGACCGGAACAGTCGTTGATAGTCAACGGGAAAAGCAGAATCAGGCATACAAAAAGCAGCAAGAAAGCCGCCGGCTGGTTGGCTCGGCTCCGCGCGGGCCTCAAAAACTGCACCAGACCCTGATACTACCAAAGAGCAAGCGACAAAAAGTCGGGTCCGGTCGGCCCTTATTGGCCCGGCAAAGCTCAGGGCCGCACCATGTGAATGTGCGGAATGCCGTCTTCGAGGTAGCCGGGGCCCTGCTGCCGGAAGCCGAAGCTTTCGTAGAAATCCTGGAGGTAGAGCTGGGCCCCAATCTGGATGGGCTGGGCGCCAAACAGGGCCGTGCACTGGTCCAGGGCCTGGCGCAGCAGCTCCCGCCCCAGGCCGTAGCGCCGCAGCCGGGGGCTCACCACCACCCGCCCAATGCTGGCCTCGGGGTAGCTGATGCCGGGCCCGAACAGCCGGGCATAGGCTGCCAGCTCCCCGGCCGGCGTGTGGCCCAGCAGGTGGGTGGCCGCCTGGTCCTGCCCGTCAATATCCTGAAAGGCGCAGGTCTGCTCCACCACAAATACTTCGGAGCGCAGCTGCAACAGGGCGTACAGCTCGGCCAGGCTGAGGTCGGCGAAAGGCTTAGTGGTCCAGGTCAGGGTCATGCAAAAGAAGGCAAACAGCAACAGCCGCAAAGATGGTAGGCGGACCGCAGAAACCGGTGGAAACCGGTGGAAACCGGTGGAAACCAGTGGAAACCAGTTGTGGTAGGTGGGCTTGGTGCAACGGGCGCTATTCTTCGGCGGGCTTAGCACCCGGCAGGCGGCTTTTCAGCCACTTAATCTGCCCATTGTGGTTGGATTCGTGTTCCACCACGTGAAACCACTTGCAGTAGTTGTTGGTGGGCTGATTGCCGAAGAAGGCCGGGTCCACGGCGGCCAGCCAGGCGTCGTCGCGCCGGCGTAGCTCGGTGAGGGTTTTCTCCCGCACTTCCTGCAAGGTGGCGAGGTAGTAGGGCAGGTCCTGGCCTTTGATGGCGTGGCGCCCGGCTGGGCCCAGGCCCATGACCGCACCCCAGCGTTTTTGCTCCTGGGCATTGTAGCCGTTGCGGCCATCGAAGGTGGTAGCCTGGTAGAATGCTTCGGTGGCGGCCAGGTGAAGCAACATGGCCCCGATGATATTGGCCTGGGGGTCGAACAGGTGGTCGAGCTGGGACTGGCCGAGGCTTTGCACGGAACTGAGCACTACCCCGCGCATCCAGTGCATCATCGAAACCAGTGTCCCGATTTGCGGGGAGTAGCCCGGCAGCGGCCCGACGAGGTTTGAGTTGTCGGCGGGAGCCGAAGGAGTGCCAGTAGAGCAGGCCAGAGCCGGAAACAACACCACACCGGTAGCAGCACCAGCAGCACTCTGCACAAAGCGCCGCCGCGACACAGACGTTGTTTTCATACAAAGAGAAAGTTAGGTGTGGTTTCTAGCCTTCGTTTGCCTCACCCCCAACCCCCTCTCCGGGGGAGAGGGGGCTCTAGTTTTAGCTTGTAGCTTGCTCAGGCTGCGGACACCGGCACGGGAGCCAGTTCCCTTCCTTAGCAGGGAGGGGGAGTTGATGATGAAAGAACGTCAACTAGAATCTAGAGCCCCTCTCCTTTTCGGAGAGGGGTGGGGGTGAGGCGATTAGAGCTAGTTCCGCTCCTTGCCAGGGAGGAAACTAACTTACTAACCCTAACTCCTGCAGTTGCGGCAGGTACGGGCTGGGCTAGCGGCTTCCAGCTTTGTCCAGCACGGCCACCACGTCTTTGGTGGAAACCTTCTGGCCGGTTTCGGCAGCGCGGTAGATGGCTTGCAGAATTTGCACGTCGC
This sequence comes from Hymenobacter sp. YIM 151500-1, assembly GCF_025979885.1. Classification (NCBI taxonomy): domain Bacteria; kingdom Pseudomonadati; phylum Bacteroidota; class Cytophagia; order Cytophagales; family Hymenobacteraceae; genus Hymenobacter; species Hymenobacter weizhouensis. The sequence continues at coordinate 370,113 of NZ_CP110139.1, forward strand.
GCAGGCCCATTTCGCCAGGCACGCGGGTGGGCTTGTTGTTAAGGACGCAGTCGGCGAAGTCGTCCATCTGGCGGGCTTGCTGAGGCACGTTTTGCAGGTTCATGGGGCCCTGGCTGGTGCGGCCCCGGAGGCCGCCGTAGCCGAAGGCGGGCTGCAGCTCCATCCAGCCGTTGGCGGCTTCGGCGCGCAGGCGGCTGTTCAGGTTCTCGGCGTAGCTGGTGCGGCAGTCGGCCACGGCACCATCGGCAAACTGCATCTGCCAGCTTACCCCGGCTTCCACTTCCTTGAACAGCACGGGGTCGGTTTTCGGGGCGAACTTGGCGGTAACCGACGTCGGCAGCTCGCCTTTGGTGTAGATGACGCCCTGCACGCAATAGATGCCCATGTCCATGAGCGGCCCGCCGCCGGCCAGCTCCTTGTCTACCCGCCAGGGCGTGTCGTTGTTGAAGCGGAAGCCGTTGTCGGCCAGCAGCTTGCGCACCGGCCCCAGCACCTGCTGCTGGCCCAGGCGCATCATTTCCTGATGGTGGGGCTCGAAGTGCAGGCGGTAGCCGATGCTCAGCTTCTTGCCGGCTTTTTGCATGGCCGCAATCATGCGGCGGCAGTCGTCGGCAGTGGGCGCCATGGGCTTCTCGCAGATGACGTGCTTGCCGGCCCGCGCCGCCCGCTCCACGTACTCGGCGTGCATGCCCACCGGCAGCACCACGTACACAATGTCGATGTCCGGGTTGTCGGCAATTCGGTCGAAGGTCTTATAGTCGTAGCTATTTTTTTCGGGCAGGTTGTACTGCTGCTGCCACTGCGTTGCCTTGGCCGGCGTGCCCGTCACGATGCCGGCCAGGCGGCAGAGCTGGGTTTGCTGCAAGGCCGGCGCCAGCTGCCCGGCGCTGTACTTGCCCAGGCCCACCAGGGCCACGCCCAGCTTGCGGCCGGTTTGCCAGGCGTCCAGGCTGGCCGGCCCGTAGCCCGCTTCCGTCAGCCACGCCAGCTGCTGAGCCAGGGCCGAGCTGCCTAGCAGCGTGGCTCCCAGCCCCAGCGAAAGGGTACGTACAAACTCCCGGCGGGAGGGAGGGGCTATGTTCCGAAAAGAATGCATACGCCAGACAGTTTACGGTTGCTACTACTACCTGTACTCTGCTGAGGGCCTGCTGGTTGTCTTCAGCGGCAGATGTAGAAAACAAGTAAGCAATACCGCCACCAGCGCAGCCTGCATCCGCTTATTGCTGCCGCAAGCCGGCCAGCAGGGCCGGGGCCTGCTGCCGCACCCTGGCTTTCTCCGGGGCGGTAAGGGTGGGCTTGAGCAGCAGATCGAACACGGGCTGCTGCTCCGCGGGCAGGCCGGCCCGCCGGATGCGCTGGTCTTTGGCCGACAGACCTCTGACCAGCGCCGTAACCTGCTGCAAGGCGTGGTCGGGGCTGAGGGGAGCCGGGGCCCTGGGCGGCGCAGCGGCCGTGCCCCCGCTTAGGTAGCGGAACTCGATGATGCAGCCTTTGCAGGCGGCTCCTTTGGGCCCTGTTTCTGCCGTGGGCCCCGAGGTGATAGACGAGCTGTCGGTGGCCAGGTAGAGCCGGGTGCCATCGGGGCTGAGGGCCAGGTCGCGGTAGCGCACCGGCGCCCGGAAGTAGGTAAGTGTGTCGGAGGCCACGGCCGCGCCGTCGGGCGCCAGCTTCAACCGAATCAGCTTGCCTTTCTTCAGCGTGGGCACCAGCAACGAATGCTGCCAGCCGGGAATGGCCGCGGCCGAGTACACGTCGAGGGAGCTGGGCGCCTCCGAGTTCCAGGTAGGCTCGTCGGGGCTCTGGGCGCGGGTGCGGGTGAGGACGGTGGTCAGAAGCTCGTTGCTGAGCGGGTAGAGTGTGGCAATGGGGTTGCGGTAGGCAGGGCCCAGGGCCGCTGCGTTGGCCTGCTCGCTGCCGATGGTGGGGTAGGTGGTGTGCCAGGGGCCCGGCAGCGTGGAGTGGGCCGAGGCTGCGGCGGCCAGGCCGTTGTAGTTGCCATCGGCCAGGCCAATTACCAGCGGGTGGCCGTAGTTGCGGCCTCGCTCGATCAGGTTGATTTCCTCGTCGGAGAAGGGGCCGTGCTCCGAGGCGTACAGCCGCCCGGTGCCGCCCACCATGGCGTAGGCCAGGCCCTGGGGGTTGCGGTGGCCCAAGCTCCAGACGGCACTCTGCCGCGGCCCGCTGCCGAACGGATTGTCGTTGGGTATCCACGGGTCGTAGGGGCCGGCGTCGGTGTCGGGCTCGGCGTTGAAGCGCAGCACCTTGCCCTCGTAGCGGCCGGGGTCCTGAGCGTGGTTGGGCCGGCCGCCGTTTTCAAACTGCCCCGCGCCCAGGTCGCCCACGGTGTAGAACAGGTAGGTGCGGCCGGCCACCGGGGCCAGCAGCAGGCGGCCGGCGTTGTGGTCGTTGCTGGCCGGAATACTGTCGCAGAGCATTACGGGCCGAACGAGGGTGTGAGCCGCGGCATCGTACTCGTAGCGCACCAGCCGGGCCGTGAAGAAGTGGCCGCCGTAGTTAGGGGCGCCGCCGTTGCCCGGCCGCCCGGCCCCGGCGTGCCGGTCGATGTAGGCCAGGTACACGTAGGGCTTGCCGCTGAGCAGCCGAGGGTGTAGGGCCAGGCCCATCAGCCCGCCCTGGGGCCAGGGCTTGCCGCCGTCCACCGCATCCGGAATACGGTCGTAGCGCGGAAACTGGCGGGCTCGGCTCAGGTCGAGCAGCACCCGGCGGGCGCCGGTGGCGGGGTCGAGGCGGCTGACACGGTAGCCGCGGGCTTCGGTCACCCACAGCATGTTGTCGGGGCCGTAGGTGACTTCCCACGGGTCGCTGAGCCCTTGGGCCACCACGCGTCGCGTAAATCGTTCTCCCAGCGGCCCGGTCACCGTTTGAGCCGCTCCGTTTTGCGCTACTGCCAAGCCCACGCTCCAGCACAGCACGAGCCTCCACCACCTTGTCATCATTGCATTGTCGTTAAGCGGTTCCCCTTACTCTCCGACAAGGTTTTATGTTATAGCTGAGTCCGGTCATGGAACGCGAAGTTTTACTTCGCGACACTTCGCGACCTGTCAGGACTATGTTATCAGGAAAAGCACAACGGTGCGGACGGGTCGCGAAGTAAAACTTCGCGTTACAGTGCAGGCCAGCGTTCAACGGCTGGGCGCGTGCAACGCGCCCCTACAGTTCTTCCAGCCACTGCTTGAGGGCGGTGGCTTTTTCGCGGCTCACCAGCACCTCATCGGTGGGGGCGGGATGCAGGTCGAGCTTGAGCTTGCCGTTGAAGTGGGGGTGCAGGCGCTGCACGGCCGGCAGCTGGGCCAGAAACTGGCGGTTGAGGCGAAAGAACTGGCGCGGGTCCAGTAGCTGCTCCAGCTGCTCCAAGGTGTAGTCGATGACGAAGCGGCGGCCGTCCTGGGTGGCGAGAGTGGTGGTTTCGTGGCGGCTCTGAAACCAGGCCACTTGGGTAGCAGGCAGCGGCAGCAGCTGCTCACCCTGGCGCACCAGAAAGCGGGTTTTGTACTGGCGGGCCGGCCGGGGCAGGCTATCGAGCAGGCGCTCCAGCCGCTGGGCCGAATCGGGGGCTGCGGCAGGCGCGGCAGGGGTGAGTGTGCGCCACTCGCGCAGCTTGGTAAGGGCTGCCGTTAGCTCGGCCAGCTTCACGGGCTTGAGCAGGTAATCTACGCTGTTGGCCTTGAAGGCCCGGATGGCGTAGGCGTCGTAAGCAGTGGTGAAGATGACCGGGCTGCGCACTACCGTCTGCTCAAACACCTCCAGGCTGAGGCCATCGGCCAGCTGAATGTCACTCAGAATCAGGTCCGGGGCGGGGTTTTGCTCCAGCCACTGCAAGGCACCGGCCACGCTGTCCAGCACGGCGGCCACCTGGGCATCGGGGGCAGCCTGCCGCAGCACGCGCTGCAGCCGCTCCGCCGCCGGGTATTCGTCTTCAAGCAGCAGGACGAGCATGGTTGTTAGGGGCTTAGGGTCTTAGATGACGTTCAGGCAGAAAACGGCTGTCATCCTAAGCCGCAGCCGGAGGAACTTATGCACTTAGAACGACAAGCAGCAGAACGACTGGACGAAGAACGACTACGCGGCGCAAACATGCCATTCTACTGTAATCAAAGACCTGCATCTATTACTTGATGCGCCACAGGCTTGGCTCAGGATGACGACAAGATACACCAGAACGTCATCTAAGACCCTAAGTCCCCAAGTCCCTAAGCTCCTACATCAGCAACGGCAGCTGCACCCGGAAGCGGCCGTGGTCGGTGCAGACTGCCACGGGGCGGGGGGCGCGCAGCAGCTCGTAGCGGTGGCGCACGTTGGCTAGGCCGGTGCCAGTGCCGGGGGCCAGCCCGGCGGGGCGGGGACGCAGCGTGTTTTCGACGGTGAAGTAGCCGGCGGTGGGGTCGGCGGACAGGTGCAGCTCCAGCGGAAACTCGCGCGAGGCTACGTTGTGCTTGAGGGCATTTTCGACGAGCAACTGCACGCTCAAGGGGGCCACGCGGGCAGCCAGGGCGGCCGGCGGCACGGCCCGCGTCACGCGCAGCTTGTCGCCGAAGCGAGCCTGGTGCAAGGCCAGGTAGGTATCTACGAAGGCTAGCTCCTCGCGCAGGGGCACGGTGGGCGCGGTGCGGGCCAGCAGCACGTAGCGGTACACGTCGGAGAGCTGCTCCACAAACTGCTGAGCCGGCTCGTTGTCGGGTTCGATGAGGGCCGAGAGTGTATTGAGGGAGTTGAACAGAAAGTGCGGGTCGAGCTGGTTTTGCAGGGCTTCGAGCTGGCTCTGCACCCCGGCTCTTTGCAGCTGCTCGGTGCGGCGCACGTTGTCTTCCCACTGCCGAAAGAAATGCCAGCTTTCGTAGATGAGCTGAATAACCACCGTGGGCACCATGTTCAGGCCAAACTCCCCGAGCAGGGCCGCCGGAGTAAGCCAGGCTCCCGAGCCATGCAACAGGGCCAGGCCCGTGCACAGGCCCACCGTCACGAGGGCCGTAATGGCCGTGTTGATGATGGCCAGCAGCCACAGGCGGCGCCGGGTTTGCTCCACCAGCGGCAGGCGGCGGAACAGCGCAAACCACAGGGCGCGGCCAGTCAGCCAAAACACGGTGGTAAACACCAGCGACACGCCCCAGGTGCCCAGAAACTCGGCTACGGAGGTAACGCGCAGCAGCCCCCGCGGCAAGAGCACCAGCACGGCCAGCGTGGGGATGCCCAGCAGCAGAAACCGCCGGTCATTAAGCACCGGCAGGGCGCGGGCGGGGGGCGGCAGAGGTGGCGGCACGTCGTAGGGTAGCGTTAGCGGGGAAGCTGCTGCACGAAGCTAACCACCGCCTGCCGAAACCGCACGGGCTGCTCCAAAAACGAGTTGTGCTTGCCGGGTAGTACCACTACCTGCTGCTTCGGAAACCGGAAGGTGCGCGGGCCGGCTCCGGTGATGTGGTCGTCCTGGCCCACGATGACCAGCACGGGCAGGGTAATGGTGGCCGTCGTGGGCACATAGTCGCGGCCGTAGTCGGGCAACTGGCCGCTGAACACCTGGGTGGCAAAGTCGCGGTTGGGGGTGGCGGGGCCGCCCTGGGTCAGGCGGCCGGCGCGGGCGGCCAGCGTGTCGGAGGAAAACTGGAGCTGGTAGGCCAGCTTTTGCTGCTGAAGCGCGCCCATCACCATGCCCACGCGCTGCATGGCCGGCAAAGTGGGGGCAGGCCGAGCGGCGGGTGGCAGCAGCGAGGCGCCGTACTGCGCGGTGCTATCCAGGGACGCTACCGGATTAAGGACGGCATTCAGCAGCACCAGCCCCTGCACCCGCTGCGGATGGGCCGCAGCGTAGGCCGTGGCTATGGTAGCCCCAAAAGAATGGGCCATCACCACCCAGCGCTCCAGGCCCAGGTGCTGGCGCAGCTCCTCCAAATCCTGCACCATGCGCGCCATGGAGTAGTTGGGGCGGCGGGGACTACTGGAACGACAGCTGCCGCGCTGGTCGAAGTAAATCAGGCGCAGCGGGTCTTCGAGGCGGTGGCCGCCGAGCTTCTCAAACGAGTAGCTGCCTGCTCCTGGCCCGCCGTGCACAAACACGCAGGGCGTGCCCCGCCCCGCCACCCGCACGTGCAGCCGCACCGAGTCGGAGGTGAGCAGAGTAAAGGAGCCGTTGGTGAGCGGGGCCGGCCGGTTTTGGGCGGCGAGGGGGGCCGAAAGCAGCAGACACAGCGCGGCAAACCAGAAACACAGGCGAGAGAAGCGGAAGGCAGTCATGGCAAGGGAAACGTGTGGTGGAAGACTAGACGAAGCCGCAGTGGCGAATCAAACATCCCCAAAATCCGCCGGCGAAAACAGCCCAAACGAGGTCAAGCAGCCAGGTAGCGGGGTGAAGCGGTAAAGGCGAACCGTGAAGCTGCTGTAATCAGCTGCAAGCTGTAAGCCTCAAGCTGCAAGCTGTAAGCCTGAAGCTTGCAGCTTGAGGCTTACAGCTTGCAGCTGATGCTAACGCAGCGCCAGCAGTGGCTGGCCCGCCAGGGCCTGGGCAAACAGCGCCGCCACGAGTCCGGCGTAGGCTAGGGCACCCAGCCAGGTGAGCAGGGCGGCCCGGCGCGGGAGGTGGCGGCTTAGCCACCAGCCCAGCAGAGGCACCACCTGCAAGGCATGCAGGCCCAGAAAGTGGGCAATGCGCAGGTCGCCGGCGCGGGTGCTCCAGCCCAGGCCCGGCAGGCCGGGGCCGCCGTCGGGGGCGCCCACGGTGTGCTGATTCAGCCGAATCATCATGCCGCCCAGCACCGAGCCCACCAGAAACAACAGCAGCCCCAGCCGTACGCCCCACACGTAGCCGCTGGGGCCCGGCGGCCGGTGCCGCCACACCAGGTACACGGCCCACCCGGTCAGGGCGGTGTTCAGTACAATCATCACGCCCATCAGCCCAAACAAGGCCCCATCCAGCGGCGTGGCGGCGTTGAAGTGGGAGGTGGTGCCGCGAACAGCCTGGGTGAAGATGCAGCCGATTTCGACTACCATGCTCAGGGCCACGCCCCGGCTGATGAGGCGCACCGCCCGCCCCACCGAAGCCGGCAAGCCCGCCAGCAGCCAGCCCAGCGTCCACACATACGCCACCACCGACAAGCTGAACTTCAGAGGTTTAATCCATACGGGCAAGCCCGTGACGGTGCGCTGGTCGAAGGGCAGTAGCACCAGCGCCAGGCCCAGCAGGCCCACGTGCAGCCAGCCGGTAAGGCTGAGCACCGGGTTGGCGCGGTGCAGCCGCCGCAGCCATTCGCTGGCGGCACTCCCAGCACCGGCCGCCGCAGCCGAAGGAGAGGAAGCAGGCAGGTTGGTCAGCAGAGAAGTAGACATGGCAAGAAGCAGTAAGCAGGTGTAAGGTAAGATACCGGACAGATGACTTCGAGAAAGTGCGGCAGCAGCTGAGGCTGAGCTTGTAGCAGGCTAAAACCCGTCCTGCTTCATCTGGCGTCCGCGGAGCCGAACCGCCTCGCGTGCTGACGTCGTGCGCTGAATCACCCGCGCATTCACTCATCCACTCATTCACTCATTCCATAAAACCGCCGCACCAGCGCGTAGAGCAGCAGGCCCAGGGGCCCAAACAGAAACGTAAGCACCAGGCAGGGCACCAGCAGCAAGTGGGGCAGGCCGCGGCGGCGGGCGTCGTGGCTTTCCCAAATGCCCACGGCCATATCAAAGCACAGGTAGTGCACCCAGCCCGTGAGCAGGCCCCAGGGGCTTTTGAACAGCAACGCCACCTCGGCCAGGGTACTGAAGCCGCCCTCCGTAGCCCGCGGGCCCAGGTAGTGCGCCCCCAGCAGCGCGGCGTAAGCGGCGGCCAGCACCAGGGGCAAGGCCCCACTAAGCACCACGCGGCGCGTAATAACCCAGCGCGGCGCCACCACCAGCAGGGCCCAGCCCAGCAGGGCTACCGTGTTGGCCAGGGAAAATAAGGAATCGGGCGTGAGGGTCATAATGAAAGCAGATTAAGCAGGCCAAACATCCGCCGAAAAGCCCGAAAGCCCGCGCCCAACCGCGGTGAAGCCGCCGCCTGCCGGGGTGAAGTGCCGCCCCGCTGGGGGTGAAACGTACCTGGGCTACCCCACGCGGCGGCAACCTGCTAGGCGGTAGGGCGTACCTTGCGCCGTGACTACCGCGCAACAACTGACTTGCTGGGTTAGCCTGGCCCTGGGTACTCTGGGGCTGGGCCGAAGTATGCCCGCCTGGGCCGCCCCCCGAGCTACGGTCCGCCCAGCCCTGGCCCCCAGCGCCGCCACCGACGATACGACCTTCGTGCGCCAGGCCCACCGACGGCCGGTGTTTCAGTTTGATCAGCGTTTTTCGCTGCTGCAAGGCAAGCTGGTGGGCATCAATGGGCTGAAGGCCGGCGTGGAATGGCGGGGCCGCTGGCGGGCGGGCCTGGGCGTGTACCTGCTTTCGGGCGGGGTGCCCACGCGGGGCGGGGTGCCGGCAGCCCTGCCCGCCGCCACCCGCGACGAGCTGCGCTTCCGCTACGTGTCGGCCTACGGCGAATACGTGCTCATCGGCAACCCGCGCTGGGAGCTGAGCGTGCCCCTACAGCTGGGCGTGGGCAATTTCTACAGCAAGTATTACCTGCCCGACGGCAGCGTGCAGCGCAGCCCCAAAGAGCTGATTTACATGGTGGAGCCTACGGCCATGAGCCACTTCCGGGTGTTCCGGTGGATTGGCCTGGGCGCCGGGGCCGGCTACCGCCAAATGGTATTCGTCAACGACCAGCTCGAAGACCAGCTTAGCGGGGTCATCTTCACTGGCCGCGTCAAGCTCTTTCTCGGCGACCTGTACAAAGTAGTGCGCGGCCGCCAGCGCCTCTTCTCCCAGCGCGGCCTGCGGCGCGAGGACTGGGGGAAATGAGTAAAGGAAGGAATGAGTAAATGAGTGAATGAGGGCGTGTCATTGCGAGGCACAGCCGAAGCAATCCGTACTTGTCAGAGAGCCAAACGTCCGAATACACCGAAGCCCTTGACGCTGTGCTAGTATCAGGGGCTTCGGTGTATTTGGGCAGGTGAAAGGTTTTGGAGCAGGTCAGAGCTTTTCACGCTGACAAGGATGGATTGCTTCGGCTGCGCCTCGCAATGACACGCCCTCATTCACTCATCTACTCATTCCTTCCTTCACTCATTTTTACCTCGGTACGGCTATGGCTTTGGCCGACAGGGGACGGCGCAGTACGTAGCGCCGCACGTATTCGGTGGGTACGCCGCTGTTGTAGTTATTGGGCTCTTCCAGAATCTGCACGATTTCCCAGCCCAACGAGCCCATGTAGTTGAGGGCGCTGATGGTGGTGGCAAACACCTGAATCTTGCCGGCCTCGCGCTTTATCTGCTCCGAGCCGCCCAGCTTCTCGTAGCCGTAGCCGAAGTCCACGTAAATGTCAGTGCCCTTCTCTTTTTCGGGTTTGTCCACGTTCACGTAGGTGGTGCGCATCAGCTCACAAAACTCGTAGCGCACCGGCTGCGGAGCAACCGCCTGAGCGGATTGTGAGCCAGTCTGGGCTTGGGCCAGCGCCGCTGGCAGGCTGAGCGCGGCGGTCAGGAGCAAGCGGGAGGAGAGGTGTTTCATACAGTTGGAATGTGTTATGGTTAGTGAAAAAATAAGCGCAGAGTGGACAGATGAAGTTGATTCCACAGATGAAAGTGGTAGAACTGAGCAATCAGCTTCATTTGCCTACTCTGCGCTGTTAGTTGTAATTCGGCAGCAGGCGGTACTTGCGGCCGTAGTCTAGCATCTGCTGAGCGAAGTTGGTGGGGTATTCCAGCTTCACGTCGGTGATTTTGCCACCGGGCGCCACCACGGGCACCAGGCGGGGCTGAATGAAGCCGGCGTAGGGCGCAATGCCCAGCTTCTGGTAGCGGGCCAGCACTTCCTTATGCAGGGCGGCGTCCACCTTCACGCCGTAGGTTTCGATGAGGGTCTTGGCCGCGGCGTAGTCGCCTTCGCTGGTGATGCGCTGGGTTTCGCGCAAGAGCTGCCCGAATAGCTGGCGCAGCTTGGCGTAGTCGTTCACGCGGAAGTAGGTTTTGCCGTCGCGCGTCAGGCGCTCTATTACTTTGTCCTTCTGCCCTTTCTCCAGGGCCCATTTCGCCACCATTTGGCGGTTGCGCATGTGGGCTTCCTCCACGGTTTCGCCCAGTTGCAGGCGCACCAGCTGGGTCATCAGGCCGTTGCGAATGTAGTTGTCGTACTGGGCCCGGCCCACTTCCAGGCTGGGCATCACGCCCAGCTGCACCAGCTTGTCGTCCAGCAAGTAGTAGAGGGCCACCAGGTCGGCGCGGGCTTCTTCCAGGGCCGAGGCGTAGCTTTTCAGGGTTTCCTTGGGCGTGCCCACGCCGGGGTTAATCTGCCCCGAGGCGTGCCCGATGACCTCGTGCATGTCGGTGTGGAGCTTGCCGGCCAGGCCGGCGTACTGGCGGGCCCGCTGCTTCTCGGCTTCGTCCAGGGCAAACTCTTCCAGCAGCCCGCCCGCGTCGGCGGCAGCGTAGGCGTCCACGATGTTGCCCAGGTTCACCGACTTCGAGCCGTGCTCTTTGCGAATCCAGGTGGCGTTGGGCAGGTTGATGCCGATGGGCGTGGCCGGGGCCGCGTCGCCGCTCTCGCCCACCACCGTAATTACCTTGGCCGTGATGCCCACCACGTTTTGCTTGCGGTGCTCGGGCTTGATGGGGGAGTTGTCCTCAAACCACTGGGCCTCGTCGCCGATGGCCCGAATGCGCTTGGTGGCCTCCAGGTCCTTGAACGACACCACCGACTCGTAGGCCGCGCGGTAGCCCAGCGGGTCGCCGTACACCTCGATAAAGCCGTTCACCACGTCGGTCCTCGACTGCGTGTCGTGCACCCAGGCCACGTTGTACTCGTCCCAGGTTTTCAGGTCGCCGGTCTGGTAGTACTGAATCAGCTTTTCCAGGGCCAGCTTCTGCTCGGGCGTGTCGGCCACGGCGGCGGCTTTCTCCAGCCAGAACACCACCTGGCTCAGGGCCTTGCCGTATAGGCCGTCGGTTTTCCACACCCGCTCCACAATGCGGCTCTGCTTGTCCTTGACCAGCTTGGAGTTGAGGCCGTAGGAAATGGGCTGGGCGTCTTTCTTGTTGATTTTCTTGCGGTAGAAGGCCTCCACCTCGGCCTGGGTCAGGTTCTCGTAATAGTTGTTGGCCGAGGTGCGCACCAGGTCCTTGCCGGCCTCCAGGTTCACGCGCTTGGGCGCCACGTTGGGGTCGAACAGGATGGAGGTCATGGTGTTGAGAAACCGGGTTACCGACTCGCCCGGCTCCAGGGGCAGGCGCTTGGAGTCGGTGGCAAACACCAGCTCCCGGAAAAACTCCTTGGTGCACTCGGGCACAAACTTGCGGGTGCTGTAGTGGTGATGAATGCCGTTGGAGAACCACACGCGCTTGGCATAGGTGGCAAACTTGCCCGCCTGGTCGATTTCCCTCTGGTTGGTGCTGGCCGTTAGGCGCTGCTGGTTGGCCGGCCACAGGGCCTCCAGGGTGCGGCGCACGCGCAGGTTGTGCTTGTAGTTTTGGTCGTAGATGATGTCGCGCCCGCTCAGGCCGGCTTCGTAGAGGTAGTACAGCAGCTCCTTTTGGCGCGGCTCCAGCGCCTCGAAGCCCGGCACCCGGTAGCGCAGCACGCGCAGGTCGGCAAACTGCTCGGCCACCACCCGAAACGTATCGGGCGGCGCCACGGGGGCCGGAGCCGGAGTTTCAGCCGGCGCGGCCGGCCTTGCGGATGGCGCGGTACTCTCCCGCAGGCTGGCAGTAGCTTCGGTGGTAGCTTGGGTAACGGCGGTAGTCGGGGTGGTGGAGGTGCTGCGCGCTGCCGAGCACGCGCTACCCAGTTGGGCAGCCAGCAGCGCCGCTATAGAAAGACGCGAACGGTTCATGAATTGTACAATGTGAAAGGAAGGTGTACAAATCAACTAATATTTCCGGTGAGATGTGGGAAAATTTTAAGAGCCTCCGGCAGCCCCTGGTGGCAGACTTAGCCAGCAGAGCTGGCGCGTCTGCCCGCCGGCAAATGGGGCAAGTCTCCCGACTTGCGGCCGCGTAGCGGCCAGCCGGCACCGCGCCGCCAGGATGTATTGACAATACCCTATATGTAGAATAGCTTTCAGCTTCAGCAACTACATCTACATGTCATATCCAGTCCGCGACCAACAAGGACTGTATTTTCTCACGTTCACCGTGGTAGAATAGGTCGATATCTTCACTCGCCCTATGTAAAGGATATTGTTATCGACAGCCTGCGGTTTTGCCAGGAGAAGAAGGGTTTAGAGCTGTTTGCCTTTTGTCTAATGACCAACCATTTGCATCTCATCTGCCGAGCCGCAGAAGGCAAAGACTTGTCTGACCTGGTGCGTGACTTCAAGAAATTCACATCCCGGCAACTGTTCCAAGCGCTGCATACCAACCAGCAGGAGAGCCGCCGCGCTTGGCTAGAGTGGATTTTCTGCAAGCAGGGCGAGTTTAATTCCAACAACCACACGGTGCAAATCTGGCAGCAGCGCAGCCACGGGGTAGAACTACGCAACGAAACCATGCTACGGCAGCGGCTGCACTACACGCACCAGAATCCGGTTCAGGCGGGCATCTGCTATAAGGCAGAGGATTATCTGTACAGTAGCGCCAGCCAGTACGCGGGGCTGGAAGCACTGCTGCCGGTTACGCTGCTGTGAGGGTATTGTCAATGCATCCTGGCGGCGCGGCACCGGCTGGCCGCTACGCGGCCGCAAGTCGGGAGACTTGCCCCATTCCTCGGCGGGCAGACGCGCCAGCTACGCTGGCTAAGTCTGCCGCCAGTTCATCTGCCGCCCGTTCACTCCACGCTCCGCACGGTGCGCAGGCGGTCCAGTTTGCCGGAGGCGGTGGTCTGGAACTCGGGGACGTAGATAATCTGGCGGGGGCGCTCGTACTTGCTCAGGCGCTTGCGCAGCAGGCTCAGGAGCTGCTGTTCCTGCTCGGGCGGGAGCGGGGCACCTTCGAGGTAGGCCGTTACCTGCTCGCCCAGGCGCTCATCGGGGCGGGCGGCCACGAAGGCGCGGCGGTGGGGTAGGCCCAGCTCGGCCTGGGCTACTTCCAGCAGCAGCTCTACCTTCTCAGCCTGCACCTTCACGCCCCCAGAATTAATCACAAAGTCGGCGCGGCCCAGCCACTCGAAGGTGTGCTCATCCAGCAGGCGCACCCGGTCGTTGGTGACGATGAGCTGGTCGTTGGTCACGTCGGCGCGGATGGTGAGGCAGCCGCGGGCGTCCTGGCCGAGGTGGATGCCGGGCAGGGCGCGGTAGTGGGGCGTGGCCTGGGGGCCGTTGAGGCGGCGCAGGGCCACGTGGGAGGCCGTTTCGGTCATGCCGTAGGTGAGATACACGGGCACGGTCAGAGCTTGCAGCTGCTTTTCCAGGGCCTTGTCCACGGAGGCGCCGCCTACCAGAATGCCCTTCATCTGGTTGAGACGCGGGGCATGGCCGGCGGCCAGCACCGTGCGCAGCTGCAAGGGCACAAAGGAGGTGAAGTCGAACCGGGCGTCGGCGGGCACTAGGGCCAGCGGGTCGGCCTGGGGCTCCACGATGGTTAGGTGCATGTTTCGTTCCAGGCCGCGCACCAGCATCATCAGCCCGCCCACAAACTCGCAGTTCAGGCACACCAGCAGCCGCTCCCCAGGGCCCAGGTCGAAATAGTCGCCGGTGCGGCGGGCCGAGGCTTCGAGCTGCCGCCGCTGCATACTCACGCGCTGGGGCTGGCCGGTGGAACCGGAAGTCTGGAGGCCAACCTCCAGGGCCCCGTTCAGCCACTGCCGCACAAAGTCGAGCACGCGGGCCTCGTAGCCGTTCAGGTCGGTGGGAGAGTTGGCCGGGTACTGCCGGATGTCGTCGTAGCGGAATTCGCGGCCGTTGAGCAGCAGAGAGTCGGGAAGCAAAGTGGAAGCGGTGTCGGGCATAGGGCAAACGAAATGAGGAACGCAAATATGCCTCTCTACGGCTCAGCGCAAGCCAAAGCTGGCTTGGTAAATAAGCTGATTCCGTTGCTTAGGCTAGGTGGTGTGAACAGGTTGTACAACTCGTACAATCGAACAAAAAGAACAGTCATGCTGAGCTTGCCGAAGCATCTCTCCCGCTGGCTAACTTCCAACGCTTGTTCAACGAAGCGGGAGAGATGCTTCGGTAAGCTCAGCATGACCGTTCTACTACCAACCGTTCTACTACCAACCGTTTTACTGTAATTGCTCCACACCGTCTAGAACACCTGCCCGATGCCGAAGTAGAACAGCCGGTCCTCGGCCGACAGGCCGTAGTCGGCAAAGACGATGGTGGACAGGTTCCAGGCGATGCGCGCCCCGGCCCCGTAGGACAGCTTCACCCGGTCGAAGCTCAGGTCTTGCCACCGGTCGCGCACCGTGCCGGCGTCCAGGAACGGCGCCACGCCCAGCCCGAAGCTTTGCTTGCCCACCTGCACGTCGGCCAGCCTAACGCGCAGCTCGGCGTTGGCAAAGGCCAGGGAGCGGGCCAGGAAACGGTTGGCCCGGTAGCCGCGCAGCGACTGTCGGCCGCCCAGGGCGTTGATGCTGCCGTCGGGGCTCCACTGGTCCTGAAACTCGAAGAACGGCGCCTCAGCCCCGAAAATGTTGCCCACGCCCACGCGCCCGGCCAGTACTGTGCGCCGGCCCACGGGCAGGCGGCGGTAGTAGCGGCCCTGCACAAACAGCTTGTCGAAGCGGAACTCGGAGCCGATAATCGGGTTGGAAAATTCGTTGGCGACTTCCACATACACCCCGCGCGTGGGGTCGGGCTCGAAGTCGCGGGTGTCGTAGATGAGGGCCGTTTGCAGCAGGGAAACCCAACCGCCCTCCAGCCCGAAAATCCGACCCTGCCGGTAGTCGCGGGCCAGCAATGAGGCGCCGTTGGGAGCCTGGGTTTCTTCGCCGGAAACCGGATTCACAGCGTCGGCCTCGAAGCCCTCGAAGGTTTTATAGGCCAAGTGCTGGATTTCGTAGCCGCCCATCACCCGCCATTTGCCCCGCTGGCCCAGGGCGTAATCGGCCTTGAGGTTGAGCATGAACTCGGTTTCGCGGAAGCGGTTGCTCAGCGCATCGGTTACCAGCGCGGCCTCGCCGGCCTGGCCGGGGCGCAGGGTTTTGCGGGCCCGGTTGTAGTCGCGGTAGGTGGCAAACGTGGCAGCTGGGTTCGAGGGCAGCCGCAGGCGGCCCAGCGTGGCTTCTGAGGAGCCGAAGTACAGGTTAGCCGGGTTTTGCTGGGCTTTGAAATCAACCCGAAACCGCCACCGCGACCCGCGGTAGTAAGGCACGTCCAGCGACAAGGTAAACTCGCGGGCGTTGGACGTGAAGTAGGCGGCGTTGGCTTTCAGCCTGGCCAGGTAGGGCGTGTAGGGAAACAACGGGTTGGTGCGGCGCCCGTTCCAGTAGATATTGGTTTTCGCGCCCACCCCAAACCCCGTTACCGGGTCCGACGACAAATCGGGCAAGCCCGTCACAAACGTGCCTTCCCGCTTCTTGGCCAGGTCGGCATCCGACATGCGCTTCACCCGCACGAAGGCCAGCGAGTCGAGCTGCTGCTGGCCGTGGGCGTGGCCGGACCAGCCCAGCAGCAGCGCCAGCAGGCAGATGGAAAACGAAAAGCGCGACGGAAGCAGAGTAGCAGCAGACATATAGATTCGGGGAGAAGCAAGCCGCCAACCAAACGACGCGGGGCTACCCGACGTTCCGGCCCGGCCGCCGGAAGATACGGCGTCTCCTCAGTGGCGGGCGTCAGCTCCCAGGCGCGGCAGGCTTGTCGGCGCAGGTTAGGAGGTCAACCAGCCGCGCGACAGGCTCAATCGGACGCGTAATGGCTTCGTTTGTCCGCGTTAATAGGTTCAATCGGCCACGTTATAGGCTTAATTGTTCACGCAGCAGGGTGAATCAAGTACGCGACATACTTAGTTGAGTGCGCGACAGGTTCAACCCGCCGCGCAATATATTCAACGGCTTGCGTTACCGGATCAAGCAAGCTTTAAGCGGGTGCCGCTTTCGCACAGAGCCGGGGTTTATTTGCCGTACTCATACACCACGTAGCCCCAGGGCTCCACCTGCCAGGGCTTGCTGGTGAGCGGCTCGGCGGTGCCCATGAACACGTTGTAGGGCTTGCCCAGCAGGGTTTTGTCTTTCACCGTTATGGTTTGCGGCTGGGCCGAGAGGTTGAGAATCACCAGCACCCGGCGGCCGGCCTTCTCGCGCACGTAGGCGTACACGGCCCGGTCGTCGCCGACGCTGAGCTTGCGGAACGCCGCATCGGAGGCCAGGGCGGGGGTGCGCTGGCGCAGGGCGTGCAGGGTTTTGTAGAAAGTGGCCCGCTGGAGCTTCTGGAAGCTCATCGGGTCCCGGTCGAAGAACTTGAGGGCCCGCAGCACCGGCTCTTCCTGCCCGCTGTACACCAGCGGCAGGGCATCGGCCATGGTTTGGCTGAACACGGCAAACGGGGCGTGCACCGGGCCGGGGAAGGTGCCGAAGTCGGACTGGTTCCAGCTGTTTTCGTCGTGGTTGCTCGTGAAGTAAAGCTGCTGGGTGCCTTTGGGGTAGAGGCGCAGCTGCTCCTGGTACACGCTGTCGAGGGAGGTGGCGGGGCGCTGGCCCTTGGCTACCTGCACCATCTTCTTGAACATGTGCCAGGGATATACCGAGTCGAAGCCGCTGCGGGGCAGGTAGGCGCTGTCGCCCTCGGCCAGCATGTACACGTTTTTCACCTGCTTGAGCTGCGGGATGCACTTCTGCCAGAACGTGGCCGGCACGTTCCAGGCCACGTCGCAGCGGAAGCCGTCGATGTCGGTTTTCGTAACCCAGTAGCGCATGGCCGCAATCATGCTGTCCTGCATGGCTTGGTTGCGGAAGTCGAGCTGGCGCACGTCGGCCCAGTCGAAGGCCACGGCCGGCTTGCCCTCCTTGTCTTTTACGAAGAACTCGGGGTGCTGGGTAAGCCAGCGGTGGTCGGCGCCGGTGTGGTTGGGCACCCAGTCGATGAGCACCTTCATGCCGCGCTTATGAATTTCCTTTACCAGCCGCTGCCAGTCGGCCAGGGTGCCAAACTCCGGGTTCACGGCCGTGTAGTCGGCCACGGCGTAGTAGCTGCCCAGGCTGCCTTTGCGGTCCGTCTTGCTAATGGGGTTGAGGGGCATAAACCACAGGGTTTGCACGCCCATGGCCTTGAGGCGGTCCAGGTGCTTGGCAAAGGCGTTGAGCGTGCCTTCGGGCGTGTACTGGCGCACGTTCACCTCGTAAATGTTGCCCTGCAAGCTCCAGGCGGGATGTTGAGGCGGAGTAGTAGGGGCAGACGACTTCTGCCCATGCGTAGCGGCACCGCTCAGGGCCAGCAACAAACCAAGGAAAATCTTTTTCATACCATCCAATAATTGGGTGAGACAAGATACGGCCAGAAATTCAGCACTAGGCTGTCAGGAAATAGGCTGTGGATACTTTTCGTTCAGCGGCCCCCAAACGAACAGCGCCACCGGTTACGGGTGGCGCTGCTGTACTGTTCTTGGGCGCGGCTATTTTGCCTTGCCAGGTTCCGGAACGAGCTGGAAATACGTGGCCCTAAACCGGTTGTCCACAACGTCGCCTTGCACCCTGGCCTGGCGCACGGCATTGCAGAAGCCGTCCTGAGCGTGGGCGTCGCCGTGGGAGTCGATGCCGGTGCCGTCCACGAAATAGGCTTGGCCGTTGACGCGGACGGCCAGGTCACAGCCCTTGCCCGGCAGCCCAAACTTGCACTGCCCGCAGGAAGCCTCCACGAGCTGCGCGGGTTTGCTGGCATCGGGGGCGGCTACGGGAGCGGCGGTTTGGGCCTGGGCCGTTGAGAGGGCCAGGCTGGTCAGGAAGGCGAGGAGCAGGAGACGTTTCATGAAGCGAGCGAATGAGATTGAAAGTGTAGTAGATGACCAAAGAGCCCTACGTATCAGGTACTTCAATAGGAAACAATCAGACTTAGGATGCTACGCAATGTTTATTCACCAGCTGCTTGACAAATGTTTTCCGCCACTGCATCAGACACCCACATGCCAGCGGCGCGCAACTCAGCCAGCACCGGACGAACATGCGCCAACAAGCCGCGTGATTTAGCTAAGATCAACAAGCCCAGCGTGCCGGTATGAGAAAGCTGAAGCTGTTGAGCCACTTGCCGAGCTGGGGCATCGTCCAAGAGAAGTAGACTGTCAGGCGTCTCTAGCGCCAGCACCAACGCACTGTATTCCCCAGGGTGAATAGACCGAAGTATGATTCCCTCCGGCAAGCTGCCCGCCGGGCTGTGTACTTCCAGCCATTCAGGAAGCGGCCGCCCATACTCGGCCGCGACAATCGGCGTAATAAAACAGCGGCTAAATAGATTCCGCAGTAGCTCCAGCCAACCAATTTTAGTGAGTAGAATCAGACCGTTCGTGTCCGAAATAATGACGGAGGGTAGCGAGGTCGTGGTCAAGGTCGGCAGGAGTATAAGTGTCAAAAAGCGAGAAGCCGTACCGTCCCATCGTCTCAATAAACTCCCGCCGGCTGATGCCCACCAGTTGCGCGGCCTGGCCCGTGGAGAGCAGGCCTTTCGTGTACAAAGCCCCGGCCAGCTCCATTTTCAGGTCGTGCTCGGCCTCAGGGCTCAGGGAGTCAGGCAGTTCGATGGTGAGCGTTTTCATACCTTGAAAATAGCGAAAGGCCGGGGCTTTGTTCCGGGCGTGTGGCAGGCTTACGGAAACTTCGGGTACTTCGAGAAGTCCGGTTTCCGCTTTTCGAGGAAGGCGTTTTTGCCTTCTTTGGCTTCCTCGCTCAGGTAGTAGAGCAGGGTGGCGTTGCCGGCCAGCTCCTGAATACCGGCCTGGCCGTCCAGCTCGGCGTTGAAGCTGGCTTTGAGCATGCGCAGGGCCAGCGGGCTTTTCTCCAGCATCTTGTGGCACCACTGCACGGTAGTTTCCTCCAGCTGGTCCAGAGGCACTACTTTGTTGACGAGGCCCATGTCGAGGGCTTCCTGGGCGTCGTACTGGTCGCAGAGAAACCAGATTTCGCGGGCCTTCTTCTGCCCCACGATGCGCGCCAGGTAGGAAGCTCCGAAGCCGCCATCAAAGGAACCCACCTTGGGGCCGGTTTGGCCGAAGCGGGCGTTGTCGGCGGCAATAGTCAGGTCGCAGACCACGTGCAGCACGTGTCCGCCCCCAATGGCCCAGCCCGCCACCATGGCTACCACGGGCTTGGGGATGGAGCGGATGAGCTTCTGCAAATCCAGCACGTTGAGGCGGGGCACGGTGTCTTCGCCCACGTAGCCGCCGTGGCCCCGCACGCTCTGGTCGCCGCCCGAGCAGAAGGCCTTGCCGCCCTCGCCCGTGAGGATAACCACGCCGATGTCGGTCCGGTCGCGGCAGATGTGCATGGCCTCAATCATTTCCTGCACCGTGAGCGGGGTGAAGGCGTTGTGCACCTGCGGGCGGTTGATGGAGATTTTGGCGATGCCGCCAGCCTGCGTGAAGAGGATTTCGCGGAACTCCTTAATCGGGGTCCAGGTAAGTTGTTCGGCCATAAGTGGATGGTTTTATAACACTGCGAAACACTGCGCAAACACTGCGGAACACTGCGAGAAAAGACGTTTGTAATTTCTCGCAGTGTTCCGCAGTATTTGCGCAGTGTTTCGCAGTGTCGTTCAAGAGGAAAAAGAGGTGCGGACTAGGCTGCGGTAGTGTTCGAAGAAGTCGGCGTTGGTCTTGCTGTCGGTGGTGATTTCGAGCAAGGCGGCGCCGGATTCGGGCGCAAAGAAAACCGGTAGCGCCGACTCTAGTTCAGCAAAGGAAGAAACGGCTAGGTAACGCAACCCAAAATCCCGCGCCGTGTTCTCAGCCCGTAGCACTTGGCGCGTCTCAAAAAACTCCTCCAGCTCCGGCTGCTGGCGGGGGCCGTCGATGAGGCGGAAGATGCCGCCGGCGTGGTTGTTCAGGAGTACTACGCGCAGGTTCGGCACCGGGTAGTTGTGCCAGAGGGCGTTTCGGTCGTAGAAAAAGGCCACGTCGCCGGTGACGAGCACCACGGGCCGGTCGGGGTGGGCCAGGGCGGCGCCCACGGCCGTGGAGGTGCAGCCGTCGATGCCGCTGGTGCCGCGGTTGGCAAACACCTCCACCTGCCGGCCGGCGGGCAGCCCCAGGATGTTGGCGTAGCGCACGGCCATGCTGTTGGCCAGGTGCAGGGCGGCCCGGTCGGGTACCTGGCGCAGGCAGCGGTGCAAGGCCGCAAACTCGTTGAAGGGTTGATTGGGCTGGTGCAGAAACTCTTGCAGGAAGCCGGCGGCCCAGTTTTCAGCGGCCAGCCAGGGCCGGAGGTAGGCTGCTTTGGTCGCAGCTTCGGCGTCGGTGAGGTGCGGGTTGGTGCCCGGCCACAGCAGGCGCGGGGGAACCTCACCCCCTAGCCCCCTCTCCAAAAGAGAGGGGGAGCTAGTTGCTAGCTCTAGTTTTCTAGTTGCCTCACCCCCCCGGCCCCCCTCTCCCACGGAGAGGGGGGAGCCTGCCGATTTTTTAGCACTAGTTTCTACAGCTAGTTCCCCCTCTCCCCCCGGAGAGGGGGCTAGGGGGTGAGGCAAACTAGGGCCAGGGGGGGAGGTCAGCCCCGTAAAGAAGTCCGCCGGCTCCGTGCGCACCACTTTAGTCAGCGACTGAAACGTGTCGGCGACGGGGCCGGCGGGCTGGATGTGCCAGTGCTGGGCGGGGCGGGCCTGGCGCAGGTAGAGCTTGAGGGATTTGGAAATGAGCGACTGGCCGAAGGTGATGAGCAGCTCGGGCTTCAGCGCTTCTTTCAGGCCGGGCTCGGGCACGGCCATGAACACGTCGTGGCGGCCCAGGGGGCGCAGGCGCTGGTCGTAGCTGGCGGCGGCGGGCAGGTGGAGGTTGGCTATCAGGTCGCCCACCACGGGCACCTGCCAGGCGGCGGCAAACTGGCGCAAGGCCAGCAGCAGCTCGGCATCGTGGGGGTGCTGGCCGCCCACCACCAGCACGCGGCGGGTGCTGCGCAGGGCCTCACGCAGCTCCTGCACCTGAGCTGTCGGCAGCTGGGGCCGCCCCGGCAGCTCCCGAATGATTTTCACGGCTGCATCGTAGCGGATTTCCTCGCCGGCTTTGGGGTAGAATGGCTCCCGCAGCGGCACATTCACCTGCACCGGCCCGGCCGGAAACTGCTCGGCCAGCCCAATAGCCTCCGATACCACCCGCGCCGCGTGCCAGGCAGCATCGGCGTGGCTCGTATCAGCTGGAAACGTGAACGTGCCTTTGGCGTGGGCCCCGTACAGGTCGGTTTGGCGGATGGTCTGGCCGTCGAGCTGGTCGATCCACTCCGGCGGCCGGTCGGCGGTAAACACCACCAGCGGAATCTGCTGAAAATAGGCCTCCGCCACGGCCGGGGCGTAGTTCAGGCCTGCCGTGCCCGAGGTGCACACCAGCGCCACCGCCCGGCGCTGGGCCTGAGCCAGCCCCAATCCAATGAAGGCCGCCGCCCGCTCATCGGGCACCGTCCGCACTCGGATGCGCGGGTGCCGGGCAAAGGCAATGGTCAGCGGCGCGCACCGGCTCCCCGGCGACAACACCACGTCGGTAGTGCCCAGCTGAGCGCAGATTTCAGGGATGTTGTGAATGGATTGGAGCAAGGACATCAAGCGAAATAAAGGTTTGTCATTCCGAGCGGAGCGAGGAATTTGGGTACAACAACCAAGCCTGGCTTTTGGCTTCTCCTAAACCGCTGGAGGGATACAAGAAAGCAGGAATCAGACGTGTAATAGCGGATTGGCGGGCCAGCCAGATTCCTCGCTCCGCTCGGAATGACAAGCTCACGCGTGCAAAATAGCCCCGGCCGTGCGCAGCTTCAGCTCGGTTTCCTGCCACTCGCGGGCGGGGTCGGAGTCGATGGTGAGGCCAGTGCCGGCGTAAAGAATGGCTTCCTGGGGGCGGAGCTGGAGGCAGCGCAGATTGACGTAGAGGCGGGCCGCGCCGGGCGCGGGCAGGTTCACGGGACCCAGAAAGCCGCTGTAGTAGGCCCGGTCATAGCCCTCATGCTGCTCGATGAACTCCAGGGCCGCTTGCCGGGGCATGCCGCCCACGGCGGAGGTGGGATGCAACAGGCGCAGCATGTCGGTGCCCAGGGTAGGAAAGGGCACCCGGCGCAGGTCCACGGCAAAGTCGGTGCGCAGGTGCAGCAGCTCCCCGGCTGCCACGGTGCGCGGGCCCGTTTCCTGGTATTCGCGCAGGCGCAGCTGCTTGAAGCAGTTCACAATGTAGCGGGCCACCAGGGCCTGCTCCTCGATTTCCTTTTGGCGCCAAATGGCCTCGCTGGGCGCGTGGCCCGGCGCGGCGGGCTGGGTGCCGGCCAGGGCCATGGTGCTAAACTGCCCGCCCTCGGTTACCTGCACCAAAATTTCGGGCGTGGCGCCCAGCCAGGTGCCGGCGCCCGGCGCACTCACCAACGAGCAGAACGCCAGCGGGTAGCGGCGCGTCAGCTCCCAAAACGCCGCCAGGGCATCAAACCCGGCGGGCAAGGGCTGGCGGGCCGCCCGGCTGCTTACTACTTTGAGCACCTGCCCGCCGGCAATGGCCGCCACCCCGCGCCGCACCAGGGCCGAGTACTCGGCCTGCGTGGCCGTGGGCGGGGCCGGCTGCGGACTCACGTGCCAGGACGGGGTTGGTGGTTGGTTGTTGGCTGGTAGGATGTTGGTGGTAGATGACGTGGCTGGGTCTTGCAGCGCCTCCAGCAACTTCGGCAGCAGGGCTGCGGCTTCTGGGGCTTCTTCCTGAATGCGCACTTGGCCGGGCTGGGCGGCGTCAAACACCACGTCGGCCGGCAGAAACAGCGCGGGGTTGTGGTCGGAGTCGCGGAAGGGAAAGAAGGCGAAACCGGCCGGCGCGGTAGGCTCCAGCGCGGGCGGCAGGCCCGCCAGCGCCCCTTCAGCCGACAAGCTCAGGCACAGCTGCACCGCTGCTTCGGCCTGGGGCAGGCGCCACAGAGCCACCGGCAGCCCGTGCGCCAGCGCAAACGCCACTAGGCGCCGCAGGATGTCGTCAACTGAAAGAGCTGGGGGCAGCTGCTCTACGCGGTAGCTCATGCGGCCGGCGCCGGCTTGGGCAAGTCGATAACCGCCATGGTGATGCGGCTGATGCAGACCAGCGCCCCGGTTTGCTCGTGGGTGATGCGAATTTCCCAGACCTGGGTGCTGCGGCCCACATGCAGGGCCGTGGCCCGGCCGATTACGTATCCGTCGCGCACTCCTTTAAGGTGGTTGGCGTTGATTTCCAGGCCTACGCAGGCCTGGCGGGCAGGGTCGGGGAGGCGGGTGGCGGCGGCAATGGAGCCTAGGGTTTCGGCCAGGGCCACCGAGGCGCCGCCGTGCAGCAGGCCCATGGGCTGGTGGGTGCGCCCATCCACCGGCATGCGGCCCTCCAGGTACTCGTCGGTGAGGGCCGTCAGCTCAATGCCGAGGGCATCGGCCAGGGTGGGGCGGGTGCTTACCCAGTGCTTGATTTGTTCCAGCGTCATGGAATCACAGATTAAAACAGATTTATCTGATTTCACGGAGTAGATTTAGCGGGTTTTCAATGGCCAAGTGGCGCGTGGCCGGACCAAAACCGCCGTCATTTAGAGCTCAGTGGGCAAATGTAGCGGCATACGTATCCGTGGAATCCAGCAAATCCGTTTAAATCTGGGATTCAAAACTAGGGGGAAAGTGAGCGTCAAAAAAATCTACCTCATTCGCCACGGCCAAACCGACTACAACCTGCGCGGCATCGTGCAGGGCAGCGGCGTTGATGCTCCCCTGAATGAGGCCGGGCGGCGGCAGGCGGCCCGGTTTTTCGCCGCCTACCAGCACGTGCCCTTCGATAAGGTGTACACCTCCCTGCTCCAGCGCACCCACCAATCGGTAGAAGGCTTTTTGCACCGGGGCCTGCCCCACGAACAGCACGCCGGCCTCAACGAAATCAGCTGGGGCCGGCGCGAAGGCACCCGCATCACCCCCGAGGAAGACGAGGAGTACCACAGTGTATTGCAGCAGTGGCGGGCCGGCCACACCTCCGCCCGCCTTGAGGGCGGCGAAAGTCCCGACGAGGTAGCCGCCCGCCAGCGCCCATTCATCGACCTGCTCCGCTCGCGCCCCGAAGAAAAAACCGTGCTTATCTGTATGCACGGCCGGGCCATGCGGGTGCTGCTCTGCCAGCTGCTGGGCTACCCGCTCCGCCTCATGGACTCCTTCGAGCACCACAACCTCTGCCTCTACAAGCTGCACTACACCGGCTCCATGTTTTCCGTAAAAAGCTTCCTGGACATGCGCCACCTCCACGAGGCAGCGTGAGGCAGGGTCTTAGGGACGAAGGGTCTTAGGGGCTTAGGTAATGTGCTGTTAGATGGAGCGGAGTGAAGACCTTTCTTGCACAATCATCAACTGTTGCAACAACGATTGATGTAGCAACGGCCTGATAGTTTAGAATGACAGCACATTACCTAAGCCCCTAAGACCCTTCGTCCCTAAGACCCTAATCAGTTTGCGCCCGCCAAAAATCCGGTCTATTTTTGACCCCTCATTCAACTGAAGACGCAGATGGCCGAAATCATAAAAATGCCCAAAATGAGCGACACCATGACCGAAGGCGTCATTGCTTCGTGGCTCAAAAAAGTAGGCGATAAAGTGAAATCCGGGGACATCCTGGCCGAAGTCGAGACCGACAAAGCCACGATGGAGCTGGAAAACTACGAGGACGGCACTCTGCTCTACATCGGCCCCAAACAAGGCGAAGGAGTACCCGTGGACGGCCTGCTGGCCATTGTCGGCAAGGAAGGCGAGGACATTTCCGGCCTGCTGGGCGGGAGCCCCGCCGCGTCGGCGCCAGCTGCGGCTCCCGCTGCCCAAGCAACCCCGGCGCCGGCTGCTCCAGCCGCTTCGGCTCCTGCCCCGGCGCCCGCGCCTGCTCCAGCATCAGCTGCTCCAGCTGCGGCTCCGGCTGCTGGCAACGGTAAGAAGGCCACCGTTATCCGGATGCCCAAGATGAGCGACACCATGACCGAAGGCACCATTGCCGCCTGGCTGAAAAAGGTAGGCGACAAGGTGAAATCGGGCGACGTGCTGGCCGAGGTGGAAACCGATAAGGCCACGATGGAGCTGGAAAACTACGAGGACGGCACCCTACTGTACGTGGGCCCCAAACAGGGCGAGGCCGTGGCCGTGGACGGCATTCTGGCCATCATTGGCGAAGAAGGCGCTGACGTGCAAGCCCTGCTGGGCGGACAGAGCGGTGGCAGCACCCCGGCTGCCCCAGCCGCGCCGGCTGCTGAAGCTGCACCTGCTCCAGTCGAAACCCCAGCCAGCAACGAACAACCGAAGGAGGGCGCCAGTCAACCAAGCACGAATACCGAAACCGGCGGCCGCATTTTCGCTTCGCCCCTGGCCAAGAGCATTGCCCGCGAAAAAGGCATTGACCTGAGCACCATCAAAGGCTCCGGTGAAAACGGCCGCATCGTGTCGCGCGACCTGGAAAATGTGTCGGCTACGGCGGCTCCCGCTGCGGCGCCGCAACCGGCCGTTGCGCCCCAGCCCGCCGCTCAGCCGCAACCCGCGCAGCCCCAGGCCGCGGCTCCCGCGCTAGCTGCTACCAGCCTGCAACCAGCCACCCAACAACCGGAAGGCACTTATACCGACACGCCTGTGTCGCAGATGCGCAAGGTTATTGCCCGCCGCCTCGCCGAAAGCAAGTTCTCGGCCCCGCACTTCTACCTGACCATGGAAATTCACATGGACAAGGCCATGGAAGCCCGCGGCAAGCTCAACGAACTCTCCCCGGTGAAGCTCAGCTTCAACGACCTGGTTATCAAAGCTGCGGCTGTGGCCCTGCGCCAGCACCCGGCCATCAACTCCTCCTGGCTGGGCGACAAAATCCGCCAGAACAAGCAAATCAACATCGGGGTGGCCGTGGCCGTGGAGGATGGCCTGCTGGTGCCGGTGGTGCGCAACGCCGACGGCAAAGGCCTCTCGCAGATTGCTACGGAGGTGAAAAGCCTGGCCGAAAAAGCCAAAACCAAGAAGCTCCAGCCCCAGGAGTGGGAGGGCAACACCTTCACCATCTCCAACCTGGGCATGTTTGGCATCGAGGAATTCACCGCCATCATCAACCCCCCGGATGCCTGCATCCTGGCCGTGGGCGGCATCAAGCAAACCGCCGTGGTGCGCGACGGACAGCTGGCCATCGGCAACGTGATGAAAGTAACCCTAAGCTGTGACCACCGCGTAGTGGACGGCGCCACCGGCGCCGCCTTCCTCCAAACCCTGAAAAGCCTGCTGGAAGACCCTATGCGCATGTTGATTTGATCAGAGGTGAGAGGTTAGATATGAGAGGTGAGACAGGAGAAGTGAGATGAGCAGCCCCGGAGGGGCAGCATAGTGGTAGAAATCAGCGGTAAATAATTATTTGAAGCCCCAGCGGGGCGACACCTAACGTCTGCGGACGATGGGTGCCGCCCCGCTGGGGCTTTACTGTTCTTGCTTGTTCGGTTTGCTACCGATATGCCGCCCCGCCGGGGCTCCTCGTCTCCCACTTCCCCTGTCTCACCTCCCACTTCTCATATCTCACTTCTAACCTCTCACTTCTCACTTCTTGCCTCTAGCTTCTCACCAAAACCAGCCTCAATAGAAAAAAGAAGGGCTCAATGGTGATGCTCTGCTGTAAAAAGTTATACTTACACATGGCCTAAGCCAATTCCAGGTTAGCCGCTATTCGTCCAATTTTCCTTTTGAGCTATGAACAAACTGGTACTGATTGCTCCCTTGTGTCTGATGAGCGCCGCTGCCCTGGGGCAAGGCCAGGCCCTTTCCGGCCAGGTGCTGGATGCTGCGGGTAAGCCCTTAATCGGGGCTACGGTGGTGGAAAAAGGCACCAACAACGGCACCGCCACCGGCAACGATGGCCGCTTCACGCTGCGGGCCCGCACGGCCGCGCCCCGACTGCAAATCAGCTCCATTGGCTACGCCACGCAGGAAGTGGCGGGCAGTGAGGGCGTGAGCGTGCAGCTGGCCGATGCCAGCACGGGCCTGGGCGAGGTGCAGGTGGTAGGCTCCCGCAGCCAGAACCGCTCCGTCACCGACTCGCCTTCGCCGGTGGACATCATCGACCTGCGCGAGGTAACCACCAAAACCGGCCAGCTCGACGTAAACCAGCTGCTGCAATTCGTGGCGCCCTCGTTCAACTCCAACCGCCAAACCGGCTCCGACGGCGCCGACCACGTGGACCCCGCCACCTTGCGCGGCCTCGGTCCCGACCAAACCTTGGTGCTGGTGAATGGCAAGCGCCAGCACCAGTCGGCCCTGGTGAACCTGTTCGGCACCCGCGGCCGCGGCAATACCGGCACCGACCTGAACGTAATACCGGCCGCGGCCATTGAGCGGATTGAGATTCTGCGCGACGGGGCCGCGGCCCAGTACGGCTCCGATGCCATTGCCGGCGTCATCAACATCGTGCTGAAAAGCAACGTGAAGGAGCTGACCGCCAACGTGAACTACGGCGCCTACGACGCCAAGTACCGCTTCGACGGCCAACGTTTTGACGGCGGCAACTTCAACGCCAACCTTAACTACGGCCTGGGGCTGGGCGAGCGGGGCAGCTTCCTGAACGCCACCGTCGACTACAACCAGCGGGAGCACACCCAGCGGGCCAACGTGCCCAACACCGACGGCCTGGCCCGCCGCGAGTACGGCGACCCGGAAATCCGCAACGTGTCGGGCTACCTGAACTCCCGGTTTGCCCTCGGCGAGAAGTCGTACGCCTACGTGTTCGGGGGC
Source organism: Hymenobacter sp. YIM 151500-1 (assembly GCF_025979885.1). Taxonomy (NCBI): domain Bacteria; kingdom Pseudomonadati; phylum Bacteroidota; class Cytophagia; order Cytophagales; family Hymenobacteraceae; genus Hymenobacter; species Hymenobacter weizhouensis. Next base: position 397,939 of record NZ_CP110139.1, read on the forward strand.
GTCAACAAGCGGACCGGCGAGGCCTTTGCCTGGACCCGCTTCGCCGACGACGACCGGAACGTGCCCGCCATCTACCCCAACGGCTTCGACCCCATCATTACCAGCGACATCTGGGATGCCTCGGCGGTGGCCGGCGTGCGCGCAGGCCTGGGCGGGTGGGAACTGGACGTGAGCAACAACTTCGGCTCCAACCGCTTCGAGTACGGGGTGAAGAACACGCTCAACGCCTCGCTGGGGGCCAGCTCGCCCACGTCGTTTTACGCCGGTGGGTTCCAGCTCCGGCAAAACGTGGTGAACCTGGGCCTGACGCGCAACTACAAAACCGTGCTGCAAGGCCTGAACCTGGCCGCCGGGGCCGAGTGGCGCCGGGAGTGGTACTCGTTGTTTGCGGGCGAGGAAGCGTCTTACCGCAACTACGACCCCACCGTGACGGGCGGCTCCCAGGGCTTCCCCGGCTTTCAGCCCTCCGACGTTATCGAGGCCGAGCGCGACAACGTGGCCGCCTACCTCGACGCCGAGCTGAACGTAACCCAGCGCTGGATGCTGGCCGCGGCCCTGCGCTACGAGCACTACTCCGACTTTGGCAGCACCCTCAACTACAAAGCAGCCACCCGCTACAACCTCACCGAGTTTCTGACCCTGCGCGGCACCTTTAACACCGGCTTCCGAGCGCCCTCACTGGCTCAAATCAACTTCAACTCCACCTTCACCAACTTCGTGAACGGCACGCCGGTGGAAGTGCTGCTGGCCCGCAACAACAGCGCCGTTACGCAGAAGCTGGGCATCCCGAGCCTGGAGCAGGAAACCTCGACCAGCGCCAACGTGGGCCTCACCAGTCGCATCGGCTCCTCTCTGAGCGTTACGCTGGATGGCTATTACATCAAGGTCCGGGACCGGGTGGTGCTGACCAGCCAGTTTTCCGCCGACGACCCCGTAATCGGGCCCGACTTGCAGGCCCTGAACGTGGACCAGGCCCAGTTCTTCGCCAACGCCGCCGACACCCGTTCCCTGGGCCTGGATGTGGTGCTCAGCCACACCGCTACCCTGGGCACCGGCCGCCTCAACTCCACGCTGGCCGCCAACTTCAACAACCTACGCATTGACCGGGTGCGCACTTCGGGCCGCTTGGCAGGGCGGGAAGAGGAGTTCTTCGGGGCGCGGGAGCAGGCGTTTGTGAAGGCATCGGCCCCGCCGTCCAAAATCAACCTGACGTTTGACTACCAGCTGGGCCGCTTCGGGGCGTTGCTGCGCTTGGTGCGCTTCGATGAAATAACGCTGATTGACTGGGACGGCGCCCCCATGAAGTACGACAGCCGCATCACCACCGACCTGACCCTGAACTACGCTCTAACCAACCAGTTGCAGCTGGTGGTGGGCAGCGCCAACCTGTTCAACCGCTACCCCACGCTCTTCGACCCCCAGCGCACCGAAACCGGCGGGGCCTGGGACCCGGTGCAAATGGGCTCCAACGGCCGGTTTTACTTTGCTAAATTGCAGGCCCGTTTTTGAAATGAGTAAAGGACTGAATGAGTAGATGAGTGAATGCCATGCAGGCTTGCTTGACCATCATTCACTTATCTACTCATTCAGTCCTTTACTCATTTTCAGTAGTAGGTCATGAGTAATAGGATAGTGGACGAGCAGCACAACGGTATAAGCCAACGGTTTGCCATCTTACTACCAACTACCTACTGCCTACTACCTACCTAATATGAAAATCCGCTCCACTACCGTGCTCGGCGTGCGCCACAACGGCGAAGTAGCCCTGGGCGCCGATGGCCAAGCTACCATGGACAAGCACGTGGCCAAAAGCAACGTGCGCAAGGTGCGCAAGCTCCAGGATGGCAAAATTGTAACCGGCTTTGCCGGCTCCACCGCCGATGCCTTCCTGCTGCTCGATAAGTTTGAGGAGAAGCTGAGCGGCTACGGCGGGCAGCTGCGCCGCGCGGCCATCGAGCTGGCCAAGGAGTGGCGCAAAGACCAGTACCTGCGCAAGCTCGAAGCCATGATGGTGGTCTGCGACCGGGACGAGCTGCTCATCATTGCCGGCTCCGGCGACGTGCTGGAGCCCGACTCCGACGTGGCCGCCATCGGCTCGGGCGCCATGTATGCCCAGTCGGCCGCGCTGGCCCTGAAGAAGCACGCACCCCACCTCTCGGCCCGCCAGATGGTGGAAGAAGCCCTGCACATTGCCGCCGACATCTGCATCTACACCAATCACAACCTGATGATTGAGCAGCCGGTATAGGTGCTCAGCCGCAAGCTGTACGCCACAAGCTGCAAGCTTTTCGGCGGCTGATGCCTTGTTCGTCATCCTTTACAGCGTTTTCCTTTTCCTGATTTTGCCCAAAAGCTTGCGGCTTGCAGCTTACGGCTTGAAGCTTACCCAACATGAACGTTACCAACTTCCTCAAGCACCACTACCGCCACTTCAACGCTGCTGCCCTGATTGACGCCGCCGAGGGCTACAACAAGCACCTGGCCGAGGGGGGCAAGATGATGATTACCCTGGCCGGGGCCATGAGCACCGCCGAAATGGGCATTCAGCTGGCCGAGCTGATCCGGCAAGACAAGGTGCAGATTATCTCCTGCACGGGTGCCAACCTGGAAGAAGACATTTTCAACCTCGTGGCCCACGACTTCTACGAGCGAGTGCCCCACTACCGCGACCTGAGCGCTGCCGACGAGCAGGCCCTGCTGGAGCGCCACCTCAACCGCGTCACCGATACCTGCATTCCCGAGGAAGAAGCCATGCGCCGCCTGGAGCACTCGGTGCTGAAGTTCTGGGAGCAGGCCGATAAGGCCGGGGAGCGGTACTTCCCCCACGAGTTTTTCTACCAGATTCTGCGCTCGGGCGAGCTGGAGCAGTACTACCAGATTGACCCCAAAGACTCCTGGATGCTGGCCGCCGCCGAGAAAAACCTGCCCATCGTGTGCCCCGGCTGGGAAGATTCCACCCTGGGCAACATCTACGCCGGCCACGTCATTTCGGGCGACATCAAGAACGTGCACACCGTGCGCACCGGCATCGAGTACATGATGTACCTAGCCGAGTGGTACACCCAAAACGCCACCGAGGAAAGCACCGTGGGCTTCTTCCAGATCGGGGGTGGCATTGCCGGCGACTTTCCCATCTGCGTGGTGCCCATGCTGCACCAGGACTTGCAGCGCACGGGCGTGCCGCTGTGGGGTTACTTCTGCCAGATTTCGGACTCCACCACCTCCTACGGCTCCTACTCCGGCGCCGTGCCCAACGAGAAAATCACCTGGGGCAAGCTGGGCCAGCACACGCCCAAGTTCATCATCGAGTCGGACGCTACCATCGTGGCCCCGCTGATTTTTGCCATGGTGCTGGGGCAGTAAGTGGCTGCTTGGCCGAATAGAAACGCCCGCCGCTGATGTTCAGTGGCGGGCTTTTTCGTTTTGATGGCAGTTGTCAGCAGATGGATAGTGAGCTATTGAGACAGTCGCTTTATTTTTCACATATGAAAAACGTGACCGTAACCCTACCCGAATCGGTAGAAGCCGAAGAATGGGAGCTGAAAATGATGCTGGCAGCTATGCTCTATCAGCAAGGCAAGGCCACGGGCGGCGAAGCGGCCGAAATAGCCGGTATGAGCAAGCGCACCTTTCTGAAAATGCTGGGCAAGTTTGGCGTATCCGTCTTTAGCGACTCCGTAGACGATCTGCTAACCGACGTTCAGAATGCCGGCGGTCGTAATAGCTGATACCAGCTGCCTGATTTACCTGACGTCGCTGGCGCAGCTAGAGCTACTGCCGCAGCTGTATTCTAAGGTCTGGATTACGCCAACGGTGGCGGCCGAATACGGGCTGCCGCTGCCGGCTTGGATGCGCATGCAGGCTCCGCGAGAAGAAATTCGGACGATCATCTTTGGGGCGAGCATGGACATAGGGGAAGCCAGCGCCATTGCCTTAGCCCTCGAAACTCCCGATTGTGTAGTGGTGCTGGACGACCGACGGGGCCGCCGGGCAGCCAACCGCCTGCATCTGCTGACTACCGGCACGCTGGGCTTGCTGGTGGCTGCCAAGCAGCGCGGATTACTCCCTGCCGTACGCCCATTGGTTGCGCAACTATTGGCCAGCGGTATGCATTTGTCGCCCGAAGTGGAAGCCAGCATATGCCGCCCAGGTAGACCGCCTGGTATTTTCTGCTAAATAAGCTTCTCCACTTCGGTAGCTACGCGGCCACTCCGCCCGCGCCGCGTGCCCGCAGCACCACCGGCGCGGCCTACCCGCGGCAGAGCTGAGCGGCTGCACAAGGAGTAAGCAAGAAAAACCCGAACCGGCCCGCCGCAGAAGCTTCTGCGGCGGGCCGGTTCGGGTTTGGATAAACTCAGAATTAGGTTAGCGGCCAGCTGATGGCGCAGTACGTTCCATTTTCAACTTGGCCTGCTGCTGCAGGGCTGCTTTGAAGGTAGACCAGTTGAGGGCGTAGGTGAGTGCCACCACCATGAAGATGCAGGTCAGGTAGCCCAGCGTATAGGTCATAAAGCCGCGCCAGAGACGGCCCGCCAGGCTAAGGCCGGTGTGCGTAAGCAAGCTGCCATAGGCCCACGTGGTGTAGGCAAACACCGGCAGCATAAACACCATGCTAACCGTACCGATTTGGGGCGTACCGCTGTAGATGTACATCACCGGCAGGTACAGCAAGGCGAAAAAGTTGCAGATGGCTATAATAAACGCCGCAATAATCAGGCATTCGGCGTAGTTGTAGCCACCCCGCCGCAGAAACCAGCGCGCAAACAGTGCCCACACCGGCACCATAGCCACGTAGCACCAGCTCAGGTACTTCATGAAGAAGGTGGTAAAGATTTGCTGCATCTGCCACACGGCGTCAGGCACGGTAGGGTCCTTCGGGGGCAGAAAACTAATGTGCAGCACTGCCGAAAGCAGCGCGTACAGGCCGGTCACTATAAACAGCAATGACAAGGGCCGGAAGTGGTCGACGCGCTGGCCGGCCAGGTAGGCCCGAATGGTGGGGCCGGGGCGCCGCACCATGGTTTTCAGCGTGTACAGAATGCCCTTATCGACGTGCCAGATAGAATGCAGCACGTCGTGGGGCATGTCCTTCAGCGTGAGGCGGTGCGTGTGATGCGCGTCCTGCCCGCAGCGGCCGCAGTACCGGTCGGGCACGGCGTGGCCGCAGTTCAGGCACTCTGCCGCATGGGCCGAGGCAGCAGGAGAGGTAGGAGCAACGGACGTTTCCATAGGCGCGAGAGGTGGCTGGTAAGCAGCAAGTGAGCTGGCTGTGAGAAAGATACTAAAGCCAGGGTATAGACGATAAAAACTAGAGCTCTAGCTCTAGTTTTGTGGGCCAGTCTACCACCCGATTTCCTGCTTGTCCTCGAAAAAGCGGCCGGTGGGGCCGTCATCGGGCAGGGTGGCGGCCCAGATGATGCCTGCCACTGAGTCGGCCACGGGGCGGGCGCCCATGTCCGCCATGCCGGGGGCCGTGGCCACAAAGCCGGGGTTGACGGCGTTGACCAGGATGCCTTCGGGCTTCAGCTCCCGCGCCAGCTGCACGGTCAGGCCGTTGAGGGCCAGCTTCGACAGGCCGTAGGAGGTCATCAGCGCCGGGTGCACGGGCAGGCCGAAAATGGGGTGGCTGAACGAGCCCGCCCCGCTCGATATGTTGACGATGCGCGGATGGCGGCCCCGTTGTGGCAGCGGGTGCAGGGCTTTAATCAGGCGCCACGTCCCGAACAGGTTTGTTTCAAATGCCGCCTGGGCCGCCACCAGGTCGGTGTGCAGGGGCGTGATGCCGTAGTCGAACCCACTGCCCGCGTTGTTGATGAGCACGTCGAGCCGGCCGAACCGCTGCTGGATGAAATCGGCTAGCTGCTGCACGCTGGCGTCGTTGGTGATGTCGGCGGCCTGGGCGGTGGCCTGGCGCGAGCCGGTGGCGAGCTTGCCGGCCAGCTCCTCGGCCTTGGCCAGGTCGCGGGCCGTAATGATGACCTCGAAGCCCTGGGCCAGCAGGGCCTGGGCCAGGCCAAAGCCAATGCCTTCTTCGCGGCTGACGCCGGTGATGAGAACAAGCGGCTGGGGTTGGGAAGACGTGCGCATGGTGGAGGAAGAAAACAGGTGAGCACTACAAGCCAAGATACGGCCCGGCTGCCCCCGGTCAACCCAATCTCCACCATAACGCCGCCGCCGGCCGCGCGTAAGCACAGGCTCATCTAGCCCAAGCCTATGCGTCGTTTCCTGATTGCGCTGCCCGCGCTGCTCGTGCTTGCCGCCTGCGGCGACCAGAACACCACGTCGCCGGTGACGGCGCCCGGCGCCGAGAAATCCACCAAAACCAAGGTGCTGGAAGCCGGCGCCGACGTGCTCCAGGGCAAGGCCCCGCTGCGCCAGCTGGATATGTACCTCAACGGGTTTCACTTCTACGGCGGCAACATGAAGGGCCAGATGGAGGCCCACCACTTCTGCCAGAAGCTGAATGAAGACGTGACCCAGTGCGTGATTTACGACGGCAACGGGGCCGGAGCCAAGATTATGGGCATCGAGTACATCGTGTCGCGGCGCTTGTTTGAGCAGCTGCCCGAAGCCGAGAAAAAGCTCTGGCACAGCCACGCCTACGAGGTGAAGTCGGGTACGCTGGTGGCGCCGGGCCTGCCCGACGTGGCCGAGCACGAGCTGATGGAGCAGATTGTGAGCACCTACGGCAAAACCTTGCACACCTGGCACACCGACCGCGACAAGGAATTGCCCTTCGGCGCGCCCCAATTGATGATGGGCTTCACTAAAGACGGCCAGGCCGACACTGCCATGGTAGCCCAGCGCGACCAGCGCCTGAACGTGTCGAGCCGGGAAAAGCGCCGCCAGCGCGCCGACATCCAAGCCCCGCCCGTGCTACCCGGCGCCGACGCCTGGGAGAAAGGCGAAGTGCGGCAGTTTGACGTAGTAGACCACGCCACCCCCGGCCACGCGCACTGAGTCTGCTGGTAGCGCGGGCTTCAGCTCGCCGCTCTTTCGGGTGGCTGTGGTATCTTATCGGGGAGCGGCGGGCCGAAGCCCGTGCTACCATCGTTTTACCGCGTATTGCACCATGCCTACTCCCATTCCCAAGAAAATCCTGGCTCGCCAGCACGAAATCACCGCCGACTTCCGGCGCGAGGTAGACCAGCACCTGGCCGACATCGTGGCGGGCAGGGCCACGGAGATGTGGGAAATCCGGGATTTGGCGGCCCGGCTTTGCATTCATCCCACCCACCTGAGCAACACCGTCAAGCTCACCACCGGCCACTCGCCCTGCACTTATTTCGAAGCACGCATCATGGATATAGCCCGGCAGCAGCTCCAGGACCCCCACCGCTCCGTAGCCGACATTGCCCAGGGCCTCACCTTCGACCCTTCCAACTTCACCAAGTTTTTCAAGCGGTTTGAGGGCTGCACGCCCTTGCAGTACCGCGAGCGGGTGCGGGCCGAGCAGCGGGCGGCCCCGGCCGAAAAAACGGAAACAGTCACCATTTAATCTGAACTTCTCACCATGCCGGCGGCCCGGTGGCCCGCCATCTTTGGGGTGTTCATCACACACTGACTATTTCCCATGAGCACCACCACAATAGCCCTCGTAACGGGCGGCAGCCGCGGCCTGGGCCGCAACAGCGCCCTGCACCTGGCCCAGGCCGGCCACGACATCGTGCTGACGTACCGCACCCGCGCCGAAGAGGCCCAGCAGGCCGTGGCCGACATTCAGGCCCTGGGCCGCCAAGCTGTGGCCCTGCCGCTGGATACGGGTGTCAGCAGCTCGTTTCCGGCGTTTGCCGAGGCCCTGCGCGCCCAGCTTCGCCAGCACTGGCAGCGCGACACCTTCAACTTCCTCATCAACAACGCCGGCCACGACGCGCCCGCGCCCTTTGCCGAAACCACCGAGGAGCAGTTCGACGGCCTGCTCAACGTGCACTTCAAAGGCGTATACTTCCTGACCCAGCAACTGCTGCCCCTGCTGGCCGATGGCGGCGCCATCGTGAACTTCTCGACCGGCCTGGCCCGGTTTACCACGCCTGGCTACTCGGCGTATGCCTCGATGAAAGGCGCCATTGAAACGCTGACGAAGTACCTGGCCAAGGAGCTAGGCAGCCGCGGCATCCGGGCCAATATCGTAGCGCCGGGCATCGTCAAAACCGACTTCACCAAGGCCGCCCGCGAGGCGCACCCGCAGCTGGAGCAGTACATGAGCGGCAACACCGCGTTGGGCCGCATCGGGGAGCCCGACGACATTGGCCCCGTCGTCTCCTTCCTGTGCTCCGATGCCGCCCGCTGGGTGAATGCCCAGCGCCTGGAGGCCTCGGGCGGGTACTCCCTGTAACACACGCTGTAGCTTGTGCTGATCGGCGACAAGCACCACCAGCGTGTTCGGCCACGTACTCCCTGTAGCACACGCTTTAGCTTGTGCCCGGAAAAGATTCGCCTGGGCGACTTTCGGCATTGATTTGTCACCGAGGTGCCCGCTGCCCTTTCTGAACAGGGCAGCGGGCACACGCGGGTGGAACGGTTAGGGGCGCACGGCGGCCACCGTGGTGTCGGCTATGGAAAGCTGGATGGGCGAGGTAGTTAGGTCGAGGACGCCGGTGGTATGGCGCCCTTTCACCGTGATGTGCAGGTCGTAGCGTTGCGCGGGCAGCTCTTGCAGCGACGTAAGGCTGAAGGCCGGGCCCAGGGCGGTAAGGCAGATTTCGGGCGCTTTAGCACCCGTGTAGTCTAGCCGCAGCGTGTTGCCTTGGCGCTGCAACGTAGTCAGCAGCTCGTAGTTGGCGCAGGAATACTCCTCTGAATCGGTGCTACGTAGCTCCCGGGGAGAAGTAGTGCCGGGTGCAGGCGACTTAACGGACAGAAAAACGCGGTAATTCGATGACGGCTTGGGTTCGTTGTCCGAACTTTCTTTGCAGCTGGTGGCTCCTGCCAGCAGGAGGCCCAGCAGGGCCGGGGTGATTTTATTTTTCATAAATCAAGGTTAAGTAGGAGTTGCTTTACTTGGTAGAGTCATCAGTTGATGCATAGGTTGCAAGGCACGACAGTAAAAAAGCCCGTTTCTCCACGGAGAAACGGGCTTTGCTGGTGGCTGGTGAACTACGGAACTAGCTCACACCCGGAACAGCGGGCGGGCCGGGTTCCAGATGCCCCACGGAATCATCAGGAGCACCAGTACCAGGGCTATAGCGAACCAGATGAAGGCCTTCTTGTGCTTGAGCACGGGGTCGGTGGCTCGCTTGGAAAGGCTGCGGCCCACCTGGGCGGCCACCACAGCCAGCACCATGGTGATGATGTGCTCAACACCCCAAAAGCGCAGCTGCGGGTCTTTCATGGCGGCACCCATACCGTTTTCCATAGCTTTCAGACCCAAGGGGCTCAGGCCGAAATACAGCAGCAAGCCCAGCAGCAGCTGCAAGTGCATCGACCCCACGAAGGCGGCGCCCATGCCGTTGTCGGCGCCGGCCCAGGGGCGGCGGCCCTGCCAGCCACCAAAGGCGCGGAACAAGGCAATCAGGCCAAAGACGACAACAAGCCAGCGGGTCCAGGAGTGCAGCAGCAGGACGGTTGGGTACATAAAGTGAAAAAGTGGGGGAGTGGTTGAAACGCGGTAAAGGTACGCACGGACGTCATTGGGCAAGCAGAAAACACGCTGCTGCCAGCTCGTCATGCTGATAGACGGTCATGCTGAGCTTGCTGAAGCATCTCTACCGCTTCGTTGCTGCTCTAGTTGATTAGCCCGCGGTAGAGATGCTTCGACTTCGCCTCCGGCTCCGCTCAGCATGACAATAGCACCACTACGTCAGCGCGTCAAATTTCCTACCCGCTCAGAACAAAGTGAGGCTCTGCTAGGACTGCGACGACTCGAACAGGGTGGGGGCGGGCTCGTGCTTGTGGCCTTCGAAGAAAAAGCACTTCTCTTGCACAAACAGTTCGCCCTCCTGGCGCAGAATGGCGATGTTGTTGATGGTGAGCTTGAGGTTGAACGTCTGCGTATTCAGGTATTGCAGCACGGGCCCCAGCAGCTCGGGCGTGGTGTCGTGCAGGGCCAGCGAAATATGGGGCAGCCAGCAGTCGGGCCCGCTGAACTTGTCGGTGCGTAGGCACAGGGGCTTGGTGGCCTGCGTAATGCGGTAGTGAAGCTGGTTGAGAGCGTCGGAGCGCAGCACCGGAATGTAAATAACCGGATTAGGACCCGGAAACAGCCCCAGCCCGGTGGTATGCGCCACGAAGGGCTTGGTGGTGTGGGCCACTTCACGCAGCACTTTTTTCAGGGAAGACAGCTTGCGCACCCCTGCCAGCTGGTAGGTGATGTGCGGGTCGGGAGTGGCCTGCACGTCATCGAGGCCAAATTCTACTTCCAGGCTTTTGATAATGCGGTTGATTCGTTCCGCATTCTGGGGGTTGAGCAGGGAGGTTATGGCTAGCATCGGCAAGGAAACGGGTAGCGCCATGAGCAAGGTAGACGGCAGGTGCTATGTACGTTGCGCGCCCAACATTAGGCTATCGGGGGCGGCGTGAATGCCGGCAGCAGAGGCAGAATGTGGAGCGTGAAGAGCTGATGCATGGCCTCCTGCAGCCGGTCGATGGTGGTGTTCCAGTAGCCGGCACAGGGGCCGCCGCTGCTGTGCTCCTGCCCGGCGTAGCGCAAGGTAAACCGCGGCCAGTCGCCGTCGAGCAGCACGTAGCTGCCCTCCACGGTTTCGGGCAGAGCAAAGAAGTCGATTTCCTGCGTGACCAATCGAAACAAGGTTTCGGTGTCGCGGGGCGGCAACTCCAGGCTTAAGTCTACGGCGCCGTGCAGCCAGGAATAGTACTGCAACGTGCACACTTTCCCGGACCGCTGCACCTGCACTATCTCCGGGCCTGGAGTTGGCAGAACGTAGTTTTCGTACCGGAAAAGAAAGTCGGAGAGCATAGTAGCCGTAGTAGGAGTAGTAAGTACAATCAACTCGGAATAGTTTAAAATGCCCGAAAGTTACCATTGCCTATAAGCAGGATACCGCGTAAGCAAGATGCAGCAGCCGGAGGAAATACTGGCTGGCGTTGGTGGGACGGGGCCGCAAAGGCGCTTATCTTAAAGCCCTCAACCCGACACGCTGCTCCTTTCTTTCTTCTATGAACCGCCGACTTTTCCTGCGTACCGGCTCCCTGGCCGGCCTGGCCGTGTCTACGCTCAGCCTCAGTGCCTGCTCCCGCGACACCGCCGCCACCCCGCCCCATACTGCCGACGAGGCGGCTGCCCCGCCCTTCGAGCTGCACGAAGCCACCATTGCCAGCCTACAAGAGAAGATGAGCAGCGGCCAGCTCACGGCTCGCCGCATCACCGAGCTGTACCTCAAGCGCATTGAGGATGTTGACCGGAATGGTCCCAAGCTCAACTCAGTCATCGAAGTCAACCCCGACGCCCTCACGCTGGCCGACCAGCTGGACCAGGAGCGCAAAGCTGGCAAGGTGCGCGGGCCGTTGCACGGTATTCCGGTGCTGGTGAAGGACAATATCGACACGGCCGACAAGCAGCAGACCACGGCCGGCTCCCTGGCCCTGGCCGGGCACCGGGCCCGGCAGGATGCGTTTATCGTGAAAAAGCTACGCGAAGCCGGGGCCGTGGTGCTGGGCAAAACCAACCTGAGCGAGTGGGCCAACTTCCGGTCCACGCGCAGCACCAGCGGCTGGAGCAGCCGCGGCAGCCAAACCAAAAACCCCTACATCCTGGACCGCACGCCCAGCGGCTCCAGCTCCGGCTCGGGCGTGGCCGTGGCCGCCAACCTGTGCGCCGTGGCCATCGGCACCGAAACCGACGGCTCGGTGGTGTCGCCGGCTTCCTGCAACGGCATTGTGGGCATCAAGCCCACCGTGGGGCTGCTGAGCCGCGCGGGCATCATCCCCATTTCCAGCACCCAGGACACGGCCGGCCCCATGGCCCGCACCGTCCGCGACGCAGCCGTGCTACTGGGCGCTCTGGCTGGGGTAGATACCGCCGACGCCGTAACCCAGGAAAGCCAGGGCAAAGCCCAACCCGATTACACGAAATTTCTGGACCCCAATGGCTTGCGCGGCAAGCGCCTCGGCGTGGAAAAAGGCCACCTCACTGGCTCCTCCGATGCCGTGCCGCTGCTCCGGCAGGCCGTGGAGCTGCTGCGGGCCCAGGGCGCCACGGTGGTAGAGGTGGAAGTAGAGAAGCTGACCGACCCGCTGGGCGAAGCCGAGTACGACGTGCTGCTCTACGAGTTCAAGGACGGCGTGAACAAGTACCTGGCTACGGCCGGCGCGCCGGTGAAAACCCTGGCCGACGTCATTGCCTTCAACTCCCGGAACAAGGCCAAGGTCATGCCGTTCTTCCAGCAGGAAATCCTGGAAGCCTCGCAGAAGCTGGAAGGCCTGGACAGCCCCAAGTACCAGGCCGCCCGCCGCAAGTCCCACGACGGAGCCCGCGCCGCCCTGGATAAGGTGCTGCGCACGGGCCGCCTCGATGGCCTCGTGGCCGTAACCAGCGGCCCTGCCACCGGCATCGACCTCATCAACGGCGACTCCTGGAAAGGGCCGGGCTTTTCGTCGCCGGCTGCCATGGCCGGCTACCCGCACATCACCGTGCCCATGGGCCAGGCCCACGGCCTGCCGGTGGGCTTGTCGTTTGTGGGCGGCGCCTACCAGGAAGGGCCCCTGCTGACCCTGGCCTACGCCTACGAGCAAGCCGCCAAGAAGCGGGCGGCCCCGGAGTTTCGCGGGCCGTTTGTGGGGTAGGGGCGCGTTGCTGTGCCCGCTAATTGTACCTCAGCTACGTATACCAGCAACCTTATGGCCGCTGTCACACACCTATCCCAACTCGACCTCACCCGCCGCTACACCTACGCCGACTACCTGACCTGGCAGTTTACAGACTGGGTAGAGCTTATTCGGGGCAGGGTGCGCCTGATGAGCCCCGCGCCACGCCGGCAGCATCAGGACATTTCCCGCAACATTGAATTACCCATCATGCAATTCCTGCGCGGGAAAAGCTGCCGAATGTATCACGCCCCGTTCGACGTGCGCTTAACCCGCAGCACTGCCAACGGCGACGCCAGCATCGAAACCGTAGTGCAGCCCGATATCTGTGTTGTCTGCGACCCGCAGAAGCTGGACGACCGCGGCTGCCTGGGCGCCCCCGACTGGATTATTGAAATCCTGAGCCCCGGCAACTTCGCCCGCGACACTAAGGAAAAATTTGACCTCTACGAAGAAGCTGGTGTGCGGGAATATTGGGTCGTAGCCCCAGGGCAAAAGAACGTTATCGTGTACCTACTCGGCGACGCCGGCCGTTACGAGCTGCGCGGGGAGTTCTACCAGCCCGGCCCCGTTCCGGTGGCCACGCTGCCGGAGCTTCGGATAGAGTGGGTGGAGGTGTTTGAGGGGGTGTAAATCAGAGCTAACTTGCACACCTTCTTCATTCCAGTGAGAAGTTAGGGTGTACCAGCACCCGCTTCTTGAAACCCCGGTCTGCGCCAACAGCCGGGGTTTCGCCGTTCATAGGCAACCGTGTTGGAGGGGTGTTCACCGTACGTTGCAGCGAAGGTAGGTTGGCTAAGGCTGAGTTGCAATGAACTGTTTCAGCGTCAACAGCACCCGCCTGTTTTAATCCGAAATCGGCCGCGCCCTCGCTTTCAAACCCCTACCTTTGCACCTTCATAGCAAAGTAGGATGATTTCCATTACTGACCTCGACTTTCACTTCGGCTCCCGCACCCTCTACGACAAGGCCAACCTCCACATCAAGCCCAAAGACAAGATCGGGCTGATTGGGCTGAACGGCAAGGGCAAATCGACGCTGCTGCGCCTGCTGGTGGGCGAGTACAAGCCCGACGGTGGCTCTATCTCCATGAGCAAGGACGTGACCCTGGGCTTCCTGAACCAGGACCTGCTCAGCTACGACTCGCACGAGCCTATCCTGGTAGTAGCCATGCAGGCCTTTGCCGAAGCCCTGGACATTCAGAAGAAGATAGACGCGGTGCTGCTGGAGTTTGAGCAGAACTACACCGACGAGCTGGTGGAAAAGCTGGCCGACTTGCAGGAGCGGTTTGAGGCCCTGGGCGGCTACACCATGCAGGCCCGCGCCGAGGAAATCCTGGAAGGCCTGGGCTTCACCACCGAAGAGCTGCAGAAGCCATTGAAGCAGTTTTCGGGGGGCTGGCGCATGCGCGTCATGCTGGCCAAGATTCTGTTGCAGCAACCCTCGCTGCTGCTCCTGGACGAGCCCACCAACCACCTGGACTTGCCCTCTATCCGCTGGATTGAAAACTACCTGGCCGGCTACGAAGGCGCCGTAGTCATCGTCTCGCACGACCGGGAGTTTCTGGACCGCACCACCAACACCACCGTGGAAGTGACGGGCGGCAAGCTGGTGCCCTACGCCGGCAACTACTCGTTTTACCTTGAAGAAAAAGAGGAGCGCAACGCTATTCAGAAGGGCGCCTTCGAGAATCAGCAGGCCCAGATTCGGCAGGCTGAGCGGTTTATTGAGCGGTTCAAGGCCAAGGCCTCGAAAGCCAAGCAGGCCCAGAGCCGGGTGAAGATGCTCGACAAGCTGGAGCGCATCGAGGACGTGGCCCAGGACGATGCCCGCGTGAACATCAAGTTCAATTTCACCGTGACGCCCGGCCGCCACATCCTGCGCATGGAGCACGTGGGCAAGAAGTACGGCGACAAGCTCATCTTCCGCGACACCCACGTGCACATCGAGCGAGGCGACAAAATCGCCCTCATCGGCGCCAACGGCAAGGGCAAGTCCACGCTGATGCGCTTGGTGGCCGGTACCGAGGCGCCCACCACCGGCAACCACCAGCTGGGCCACAACGTGATTATGGCCTTCTACGCCCAGCACCAGCTGGAAAGCCTGAACGTGGAAAACGAGATTCTGCAGGAAATGAACGAGGCCGGCTCCAAGCGCAACGAAATGGAGCTGCGCACGGTGCTGGGCTCCTTCCTGTTCACGGGCGACGAGGTGTACAAGAAAATCAAGGTGCTAAGCGGGGGTGAGAAAAGCCGCGTGGCCCTGGCCAAAACCCTGATTTCGGAAGCCAACTTCCTGCTGCTGGACGAACCGACCAACCACCTGGACATGCAGTCGGTGAACATCCTCATTCAGGCCCTGGAGCAGTACGAAGGCACCTACATCGTCATCAGCCACGACCGGTACTTCGTGGAAAACGTGGCTAACAAAATCTGGTACATCGAGGACTACCAGCTGAAAACCTACCCCGGCACCTACCACGAGTGGGAGCAATGGATGGACGAGCGGGACAAAGCCGCCAAGAAAGCCGCGCTAAACGCCCCAGCCACGGCTAAGCCCGCATCCAACCAAGGGTCAGCTAAACCGGAGCCCGCCAAGCAACCCAGCAGCAACGGCAGCACCTCCAAGCAGAAGCGGGAGCTGGAAGAAGTAGAACAGAAAATCGACGAGCGGGAAAAAGAGCTGGCTCTTTACGAAAAGCAACTGGCCGACCCGCAGATTTATCAGAATGCCGCCCAACTTAAAGACGCCACCTTGAAATTTGAGCAGGTGAAAAAAGAGCTGGCTCAACTGAATAGCCGTTGGGAAACGCTGGCGGAGATGTAGTCAGCAGGCTCAGTAAAACAGCAAGCCCCGCCCGAAGCTACGTGCTTCGGACGGGGCTTTTTGATTGGATTATAGTTTCGGGATTGGCTACAATAAGATAGCCGGGAGAATCGGAGAACCTTAATGAGCTAAGGTACTTTACGAGCTGGTCAGTAGGTTTGAATCCTGGTTAGCTTCAAGGAACCTTGAAATCTGCCAGATAGGTACCGATCATACATAATTAATCCTTCATCAGCATTCCAGTACGATTTATCACCATTTTCGTGTCGCATAACATAGGTTTTAAATGTTCCTTTAGGCACTACTATGGTTGTATCAATAGTGATGATATTATTCTTCGTGACGATGCTTCTGCCGCATCCATATTCTACAAGTTCCTGATTTAGGCGGGGTGCATTAGGGGCATATAGAAAATCAAATGTTTTTGACGAATTAATTATACCCCATCCGCAATTCTCGACTGCCCGACCATATAATCCTCCTTTCTTTACAACAATATCATGGTCGAGTATTCTAAAATATAATATATTATTAGTAGAGGTTGAGGTATTTAAAATATCCTCCTGAAATCTTTCGTGGATAATAATACGACGAGAATCCCTTATAGTATCGGTAGGCGTATAATAATCATAATATAATCTATTGCCAGCCTTTGCCCAACCAAATTTAATTTTTTTGTTTTCATCCTTGGTGCAGGAGCAAAGGCAAGCCAAGATGATAATGGTAGCGGTGTAAGCTAAATTTTGCATTTTGATTGGATTTAGGTACCACGTATTTAATATTTGTGTAGCATTCAGCAGGGGGCACCTGCAACTGAGCCTGGAGTTCAGCTTGGAGTAATGGTGGCCTACCTGGCCTCTTGAAACTGCTTCAATAGCCTACAACTATAGTCAATACTACCCATATATGAAACATCCACAGGCAGTATTTGAGCGCAGTTCGTCTTGCCGCTCACTACACACCGTAATGTCAATTAATAAAAAGGTAGCGCCATAGATAAAAGCCGGCAAGAAGGATGTAGCGAAGTGAGTGACCAGCGAAAGAAGCCAGCTGGGTAGGCAAAAGTATAAGAGTTCAGCTAGTCTGGCGCTTAGCACATCGTTGCCAGCTATTGTGCCGCCTCGACTACCTTGTTTATTGAAGCGTTTATTGAAGCATGAAATAAAAGCTTCGCGCTACATTCGTGCCTATGCGCCTTTCCTTACTTCCTCCGCTTCTGCTCCTTGCCGCCACGGCCTGCGTGCCGCTGGGTACGCCCATCACCGACCCCAACGCCGCCCGCCGGCCCGCCACGCCGGGGCAGCAGGCCGCTACCGAATACTACGCCGACAAAACCCTGCGCTACCAGGACTACACCTACGACCCCAATGTGCGGACGGTGCAGTGCTACGTGGCCACGGGCCAGCCCAACGAGGTGTTCAACCCGCCGGTGGTACCCATCACCCAGGAAGCGCCCGTCATGCTGGAGTTCGACGTGCTGGGCGGGCAGGGCGGGCGCCTCACGGCCAAGCTGGTGCACTGCGACGTGAACTGGCAGCCCTCGGTGCTGACGGACCTGCAATTTCTGGACGAAATCAACGAGCAGCTTATCACCGACTACCGGGCCTCCGTCAACACCCGGGTGCCGTACTTTCACTACCGGCTGCGGCTGCCGCGGGTGAAGCTGTCGGGCAACTACCTGTGGGTGGTGCAGGGGCCGGGCGGCACGCCCTTGCTGAGCCGCCGGGTACTGGTGTATGAGCAGGGTGGGGTAGAGGTGTTTCTGAAGCAGGGCATTCCGGTGGCCGGGCAGGAACGCTACACCCTGCAGCAGCTCGACTTCGGGATTCGCTACGCGGGCATGCAACTGGTCAACCCGGCCCAGGAGGTGAAGGTGGTGCTGCGCCAGAACTTCCGCTGGGACAATGCCAAGGTTAACCTGCGCCCCACCTTCGTGCGCGACGCTGAGCGCCGCCTCGACTACCAGTACTTCAACTTCGAGAATGCCTTTCCGGCCCTGAGCGAGTTTCGGTTTGTGGACCTGCGCACGTTCCGGAGCCTGGGCGTGGGTGTGGCCCGCCTCAACCCCGAGGCCACTCCCCGCCAGGCCGAGCTGCAGCCCGAAGCCACCCGCCTAGGTCAGGCCTACACCCAGTACGATGACATTAACGGCCAGCGCGTGATTGAAAGCCGCGACTTCGTGGGCAACGGCAACACCACCGCCGACTACCTCAGCGTGACCTTCCATCTGCGGGCCTCCGAGGCGGCGCCGGGGCCCGTGTACGTGCTGGGCGCGCTGAGCGACTGGCAGCTCAAGGATGAGTTTCGGCTGACCTACGATGCGGCCACGCAGGAGTATACCGGCCAGGCCCTGCTCAAGCAAGGCTACTACAACTACTACTACGCCACCCAAACGCCCCAGGGCCCCAACAGCGTGGTGTGGGAAGGCAGCTATCAGGAAACCGAAAACCAGTATGACCTGCTGGTATACTACCGCCCGCCCGGTTCCCGCGCCGACCTGCTCATCGGTTACCAGCGTCTCGACGTAAACCAGCGCCGGCCCTAAGCCAGCGCCGCCGGTCCAAGCCTTCTAGGGCGGAAGCCGTCCAGTCAGTTCGTGCCGCTGCGTGTACCCTCTGTCATGACTGTCCTCACCCAGGCCCAAACTCACGCCCTGCTGCTGCGGGGCCACCTACTGGCTCCGGAGGATTGGTACTGCCTGTACTACTTCCGGCCCGATAATGTGTTTGCCCTACTGGCGCCGCGGCATTTATTGCTGGTCGATGAACCCGATGCCCGCTGGGATGAACTGACCGACCGGCTCCTGACTTGCCTGGAGGCGGCCGATCCGGCGGGTGTCGTGCAAATTCCGAAGCTGCCCACCCCGCAGCGGCGGCGCCTGTGGGAGCAGTTTGTAGTGGCGCAGCCCGTGGCACTGCGGCAGCAGCTGGCCGCAGCCGTTCCGCCCGAGCGGCTGCACGCGGTACTGGCAGACTGGCGGCCCGAGCAGCTGGACCGCCTCGTGTGAGACCTGGACGAAGCCGTGCAGCAGGCCTGGGCACAAGCGCAGGAGGCGTATTGCCTGCCCTGGCTGGAGGGGTTCTGTCATGAGCACCGTATTCCGCTGACTGGTGCCCGCTTAGGGTCGGTTGAGCTACGGTAGCCAGTCCGCGCAGGGCGGCTTGGCACTCAGGGACGAAGCTGCCTGGCCGGGGCCACACGCGGGCGTAACCTTTCCACGGAGGAGCTACGTTGCAGGCATATTTCCGTTTGGCAGGACCCTTGCAAGGCACGCCTGTGTAGACCTCGTTTTTCTTTGCTCATGAAACTTTCCACCCTATTGCAGCGCCGCCTGCGCCTGGGCGCCCTTGGGCTGCTGCTGCCGCTGGCCGGCTCCACGGCCTTTCGGGCGCCCCAGCAAACCAAGCAGCCTGACCCGCAGATACTGGCTCAGTTCGGCCTGCTGGAAAACCCCACCCTGCAAAACTTCATCGACCAGAAGGGCCAGCAGATGGCCGCCGTGTCCAGCCGTGCCGACTACGGCTACAACTTCACCATCCTCGACTCGCCCGTTATCAACGCTTTTGCCGCCCCCGATGGCAACGTGTACTTCACGCGCGGCATTATGGCCCACTTCAACAACGAGGCCCAGTTTGCCGGCGTGCTGGGCCACGAAATTGGCCACATCACGGCCAAACACGGCCAGAAGCAGCAAACTCGCTCCACTGTAGCCACCGGCGCCCTCATTCTGGGCTCCATTCTTTCGAAGCGCGTAGCGCAGATTGCCCAGCCCTTGTCGCAGGGCGTGGGGCTGGTGTTTTTGAAGTACGGCCGCGACGACGAGCGGGAGTCCGATAAGCTGGGCGTAGAGTACTCCACCAAAATCGGCTACGATGCCTCCCAGATGGCTGATTTCTTCCTGACCCTGCAACGGGAGCAGCAGCTCAGCGGCGCCGGTGCCGTGCCCGACTTCCTGTCGTCGCACCCCAACTCCGCCGACCGGTACCAGACCGTGAAGCAGCTGGCCGCCCAGGCCCGCCAGAACGCCGGGGGCCGCCAGCTGTCCGTAGGCCGCGACCAGTATTTGCGCATGCTCGAGGGCCTCACCTACGGCGACGACCCGCGCCAGGGCTTCGTGGAAGGTGGCGTGTTCTACCATCCCGAGCTGAAGTTCCGCTTCCCCGTGCCCCAGGGCTGGAAGTCGCAGAACTCGCCTCAGCAGTTTCAGATGCAGGAACCCAACGGCAAGGCCCTGCTGGTGCTCACCCTCGCCCAGGGCTCTTCCCTTGACCAAGCCGCCCAAAGCCTGGCCCAGCAGCTCAAGCTCCAGAACGCCCAGGCCAGCCGCACCACGGTCAACGGCTTCCCGGCCGTAGTCGTGCAAGGCAACCAGATCGGCCAGGACCAGTCGGGGCAGCAGGGCGTCACGGCCAGCACCCTATCGTACCTGATTCAGGACGGCCAGACCATTTACGCCCTCATCGGGCTGTCGGCGCCGCAGGCGTTTAGCACCTACGGCGAAACATTTCAGCGCGTGGCCCAGGGCTTCCAGCGCCTCACCGATGCCAGCAAGCTCAACCGCCAGCCCGAGAAGGTCCGCATCCGCACCGCCAAAGCCGGCCAGACCCTGGCCCAGGCCCTGGCTGCCAACGGCATTCCCGCCAAGCGCCACGAGGAGCTGGCCATCCTGAATGGCATGAAAACCACCGATAAACTAGCTTCCGGGCAACTGTATAAGGTGGTGGGTAAATAAGGTAACTTTGGAAAAAGCCCGTGCTGTATGGAAACGCAAGCCGTTGAGATTATCGAAACCGAAGTTCCGCTGGAAAAAGCTATGTCGTTAAACCATTCCCGGCTCATCAGCCGGATTACCTGGCTGCTTTCGGCGGCCTACGAAGGTCAATACGACATATTACCTGAGCTGGAATTTGAGTTGAGTGCGGGCCGATTAAAGCCCGATGTGGCAGTTTTGCCGCGGCTGAGCTACGACTGGGAAAGCGACATCGTGCGGTATCCTGAGCCGCCTATCACAGCCGTCGAAATACTTTCTCCCACTCAGTCGCTCGATGGTCTGATTACCAAGATTCGCCAGGGATATTTTGCCAGCGGCGTAAAATCAGCGTGGCTGGTGTTGCCGGCCATTCGCACCATTAATCTGTACTTACCAGGGAAGCCCGTTGTTCTAGTCAACGCTGGCACTCTAGCAGACCCAGCCAGCAACATAGAAATAAAGATTGAGGACGTGTTTCGCTAATAAAACCGCCCCGACCAAATCCGGCCGGGGCGGTTTTTTACAGAGTTTCTGCGGAAATGCTGGGTATAGAATAGCAGTCTTGCTGAGCCGACAAAGAATCCGAACCTACACGTTAAACCGGAAGTGCATGATGTCGCCGTCCTGCACCACGTATTCTTTGCCTTCGACGGCCATTTTGCCGGCTTCCTTGATTTTAGCTTCCGAGCGGAACTGCACGTAGTCATCGAGCTTGATAACCTCGGCCCGGATGAAGCCTTTCTCGAAGTCGGAGTGGATGACGCCGGCGGCTTGCGGGGCTTTGTCGCCGCGGTGCACGGTCCAGGCGCGCACTTCCTTGGGGCCGGCCGTGAAGTAGGTAATCAAGTTGAGCAGCTCGTAAGAAGCCCGAATCAGCTTGTTCAGCCCCGACTCTTCCAGGCCGTACTCGGCCAGGAACATGGTTTTTTCTTCGGGGTCTTCCATTTCGGCAATCTGCGACTCAATAGCGGCCGATACCACCACTATCTGCGCGTTTTCGCTTTTCACGTGCTCCCGCAGGGCATCTACGTAGGCATTGCCGCCCTGCGGAATGCTGGCCTCGTCCACGTTGGCCACGTAGATGACGGGTTTGATAGTAAGCAGCTGCAAGTCGGCTACGGCCTCTTTCTCCTCGTCGGTAGCGTCGAGGGAGCGGGCGTTGTGGCCGGCTTCGAGGTGGGCCTTGAAGCGGCTCAGGGCGGCTACTTCCTTTTTGGCCTGGGCGTCGCCGCTCTTGGCCGAGCGTTCCGACTTGGCCAGCTTCTTGTCGATGCTCTCCAGGTCCTTGAGCTGTAGCTCAGTGTCGATTACGTCCTTGTCGAACACCGGGTCCACGCCGCCGGCCACGTGCACGATGTTGGGGTCGTCGAAACAGCGTACCACGTGAATCACGGCGTCAACCTCGCGGATGTTGGCCAGGAACTTGTTGCCCAGGCCCTCACCCTTGGAAGCGCCCTTCACCAGCCCAGCAATGTCCACGAACTCGATGATGGTGGGCACCACGCGCTCCGGCTTCACAATTTCCTCCAGTACGGTCAGGCGCGGGTCGGGCACGGTAATCACGCCCACGTTGGGCTCGATGGTGCAGAACGGGTAGTTGGCCGACTCGGCCTTGGCGTTGGAAAGAGCATTGAACAGCGTGGACTTACCCACGTTTGGCAGGCCGACGATACCGCAGCGGAGACCCATAAGAGTGAAGGCGTAAATGAATGAATGAGTGAATGGGGCCAGGCCGCGCAATTCGGGCGCAAAGGTACGGGGCTTTTCCGGGGAAAGCACGAGGGCTGTCATTCCGAAGCAGAAGGAATCTGGGTTCCTGACCGAAGGCTGACTCAGATTCCTCCTGCGTCGGAATGACAACGGCGCGCCGCGGCCGAAGCCGGGCGCGCCGCGCGCAAAAACTGAAAAATGAGGTACTACTGTTTCGCTAGGCCAGAAGGGGGTTAATAGGTGTCGTCGGCGGGGCGGCTGGGGGAGTAGCCGCCTTCGCGGCCTTCGTCGTAGGCAGGGCGGGGGCGGTCCAGCTCGGCTACTTCTTCGGGAGTCAGCAGCTCTTCCCGCACAAAATCCACGGCATCCTGCAGAGCGTCCACAAACTTCAGGAAGTCTTCTTTGTAAAGGAAAATCTTGTGCTTCTCGTACGAGAACGTATCGTCGTCGCGCATGCGGCGCTTGCTCTCCGTGATGGTCAGGTAGTAGTCCTGACCGCGGGTGGCCTTCACGTCGAAGAAGTACGTGCGCTTGCCAGCCTTAATACGTTGGGAGTAGATTTCTTCTTGGTCGTGACGGTCTTCCACGGGCCTTCTGTAAAGTTTTGTTATTCCAAGATGGGTTAAGTTGAGTGCAAAGTACGTGCTTATCGCTAGATAGAAAAATTGGGAGGGAAGCTTTTAGCTTCTACCTGTAATACAGCGCGTAGCTTTGCCTGCACCGCTACCCGCAAATACAGGACCAAATTTATGTCAGAATATATAACAGAACTTTGAAAATAGTAACGTAGTCCCAACCCCGCTTCTGCCACCAACGCCGCCACAAGTACGGCAGTAGCGCCTCCCGCACCAGAGGTGCGCGCTGCTCCTGGTTGAAGCCAGCTGTTGTACCTTGGCCTGGCGGAGCCCGCCGGGGCCGGCCCGGCGCCGGAACGGCTTGGGGCTGCGGCCGTGTTGCTGGCCCGACGCTCCACCCGTCGGGCCCTGTTCAGACTATCTACTGGCTGAGCGCCGGCTCGAAAACGCTTTTTACACTCCTCTCTATGTCTCGTTTGCTTGATCTGGCCGCCATTCGCTCCTTCGAAAACCTGGAGTTTCTGGCCCGCCAGCTGGTCGAAGGCTTTATCACCGGCCTGCACCAGTCGCCCTACCACGGGTTTTCGGTAGAGTTTTCGGAGCACCGCCTCTACAACCCCGGCGAAAGCACCCGCCACCTCGACTGGAAGGTGCTGGCCCGCACCGACAAGCTGTTTGTGAAGCGCTACGAGGAGGAAACCAACCTGCGCTGCCACTTGCTGCTCGACGTAAGCCCCAGCATGTACTACCCCGCCCCCACGCACGACAAGCTGCGCTTCTCGGTGCTGTGCGCGGCGGCCCTGGCCACGCTGCTGCAAAAGCAGCGCGACGCCGTGGGCCTGGTCACGTTTGCCGAGCAGGTGGAGCTGCAAACGCCGGTGCGCTCCACCAGCACCCACCGCCACACCCTGCTGCTCACGCTCCAGCAGCTGCTGGAGCGCCCGGCCCCGGCCCGCCGCGCCACCACCACCGACGTGGCCGGCGTCATTCACACCATTGCCCAGCAAATCCCGAAACGCTCGTTAGTGGTGCTGTTTTCCGACATGCTGGGCCGGGCCCCCGAGGAGCAGGCTTCCACGCTGGCTGCCTTGCAGCACCTGCGCCACCAGCACCACGAGGTGCTGCTGTTCCACGTCATGGACCGCGCCACCGAATCCGACTTCACCTTCCAGGACCGCCCCTACCTGTTTGAAGACCTGGAAACCGGCCAGACCGTAAAGCTCCAGCCCGCCCAGGTGCGCGAGCAGTACCGCGCCGCCATGCGCACCTACGAGCACGAATTGGCTCTGCGCTGCGGCCAGTATAAGATTGACTTCGTGCCGGTTGACATCCGGGAGCCCTTCGACAAGGTGCTGTACGCCTACCTGGTGAAGCGTGGCAAAGTGCGGTAGCCTACCAGTTTAGTAGCACATGAGCACTTGGTACTGCCGGATCTGCGGCCTTGACTACGACACCTCACCCTGGGGACCCGACGAGCGGACTCCAGACTACACTATCTGCGACTGCTGCGGCGTCTCGTTCGGGTATGAGGACTACACGCCGGCCGCGGCCCGGCAGTTTCGGGTGGAGTGGTTGCGGCGGGGCGCGCCGTGGTTTTGCCCGCGCCAGCGGCCCGCCGATTGGGACCTTGCCGGGCAGTTAGCCCAGGTACCGCCTGCGTATCAATAAGCAAGCCCTCTAACGTAGCAATAACTTGATGTACAGTGATATTTGGTTTTTACTGGTTCTGGTGTGTCCGCTGTCGGCTATAATTACCGTGTACGTAGCGCATATGTACGGGCGGCGGTTTTGGCCGTGGCTGGTGTTTGGCTTCTGCGTGCCGCTGCTTTCCGCCTTTATAGCTCTAGCTCTTGCCATGCGCGATGCCCGGCGCGAAGCAGCAGCGGACAAGAGAGAAGAGGAGAAATAAGCCACTTTACTCGGCGGGCGTGTTGTCCAGAGACTGCCACAGGTACTTGCTGGCCAGCGTGCGGTAGGGCCGCCAGGGCTCAGCCAGCTCGGTCATGCGGCGCAGCAGGGCGCGGCCGGTTTCCGGCAGGCCATAGTGGCGGCGCATGGCATTCTGAATACCCAGGTCGCCCTCCGGAAACACGTCGGGCTGGTCCAGGCTGAACATTTGCAGCATCTGCGCCGTCCAGCGCCCCACGCCTTTAATTTGGGTGAGGTGGCGGGTGAAATCCTCTTCCGGCAGCCGGCTGAGGTGGGCGTGGTCGAGCTGGCCGCGCTGGGCAAACTCGGCAATGGCGCGCAGGTAGCCGGCTTTCTGGCGCGAGATGCCCGCCGCGCGCAGGTCCTCGTCGGTGAACTGGAGCAGGGCGGCCGGCTCGGGGTAGCCGTCGGGCGGAAACAGGGCCTGCACCTTGCGCCAGATAGCGGCCGCCGCCTTGGTCGATATCTGCTGGCTGACAATAGCCCGCAGCAAGGCCAGGTACAAATCTTCGTGGGCAGAAGGCAGAATGGGACGGCCGTGCCGGATAATGTCCGCCAACACAGGGTCGGCTTGGGAAAGGTGGTGCAGTGCGGCGTTCAAATGGTCAGTCATAAGCTGTGAGGTAGATATCTGGCGGCAGACTTAGCCACCACAGGTGGCGCGTCTGCCCGCCGGGAAATGGGGCAAGTCTCCCGACTTGCGGCCGCCGCAGGCGGCCATCGGGCGTCAGGGCCGCCTGCCTGAATATAGCGTTGTCGCGGGCCTCGTTGCATGGGTGTCGTTCTGGCCCTCAGGGCTGAAGCCCTGGGCTAATCAGCGGAAAAATGTCCCGCTACGTAGCCCAGGGCTTCAGCCCTGGGACGTGCAGAGCGGTCCAGCATTGTGCTGCCGTGTCGCGAAGTACAACTTCGCGTTACATCTTCTGGGCTCACCATCTAGCCATACGGCGCGGTGCCACCTGACCGCTGCGCGGCCGCAAGTCGGGAGACTTGCCCCATGCCCCGGCGGGCAGACGCGCCACCTGTGGTGGCTAAGTCTGCCGCCAGGCTTACACCCTCTACTCAATATCAGCCCGGTGCGTGGGGACGATGAACTCGGCTAGAACATCGCCGGTGAGGGAGAAGCGGATGCCGGTCAGGGCCTGGCCCAGGTAGGCGCCGGTGTCGATGCACACCACGTTGGCAATGGGGTCGAGGGTGGGCTGGCCGTCGGTGGGGGTGTGGCCGATGACCTGGCGCTTGCCTACGTTGAGCAGGGGGCCGCGCCGCCAGAGTACGCCGTCGGGGTTGTCGGGGTCGAGCGGGTCGAGGGTATTAGCGAAGCCGGCGTGGCTGAGCAGCAGGTGGTTATTTTGCCAGAATAAGGGTCGTTGCTTCAGCCAGGCGAGGTGCTGCTCCAGCAGCTCGGGGCGGCCCTGGTACTGGCGCAGCGTGGCCCGGCCACCCCAGCGCAGCCAGTCGGGGTTGGGGCCCTGCGGCCCTAAGTGCTGCAACATCTCGTGCTCGTGGTTACCGAGCAGAAACACCGTGCGGCCAGGGTGGCGGGCCTCCAGGTTCCGGGCCAGTTCCACGCACTCCGGGGCGTAGCGGCCCCGGTCTACCAGGTCGCCGGTTTGCACCAGCAGCTCGTCTGCAGGGTGCCAGTGCTGCACCAACTCCCGCAAAGTGTGGTAGCAGCCGTGCACGTCGCCGATGGCAAATACAGTCATGAATCAGAGGACGTGAGGTGGGCGTCGTAGCGTATCCGGCACCGGTCGAGGCCCGGCGCCCAGTAGTTGGGCTGGGGCGGTTCGAGCAGGCGGAAGCCCAGCTTCTCGTAGAAAGCCGCCGTAAGCTGGGAGGTTCCAATGTCGATGGGCAGGTGGGGGTACTGCCGGGCGGCTTCCAGGAGGCGAAACTCGGTGAAGGCCCGCCCGATGCCCTGCCCGTGCCGGCCGGCGTGCACCATGCCCCAGGTAAGAGCCACGTGGGAGCCGTTGAGGGCGTAGCCGCCAGCCGCCACCGCTTCCCCTTCAGTTACCGCCACAAAATACGGGTGGCCGCTGGCCAGGTAGTCCAGCAGGTCTGGCTCTTCCGCCGTCACGAAGTAGCGCGGCACGTTGGAGCGGAACAGCCCGCGCACGGCTGTTTCGTGGCGGGCTGGGTCGTAGGGAAGGAAGTGGAGCATACAAACCGGAGCGTTACTGCGGAGGAGGAGAGGCCTCAGGGTCAGTGCTCAGCCCCAGGCGCCTGACCAGCGGGCCGATGGTGAGTCCCTGCCCGATGATGCTGAACACCACCACTACGTACGTAATGCCCACGAGCAAGTCGCGGGGCATGGTAGCGGGCAAGGACAACGCCAGGGCCACGGAAATGCCGCCCCGCAGCCCGCCCCAGGTGAGCACGGTGGTGCTGTGCGGGGCAAAGGTGCGGGTGCCGAGCCGCAGCAGCCCCAGCGGAATCGACACCGACACGAGCCGCGCCACCAGCACCACCGCCACGGCCAGCACGCCGGCCAGCACAAAGTGGCGGGTGATGTGCAGCACCAGCATTTCCAGCCCAATGAGCACGAACAGCACCGCATTCAGCACTTCGTCCAGCAGCTCCCAAAACTTGTCGAGGTACTCGCGGGTGCGGTCCGACACGTTGCCGGCGCGGCTGTAGTGGCCCACCAGCAGCCCGGCCATCACCATGGCCAGCGGCCCCGACGTGTGCAGCCACGCCGCCAGCGCCGTGCCGCCCGCTACCAGAGCCAGGGTCAGCAGCACCTCGGTCTGGTAATGGTCGATAGTGCGCAAAAGCCAAGCGGTGCCGTAGCCCAAAGCCGCACCCAGCACCAAGCCGCCTACCGCCTCGCGCACAAACAGCCAGACTATTTGTAAGGGCTGCACGGCGTCGTAGCCCAGCGCGGCCACTTCAAATACGCTCACGAACACCACCACGCCCACGCCATCATTAAACAGCGACTCGCCCACAATCTTGGTTTCCATCTCCTTGGGAATGTTGGCTTTAGTCAGGATGCCCAGCACGGCAATGGGGTCGGTGGGCGAGATAAGGGCGCCGAACAGCAGGCAGTGGATAAAGTCGGTGGGCAGGCCCAGCAGCGGGAGTCCCACGTACATGGCCGTCGCCACCACTACCGTCGACAGCAAAGTGCCGGCCGTGGCCAGCACGCCTACTGGCCAGCGCAGCCGCTCCAGGCGGCGCGTATCGACATGGATGGCGCCGGCAAACAGCAGGAAACTCAGCAGCACTTGCATCAGCAGGGTGTCGAAGTCGAGCCGGGCCACCAGCGCCACCACGGCCAGCACCGGCGTCACGCCCATTCGCCCCAACGCCACCAGCCCCAGCGACAACACCAGCGCCAGCACCATCAGCCCAATAGCGCTGGGCAGGTGCAGAAAGCGGTGGTTGAGGTAGCCAAAGCCCGCCGCCACCAGCAGCAGCAGCGCAAATGCGTTGTAGAGTTCCAAGCGGGAGAGGTGAGGAGGTGAAAAAGTGAGAAGGTGATGGAGTGAAGAGGTAATAAACCAGGTATCATCTAAAGCTGGCGAAGGCCCTCCCCCGCTCGAACGAACCGTTCTGCCGTTCCGTCGTTCGGGCGGGGGAGGGCCTTCGCCAGCTTTAGATGACCAGTAGAAACGTTACAACGCCAGTTCTTGCAGCGTGGTTATCACGCGGTTCACCATGGCGTCGTCTACGTCGAGGTGGGTGACGAAGCGGACGGTTTGCGGCCCGAAGGCGGCGGCCCGGATGCCGTGCTGCTCCAGCCGGGCCAGAAACTGCTCGGCCGGAACCTCGTCGCGTAGCCGGAAGATGACTAGGTTTGTTTCCGGGGCCAGCACCTCGGCCACGGAGGGCAGGGCCGCCAGCGCGTCGCCCAGCTGCCGGGCGCGGCGGTGGTCGTCGGTCAGGCGCTCCACGTGGTGATCCAGGGCGTAGAGGCCGGCGGCGGCCAGGTAGCCGGCCTGCCGCATCCCCCCGCCCATCACCTTGCGGATGCGCTTGCACTTCTGCACCAGCGCCCGGCTGCCCAGCAGCACCGAGCCCACCGGCGCCCCCAGCCCCTTGCTCAGGCACACCGAAATGGTATCGAACAGGCGGCCGTACTCGGCGGTCGGCTGGCCGGTGGCGGCCAGGGCGTTGAAGATGCGGGCCCCGTCGAGGTGGAGGGCAATGCCGTGGCGGCGGGCCACCTCATGGATGGCTTCCAGGGTGGGCAGGTCGTAGCAGGAGCCGCCGCCGCGGTTGTGGGTGTTTTCCAGCGAAATCAGCCGCGTAATGGGGTAGTGCAGGTTGTCGGGGCGGATGGCGGCCTCCACCTGCGCGGCCGTGAGGCGGCCCCGCTCACCGGGCAGCAGGGCCACCGAGGCGCTGGAGTGAAAGGCCACGCCGCCCGCTTCCCAGAGGTAGATGTGGGAGTTCTGCTCGCAGATAACCTCCGACAGGGGCTCGGTGTGGGCCTTGATGGCAATTTGGTTGGTCATGGTGCCCGAGGGGCAGAACAGGCCGGCTTCCAGGCCAAACCGGGCGGCAGCTTCCTGCTCCAGGGCCCGCACGGTGGGGTCCTCCTCGTACACGTCGTCGCCGACGGGGGCGCGGAACATGGCCTCGAGCATGGCGGGGGTGGGGCGCGTCACGGTGTCGGAGCGCAGGTCTATCGGGGCGGGGTGGGTCATGCGAAAGGAATAGGAAAAGCGGGAAAGGTTTCCCGTTTCAAATTTAACCCTTACTTTTGCGCCTCATTACCTGAACGACGTAAACCGACCCGGAAAAAATGAGCGTTACCCGTCTGAAGCGGAAGCACCGCAAGAACATTGCCCGCGCCAACAACAAGCAGCGCGTTATCAAGCAACTGCTGCTAACCCCCGTTCTGAAGAACGTGGACATCGAAGAGCTGAAATCCCGCTTCGCCAACAAGCCCGCCCAGACCGAAGCCGCTGCCTAAGCCGCAGCCTTCCCGTCTGACGCACCTACCCCCGGTGTCGGTGGGTTTTCAGTCAGAAATCACAAAAGCGCCTTTCCTATAGCAGGAAAGGCGCTTTTGCTTGAGCTACAAGCTGTAAGCCGCAAGCTACAAGCTGATGTTCAGGTGCCAGCACAGAGCTTGTAGCTTGCGGCTTACAGCTTGCCGCTCTACTTCGGTCCTAGCTCCACGGCTTGCAGCTGCTGCACTTTGCCATCGGCTACCTCGAACCGAAGCAGAGTGCGCACTTTGTGGAAACCGTGGCGGCCAGCGGCGCCGGGGTTGAGGTGGAGCAGGCCCAGGCGCGGGTCGGGCATGACTTTGAGAATGTGGGAGTGCCCGCTGATGAACAAGCCCGGCCGGTGCTCGTGCAGCAGGGGCCGGGCCGCGGGGCTGTAGTGGCCGGGGTAGCCGCCGATGTGAGTGATGAGCACGGCCAAGCCCTCTACCGAAAACGCCTGCACCAGAGGCTGTGTCAGGCGCACGTCGCGGCCGTCGATGTTGCCGTACACCCCACGCAGCGGCGCCACCGCCGCCAGTTGCTCCACCACGGCCGCCGTACCGAAGTCGCCGGCGTGCCAGATTTCGTCGCAACCGCGCAAATGGTGCAGGATTCGGTCGTCGAGGTAGCTGTGGGTGTCAGAAAGCAGGCCAATTTTTTTCATAGGGTCTCAGGGACTTGGGGGCTTAGGATCTTGGAGGACGTTCTATTGAAGCTGTTTGGAAGTCGCCAGACCGTCATGCTTCATCTGGCGTCCGCTTGTCGAAGCATCTCTACCGCTTCGTCTGCACGTGATGAGAGTTACCCTCAATAGAGATGCTTCGCGGGGCTCAGCATGACGTTCCGGTATGTTTTAGACGACTTCCTAAACAGCTTCACTGTCATTCTGATTACGTGGTATACCGCCTACGCGGTATAGCATCTAAGACCCCAAGCCCCTAAGCCCCCAAGACCCTAAATACAACACAACGGCTGACATCCCGTATCTTGCCCGACTACGGGTATACTTTCGTTTCCCGCGAAATATGCTGTGCTTTGCAGCCTTGCCCCTAGATGTTTGTGCTCCTCCCGCAGAATACCCCGCGATGAACGTCTTCATCAATGACATCCCGCTGATTATCAAAAAGAACAGCGAGAAAATCTACAAGCACCGCTACGACCTGATTTTGGGGCCGGAGGACGAATTTACTTCCAAAGACCTGGTGGGCGACGTGCTGGTGCGCGACGTCACGGATGTGTTTATCGACCGGCTGCTGCGGTTGATGGAAGTAAAGAAACTCAAGAAGCTGAAGTCGCTGACGCTGCTGGCCCGCAAGAAAAAGCGGCTGATTCTGCACCTCAAAGACCAGTTCAAGATTGTAAAAGCCGCCGGTGGCCTAGTGGTAAAGGAAGGGCTGGTGCTGATGATTTACCGCCTCGGCAAGTGGGATCTGCCCAAGGGCAAGCTGAAAAAGGACGAGGACCCGGCCCTGGGCGCCCTGCGCGAAGTGGAGGAGGAGTGCAACATCAAGATTGAGCTGGGCGAGCAGCTACCCAGCACCTGGCACTCCTACGCCTACAACGGCAACAAGATCCTGAAGAAAACCAACTGGTACGTCATGCGCTGCCTCGACGACACGCTGATGAAGCCCCAGGCCGAGGAATACATCGAAGAAGTGCGCTGGATGACGCCCCAGGAGGCCCTGGGCGTGCTCCACGAGTCATACGCCAGCATTGCGCTGGTGGTGCGTCACTACCTCAGCGAAACCGCCGGCGCCACCCCCGCCGACAAAGAGTCGGCCCAGTAACCCACGCGCGAGTACCAGTTAGTACAGTTTCTTGATGCATTTTCTACGCTTTGCCTGTTTAGCGGCGCTGGCGGCAGCCACGGCCTGCACCGGCTCTCAAACCGCCTCCGAAATCGGCTCCCCGGCCGTTAGTCGCGCCGAAACTATCATGCCCCTTGGCACCCTCAACGCACCCGCGTTACTCGGCAGCACCATTGACCAAGTACGGCGCAGCCTGGGGGCGCCCCGCGAAGCCAAAGCCCAGAAAGTGGGCCTTGAACCCACCCCCGAGCAGCTGAAAGCCACCAAAGGCGAAGCTTGGGTAAACACGTTTGAAAAGAGCGGCACTACCATTATCGTCACCTTCGACGCCCGCAGCCGCAAAGTGCGCGACCTGGTGCTGATGGGCGAAGACGAGGACAAACTACTGTACCTGGGCAACCTCGACCTCGATGCTCCTGAGTATCAGGTGTTGCCCGTTGCTAATCCCAAAAACGACCGGCAGCTCATGGGCCTACGCGTGGTGCCCAAAAAGTAAGAGCTGCGCTCCGATACGTAAGCCTCACCCCCGAATCTTCCCCCGCGAGGTGGGCCGGGGGTGGGGCTGCCTGTGGATTAGCCGATAGGCTATACTGTGTTCCGCAAAACTGCTCTCGTCACTGCTCTGGGCGGGGCGGCAGGGCGAACGGCACGAAATCGTCCACGTTGCCGCCGAAGCGGTGAATTTCGCGGATGATGGTGCTGCTGATGGCGGCCAGGGTGGGGGAGGTAATTAGAAAGACGGTTTCCAGGTCCGGGTTGAGGTGGCGGTTGGCCTGGGCAATGGTGTTTTCGTACTCGAAGTCGGTGGTGTTGCGCAGGCCCCGCAGCAGAAACCGGGCCCCGGTGTGGCGGGCGAAATCGGCAGTGAGGCCCTTGTAGGTGCGCACCAGCACGCGAGGCTCCTCCCGAAATACCTCGGCTATCAGCTCCTGCATCTGCTCCACCGGCAGGTAGCGCTGCTTGCTGCTGTTGTTGCCGATGGCTACAATCACCTGGTCAAACAACTCCACCCCGCGGCGCACCACGTCCAGATGACCATTAGTAAACGGGTCGAAAGAGCCGGGAAACAGGGCGATGCGCATGGTAGGGGCTTGGGGTCTTGGGGACTTAGGGGCTTAGAACTGTACCAGTAGCCCGTCATGCTTTATCTGGCGTCCGCGAAGTCGAACCGAAGGAAGGCGAAGCCAAGCATCTCTCCTTCTGGCTAACTCCTGACGCTTGTTCAACGAAGTGGGAGAGATGCTTGGCTTCGCCTTCCTTCGGTTCGACTTCGCCTCCGGCTCCGCTCCGCATGACGTACCAGTGCTTCACTCGCACAAATGCAGGGCGTACAGCTCGAAGAAGCGGTACTCGAACACGTCGTTGAGGCGGTAGCTGTAGCCCAGGTCGAAGGGGCGGTTGCCGAAGCGGATATGGCGGATGTACTTGCGCAGGATGGTAAACAGCTCCGAGTCGTGCATCAGGTCGCCCCACACTACCACGGAGTCCTGGTCGGGGTTGAGCTGCAGCTCCTGCATCACCAGGATGGTGTAGTAGATAAGGTCTTCGGGAGTGCTGAAGGG
Organism: Hymenobacter sp. YIM 151500-1; assembly: GCF_025979885.1. NCBI lineage: Bacteria > Pseudomonadati > Bacteroidota > Cytophagia > Cytophagales > Hymenobacteraceae > Hymenobacter > Hymenobacter weizhouensis. Next base: position 430,807 of record NZ_CP110139.1, read on the forward strand.
AAAGACGTTGCAGAACTCCGGGCGCTTGTCGCGCACGGCCAGGATGGTTAGCTCCAGGTGGCCGATGCTGAGGTAGATGCGCCGCGCGCCGCCTTGCTCACTCTGGTGGACTACGCCTTCGAGCAGGGCGCTGGTTTGGTGCAGCAGCCGGCCCTGCGGATAGATGCGCCGAAACCAATCGGCCAGGTTTTTCTCGGCCGCAAACACGCTCACCAGGTCCAGGCTGGCGTGCTGGTAGTGCTGCACGGTTTCGTGCTGCAAGTCGGGGGCGTGGTGCAGGCGCAGGTAGGGTTCCTCGTCGCCGGGCCGAAACAGCGGGGCCGGCAGCTGGGTGAAAAAGCGGTTCTGCACGGCCAGCCGCACGTGGTTCCAGCCGGTCTGGCCCACCAGGTCGTGCTGGCTGGCCAGGGCCTGCAGCTGCCCGGCCAGGGAGCTGGCCGTGGTGGGCGCGTAATCTTCCAGCACCACAAACTTGTTGCGGCGCACGTCGGCCACGCCCAGGCGCAGGCCGGCGGGCCCGGCCGTCAGGTACAGGTTGTAGGAGGCCAGCTGGCCGGGGTCCAGCGTCTCGTCGCGCAGGCGGTGCAAGGCAACCGGGGGCACGAGAGCGGTGGCGGCAGACATAGGCTCAGCGGGTAAAGCGGAAACGGACACGAGCGGAAAGCAGCAGAAACGAGTTGAGCCGCTAAAGGTACGAAAGCCGACCTTAGTGCTGCCTGCTAGCCAATAAGGCTACTGAAACCGGATTTGTGGAATAAATACGTCGTCGGTGCTGATGATGTCGCGCAGGACGGGGTGCACCTGGGCCGGGGGCAGCGCATGGAGCTGGCGCGGCGTGCAGAAGGCCACCTCGCTGAGTAGCTGCTGGTCGGGGCCGTGCTCGGGGTCGGAGCCCAGGCGGGGCACGGCGCTGGAGTGGCGCGGCGTCACTTCAAAGAACAGCTCCAGGGCTTGCAGCTCGGCCCGCTTAAACTCGTGCAGATGCAGAAAGCGCCCCACCGCTATTTCCAGACCAGTTTCTTCCCGAAACTCCCGCTCGAGGCAGTGGCGCAGGGTTTCGCCGAACTGCCAGCCCCCACCCGGCGGCGACCAAAACGGCTGGCGGCCGGGCAGCAGGCCCCGGTGGGAGGTCAGCAGCAGGGCGCCCTCGTGCACCAGCAGGCCGCACACGCGCACCCGCGCCACGCCGGCGTAGGTGCCCAGCAGTGAGTCGATGGAAGATGTGCTATCAGTCATGCAGATTAAAGAACAGGAGGCCGAAAGGTGCCGCCTGCAGTATGCCTACGGCAAAAGAAGCTGAGCAGCCACACCAACCAGCCAGCGCAGTTGCGGAGTACGGAGCCAGAGCTGGTTCTGGTGCGCAGCTTGGGTTTGCTACAGCCGAACTGCTGCCACTACGCGGATCCTTCGGGAGCCGGCCAGACGGCAGCAGTCCGGCGGGCGGCCCGGCGCTGCCGCCAGCGGCGCAGGTGCACCAGCACCCACCCCACGGCACCCACCGCCAGTGCGGCCACGAGCAAGGGCACCAGCAGCCCCAGCACCGTGCCCACAATGGCCAGCAGGTTTTCGGCCGTAGCCAGCACGGGGTTGCCCAGGCCGCCCGTGGTGGCCGTGGAGCCGGCCCGCAGCAGGGAGGTGCCGGTTTGGATGATGCCGGCCGTGCCGCCGCCCACCAGCACGCCCAGCCCCCAGCGTACCATGGGCGGCAGGTCGGGCAGGGCCGAGGTCATGAGCAGGGTGCCGGCAATAAAGGAGGCCGGACCCGTAATGGTGTCCAGCAGGTTGTCGACCACCGGCACGTAGTAGCCCAGGATTTCGGCCACCGTGGCCGTGCCCAGGGCGGCTACGGCCGGCCAGCTGCCCAGCCACTCGAAGCCCGCCGACGGCGTGAGGTAGCCAGTGCGGTAGGCAAGGCTGGCCGCCAGCAGGGGCACAAACACCCGAAAGCCGCTGCACGCGGCCAGGGCCAGGCCTAGCGCCCCGGCCAGGAGGTAGTTTATGTGTTCCATAATGCTCAACGTGAGGTATTTTTCTGCCCGGTCGCTTGCAGGGGTACTGGCAGCCGGGGTGAAATTATTTCCAAAATATACACAACTGCGCGGTTTGGTGGGGCGGGGCCCAGGCCAATACCTTTGCCGCCGCATGACCACACCACCCCCCGCTATTCCCGCCGCTGCCGACGACGATTCCCTGCCGGCCCGCATCCGCCGCAAGCTGGCCCGCCAGCACTTCATGCACCACATCGGCGCCGACCTCACCCGCATCGAGCCGGGCCGGGTGGAGGCCGAGCTGCCCTTGCGGCAGCAGCACCAGCAGCACGCCGGCTTTGCCCACGGCGGCCTGGTAGCCACCCTGGCCGACCTGGTAGCCGGCTTTGCCGCCGTAACGCTGGTGCCCGAGGGCACGGGGGTGGTGACGGTGGAGCTGAAAATCAGCTACCTGCACCCCGGCGTGGGGCAGCAGCTGCGGGCCGTGGGGTGGGTGCTAAAAGCCGGCCGGCGCTTGCACTTTTGCGAGGCCGAGGTGTGGTGCGACGCCCTGCTGATTGCCAAAGCCACCGCCACCATGGCGGTAGTGGAACCCTCGGCACCGGCCGATGCAGCCCAGGGCTAGCGGGCTTAGGTGTTGGCATCTTTTCGGTTTGACCAAGGCTGCTTTTTAGGATTTAAGTGGCATCTTGGCAGGCGAAGCAGCACGCAGTTGCTGGCTTTGCTTGCCTATGAAATGGATCCTGACCCTGCTGCTGCTCTTGACTGGTGGGCCGCTGCTAGGCCAGCATCGGTACTGGAGCGCCAACGTGGACTCGCTACAGCGGGTGCTGCACCAGCAGTCAGCTGATACGGCGCGCCTGCGGACGCTCGTGCACCTGCTGGACCTGGTGGAGCTAACCGAGGTCCGCGGCCGGCACCAGGTTCTGCCGCTGCTTGACGAGTTGCTGCGCCTCAACCAGCGCACTCCTACGCTGGATGCGGCAGGTTACCAGGCGCTGCGCCAGGGTGTAGCCTTGTGGGTGCAGGGTGGCACCAGCCTGCCCGCCGCCATGCAGACCCTGCACGAGGCCGTCCGCCTGTTCGACCAGGCCGGCCGCCCGGTGCCCCAGCTGCTCGTCGACCTGGCGCCCCTCTACAACCAGCTTCGCCAGACCGACGAGCGGCTGGCTTACTTTCAGCGCCAGCTGACGCAGTACCGCCTGCGCGGGGCTACTGAAAACGCGGCAGCCTGCTACCTGGTGCTGGGCGGCTCCTACCGGCACCGCGGCCACTACGACCGGGCCATCAGCTGCTACCTGCGGGCCGCCGACCTGTTTCGGCCGTTTCATCCGCGCCTCTACACCAGCGAGTTGATGGTGGCCGGCACCACCTACGCCGAGTGGGGCAACGCCCGCAAGGCCCTGCACTACCTGGAGCAGGCCCTGAAGCTGAACGACCAGTTTCGGATTCACGGCTTGCAGCGCTTCTTCACGTTTCAGGCGGTGGCCAAGGTGTACTTGCAGCAGCACAACGTTCCGGCGGCCCTGCGCTACGCCGAGCAGGCCCTGCAAACCGCCCGCCACGACTCCCTCGACCGGGCTCAGTTTACGGCCTACGCCCTGGTGCTGAAAAGCCTGATTCTGCTGCAAGCCGGCCAGGCTGAGCAAGTGCGCCCCCTGCTCACGCGGGCCCAGCAGCTGGCCGATTCCCTGCACCTGTCCATTACGGCCCGCCCCGGCGAGTTTGCCCTGGATATGGCCTGGGCCCGCTACCACGCCAGCCGCCACCGCTACGCCCAGGCCGAAGCGCACTGGTGCCGGGCCTACAACGCGGCCACCGCAGCCCGCCTGCAGATGGTGCGGCCCAAGTACCTGAAGGAGCTGATTCGCTTCTACGACGCCCAGGGCCAGGCTGAGCAGGCCCGCCGCTACGCCCGCATCTACCTCGACCTGGCCGACACGCTGGCCGCCAGCCAGGGCAGCAACCTGCTGGCCCAGTACGAAAGTGAGCGGGTAGAGCAGGCCCAGAACAACCAGATTGCCCGCCTGCACCAGGCCCAGGAGGTGCAGGCCCTGCGCCTGCGCCAGCGCAACCAGCTGCTGGGCCTGGCTTTGGCGGCTATTGTGCTAGTATCGGGGTTGGGCGGGCTTATCTTCTACCAGCTCCAAATCAACCGCCGCACCCTCGCCCAGCTCCGCCAAACCCAGAACCAGCTGGTGCAGTCGGAGAAATGGGCGTTTGTGGGTGAAGTGTCGGCGGGTATTGCGCACGAGCTGCAAAACCCGCTCAACTTCATGAAGAAGTTTGCCGAGGTCAGCACCACGATGGTGGACGGGATGCACCCTAGCTCAGGAGAAGCGCAAGCGCCCGGACTGGGACAGGAAATCTTGCAGGGACTGCGCCAGAACCTTCAGGAAATTAGCCAGCACGGTATTCGGGCCTCGGCCATCATTCGCAACATGCTGGAGCACTCTCGCGCCGGCGCCGGCCAGCGCCTGCCCACCGACCTGAATGCCCTGGCCGCCGAGCACGTGCACCTGGCCCGGCAGAGCTGGGAGCTGCAGCCCGGCGCCTGCCTGGGCGTGGAGGTACGCACCGACCTGGCCCCAAACCTGCCCTGGGTGCCCGCCGTAGCCCCCGACCTGGGCCGGGTGCTGCTCAACCTGCTGGGCAACGCCTTCTACGCCGTGTGCCAGCGCCAGCAAACCGCCGCCGAGCCCGGCTACGTGCCCCGCGTGGAGCTGAGCACCCGCGCCCTGCCCGGTGCCGTAGAAGTGCGCGTGCGTGACAATGGCGTCGGTATGCCGCCCGAAGTACGCGAACGGGTGTTTCAGCCCTTTTTCACCACCAAGCCCCTGGGCGAAGGCACCGGCCTGGGCCTCTCCCTCAGCTACGACATCATCACTAAAGGCCACGGCGGCACCCTCACCGTCGAAACCGAGGAAGGAGCTGGCACCGAGTTTATCGTAACGTTGCCGGGATAAGATGAGTGAATGAGTGAATGAGTGAATGAGTGAATGAGTGAATGAGTGAACGTAGCGGAACGTAGCGGAACGTCATGCTGAGCGCAGCCGAAGCATCTCTACAGAGGGCTAATTCCAATCGTGCACACGGCTTCCGCTGCATAACCCAGGGGTTAACCCCTGGGCTACGGAGGGCCCACCGAAGCGGCAGAGATGCTTCGGCAAGCTCAGCATGACGTTCTGTTACATTCACTCATTTACTCACCCACTCATTCACTCATTCCAAAAGGCCGGAGCTTAAACGGGCGTAGCTTTGTTGTCCGATTACCTCTGTATGCTGACAATCAAAACTCCGTCCGTTCGGGACTATTTTCCGTTTGAACCCACCCAGGACCAGGGCCTGCTGTTCCAAAAGCTCGATGGGTTTCTGCGCGACGACCTGCCGGGGCGCAAGGCCTTTGTGCTGCGCGGCTACGCTGGTACCGGCAAAACCACCGTGGTCAGCGCCCTGGTGCAGTGGCTGCACCGCATGGGCCGCAAGTATACGCTGATGGCGCCCACCGGCCGGGCGGCCAAGGTGATGAGCACCTACTCGGGCGTGGCCGCCAGCACCATTCACAAGAAAATCTACCGCCAAACCAGCGGCACGCCGGCCCAGGGCCTGGCCTTCCAGCGCCAGCCCAACCGCGCCCAGGACACGCTGTTCATCGTGGACGAGGCCTCCATGATTTCCGACGAAAAGGCCTTCGGCGAAAACGGCCTGCTCGACGACCTCATGGGCTACGTGTTCGAGAAAACCTCCAACCGCCTGCTGCTCATCGGCGACACGGCGCAGCTGCCGCCCGTGGGCCAGCTGCTCAGCCCGGCCCTCGACCCGGAGCTGCTGCGCCAGCGCTTCCGCGCCCAGGTCGACTCGGTGGAACTGCGCCAGGTGATGCGCCAGGCCGAGGAGTCGGGCATTCTGATGAACGCCACGGTGCTGCGCGAGGAGCTGCGCGAAGAGCACCCGCGGATTACCTTTTTCACCCGCGGCTACCCCGACATCTTCGCCATGCAGGGCGACAAGCTGGAAGACGGTCTGCGCTGGGCCTACAAGCACTACGGCCACGAAAACACCACCATCATCTGCCGCTCCAACAAGAACGCCAACCAGTACAACCAGTACATCCGGCGCATCCTGTTCGAGGCCGAAGACGAAATTGAGTCGGGCGACTACCTGATGGTGGTGCGCAACAACTACTTCTGGCTGCCCCGCGACTCCGAAATCGGGTTTCTGGCCAATGGCGACTTTGTGCAGGTGGTCAAAATCATTCGGCGCACCGAGGAATTTGGCTTCCGCTTCGCCGATGCCCGCGTGCGTCTGGTGGACTACCCCGACGAGCCCGACCTGGAAGTAAAGCTGCTCCTGGACACCCTGCACACCGAAAGCCCCGCCCTGCCCCAGGACCGCAACAAGGCCCTCTACGACGCCGTGAACGAGGACTACGCCCACCTCGAAACCAAAAAGGAACGCTCGGCCGCCTTGCGCAAAGACCCGTTTCTGAATGCCCTACAGGTGAAGTTTGCCTATGCCCTCACCTGCCACAAAGCCCAGGGCGGGCAATGGCAGGCTGTATTCGTCGACCACGGCTTTCTAAAAGAAGACATGGTAAACTCCGAGTTTGCCCGCTGGCTCTACACCGCCGTTACGCGCTCCTCCGAGAAGCTGTTCTTACTGAACTTCAATAAAACCCTCATCGGCGACGAGCCGACAGACTAGGGCAGAAAACCGCCTGGCAGGGCTGGATGTCAAGCATCTTACCTACTGATGCAAGCAAGGTAACCGTTCTGCTGAGCCTGTCGAAGCATCTCTCCCGCTTCGTTGAACAAGCGTCAGCAGTTAGCCAGAGGTAGAGATGCTTCGGCAAGCGGACGCCAGATGCAGCATGACAGGACCACTGCAACGTCAGTAAGATAGATGCTCTCTGCCTTAGCATGACATTCTGCTGTCCCTGTTTTTCCAAGCCTCCTGTGCTTCGCCCAGAATGACGTTCTTTGCGCTGCTCTTCTACACCTGCGCAAACTAATCTGGCCGGGAAATTGTCCGGAGTGCGAAACCTGTATTTTTGTTCACGCCAACGCTTATTTGCTTTAGCCATGAAAAAAATCTTCTTGCTGGCCTTGTCCCTGACGGCCGCTGGCCTTAGCGCCCAGGCCCAGACGACGGCCGCCGCCGGTAAGTCCGCCACCGCCCAGGCCAAAGCTGCTGGCCCGCAGATTCAGTTCGAGGAAATGAAGTACGACTTCGGCTCCATCAAGTCTGGCGACGTGGTAGAGCACACGTTCAAGTTCAAGAACGTGGGCACCCAGCCCCTAGTCATTTCCAACATCGGGGTGAGCTGCGGCTGCACTACTCCCGACTGGACCCGGGAGCCCGTATTGCCGGGCAAAAGCGGCACCATCACGGCCAAGTTTAACAGCGCCGGCAAGGTGGGCATGCAAAACAAGGTGCTGACTGTTGAGTCGAACTCCGTGGGCGGCAACGCCATGATTTCGCTGGTCGGTGAATCCAAAGACCCCAACGTGGCTACCGCCGAAGTTCCGGCTCCGGCCGCTGCTCCCGCCGCCCCCGCCACCTCGGCTGCCGACACCAAGGAAGTGAAGCAAAAAACCAAAATCAGCGACAATAAAATCAAGGCGAAGCGGAAAAGCTAATCGCAGATTGTGCAGATTAAGCTGATTTCGCAGAATGCAGCTTCGCAATGATGCACACTTGCTGACGCAAAAGGCCGGTCAATTTCTGACCGGCCTTTTGTGCTTTTTAAGCTAAAAGCAGGGTACATCTTGCTCTCGTTTCTCACCTCTGACTTCTCACTTCTTATTTTCTAACTTCTACAGCTGCCGCGCCGCCAGCAGCAGCGTAATCCAGCCGGCAATGAGCAGGACGCCGCCGATGGGCGTGATGGCGCCCAGCTTGGTGATGCCCGTGAGGCAGAGCACGTAGAGCGAGCCGCTGAAGATGAGCACGCCGCCCAGCCACAGCCAGGCCGTGGTGCCCAGGCCGCGCAGCTCGGGCCGCACGTGGTAGAGCACGCCGATGATAAGCAGAGCCAGCGCGTGGTAAAACTGGTAGCGCACGGCCGTCTCGAAGGTTTCGACGCGGCCGGAAGCTTCCAGCATCTTGCGCAGGCCGTGAGCCGCAAAGGCCCCGATGCCGACGCTGAGGCCGCCCAGCAGAGCCGCCAGTTGAAGAATAAGTCGAGCCGTCATATGGTTTCTGGTTGCTTGTTGTTGATTTTTGGAGCTGGCCAGGAGTTCCTGGCGCATGGAACATGGGCGGTGTTCGGTTTCAGCACACGAAGCCAACACCCAAAAACCACCCACCAAAACCACCCATCATCGGGCGCCAAAAATAGCGCTGCCCACCCGAATCAGGGTGCTGCCTTCTTCCAGGGCTAGGCGGTAGTCGGAACTCATGCCCATCGACAGCTCCCGGAATCCTTCATCCTGAGCGAAGTAGCGGGCCCGCAGGTGCTCGAAGATGCCGCGCAGCTCCTGGAACTCCCGGCGCAGCTGCTGCTCATCCGGCGTGTTGGTGGCAATGCCCATGACGCCGGTCAGGCGCACGTGGCGTAGGGCGCGGGTAGCGCCGGATTGCAGAATTTCCTCGGCTTCGGGGAGACTGAGGCCGGTTTTGGTTTCTTCCTGGGCAATGTGAAACTGCAAGAGCCCCTCAATTACGCGCTGGTGCTTGGCGGCTTGCTTCTCGATTTCCAGCAACAGCTTCAGGCTGTCGATGCTCTGGATGGTATGCACGAATGAGGCAATGTACTTGACCTTGTTGGTTTGCAGGTGCCCGATGAGGTGCCACTCCACATCTGGGGGCAGCTCGGGCAGCTTGGCGGCCATTTCCTGCACCCGGTTTTCGCCGAAGAGCCGCGCGCCAGCTTCGTAGGCCTCGCGCAGGCGCTCCACAGGGTGCGTTTTCGTAACGGCCACCAGGCGGGCCTGGCTGCCGGCAAGGTCTTGCTGAATGCGGTGAAAATTTTCGGCAATCATAGTAGGGGCGCGTCGCACGCGCCCGCCCCGTAGAACACAGAGTAGCGCGGCTCATAAAACACGCCTCAAAGATAGGCGGGCGCGGGCGAGGCGCCCCTACTAATCTTCCAAGGCATTCGTCAGAAACGTGTTTTTCAGCCCCAACCACAGCAGCCAGAGGCCCACGCACCAGAGCAGGTAGATGCGGTAGTAGTCGCGGGTGTTGCGGTAGCGGGTTTGCTTGATTTCGGACTTCTCGTACCGGTCGATGCGGCGGAACACCTGGCGCAGGCCGGCTTCGTCGGTGGCGCGGAAGAACTGGCCTTCGCCGGCCTGGGCAATCTGGCGCATGGTGGTTTCGTCGAGGCGGGTTTCCACGTAGCGGGTGCGGCCGGCCGCATCCTGGCCGTAGGGCACCAGCCCATCCTGCCCCAGCCCGATGGTGTAGATTTTCAGGCCATAGGCGTGGGCCAGCTGGGCCGCCGTAAGCGGGTCGAGGGAGCCGGCCGTGTTTTCGCCGTCCGAGAGCAGAATGCACACTTTGGTGCGGGAGCGGGAGTCGCGCAGGCGGTTGGTGGCCACGCCCAGGGCCGTACCGATGGCCGTGCCGTCGTTCGGAATCATGCCCAGGCGCAGGCCCTGAAGGTTGTCACGCAGCAGGTCGTAGTCGGTGGTGAGCGGAGCCAGCGAATAAGCGTCGCCGGCAAAGGCCAACAGCCCGATTCGGTCGCCCCGGCGGCTGTCCACAAACTCACGGGCCACGCGCTTGGCGACTTCCAGGCGGTTCGGTCTAAGGTCTTGCAGCTCCATGGAGCCCGACACGTCCAGCACCAGCAGCAGGTCGATGCCTTCGCCGCTTTGCACCACCCGCTCGTCGGTGCGCTGGGGCCGGGCCAGCGCCACAATGCCGAAAGCCAGGCTGAGGGCCAGCACCACATCGGGCACGAAGCGCAGCACCGTGCTCCAGTCGCGCGGGAGCTGGCCCTGCACAAAGGCCACGTCCAGCTTGGGCTGGCGCCGGTGGGCCAGCACCCAACGCCCCACAAACAGTAGCGGCACCAGCGGCAGCAGAAACAGCAGCCGTGGCTGCTCCCAGCTGTAGCTAGCCAGCGTGGCGTAGCGCACACTATCCAGCAAGGGAGTTACTACGTCGGGCCAGGGCATGTGGGGAAATGAGTGAATGAGCGAATGAGTAACTGAGTGAATAAAGATACTGCCATCCTGAGCGTTGCCGGAGGCCAGCATCTGGCGTGCTGACGCTAGGAAGGTATTGTCCTGCTGAGCTTGCCGAAGCATCTCTCCCGCTTCGTTACACTGCTAATCAGTTACTCAGCGGGAGAGATGCTTCGGCTCCGGCTGCGCCTGCGCTCAGCATGACTGTTGTACTCACCATCTCACTATTTCGCCATCTCCTCCAGCACCCTGCTATACTGCCGGTCGGCGAAGTCGCGGAGGAGAATGAAGGCCAGGTCGGTTTCGGTTTCTTCCTCGGTGAACTGGTTGCCGTAGATAACCCGGTCGGTGAGGTGCAGGGCCAGGCTCAGGTCGGCGTCGTTCTGGTAGTGGCGCACGATTTCCTTGGTAGTCAGGCTGTTGATGGCATTGTCTTCGAGGGCCGAGAGGTAGTTTTTCCAGAGCGTAATGGCCCGCTCCATGTTGGTCAGGGACCGGGACAAGGTGAAGCGCTCCACGTGGCGGGCGTACTGAGCCAGGAAGTACGCGTGGTTTTTGCGGAGGCGGTAGCGGCGGTAGCGGCGGCGCAGGCGGCGCCGGAAGCCTAGCACCACCCCGCCCCCGGCCAGCAGCAGGGCCGCGCCCCCGGCCAGCCAGAAAGGATAGTTGAACCGCGCTTCCACCGGCAGCAGGCGCGTATTGGGGCGCAGGGCGGGCGTGTGGCCGGGCGTGGGCAGCGGGGCCGTGCGCACCAGCCGCACGCGGGCCGGCGTCACGGGCGCCGTGAGCGTGTCGCGGCCCCGCAGAATGGTGAGGGGCAGGGCCAGGGTCTGCACCGAGTCGAGAGCGAAGGTGCGCAGGCGGTACACGGTGCGGTCGAGGCTGCGGCCCCGGCGGGTGCGGGTGGGCGTGTAGCGGCGGCCCACGTACTCAAACGGTGCGTAATCGGCTGCCGAATCCGGAAAAATGACTTCCAGACTGGGTGCGTGGCGGTAGGTTAGCTCATACTCCACAATCTCGCCTACGCGCACCGTGGGCCGCAGAAACCGGCCTTGTGGAATTGTATCGGTGAGGTTGGGAGCTTGGGCGGAAGCCAGAAACGGAAGCGCCCACAGGAGCAGTAGCCCCAGGCGGGGCAGCCAGTGAGCGGGCGTTTTCCGATTGGCGAAGTCAGATTCCTCGCTGCACTCGGAATGACACGCTTTATCCGCTCTATTGCCTTGCATTTGCTTAGCCACGGCCGCCGCGCTGGTTGCGCCGCCGAAACAGGTTCACCAGCTGGGGAACGAAGTCGGTGTCGGTGGCAATGGACAGGTACTCGGTGCGGTGGCGACGGCAGATCTGCCCGATTTGCTCCCGGTTTTGCTCGTAGGTGGCCCGGTAGCGGCTGCGGAATGCCTCCGACGACGTATTCACCCACACCGTGCGCCCCGATTCCTGGTCCAGGAGCGGCACGATGCCCAGGGGCGGAAATTCCCGCTCCCGCTGGTCGAGCAATTGCAGCACCACCAGGTCGTGCTTGCGGGCCAGCATGGTCAGCTCCCGCTCGTAGGCGGTGTCGATGAAGTCAGAAATCAGCAGCACAATGGTGCGGCGCTTGAGCAGGCCCAGCGCCTGCTTGATGCCGGCGGCTACGGCCGTCTGGCGGCTCTGGGGCTCCAGGGCAAACAGGCGCTTGATGAGGGCGTAAGCGTGGCGGATGCCCTTGCCGGGGGCCAGGTACAGCTCTTTCTGGTCGGTGAAGGCCAGGATGCCGAGCTGGGCGTCCTGGCGGGCGGCGGCCAGGGCCAACACCCCGCAGATGTCGCGCCCCACGTCGATTTTGCGGCGGCTGGCGGCCCCCACCTGCTGGGAGGCACTCACGTCGAGCAGCAAGAGCACCTGCTGCTCCCGCTCCTCCTTATAGGTCTTGACGAAGGTGCCGTGGCCCTTGCTGGATACGGCCCAGTCAATGGCTCGCACTTCGTCGCCGTACTGGTAGAGGCGCACGTCGTCGAACTCCAGGCCCGTGCCCTTAAACACGGAGTGGAAGTCGCCCTGGAGCTGGGCATCCACGGCCTTGAGGATGCGGATTTCCATTTGGCGAAGCTTGCGCACCAGCTGCTGAAACGGGGAGGCGGCGGGTTTCATTCCGGCTAAACTACGGGTTCCTCTTAACTTTACGGCTGTGAAAAAACATACGGTTTGCGCCCTGTTGCTGCTCGGGCTGGGGGCGGCTGCCTGCCAGAAGCCCGAAGAAGTGGTGCCGCCCGCCCGCCTCATTCCCCGCGACCAACTGGTGCGCCTGCTCATCGACCTGCACACCCTGGAGGCGCAGGTCGATGCCAGCGCCCTGCCGCCCGACTCGGGCCGGGCCTTGTTCCGGGTTCAGCAGCAGCAGCTGTACCGCCGCCTCAACGTCACCGACTCGGCCTTTCAGCAAAGCTACCGCTACTACGCCATCCACGACAAGGACCTGGACGAAATCTACGCCATCGTCATCGACAGCCTGGCCCTGCGCGAGTCGCGCCGCCAAACGCCCGGCACCCCGCCCCCGCATCGGTGAGTGAGGTGGTAAAGGGTGACAGGTGACACGTAATACGTAACAAGGGATAGGCATCAGGTAACAAGTGAGAGGTAAATAAGCCCGTCATGCTGAGCTTGTCGAAGCATCTCTCCCGCTTTGTTGCGGATGGTTGCTTCGTCCTCACGATTGAGTTAGCCCGCGGGAGAGATGCTTCGACTTCGCCTCCGGCTCCGCTCAGCAGGACGGTTTACCTATCACCTGTCACCTCCTCACGCTAGGCGGCTGCCGTTGGGCACCGGCGCGACCAGCGTAGCCAGCACAATGTGGCCGTCGGCGTCCGGGGCACCCGTGACGAGGACTTCGGAGAGAAACTTGCCGATTTGCTTGGGCGGGAAATTGACCACGCACAGCACTTGCTGGCCCACCAGGTCGGCAGGCTGGTAGTGGTGGGTAATCTGGGCGCTGGACCTTTTCTGGCCGATTTCAGGCCCCAGGTCGATAAGCAGCTGGTAAGCCGGCTTGCGCGCCTGCGGAAACTCCCGCGCTTCGAGGATAGTGCCTGCGCGCAGGTCCACGCGTTCAAAATCAGCCCAGGTTATCATATGGTGATGAGGTAACAGGTGACAGGTAACAGGTGACACGTAGAACAGCCATGCTGAACTTGCCGAAGCATCTCTGCCGCTTGGTTGGGCCCTCCGTAGCCCAGGGGTTAACCCCTGGGCTATGCAGCGCAAGCCGTTTGCACGATTGAGATTAGCCCTTAGGAGAGATACTTCGGCTATGGCTCCGCTCAGCATTAACGTTCTAAGTGTCACCTGTCACCTGTTACCTCATCACCACTCACCGCGACGCGAACTGCTCTAGCTGCTGGAGCTTCTGCTGGACTTGCTGCTCCCAGTATTGCTGGCGGGGCTGGTTGAGGCCGTGGTTGGTTTCCTGGTCGTAACGGGCTTCTTCGCGCTGCCACTCCAGAAAGGAGGCCTTGGTGAGGTTACCGAAGGCCGGCTGCAGGCGCTGGCAGTCCAGCTTCACCAGGCTCAGGCGCTGGCGGAGCTTGCGGGCGTGCAGCTCGGTGAGGTCGAAGTGCAGCTGCTCGTGGCGCAGCAGGTTGGCCGAAGCGCGGGCCGGGTCGCGCACCCACGACTCGGCGGGCACAAACACGGCCGTTACCTGAGCCGAAAATTTGAAATCGGTGCAGCCCACTTTAGCGTCGATGGTGGAGGAGGTAAGGGCCGCCAGCCGGTCGGTTTTGGGGCGGCTTTTGAAGTCGGCCCAGGTGAGGGGGCGGTCTGCGCGCCATTCCAGCGCCTCGGGCGCGGCGGGCTTAGCGGCCGAGTCTGCCGGGCCCTGGGCGAGGGCCGCAACCAGCAGGGGTAAGAGAAAAAGTGAGAACATGCGGTGGGAAGAGCTAAGGGCTGGCTCCGGAACGTGGCCGGCAACCCAGCCGCGCACCCGGCGGTGGCACTCTAACGCACGGCCAGGGCTGCTTCGTTCATGGGGGCCGCCACAAAGGGCCGCCGCCGGAAGCGCACCAGCAGCAGGGCGGCTACCAGCGTGAGGCCGGTGAGCAAGCCCACCCACACGCCGGCTGCGCCCCAGCCCGCCCGGAAACCCAGCACATAACCCAGGGGCAGGGCCACTACCCAGTACGCCAGCAACGCCACCACCGAAGGCACTTTCACGTCTTCCAGGCCGCGCAGGGCACCCAGCCCCACCACCTGCAAGCCATCCGACACCTGAAAAGCCGCCGCAATCAGCAGCAAGGCCGCCGCCTGCGCCACCACGGCCGGGTCATGGTTGTAGTACAGCGGAATACGAAGGCGGCCCAGCACCAGCAGCAGCCCCATCAGACTCATAAACCCAAACGTAAGCCAGTACGCCGCCAGGCCCGCCTGGCGGGCCTCCGGGCCATCCTGCTGGCCGTAGTACTTGCCCACCCGGATGGTAGCCGCCGCCCCAATGCCGCTGGCCGCCATGTACGTCACGGAAGCCACGTTGATGGCAATCTGGTGGGCCGCTAGCTGCGTGGCGCCCAGCCAGCCAATCATGATGGCCGAGAAGCTGAACGCGCCCATTTCAAACATCATCTGCACCCCGATGGGCGTGCCCAGGCCCAGGAGGCGGTGCAGGCCGGGCGCGTCGGGCAGTAGGCGCTGGGCGGCGGCTTGGCGGTACGGTTGCAGGCGTACGGCGCGCAGCACGTAGGCAGCCATGAGCAAGGCCATGAGCCCGCGGGCCAGCAGCGTGGCCCAGGCCGCCCCCATCATCCCTAGCTCCGGCAGCCCCAGCCGGCCAAACACCAGCCCGTAGCACAGCACGGCATTCAGCAGGTTGGCCTGCACCGATAGCAGCATGGCCTGGCGCGTCAGGCCTAGTCCTTCGGCAAACTGCTTGAAGCCCTGAAACAGCATCAGCGGCAGCAACGACAAAAACATAACCCGCACCCAGGGCGCGGCCAGGGCCACCACCTCGGCCGGCTGATTGAGGTAGGGCAGCAGGGGCGGCACCACGAGGCCAAACAAAGCCAGCACCGCACCCGCCGCCGCGCACAGCCACACCCCGTTTACCAGCAGCCGGCCCAGCGCGGCCACGTCGCGGCGGCCGTCGGCGGCGGCCACCAGGGGCGTGATGCCCATAGCCAACCCCAGGCCCAGCACCATCACCACCGTGCTGACACTAACGCTCAATGACACCGCCGCCAGGGGCACTTTGCCCGTTTGGCCCACCACCATGCTGTCTACCACATTCACCAGCACGTGGCCCAACTGGCTGAGCATAACCGGGTAAGCCAAAGACAAGGTAGGCCGCAGATGAGCACGCAGGGAAGCTGGGGACATGACAACACGAAGAACAGGCGGCCCCAAAGGTACGGGGCCGAAACTACGCTTCCCGCAGGCACTGGCTGGCCAGCAGGGCGTGGGTGAAGTGGGTGAGGCCGGCGCGCAGTACCGGCTCGGGCACGGCGTAGGAAAGGCGCACAAACCCCGGCGCGCCGCACTGGGCGCCATCCACCACCTCAACCCCGGCGGCCAGCAAGCGGGCCACCAAGTCGGCGGAGGCTTTGCCGGGCGGCAGGCCGGGCCGGAGGTAGGCGCGCAGGTCGGGGAAGGCGTAGTAGGTGGCTTCGGGCTGCACGGGCGGTACCTGGGGCAGAGCGGCCAGGCGCTCCAGTAGGCGCTGCCGGTTGCGGTGCAGCTGGTTGATAAGGCCGCTGGCAATACCCGGGGCAGCCCGCGTAGCGGCCAGGGCGGCATGCTGATTCGGCATGGGCACGGCCGCGCCGGTGGCCTGCTGCCAGGCCGCGCAGGCCCGCGCCACGACCGGCGGCGCCACCAGGTAGCCCACGCCCCAGCCCACCAGCGCCAGCGACTTGCTGAAGCCGTTCACCACCAGATGCCGCCCGTGCGGGTCAGGAAAGTCGAGCAGGGACGGTACGGGCTGAGTGCCGAAGGTGATGAGGTCGTAGATTTCATCGGCCAGCACGTACAGGTCGGGGAAGGCGCCGGTGACGCGCAGCAGCTCGGCCAGAGCCTCGGCGTGGTACACGCGGCCGGTAGGGTTGTTGGGGTTGGAGAAAAGCAGCACCCTAGTGCGGGGCGTGAGGGCGGCCCGCAGCTGGTCAGGGTCCAGCTCATAGTTGGTGGCGGGGTTCAGGGCCAGCTCACGCAGCGTAGCGCCGGCCTGGGCCACGAGGTCGGCAAACCCAAACCAGTTGGGCGTGAGCAGCAGCACTTCGTCGCCGGGGCGCAGCACGGCCCGCAGCAAGGCAAACAGGGCCGCTTTGGCTCCGGGCGTGATAATCACCTGACTCAGGCAGATGTGGCCGTCGGCGGGCAGGTAGCGCCGGGCCAGGGCCTCGCGCAGGGGGGGCAGGCCGGCCGCTTCGCCCAGGGGCAGCTGACCGGCCCGGATGGCGCGTACCGCCGCCTCCGTCGCCACCGTCGGGGTCAGGAAAGAGCCATAGCCCGAGGCCAGGCTAACAGTATCAGACATAAGAACAAGCAGAGAAGCACCACGCAGGCTATCCGGCCGGCCGCAAAATCACGTCGGCGAAAAAGTCCTGCGCATCGGTAAATATCTCCTGTACCGCCAAGCCAGCGGCAGCGGCTACCTCCCCAATGCCGGGGCAGGTAAACTTGTAGGAGTTTTCCGTATGAAGCATTTCCCAGGCCGCAAAGTTCACGGTCCAGTCAAGCTCGGCAAAATGCACGCGCTGGGTCCGGGTGCTCACCAGAAACGAGCGGACGGCCCCATCCAGGGGGTTATAGTCGGTGTAGTGCTGCCAGTGGGCCAGGTCGAAGTCAGCGCCCAGCTCCCGGTTGAGGCGGCGCAGCAGGTTGAGGTTGAAGGCCGCCGTCACGCCCCGGCTGTCGTCGTAGGCCGCCCGAATCAGGCGCGGGTCTTTCTGCAAATCGAAGCCGATGAGCAGCCGGTCGTCGGGGGTAAGCGGGCGGGCCAGGCGCTGCAAAAACTGCTGGCGGGCGTCGGGCAGGAAGTTGCCGATGTTGGACCCCAGAAACAGCACGGCTTTGCGGCCAGGACGGGCAGCCATCAGCGTGAGGGCGTCGGCGTAGTCGGCCTGCACGGGCTCCACGCGCAGCGCGGGCAGCTCCCGGCTTAGGTCGGCGGCCAGCCCGGCCAGCGCCGCCGCCGAAATATCTACCGGCACGTAGGTGAAGCGGGCGCCGGCGTCCAGCAAGTGGCGCAGCAAAATCTTGGTTTTCAGCCCGTCGCCGGCGCCCAGCTCCAGCAGAAAAAACGGCTCCTCGGGGTCGGTGGGCCGCAGGGCCGCCCCAATAGCCGCCTGGTGACGAGTAAGCAGGGCAAACTCCGTGCGGGTAGGGTAGTACTCTGGCAAAGCCATAATCTGCTGAAACAGCCGGCTGCCCTCATCATCGTAGAAGTACATCGACGACAACGTTTTAAAGGGCCGCGCCAGCCCCTCGCGCACGTGCCGGGCTAGTTCGGAGTTGGTTGATGGTTGGGGGTTGTTGGCTAGTGGCTGGTTGATTTTTGGGGTTGGCTGGGCGTTGTCCGGTGCTGGTTGGTGGGCGGCAGGCGGTGGTGACGCGGAGCCACCGGCCGCGTGAGCAAGCGGAGCGGGAGAGAGAGGAGTAGACGACATCGGAAAAGAAGCAAGGCAGGGGGCCAGCCCGTAGCTGGCCCATCAGCATCAAACAAAAAACCACCAACCAGTAACCATAAACTACCTACCCCGCTACCGGGCCAGGCGGATGCCGGTGAACTGCCAGCGCTTGTCGGCGTGGAAGAAGTTGCGGTAGGTGAGGCGGATGTGGCTGGCCGGCGTGGCGCAGGAGCCCCCGCGCAGCACCAGCTGGTTTACCATAAACTTGCCGTTGTACTCGCCCAGAGGACCAGCCGCGCGGTGGTAGCCGGGGTAGGGGTGGTAGGCCGAATACGTCCACTCCCAGCAGTCGCCCAGCAGCTGGTGGCACTGGTCGGGGGCGGCATCCGGGGGGAGGGCCTGCGGGTCGAGGCGGTTGCTTTCCAGGAAGTTGCCGCCGTCAGGGGTGGCACCGAAGTGGCGGGCCGCAACTTCCCATTCCTGCTCGGTGGGCAGGCGGCAGCCCCGCCAGTTGGCGTAGGCATCGGCCTCGTAGAAGCTGAGGTGGGTGACGGGCGCGGCCGGCTCCACGGGCACCAGGCCGTGGTGGGTAAAACGCAGCCAGCCCCCGGCCTCGGGACGATGCACCCAGTACAGCGGCGCCTCCCAGCCCTGCTGCTGGGCCAGGTCCCATCCTTCGGCCAGCCAGTACCGGAAGTTCTGGTAGCCGCCGGCTTCCATAAACTCCAGGTATTCGGCGTTGGTTACCAGGCGGTTTTGCAGCTCAAAATCAGCTACGTAGGTGTCGTGAGGAGCCTGCTCATTGTCGAAGCAGAACCCGGCGCCCTCGTAGCCGATGCGGTGCACCCCGCCCGGCACCGGGAGCCAGGATGCTTCGCTTAATGAGGAATTAATAATTGGTAATGAAGAATTGACCGTGCATAATTCCTCATTCCTAATTCCTGCTTCTTCAGTAATAAAACTAGGGGCCAGCGGGCTGGAGCTGAGGATGTACTTGATGTCGGTAACGAGCAGCTCCTGGTGCTGCTGCTCGTGCTGCAGGCCCAGCTCAAACACACTCCCAAAGGCCGCCGGCAGCGTATCGTGCAGGGCTAGCAGCTGCTCCATTTGCTCGTCCACGTAGGCGCGGTAGGCGTACACGTCGGCCAGCGGAGGGCGGGAGAGGGTGCCCCGGTCGGCGCGGTTCACGCGGGAGCCCAGGGAGTTGTAGTAGGAGTTGAACAGGTAGGCGTAATCGGGGTGAAACACCTGGTAGCCCGGCAGAAACTCCCGTAGCAGCATGGTTTCAAAAAACCAGGTGGTGTGGGCCAGGTGCCACTTGGGCGGGCTCACGTCGATGATGGGCTGCACCACGGTGTCTTCGGGCAGCAGGGGGCGGCACAGGGCCTCGGTTTGCTGGCGCACGGCCCGGTAGCGGGCCACAGCAGGGGCGGCCGCGGCCACCGCCGCCGGGGCAGAAGGTAAAACGGACATGGCAGAAGTAGTGAAAGGCAGTGGAAAAACAACTCCGTTGGCGGACTACTGTTTTCAGTACCTACGGCGCGAGCGGGTTGAAGGTCATCCGTATTTCACGTACTGTTGCGTATTACTACGGACGAGCTGTCAGTACTATCCGGTATTTTACCCCAAATAAATGGTATTATAATTGACAATGTCGACAGATAGGTGCTCACTTGCGTTGAAGACACCAAACACATTCAAGCTCTTTTCAACTCCTTCAACGCTATGAATACCAAACAAAACACCGCCGCCTCATCGAATCAACCTGTCGCCAAACGTCCCCGCGGCTTTGCCGCCATGGACCCCGCCCAGCAGCGCCGCATTGCCAGCGAAGGCGGGCGGGCCTCGCATCAGAGTGGCCGTGGCCACCGCTTTACCTCAGAAGAAGCCCGGGCTGCCGGCCGAAAGGGGGGCCAGGCCAGCCGCGGACGCAGCAATCAGGGCGCTGCTGCCTAAATGCTTCCGCTGAGGACGACGGCAGCCCTGGTTTCGGCCGGGGCTGTTGCCCGTACCACGCCGCCCCCGCACCCCGTGCGGGGGCGGCGTGTTTTTTATAGAAGCTGCAAGCTGTAAGCCGCAAGCTACAAGCTGACGTTCTGAGCACAGTATATCAGAACATCAACTTGTAGCTTGCGGCTTACAGCTCTACGAACATGGGCTTGCAGCTTCTTCACCTATGCTTCAGCTTCACTACTCGCGGCGCGTGTTGCGCTTCAACTTTCCGGCTCGCACCTCACGCGGGGCCCTCACCGAGCACACGGCCACCTACCTGCACCTCACCGACCCGGCCCGGCCCGGCCGGCAGGGCCTGGGCGAGGCCGCTCCGCTAGCCGGCCTCAGCCCCGACCACCGCCCCGATTTTGCCGATACGGTGGCCGGCTTCTGCCGCGAGTTCAACCGCCGCCAGCTGCGGGAGTTGCTGCCCGAGGAAGCCGCCACCCTGGTAGGCCCCGAGTGGCCCGCCCTGCGCTTCGCCCTCGAAACCGCCGTGCTCGACTACCAGAACGGCGGCCAGCGCCAGCTCTACGACAATGCCTTCAGCCGGGGCGAGGCCGGCCTGCCCATCAACGGCTTGGTGTGGATGGGCGACGCCACCTTCATGCGGGAGCAAATCGAGAAGAAGCTCACGGAAGGGTACACCTGCCTGAAGCTGAAAATCGGCGGCCTCGACTTCGCCACCGAGCTGGAATTGCTCTACGAAATCCGGGCCGTGGCCGGGCCCGAGCGCCTGACCCTGCGCGTAGATGCCAACGGCGCCTTTAGCCCCGCGGAGGCCCCGGCCAAGCTGGCCCAGCTGGCCCGCTACAACCTGCACTCCATCGAGCAGCCCATTGCGGCGGGGCAGTGGGCCGCCCTGGCCGAGGTGTGCCGCCACTCGCCCGTGCCCGTGGCCCTGGACGAGGAGCTGATTGGCGTCACCGACCCCGCCCGGCAGGCCGAGCTGCTGGAGCGTACCCGCCCGGCCTACCTGATTCTGAAGCCCACGCTGCTGGGCGGCCTGCGCGCCAGCCTCGACTGGCTCACGGCCGCCGAAACCCTGGGCATTGGCTGGTGGCTGACCTCGGCTCTGGAGTCGAACGTGGGCCTGAGTGCCATCAGTCAGTTTGCTGGCTCCTACGCCCGCCCCGGCTTTCCGCAGGGCCTGGGCACCGGCCAGCTCTACCACAACAACCTCACGGCACCCCTGCACATCCGCCACGGCCATCTGCACTACGACCCGCACGGCCCGTGGGAGCTGCCGGAGTGAGCCGCCCCGCATTTCCGGCCAACCGCAGGCTGGCGTCTGCGCCGGCTCTGGGCGTATGCGGGCTATATTAGGCTGAGCCAGAGAATCTCATGTAGCCTGTTGTGGAACAGATAAGGTGTAGTTTTCGTGTTACAGCGGAGTAACAATGGGTAGGTTTTTTGGTTAACTTACCCTGCCTGCTACTTCTCCACACGTATGGGTCGCCGCTTAGGGATTGTACTGCTGTTTTCGGGCCGCGTACGAGTGGCGGGCGCGGTGCTGCTGGCACTCTGGCTGGGGCTGCTGGCGGCCGGCCCGGCCAGAGCCCAAACGCCGCCGCCCGCGTTTCGCTTCGAGCGGGCCGGGGCCCGGCAGGCGCGGGTGCCGTTCCAGATCCAGCGCAATCTGATGGTGGTGGAAGCCACGATCAACGGGCAGGGGCCATTCAACTTCATGCTCGACACGGGCATCGGCATTTCGCTGATTACCGACCCGGCCCTGGTGCGGCAGCTGAACTTGCAGGGCGGGGCGCAGTTTCTGGTGGCCGGAGCCGGGGAGGAAAAGCCGCTGGTAGCCCAGCAGATAACGGGCGTGCACGTGCGCCTGGGCAAGACCGAAGCGCCCAGCATGTCCTTCCTGGCTTTGTCCGACGACGTGCTGAACCTGTCCGGCTACGTGGGCATGCCCATTCACGGCCTCTTGGGCTCCGACGTGTTTCGCAGCTTTGTGGTGCAGGTGCAGCCCGAGCAGGAGTACGTGGTGCTGCACGACCCGGCCCGCTACCGGGTGCCCCGCGGCCGGCGCTGGACCCGCCTGTCCCTCGACCTGGAAGGCAATAAGTCCTACCTCACCCTGCCCGTGCAAGTCAACGACACGCTCACGCTGCCCCTGAAACTGGTGCTCGACACCGGCGCCGGCCACGCCCTGTCCTTGGAAACCACCTCCGACCCCCGCCTGCGCCTGCCCGACCTGCGCTTGCGCACCCAGCTGGGCCGCGGCCTCAGCGGCGACATCAACGGCTACCTGGGGCGGGTGGCGGCCTTGCAGCTGGGCCGCTACCGGGTGGCGCTGCCCCTCACGTCGTTCCCCGATGCCGCCGCCGTGGCCCACCGCGCCGACGTGCCCCGCAACGGCAACCTGGGCTTCGAGCTGCTGAAGCGGTTTGAAATGGTAATCGACTACTCGCGCAACCAGCTGCTGCTGCGGCCCAACCGGCTCTACAAAGACCCCTTCGAGCACGATATGTGCGGGTTCGACGTGCTGGCCAGCGGCCCCCACTACCGGCAGTACCGGGTGCTGCGCGTGCAGGCGGGCTCCCCGGCCGAGCAGGCGGGCCTGCTGCCCGGCGACGAAATCCTGAGCATTAATTTTCTGCCCGCCGAAAGCCTGTCGCTCACCCAGCTCAGCCGCCTGCTGCACTCCCAGAACGGCCGCCAAATCTTCTTCATCGTCCGCCGCGCCACCACCGGCGACCTGCACACCGCCGTCGTTCGGCTCAAGCGGCAGATATGAGGAAATGAGTAAATGAGCGAGTGAGTGAATGAGTAAATGAGTAAAGTAGATCGTCCTGCTGAGCGCAGCCGAAGCATCTCGTGTGCTGATGTTGCAATGGTATTGTCATGCTGAGCGCAGCCGAAGCATCTCTACTGCTTCGTTGAACGATTGAGTTAGCCCGCGGTAGAGATGCTTCGATTCCGGCTGCGCCTTCGCTCAGCATGACGGGCTACTTTACTCATTTACTCATTCACTCACTCGCTCATTTACTCATTTCGCCCCTAAATCCTGTATCTTGAGACCCCACGGCGGGAGTGCTCCGCCGGTTTTCTGCCGCACTTCTCCCGCCCATGCCGTTGGCTTCTGCTCCGTTGTCGTCTGCTGCGCTGCCCCAGCCGCCGCCCGCCATTCAGGCCAATCAGCACATTTACACCGACTACTTCGACGAGCAGTTTGTCGAGACGCTGGACCGCAACATCCTGCGCCTGCTCGACCGGGTGTGGTTTCGGTCGCGACTGGTGGGGTTCGAGAACTACCCCCAGCGCAACAACCCCGACCGGCCCCTCATCTTCGCCTCCAACCACTCGGGCATGGCCTTTCCCTGGGATGCCATCGTGGCCCTGTCGCACATGTGGCGGGCCCTGCCCAACCAGCGCGACCTGCCCCGCCCGCTCTCGGCGCCCATGCTCTCGCAGTCGGTGCTCATGAACCCTTTTCTGGTTCGGAACTTCTGGAAGAAAGCGGGCTGCGTGGATGCCACCACGCTCAACTTCGAGACGATGATGTACTACCAGGACCACAACCTGATGCTGTACCCGGAGGGCGTGCCGGGCATCGGGAAGGGGTTCAACCGCAAGTACCAGCTCCAGCGCCTGGCCACCAGCATCGTCCGCCTCGGCATCCAGCACCGCACCGACATCGTTCCCTTCTACACCATCAACGGCGAGTACCTCAATCCCTACACCTACAGCTGGGACTGGGTGAACCGCCTGAGCAAGAAAATCGGCATTCCCTTTATTCCCATGGGGCCGGTACTGCTGCTGGTGCTGCTACAGCCCTGGTTTTTCTACATGGCGTTTCCGGCCCAGCTTACCTTCGTGCTGGGCTCCCGCATCAAGCCCTACGAGCTGACCCCGAAAACCACCGCCGAGCTGACCCGCGACGAATACCTGGCCCTTTCGGAGCAGGTGCGCCAGCGTATGCAGCAGGAGCTGGACGCCGCCGTGCAGCAGCACGGGCAGCAGCCCTACCGCTGGCGCGAGCTGTGGCAGCGCATCAAGGAAAACTGGCGCTACTTCCCGTTTTTCCTGCCCTGGGCCTGGCCCGCGCTGTTTCGGGAGTTTGAGCGCCAGTACGTGCGAAACGGCTGCCGCGACTTCGACCTCGACCTGCGCCGCCCCGGCGCCTACTGGCGCATGCTCTGGCGCAACCCGTTTACCCTGACCTTCTTCATCCCCGTGCTAGGCTGGATTCCCATCGCCATCCGCGGCTACAAAGGCCACCGAATTGGGAAAGAGTAAGTAGTAACTGATAAGTAGGGAGTAAAAATTGTCATCACACTGGTAGTGTCAAAATACGCTTCACAAACGCTTGTTTTGCCTACTGAATTTAAGAAGCTGTTTGAGTTAGTTTTTAACTGTCATGCTCTATCTAGCGTCCGCTTGCCAAAGCATCTCTCCCGCGGGCTAACTCAATCATTCAACGAAGCGGTAGAGATGCTTTGGCAAGCGGACGCTAGATAGAGCAGGACAATTCTCAATTTCAGACCAAATTATTAATTCCTACTTCTCAAGTATTCATTCAAACAAAATGCCTTCCCTTCAGCATCTGCTGCTTAAGCAATTCCTGACGGCGGCTACCGGGCCGCTGGCCCGGCGCCGGCCGCGCCTGCCGGCCATGCGGCTGGCGGTTGAACTCCTGTCGTTTGGCCAGCTAATGCCCTGGAACGTGTTTCTGGAAGATGCCGACGTGGACGGGATGCCGGCCGAGTGGGTGCGCCCAGCCAGGGCCGCCTCCGGGCGGGTGCTGCTGTATCTGCACGGAGGCGGCTACGTGTTGGGCTCCCTCAATACCCACCGGGCCCTGGTGGGCACCCTGGCCCAGCGGTGCGGGGTGCAGGCCCTGGCCATCAACTACCGCAAGGCCCCCGAATACCCCTTTCCCGCCGCCCTCGACGATGCCCTGCTGGCTTATGAGTGGCTGCTGCGCCAGGGCTTCGCACCGGCAAGCATCATAGTGGCCGGCGACTCGGCCGGGGGCGGGCTGGCCCTGGCCCTGCTGCTGGCCCTGCGCGACGCGGGCCGGCCCCTGCCCGCCGCCGCCATCGGCCTCTCGCCCTGGACCGACCTGGCCCTGCCCACAGCGGTGCTGCGCCGGGTGGTGCAGGAAGAAAGCCAGGTGCTCGAAGCCCTCGAAATTCGTGGCTGGGGCCCACTGTACGCCGCCGACGTGCCCTTGTCGCACCCGCTGGTGTCGCCGGTGCGGGCGGCGCTGCACAGCCTGCCGCCGCTGCTGATTCAGGTGTCGGATGCCGAGGTGCTGGGCGACGACGTGCTGGCCTTTGTGGGCAAAGCCCGCGCGGCGGGCACTCCCGTAACCGCGCAGGTGTTTGAAGGGCTGGTGCACTGGTGGCACTTGTTCTGGCGCTTCCTGCCCGAGGCCCGCCTGGCCCTGGACCGCGTCGCGCACTTCACCCATACCGTGTGGTCTGAAACCCCCGTTTCGGCCCCGGCAACTGATTCCAAGAAGCCGCAGGCCGCCTAGCTGAAAAGCCCATACGCGGCGCCGGCTGGCTGAGGCGGCACAAAAACAGAATGGATCGTGGAAATTTTTTAAACTCACATTCAACTATATACAGCTGTTTTCGTAGGTTTGCTGGAAGTAGTCGGCTTGCATACTAGTTCGTGATGCGTGAGGCAAGCGCCAGACGGCTTCATCTTTTACACCTCCTCTTTTCTTCTAACCCTTACCTCCCATGGAAGACCTGTTTAAGAAGTTCATTAATGCCGGCGTCGGGTTTGTATCGTTGACCAACGACCGGGTACAGAGCACCATCAACAAGCTGGTGCAGGAAAGCAAGCTGTCGGAGCAGGAAGGAGCCAAGATCATGGACGAGCTGAAAAAGAACACCGACGCCAAGCGTCAGGAGCTGGAAAAGCAGTTTCAGGGTCTGACCTCACGCCTGATGAAGACAGTGGGCGTAGCGCCCAACTCCGACGTGGAGGACCTGAAGCGCACCGTGCGCCAGTCGAAATCCTCGAACTCGGGTGCCGCCGGTACTTCTGCCTCGAAGGCCACGGGCTCGGCTTCGGGCGCTAAGAAAAGCAGCACTTCATCGGCGGCGGGCAAGTCGGCCAGCAGCGCCACCAGCAAGGCCGCCGGCGCCGTTAAGAAAGCCGCCGATAGCACCAGCGCCGCCGCTGGCAAAACGCAAAAGTCGGCCGCCGCTAAAGCTGGCGCTGCCAAGAAGGATGCCCCCAAAGTAGAGGGCAACACCACCTCGGCCGGCTCTTCGGACAACGGCAACTCGTAAGGCCAGCCTTAGTTGTTGAAAAACCCCGCTTGCCGAGTGCAGGCGGGGTTTTTTTGGTGAGGTGGTGAGTGGTGAAATAATGAGTAGGGAGGTGGTGAGTGGAGGGAGGTTATACTCCATCTGACGTCCGCACAGCCGGAACCGCAGTCGAGCCGAAGGTCGCTGTAGGCAAGCATTCCGCATGCTGACGTTGAAGAGGCGTAGTCATGCTGAGCGCAGTCGAAGCATCTCTACCACTTCATTGAATAGACGTCAGGAAGTTAGTCAGAGGTAGAGATGCTTCGGCAAGCTCAGCATGACTGTTTACCTGTCACCATTTACCTGTTACCTCATCACCTCACTCATTTCCCTAAACTTGCCGCTAGAATCAGCGCAATCCATTCAATCTGCACAATCTGCGATTCATGTTCAAGAATACCATCTCCAACCTCACCCGCATCCGGCAAGTGGCCGAGGTGTTGATTCGCTATGGTTTTGAGGACGTGGTGACCAGCACGGCCCTGCGGCGGCTGGTGCCGCAGAGCCGGCGCCGCTCCTGGCAGCAGGGCGAGCAGCGGGTGTTTGAAACGACGCGCTGGCAACGCATCCGCATGATTATCGAGGAGCTGGGCCCCACCTTCATCAAGCTGGCCCAGGCCCTGAGCAACCGCGCCGACCTGCTTCCGCAGCCGCTCATCGACGAGTTTGAGAAGCTGCAAAGCAATGTGCCGCCGTTTCCGGTGGCCGTGGCCCGCCAGATTATCGAGCAGGAGCTGGGCCGCCCGCTTACGGAAGTGTTCAGCGAGTTTGACGAGGTGCCGCTGGGCTCGGCCAGCATCGGGCAGGTGCACCGGGCCCGCCTGCAAAGCGGGGAGCTAGTGGTGGTGAAAGTGCAGCGCCCCGACGTGGAGGAAAAAGTGCGCACCGACCTAAGCCTTTTGCACGAGCTGGTGCGCCTCACGGCCCCGTTTCTGCGCAAGCAGGGCCTGAGCAACCCCCAGGACATCGTGGACGCCTTTGAGCGGAGCATGACCAAGGAGCTGGACTACACCTCGGAAGCCCGCAGTATGGACCAGTTCCGCACTCTCTACGCCGAGCACGAGTCGTTCTATATTCCGCGGCCCTATCGGGAGCTGAGCACGGCTAGGGTGCTGGTGATTGAGTTTGTGAGCGGCTGCAAAATCACCGACAAAGCCCAGCTGCTGGAGTGGGGCTTGAGCCCGGAAACCGTGGCCGAAACGGGCATGGATGTGTATCTGACGCAGATTTTCGAGTTTGGGGTCTTCCACGCTGACCCCCACCCCGGCAACGTGCTGGTGCGCCCCGACGGCACGCTCGTGCTCATCGACTTTGGCATGGTAGGGCGCATGACCAAGCAGCAGAAGTACGCCTTTGCGGGCGTGTTCATCGGCATGGCCCGGCAGGACGCCCGCAGCATGGCCCTGAGCTTCCGCCGCCTCGCCCTCACGGCCGAAATTCCCGACATGCGCGCCTTCGAGGCCGACCTGAACCAGATTATCGAAGACTTCACGATGCTGGACGTGAAGGAAATGAGCATGTCGGACTTGGCCGAGCGCCTGCAAACCGTCATCTACGACTACAAGCTGCAAGTGCCCGGCGCGGTGTTCCTGATTCTGCGGGCCCTAGTAATTCTGGAGGGCATCGGCAAGGTGCTGCACCCCACCTTCAAAACCTTTGAGTTTGTGCGGCCCTACGGGGCGCGCATCATCGCCGAGCAGTATTCCACCGAGAACATCCTCAGCGAAGCCCAGTACACCGGCACCCAGCTGCTGGCCCTGCTCCAGACCCTGCCGTCGGACCTGCGCCAGATTGTGCGCAAAATCTCGCGCGGCGACATGCGCGTGCGGGTGGAGCTGAGCGGCTACCAGCTGCTCATGCGCAAAGCCGACGCCCTGGTGAGCCGCAGCATCCTAGCGGCCGTGGCCGTGGCCTGCATCGTGTTTGCCGGCCTCAGCCTGCAAGGCACCTACGACCCTGCCCAGATGCCCGTCTACCGCGGCCTGCCCGTGGTGACCTGGTACAGCCTGGGCGTGGCGGCGTTTCTGCTCCTGATCCTGTTTATTCTGGGAATAAAGGGTGACAGACGGCGCGGGGAATAAAAAGGTACTGGATTTCGCTGGCAATAAGGTCGGGCTGTTAACGAGTAGAGGTTAATGAAATTAACAGCCAAACAGGAGTGTCTGTAAACAGTACGTCCAAGCTGACACCTCAGACGTGCCGTTTGCTTCATGCACGGGCGGGAGAAACTACTTATATAGGTGGTATGCTATCTGCAAGCCAATGCTTTGAAATGCAGAGTAGTAATATTGATAGTGAACTGACACCGACGCATCTTTTCGGACACCAATCGGTAGCAGCACGCCGGCCAGGGCTTCCACCCGAAAAACAGCCCCACCCGCATCAGTGTCTACTGCTGTAGTCTGAAACGAACTGGAGCTGTTAGGAAGCCGCTGCTCTGTAATGGACCGTTCCCAAGCCATATACCCTAACCCGATGCCGACTCCGGTGATAGGCTGTAGGCGTCGGCGCGGGTTGCCTAGCCGTTGCGTTACCTGTACATTGCCCAGCAGCACCCCGGAGCTGCCGCTTCCACGCTGTTCCACAGTAGCTCCCGTAGTACTTATTGCTTGGTACGGCGAGGTTTTTCCTGCGAAGTGAAGGTAAGATGCGGACAAAACAGTCTGCAAGCCATTGGCCCGTTGTGCTATCCAATCAAAGCCTGCCTCCCAACTCTGCCAGGTCCCCTGGTTTGGTTGCCAGAACTTACCCTTAAACGGCGTCAGCTGTTGCCCCCCGGTGTGTACTCCGATGCCATAGCGCCACATGGGCCGTTCCGAGGTCGAAACAGCCTTCCACGTAGGATCGAGGCACTGGTTGTAGCGGGTAATAAGCCGGGCAATGGTGGTTCGGGAAAAAGATAAGTCGAAAATTTCCCGGCTGGTGTGGTTCAGCGTAGAGCATCCGTGCAGGTGCCGGTTGAACAGCAAGCGCCACGTAATCGGAGTCAATTCATACAGAGTGTCAGAAGCGGCCGGGCGCAACAGCAACCCCGACTCATCGGCGTAGGAATACAGGCTCACCGGTCCCACCTGCAAGGGAGCCACAAACCGCGTCGAGTCGTGACCGGTGCTCAAGCGAACAGGATAGCTTTTGATTAGCGGCTGATTTCGTAGCCCATAGCCTCGCAGTTGTGCCGGGCGAAACACGAGAGTAGTATTGCTTTCGTTGGGATATACAACGAGCTGTTGGTTTTTCTTCTCCCGCACATAGCCCCGCAAGGTGTCGCCGCTGAGCGTGATGACGTAGCCGGGCAGGCCCTGGGCAGCAGCGGCGAATGTGAAAAGTAAAAAGGTGAATAAGCAGTAGAAGTGCTTCATCTATACTTATAACAGAGGTTTGGACTGAATTTGAGACTGTACAGCAACAACCAGTTACCAGGCCGGCAGCATGAGGCCGGTTTGTACACTTACCACATGAGTGCGTAACGAGGGGCTCTGTATCATCATGTTCTGCCCGTATGATGCGCTAAGCTGAAGGTCGTAGCGCGAACCGAGCGGCAGCCAGACCCCGGTTCCCAGGGCTGCGTGCAGCGCCGCCTGCCCCGACCGGTCAACACTCCGATAATTCGGCGGAAGAATCGAAGAATACACCACTTGCGAAGCAGACTCGGAATCGAAGCATACGCCCGCGCCCAGAGTGGCAACCACGAACGGGCGGAAGCTGCCCGGCTGGCCAAAGCTCCGGCCCAGGTTGCCGAGCAGCAGGAGGTTCTTCAGGTCGTAGGTTTCGGTACGGGAGCCCGTGATGACGGAGGAACCCGTGTAGATGGAAAACGGCTTTACGCCTCCGCGCAGGTGCTGATAGGTTAGGCCGCCCGACAGCCACCAGCCGCTGGAGTGCAATAGGCGTACTTCCAGGCCCAGCAGAGCCCTCGGCTTATGATCCACCTCCGCACTGCCGAGCAGTGCTCGGCCCGCCTCCGCTGAGTAAGCCGTCAGGCCGCCCGTTAGTGCCAGGCGAAGCTGCGAGGTGGAAGTCTGGGGCCGCACTGGCTTCCAACCGGGCTGCACGCAGCGGTTATACTGCGTGAGAAGCAGCCGCAGGCTGCGCTGCTCGAACCGGCGCGACAAGATGCTTGGGTCCGAAAAGTCGAGGTACTCGCAGCTCCGCAAGTGGCGGTTGAAGAGCAGATTCCAGTTGAAGGCCGTCAGCTCATACAGCGTGTCCGACGCAGGAGCCTGCAACAGCAGCCTGGCGCTGTCCGACGATGCGTTGTACAGGCTGGCCGGCCCCAGCAGCAAAGGCCGCACGAAGCGCAGCGAGTCGCGGCCCGACTTCAGGCGTGCCAGCCGGCTGGTGTACACGGTTTGCCGGCCAATGCCGTAGGCGCGGGCCTGCGCAGGACGGAAAAACTGGGGCGGGGCTCCGGCCTGGGCGTAGAAGGCAATGCGCTGCGCATCGGTTTCGGCCACAAAGCCCCGCAGCGTGTCGCCGCTGAGCGAAACGACGTAGCCGGGCAGGCCCTGGGCCGCGGCGCTGCCGGCCGCCAGCAGCCACCCTGCGCCCAGGACCAGCAGCCGGTAAAAAGGTGTAAGAAATGCGGAGGTGAGCCGGGCAGGTAGAAATTGCTTCATCAAAAGAATATAGCGTGAGGTAGATAATGGCCGCAAAGCTAGCACACAGCTCAGGTTCCGCAAACCAAGCCGCCGGAGCGCCACAGCCCGCAGCTCGCAGCAGCAGTACCGGCCGCTTTTTAAGTTCCGCGTGGCTGCTGGCCGTCTACTGGTGTGCCGGTGGGGGCGCGTCTTGCACCACGGATACCTGCTGGTACTGGTTAAACTCCACAACTTCCACCCCTAGCGCGTCGCCAATCTGGCAGGCTATTGCCACTGCCTGTTCGCGCACCGGGTGCCGGTACAGTATAACGCCGGTGGGAGAGTCGGGCACGGAAAACAGCAGAATGTACTCCCGCGCCTGCTGGAAGTCGCCTTCTTGATAGTCGGAGGAGGCCGCTACGTATTCGGAAAAGTAGCGCACCACCACGCGCTGCACGAGAGGGAGCTTCTTCCACTGCCCCCGCTGTAGCCCCAGCACGTGGGAGCAGATGCGGTAGCGGCCCGAAGAATGATTGATTTCTAGCGTCGTCATCATGCGGTTGCGGGCCAGCACCGGCACAACACCCAGCACCACCATGGCCACTGCCCCCAGGTAAAGCTTCAGCCACACCAGGCCGGCGGCTATCAGAACGCCAATAAGCCAATTGAGGGAAAGAGGCCGATGAAGGACAATTACTGCGTTACGAGTCGGGCGAGGCGGCATACGGCACTACAAACAAGACCGCCCAGCCTGACTACCAAGCTGGGCGGGAGTAAAGTAAAAAAGCAGGCCTTACTTCAGCTGCATGTCTTCGATGATGCGGGCAATTTTCTCGTCGGCCAGGCGGTTAGCCAGGTCGAAGTCAACGGCCGACTTCAGGGGCTGCCGCACGCTGAAGTAGAACTTGATTTTGGGCTCGGTGCCGGAGGGGCGGGCCGAGATTTTGCTGCCGTCTTCCAGAATGAACTGCAGCACGTTGGAGCTTTCCAGGCCGGTTTCGGTTTCGAGGCCCGTGCGCAGGTCGCGGATGCGGCCGGTTTGGTAGTCGCGCAGCTCCACCACGGGCAGGCCGGCAATGGTGGCGGGCGGCGCGGCACGCAGCTCCCGCATCATTTCCTGGATTTCCTCGGCCCCGCGCTGGCCTTTCTTGGTCAACGAAATCAGGTGCTCCTTGTAGAAGCCGTAGGTCAGATACATCTGCACCATTTCCTGGTACAGGGTGCGGCCCTGGTCTTTGGCCACGGCCGCCATTTCGGCCAGCATGGCGCAGGCCGACACGGCATCTTTGTCGCGCACGAAGTCGCCAATCATGTAGCCGTAGCTTTCCTCCCCGCCCCCGATGTAGGTCTGCTCGCCTTCCAGCTCCCGGATGATGCCGGCAATGTACTTGAAGCCGGTCAGGGTTTGGTAGGCCTTGACGCCGTGGGCATGGGCAATGTCGCCCAGCACGTCGCTGGTCACGATGGTGTATACGATGTAGTCCTGCTCGGTCATGCGGCCGGCCTGGTGCCGGGCCGAAAGCAGGTAGTGCGTGAGCAGGGCGGCGGTCTGGTTGCCGTTCACCAGCACCCACTCGCCGCGGTTGTCTTTTACGGCTATGCCCACGCGGTCGGCATCGGGGTCGGTAGCCAGCACCAGGTCGGCGTCCAGCTCGCGGGCTTTGTCCAGGGCCAGCTGCATGGCTACTTTCTCCTCGGGGTTGGGCGAGAGTACCGTGGGGAAGTTACCGTCCGGAGTGGCCTGGTCGTCCAGCACGTGCACGGTGGTGAAGCCCAGCTGAGCCAGGGCCCGCGGCACCAGCGTAATGCCCGTGCCGTGCAGGGGCGTGTACACGATGCGCAACTCGTGCTGGCGCTGGATGGCGGCGGGGTTAATGCTCAACGCCTTTACCTGGGCCAGATAAGCGGCGTCCACCTCGGCCCCAATGAGCCGGATGCGCGACTCGTCGGCCTGAAACTTCACTTCCTGCACCGAGGCAATGGCCTCGACCTCCCGGATGATGTTCTTGTCGTGGGGCGCTACCACCTGGGCACCATCGTTCCAGTACACCTTGAAGCCGTTGTACTCCTTGGGGTTGTGCGAGGCCGTCACCACGCAGCCGCTGTGGCAGCCCAGGTGGCGGATGGCAAACGACAGCTCCGGCGTGGGGCGCAGCTCGCTAAACAGGTACACCGTAATGCCGTTAGCCGAGAAGATGCCGGCCGCAATGCGGGCAAACTCCCGGCTGTTGTTGCGCGAGTCGTGGGCCACGGCCACCTTGATTTCCTCGCCCGGAAACTGCCGCAGCAGGTAGTTGCACAGGCCCTGGGTGGCCATGCCCAGGGTGTAGCGGTTCATGCGGTTGGAGCCCACGCCCATGATGCCGCGCAGCCCGCCGGTACCAAACTCCAGGTTGCGGTAAAAGGCATCGGACAGAAAATCGTCCTGATTCTCGGCCAGCAGCTGCCGGATTTCGGCCTGGGTGTCGGCGTCGTAGTGCTCAGTGAGCCAGGAAGAGACTTTGGTGTGAAGGTCGGCGGAAAGTGGCATTGGATGGAAGTAATAGATAAGAAAGCAGACTTGAGACAGGAAGACATGAGAAGTGAGACTTCGTTCTACTTAGCGTTGGTGTCAGCAGAACATCGCCTCACTTCTCATGTCTCACGGTCTCACCTCTAAAACTACAGATTGCCGCGCAGGGCCTGTTCCCGCTCAATGGCTTCAAAGAGAGCTTTGAAGTTGCCTTTGCCGAAGCTCTTGGCGCCTTTGCGCTGGATGATTTCGTAGAACACGGTGGGACGGTCTTCCACGGGCTTGGTGAAAATCTGGAGCAGGTAGCCTTCCTCGTCGCGGTCCACGAGCAGGTTGAGGGCGCGCAGGGAATCGAGGTCTTCGTCGATGTGGCCCACGCGGTCCAGCAGGTCGTCGTAGTAGGTGTTGGGCACTTGCAGAAACTCCACGCCGCGGCGGCGCAGCTCCGTGACGGTGCTGCGGATGTCGTGGGTGATGAGGGCCATGTGCTGCACGCCGGGGCCGTGGTAGAAGTCGAGGTACTCCTCAATCTGGCTTTTCTTTTTGCCCTCGGCCGGCTCG
This sequence comes from Hymenobacter sp. YIM 151500-1, assembly GCF_025979885.1. Taxonomy (NCBI): domain Bacteria; kingdom Pseudomonadati; phylum Bacteroidota; class Cytophagia; order Cytophagales; family Hymenobacteraceae; genus Hymenobacter; species Hymenobacter weizhouensis. The sequence continues at coordinate 464,442 of NZ_CP110139.1, forward strand.
TTGATGGGGAACTTCACGAAGCCGTTGCCGTTGCTGACCACCTTGCTCATCAGGGCCGAGTATTCGGTACTGATGTCGTCGTCATCGAAGGTAATCAGCAGCTTGAAGCCCATAACGTCCTCGTAGAACTTCACCCACTGGTTCATCTCGCCCCAGCCCACGTTGCCCACGCAGTGGTCCACGTACTGCAAGCCCACCGGCTGGCCCTGGGGCACGTTGCTGGTGCGGGCCACGAAGCCGGGCAGGAAGGGGCCGCGGTAGTTGTGGCGCTCCACGAAGGTGTGGATGGTTTCGCCGTAAGTGTAGATGCCGGCCAGCGTTACGGTGCCGTGCTCATCTTCCAGGGTATACGGCTCAAAGGCCGGCCGGGCGCCGCGCCGGGTAGTTTCCTCGAAGGAGCGGCGGGCATTGTCCACCCACAGGGCCATTACCTTCACGCCGTCGCCGTGCTGGGCCACGTGGCGGGTAATGTCGGAGTCGGACAGCAGGGAGGTGGTGAGCACCAGGCGGATTTTGTTTTGCTGAAGCACGTAGGAAGCCCGGTCGCGCACCCCGGTTTCGGGGCCGGCGTAGGCTACCAGCTCGAAGCCGAACGCGGCCTGGTAGAAGTAGGCCGACTGCTTGGCGTTGCCGACGTAGAATTCGAGGAAATCGGTACCGTTGAGGGGCAGGAAGTCCTGGGCGGGATGGGCCTGCACGGCCGGCGAGGTCATGGTTTCCATGGGCGGAGACGTTGGATGGCGGGAGGATGGGAATGTGCTGGTAAAAATACGGGAACTGCCGAAACGCGGCTGCCAGGCCGGGCTGCGGAGGTGGGGCAAATTTGCCAATTCCTATGCACCTTTGCGCTCCACCATTTATTGCCTGTGGCTATGAACAAAGAGGACCTCAACCGCGCCCTCGTGGCCCTCATCGAAAAAAAGCAGGAGCTAACCCAGCTCACCTACGATGATGCCCGCTACGACGACGTAGAAGAAGAACTGCACGACCTCGAAGACGATTTCAACGACGAATACGGCCCTTTCCTGGAAGAGGCCCTGGAAAAAGTGCACGCCGACCTGGGCTCCGACACCGACGTGCTGCTGCCCACTGCCTACCTGCCCGCCTCCACCAGCGGCACGCCCACGCCCAAGGAAGGCGTGTGGATTGACGCCGAAAAATACTCCGGCAAAGAAGCTCGCCTAACCCTGGTGCCCAACCCCATCCGCCTAGTAATCACCGTGGGCAAGCAGGTGCAGGAAGCCGTTTGGACGGCGTGAGGTAAATTAAAAATTGAGAAGTAAGAATTAAAAATTGGAGCTGATGACGCTGGTTGTCAGCTCCAATTTTTCGTTTAGCTGTATTCCCGCGGCGGTTCTCAGCAGCGGACAGGTTCTGCATTCAGATGGTAGTCGTAAGCTGTTACGCCTGACCCAAAGCCACTACATAGCCCAGGGCTTCAGCCCTGGGACCTAAGCGCGCTGCCAACGGATTCAAACCCATAGTCTGCTGCCGTCAACTTTTAATTCTTATAATTCTTACTTCTCAATTTTTAATTGAAACCGCTCTACCGCATTGCCGAACCCGCCGACTGGGCCCAGGCCCAGCATACCGGCTTTTTCACTAGCCAGGACTTGGCCACCGAAGGCTTCCTGCACAGCTCGGAGCGGCACCAAGTGCTCGAAACGGCCCGCCGCTACTACGCCGGCCGCCGCGGCTTGCTGCTGCTGGAATGGGACGAGGCCGCACTGGAAGCTGCTGGTATAAAGGTGAAGCGGGAGTGGGTCGAGAGCCGGCAACAGCACTTTGCCCACGTATTTGGGCCGGTGCCGCTGGCAGCCGTGCAGCGGGTGTGGCCGTTCGGGGCCGATGCGGCGGGGGAGTTTCACTTGCCGCCGGAGCTAGGGTAAGGGGCCGGGGCGAGAAGCGTATTCGGCGGCAGGCCATCCGCCGGGCGGTGCAACCGATTCGCAATGCGGCGGCTCTGATAAGAGAATCCCGTTTCTATACCACAGCCTTACCGTCTGTCTATGGCTATACGTGTGAGTACTTTACGTTGGGGCTGGGCCGGAATTGCTGGCCTGGGCTGGTTGCTGGCCGCTTGCGCCCCGAGCTATTACCTTAAGCCCGCCCCCGGCCAGGCCACCGACCCCTCCAGCTTCAGCACAAACGTGGGTCTAGCCGAGGCCGACAGTCTGGAGGTGCGTTTGCAATTTATCGGCTACGAAAAAACGGCCATCATCTTCAGCGCCGACATCCGCAACGGCTCCGACCGGCCGGTGCAGGTAGCGCCCGAAACGTTCTGCTACCTGCCCACGCTCCCGCGCCCGGCCGTGGCCTCCGCTGCCCCCGGCACCTCTGGCCCCAAACCCTACGTGCTGGCCCTGAACCCCGAAGTGCAGCTGCAAAACCTGGAAGCCCGCCTCGACCGCCACGCCCGCAAGGCCTCCGGCGTGAGCTTTTTTGAGCTACTCACCGTGGCCACCCACGTGGCCGAAGACGTTTCCAGCATTAAAAAGAAGGAAACCGACCAGCAAATTGCGGAACGGGAAGACCGCCACGCCCAGAACAACCAGTATTTCGACGAGCAGCGCGCCGACCATGCCGACCAGGCCGCGGCTCTCTACCAGGAGCACCACAGCAAGCAACACCAGCTGCTGCGCCGCCGCGAGGTAGGCCCCGGCGAGCGGCTGACCGGCTTCGTGTACTTCCCCCGCACCGACGTAGCCAGCCACCTACGGGTAGTGGTATACCTGCGGGAGCGGCCCTTCGTGTTCGACTTCAATCAAGCAAAGGTGAAGCAATAATCACAGATTAGGCAGATTGGCGGGATTTCACAGAGGTATAGGTGCAGCATTACCATCTGTGAAATCCTATCAATCTGCCTAATCTGTGATTTATACCAGCTCGGCCAGCTCCAACCAGCGCATGCCTTTCTCGTCAAGGTCCTGGTCGGTGCGCTTGAGGTCGGCGGCCCAGGTGGCCAGCTCCTGGTGGGTGCCGGTGCCGGAGTTGAGCTGCTCAATCAGCTGCTGCTTGCGGGCTTCCAGCTGCTCAATTTCCTTTTCCAGGGCTTCGTACTCTTTTTTCTCGGCAAACGTGGCGCGGCGCTTGGCAGCGGGAGCCGCTGGGGCCGCGGTAACTGCGGCGGCTGAAACTGCGGTTTTGGCGGGGCGGCTGGCTTCGGCTTCTTTCTCGCGCTCCTGCTCCCGCTGCCACTCGCGGTAGTCGGTGTAGTTGCCGGGGAACGGGCGCACCTTGCCGCCAGGCTCCAGCACAAACACCTGCTCCACCAGCGCGTCCATGAAGTACCGGTCGTGCGATACGATAATCAGGCAGCCCTGGAAGTTGAGCAGGAAATCTTCCAGGATGTTCAGGGTGATGATGTCGAGGTCGTTGGTGGGCTCGTCCAGAATCAGGAAGTTCGGGTTCTTGATGAGCACGCGCAGCAGTTGCAGCCGCCGTTTCTCGCCCCCGCTCAGCTTGCTCACCAAGGTGTACTGCTGGGCCGGCGGAAACTGGAAGTGCTGCAAAAACTGCGAAGCCGTAACCGTGCTGCCGTCGGCCATTTCCACCACTTCGGCCACTTCCTTCACAATATCAATAACGCGCTGCTGGGGGTCGAACTCCAGCTCCTGCTGGGTGTAGTAGCCGAACACGGTGGTCTGGCCCGCGTCCACCAGGCCACGGTCAGGCGGCAGCTGGCCCGTGAGCATGTTGAGCAGCGTGGACTTGCCGGCCCCGTTCGGCCCAATCAGGCCGATACGGTCCTTTTTTTTGAACACGTAGCTGAAGTCCTGGAGCACTACCTTGTCGCCGAACTGCTTGTGCAAGTGCTGCACCTCGATGATTTTGCCACCCTGGCGGGTGGTTTTCACCGACAGCTCCAGCTCGGGACCCTTCAGCTTGGTGCGGGCCTTCTCCTGGGTTTCGTAAAAGGCGTCGATGCGGGCCTTCTGCTTGGTGCCGCGGGCCTGGGGCTGGCGGCGCATCCACTCCAGCTCCTTGCGCAGCAAGTTGCGGGCCTTCTCTACCTCGGCGGTTTCCTGCTCTTCCCGCTCGGCTTTCTTCTCCACAAAATAGGAGTAGTTGCCCTGGTAGCGGTGCACGCGGCCCTGGTCCAGCTCCACAATTTCGTTGGCCACGCGGTCCAGGAAGTACCGGTCGTGGGTCACCATGAGCAGGGTGAGGGTGGGGGAAGCCAGGCGGTTTTCCAGCCACTCGATGGTAGCCAGATCCAGGTGGTTGGTGGGCTCGTCCAGGATGAGCACGTCGGGCTCCTCGATGAGCACGCGGGCCAGGGCCACGCGCTTGCGCTGCCCCCCACTGAGCTGGCTGACGGGCCGCGTCAGCAGGTCGCCCAGAATGCCCAGGCGGCCCAGAATCTGCTTCACCTGCGCCTCGTAGTCCCAGGCGTTGTAGGCGTCCATGCGCTCCATCACCCGCTGCAAGTCGGCCGGCGAGTGAGCGGGGTCATTCACCACGTGCTCGTAGTCGCGGATGGCGGCCAGCGTGTCGTTCTGGCTGGCGAAGATGGTCTGCTCCACGGTCAGGGCCTCGTCAAACACTGGCTGCTGACCCAGGAAGGCCACCCGCGTGTCTTTCCGCACGCTTACTTCGCCCGTATCGGGTGGCTCCAGGCCGGCCAGGATGCGCAGCAGCGTGGTTTTGCCCGAGCCGTTGATGCCCACCAGGGCCACGCGCTGCCCCTGTTGCAGGCCAAAGTTCAGGTCCCGGAACAGCCACCGGTCGGCGTAATTTTTCGAGAGATTCTCGGCAGAAAGCAAATTCATAGCCGCAAAGGTACGCGCCCAATTTGGGCCCCGCTGTGGGCATCGTCCGCCTTTTTATACGCTAGAGCTTGTATTCATCAATAATTATTAAATAATTAGAATAAAAATTTGCACTATTTATCAGGCGGCGCATGAAACAACTCGACTCAGCACCTCAAACCCGCTCCGCCAATCTTGGCTTGCTACCCTCCCGGAACGGGCGGGGCTGGCTGGCGCTTCTGCTGTTGTTTCTACTCCTGAGCAATGTGTGCCAGCTGCGGGCCCAGACCACGTACGGCGACCGTATGGGCATTGGCTTATCGCACCTGGGTGATGTGCAGCTGGACCTGGTGGACGTGGCAAAAACCGCGGGCGTGTACCAGCGGCGGGACGGTAGCGGCCCAGCGCCGGTTGACCAGCACGGGTGGCCCACTACCGATTTCAAAACCATCTTCTTCGATTTTCGCCCGTTTGGGGTGTGGTGGCAGGGCGGCACCTGCCCGCAGTGCCCCGACGATAATGTTCAGATAAACCTGGGCGGTACCTACAAGCTGTCTTTCAAGGGCCAGATGGCCAGCCTGCGCAACAACGGCCAGCCCGGTGCTTACCGTGTCACCAACCTGCGCTACGACTCCATCACCACGACCACCACCGCCGACGTGGAGTTCGGCTGGTGGGCCGGGATGCTGTCGATGGAGTTTATCGGGACGCAAGGCGGCGTGCGTGACCTGAAGCTGATTCGGCCGGGCTACCACAATCGGCCCAACGACCTGTTCACCCAGGAGTTTATCAACGCCGTGAAGCCCTACGGCGCCATCCGGTTTATGGACTGGACCGGCACCAACAACAACGAAGCTACCTTCCCGCACACCATCGAGTGGAAAGATCGGCCCCGCATTACGGATGCCCGCACGCCCCATGCGCCCTGGGAGTACGCCGTGGAGCTGGCCAACCGCACCGGCGCCGACCTCTGGATTAACATCCCCGTGTCGGCCTCCGACGACTACGTCCGGCAGCTGGCCTCCCTGCTGAAAAAGACGCTTACCAACCCGCAGGTGCGGATTTACCTCGAAAACAGCAACGAGGTCTGGAACAACGAGTTCAGCCAGTACCACTACACCAGGGCAGCGGCCGTGGCCGAGGTCAGGGCCGAGCTGGCCGGCGGCCCCACCACGCCCCTGAACGACGCTACCACCCAGTGCGACCCGAACGACACCACGTTTTTGTGGGTGGGCCGCCACCACCTGCGCCGCACCAAGCAGCTGGGCGACATATTCGTGGAAGCCTTCAGCCCCGGCAGCCGCACGGCTTTCGGTACCCAGATTCGGCCGGTGTTTGCCTGGGGCGTGGGCGTGTGGGTGCCTTATTACAGCTGCATGCTGGAGTGGTTTGAGCACACCTACGGCGCGGGCAGTGCCCGCACCTACCTCTACGGCGTGGGCGGCACGCACTATATAAACGACTCGGGCATACCGGACGGCGCCAGCGTGGCGCAGATTCATCAGCGGATGCTGGTGAACAGCGACGCTGACCGCGGCAGCCGCCGGAGCCCGGCCACCAACTGGCTTAGCGGCAGCGGCCCCATTGGCATGCGCGAAATAGCCGACCTGTACGGCCTGCACTGCCTGGCCTACGAAGCCGGCGCCGACAATAAATCGGGTTACGAGGCCACCAACACGCCCAATCAGATTCGGGCCAACCGGGACGCTGGCATCAAGGACGTCATTCTGCACGGGTTGCGTACCAACTGGTTTGACGAGCCCGATATCCGTGGCGAGCTGGCCATGTACTTTGTGCTGGCGAGCCGGTACACCCGCTGGGGCAGCTTTGGGCTCACCGACGATGTGCGCAACCTGCACACGCCCAAGCTCAAGGCCCTGTACGAGCTGCTGGGCCTCGCCGAAGATGTAACGGCCCCGGAGGCGCCCCCGCAGGTGGAGGCCACGGCTACGGCCCAGGGTACGCGCGTGCGGTGGCGCCCCGCCCTCGACAATGTGGCCACGGTAGCGTACCGGGTGTACGACAGCACAAGCTGCGTGGCCACCATCTTGCCGGGCGAGCCACTGGAGTACACCTTCCCGAACCGCTACGTGCCCAACGCCAACCTGCGCGTGACGGCCCTCGACGCCTTCACCAACGAATCCAAGGCCGATACCGTCAGGGCCGCTCCGCTGCGCCAGCCCGACAGCGTGGCCGCCCCGCTGGCCGGATTGCGCTACCAGTACTACGAAGGCACCTCCTGGAGCCAGCTCCCCGATTTTGCGGCTCTGGCAGTCCGGAAGTCGGGGCTGGCGGCGGGGTTCGACTTGGCGCCGCGCCTGCGCAACGACGACTTTGCTTTCCGGTATCAGGGCTACGTAGAGGTGCCCCAGGACGGGGAGTACACCTTTTACGCGGGCTCCGACGACGGCAGCAAGCTCTACATCGGCACCCAGGAGGTGGTAGCCAACGACGGCCTGCACGCCTACTGGGAGCAGTCCGGCACCATTGGCCTGAAGGCCGGCAAGCACGCCGTAACGGTGGTGTTCTTTGAGCGCGGCGGCTACGAAACGCTGCACGTGAGCTACGAAGGGCCCGGCGTGCCGAAGCAGCTCATCCCGGCCGCGGCCCTGTGGCGCGACAGCACCCGCACCGACAGCAGCGCCGTGTTTCACGGCCACTTTCTGCTGGCCGCCCAGCACAGCGGCAGCGTACTCGACGTGTGGGACTATTCCCGCGCCGAGGGCGGGCTTGTTCGCCAGTATACCCGGCACGGCGACGTCAACCAGCAGTTTGCCATTGAGTCGGTGGGCGGTGGCTACTGCAAGGTGCTGAGCCGGCACAGCGGCCTGGCCCTGACCGTGCAGGACTCCACCTGCGCGAATGAGGTCTTGATTGTACAGCAGGCCTACCGCCGCCAGGACAACCAGCAGTGGCAGATTACGCCCATCGGGGACGTATACTATACAATCACTGCTAAATGCAGCGGCAAGGCTCTGACCGTGGCTGACGGCTCGGCGGCCAACGTCGCGTACGTGCTACTGCAAGAGGTGGTAGGAACCGGCCTCGGCAATCAGCACTGGCGGTTTGAGGCGGTGGAGAGCAGCGCCGTGGCTAGCCGGGGCAGTGTTTCGACGCATGAAGATAAAGCCAGCACCGCTGCCGCCGCGCGGGGGGCTTCTGCTCGGCGGGAGTTTCTGTATCCCAACCCGGCCGCGGCCGAGGTAACCGTGCAGCACCGCGCCGCTACGGCCGGGCGCCTGCACATCGAAATACACGATGCCCTGGGGCGCACCGTGTACCAGACCACGGCCACCGTCGTGGCCGGCGACAACGCCCTAACTCTGCGCCTACCGGAAGCAGTGCGCAATGGCTACCACACAGTCAGCGTGTCGGACCACGTTGCCCGGCGCAAGTACCGGCTGCTCATTGCGCGCTAACTGCGGCGGCAGGGGCGCCAGTGCATCGTTGGCCGGAAACTAAATCACCCGCACCAGGTCCACGTGCTGGTCGTCGCGCAGGATTTCGAGGCCGCGGTAGGCGAGAGGCCGGCCGGTGTTATGGGTTAGCTCGCCGCCGTCGGCGTGTACGTGGGCCACATCGAGCACCAGCTGGGTGTACTTCCGCTCGCCCAGCTCAATAGCCACCGGGCGGCCGTGCCTGGAATCGAAGGAAGCCAATGCCTGGTCGATTTCTTCCAGAATCTTACTCATACGCTACGCAGAACAAGTGAACAGGTGGGTAAGATAGGAAAATCGGCTGTTTGGTTAGGAGCTGCAAGCGGTAAGCTCCCAGCTGCAAGCATTCGTGCTAACATCCGGACGTCGGCTTGCGGCTGGCAGCTGACAGCTTGCAGCTCTTTATCGGCTACCTTCGCCTTGTATGAGTTCTACTGATTTGGCTGCCCGGCCCATCGGGATATTCGATAGCGGAATTGGCGGGCTGACCGTGGCCCGGGCCGTGAACCAAGTGCTGCCCCACGAGCGGCTGGTGTACTTCGGCGACACGGCCCACCTGCCCTACGGCGACAAAAGCACGGCCGCCATCCAGGCCTACGCCGTCAAAATCTGCGACCTGCTGCTCAAGCAGCAGTGCAAAGTGATTCTGATTGCCTGCAACTCAGCTTCGGCGGCAGCCTACGAGCTGGTGCGCGAGTACGTGGGCTCTAAGGCGCGGGTGCTCAACGTTATCGACCCCATTGTGGCCCACGTGGGGCAGCAGTACGCCGGCCGCACCGTGGGGCTCATCGGGACCAAGCAGACGGTGAACAGCAACGTCTACCGCAAGAAAATCGACGACCTCGATGCGCAGGTGGAGCTTCGGTCGTTGGCTACGCCCCTACTGGCGCCCATGATTGAGGAAGGCTTTTTCGACAACTCCATTGCCGAAAACGTCATCGAAACCTACCTCACCAATCCGGCTCTGGATGGCATTGAAGCCCTGGTGCTGGCCTGCACGCACTATCCGCTTATCAAAAGCCAGATTGCGGATTTCTACCAGGAGCGGGTGGCCGTGCTGGACGCCTCCGATGTGGTGGCCCGCCACGTGCAGCAGTACCTGGACCACCACGGCTTGGCCGCCCGCCCCGGCTCGGCAGCGCCGGCACACCACTTCTACGTCTCCGACTTCACCCGCTCGTTCGAGGAAAGCACCCGCATTTTCTTCGGGCAGGAAGTGCACCTGGAGCATTACCCGCTGTGGGAGTAAGGTTATTACTATCTGGTTACACCGAAGTGATTAAGGAAGCTGGAAGACCGTCCTGCTGAGCCTGTCGAAGCAGCTCTACCGCTTCGTTGTGGTGCCACTGTCATGCTGAGCGGAGGCGCAGCCGCAGTCGAAGCATCTCTACCTCTGGCTAACTATTAACGCTTGCTCAACGAATCGGGAGAGATGCTTCGACAGGCGGACGCCAGATGGAGCATGACCGTCTTTCAGCTTTCTTAACGGCTTCACAAAAAATGTCTTCTCAGGTGCCAGAGAGACGTTTTTACGGCTCCCGTAGGGCATTGCTTTCGTCATGCCTGCCGATAATGCTACGTGCTTTTTACCACGTATAGTGCCGCAGAAGGCGGCTGTGCTGGCACTGGCACACGAAGGTTTCGCTGTTCTTGCGCCAAGGAGCGAATACAGCGGGGCCAGCATGCGGGCAAAAGGTGGTTTGCATACGCGCCCACTCCGCATCCGTTGCGTCGCTCGAATGGCGGCTTGCTTCGGGGCCAGGCCTGAACCCCAGCTCAACAGCCGCTGCCCGACGCAAGGCGGCATACGTTGCGGGGCCACCGCGCTAGGGCGCTGTCTCTGAGGACCAAGTACCGTCCGCAGGAAGATGTTCATGTGGCGTAAGCTTCAGCTTGCGCTGTCCCACTGAGGCCCAGATACTGCTAGCAGGAAAGGCTGCAACAGGAGCACGAGGGAGTAAAGGATGGTCGGGCAGGAATGGCTTTGGTCGGGTTGTGGCAGCAGGGGTAGGGGCGGAATTCAAGCCAAGTCTGGTGCGCCTGGGACCGGGCTGCTCGGGTAGGCACCGCCGGGTAGTGAAAATGAGTATCCGCTGGGAAACTACCTCCAATTAGTTGGAGGCAACGCTGAAAAAAGCGAGAAATACTATAGCCTCTCCGCCCAGGCAGCCGGCGCAGCAGGGTTTCGGCAGCCAAGAATAACGTGCTAGTTCTAAAGCACTTGTAGTATAAAATGGCGCCTGTGGAAGCTGCGCGGGTGTGTGGCACATGGATTGGCTATAGGCTACATGCCGGCCACTGATTGTACAGAACCGATTAGCCTGCTGCGGCACCGGGCTCCGTTCCGGCTGCTGCCAGGTTGTGAAAGTGCAAAACAGCAATGAGGCCGGACTGCTGTTTGAATACGTAACCATCAGATTACAAGCATACTAAATTTTTCACCTTAACTCTTTTTCTGCTCACTTTCCATTTCCTTACACCACGTCTACACCCATGAAAAAAAACGTACTGCGAGCCTCGTCGTTTGCATTTTTCCGCCACTGGCCGCCGGCTTTACTGACCGGGCTGTTTTATTTTCTGCTGGTGGCGGCAGCTTCGGCCCAGGTAAAGAAGCCCGTGAAGCCTGCCGACGCATTTGTGGAATCCATTGGCGTAGGTACCCATCTGGAGCGCGGGCAGTATGCTGACCGCAAAACCACCGTGGTGAACCTGCTGAAGAGCACGGGCATCCGCTATGTGCGCTCGGACCGCGACGGCAACATTGCCGACGCCAAAGCCATTGCCGATGGGGCCGGCATCAAGCTGCTGCTGCTCTACGGGGATGACTACTACTCCGGCGACTCCAACAAGAACGCCGCGGCCGTGGCGGCCCAGATTGAGGCGGCCGGGGGTGCCAAGAACGTGTGGGGCATTGAAGGCGCCAACGAAACCGACATCAGGGGAGACGGCCGGCGCGAGCGGCTGCTCGACCACCAGAAAGTGCTCTGGGATGCGGCTCACCCCAAAGGCATCAAGGTGTTGTCGTGGTCGTATTTCGGCACTATCAAGTTCGGAGAGGACCCCAACATTGAGGACCGCATCGACTACGGCAACCTGCACCCCTACCACAAGTTCTGGGGCCACGACGGCGACAAAGGCTATCCGCCGCTGTCCAGCTACTTTAAAACGCTGCGCGAAGACTGGAACGGCGGCAAAGGCTACATTCCCTCCATCCGGAGCGGGCTGGTGCCCACCAAGCCCCTAGTAGCTACGGAAGTCGGCTTTTCGACGGGCGGCTTAGCCAGCAACGACCAGACCGGGATGAGCGAAGGTGCTTCGGCCCGCTACTACATGCGCGCCCTGCTGGGCTCGTTCAACGTGGGCTTCGTGAAGACCTTTATGTACGAGCTGCTCAACGGCGACGAGGAAGGTGACGGGTCGGGCTGCACGGAGTGCCGCTACGGCCTGGCCCGCCAAGATGGTACGCTGAAGCCTTCCGGGGCCGCCGTCAAAAACCTGATTTCCATTCTGAGCGACCCCGGCAACGCGGGCATCAGCACCACCGCCCTCGACTACTCGCTGAGCGGCTCCGGGGTGTGCTTCAAGGAATTCTCGGCTACCGGCGACAACGGCTACGACGGCATCGAGAACTGCGTCAACCACCTGGTTTTTCAGAAAGCTAATGGCAACTACTACGTAGTGCTGTGGCAGGAAGGCCGCAGCTGGGACTGGAACGAGTTGAAGGATGCTTTTCCGGCCCGCAAGAGCGTAACCGTGAACTTTGGCCGCTCTTTCAGCACGGTTAAGACGTTTGAGCCCCTGACCGGCGGTTACTCTTCGCCCACCAGCACCCCGTCGGGCAGCCTGTCGTCGCTGACCGTGCAGGTGCCCGACCACCCCTTGATTATTGAGCTGGGCGGCGGGGGTACTACCACGCCCGTCACCACCACGTCGCGGCAGATTAACGTGGGCGGAGCGGCCGTGTCGCCCTTCGCAGCCGATGCTGGCATCAGCGGAGGCAGCACGTTCAGCTCGACCAACACCATTGCCACCAGCGGGACAACCAACGCCGCTCCGGCCGCCGTGTACCAGAGCGGGCGGTGGGGTACGTTTACGGCTACCGTAGCGGGCCTGGGCGCCGGCACTTCGCAGAAAGTGCGGCTGCATTTCGCCGAAACCTCATTCACCCTGGCCGGCCAGCGCAAGTTCAACGTCAGCATCAACGGCAGCACCGTGCTGAAAGACCTGGATGTGGTGGCGGAAGCCGGTGCCAACAAAGCCCTGGTGAAAGAATTCACGGCCACGGCCAACAGCAGCGGGCAGGTGGTCATCAGCTTCGGCCCAGCTTCGGTGGACAATGCCTTTGTTAATGGCATCGAAGTACTAAGCAACTCGACTTCTGGCTCCGTGGCCGACGGGGTGTACACGCTCACGGCCCGGCACTCGGGCAAGCGCCTAGACGTGTACGGCCTGGCCCTCTACGACACGGCCCGCGTGGTGCAGTGGAGTGCGGCCAGCGGGCTCAACCAGCAGTGGAAGCTAACGCATGTAGGCAACGGATACTACACGCTGATTGCCCAGCATTCGGGCAAGGCCCTGGACGTAGCCAGCTCCAGCACGGCCAATGGGGCCAAGGTGCAGCAGTACCACCCCAATCCTACGGCTGCCCAGCGCTGGAAAATTGAAGCCACCTCTGACGGCTACTATAAGCTCACTAACCAAGCCAGCGGTAAAGTCCTGGAGGTGTACGGCGGCACCGGGGCCACAGCCAACAAGGCCCGCGTGACGCAGTGGAGCTACGTGGGCGGCACCAATCAGCAGTGGAAGCTGGACCTGGTGAGCAGCAGCACCGCAGCCAAAACCAGCGCCACCAACCTAACGACACTGGCTGCCCCGAGCGAAGCCGCCACGCTGGACGCCTACCCCAATCCCAGCCTGGACGGCAAAGCCACCCTGCGCCTGACGTCGAAGCAAGCCCAGCGGGCCACGGTGCAGGTGTTCAATCAGCAAGGCCAGTTTGTGAGCCTGCTCACGGTGCCCCTGCGTGAGGGACAAACCGAGTTCCGCCTGCCGGCCAGCTTGCCGCCGGGCACCTACTACCTCAAGACCCGCCTCGACGGCCAGCCCCAGCAGTTCACGCTCAAAGTCGAGTAGCCAGCGGTAGTGCTACACTACGTTCGCAGGGCCGCCGCACAGCGCGGCGGCCCTTTGCTTACGGCCCTCTTTTCCACCAACCATTCCCTTTCCAATGTCCTTTTCTATCTCTTCTCATTTACCCCGCTGCGGCGCGTGGCTGAGCACGGCGGCCCTTGGCCTGGCCTTGCTCCCGGCCAGCCTTCAGGCCCAAACGAAAGCTATACCCGCCGACCAGATGCTGGAAACCATCGGCATCGGCACGCGCTTCGACTGGAAGCACCGCGACGGCCAGGGAGCCGGTGCTAAGCTGGCCCTGGAAAACATCGGGTTCCGCTACGTGCGCGTTGGCATAGCCGGCGAAACCAACGACCCCGGTGCGTACCGCCGCGAATGGCGCGACTATGCCCGCCAAAAGGGCCTGAAGCTGCTGCTCACTTGCGGCGGCGATACTAGACAAGCCCTGACCGACCAGCTCGCCGAGTGGATGGAAGCGCCCGGCGTGGTGTGGGGCGTGGAAGGAGCCAACGAAACGTACGACCTGAATTTCGGCGAATTCCCCAACTCGTTTGAGCTGCAAAAGTTTATCTATGGCCTGGCCCAGCCCAAGGGGCTGAAGGTGCTCACGTGGACTGCTGCCGGCGCGGCGGCCACCTACCTGACCTGGCCTAACCCCGATGCGTACAGCACTCACGCCAATTTTCACGCCTACAGCTGGGACACCAGCTCCGACAACGGCAAGCAGATCATTCCGATCTGGCAGGACTTCTCCCTGAAGCGCGACGGGCACGGCGACGTGGGGGGCCTGTGGGCCATGGATAAGTGGACCGGCAACGCCAGCAAGCCCAAGGCCGTTACGGAGTGGGGCTTTTTCTACGAGCCGCAGGGTGATACGCCTATCGACAGTGAATTGTCGCGGGCTAAATACACGCTGCGCAATAGCTTCGAGCTGCTGAACGCTAAAGTAGATAAGACCTTCATTTACAGTCTGGTTGACGAAAACGACAAGTTTGGTATCGCCAACGGCGACGGCTCACTGAAGCAGTCGGGGCGGGCGCTGGCCAGTCTGTTTGCCTTGCTCCGGGACCCCGGCCACGCCAACGATAACACCGGCTCGCTGAATTATACCTTGACCACGGCCAGCGGCATTGGCACCGTGGACGACCGCCGCCACCAAACCAACGAGATTCACCAAACGCTGCTGCAAAAAAGCAACGGGCACTACATCCTAGCCTTGTGGGCCGACAAGCCCAGCCACATCGGCCAGACCGGCAGTGAGGCGGCCACGCTCAAGCTCAACGGCCTAACGGCCAGCGAGGTGAAAATTTACCTGCCCCTGACTAACGGCACCACCGCCGTGCAAACCCTGGGCGCGGGCACGAGCACCATCAACCTGTCGGGCAGTATTGCCATTCCTGACCACCCCATTCTGATTGACATTACGCCCAGCGGCACGACCAGCACCCCAACGCCCAGTGGCCAGCTACTGGCCAACGGCGTGTATACGCTCACTACCAAGCTGGTGCCCAGCAACGGCGGAGCCAGCCAGCGCCTGGACGTGGCCGGCGGCACCGACCAGAACGGCCAGCAGGTGGGCGTGTGGGACCAGAACAATCTGGCTCCGCAGAACTGGTACTTCGAGCACGCTGGGGGCAACGTGTATACCATCACGGCTCAGGTGGGTGCTAAAAACAAGCAGCTCGACGCCGACAACACCGGCGGCATCCGGAAAGGCTCAAAGGTGCAGCTCTATGGCTCGGGGCAGCGCTGGCTGGTGGAAAGCGCCGGCAATGGCTTCTTCTACCTCACGCCCGAAGCCGTAATGACCCAGAGCCCCAAGCTGCGCCTGGACGTGGTGGACGGCAAAAGCACGCGCGGCACCTATACCAACGTGCAGATCTGGACCCCCAACGACAGCGACGCCCAGAAGTGGAAGATTGAGCCTGCCGGACCGGCCAATGGCATCTACAACCTCACCGCCCGCCACTCGGGTAAGCGCCTGGACGTGGCCAGCTCCTCAACGGCTGATGGGGCAGCGGTGCGGCAGTGGAGACCCAACTCCAGCGACGCCCAGCGCTGGCAGCTCACCCACGTGCGCGACGGCTACTACACGCTGACGGCGCAGTGCTCGGGCAAGAACCTGGCCCTGGACACGAACCCGCAGACCAACGGAGGCTACTCGGACCTGACCACCAACGGCGTGCAGGTGTTTCAGTTCGGCAACAGCACCAGCGACAACCGCCTGTGGAAGGTGGAGGCAACCTCTGACGGCTACTTCAAGCTCACCAACAAAACGAGCGGCAAGGTGCTGGACGTGTACGGCGGGCCCAGTGCCACCGGTGACGGTGCTCCCGTCAAGTCGTGGGCGTACCTGGGCGGCAGCAACCAGCAGTGGAAGCTCGACCTTAGTGCCACCGCTACTGCGGCCAAAACCAGCACGGCCAGCCTGACGGCCGCCAGCCCCCTAGCCGCTGCGAGCCTGACGCCGACGCTCGACGCTTACCCCAACCCCAGCCTCGACGGCAAAGCCACGCTGCGCTTGCAGGCCACAGCAGCCCAGCGCGCCACGGTGCAGGTGTTCAACCAGCAGGGCCAGTTCGTGAGCCTGCTCACCGTGCCGCTGCAAGCCGGCCAGACCGAGTTCCGCTTGCCGGCGTCGCTGTCCAAGGGCACCTACTACCTGAAGACGCGCATCGACGGGCAGGCCCAAAGCTTCACCCTCAAGGTCGAGTAGCACGTTCTGCCTCGAAGCCCGACTGGCTGTGCCGGTCGGGCTTTTTTCCTTTTCCACCGGTTTCCCATCAGTTCAGTCAACTCAGCTATGAAAACACTGTTTCCTCTGCTGCTGCTCGGTAGCTTGGTAGGTACGAGCCTAGGGGCGCCCCCGGCCCAGGCCCAAATCACCACCAAAACCTACACGGCCGACAACACCAACTTCCCTAATCCTGAACGCGGGTTCGCCGTCTCCTATGACGTTGCCTGGCCAGCCAATACCCCTTGGGAATTTTGCTCGGACATCACCGACCCGGCTGCTTACACCTACACGGCTTGGACTCGTCCCTTGGTGGATGCCGACCTCCAGCGGTACCGCCAGCAGAACATGAGTGTGGTAATGGTGCGTTACCATATTGCCGAGTTCCGCTATACATCTATTTCTCCCGCGTTCCTCGACCGGCTGACCCAGGATTTCGCCGCCGCCCGCCGGGCGGGCATCAAGGTGATTCCTCGCTTCGTCTACAACTGGCCCAAAGGCGGCCCCGATGCTCCTGTAGACAAGGTGCTTGACCATTTGGAAGCGTTGCGGGGAGTGTTCAGCCAGAACGCAGACGTCATTGCCTCGCTGGAAGCTGGCTTTATTGGCTGCTGGGGAGAGTGGCACAACTCCAAATTTAACTTGCTGGGCAGTGGAGGCGTCAACAGCAATACCCGGGCGATAATCGAAAAGATAGCTAGCGTTCTGCCCACCTCCAGAATGTTTGCCGTTCGGTATCCAGGTCATAAAGCACAATACTTTGGAGGCAGCTGGAGTGAGCCTGTGGCGCCGGTTACCGCTGCGGAAGCGTTCAATGGCAGCATAAAGTCGAGGATGGGTGCCTACGACGATTGTTTGGTGTGCGGCGAGTTCAACTGGGACACATACTCCAACAACAAAGCGGCGTCGGACAAGATCAAGGCCTTTCTGCAGGAAGACAACAAGTATGTGGCGCAGGGCGGCGAGCCGGGCGGGATGGACAATCCCTCCTCACAAGACTTAGACGGGGACGGCTTTTCGGGCAGTCAGTACGCAGATTGTGCCCGCGTCGTGCCGCTCCTCAACCGCCTGCACTGGAGCACGATGAACTGGAACTACGGCGAGCGGATAGGGGGCAACGCTATTTCGTATACCACCTGGGAAAAGCAAGGCTGCCTTGAGGAAATCCAAAAGTGGCTGGGCTACCGGTTGCGGCTTACCCAGGCCGTGTTGCCAACCACCATGCAGGCCGGCGGTACCCTGGCCCTGAGCTTCGACGTGCACAACGACGGTTTTGCCAGCCCTTACAATCCGCGCGGGTTGGAACTCATTATCCGCAACAAGGCCACACTAGCCCATGCGGCAGTAATTCCGCTGTGCGATGGGCGGAGCAAACCTGCTAACCGGGCGTACGACCCGCGCTTCTGGCAATCGGGCACGACCACCACGGTGGCCATGAGTACGACGCTGCCGGCCTCTTTGCCGGCCGGAGATTACGAGGTACTGGTCCATCTGTTTGACCCCCTTTTATACGGGCGCCCCGAATTCTCCATCCGCCTGGCCAACCAGAACACGTGGGAAGCCGCCACCGGCTACAACAAGCTGGGCCATACGCTCACGGTGACGGCGCCCAGCACAGCCGGGCTAGCCAACGGCATCTACACATTAACGGCTCGTCACTCGGGCCGGCGCCTGGACGTGTCGGGTTCCTCGACAGCGGACGGGGCCAAGGTGCAGCAATACTGGCCCAATCCCAGCGACGCTCAGCGCTGGCAGCTCACGGCCGTGGGCCAGGAGGGCTACTACACGCTCACGGCCCAGTGCTCGGGCAAAAAACTGGCCCTGGACACCAACTCGCAGACCAACGGCGGCTTCTCGGACCTGACCAGCAACGGGGTGCAGGTGTTCCAGTTCGGTACTGATAACGCGGACAACCGGTTGTGGAAAGTGGAAACCACGGCCGAGGGCTTCTACACGCTGACCAATAAGGCAAGTGGCAAGTGCCTGGACGTGGCCGGCGGGCCGGGGGCAACCAGCGACGGCGTACGGGTGCTGTCCTGGGCCTACGTGGGCGGCACCAACCAGCAGTGGAAGCTCGAAGCCAGCCCCAGCCCCGCCGCTGCCAAAATCACCGCGGTCCGCACGAGCAACGTCCCCGGCAGTGTGACGCAGGCTGCTGCCGCGGCTACTCAGTCCCGTGAAGCCACCCCGCTGGACGCCTACCCCAACCCCAGCCTGGACGGCAAAGCCACGCTGCGCCTGGTGGCCCGGCAAGCCCAGCGAGCCACGGTGCAGGTCTACTCCGAGCAAGGCCGGCTGGTGAGCCTGCTCACCGTGCCCCTGCGGGAAGGGCAGACCGAGTTCCGCTTGCCGGCCAGCTTGCCGCCGGGCACTTACTACCTCAAGACTCGCCTCGACGGGCAAGCTCAGAGCTTCACCTTCAAAGTCGAGTAGCAGTAATGTGGTGAAGGCCCGCTTAGCTGGTTGCTCACCTGCCACGCTCCCTTACCAACCCCAAACCGGGATTTTTATGAAAACGACTTCTCGCATGTTGGCTCTCAGCCTGAGTAGCCTGCTCCTGAGCACTGTCGCTTGGGCCCAGGGTTCTACCTCCAGCGTCGGCTCCGATGGGTTCCTGCGCGTCAACGGGCAGAAGTTTTTTCCCGTGGGCTATTATTCCGGACCGTCACTGCAGGCTAAGGACCTGCCTGCCGCCACGCAGGCCATGCACGATGCGGGCTTTACGTGGTTTTATGCTTCAGGCAACGACCTAGCAAGCACTCAGGCCTTTTTGGAACAGGCTCAAACCCTCGGTTTGAAGGTGTCTTTGGCCGGCGCCGGCTACAACAACGAGGCTAACTACTCAGCCATCCTCACTGCGTTCAAAGACTATCCAGCCATATTTTCCTGGGAAGTGGCCGACGACGCAGGCTACATTCCCATCAAGTCGTTTCCGGCCCGCATCCGCCGCTACCACCAACTGGCCAAGGCCGCCGATCCAAATCGCCTCACCTTTATGACGGGCCTCAGCGGGCTGCTGAACAACGCCGATTCTACGCGCATTTACACCGGCATTGCTGATTACGCTGCCTTGCAGTGGTACCCTCTCTTCTACAAACCTGGCCGACGTGGCTATACTTACCAGGACCGCACCAGTTTCGACGCTATACGCCGCTGGTGTACGGCCGCCCAGCAGCAAGGCAAAGCTGGCACCATTATTTTGCAAACCTACTGGAAGTCAGACCAAGCCGATGACCCTAGCTACGAATCGCCGGCTGGCGAACAGTTGCGGGCGCAGTCGTACGCGGCCCTGCTAGCGGGGGCCAAAGGCGTTACTTATTACTCGTACTACGACGAGCGCAGCAATGGTCCCATCGACGTTAAACAGCCAGCCTTGTGGCGGGCCACGGCGGATTTTGCCGCCAAAATGAAAAGCACGCTGGCCGAGGTGGTGCTCAACGGTACACAAACTCTCTTGGCTGAACAAAGCAATACAGCTTACGTGCACGCTGCCTACTGGACTTATAACAACGAGCGGTATTTGGTAGTGGTAAATCTGAACACCAACAACGTACTCGACAACGGTCAGCGTACCGTGAGCTTCGCCACGGGCCTGGCCGGCACGATGACCGCCTTGTTCAATGACTATCCGGCCACGCTCAGCAAAACGGCCGCTGGCACGGTAAGCGGCACCATGCAGCCGCTAGAGGTGCAAGTGTACCGCATCACGCCCGCCCCGACCACCACGACATTTTACCGCCTGAAGAACCGTTGGCAAAACACGTATCTCTACGACAACGGCGACCGGGCCTCGTACTCGGCTACGGCATCGGGCGACACCTACCTGTGGGCTGTAGAGCAAGCAGACGGCTTTTCGCAATTCAGAAACAAGGCGACCGGCGACTACCTGCACGTGCAGACCGGCCAGGACTATGTGGAGTGTACGGCGGCCAACGCAGGCTGGTGGAGCAAGGACTGGGCTGTGGAGGACTACGCCGGGCACAAGATGCTACGCAACCGCTGGCAGGCCAACCAGTACGTGCATGTCGAACAACTCCGCGGCTACGCCCAGCACACTAGCATCAGTAAGGGCACGTGGAGCTCCCAATGGACGCTGGAAGCCGCCAGGACCAGCACCCGCTCAACGGACTTCGTAACCACTACTCCGACTTCAGCCACTGGAATAGCCTACATCTCGGCGACCCTGAGCGCCTACCCTAACCCCAGCCCGGATGGGCGAGCCACCTTGCGCCTGACGGCCCGGCAGGCACAGCGGGCCGTGGTGCAGGTCTACAATCAGCAGGGGCAGTTCGTGAGCCTGCTGACTGTGCCCCTGCGGGAAGGGCAGACCGAGTTCCGCTTGCCGGCCATGTTGCTCCAAGGCACCTACTACCTCACAACCCGCATTGACGGACAACCACGACAGTTTACGCTCAAAGTCGAGTGACCACGCGGATGCTAAGCTGCTGTGCGTGGCGCGGCTGTTCCCTTCACATTTCTCTTTTTGGCTATGAAACCCAACTTTCTCATTGTACCGGCCGTGGTTGGCTTGCTGGGCGCGTGCTTCTCGGCTGCCCCGGCCCAGGTGGCCCCGCGCGACCCGCAGGGCAACGTTATCCAAGTCAAGGACACGGACTATGCTATTCCGGCCGGGGCCGTGTTTGTCTCGACCTCGGGCAATGATGCCAACCCCGGCACCCAGGCTCAGCCCTACCGCACCGTGCGCAAAGCCATTGACAGCGCCCCGGCCGGAGCCACGGTGGTGTTGCGCGCGGGCGTGTACCTGGTACCCAATATCAACCTGGACCGGCGCGTGACCGTGCAGCCCTACCCGCACGAGCAGGTGTGGCTGACCGGCAGCGAGCCGGTGACCGGCTGGACCCAGGATGGCACCGGCTGGCGCCGCGACAACTGGACCGTGGAGCTACCCGCGCAGGGCACCGACTCGCCCGACATCGACCCGGCTTTTCCGCTGGCCGGCCGCCCCGATATGGTGTTCGTCAACGGCCGGGCCTTGCAGCAGGTGGGCAGCCGCGCCGAACTGGGCCCCGGCAAGTTCTTCGTGAGCTACGCCGACGACAAGCTCTACATCGGCGACAACCCCAGCGGCAACGTGGTGGAGGCTGCCACCCAGGAAAAAGCCTTTGGTATGTGGATGCGCAGCGCCACTGACGCGCCCACTGGCGGCAGCGTGTTCCGGGGCCTTGGCTTCGCGCACTTCTGGCGGCACGGCCTGGCCATTGCCGTGCCCCGCGTGCGGGTAGAAAACAGCAGCTTCGTGTGGAACGCCCAGGCCGGGGTGCAGCTCTTCCCCGAGAGCGGCAGCATCGGGCAGGGCAGCCGCGTGGGCGTGGCCCTGAACGCAGTGGTGCGCGGCAACACGTTCAGCTACAACGGTCAGGCCGGGTTATTCGGGGGCAAGGCCCACGGCCTGCGCTTCGAGAACAACCGCGTCACCCACAACAACGTGGAGCGTTTTGCTAAAGGCTGGAGCGCGGCCGGGGTCAAGCTCAGCGTGGCCGACAGCATGTACGTGCGCAACAACGTGTTCGAGGACAACTTTGCCCACGGCCTCTGGTTCGACACCGGGGCCAACAACTCGGTGGTGAGCGGCAACACCATTCGCAACAACCAGGGCGTGGGCATCTGGGTGGAAATTTCCAAAGGCGACCTGCTGGCCGGTAATCTGCTGGTGAACAACACCGACGATGGCATCCGGGTGCTGAACTCGGCCGATGTGCGGGTGTACAACAACACGTCGGTGGGCGACTACTCAGCCCTGCACATCTACGACTCGGGCCGCCAGCCTACCCAGGGTGAGCTAAACGACCAGGCCAACTTCGTCACCAAAGGGGTGGTGGTGAAAAACAACATCCTGGCCAACTCCACCATTACCAACGAAGGCAATGCCCTGCTCGACACGTGGTGGTACAGCTGGGGCGAGGCCGACGGCCGCCAGCCCATGCTCGCGGCCCTGGACTACACTGCCTACCTGCGCAGCACGGCCGCCCAGCCCCGCAACGTGGCCCGCATCGTGCTGCCACCCAACAAGCTCACCTTCTACCAGACCCTGGCCCAGCTCCAGGCCGGCACCAGCTACGAGGTCCACGGCCGGGCCCTGGACAATACGGCCCTGAGCAGCGTGTTTGTAGACCCCGGTGCCGGCAACTACCGCCTGCTGGCCGGCAGCGCCCTGCGAGGGGCCGGCGAGGCCCTGCCCGCCGACGTGGCCCGCGCCCTGGGCGTGGCGGCCGGCGTGCCCGTAGACCTGGGCGCCTACCCGCAGAGCAGTACTCCTCCGCCCGTGGCCTTGCAGGACGGGCAGGTGTATGAGCTGGCCCCGCAGTGCGCCCCTGGCCTGCGCCTGGACGTGCAGTACTCGGGCTCGGCCAACGGCACGCGCGTGTGGCTGCACACGGCCAACGGCTCGGCGGCCCAGCGCTGGCGGGCGGTGGCCGCCGGCAACGGGCAGTTTGAGCTGGAGCCCCTCTGCGCCCCCGGCCAGCGCCTGGACGTAGTGGATGGCGGCACCGGCGAGGGCAGCCTCGTGCAGCTCTGGCAGGACTACAGCAACCCCCAGCAGCAGTGGAGCGTGCAGGACCAGGGCGACGGCACGGTGGAGCTGGTGCCGCGCCACGCCCCCGCCCGGCGCCTGGACGTGCAGCGCTCGGGCACCACCGACGGCACGCTGGTGCAGCTCTACACCGACAACAACTCCGCCGCCCAGCGCTGGCAGCTGCTACCCGTGGCCGCCGCGGCCAGCGCCGATGCGGCAGTCAGCGCCGATGCGGCGGCACCCGCCACGCTGGACGCCTATCCCAACCCCTCGCCTGATGGGCGGGCCACGCTGCGCCTGACGGCTCAGCAGGCGCAGCGCGCGACGGTGCAGGTGTATAACCAGCAGGGGCAGTTGGTGAGCCTGCTCACGGTGCCGCTGCGGGAAGGGCCGACCGAGTTCCGCCTGCCGGCCATGCTGCCGCCGGGCACTTACTACCTCAAGACCCGCCTCGACGGCCAGCCCCGGCAGTTCACACTGAGGGTGGAGTAGCACTTACTGATCTGGTAGTCTCCCTGAGGCTACCAGATCATATGGCCATGCGCAATGAGGTGGGGCAGGACCCTGCGGCGGGCGCACAACTCATACGCGTTTTCTACCCCAAACATTCTGCTATGAAGCTTTTCTTTTTTACCGCCGGGGCCCTGGCTGCCGGGCTGCTAGCGCCGGCGCCTTGGGCGCAAGGCCAAATTGTGTCAGGGGCCTACTACTCGCTCAAGGCGCAACACACGGGCAAGGCCCTGGACGTGGCCCAAAGCTCGCAAGCCGACAGGGCCGATGTGCTCCAGTCGCCCTACCACGGCACAGTAAACCAGCAGTGGCAGTTCGTGGACGTGGGCGGCGGCTATTATAAGGTACTGGCCCGCCACTCCAGTAAAGCGCTGGACGTGAGCGGCGCCAGCTCGGCTGATGGCGCCAAAGTGTGGCAGTACGCCGACAACGGTACGGCTGCCCAGCGCTGGAAGCTAGAAGATGCCGGCAATGGCTACTACCGCCTCCGCGCTCAGTGCAGCGGTAAGGTGCTGGAAGTGGAAGGTGGCCGCACCGACAACGGCGCCCCCGTGCAGCAAGGCCCTGACCAAAGCTGCCCCGCCTCGGCTGCTGCCGCCCGCCGGGCTGCACCCCCAGCCGTTACATTGCCAGGCGTGGTAGCCTACCCCGTGCCGGCCCGCGACAACCTCACTGTAGCCATACCGGCCGGCAGTGAAGCCACCGTAAGCCTGCTCGATGGCGCTGGGCGCACCGTGCTAACGCGGCTAGTGCCGGCTGGAGCCACCTCGACGCGCGTGCCGGTAAGCCAGCTGCCGGCTGGAGCCTACAGCCTGCGCGTGCAGCGCGGCCGGCTGGCGCACCGCCAGCAGGTGCTGGTGGGAGAAGAGGTAGGCGGCTCCGGTCGGGCCGACGCTGGCGCCCCGGCTGCTGCCCCGGCCACTGCCGACGTGGTGGCCCCCAACGGCTGCTCCCAACTCTGGAAGATTGAGCCCGTGGACGGTTCTACCCCGCCTGCGGGCGGCACTCCCAGCGCCTGGACGGAGCGCATCCTGAACGCCAATGGCTCCATCAATTGGTCGGAATACGAAAACATAGCCGCCAACTACAACCGACCCAGCAGCATCGATTACCGCTACGGACCTAAATACAGCGACTTTCACGCTGCTTCCTCGCCTTCTATCCCGACCCTGCCCCAGCCCTACGCTAGCGGTATGTTCGGCGACGTGGCGGCCTACGGCAACAAGCCGGCTACCTGGGAGTGGTTTGCCATGAGCGGGCAATTGCTGTTCGCGCCCGAAGCCACTGCTCCGGCCGAGGCCCAGCGGGGAGCCGCCACCATGCGCAACGGCTCAGTGTACCTGACCCATGGCACACCGGAATACCTGTTTGACCTGCGCGCCCTCTGGACGCCCGATTTTGCCAACGGCTACAACAACATTCCCGAAGATGCCTTTGAGGAGCCGGCCTGGCAGGCGGCGCTGAGTGGAGCCAGCGGGCCGCCCGTGGCCACTGTGCGGGCCCACGGCCCCAACAACGTGACCGGCTACCTGCTATTTCAGAACGGACTGGTGGGCGCCACCGGCACCGGCAACGACGGCTACTTCCAGAGCGGTGGCCCGCTGCACCGCCCCTTTGTGCGGCTGGGGGCCGGCAAAGTGCCCACCGGTGGGGCCGTAACCCAGGGCAACGAGTGGCTGCTGGTCACGGTGTGGGACGCCGCCCAGCGCAAAGGCCAGCTGGCCGTTATTGCCATTAAGGGGCGCGTAGTGGCCCAGGAAACGCAGTACCACTGGGGCTTTCCGAACTGGCCCACGATTACGGGTATGAAGCTGCTCGGCTACGTGGACCTGCCCATGGCCGCGCCCACCTCCGTGTCGGCGGCCGGCGACTACAACAACGCCAGCTCCGGCCGCGGCAACCGCGAAAACGTAGGCTTCGACCTCAGCTCACAGCAGGAGCGCGACTACTGGTACAACTGGAACTACGGCTGCGGTGGCTTCTGCGGGGGCGAGTGGAAAAAGACCCCGCGCGCCGGCTACGCCATCGTGGCGTCGCGCAGTGAAAACAAGGTGGTGTTTGTCGATTTGCAGCCCTTGCTGAGCTACCACCGGCAGATGTATTTCACTTCCGCGGCCAACTACGACCAAACCAAGAACGAAGGCCCGGCCGACAACCAATGGCCCTATACCTTCGCCCAGGTGCCCCGGCAAATGCCCACCGTGGCCCAGACCCTGACCGTGCCCCAGCCCACGGCTGTAGCGGCCGGCACGGGCAGCACCACCGCCTACGAGCGCCGCGATGATGGCGTCATTTACGGCCAGGGCTACACCTTCCACGAAAACGCCTACGTGGCCTCGCTGGATGGCACCGTGCGCATGTATAAAGTCGGGGACCTTATCACGCCCGCTAGCGGCACCAGCAGCGTGGGGGCACCGTTCAAGACGTTCGCGGTAGGCAAGAATCCTACTCACATTGACTATGGCTTCCAGGGCGACGTGGGCAGCGACCTGTTCATCAGCTGCCGCGGCGACCGGGCCGTGTACTGGGCCTTGCACAACGGCACCGTGCGGGCCAGCCTCCAGGATGGCCGCCTGCAAGACCCGGTGCACGTGGCCGTGTCGCACTTCGGGCGCTACCAGTACGGCACGGGCATTCTGACGGTGCTAGACTACACGGGCAGGCAGGTGGTCAACTACCGCTACATGCGCGACCTGCCCGACTCGCCCAAGGTGCCGCTGGCTAACCCGCAAGCCAATCCATTCTTCGAGTTTGGCTACGCCACGCCCGTGCCCGGCTGGCCCTTCATGTACTCGCTCACCGAGGTGATTTAAGCGTGTGCGCCCAGTTTTGGCCCAGCAGCGCAGGCTGCTTTGTACTAGTCATCAGGCATACACCGCATAAAAAGCACAGCATGAAAAACCTGAGAGAACTTATGCTCTGGCTCCGACACTCCCTGAAGCAACTTGCTACAGCACGGGCTACCTACACCCTCAGTACTATCTGCGTAGCGGTTGGGACGCTGCTGGCCTGGCCCGCCGCGGCCCAGACTACGGGCTACAAAGCCCGCGAGAAAAAGCTGATTGAATTTGGCTGGGACATTCCTACGGCCGACTACGTGAAAAATAACATCGGCACGATGGAGAAACAGTCGTTTTTTGATGGACTGTGCTTTAACGTGAGCGAGGACCTGAGCTACTATCGGGCGTTTGAAAACAGGGCGTTGACGCCGGCCGATATGCAGCTGGGCACCCTCTCCCAAATCAACTGGAGCCGGTTCACGCACAACTTTATCACCCTGCTGGTGATGAGCAAAAACAACGCGCCCGCCTGGTACGACGACGCGCTGTGGAAACAAATCGTGGCCAACATGCGGCTGTTTTCCCAAGCTGCCAAAGCCGCCAAGTGCAAGGGGTTCATGCTCGACCCTGAGTTTTATTACTACAAGGAAACGCACAGCCCGTGGGTGTACAACACCACGCTGTATCCTGGCAAAACCTTCGCCGAGGTGGAGGCCAAAGTGTGGCAGCGGGGCCGCGAGTTTGTGGGCGCCTTGCAAGCCGAGCTACCGCAGGCCGACCTGCTGTTCACCATCTCGGTGAGCCTGTCGTGGGCGCAGTGCGAGGGCGACGTTTCCCGGCTTGCCGGCACGCAGTACGCCTTGCTGCCGGCGTTTACGGCCGGCATACTAGAGGCTGCGGGCACGGGAGTAACGCTCATTGATGGCCACGAAGGGGGCTACTACACCGACGAAACCCGCAAGTACACCGGCGCCTACGACTACGTGCGCAACCAGAGCGCCGGCGTGATGCCTGCCGACGTGCAGGCAAAGTACCGCGCCAACTTCCGTATGGGCGAGGCGCTATATGTGGAGCAGGTGTTTGATTCTGCCCGGCCTGCCGACTACAAGAAGAGCTGGTTTGAGCATAACGCATACAACGCCCTGCTGGTAACCGACCAGTACGTGTGGTGCTACAGCGAGCGGGGCGACGGCGGCGACTGGGCGCCCAACTCGATGAACTGGTGGACCATCCCGCCCCGCTACCTGCCCGCGGGCCTGACCGATGCCCTTACCTCGGCCCGGCGCAAGCTTAGCGCGGGGCAGGCGCTGGGCTTCGACATGGTGAAAACCACCGGGTACTGGGACGAAACGGTGGCCGCTACCTTTGAAACAACCCCGCAGATCAGCATCGTCAGCCCCGCCAACGATGCGCAGCTGCCGGCAAACCAGCCCCTGACCGTAACTACCAGCCTTGCTGCCTGTGCCGCCGTGAGCAAGGTCGAGTTCTACGTCAACTCGCGCCTGGCCGCCACCACCACGGCAGCTCCCCGCAGCCCCAGCCTGACTAACCTGGCGCCCGGTACCTACACAATCTTCGCGCGCGTATTCACTCCCGAGGGCAAGCACGTCACCTCCAACCCGGTAACCATCGACGTAGTTGACGCCTCAGCGGGCGTGACGTACTACCGCTTAAAAAACCGCTGGCTGGGCACGTATCTGTTTGACGACGGGGACAAAGCCAGCTACGCGGCCACCGCCAGCGGCGACGCTTACTTGTGGGCCGTGGAGCAGCCCGGCCGCTACACCCAGCTCAGGAACAAGGCCACGGGCGACTACCTGCACGTGGAGCACGGCCAGGACTACGTGGAGTGCACGCCCGTCAGTGCGGCCAATGCCGGCTGGTGGAGCAAAGACTGGACGGTGGAAGGGTACAGCGGCTATACGATGCTGAAGAACCGCTGGCAAGCAGCGCAGTACGTGCACGTGGAGCAGCGCAAGGGCTACGCCCAGCACACGCCCATCAGCAAGGGCACGTGGAGTTCACAGTGGCAGCTGGAGGCAGCCCCAAGCGCCAGCACGGCGGCGGCTCCGGCGCAGGCAGAGGCGGCCGCGGCGTCCCTTGCCCAGCACCTTGTCGCCGGGCACTTACTACCTCAAGACTCGCCTCGACGGCCAGCCCCGGCAATTCACGCTTAAAGTTGAATAACAATGAGCTGAGCCCAGGCTGGCGCATTCGGACGTCTGGGCCTGGCAGCAGCCTGCTGAACAGTACCAGCTTGCCAGCACCCCGGCCGAAATCAGCGGCCGGGTGCTGGCTTCTCGCTCCATTTTTCCACCCCCGACTTTTCCTTTCCTCAACACAACCTTGCATTCTATGACCTCATCAGTTCCGACCCGCGCTCCTGGCTTTGTGCTGCACGCCGGCTGGCTGTGCCTGCTGCTGTGGCTGAGCCTGACATTATTGCCTGCCCGCGCTCAAACCAATGGCACCTACTTTCTGCTCAATGCCAATGCCCAGGCCATCGACGTGCCCGGCTCCTCGGCGGCCGACGTGCAGTTGCAGCAGTACTGGCTTAACCGCAGCCCCGCCCAGCAATGGAGCCTGGGCAATGCCACGGCCACCGGCTACAAAGTGGTGCGCAGCCTTAGCTCCGGCAAGGTGCTGGACCTGAGCGCAACGGCCACCGGCGCCGGTATCATCCAGCGCGCGGCCAACAGCACGTTTGATGGGCAGCAGTGGCGGTTTGTGGACGTGGGCGAGGGGTATTACAAGCTGGAGAATAAGTCGAACGGCCTGGTGGTGAGTGTGCGCGGCGGCACCGACCCGGCCACGCAGAACCAGCTGGTTAGCCGGGCCTACGCCGGCACCAACGACCAAAAGTGGCGGCTTGAGCAGGTTATTAATACCAAGCCGACGGCCAACGGCACCTACTTCCTGACTACTGCCAGCGACATGGCCGTGGACGTGCCCGGCTCCTCGGCAGCCGACGTGCAGCTCCAGCAGTACTGGCTCAACCGCAGCCCCGCCCAGCAGTGGCGCCTGGCCGATGCCGCCAGCAGCGGCTACAAAACCCTGACCAACCAAAGCTCCGGCAAGGCCGCCGACCTGGGCACCAACGCCGCCGTGGTGCAGAAGCCGGCCAGCGCCTCGCGCGCCGGGCAGCAGTGGAAGCTTGTGGACGTGGGCGGCGGCTACTTTAAGCTGGAAAACAAGTCGAGCGGCCTCGTGCTCAGCGTTACCAGGGGCACCAACCCGGCCACCAAAGACAAGCTGATGGTGAAAACCTACACCGGCACCGCCGACCAGAAGTGGAAGCTGACCGCCGCCGGCACCTCTTCTCCACCGCCACCTTCCTCGCCGCCCCCGGCCGCTGGCACCGGCGGCTACACGGCGCGCACCAACTACGGGGCCCGGCTGGAGCCGCAGGACAAGATTCTGCTGGGCATCGGGCAGAGCAGCGACGGGGCGTTTCCGGCCTTTGTGAAGGCCATGAACGACGCGGCCGTGTATCCCAACTTCTACATGGACTACGTCTGGAACCTGTC
The DNA here is from genome assembly GCF_025979885.1 of Hymenobacter sp. YIM 151500-1. Taxonomy (NCBI): domain Bacteria; kingdom Pseudomonadati; phylum Bacteroidota; class Cytophagia; order Cytophagales; family Hymenobacteraceae; genus Hymenobacter; species Hymenobacter weizhouensis. The sequence goes on from NZ_CP110139.1 coordinate 493,846, forward strand.
CAGGGACACCACCGACATCCGCGTCAACCAGATTGGGGCCGCCGTGCGCCGCTCAAGCCAGTACTCCGACGCCAACCGCTACGTGGCCGTGCAGATTGGCCTGGCCCTGAACACCGAAAACCAGGAGCAGAACTACGGGGCCGTGGCCAGCGGGGCCCTGGACCATAAGCTGCAAGTAATGCTAGACTGGATTCGGCGCATGGACCGGCCCGTGCTGCTGCGCATCGGCTACGAGTTCAACGGCCACTGGAACAACTACACCGACCGGGAGCTGTACAAAAAGGCCTTCATCCATGTGGTGCAGATGATTCGGCGCCAGGGCCTGAGCAAGGTGGCTACGGTGTGGTGCGCCGCGGCCTATGAGCACAACACCGACTACATGCCCTACTACCCCGGCGACGAGTACGTGGACTGGTGGGGCCTGGACGTGTTTACCCTGGGCCACATGAGCCTGCCCATGACGGCCTCCTTCCTGGCCGATGCCCGGGCCCGCCGCAAGCCGGTCATCATCGGCGAGTCGGGGCTGAAGGGCGACGCCCTGCCGGCCAACGGCACGGCCGCCGCCGACGGGGCCGCGCTGTGGAAGCAGTGGTACGAGCTGTACTTCAACCTGATCAAGACCAACCCCAACATCAAGGCCATCAGCTACATCAACTACGATATGAAGCAGGTGTTCGGCTCGGACTGGCGCGACTCCCGCGTGGAAAATAATGCCACCATCACGGCCAACTTCCGCCGGGAGCTGAAGACCGGGCCCTTCGCCGGTACTCTCAACAAAAGCAGCTTCTTTGCCCTCTGCGACATTGCCGCTACGGCCCAGAGCGCCGCGGTTGCCGAGCCGGTCGCTGCGGCCGCGGCAACTGCTGCTGAGCCCACCGCCGCCAGTGCCACCGTAGCTCCCGAAGAGGCCGGGCGCCTAAGCGCCTATCCCAATCCCAGCCCGGATGGCCGGTCTACGCTGCGCCTACAGGCCCAGCAGCCCCAGCGGGCCACGGTGTACGTGCACGACAAGCACGGGCGACTGGTGAGCCTGCTCACCGTGCCCGTGCAGGCCGGCCAGACCGAGTTCAAGCTACTCGCAACTCTGCCCCAGGGCACCTACTACCTCAAAACCCGCCTCGACGGCCAGCCCCAGCAGTTCACGCTGAACGTGGAGTAGAGCCCACGCCCCGGCCTACCCACCGGCTAGGGGCGCCGGCCGACGCCGGGCGCCTTCTGCGACCAGCATCCTCCTGCTCATTTCCCTGCTTTTACATGAAACCACCAGCCAAACCCTTGCCCTTTGCGCCGCTGGTCCTGCTCGGCCTGCTCAGCGCCTGCTCCGAGCCGGGCGTAGCGCCCACCGCGCCGGGCCCGGCTGCTCCGGCCCGCAACGCCCCGGCCGCCACGGCGGCGTACCCGGCCCAGGTACTCAACCTGGCCAACTGGAAGCTGACCCTGCCCCTGGACCAGGACGGCAGCGGCGCCGCCGACGAAGTGCAGCAGCCGGCCCTGAACACGTTTGAGGACGCCAACCACTTTTTCAGCCGCCCGGCCGGCGACGCCGTGGTGTTCCGGGCCTATGCCGACGGAGCCACCACCAGCGGCTCGGGCTACCCCCGCTCCGAGCTGCGCGAGATGAAAAGCAACGGCACCCAGAAAGCCAGCTGGTCGTCGACGAGCGGCACGCATACGCTCGTCATCGACCAGGCCGTGACCCACCTGCCCGTAGCCAAGCCGCACATCGTGGTCGGGCAAATTCACGACGGCTCCGACGATGTACTTGTGTTTCGGCTGGAAGGGCAGAAGCTGTTCGTGGACATCAACGGCGACGACGGCCCCACGCTGACCAGCAGCTACCAGCTGGGCACGCGCTTCACGGTGAAGTTTGTGGTGAGCGGGGGCAAAACCAAGTGCTACTACAACAACACGCTGAAGTACACGCTCAGCAAGAAGTACAGCAAGGCCTACTTCAAGGCCGGGGCCTACGTGCAGTCCTCGTGCCGCGGCAGCAAAAAGGTGAGCGGGGAGGCCTGCTCCGCCTACGGCGAAGTGCAGATCTACGACGTGCGCGTGACCCACAACTAGCCCCGGACTTCTCACTGCCTTTCCTATGAAAGCCAACTTGCTCCCGGCAGTAGCGGGGCGCGGGCCGCTGCTGGCGGCCTTGCTGGCCCTGCCGCTGGCCTCCGCCGTCCGGGCCCAAACGCCCATCTCGTTTACCCTCGATAAGGCTTACACCACCAGCGCGGGCGTGTACCGGCCCGATGGCACGCTGGTGCGCACGCTCTGGCGCAAGGTGCCCTACACGGCCGGCGCCCACCAGGCCAGCTGGGACGGCCGCGACGACACCGGCACCGCCGTGGCCGCGGGCACTTACCAGGTAAAGGTGCTCACCCACAACCTGCGCTATGTGCCGGAGGGCCACATCGGCACCACGTCTGACCAGCAGAACAAGGCGGCCATGCACAACGCCTGGTTTCCGCCCTTCAGCCTGGCCCTCGACGGCAACACCGCCTATTATGTAAACGGCTACACCGAGGGCGGCAACAACCTGCACCGCTTTGACGTGCGCAGCCCCCACACCCAAACCGACGTGGGGCGCGTAGACCAGTTTACGGCCTTCGGGGCGGTGGCTACCGACGGCACCTGGCTGTACCTGGCCGACTACGACGGCGGCTACGGCGACGGCGCCAACCACACCTTCGTTATGGCGCTGAAAGCCAGCGACTATACCGAAGCCACCTTCGCCAACGGCCAGGAGCTGCGCCTGAACGGCAACCAGCCCAGCCAGCACTACCGCAGCGTCATCGACCTGGACCAGACCACAGGTGCCACCACGCACCCTACCGGCCTGGCCGTGCAGCGCACCGGCAACGTGCTGGCCGTGGCTCGCGGCGCCCTCAACGTGGTGCGCCTGTTCGATAAGCGGGGCGGCAACCTGCTCGGCACGATTACGGTGCCCAACCCCCGCGGCCTGGCCACGGCGCCCAACGGCGACTTGTGGGTGGCCACGGGTACCTCGGTGGTGCGCTACACCAACCTGGCGGGCGGCTCGCCCACGGTGGCCGCCACCATCGGCGGGCTTACCAACCCGCTGGCCGTAGCCGTGCACCCCACCAACAACGACGTGGTGCTGGTGGCCGACGGCGGCAGCAGCCAGCAGGTAAAGGCCTTTACCAGCACGGGCACCCCGCTCTGGACCTACGGCCAGGCCGGCGGCTACCAGACCAACGGCCCCGAGGTGCGCACCGACAAGTTCTGGTTTGACGTGAGCTGGGGTGCCAAGCCGGGCGCGGCGCTGGCCGTGCAGGCCGATGGCTCGTTTTGGGTGGGCGACGGCGGCAACCGGCGCACCCTGCACTTTTCGGCCAACCGTACCTACCTCGACCAGATTGCCTACGGCGGCGTAGACTACCGCGCCACGGTGGTGGACCTGAACAACCCCACGCGGGTGTTTCTGCGCCTGCTGGAGTACCAGGTCGATTACAGCAAGCCCATCGGGCAGTCGTGGACGCTGGTTAGGAACTGGGGCGCGGGCAACCTGGCGGCCGAGTACTTCGGCGACTTGTTCGGGCCTGAGCTGCGGGCGGTGCGCACCCTGCGCAACGGCCGCACCTACGGCTTTCTGCGCAACAAGGTGGTGGAGTTTACCGGCAGCCAGCTCCGCTTTACCGGCCTGACGGTGGACGGCAACAACGACTGGTTCAGCCCCGAGGGCAACCTCCACACCGCCAGCGCCGACCGGGCCCGCTGGACCACGCGCCGGCTCACCGGCTTCGGCAACAACAACAACCCGCAGTGGGAGGCCGCCACGGCGCTGGCCTCGGCCTCGGAGGGCAGCCGCGACCCATACCCGCGCTGCTGCAGCCTGGTGGGCATTCAGTCGCCGGTTACCAGCTCGGGCGTGCTGGTTTCGTTTGATAACTCCCTGAACAACGGCTGGCACCTGGGCGGGGTGAAAACCGGCGGCACCGACTGGCTCTGGAAGGCCAGCCCCACCGTAACCAGCAGCGTGCCGCTCGACGGGCTGGGCTCCTACAACATCGGCGACGGCGTGGAAACCGGTGGCAATAAGGTGGTGGCCAGTGGGCGCAACATCGTGTTCGGCTACCACGGCGAGTTCTACAACGGGGGCATGGCCAACCAGTTCATGCACTTCTACGACGACGGCCTGTTCGTGGGCCAGTTTGGGGGTGCCGATGGGGTAGGGGGCCTGTTGCCGGAGCTGGTGCAGGTGAACGGCGAAACCTACCTCTGGGTAAACGACCAAACCGGCCGCGGGCCGTTCCGCTGGCACCTGCAAGGCGCCAACGACATCCGGGAGCTAACCGGCAGCGGCCCCCTGGGCAGCCCCATTACGGTGGGTGCCCCCACGGCCTTGCGCACACCCGAAAACCCCACCGGCACCGCGGCCGGACTGGGCTACCAGTACTACCAGGGCCAGTGGACCGGCCTGCCCGACTTCTCCACCCTTACGCCGCTGGCCACCGGCACCACGAGCACCCCCGGCTTGTCGGTGCGCCAGCAGGACACAAACTACGCCCTGCGCTTTACGGGCTACGTGACCGTGCCCCAGGACGGCACCTACACCTTCTACACCGATTCCGACGACGGCTCGAAGCTCTACATCGGCTCGCAGCTGGTGGTGAGCAACGACGGCGCCCACGGCCCGCAGGAGCTGAGCGGCAGCATCGGCCTGCAAGCCGGCACCCACGCCCTGACGGTGACCTACTTCCAGGCCGGCGGCGGACAAACCCTGTCGGTAAGCTACCAGGGCCCCGGCGTGAGCAAGCAGACCATTCCGGCCAGCGCCTTGTCGTGGGGGCCCGGCAGCGGGGGCAGCACGACCGGCACGGGCTTACAGGCCACCTACTACAACAGCCCGGACCTGAGCGGCAGCGCCGTGCTCAGCCGGGTGGACGCGCAGGTGAATACGGACTGGGGCAGCGGCTCGCCCGGCACGGGCGTAACCGCGGACCGCTTCTCCGTGCGCTGGACGGGCCAGGTGCTGGCCCCGGTCAGCGGCACGTACACCTTCTCGACGGTTTCGGATGACGGGGTGCGGCTGTGGGTGAATGGCCAGCAGGTTATCAACAACTGGACAACCCACCCGCCCACCACCGACAACGCCCCCGGCATCAGCCTGACGGCCGGGCAGAAGGCGGATATCAAGCTCGAGTACTTCGAGAATACCGAGGGCGCCGTGTGCCGCTTGCAATGGGCCTATCCGGGCCAGGGCACCCAGGCTATTCCGCAAAGCCAGCTGTTTCCGGCGGCGGCGGGCACCCCCTCCAGCCGGCTGGCCAGCCGGGATGCCGGGGCCGCGCCGGCCTCGCTCACGGCCTACCCCAACCCCAGCCCCGAAGGCGACGCCACGCTCGTGCTGACGGCGGCGAGGGCCCAAACAGCCACCGTGCAGGTGCGTAACGCCCACGGCCGGCTGGTGCGCGTGTTTACCGTGCCCGTTCAGGCGGGCCCGACCGAGTTCCGCCTACCCGGTGCCCTGCCCAGGGGCACCTACTTCGTGCAAACCCGCCTCGACGGCCAGACCCGGCGCTTGGTTCTCCGGGTCGAGTAGGCTGACGCAGAAGCCGGCTGCCGGATGCGCCCTCGTTTCTATGGTCTTGCCCTTATCAACAACCTACAACCTAACCACTTACCAACTAACCTACAACCGCTCTATGCTGACACCTGCCTTTTTTTCTCCCGCGCGGCTAGCACTTGCCGCGGCCCTGCTGCTGGGCCGCGGCGCGGCCCGCGCCCAAGATAGTACGTTTCCGGCCGATGGCGGCGTTATCGACGTAACCAAGGCGCCCTACAATGCCAAGGGCGACGGCGTAACCGACGACACCCAGGCCATTCTGCGCGCCCTGGCCGACGAAAACATTGCCAACCAGCGCCGCATCGTGTACCTGCCCAAGGGCACCTACCTGGTGAGCGGGACGCTGCTGTGGCCCAAGGGCCTGAAAAGCGGCGACGACTACAAGCGCACCACCTTGCAGGGCGTCAACAAGGCCGGCACCATTATCCGGCTCAAAGACGGCGCCGCTGGCTTCGGCGACGCGGCCAGCCCCAAGCCCGTGGTTGATACCCAGCTCAACGCCGCCAACGGCTTTGAAAACACGATTTCGGACCTGACCGTGGACGTGGGCCGGCGCAACCCCGGCGCCACCGGCATCAAGTTCAACTCCAACAACGGCGGCGGGGTGTACAACGTGCGCATCAAGTCCTCGGACCCGGCCAAGGCCGGCGTAGCGGGCCTGAACCTGGGCTACCCCCGCAACGGGCAGCACCTGATTAAGAACGTGGCCGTGGATGGCTTCGACACCGGCATTATCACCGGCTCGGACAAGATTAACAGCGTGGTGCTGGAAAGCATTGACGTGCGCAACCAGCGGGTGTGCGGGGTTTACAACTACTTTCAGGCCGTGACCATCCGCGGCCTGCGCAGCACCAACGCCGTGCCGGCCGTGCGCAGCGGCGGCAACGCCATGAGCCTGCACCTGCTGGATGCCGTCATTACGGGCTCGGGCAATGCCAGCACGCGCACGGCCATCGAAATCTTCAACACCGACCCCGACCAGTACGGCGGCATCCGGGCCACCATGCAAACCTTTCTGCGCAACATTCAGGTGACGGGCTACCAGCACTCGGCCATCAGCTTCAACAAGGTGCGCTTTGGCGTGGATACCCTCGACGGCAACATCACGGAATACGTGTCGCACGGGGTGTACTCGCTGTTTCCCGGCAACGCCACCCGGTCGCTGGGCCTAGCCGTGCGCGAAACGCCCGCCGTGGCCTGGGGCACCCCCACCGATACCGCCGACTGGGTGCGGGTCCGGGGCTTTACCGGGGCCGCTATTCAGGCCGCCATCGACCGGGCCGGGGCCCAGACCGTGTACCTGCCCAACGGCACCTATACCGTTACCCAGCCCATTATCATTCGCGGCTCGGTGCGGCGCATCATCGGCCTGCGCGCCCTGCTGCAAGGAGCGGCCAGCCCCACTTTCCGGTTCGAGAACGGCACGGCTCCTGCCGTGGTGGTGCAGCACCTGAACTTCCCCAGCCTCGAACACGCCGCCAGCCGCACGCTGGTGGTCCGCAACAGCCAGATGGGCCTGTACAGCAACACCGGCCGCGGCGACATCTACGTGGAGGAGGTGATTGGCGGGCACTGGCGCGTGAGCAACCAGCGCCTCTGGGCCCGCATGGTTAACCTCGAAGACCAGTTCAGCGCCCAAACCAAGCTGGTCAACGACGGCGGCACGGTGTGGATTCTGGGGCTGAAAACCGAGCACCCCGGCGTGGCCGTGGAAACCACGGGCGGCGGCCGCACCGAAGTGCTGGGCGGCATGATTTACAACAACGGAGGGGCCAAAGCCACGCCGGCCTTCATCAACCGGGAGTCGACGGTGTCGCTGGCCGTTTCGGCCTACGGCGCCGGCAACGCCGTGTACCAGGACCTGGTGGTGGAAACCCGCAACGGCGTCACGGACACGCTCCGGCGGGCCGACGTGCCCCTGCGCGACTTGGCCGGCACGCTGCCCCTGTACGTGGGCGGGCCGGTGGGCACCACTACGGCCACGCAAAGCGCCGCCCCGGCCGCGGCTACCAGCCTGGCCGCTTACCCCAACCCCAGCGCCGGCCACCCCACCGTGGTGCTGACGGCCCGCCGGGCCCAGACGGCCGTGGTGGAAGTGCACAACGAGCGGGGCAAGCTCCTGGGCCAGCACCGTGTGGGGTTGCGCGCCGGCCGTACGGAGTGCCGCTTGCCCGGCATTCTGCCCCAGGGCATCTACTACCTCAAGGCCCGCATTGATGGGGAAAACCGGAGCTTCACGCTGCAAGTGGAGTAACTCGGCCAACTAGGGCATACGGACAATTGCTAGCACCAGCAGAGGGCGGCAAAGAAGTGGAGGAAGCCCAAGAAGCTGCAGGCGGTCTTGTCGTAGCGCGTGGCTAGGCGGCGAAAATCCTTGAGGCGGTTAAAAAACCGTTCGATCCGGTTGCGTTGGCGGTAGCGGGCCCGGTCAATAAGCCGGCAATACGTGCGGTTTTTCTTGCTGGGAATGACTACTTCGGCCCCCCGCTGCACTACCGCTTCGACAATGACATTGGTATCGTAGCCCTTGTCAGCTAGCACGAAGTGCACCGGCCCGACGGCGTCGAGCAGCTCCAAAGCCCGGCAGCAGTCGGCTTGCTGGCCGGGCCCGAGCAGCAGCGCGTGCGGCCGGCCCCGCTCGTCGACGGCCGCATGCACCTTGGTCGTCAGTCCGCCGCGGCTGCGCCCGAGGGCCTCGTCACCGGCGCGTTTTTTTTCACCTGCCCGCTGGCGCGCTGATGCGCCCGCAGGATGGTCGAGTCAAGTAGCACCGACTCGAGTTCCGGCACGCGCACGGCCGTGAACAAGCGCTGCCAGGTGCCTTTTTGCGCCCAGCGCAACGCCCGCTTGCGGATCGTGTCGTGCTTGCCAAAGTGCTCAGGCAGCACGCGCCACGTGCCGCCGTGGCGCATCACCCATAGCACCGCATTCAAAAACAAGCGGTTATCGGCCGCCGTGCGACCTACGTCGCCAGCCTTACCGGCCAGATGCGGCGCCAGCTTCGCCCACGCCGCTTCACTCAATTCATCTCCGGTCAGGCCCATGCACGCAAAGATAATTGTCCGTATGCCCTAGGGGCCGGGGCCGACCCGTGAATTCTGCCCCGGCTCGGGTGCGCCGCTTCGGCTGCTTCCGTAGGGCTTTACCTCGCGCCAGCCGCTCAGTCGCCGTATCGGTGCGCCGGGCGGCTGGCGTAATTATAGCCAGTAAGCAAGCTCCTGACGCGCTACAGTAGTGGCAGCGCACTATTATACAATCCGGTGGCGGCTGGCCTCCAATTAGTTGGAGGCAGGCTGTGCATAACTACGAAATAAAGTAAGTCAGGGCTCCTGGCGGCTGATTTCGTGGTAGGACCCTGCAACCAAAAAACTTGATTTTTCCTAGTGTTTACACGGCTACGTTGCGCTTTACCAGCAGCATCCGCTACAGCCTGCCCGGTGCGGGCTAGGCCCCGGCCCCCGGCTGCCCGTTCGGCTGGGGCAGCCCAGGGGCGCGTCGCTACTGGGGCCTGACGCGGCAGCAACGAACGCCAACTACTTCCAAGACAACACACTCCCTTTTCCACTACCAATCTTCCTCCCATGAGAAAAGCACTTTTACTTCTTGCTCTTACTGGTTTGGCGGCTTTACCCGCTCAGGCCCAGCGCGACCCGCTGCTATGGCCCTTCGACAAAACCTCTATCTGGAACATGCCCCTGCACAACAATGCGGTGTATGTGCCGGCGGGCTTGAAAGCCCCTACCAGTTGGGTGGTGACGGCCGAGGAAGACATTATCATTATGACCCCCAACGCCCCGGCCACGCCGGTTTACCAGAACTGGGCCGGCTGGGACCGAAGCAAGTCGCCCTGCGCCAGGGAAGGCAGCGTGCTGGCCACGGTTCCGATTCCGGCAAATTTCTTCGTCGACCGGGCAGAATGCTGCACGCCCAACAACTGCGCGGCCATTCTGACGAGCGACGGCAGCACCATCTGGCAGGGGCTGCCCTTTTACCGGTGCAGCGGCTCCAGCTACGCCACGGTCAACTACGCCAGTGGCACCTACAACTGGGACGGCGTGCGCAACACTCTGACCGGCGACGGCCGCAATGGCTCCCACGGGGCGTCGGCTATGTCGGCGCTGGGCGGCGTCATCCGGGTGGGGGAGCTGCGGCCCGGCCGCCGGATTCCGCACGCCCTGAAGCTGGTCATCGGGGCCATGTACCTGTACTACAACGCCCAGGACGCTACCAAAGGCTACCGCTGGCCCGCCTACGCCGCCGACTCATACGCGGCTTCAAACTACAAAGGCACCGTGCCGGCTCTGGAGATGGGGGCATTGCTGGCCCTGCCGCCGTCGGTGTCCATTGCCTCACTGAACCTGGAGTCGGAGCCCGGCCGCATCGTGGCCCAGGCCCTGCAAGAGTACGGGGCCTACGTGGTGGATGAGACCGGCGGCAGCGACGTGTTCCATATTGCTTTCGAAAGCGGGCCCGCCGGCAGTGCGGGCGAGGAGTTCCGGGCCAACTTCGGCTACTACCCCTGGCAGCAGGGCACGGGCACGCCCTGGGCCCGCGACATCATCAAGATTTTCACCAAGCTGAGCGTGGTGAGCAACAACGACGCCGGCACCATCGGCGGCGGCCCCACCACCGACTTCGCCAACCGCCGCGCCCCGATGGCCTGCGACTGTGGCACCCCCGGCACCGGCCTGGCCTGCCCGGCCAGCCTGGTTCTGAACGGCAGCTTCGAGCAGAACTCGCCTACCGCCACCCCGCCGGGCTGGACCAGCTACGGCGCCACGCCGGCCGCGGCCTACACCGAGAGCCACGGGGGCAGCGCCGCCGGCACCTACCACCTGACGCACTACAACGGGCAGTCCGGCACCTGGAGCGTGTTTACCTCGCAGGTAATCCGCAACCTGCCCAACGGCACCTACACCGTGCGGGCCAAGGCGCGCAAGTCGGGCAGCGGGTTTGCCTCGGCCTGGCTGGAGGCCAAGAACTATAGTACGAGCGGCAGCCGGGCCAGCGTGAACATCCCGACGGCAGCGGGCTACCAGACCCTGGAGCTGCCGGGCCTGCTCGTAACGAATGGCCAGCTGGAAGTTGGTTTGTGGACCGACGTGCGCAATGGCAGCAACTGGCCCTTCGTATACCTGGATGCCGTGGAGCTGGTAAGCACTGGCCCTGCCGCTCCCATCGCCGCCCGCTCAGGCGCAGCTACCACCAGCACACCAGGGGCTGGTGAGGCCGCGGCCGCCCTCAACGTCTTCCCCAATCCCAGCCTCGATGGGCGGGCCACCTTGCACCTGACGGCGCAGCAGGCCCAGCGGGCCACGGTGCAGGTGTATAACCAGCAGGGCCAGTTCGTCAGCCTGCTCACGGTGCCCCTGCGGGAAGGCCAGACCGAGTTTCGCCTGCCGGCCATGCTACCGCCGGGTACCTATTATCTGAAGGCCCGCCTCGACGGCCAGCCCCAGCAGTTTACGCTGAGGGTGGAATAAGGCCTCCGAAGGAGGTAGTCACTGGCTTATGTACCTGAGCTTCAGAGGCTGCGTGGTGCGGCGGTCTGTTTTCTTTTTTTTTTTTAACCTTCCAGCAGTTTTCATATGACGCGGTATTTCTGCTTACTCTGCCTGCTTCTGCTATGGCCCCTTGCTTGGGCGGCTCAGGCCCAGCCCGCCCCGCGCGACTTGCAGGGCAACATCCTGACCCTCAAAGACACCAACTACCCCGTGCCTGGCAGCGGAGCTTACTTCGTTTCGCCCCAGGGTTCCGACCAGAACCCCGGCACGCTGGCCCAGCCCTGGCGCAGCTTCACGCACGCTCTTACGGCGGCGCCCAGCGGGGCCACCATCGTGTTTCGGGCCGGCACCTACCGCCCCAGCCCCACACAAACCGACCGCAGCCGCATGGGGGCCGTCAATAAGCGCCTGACCTTGCAGCCCTACCCCCACGAGCAGGTGTGGGTGAAGGGCAGCGAGGAAGTAACGGGCTGGGTGGCCGATGGCACGGCCTGGCGCCACAACAACTGGCCCTACAGCTTCGGCAAAAACGCCGGCGACGAAAACCTGGAGCCCGGCTACCCCCAGGCCTTTCTGCGCGACATGGTGTTTGTGGATGGGCGGGCCCTCGCGCAGGTAACGCGGCGGCAGGACGTAACAGCCGGCACGTTTTACGTGGACCCGGCGGGCCGCGCTATCTACCTGGGCGACAACCCAGCGGGCAAAACCGTGGAGTCGGCCGCCATGGAGCGGGCCCTGTGGATGGGCTGGGGCTACACCGAGGCGGCCGGCACCGTGGTGCGGGGCCTGGGCTTCGCCCACTTCACCGAGCTGGCCATGGAGTTTGCCGCACCCAACATCGTGCTCGAAAACAACACCTTCGTGTGGAATGCCAGCATCGGGGCGCAGCTGCTGGGCAGCGCCCCCGGCAGCAACTCGCGGGCCGGCACCGCCCTCAACTGCATCGTCCGCGGCAATACGTTCAGCTACAACGGCCGCAAAGGGTTTGATGCCTCCATGGCCCACGGCCTGCTGCTGGAAGACAACACCTTCACGTACAACAATATTGAGCGCTTCAATGGGGGCTGGGATGCGGCCGGCCTGAAAATAACCGGCCTCGACGACATGGTGTTCCGGCGCAACCGGGTGGAAAACAACTACTCCATGGGGCTGTGGATGGATATTGGGGTGCGCCGGGCCCAGATTCTGCACAACACGGTACTGCGCAACGGCATCATTGGCATTTTCTTCGAGATTTCCGACGGAGCACTCATTGCCGGCAACCTGTGCGTAGGCAATGGCGAATCGGGCATTCAGATTTCCAACTCGGCCAACGCCCGCATCTACCACAACACCCTCGTCGACAACGGCCGCGCCCTGGTGATAAACGAAACCGAGCGGCCCGGCGCGGGCAAAACGGAGGAATACAGCGGCCAGGGCATTTTGCTGCCCAACTGGGTAACCCAGGGCAACGTGGCCAAAAACAACATTCTGGCCAACGGCGGCACCGTCCGCAACCTCCCTTCCTGGCAGGTACAGGACGTGCTCGACGTATTCAACTGGCCCCTGAACCCGGCCGACCCGCCCATGGTCACGGCCCTCGACTACAACCTCTACTACCGCACCAGCGCCACCCAGCCCACCGCCCTGGCCCGCTGGACCGAGGCCCGCACCGGCGACAATCGGGAGCTGCCTGGGCTGGCCGCGCTACGCCAGCGTGTGGGCGTGGAAGCCAACGGCCGCAGCCTGGACAACCAGCCCCTCACGGCCCTGTTTCTCGACCCGGCTGCTGGCAACTACCAGCTCAGCCCCAGCTCACCGGCGCGGGGCGCCGGCCAGGCCCTGCCGCAGGAGGTAGCCCAGGCCCTGGGCGTGCCGACTGGCGTGGCGGTAGATATAGGGGCCTACCCGCAGGCGGCCGCTCCCGTAGCCGATGGCGTGTACACGCTCACGGCCCGGCACTCGGGCAAGCGCCTGGACGTGTACGGCGCGGGGCGGGGCGACACGGTGCGCGTTATTCAGTGGGAAGCCACGGGCGGGCAAAATCAGCAGTGGCGCGTGCAGCACATGGGCCAGGGCTACTACCAGCTGACGGCGGTGCATTCGGGCAGGGCTCTGGACGTGGCGGGCTCTAACCCCAACGACGGCGCCAAGGTGCAGCAATATACCGCCAACAACACTGACGCCCAGCGCTGGAAGCTGGAAACCACCGCCGACGGCTTCTACCGCCTAATCAACAAGGCCAGCGGCAAGTGCCTGGACGTGGCGGGGGGCGCAAACGCAACGGCCAACGGCGTGCGGGTGCAGCAGTGGACCTACTACGGCAACCTCAACCAGCAGTGGCAGCTTCAGGCGGTGGCGGGCAGCCCCGTAACCAGCGCCGCATCGGCGGCCACTGCTCCGGCAGCTACGCTCAGCGTCTTCCCCAACCCCTCACCTGATGGGCAGGCCACCTTGCGCCTGACGGCCCAGCAGGCGCAGCGGGCCACGGTGCAAGTGTATAACCAACAGGGGCAGTTTGTGAGCCTGCTCACCGTGCCCCTGCGTGAGGGCCAGACCGAGTTCCGCCTGCCGGCCATGCTGCCGCCGGGCACCTACTACCTCAAAACCCGCCTCGACGGCCAAGCCCGGCAGTTTACGCTTAAAGTCGAGTAGCGCGTGCTGCGGGGCAGGAGCCGGTGAGCTTTTCCGACCCTGTTACTGGCGGGGTATAAGTGCGCTTTGCACCATTTCCGCTGGCTGCGCTGGCCTCAGGTGGGCGCCGGGCGTTGGGCAACCGGTGAGGCGCGTGGGTGCAGGTACCAGTCATCCCCTTATCGGTAAGCTGCCTCTCGACCGCAGCCGGCTGCCCGCCGGAGCCTGCCTTCTGCACCAACGTACGCCCCTACCGGCATTAGGCAAGAGCTATGCTTGCAGCATGGGTAGGACGCATCTGGAGTTGGTACACCAAAAAGCATCTTCTATGGCTCAGCCGTAGGGGATGCTTTTTTAATAACCTATGATGACTGAATCATTTTAGGTGATAGTATAATTTCAGGTAAAAATTAAATTTATGCCATGTATGTGTTATGTGCAAAAAACGATATGTAGTAGGTACTGTTTGCCACTGCTCCAATATATTGGAGCAAGCTTTGAAATAGTAGATAAAAGCTGACTTTCCGCAAAGGCACCTTGCCAGATGATAAATGGGTAGGAATAGGTATAGAGCAATAAATAACCATCTGCTGATCAGTTGACTAGAACAGGTGGCAGCCTGATAAGTAGGTGGGTAGGTTGGCCCGGCACAGTGGTTGTATTCCAGCTTATCAGAATCAGGCTCGTCGTTGTAAAATTCAAAAATGAGCTTCGTCCGCCTGATTCGTTAAGTCCCCTTTTCCACAACCTTCTTTTCCAACCTAACCCTTACCACGTGAAAGATTTTCTGCAACGGACTCTCCCGTCCCGAGGCCGCTGGCTGCGCACCTCGTACGCTACTGCGGTAGCCGCTCTGCTGTTTACCAGCTGCTCGAAACCAGAAGCGGAGCCGGCTGCTGTGCCGGACAACAGCACGGGTAGCAGCACGGCCATAGCCGGCGGCTTAGTTACCGATGGTGTGTATACGCTCACCACCAAGCTGGTGCCCAGCAACGGCGGGGCCAGCCAGCGCCTGGACGTGGCCGGCGGCACCGACCAGAACGGCCAGCAGGTGGGCGTGTGGGACCAGAACAACCTGGCCCCGCAGAGCTGGCGCTTTGTGCACCAGGGCGGCAACATCTACACCATCACCAGTCAGGTCGGGCAGAAAAACAAGGTGCTGGACGCCAATAACAGCGACGGCGGCATCAAGCAAGCCTCCCGCGTGTCAATTTACGCCTCCAGCCAGCGCTGGCTGCTGGAGGATGCCGGCAGCGGCTACTTCTTTCTCACGCCCGAAGCCGTGCGCAACCAGAGCCCCAAGCTGCGCCTGGACGTAGCGGGCGGCAAGTCTACGCGCGGTACCTACACCAACGTGCACATCTGGGCCGACAACGGCTGGGACGGGCAGAAGTGGAAGCTGGAAGCCGTAGCCGGCGGTGGCGGCACCACGCCCGGCACGGGTACGCCACCGCCCAGCACCGGCGCCGTGAGCGGCCCCCCGGCCGGCTCGGGCTCCTGGACCAAGACCTTCGAAGATAACTTCGACTTCTTTGACTCTAACAAGTGGACCAAGGCATGGCCCAGTGGCAACGGCAATGCGGCTTCGGCTACGTTCACCGGTAAGCGAATCGATACCTACTACCAGGCCGACGGTGCTCATATCTCAGTAGCCAACGGCAAGCTCTACATCAAGACGGAGCGCAAGGCGCAAGGAGGCCTGCAATTTACCTCCGGCGTAGTTACCACAGCCGGTACTCCCAATCCTTTCCTACAGAAGTTCGGCTACTTCGAAGTGCGCATGAAACCTGCTTCTTCGCCCGGCAATGACCCATGCTTCTGGGCTTTCCCGTTGAGTAAGCCTGCCGACAACACATACAAAGAGCTGGATTTTGCCGAATTTGGTGGCAAACGTGGGGCAGTGGCACTGACGTCGCACATGCCGTTTGTGAAGCCTGCCCCCACATTTTCAAAGCTAGGTACCTACACCGACACCTTCCGCACCTACGGCGTACTGTGGGAATCCGGCAAGGCTACACTGTACATCGACGGCGTACTCCAGGGTAGCATCTCCGGCAACATCGTAGACGAACAAGGGGTACTTATCCTTTCTGACGAGGTACGCAACGTGGGCGACCAAGACGGTTGGTTCGGCAACAGCAATAACTTCCAAGGCCCCATATTCACCGAGGTGGAGTGGGTGCGCGTGTGGCGCCGCAGCTAAACCAGATATCCGGGCCCGGTGTGCCACTCCGGCGGCGCACCGGGCCCTGGCTTGGAGCCAGGCTTGCTCGTTTCTGCCGCACGAGTCACTACGCAAAAATGGGCTTCCTGTAAAAGAGAAACCGGTCTACAAGCAAAAAAGAAGAAGCCGCCTTTCCTGCTTGGAGAGGCGGCTTTTTCTTTTTTCGGAGGCAGCTGATTGGGCGGCGGTATAAAGCGTGGCGGCACAAACCAGCCGAAGCGTAGTCAGAATTTTTTTCCTTACACTATGACAAGAAATAATTTACCAAATAAGATAAAATAAAAAATTATTTATATGTTTGTACATATTTATCCAAGCGCTGTCAATCTACGGGCGACGGGCCCCAGCTATTCGAGGACAGTGCTCTTCTCAGGACGGCGTTTTGCCTGCCTCTGCTGCCGCAAATCGGGGTTTTCCCATTCTATACGTTTCATTTTTAACCCGCTTTTCATGAAAGCACACGTCTACTTGCTTCAAGTTGGCTTCACCCTGTTAGTGCTATTAAGCCCGGCGATGCTGTGGGCCCAGCCCCCGGCCGGTAAGCAATGGCAGCTCACGTTCCGCGACGAGTTCGACGCCAGCACCATTGACGCGGCAAAGTGGAACACCTACTGGGGCCCGAAGGGAGCCGGCTGGCGCGAAACCTGGTCGTTGGAAACCAACGACGACGACAACGTGATTCTGGAGAATGGCATCTGCAAGCTGCGGGGCGGCAAGGAAAACGGCCAGTGGAAGTCGGGCATGCTGTCGTCGTACAACGGCTTCCAGCAGATGTACGGCTACTACGAAGCCCGCGTCAAGACGGCGCCCCGCACCGCGTATTCCAGCAGCTTCTGGATGTCGCCGCAGAGCTTCTGGCCCCCGGAGCTGGACATTATGGAGGCCTTCGCCAGTACCACGTTCATCACTAACCAGCACTGGAACGATGAAGTGACGGGCGCGCACGTCAGCGACGCTAAAAATATTACGGGCACCAACATGACCTCGGCCTTCCACATCGTGGGCATGGAGTGGGAGCCGGACTCGGTGCGGTGGTTTCTGGACGGGGTGAAAATCCGGACCATGAAAAACCACTCCTTCTACCCGATGTACCTGATTTTCAACATCCACATCGGTAACCGCAACGGGGGCTTCCCCGGCGTGCCCACCAACAGCGACTTCGCCGATTTCGAGATTGACTGGGTGCGCTGCTACAGCGGGCCGGTAACGGTGAGCGTGGCGAACCTGCGCGAGGGCAGCCACTACATCACCGGCGACTCACTGCTGCTCAAGGCCGCGGCGGCAACCCTTAACGGCCGCATTACCAAGGTGGAGTTCCTGGACAACAAAACCGTCCTGGGCGAGGCCACCGATACGGTAGCCGCCAGCCTGCTGTGGCGCAACCTGCCCACTGGCAAGCACGAAATCCGGGTGCGGGCCACCGACGACACGGGGGCCAGCAACATTTCGGCGCCGGTTACCATCTACGTGTCGCCGCTGCGGGAGCCGGCCGCGCCGGCTGGTGCGCTCAGCGGGCTGAGCTACCGCTACTACGAAGGCAGCTGGACCGCCCTGCCCAATTTCGCCTCCTTGCTGGCTGCCCAGCGGGGCCAGGTAGCCACTACCACGCTGGCCCCGCGCCAGCGCGACAATCAGTTTGCCTTCAAATACGAAGGCTACGTGGAAGTGCCCCAGGATGGCATGTACACCTTCTACACCCGCTCCGACGACGGCAGCCGCCTGCACATCGGCTCGGAGCTGGTAGTCGATAACGACGGCCTGCACGGCGCCCGGGAGCGGAGCGGGCAGATTCCGCTGAAGGCCGGCAAGCACGCCCTCACGGTGAGCTACTTCCAGGGCACCGGGGGGCGCGACCTGCTGGTGAGCTACGAAGGGCCTGGCATCAGCAAGCAGGCCCTGCCCGAGGCGGCCTTGTCGCACGTGCCGTTTGAAACCGAGCCGCCCACCGTGCCGGGCAGCTTGCAGGCCAGCCGGGTTACCAACCTGAGTTTGAGCATCGGGTGGCAGCCGGCCACCGACAATGTGGGCGTGGCCGGCTACGTGGTGTACCGCAACGACGTGCTGCACCAGTTTACCACGGGCACGTCCGTGGCGTTCAGCAAGCTGCCGGCCGCCACGGAGCAGCGCATCCGGGTGGTGGCCGTAGACGAAGCCGGCAACCTCTCGGAGCCGGCCCTGCTAACCGTGCCGACCCTACCCAACCCCGCGGTAAACTACCTGGCCGGGGCGCCAGCGCCCATGATTGACGGGGTGCCGGACACGGTATGGGCCAGCCAGCCTGCGCGGGAGCTGAACAACGTGACCCTGGGCAGGGTAAGCTCGGCGGCCGACCTGTCGGGCTCCTACAAAGCCCTGTGGGACGAGGAAAACCTGTACGTACTGGTGCAGGTCACCGACGACCTCAGGGACGGCACCCTGGCCGATGCCGTGTGGAAGGACGACGGCGTGGAAGTGTACCTCGACATGCAGAACGACAAGGCCGAGAGCTACGGCCCGAACGACTACCAGTACCAGACCCGCTGGAACGACACGACGCTGTACGAGGCCAAGCGCAACAACAAGCAGAATGTGAAATTTGCCCAGGCTGCCACGGCTGATGGCTACGCAGTGGAGTTTCGGTTTCCGTGGCGGACCCTGGGCCTGACCGAGCCGGCCCTGGCTGGGCTGCCGGGCGTGGTCCGGAATGGCACGCTTCTGGGCCTGGACGTGCACATCAGCGACGATGATGGCGCCACCCGCAAGGCCAAGAAAGCGTGGTTTGCCACCACCGATAACTCCTACCAGCGCCCCGATGCCTTCGGGACTGTGGAGCTGCACAACGGCCCGGCCATTGCGTACCGGGAGCCGGAAAACCCCGCCGATGCCCTGCCAGGCCTTTACTACCGCTACTACGAAACGCCCTACCTCACGGCCCTGCCCCGGTTCGATACGGTGGCGGTGGTCAAGGCCGGGGTTGTGGCCGGCTTCGACCTGTCGCCGAAGCGCCGCTCCGACCTGTTTGCCTTCCAGTACGACGGCTACGTGGACGTGCCGCAGGAGGGCATCTATACCTTCTACCTGGCCTCCGACGACGGCAGCAAGCTCTACATCGGCGATACGCAGGTAGTTGACAATGACAGCAGTCATAATGCCAGCCGGGAAAAGTCGGGCTCGATTGCTCTGAAAGCGGGCCGCCACCGCCTCACGGTGGCTTATTTCGACGGCAACTTCGACGAGACGCTGCATGTGCGCTGGGCCGGGCCCGGTATCACGAAGCAAGCTCTACCGGCCGCGGCCCTGTACCGCTCGCCCAAGCTGGTCAGCGGCCTGAACTACGCCTACTACGAAGGAGTCTGGCAGGTGCTGCCGCCTTTTGAAACGCTGCAACCCGTGAAAACCGGCGTGGCAGACAACCTTGACCTGAGCTTGCGCAACCGCCCCGACTACTTCGGCTTCACCTTTACGGGTTACGTGCGGGTGCCCACCGCCGGCCGGTACCGCTTCTACCTGAACTCCGACGACGGCTCCAAGCTCTTTATCCAGAACCGGGAAGTGGTCAGCTTCGATGGCCTGCACGGCCGCACCTGGGGCCCCGAACCCAGCGACACGATTACGCTGGCCGCCGGCTGGCATCCTCTCACAGTAACGTATTTCGAGCGAACCGGCTTGCAAGACCTGCTCCTGTACTTTGAAGGGCCCGGCCTGCCCAAGCAGCGGATTCCAAATGCCAGCTTGGCCCGCTACCCCCTGACCGAGCCCCTGACTCCGGCTCTGCTGCGGCCGGCGCCGGGCACGCCGGCTCCGCCGCAGCCCCAGCCTGAAGCAACTAGCCTCGTGCTATACCCCAACCCGCTACACCACAGCGAGGTAGTAGTACGCCTCACGACACCAGCCGAAGGACCAGCCGAAGTGCGCATCCTGGATGGCACGGGCCGCCTGGTGCTGAAGGAAACCTTTGCCACCCAAACCGGGCCGAATGACCTGCGCGTGAAAGCTGCCTCGCTGAGCAACGGCTTCTATCACGTGCTGGTGACCAGCGGCGGCAAATCGTTCCGCCAGCAGCTGTCGGTGGAGAAATGAGGTGAAGGGCTGGGGTGACCCAGCCACCCGAAAAGCTACTTCTATAACCCAAAGCCCCGGCACATGCCGGGGCTTTGGGTTGGAGGGGGGCAGCAGAGCCGCCGGTTCCATTGACGACACGAACGAAGGACGGCGCTGGCCTCCGGGAGCCGTTGGTTTAATTGCGCGCCCGCCGGATAAACCGAAAGGGCGGGCCGTGGACTGCACCAGCTGCCCGCTAAGCGCGGCAAGCGGCTTGGCTACTGCAGCAGCAGCTCGGCTGGCGGGCTTTTCCGGCCGTTGGGGGCTACGGTTACCGCGCGCACGAGGATGCGCCGGTTCAGGGGCACGGCAAAGGGCTTGGTGTACAGCTTGGTAGTTTCGTCGGGCAGTTGGCCATCCAGCGTGTACCGCAGCTGGGCGCCCGGCACCACGGAGCGCAGCGTAACCATTGCCGTACCGCCCTGCCTGACCACGCTGGCGCTGTCCAGGCCCAGGGGCTCCGGTACGCGGTAGTTGATGCGCTGCCGGTCGAGCCGGGGGAAGTGCTGGCTCATGCGCGGCACAAACCCCGCGTAGCTCTTGCGGGCCGCCGGCGTCCAGGCCACCTCCGAAACGGCCAGCAGGCGCGGAAACAGCATGTATTCCACCTTCTCGGGCGTCGTGATGTACTCGGTCCACAGGTTGGCCTGGGTACCCAAAATGTGCCGTTGCTGCTCGGGCGTCAGGTCTGGGGGCAGCGGGTTGTAGTTGTAGATTTTGTCGAGCGGCAGGTAGCAGCAGATCATCAGCGGCTCGTAGGGGCTGTGGGGCTGCGGGTTGTGGCCGAAATTGATGTAGAGGTGGGAGCTGGGCGACATCACCACGTCGTGGCCGCGGCGGGCGGCTTCGATGCCCTGCTTCTCGCCGCGCCAGCTCATCACGGCGGCACTCGGGGCAATGCCGCCGTCCATAATTTCGTCCCAGCCAATCAGCTTTTTGCCTTTGCTCTGCAAAAATTTCTCTATCCGGCGGTTAAACCAGCCCTGCACTTTTTCCACGTCGTCGAAGCCTTCGCGCCTCATAATCTCCTGCACGGCGGCGCTTTCCTTCCAGCGGGTTTTGGGGGCTTCGTCGCCGCCGATGTGGATGTACGTCCCCGGAAACAGCTGGCTGACTTCGGTCAGGACATCCTCGAAAAAGCGGAACGTGGGCTCCGTGGGGCACACAATGTCCTCGTTGACGCCCCACATGGTCCAGGTTTCGTAGGTGCCCGGCCGGCACGCCAGCTCCGGGTAGGCGGCCAGCACCGCCACCGAGTGTCCCGGCATCTCAATTTCCGGCACGATGGTCACGTACCGTTTCCGGGCATACGCCACCACGTCCCGGATTTGCTCCTGGGTGTAAAACCCGCCGTGGGGCGTGCCGTCGTACCGGAACTCGGCCGGACTTTTCAGGAGCTGCTGGGCGCCCAGCAGGGTTTCCTTGCGAAACGCACTTACCTGCGTCAGCCGCGGGTACTTCTTGATTTCAATGCGCCAGCCCTGGTCGTCGGTGAGGTGCCAGTGGAAGGTGTTGAGCTTATAAGCGGCCAGAAAGTCGATGTACTTCTTGACGAACTCCACCGGGAAGAAGTGGCGGCTGACGTCGAGCATGGCGCCCCGCCACTGAAACGCCGGCCGGTCGTTGATGCGCACCTGCGGCACGGCGGTGCTGCCGGCCGCGGCCCGCGGCGGCAGCAGCTGCACCAAGGTCTGGGAGCCGTAGAACAACCCCGCCCCGCCCGCCGCCGCAATGCGGATGCCGGTCTGGTCGACCACCAGCTGGTAACCCTCGGGCGGGAGCGTGCCCGCCTGGGTTTCCAGCCGGATGTGCGCGGCGGTCCGGTCCGTGGTCAGGCGGGCGGTTTTGCCCAGCCCCGCCAGCAGGCTTTGCAGCAAACCTGCTACGTTGCGCTCATCCTGGCTTCTAGCGTAGATGCTGACGGTGGCGGGCAGGGCGTAGGTTGCCGCGTAGGCCTTCACTTCCAGGGGCAGCGGCACCAGCCCCAGCGTGCTGGCCGGTATTTCCTTGGTTTGAGCCAAGCTCGGCTGGCTGCCCAGCAGCGCCACTACGAGCAGAGTGAACAAATTAAAAGCACGGTTGCGGGTGCCGGGCATAGGCGCAAGAATTACGAGAAGAAGTTAAACACACGCCCGCCACCGGACTAGCAAGTAAGTTGGGAACGAGGGCTAGAAACCAGTTCCTTTCCTTGTCAACTGTCGCGCATCAAGCGAGTGTGGGCTGGAGGTGGTTGACAATCAATAGAACCTCAGCTAGAGCTATAAGCTAGAACTAGAGCCCCCTCTCCCTTTTCGGAGAGGGGGTGGGGGGTGAGGCAACTAAGGCTAAGAAACCTACACGTCCACGGGCTACTTGTCCCACCATACCCGGCCGGTGAGGTTGTCGCCGCCGGGCACGGCGGCGCTGGCAGCCCGGAAGTTGTCGGGGTTGGTGGTGGTTTCGGAAGTGGGGTAGGGGAAGCGGCGCGGAATCTGGCCGTTGGTGGCATTGTTGGGGTACACCACGGGTGTGAGCTGCGGAAATCCGGTGCGGCGCCAGTTAGACCACGACTCGTAAAAGTCGAGCATGGTATTGGTCAGCACCCAGTACTGCGAGTTGATTTGCCGCAGGCCGTCGGCTGGGCGGTAGGGGTTGGCTGCCAGGTAGGCCGCCGCCGCCGATTCGCTGATGGCCAGCGTGGGGTCGTACTGGCTCAGGTAGGTCATGGCGGCCGTTACGCCGGCGGTGTAGTGCTGGGCCGCGCTGCCGCCCACGCCCCAGCGCTGGGCCGCATCGGCCAGCAGCAGCTCCGACTCGGCGTAGGTGAGCACGAAGGTGGGGCCGTCGCGCTTAATCAGGCCGGGGCTGGGCGACGAATACGCCGGAAACATGGTGAAGCTGGGGTCGTTGCTGATGTCGGTGGCGGGGCGGCCGCTCAGGTCCTTGCCGTTGGGCATGCCCTTCTGCGCGGCCGGGTCCGACACGGCCGCGCCGTTTTGGGTTTTGCTGCTGGGCGTCAGGTAAAGCTGGGTCACGGCCACTTTGCCCAGGCGCGGGTCGTTGGTGGACTTGAGGTAGTCGATAAAGGTTTTCGACCACTTCACGTAGTAGTTTTCCTGGCCCCCGTCGCCGAGCAGGATTTGGCTGTTGCGGTTCTGGGTGGCGCGGGCCCCGGCTACGTCGTGCAGCAAAAACGCGTTGTCGGCATTGCTCTGCATGGTTTTGCCCTGCACCTTGGCTACGTACGTCTTGGCGCGGTCGGGGTCCACTTTGGTCAGGCGCATGGCCAGGCGCAGCAGCAAGGTATTGCCCAGGCGGCGCCACTTCTCCACGTCGCCGCGGTAGAAGGCGTCGCCGGAGGGCTTGTCGGCGGCGGGGTCCAGGGCGTTGGTGGCCTCTTCCACTTCCTTCAGCAAGTCGGCGTAAATGGCTTCCTGCTTGTCGTATTTCGGGGTGATGACGCCCGTGTAGTACCCCCGGCCGGCCTCGGAGTAGGGCACGTCGCCGTACAAGTCGGTGAGGCGCTGCATAATCAGGGCCCGCGTGAGGCGGCCCATCTGGTGCAGGTTTTTGTACTGGTCTTTGCCGCGGGTCAGCTCCACCATGTCCGTAATGGGCTTCACCTGCTCGGCGTAGGCTCCGGCCGTGGTAGTGCCCCAGTAGGCGGCCGTGTAGGCTTCGTTCAGCAGGTATTTGTCGCCGGCCCAGTAGCTTACCACCGTGGCAAAGCCCTGGGTGAGGGTGGAGGAGTAAATCAGGTTGGCCCGCCAGGTATCGTAGGCAAAGTCGGTGCTGCCGGTGTAGGCCAGCTGGGCGGTGGTCAGCAGGTAGTTGGGGTTGAAGTTGCCCTGGCCGTAGGTAGACGGATTGGTGTTGATTTCCTCGAAGTCGTCGGTGCAGCTGCCCGCCAGCAGCAGTGCCAGCAAGCCCAGGGCACGGGTGGAACGGGGTATGTTTTTCATGGAGAGTGCGGGATAAGTACGGGTCAGGAAAACAGCTAGAATTTGGCGTTCAGGTTCACCCCGAAGGTTCTCACCGGCGGCACGCCACCCAGTTCCAGGCCCTGCGCAAAGGCGTTGTAGCTGCCTTCCGGGTCGATGTTGTCGGTCTTCCGATGCAGGAAAAACAGGTTCCGGGACACCAGGCTGATGGTCACCTGCTTGATTTTGTCGTTGAGCAGAGCGGCCGGGAAGGCGTAGCCCAGGGTCAGCTGCCGGAGCTTGATGAAGCTGGCGTCCTGCACAAAGTCCCGGGACACGTTGTTGGCCAGGGTGCTGTAGTAGGTGGCCGCATCCAGGTTATCGGCCCCGAACGTGCCTTCCCGGTTCACCAGCGTGTTTTTATGCAGGCCGAAGATAGTGCCGTAGTAGTCGGTGGCCGAGAAAATCTTGCCCCCAAACTTGCCGTCAATCAGCACGCCCAGGTTAAAGCCTTTGTAGGTGAAGTCGTTGCTCCAGCCGCCAATCCAGGGGTGAAACGCCGTGCCGAAAGTCGTCAGCTCGCCTCGGGCCGGCACGCCGTTGGGCGTCAGGGCCACGGTGCCGTCGGGGTTGTACTTGTAGTCGTAGGCCATAATCTGCCCGAACGGCTTGCCCACCACCTGTCCCACGAAGCCCACGCCCGAGCGGGAAGTAGCGTACACCGACTGGGTTTGGCCCGCCGCCAACGACAGCACCGTGTTCTGGTTGTAGGTGGCGTTAAAGGAAGAAGTCCAGGTGAAGGCGGTGGTTTTCACCGGCAAAAACGTCAGCAGCGTCTCCACGCCCTTGTTTTCCATGGCTCCCGAGTTCAGCACCGCGCCCTGGTAGCCCGAGCTGATGGAAGCCGGAGCGAAGACAATTTCCCGCACCGACTTCTTGCGGTAGTAGGTCAGGTCCAGCCGGATGCGGTTCTGCGCAAAGCCCAGCTCGGTGCCCACCTCCAGCTCCCGGGCCTCCGAGGGCACAAGGGCCGTGTTCGGGATATTGACGTTGTCGGGGCTGATGAGGCCCAGCGGCTGCCCCAGCAGCGTGAAGGGCTGGAGCGTGTAGTTGAGCTGGGTCTGGAACGGGTTGGTGGCCTGGCCCACCTCGGAGTAGCCCGCCCGGATTTTGCCGAAGGTCAGCACCTCCGGCTTCCACAGTTCCGAAAACACAAACGAGCCGCTCACCGAAGGGTAGAACTTGCCCAGCTCGTTGTCTTTGCCGGGTGTAGCCAGCGTCGAAAACCAGTCGCGCCGCCCCGTAACGGTCAGAAACAGAAACTCTTTGTACGAGAAATCAATGGAGCCGTAGGCCGATTGGGTTTCCTGGTCGCTGAAGAAAAACTGCGTGGACTTGTTGCGGGCGTTGGTGATGTTGTTAACGCCAAACACGGCGAAATCGGAGCCCACGTTCTGAAAGGTTTCCGACGTGGTGCGGCGGTAGCTCACCCCCAGGTTCGGCGACACGGTGAAGGCCGTGCCCACCTGAAACATGTGGCCCGCCAGCCCGTCCGCGTTAATGTCGCTGTAGCGGGTGGTTAGCTCGGTTATCCGGCCGTTGGCCAGGTAGGCCGTGCCCGACGGCGTGACGCTGGTGTACCGGTCGGTGTAGGAGTCGCGCCCGGCCCTGGCTTGCAGGAAAAGCCCGTTATCGAGCGTGTAGCGGGCCGTGGCCGAGGACAGTAGCCGCTCCCGGTCGGTGTCGTTGACGAAGCGGGTAGCGGCGAAATACGGGTTGGTGTTGTACGGATTGCCGGTGTTATATTGCAGCTCCGAGCCGTCGGCATTCACCGCTGGCTTCAGCGTGCGCACATCCAGGCTGGTCGGCAAAAACATGACGTTGAAGTTGGCGTTGCCGGCGCCATCGGCCAGAATTGCCCGGTTCTTGGCCTGCTCCAGAATGTAGTTAGCGCGGGCGTCAATGGTCAGCCGCTTGATAGCCGTGAAGGCCCCGGCCAGGTTAAACGTCTGCCGGTTCAGCTTGGAGTTCGGCACCACCGAGTGGTTGCTCAGGTTGCTGGCCGACAAGCGCACCGAGCCGGCGTCAAAGCCTTTGTTGAAGGCCAGGGTGTTGGTCCAGCTGTTACCGGTGCGGTAGAAGTTTTCCAGGTTGTCGCGCTGGGCCACGTAGGGCCGCGCCACGCCGTCGAACTGCACGACGTTGGAGCCGTCGAGCCGGCCGCCCCAGCTGGAGTTGCCCACCTGCGCCGCGCCCTCGGCCGTGGTGGGCTTGGCGTTGTTGGCCCCCTGCCCGTACTGGTCCTGCCAGTCGGTGAGGTCAATGATTCGTTCGGCTACGTAGTTGGAATTGAACTCGATGCCGCTGGCGCCTTTAGCGCTTTTAGTGGTAATAAGAATCACCCCGGCCTTAGCCCGGTAGCCATACAGGGCCGAAGCCGCCGCGCCCTTCAGCACCGAAATGGTTTCGATGTCGTCGGGGTTGATGTTGGAAATGGCGTCGCCCCGGTCGGGGGAGTTGTCGTACTGCCCGCCGGTGTTGGCGTTGCTGGGCTGGCTTTCCACCGGAATGCCGTTGATGACGTACAGGGGCTGGTTGGACTGGTTGAGGCTGGACACGCCCCGAATCAGCACGTTGGCCGAGGAGCCCGGCCCGCCCGATGTCGAGCTTACGTTGAGCCCGGCCACCTTGCCCACTAGCGAGTTGGCCACGTTGTTTTCGCGGGCCTGGGTCAGCGTCTCGCCCCGCACTTCGGCCACGGAGTAGCCCAGGGCTTTCCGCTCCCGCTCCACGCCCAGGGCCGTTACCACCACGTCGCCCAGGGTCTGCGAGGTTTCGCTCAGCGACACATCAACCACGGATTGCGTGCCCAGCTCGACGGTTTTGGGGGCGAAGCCAATCGACGAGAAGACCAGGAAAACGGCCTCGGGCGTTGTAATGGGAAGGGAGTACCGGCCATCGGCGCCGGTACTGGTGCCCTGGGTGCTGCCTTTCACCAGCACCGTCACGCCGGGCAGCGGCGTGTTGTTGGAGTCGGTTACCCGGCCGGTTACGGTGCGGGTTTGGGCCTGGGTCAGGCCCTGGGTACCCAGCAAAAGCGCCAGGGTAGCATACGTACAGGTTGTTTTCATACGCGTTGTGGGTGTAGAGCGTAGCATAGCCGAGGCTGAGCTGCCGGCACCGGCAGGTCCCTGTTCCTGGCTGAAGTTGTGGGCAACGGAACTCGTCGGGCCACCCGCCCGGAATGCGCCGGGCGTAAGCCGGGGCCGGCTTCAGCAGCCAGCCAAAATGGGTTGGTAGCACCAGAGGGCGAAACAAGCCGCCAGGTCAGGGACCCGCAAGCGGATATGCCGGGTTCATGGAAGGAAAATTGGGGTGGGAAAGCAGGCAAAGCCAGCTGCCGGAAAAGCAACGGCAAAAGCAAGGAGCGGAAAAACGACTGCCATTCCGGAAGCCGCGCGCAGCACACTATACAACCAGCAATTCGCTAACCCGGAAACAGCAACAGCCTGGTAAAAACCAGGGTTTTCCAAGAAAGCAGCAGGGGTGGGAGGCAACCAAATATATTGGTCCGGTGCGCTAACATACAAGCTTAGCGGCTGACTTACAGCTCTCAGAAGCGACACTGCCACCTTGCTTATCTTCGGTGCTATACGCTTACCGCACACCAATCCATTGCCTTTTGGCGGGCAGGCGCATCAACAGCCAGCTTAGCTTTAGTAAGGGAATCGGATAACAGACAATCGAAAAAATGATACTGCGCTAAAAATTATTTTCCAGCCGTGCCATGAATTTCAACTGGCAGGATTGCGCCCGGTTTATAGCGTAGTTTCGCCGGAGGGTAACGGCCATCGGGTTTGTGTTTACAGCTAGTATATGACTAGTGTGGAAACGCACTAGTTGGAGCTTTCCCGTTGCACAACGTCGCCTAAACAACCGTACCCAGCAGCGCAGCCGACGAAGCCACAGCTCGTGCAGCTCTGCGCCCGTCTTAAGCCGCTATCTGAACCAAACTACATAAGGGCGTTGCTTCGTCGGCCATATTTCGGACTCGGCAACCCGTAGCCGCCCATGGTGCCACTTCTACAGGAAACGGTTGGCGGTAGCTAACCAGTTGGTAGCACACTGTAGCGACAAGACTCTTGGCTGCGCCTTCCTGCGGAGCATGTTTTTACAATGGCCAGACCAGACACTGCAACAGCCACTGCTAACCGCTTCTGAGGCTATGCGTTACTGCCGCCTGACCAGCGGCAAGGGCAACCAACGTAGCTTAATCGTATAACTCAGGCAGTTCTATAGGATAATAACGGAGCTACGGCTCAGCTACAGGCTGTAAATCAGTATTTAATAGGAAGTTTCTACGTATATCTCCTGGCTGAGGGTGGCGTAGAAGAACCATGCAACAACCCACCTTCACCACGCCTGAGCAGCGCCGCCGCGCCGTAGCGTGGGCCGTAGCCCTGACTACCGGTACCCCATTGGCCCCTCAGCGCTACGAGCGTCACTTGCTGGCGCTTTATCAGGAAGGCACCCTCACGATTGAAGAAGTAGTAGATTTACTAAACCTGAGTGTCTTCCAGGTGCTCTACCATAGCCGCGCCGTCGGCCCGGCTAGCATAGCCCAGCTGGAGGCACTACTCGAATGGTCGCGGGGCTTCAACGCAGAGCATCAGATTACCGGGCTGCTACTCTACAGCGAAGGCCGCTACGTACAGGCGCTGGAAGGGGCAGAGGTCGATGTGCGGGCCCTGTTCGGCCGCATCCAGCGCGACACCCGCCACGAGCAAGTGGTTACAATCTACGAAGGGCCGGGGCCGCAGCGGCGCTTTGCCGACTGGCGTATGGGCTTCGGGCAGGTGGCGGCCCCAGCCGTAGACCAGGTGCTTGGTGCACTTCAGGCATCGGAGCCAGGGCCGGTGCTGGCCGTAGAGGACCCTCACTTGCAGTCCCTGGTCGAGGCCTTTGGCTACCCGCTCTCATAAAGGAGGCTTTCCACCCTGCGGTGCCCGGATTTGCTAGGCGCTGGCCCGCGGCAGCTCAATCATAAAGGTAGTGCCCTGGCCTTCGGTGCTAAACACCGTAATCGTGCCCTGGTGCCAGTCCACAATTGTTTTGCACAGCACCAGGCCTAAGCCGGTGGCTTCTTCGCCCCACAGGCCAACCCGCCGGGCCTTGGTGAAGCGCTCAAACAAGTACGGTTGCAGCTCGGCCGGAATGCCGATGCCCTTATCCATTACCCGGATGCGCACAAAGTCAGGGCCAGGCTCAACCTGCACCGTAATGCGGCCACCGTCGGGCGTGAACTTAATGGCATTGCCCACCAGGTTATTTAGTACCTGCGTAAACTTGTTCACGTCCAGGTAGGCGTACACCGGCTCGGCGGGCAGCTCATACTCAAACCGGTGGCCTAGCAGATCCTGCCGCCGTTGCAGCTCCTCCAGGGCCGGGTCCAGGGCGGCGCCTACCTCCACCCGCTCCCGCTTCAGGTCGATGTTGGCCGACTCCAGAAATTCGATGTTGACCAGCTCCCGGATCATGTGCAGGCTTTGTTGGCTGGTGGTTTCCAGTGCCTGCAACAAGTCGGCGGCGTGGCCCTCCACGGGCACTTCTTCCCGCAGGAAAGAGCTGATTTGCTGCACCATCACGAAGGTGCTGCTCAAGTCGTGGGAAAGGATTTCCAGCGTGGCGTTCTTGCGCGTGTTGAAGGCATCGGCGTGTTGCTGGTAGCGCTTGTCCACGCTGATGTCGCGCAGGGTGCCCGCCAGCAGGGCCGTGCCGGCGCCGGTTTGCTCCCAGTGGGGCGTCAGGCAAAGCCACTGGTCCGGTTGTTTGGGGCGTTGCAGGCGCAGCTCTACCTCGTCGGGCATCTGCCCGCGCCGCCACAGCTTCAGGTAGTGGGCCAAGTACGCTTTATCGTCGGGATGCAGGCGGGCCAGCAGGTCCGGCAGCTCCTCGTTGACGTGCTCCCGGCTGCCGTACAGCACCTGCTCGTAGGCCGGGTTAACGTAGATGACACGGCCGCTGGCCTCGTCGTAAATAAACTGTATGTGGGCGCTGGCTTCTGCCTGATTCGTGAATACGGCGCCGAATTCAGCCATTTGTGAGGTCATAAGTCGATCTACAGGTCCATCCTGCTGCTTGTCTCACCCGATACGGGCCGGGCTTTTCTGTATTTCGGCGCTTGCCAGTCCCCCTGGCTTTCGTACTCCAGAGCTGGTTTCAAACGGACTGCCTGGGTGCTTCATCAGCCAGATGCGCGCCCACTCCCGGCAAACCAGCGGGGCGCTGTAAAAAAAAGAAGCATACTGGCTGGTATGCTTCTTTGAGCGTTTGGGTAGCTAGAGAGGTTAAGCTCGGCGCACGTTAACGGCATTCAAGCCTTTGCGGCCCTGCTCCACGTCAAACTGCACCGCGTCGTTGTCGCGGATTTCGTCGATGAGGCCAGTTACGTGAACGAAAACGTCCTGGCCGGTGGTGGTGTCGTTGATGAAGCCAAAGCCTTTGGTTTCATTGAAAAATTTTACGGTTCCTGTTGACATGATGCTGTCGGAAAAAGGTGAAAATGAAGCAACTAGCAACGGAACGCTACGTTGATTCGGCAAGCGAGCAAAGAGTAGGTAACACGAGGCAATGTGCCCGAAATACGTAACCCAACCATCCTGACTGGCAGCCCCGGTTGCGGGAGCATGTACAGTAGCTGGCGGCAAGGTACGAGTGGCTAACGGGTCGTGTCTGCCTTAAGTTCAACTTTAGCTTATTTAAAGTAAATAAATGCGGAAATAGGCTGCTGGAAGCGAGAATCAGCTTGGTGGCAACCCAGCAGTGGTTTCATGAAAATGAGTGGCTACGTGTCCGGCACTACACGTGTCTGAATGGCCTGCTGGTGCCTGTGGCCGTTTGCGCGAGGGTGAGGCAGTAGAAATGCTCCTGCATGTCACCAGAGAGGACTGTTCACTGCAAGGAGCGCCGGAGCGTGGGCTTTTTCAAGGCCACACACGCAAGCCAACGACGCCCGCAACCTGCCGCGCGGCTCCAAATGCTGCAAACCAGCTACCAGGCACGGTGGTGTTACGTAACAGGCCGCGCAACCTGTTTTAGAAAAGGTTTACTTGCCGCCGGAATGTAGCGAGCCGTCCTGCTGTTCTAGCGTAAATGCCGTTTGTCTGACTTTTTTCGCACCTGTTATTCTCTTCCCGCCATGAACAAACCCTATTATTCGCTGGGCGACTGGCGCCGCAACGTGCTGCTGGTGGCCGCCGCGGCCAGCCTGGGCCTGGGCCTGCCGGCCTGCTCCGGCGGCTCCGACACCACCACCGCCGACGCGCCCGCCCAAGGCGACTGGAGCAACGCCGCCGACTCCTACTCCGAAGGCGTTATCACGGAAATGACCGAGGTACAGCCCGGCCAGTGGAAAATCACGGCCGAGCGCCCGGCCGGCAAAGAGCAGATTGCCGCCGTGCTCCACCACTTCGATGGCAAAGTAGACACGCTGCAAGGCCAGGCCCTGCAACAGCAAATGCAGAACTACTCGCGCCAGTACACCGAAAACCGCGCGGGCGGCACTGGCCTGATGGATATTCTGATGTGGAGCGGCATCGGCTACATGGCCGGGCGCTTCCTGACGCCCAACGTGGGAGCCTACGCCAACCCCGGCATCGTCCAGCAGAACACCGGCTGGCGCGGCCGCGTGGCCCAGGAGCGCGGCCAGGGCCGCGGGTTCTTCGGGCGGGGCTTCACGGGCTCCCGCACGTCGCCGGGCTCCTCGGGCATCCGGCCCAGCTCCACGGTGGAGCGCAGCACCGGCTACGGCCGCAGCAGCATCCGCAGCACTGCTCCCAGCTCCAGCCGCAGCTCCGGCTTCCGCAGCCGCGGCTACGGCGGCGGCTTCGGAGGATAAAGAGTAACTGAGTGAACGAGTGCCATTGCGAGGAGGCACGACGAAGCAATCCGTCCTTTTCAGGGCTAGAAGCGCCCCGCCTCCGAAAGCCCTTGACACCCGCACAGCACTCCAATGGCGTGGGGCTGTGCCCCGCGCTGCCTGTTAGCGGGTCTCTGGCCCGCACGTCAGGTTGTAGAGACGCAAGATGTTGCGTCTCATCGTTGAACGACCCTGCCGACAACCGGGCAGATGGCGCAGACGACGAGATGCAAGATGGTACGTTGCTACAGGCAGGCGTCTCGTCCTGGTGGGTGAGGCGGGTGCCTCTCACCTAGCCGCCACGGAGCACAGCCCCGCGCCATCGGAGCCATTACATCCAGCCCCTGACGCTTAGTGTAGGCGTCAAGAGCTTTCAAGAGTTCGGCCGTTTGACGCTGTGAGAAGGACGGCTTGCTTCGCTTTGCTCGCAAGGACACTCAGTCATTCACCACCTCACTACTCACCCTATAGATACATGATACAAATACAACCGCTAACCGGGGATGTGGCGCCGGCTGTGCGTGGGCTGGGCTGGGACTGGGCCCTGGAAGATGCCTGCCAAAACTACGTAGCCCGCGAAGCCGTGCGCCTGCCTGAAGCCACTGCCGACGAGCTGCTCCAGGCCGCCGACACCCTCTACGACCTGCTGGTGCAGAGCATTCCCGACCCCATTCCCGACGACTTGCTGCGCCTGCTGGCCGTGCCCGAGCTGCTGTGGCCGGCCGTGCGCCACTCCTGGAACGATGACCGCCACTGGCACGTCTACGGCCGCTTCGACCTGGTAACCACGCCTGCCGGCCCCAAGCTGATAGAGTTCAACGCCGACACTGCCACCGGCCTGCCCGAAACGGCGGTGGTGCAGTGGGCCAGTCTGGTAGCTGCCGGCCAGGCTCAGGAGGACCGCCAGGCCAACGGGCTGTTTGAAGGCCTGCAAGACCAGCTGAGCCGCTGGCTGGAGCTGAACGACGACCTGGAGCCCACCCTGCTCCTCGTACACCTGCCCGACAGCGCCGAAGATGCCGCCAACTGCGCCGTGGTGGCCGAAGCCGCCCTGGAGGCCGGCTTCGCGCAGGTCCACGTGTGCCCCGTCGATGCCATGC
This sequence comes from Hymenobacter sp. YIM 151500-1, assembly GCF_025979885.1. Taxonomy (NCBI): domain Bacteria; kingdom Pseudomonadati; phylum Bacteroidota; class Cytophagia; order Cytophagales; family Hymenobacteraceae; genus Hymenobacter; species Hymenobacter weizhouensis. The sequence goes on from NZ_CP110139.1 coordinate 526,768, forward strand.
AGGTAGCGGTGGCGGTGGGGGAGGAGCGCGGGGCCTGGGCCGAGGTGGAGCCGGGACGCTGGCAGCGGTTTGGCTTCGTGTTTAAGCTAGTGCCCTGGGAAATTCTGGCCGAAGAAGAGCCCGCCCTAACCCAGGACCTCACCGAGCTGCTCCGCAGCCGCGACCTGGTTATTGCCAATCCGGCCTACACGCTGCTGTTCCAGAGCAAAGCCATCCTGGCCTGGCTGTGGCAGTGTTTTCCGGGCCATCCGCTTCTGCTCGAAGCCAGCTTGCAGGAGTTGTCCGGCGGCCAGCAGGTTCGTAAGCCGGTGCTGGGCCGCGAGGGGCAGGACGTGGCCGAAATCCGGGCTGGCGTAACCCTGCCCGCTCCCACGCCCGGCGACTACGCCCGGCAGCCGGCCGTGTACCAGCGTTTCGCCGAGCTGCCCCGCGACGCCCAGGGCCGCCAGTACCAGGCCGGGGTGTTCTGGGCCGGCGCCGCCTGCGCCATCGGCTTCCGCCGCGACCAGGGCTTTATCACCAACCTATCGGAGTTTGTACCGCACGTGCTGGAACAGTAGCCAGCCGCATACTTTCCCAAGTAACTGCCCCCACCTGTGTAACGCAGGCAGGGGCAGTTGTTTTTGTGGGGTATGGAGCTTTTATAGCCGTAGTCCGCAAGGTGAGTTTGCAAATTCCAAGCGTGCAGGCGAAGTGGGAAAGATGCTTGGCTTCCTTCGGTTCGGCTGCGCGGACGCCAAACGGAGCAGGATAGGTACTACTCATGCGGCAGCACGTCAGATGCTTCGCTAGGCTCAGCATAACGGTCTTTCGGCTTTCTAGACCTTATAGCGTGCGGACATGGAGAATGTGGCGTTTACTTGTATTATTTTTTTAAATAATTATATTCATGCCGCCCAACTGATGAAGTGTACATGACACGCGCAAACCACTATTCCTCTAGCACTCAGTAAGCTCGGCAGCTGCCGCTTACTTATCTATCTGTATGGCTACGTCAAACAAACCTGTTCCGGCGCCTCCATCACCAGCCCTGGTGCTCTGGTGGCGGCCTTGGATGATGGGGCTCAGCTGCTGGCTCCTGCTCCTACTATTGCATGCCGAGCCAGCCTGGGCGCAGGCGGAACGCAAGCGGCCCGCGCGTTCCGACGAGCAACCCACCACGGCGGCGCCCACGCGCGAATCGGAGGGCGGGGCCGAGTCGGCGCGCAAGCTGGAGGAAAACCTGCGCCTGCTGCTACGGGTCGATTCGTTGCAGTCGGCGCGGCGAAAAGCGGCAAGCCTGGAAATCAGCGGACTGGTAGTCGACCAGACCATCACCAAGCTGGGGCGCGACTTCTACGAACTGTTCTACACGCAGTGGGAAGCGCCGGCCGGCATTGAGGAGTTCACCATCGTTATTTCGGAGCGGCCCGGCCGCACCAATACCACACTGGTGGCAGTGCGCGTCAATGACGAAGACTTGCTCGAAATGCCCTTGCAGCCCAGCTACGACCTCACCCAGGAGGCAGTGCTGGGGGCTTTGGGTTCCGTGCAGGAGTTTTTGCAGCAGCAGCGCAACCTCAGCCGCCAACTGGAGAAAGAAGACCGGGGCGGAGTTGGGCTTTATTAAAACAGGTGCGCAGAAATCCGTTCTGCGACAAACGAAGCGAGTAACTGAGTGGTGGCTACTGGCGCGAGGTTAGCGCAGCGTACCTCGTGCCGGCCATGCCGGGAGGCTGCGCCTCCCCTCGCCAGAACGACCGACGCCTGCTCCTGGTGGCCCGGCCCCGGCTTGCCGCTGGCGCGGCAGTGGAGGCGCAGCCTCCACCTCATGCGCCGGCACGAGGTACGCTGCGCTAACCTCGCGCCAGGGCCACACCATTATTCTCAGTATTTCTAATTCTACTTCTGTATGAAACATTTCTTCTTTCTGATTTCTCTGGTAGCGGGCCTGCTGCTGCACACCGTGGCAGCGTCGGGTCAGGATTTGGTGTACGAGCCTAAAAACCCGGCTTTTGGGGGCGGCAATACCTTTAACTACTCGTGGCTGCTGAGTTCGGCCCAGGCCCAGAACACCATCGAGGACCCCAACGCCCGGCCGGGGGGCCTAGGCTCCCGCGACCCGCTACAGGACTTTCAGGACAACCTCAACCGGCAGATTCTTAACCAGCTCACCCAGCGCTTCGTGACGTCGCAGTTTGGGGGCAGCGGGCCGGTGCAGGAGGGCACCTACGTGGTGGGCGTGTACCAGATTCAGGTGACGCCTTCCGGCTCCGGCGTCACCATTGTCATCACCGACACCTCCACCGGCGGGCAAACCACCGTGACCATTCCCAATACGCCCTGAGCCGGCTAGCTAGGCTTTGCTGGCTGTATCTTCTTTCGCTATTCTATTCCCGCGTATGTGGTTTCGTCAACTAGTGCCCTGGCTTAGTGTGCTGCTGCTGAGCGGGTGCGCCCCGTACTTTCACCAGCCCATGCGCCCGGAGGCGGCCCGCCTGGGCGCCGAGGTGCCGCGCCCCACCGAGCTACAAGCCCTGCCCGCGCCCAAAGAGCCCGTCGTGGCCGCCGTGTACAAGTTCCGGGACCAGACTGGGCAGTACAAGCCCACGCTCAACGGCTCCAGCTTCTCCACGGCCATTTCCCAGGGCACCACCACCATTCTGATGCGGGCCCTGGAGGAGTCGCGCTGGTTTAAGCCCATTGAGCGCGAAAACCTGGGCAACCTGCTCAATGAGCGAAAAATCATCCGCTCCACCCGCGCCGAGTTTACGGAGCAGACCGGCCAGAAACAGCCGCCGCTGCCGCCGCTGCTGTTTGCGGGCATCATCCTCGAAGGCGGCATCATCTCCTACGATGCCAACATGCTCACGGGCGGGGCCGGGGTGCGCTACTTCGGCCTGGGTGCCTCCGGGCAGTACCGCCAGGACCGCGTGACGGTGTATCTGCGGGCCATCAGCACCAGCTCGGGGCAGGTGCTCAAAACGGTGTACACCTCCAAAACCATCCTCTCCCAGCAAGTCGATGCCAGCTTGTTCCGGTTTGTGCGCTTCAAGCGCCTGCTGGAGGCCGAAACCGGCTTCACCTACAATGAGCCCTCGGAAATGGCTGTGAAGGACGCCATTGAAAAAGCCGTGCAGGTGCTGGTGCTGGAAGGCATTCAGCTGGGCCTCTGGGAAACCCGCACCCCCGCCGACCGGGAAGGGCCGGCCATGCGCGCCTACTGGCAAGAGAAAGAGGAAAACCAGGACGTCGACGTAATTGGCCGCACGCTGCGGGAGCGGCGGTCCTCGCTGGGCCTCAGCCTGCTGGCCGGCTCCGAGCGGTACGCCGGCGACTACCGCCGCGCCCTGTGGCGCCCCGGCGCCGACGTGCGCCTGAGCTACGAAAGCGGCCCCGGCAGCCGCTGGGGAGCTTTTGCGGGGGCTGGCACCGCCGAGCTGGCCGCCGAGCGTATTCTGCAGCAGCGCCTGTACTACGCGGAGGCCGGCGGGCAGTGGCGCCTGTTTCCGAAGGAGCGCCTGACGCCCGTGCTCCTGGGCGGGGGCGGCCTCACGGCCCGGGGCCGCACCTTCGACGGCGGCACGCTGTTTCCGCACGTCGTGGGCGGGGCGGGCTTCGAGCTATTGCTAACTGACCGGCTTGGGCTGACTGGCCTCGTGCAGCAGCGCTGGTTTTTCTCGGACCGCCTGGATGGGCTGACGCAAGGCAAGTATAACGACTACTACTGGAGCGGCCGCCTGGGGCTGACCTGGTACCTGGGCAAACGCCCGGCCCGCCTGGTGAACACCGGCGCGGGGGAGCCAACACCCGCTAAGTCCAATTCAGGGCGCTAAAGACTCACTTCAGGGCAGCCGCAAGCCGGCAAAGCAGCTAGCTTCTAAAAGCCGGAAATTATACTTTATTTGTATTATATGAATAAAATTTTATAAAATATTTATTTAAAAAAGCTTGACCTGTAGGTATAGGAACATATATTTGGACTGTTCCTCCGGAGGGAATTCGTCGCCAGTGCTATTCACCCCAATCCCCCTTCACTAACCCAACCTTGTTTCATCATGAAGAAGCTCACTTTTCTAGTAGGTGCCCTGCTCATGGCCGGAGTAGCCAGCGCCCAGATTACGGACCGCGCCGAGGCAGATAATGCTTCGTCGGTTACGCAAACAGGTAACCGCAACAACGCCTCCATTGAGCAGCTCGGCCAAGCCAACGATGCCGACATTGCGCAGAGCGGCGACGACAACCGCGCCACGCAGACCCAGCGCCAGACTACACCTGCTTTCGTGGCCGCCTCCAACCTGTCGTATATCGAGCAGGTTGGCAGCCGCAACACGGCTACCCAGTCCCAGGACGGCGACGCCAACTTTGCCGAGGCCATTCAGACGGGTAACGACAACGTAGCAACCCAGACCCAGAAGAATACCACCCTGCCCCCAGCCTTTTTCAACGAGGCCTACGTGCAGCAGGCCGGCAACCGCAACACCGCCGTGCAGGACCAGGACGGCGACGGCAACGTGGCTTCTACCCTGCAGGAAGGCAACGACAACCGGGCCACGCAAACCCAGCGCTCAGTGGCTTTCTTCGGTAGCACCGCCTTCATCGAGCAGTTCGGCAACCGCAACCAAGCCACGCAGACCCAGGAAGGCAACGTGTCCAACCTGGCCGGCACCTTTCAAACCGGCGACGATAACCGGGCTACCGTTTCTCAGAATGGCTTTGCCAACCTGGGTGTGCAGGAACAGATCGGCAACCGCAACCGAGCAACAATTGACCAGCGCGGCAGCCTGAACACGGCCGGGCAGTTCCAGACCGGCAACGACAACTCCGCCAGTATCAGTCAGAATACCGACGAGAACTACGCCGTTCAGACGCAGCAAGGCAACGGCAACGTGGCCGAAACCATTCAGGGACAAACCAACGCCGTTGGGGTAGGGGCAACTACCGGTCTGCAATGGAATGAAATAACCCAGACGGGCAATAACAACGCCGCCCACGTGCGGCAAGACCGTCCGTAAGCCTGGGGCCCTGCCGCCCGGCAGCCTAGCCGCGGGGCAGGGCGTGTAGCGTACCAGTAGTTTTTCTTTCTGTGAAAAGGCCGCTTCTTATGAATTCGTTGTTTCGTTTGTTGCTGCTGCTCATGGTAGTGGTGGGCGCCGGCCCCCAGCACCTACTGGCGCAGCAGGCCGACCAAGACGAGGCCACCGAGCCAGCGGATGCTCCCGGCCTGGTGCAGCGCCTCAGCAGCCAAGCCGACACGCGGGAACTGCTGCTGCCCACCGGCTCCGGGCTGCGTAACCAGGCCGTGCTGCTTCAGCAAGGCGCCAACAACCGCGCCGAGGCCAGCCAGATTGCCACTGCCGGCAACTTGCAGAACCTGGTGCAGCTGCAGCAGGTGGGGGTGGCCAATGTGCTGGAGTTGGAGCAGCGTGGCAACGGCCTAGTGCAGACCGTGGAGCAGCGCGGCAACCAGAACCAGGTGAGCAGCCGCATGCAAGGCACTGCGGTTGAGTCTGCCATTCGGCAGCACGGCGACCTGAACTCGGTTAGCCAGGACCTGAACGTGGACCAGCGCCAGTATGTAATTGAGCAGCTGGGCAACCGCAATGAGCTGGTCCAGCGCGAAAACGGCGCCGACACGCCCGTTGGCTACGAAGTACGCATGACCGGCAACATGCGGGTGGTTATCGAACATGGTCCGGCCCGGCCCTAGGTAGCCTGGGCTCCGAACTGCACCCTGAAGTAGGGCAGCTACCGACACGGTGGCTGCCCTATTTCGGTAAGGAGGCCAGCTACTACACGTGGCATGTTGTATTTTTTTAGTTTATTCCTGTAGTTTTTAATGCAAAGTTGAGCGGCGTATCTTCGCCTCTCCATGTTATTTCCTGGCCCGCAGAAGGCTTGCTCTCCAATCTTGCTTCTTCATTTCTCTCCTTATGTCCTGTTATGTTACCCGGCTGCGGGTCGCCTGGGTTTTGTGGCTGCTGTGCGCAGGTTTCTGCTCCTCGTGTGAGGAAGACACCGTTGACCCCGTGCGCTTTGGGCGGGTAGAAGGGCAAGTGCTGGATGCCCGCACCAATCAACCCCTCGCCAACACGGCCATTACCACTAACCCGGCCACCAGCTCTTTTGTCACCGACGCTCAGGGCAAGTTCAGCATTGCGCAAGCCCCCGAAGGCCGCGTTGCCATTACGGCCAAGCGCGCCGACTACCGGCAGGAAACGGCTAACGTCACCATCACGGAAGGCCAAACCGCCATGGTTACGGTATTGCTGGAACGCTCTAACGCGGCAACCACGCCTCCCACGCCCATCCGCCCAAACCCGGCCGACAAAGCCACCAACCAGCCTACCGACCTGCGCCTGACCTGGAGTCGGGGCCCCTTACCCAGCCGCACCGACACCGTGCGCTACGACGTGGTGCTCTACGAGAGCAACTCCACCGACCGCCGCCAGCTGCTAACCAATGCCAAAGACACTACCGTGCAGGTGTCGGGCCTGAAGTTCAACACCACGTACTACTGGCAGGTAACGGCCCGGACCGCCTCGGGCGGCACCGCCCGCGCCGACATCTGGAGCTTCCAGACTCGTCCCATGCCCGACAACCGCTTCCTGCTGGTGCGCGAAGAAAACGGCAACACCGACATCTATTCCTCCGACGAAGCCGGCACCAATCTGCGGCGCCTCACCACCTCGCCATTCATCGAAACTGCCCCGCAGCTCAACCCCAACCGCGACCGGATAGCCTACACCTCCAACGCCACCGGCCTGTTCCAGCTATACACCATGAACCGCGACGGCACCGACGCCCGCCAGATTTCGGTGCTGCCCGTGGATGGCTACTTCAACCAGGGCATCGGCTTCCGTTGGTCGCCGGATGGGGCCCACCTGATTTACAGCAGCTACAACAAGCTCTACCGCATCAACCGCGACGGTACCGGCCTCATTACCCTGGCCACCGCCCCCGCCGACCGCCACTTCCGCGAGTGCGACTGGACGGCCCAGGGCAACCGCATCGTGGTGCAGACCATCGGCATCAACCCCTACGATGCCGAGCTGTACCTGCTGAATGCCGATGGCTCCGGAATGACGCAGCTGGTCGGTAACCTGCCCGGCCGGCTGGATTCGCCCTCCTTCAGCATCGACGGCCGCCGGGTGGTGTACACCCGCGACGTGGATGGCTTCAACGACGTCGGCGGGCGCCAGCTGAACGCCCATATCTTCACGCAGAACCTTGACGGCACCGGCCTGGTGGATGTTTCAGCGGGCCCAAGCACCACGGGGGTAGGAGGGAAGCCGCTGGGCTTCAATGACGTGGCGCCCCGCTACTCTCCCGATGGAGCCAAAATCATCTTCGTGCAAGTAAACAACGTGCCCGGCTCCACCCCCGACATCTACACGGCGGAGCTGAACGGCAGTGCCCGCACCCGCTTGTTTCAAAACGGAACTCGGCCGGACTGGCGCTGATACTAACGGCCTCGCTCACAACGTACGCCCTTATCCCCGCAAGGCTTGCGGGTGAGGGCGCACAGCCTTGTAAAGCAGCCGCACAAGCATCGTTTGGTGAACGGCTTGGCACCATAAAGGCAATTAAGCGGCGCGTCGCTACACTGGTCTGGCACCCCGACAAACAACGCAAATAGCCTCTAAGCGGGATTGGAATAGTGGTTATGCAAGGACGGCGCCGTAATATTGCGGCGCCGTAGAGCAGCTATGCGCAACAGCTCAAGGCAGTCAGATCGTTGTTTGGGGAATACTTTTTTGTTTTCATAAAACACTATATAATAAGTTGTTAATAACGGGCTTTGGCATGATATGTGACACTATACTGACCCTTTTGACTCCCTACACATGAGTCTTGTATAAGTATATCAGCATGTAGAAAAAATTATAATCCATTTGTGCTTGTTTTCCGTACCTGTCCCTGGTACACTACGGGTGCAATACCTTGAATAAGAAGCGTAAGTGAAGCCAAGCAGCCTTTCCAGTCATCTTTCTGTAAACCCATTTTTTCCATACTCATGAAAAACTCATACTTGCCGGCCACCAGTCAAGGTTTCCGACCTTGGCTGTTAGCGGTTTTCTTATGGACCTTATTGGGACCTGTAGTTAGCTTCGGCCAAACCTTCAGCGAAGGCATGGGCAATACTGCGCTGTCGCGGGAATCCATCGGCTCCTATTATGGGCGCGGTGGCTTCGACAATGATACGGAGCGGGGCTTTGTATACTCGGGCACAGCTGTGCTGGCGAGCAGCACCACGGCCGTTTCTACCGGCCTTTATCCTGGGGCTTCGGGTGGTAACACTATCTTCTTCGGTCCTGCTTTCCAGAGCGGCAACAGCGGCCCGACGCTGCCGGATAACCCGCCCTACACCTTCCAGATTGCCAACATCAACACGGCAGCGCTGACTTCGCCCGAGCTGACGTTTGGCTTGTATGCTCCGGCTGGCTCTGCCATTGCCACGCTCAACGCCCAGTTTACGGTGGAGTTCAGCGCCGATGGCACCAACTACTCGCCGGCCAGCTACGTGGCAGTAACGTCGAACACGACGCCGGTGCCCAACCCCAACACGGGCAACTTCACGTTCAATCAGTATCGGATTACCTCTACCATTCCGCTGGTAAACAACCTGCGGGTGCGGTTTACGCGTACGGCCGGTAACACCATCCAGTACCGCCTCGACGACGTGGCCCTGACGGCAGCGGCCGCTCCTACTATCAATGTGTCGCCCACGACGCTGATTTTCAACAATACCGGCACGGGTACCCAGAGCGCCCCGCAAACTGTTACGGTAAGCGGCCAGAACCTGACCAGCAGCGTTGTGGTAACAGCGCCGAGCGGCTACCTGATTCGTACGGGCAGCAATGCCTACGGCTCTTCGCTCACCTTGCCCGCTAGCGGCGGCTCTGTGGCCTCTACCGTTATCGAAGTGGTGTTTGCCCCGACGGCCGCTCAGACCTTCAACGGTGCCATTACCTTCACCAGCAATAGTGCCCAAACCCGCACCGTGGCCGTTTCCGGCACGGGCGTGGCCCCGGCTCCCGTACTGACAGTGTCGCCGACGGTGCTACCCGACTTTGGTACCGTACAGGTAAGCCAAAGCTCGGCTCCCCAGTCCTTCACGGTATCGGGCAGCAACCTCTCCAACCCCGTTGTGGTAACTCCGCCCACGGGCTTCCAGATTCGGCAGGGCACCAACAACTTCAGCACGGCTCCTATTACGCTAACGCCCACGAACGGCACGCTGGGCGCTACTTCTATCGACGTGCGCTTCGTGCCCACCCAGCCCGGTACGTATCAGGACCAGGTGCTGGTAACGTCAGGTGGCGCTCAGACGGCTGGTGTGGATGTGAGTGGCACGGCCACGCCTCCGCCCTCGGGTCCGTTCATTGTGGCCTCGCCCACAACGCTGGACTTCGGCACCATTTCGGGTAGTGGCTCTGGCGCTCCTCAAACGCTGTCTTTCCAAATCAATGCTGGTAACCTCACGGCGCCGCTGGTCCTGACCGGTTCGAGCAACAACATCAGGTTCCGGGATGCCACCAGTGGCGGCAGCTTCACGAATGGTCCGCTGGTCATCAACCCCACTGGCGGTACGGTTTCGCAGCGCGTGATTGAGGTGCAGCTGGTTGGGCCGGTGCCGGCCGGTGCCTTCGCGGGTAATATCACGGCTACCAGCTCGGGCGGTACTCAGCAAACCACGGCTAATCCGGTGGTAATCAATATCACGGCCAACAACTCCATCGGCGGCAACTCGGTAATCAACACCACGGGTACGTTGCAGCAGTTCTCCACTGTGCCTGGTGTGCCTTCGGCTGCGCAGTCCTATCAGCTGGGGGCTTCCAATCTGGTGCAAGACGTAACGGTTACGGCGCCGCAGTACTTCCAGGTGTCGCTGGACCCGAACTTTACGGGTCTTACCACTACGGGTAACAGCATTATCGTAGCCCGCAATGCCGGTAACGACATCAACCCGAGCGTGACGGTGTACATCCGCTTTGTGCCGCCGTCGGCCCTGACGTCTTCCTCGCTGATTATCAACTCGAGCAGCCCGGCCGTATCCCAGGGTATTTCGGTGTCGGGTACCAGTGAGCCGCAGATTCAGATTCTGAACGCCTTCCAGCCGACGGAGCTGACGGTTATTAATACGCTGTCGGCTACGCAGACGCTGAACATCAATGCTGAGCGGGTGCGGGTGCCCATTACCATCTCGTATGCTCAGGCCAATAACCCGCTCAACCCCTCGCAAACACCACAGTTCGAGCTGTCGACCGATAACGTCAACTTCTCGACCTCGGTGACGCTGACGCCAAACCAGGGCACGTACTCGATTAACCAGCCAGTCTACGTGCGGTACCGGCCAACCTATCTGGGCAATGCTCAGGCAACCCTGCAATTCCAGAGCAACGACTTCTCTAACCAAGGCATACAAGCCTTCAGCAACAACAACCTGCTGTCGGGCCGATCTTTGGACGTAGAACCCACGCAGCGCAGCACCGCTACGGTTTCGCGCAGTGGCAACACGGCGACGGTACAATTCAGCCTGCCGCCTAACTACGCCGCTGCCGGGTTTGGTGAAGGCCGGGTGATTGTAGTAAGTACTTCTGCTCAGCTGCCTGCCAGCAGCCAGCCTGCCGACGGCCGGACCTACAACACCGGCAACCAGACCTTCGGCCAGGGTGACCAGATTGCGCCGGGTTATTACGTGGTGTACTCGGGCGCTAACATTCAGATTACCATTGATGGCCTGAATCCGGCGACGACGTACTACTTCTACACGTTCGAGTTCAACAACATTGATAACAGCTTCAACATCAGCGTGCCGGATGCTACCAACTATCTGCAGCCACCGGTACCAAACCTGATTCCCGGCATCGAAGCTCCGGGTAATCCTCCGCTGCCGGTGTCGCTGGTGGCTTTCTCGGCCAAGCTGCGCAACAAGCGGGTGGAGCTGAACTGGGAAACTGCTTCGGAGCTGAACAATAAAGGCTTTGAGGTGCAGCGCAGCCGCGACGGCCGCACCTTTGAAACCATTCTGACCCGTGAGGGCAAGGGCACTACCTCGGTGCGCACGTCGTACGAGGCAGTAGACAATGCACCGCTGGCTGGTACTTCTTACTACCGCCTGAAGCAGGTTGACGTGAATGGCAAGTCGGAGTTTTCGGCTCCGGTAAGTATCGCCAACCTGACGGCTGGTGAGCTGAAGCTGTATCCCAACCCGGTGCATGAGCAGCTCACCATTGAAGTTCCGGGCTCGGCTGCCGGTGTGCAGGTGCAGATTACCGACATGACCGGCCGCGTTATCCGCAAGCAAGTGCTGGATGCCACCGGCCGGGTAAGCATGAGTGAGCTGCAAGCCGGCTCCTACCTGATTACGGTAGGTGAGGGAGCCAGCCAAGTAACCCGCCGCGTCATCAAGGACTAATCGGAATTTGGTTCTGTCGTTAAAAGAGCTGCCTCACCTGAGGCAGCTCTTTTTTTGTGCTTTGGTGCTGAGCACCTATGAAAACAGGAATGACGAAGCCACCTGCATAATTGCACAGGGGCTGGCACATAGATCAGATAGTATGGCCCCTGCTTTGTGGCAGTTTTAGAACAATGTAGCGACGCAAACCGCAGGTCAACGTAGCTAAGGGTTACAGCTCTATATCGTCCCCGAGGCCTTATAACACCACATTACTACTGCTCACTCTTTACTTAACATTGATGCCAAAGAGCGTCTTATCTTGATTACCAAGCCTACTATAACCTTCTTGGGACTTAATTTGATTGGTTGACTCTACTATTGACAAATTGGTCACAGGGAGCAGAAGCGCACTGCAAACAAAAAAGGTCTTCCATTCGGAAGACCTTTTTTGGTGAGATGTAATAGCGCCGGTGCTGGTAGCTACACCGAGAAACTCTCGCCGCAGCCGCAGGTACGGGAGGCATTCGGATTGTCGAAATAGAAGCCTTTGCCATTGAGACCATCGGAGAAATCGAGCTGGGTGCCAGCCAGGTAGAGGAAACTCTTCATATCGACTACCACCCGTACACCTTTATCCTCGAATTCTTGGTCCATGGGCTTTACCTCGTTGTCGAAGTCCAGCTTATAGCTCAGGCCCGAGCAGCCGCCGCCGGCCACCGAGGCCCGCAACCGGTAGGTAGGATCCAGCTCGGCGTCCTGCATGAGCTTTTCAATCTTCTCCTTGGCTTTATCCGAAACGGTAATCATACGCGTAAGAACGGCGTACAGCCGCCCGTTAGTTGGTTCATAAGTGAGAGGACGCAAGCTGAGCTACTACCCGCAAGCAGCACGATGAGCCGCTTTAGGAACTTGGATTCAGTACGACGCTGAAAACCGTGATGGTGTTCAGGTCGCGGCCGTAGTACAGCTTGTCGAGAGCTTCGTACACGTTGTGGGCCCGGAAGTAAGAGGTTTGCAACTCCTTTTCGCCGCGGGCTCGCCACTGAATGGTATACGAGCTTTCCTGGTCACGGTACTGCTGCACGTAGGCCAGCATCTTGCGCAGGGCATCCAGCCGGTCGTAACCCAGCTCGTAGCGAAACAGAAAGCTCTGGTGGTGACGCGGATTGACGGTAATCAGATCCAGCCGCACCTGGTTATCGAGCTGCCGGAACTCAAACAGCAGATTGCCCGGACCCATGCCCAGATGATCTTCAATCTGCCGCTGAATCCGGGCACTCTCCACGTGTACGTCGGAGGAGGTGACGTCCATGCTAGAGAAGTGAGATATGAGACATGAGAAGTTAGAAGCCAGACCCAGATAGTCTCGCCTCTCACTTCTCATATCTCACTTCCAATTAATGGTGCGACTTCGCTTCTTCCAGAGCGGGCAGGCCGTTCTTTACGCGGTAGTCGTTGATAGCCGACTTAATGGCGTCTTCCGCCAGCACCGAGCAGTGGATTTTCACGGGCGGCAGGGCCAGCTCCTCCACAATCTCCATGTTGTCGATGGCCAGCGCCTCATCCACGGTCTTGCCCTTCAGCCATTCCGTAGCCAGCGACGACGAAGCAATGGCCGAGCCGCAGCCAAAGGTCTTGAACTTGGCGTCGGTGATGGTGTTGGTGGCTTCGTCCACCTCGATTTGCAGGCGCATTACGTCGCCGCACTCCGGGGCACCTACCAGGCCGGTGCCCACGTTCTTTTTGCTTTTGTCCAGCGTGCCCACGTTGCGGGGGTTGCTGTAATGGTCGATTACTTTATCGGAGTAAGCCATGATGGTAGAGGTGAGAAGTTAGAAGGGAGAGGTGAGACTAAAAACGAATTTGGACAACAAGAGTCTCACTTCTCATGTCTCAGTACTTAGGTCTGAAATCAGTGTTCCGCCCACTCAATGGAGTTGAGGTCGATGCCTTCTTTGAACATCTCCCATAGCGGCGACATCTCGCGGAGCTTGGTTACAGCTTCTTTTACGTGGTTGATGGCGTAGTCGATCTGCTCATCGGTGGTGAAGCGGCTCAGGCCGAAGCGCAGGGAGCTGTGGGCGAGGTCGTCGCTCAGGCCCAGGGCCTTCAGCACGTAGGAGGGCTCCAGCGAAGCCGAGGTGCAGGCCGAACCTGATGATACGGCCAGGTCCTTCACGCCCATCATCAGGCCTTCACCTTCCACGTATTTAAAGGAGATATTGGTAACGTGGGGCAGGCGGTGCTCCCGGGAGCCGTTCACGTAGCTTTCTTCCAGCGTCAGTAGCTCGCGCTCCAGCCGGTCGCGCATGGCCGAGAGGCGCTGCGTATCGGCTTCCATTTCCTGCTTGCACAGCTCACAGGCTTTGCCTAGGCCCACAATGCCGGGCACGTTGAGTGTGCCGGAACGCATACCCCGTTCGTGGCCGCCGCCGTCCATCTGGGCCGTCACTTTCACGCGCGGGTTTTTGCGGCGTACGTACAGGGCACCTACCCCCTTGGGGCCATACATTTTGTGGGCCGTGAAGGCCATCAGGTCGATGCCATCGGCTTGCACATCCACCGGAATCTTGCCCACGGCCTGGGTGCCGTCGGTCATGAACAGGGCACCGTGCTGGTGGGCAATTTTGGCGATTTCGCGGATGGGCTGAATGGTGCCAGTTTCGTTGTTGCCGTACATGATGGTCACCAGAATGGTCTGGGGCGTCATGGCGGCTTCCAGTTCTTCCAGGCTAATCAGGCCTTCGGAGTCGACGGGCAGGTAGGTTACGCGGCCACCTAGCTTTTCAATGTGCTTGCAGGTGTCAAGCACGGCTTTGTGCTCGGTGGTAGCCGTAATAATGTGGTTGCCCTTCTGCGAGTACATCTCAAACACGCCCTTGATGCCCAGGTTGTCGGACTCAGTGGCGCCGGAGGTGAAGATAATTTCCTTGGGGTCGCAATTAATCAGGCTGGCAATCTGCTCCCGGGCGTAGTCTACGGCTTCCTCCGCGGCCCAGCCAAACGGGTGGTTGCGGGAAGCGGCGTTGCCGAATACCTCGGTCAGGTACGGCATCATGGCCTCCAGCACGCGCGGGTCCAGCGGAGTAGTGGCGTTGTTGTCGAGGTAAATAGGTAGCTTGAGCATGGCTCGGAGTCTGAGTTTCAGCGGAGAATTATTCGCAGGTAGAACAGAAAAACCAGCGAACAGGTTTAACATTGCTCCGCAAAAGTAGAACAAATCCAAAGAAGCCGCGCTATGCGGTAGCCCCGCTTTTTTCGTCATTTATGCTAACCAACCTCGAACACCTGGGCCTGGCCGTGCGCAACCTGGAAGCCGCCACGGCGCTGTATACTACGCTGCTGGGGCAGGAGCCGTACAAGCAGGAGCACGTTGCCTCCGAAGCCGTGGATACTGTATTTTTTCGGGTGGGAGGCTCAAAGATTGAGCTGCTGGCCGGCACCTCGCCCGACAGCGCCATAACCCGCTACCTGGACAAGAAGCCCGAAGGCATTCATCACGTGGCGTTTGAGGTGAATGATATCCGGGCGGAGATGAGCCGGCTGCGGTCGGCGGGCTTCACCTTGCTCAACGACGAGCCCAAGCGCGGCGCCGACAACAAGCTGGTGTGCTTCGTGCACCCCAAAAGTGCCAATGGCGTGCTGGTGGAGCTGTGCCAGGATGCCGGCCCTGCGGCCACCTAATTTGCGGCGGCTCTATTCGTGCCTTAGCATCATTCATGTATAGCATCCTAGCCCTGGGCCACCGTGCGTGGCCCGGCGGCCCAGGGCTTTTTTCAACTACCGATGAGCACCAAGTTTTTCCGGGAAGAAGTGGACGCGGCTGTGGATGCGTTGCTGATGCAGCAGGTGCTGCTGTACCCCACCGATACGGTGTGGGGCCTGGGCTGCGACGCCGAGCTGCCCAAGGCCGTGGAGCAGGTGTACACGCTCAAAAACCGGCCTGCTGAGAAAGCGTGCATTGTGCTGGTAGCCGACGAGCAGATGTTTGCCCGCTACGCCGCCGTGGTGCCGCCCAACTTACCCGTGCTGCTGGCCGCCCAGGAGCGCCCCACCACCTACGTGGTGCCCGGCAGCCGCTGGCTGGCGCCCAACCTGCTGGCCCCCGATGGCACGGTGGGCCTGCGCGTGGTGCAAGATGCCTTCTGCCACCAGGTAGTGCGGCGCCTGGGCCATGGACTAGTGTCAACGTCGGCGAACCGCAGCGGGCAGCCCACGCCGGCCCTCTACTCCGAAATAGACCCGGCCATCGTGCGCGGGGCCGATTACGTGGTGAGCTGGCGCCAGGACGACACTACTCGCGCCGCACCCTCGCGGGTGGTGCGCGTGCTGCCCGACGGTGGCCTGGAGGTGCTCCGCGACTAGCGTCGAGGCCTAGCTTACGGGCAGCTGGGCCCGCCGCTGCCGCACGGTGCGCGCTATCAGGTAGCTGCCGATGAAAGTGGGCAGCAACCAGCCCGCCAGCCCCAGCCAGGCGGGAGAATCTGCTGGCAGCCAGCGGCCTAGATTTACAACAATGAAGGCTGTGGTGGCTGAAATATAGGAGCCGCCGAGCCGGGTAAAGTGCCGAAGCATCCAGGGGTGGGGCGGGGCCGCGAACCGGAAGCTGACTGCCTGCCAGGTATCCAGGCCCGCAAACAGGCACAGTATACCTCCGAAGAAGGCAGACAGGATGGCCGGCAGACGCAGGCCCGCGCTTATCATTACCACCCCCACCACCAGCGCGCCGGCAGCCAGGGCTTTGTCCAGGGTGGTTGGTGCGGCACTATGGCGCCGGGCCGCCCGCCACCCTGTGAAGCCTAAGTAAAAACTAAGCACGGCCACCCCCGCCAGGAAAAGGCGCCCCTGGGTAAGTGGCTGCACCGCGCTCAGCGCCACGGCCGTGGCCGCTACCACGCCCATGCACGCCGTGTAGAGGCGGCCCGCTCTCACGTGCCAGCGGCCACCTTTGCGGCCTAGTATGGGCACTAGCCCCGCCAGCAAGGCAATGCTGCCGGCGGCAATGTGTACTCCCAGCAGCAGGCGCACCAGCAGGGCCGAAGCCGGTAAAGCAAAAAAGATGGCAGCAAGCCACATGGCGCGACACATAAGAGGAAGAACACGGAAAGGTAAATGTCGAGGTTAACTGCCGTTGCGCCAACACGTAGCCGCCGAAGACCTGGAAAAAATCGTTGACTTTGGGTAGCCGCTGCTCGAAGCGTAGCCAGTGACACCAGTTGTAGGCGCGGAGCCACGCACACTGGGCATTGATCTGGCCAGGCGTTGCCGGTTACGTTGCTGATGCCAGCGTAGGAAGCGTAGGAAGCGGAAGCGTAGGAAGCAGTTTGAGGGGAGCAAGCATGGGCTGCCGCTCGTGGCTACCTTTGCGCGCGTTACTTGCTTGTTCCGCTACTCATGAAAGTGCCTCAACTGCCCGACTTGCCCTTATTCCACACCATTGCCGAAGCCGCTGGCGAGCTTGGCTACCCTGCCTACGTCATTGGGGGCTATGTGCGCGACCTGGCCCTGAACCGGCCCAGCAAGGACGTGGACGTAGTGTGCGTGGGCGACGGTATCCGGTTGGCGCAGGAGGTGGGCCGCCGCCTGCCCGGCCGGCCCCGCGTCACGGTGTTCAAGAACTTCGGCACGGCCATGCTGCCCACGCCCGACATCGAGCTGGAATTTGTGGGGGCGCGCAAGGAAAGCTACCGGGCCGAAAGCCGCAAGCCCGAGGTGGAAGCCGGCACCCTGGAAGAAGACCTGGCCCGTCGCGACTTTACCATTAACGCCCTGGGCCTGAGCCTGAACCCTGAGAACTTCGGCGCCCTGGTGGACCGCTACGACGGCCTGGGCGACTTGCAGCGCCGCACCATCCGCACCCCGCTGGACCCCGACGTTACGTTTTCCGACGACCCGCTGCGCATGATGCGGGCTATCCGCTTTGCCGCCCAGCTAGACTTCGACATCGAGCCCGACACCTTCGACGCCATCGGCCGCAACAAGGAGCGGATCAAGATTGTGTCGCAGGAGCGGATTACCGTTGAGCTGAACAAGATTATTATGGCGCCCCAGCCCAGCTATGGATTCAAACTGCTGTTTCATAGCGGGCTGCTGCACCTCATCTTTCCCAAGATGGCCCAGCTGCAAGGCGTGGAAAAAGTGGGCCAGCACGCGCACAAAGACAATTTCTACCACACCCTGCAAGTGCTCGACAACGTGGTGGCGGCCGGCGGCGACCTGTGGCTGCGCTGGGCCGCCATTCTGCACGACATCGCCAAGCCCGCCACCAAGCGCTACGACAAGCGCGTGGGCTGGACCTTCCACGGCCACGAGGACAAGGGCGCGCGCTGGGTGCCGGGCATTTTTCAGGAGCTGAAGCTGCCGCTGGGCGAGGAAATGCGCCAAGTACAGAAGCTGGTGCGCCTGCACCTGCGACCCATTGCCCTGGTCAAGGAAATTGTAACCGACTCGGCCGTGCGGCGCCTGCTGTTCGAGGCCGGCGACGACATCGACCGGCTCATGCTGCTCTGCCGGGCCGACATCACCAGCAAGGACCACGACCGGAAAGCCCGCTACCTGCGCAACTTCGAGCGGGTAGAGGAGAAGCTGCGCGAAGTAGAAGAGAAAGACCACCTGCGCAACTTCAAGCCCGTCATCACCGGCGAGGTCATCATGCAGACCTTCGGCCTGAAACCTTCGCGGGAAGTGGGCCAACTCAAAGACGCCGTGCTCGAAGCCATCCTCGACGGCAAGGTCCGCAACGAGTACGAAGACGCCTTCCCGCTGCTGCTGGAGCTAGGCAAGCAAAAAGGCCTGGCGCCGGTGGAAATGAGCGAGTGAGTGAATGAGTGAATGAGTAGATGCGTGAATGAGCAAGTGAGTAGATGAGTGAATGGGCAGCCCCAGCGGGGCGGCATATCGGTAGATATCAGCAGGTACTATATGGTCAAAGCCCCAGTGGGGCGACACCTGACGTCATCAGACGGTTGTGTCACCCCGCTGGGGCTTGCTTGTTCTCACTCGGCTTTACTACCAACATGCCGCCCCGCTGGGGTTGCCCATTCGCTCATCTACTCACTTGCTCATTCACTCATTCACAAAAAAAGAAGGAAGCTCCGGCCTTCCTGTTGCAGCAGGGGGGTAGGCCGGTAGCTTCCTTCGGGTCTCACCTTTTCACTCACTAGTTAGACCCATATTGGTATCAGGTGCCGAAGCCTCTGATGCGAAACAAGCAGTAAGGGTTGCCTGCTAACAGAACACTTGTCTATATATTGCTTTGTGCATGCTAAAAACCCAGGCCAACTCAAATGGTTGCAGCTGAACGGTAGAGGGGCCGGAGCACAACCGGGTTGTCGCACAGCAATCAGCGTACCACTATGCTGCTATGTTGCCATAAGTTGGTAGCAGCGCCGTGGCGGCTACTCAACGGATCGGACGGCAGCAGCTCCCACGGCCTCGCGGCGGACGGTACGGGGGCGGCCACTGTACTCCACCACGCTTGCGCCTACGGCATCAGCTTCCAGCTCCTCGGTCACGTGCACGCGCACTTTGCTGGCTCCCACCACGTCCACGTCGGCGCGGCGGGCGGTGAAGTCGGCACCGGCAACGGCGCAGCCCCCGGCACCCTCGATGCGCAGGTTGTCGGCGCGGCCTTGCAGGGCGGCCCGGCAGCCCCCGGCCAGCTCCAGGCGCAACTCACTCAGCTCGCCCTGAAGCCGAAGCTGGCTGCCGCCGGCCTGTTGAACGCGCAGGTCGCCGGAGTTGAAGCCGCTCACCTGGGCGCGGGACCCGCCAATCAGCTCCAGGTCGTTGAGCTCGGGTGTTTCGATGGTGACGAGCACTGGCTCATCGGAGTCCCGCCGCGAATCGAACAGGTCCCGGTTGCGGGGCCGGATGGTCAGCTCCCGGCCGTCGCGCTCTACCCGAAGGTCGCGCAGGGCCCGGCCGCGGCCGGCGGCCTTCACGCTGTAGCTGCTGCCTTGGCGCACCACCACCCGGTACGGACCCACGACGCTAACCTGGTCGAAATCCGTCTCGTCGAAGCGCTGGCGCTCGGAGCCGTAGGTGCTTTCGTCGGTGCTGAAGGACTCCATGTCGCCGAAGTTCAGGCTAACGTCTGAGTCAGCGCGCCCCTCGTCGTAGTCGTCACGGTCCTCGTTGCTTGCATCATCAGGGCCGCCGCGCAGGTCGGCTTCGGTGCAGTTTACGCATTCTACCTTGTTGCCCTTCATCCGGAACAGTTGGTTTTCGGGGTGGTAGGGGCCCCGACCGTTCACGTAGTCTTCGCCGTTGAGCCAATCGGCAAACTGTTCGGTCATGCGGAAGGTCCGGTCGCGGGGCATGAGCAGGCGCAGCTGCATTTCCTGGTCGCGGAACCGGGCGCTGGGCTGGTAAGTAAAGTGGTCGTCCACGCTCAGGGTAGAGTCGTTGAGCACGCGCAGCGTGTGCAGGGTAGAAGTAGCGGCCGTGCGCCGGGCCAGCGAATCGGTAGAGCCTTTGGCCGAGATGGTGCGCTCCAGCCGCGGCGCCTGGGCACTGTCAATGCCCACAATGTCCAGGTCAACCCACCTGTCATTATCGAGCTGGCGGCGTTCCAGAATAAGCGTGGGCCGGGTGAGGCCACCGAGGGTAGTGGTTTGGGTTACTTCGGCCTCGCGCTGAAACTCGCGACCAATGCGGGTGCCCGCCACCGAGGAACCTACTACACCCAGCAGCCAGAGGCCCAGCAGCGTCAGCGAGGCCGTCCGGTTCAGAATGGTGCGGCGCAGTAGCAGCCCCAGGCCAGAGAGCAACAGGGCCAGGGCCGGAATGGCCGTGAGCAAATAAAAGCTCAGCACTGCCCAGGGCGAAATGTCATTGAAGAGAATAAAGGGTTGCAGCGGACCAAAGTCGAGGTTATCGGAGGCGGAAATCATGCCCACGCCCACGCCCAGCATAATGGTAATGGCTAGCAGCAGCGAAAAACCCGTTAGCACCAGCACGCCCCCGGCTACGACCCGGATGGCCGAGCCCAGAAAGTTGATAAGCGGCCGGATGTTGGTGAAGAAATTCTCCAGAAACGTGCCCACGGGCCGGTTGTTCACCGCCCCATCCTCGGGGCCGCCAGCACTGTTGCGCAGGTTGGAGTCCAGGGCCGACAGCGTAACGGCGTCGCCGCGCATGCGGAGCCGGTCGGAGGCCGTTTTGGCCTCCGGCACCACTATCCACAGCAAGATGTAGAGCAGAAACGCGAAGCCGCCCACAAACAGACCCACCACAAACAGAATCCGGATGAGCACCACGTCCACGTTGAAGTAGGCCGCCAGCCCCGCCGATACCCCGCCCACCTTGCCGCTGTCGGTGTCGCGGTAGAGCTTTTTATAGGACGGGTCATCGTCGGCCGGGGGCGTGTCATAGCGCTTGGGCAGGGCTATCCAGAGGATGATGTAGGTGAGTACGGCCAGGCCGCCCAGGTCTATCCCCTCAAACCGCACCACGTTGTCGTCGAAGTCGATGATGCTGCGCACCAGGGGCTTGATGAACAGCAGCGCCAGAAACCCCAGCCGAATCCAGAGCGGATTGACGGCAAAGTAGCGGGCAATACCGGCAGCCACCCCGGCAATTTTGCGGTTGGTCATGTCGCGGAAGAGGCGCTTGGGCTCCTCGGCGGCACCCGTGGCCGTGGTGGTGGCGCTGGCGGCGAAGCCCGCGGCACCGGCCCCCGTGTAAGTGCCCTGGGCCGAGCCAGTGGCTACGGCGGCGGCCAGGGTTTCTTCGTCGTCCTCGGCTTCGTCGGCGGTCTGGAAGTCGCTCACGCGACCCATTTTGGCGGTCATAGCCTCCACGTCTTCCAGGGTAATCACCTGCTTGACGCTGGACAGGCGGGCGGCGAACAGCTCGGCAATGCGGCTTTCGATGTCGGCCACAATTTCCTCGTGGCCGCGGTAGCCGCTGAAGTGGGCCTTTACTTCCGCCAGGTAGCGGCTGAGCACGTCGTAGCCATCTTCCTCAATGTGAAAGATGATGCCCTGAAGGTTGATGCTGATGTTCTTTTTCATCTCGGTGCTGCAACAATTCGGGAAAAACAAGAGGGAAGCGGCAGCAGGTCAGGGCTGCGGCGCGGTGAGGGCAGTGCCGTTGGCGTGGGGCTTCTGGCGGATGATGCGGATGGAGTCCTGGACTTCCTCCCAGGTCAGGCGCAGCTGGTGCAGAAACTCCTGGCCGGCCGCCGTGAGGGTGTAGTACTTGCGGGGCGGGCCGCTGGTAGATTCCTTCCAGGTGTAGTCCAGCAGGCCGGCGTTCTTGAGGCGCGTGAGCAGCGGGTAGAGCGTGCCCTCGACCACAATCATGCGGGCCTGGGTCAGCTCTTCGAGCATGTCCGACGCGTACACCTCCCCGCGGGCAATGATTTCCAGAATGCAGAACTCCAGGATGCCCTTCCGCATCTGCACTTGGGTGTTCTCGACTTTCATGGGCTGAGGCAGATATCGGTGAAGAATAAGTCAAAGGTAACTAAAGGTACTATGCAACGCAAGGTACTTGATGAAAATATTTTTTGGGTAGTGAGAAAGAAGGCTGGGATGCTGGGGTGAATGGTAATCAGGTAACAGGTGACAAGCAGCCGATTATGCTGAGGATGTGGCACATCAAGCCAGAATGAAGTCGGAGAAGAAGCATCTGGTGCGCTGACGTTGTGGTGGCAACTGTCATCATATGTTTGTAGCGGTTCCGTTGCGGGCCATGCTGGGGAGTGTCATGCTGAGCGCAGCGGAGCGGAGTCGAAGCATCTCTACCGCTTCGTTGTAGTGGTCCTGTCATGCTGAGCGCAGCCGAAGCATCTCTCCCACTTCGTCGCAGATGATTGCTTCGTCCGCACGATTGGAGTTAGCCAGCGGTAGAGATGCTTCGACTTCGCCTCCGGCTCCGCTCAGCATGACGTTCCACTACATCCACTCATCCACCCATTCACTCATTCACTCATTCACTCATTTCCGCACGGCTCCGATAATGGTTGTATTTTTGCGCGCTGCTGACGGCGTGTAGTTTGCTGTGCCAGCGTCGCACTATTACTAAGTATCTTGCGTTGGTGGTGCGGTCTTCAACTATCCCGACTATTTGCCTGACTTCTATGCCTCATTTTCTTCGTTGCGCCGCCGTAGTGCTGGGCGCCGGTTTGAGCCTGGGCTTGCTAGCCCCGGCGCGGGCCCAAACCAAGACGCCTAAGTACAGCAATGAATTTCTGAACATCGGGGTGGGGGGCCGCGCCCTAGGCATGGGCAACGTGCAGGCCAGCCTGGCGCAGGATGCCACTGCCGGCTACTGGAACCCGGCCGGGCTGCTGGACCAGAAAACCAAGTACGATGCCGTGCTCATGCACTCGGAGCTGTTTTCCGGCATCGTCAAAAACGACTACGCGGCCTTTTCTATGCCCCTCGATGAGCAGAGCGCCATCGGGGCCAGCTTCATCCGCCTGGGCGTCGACGACATTGCCGACACCCGCAACCTGGTGAACGAGTACGGCTACATCAACTACGACAACATCACCTACTTCTCGGTGGCGGACTATGCCCTGCTGCTGTCGTACGCCCGTAAGCTGGGCGCAATTGAAGGGCTGCAAGTTGGGGCCAACGCCAAGGTTATCTACCGCAACTACGGCGACTTCGCCAACGCCTGGGGCTTCGGCATCGACGCCGGGGTGCGGTACAACCGCAACAACTGGCGCCTGGGCCTGATGGCCCGCGACATTACCACCACCTTCAACGCCTGGAGCATCAACGCCGACAAGTTTAAAAGCACGGCCCTGCCCGGCGAGGAAATCCCGAAAAACAGCACCGAAATCACCCTGCCCCGCCTGGTGCTGGGGGTGGGCCGCCTGGTGCAGCTGCCGGGCCAGTTTACGGCCCTAGCCGCCCTGGACCTGGAAGCCACTACCGACGGGCAGCGCAACACGCTGCTGTCGAGCAAGGCCCTGAGCGTGGACCCGCGGGCCGGGCTGGAGGTCGGCTACAACAACCTGGTGTTTCTGCGCGGGGGAGTAAGCAATTTTCAGCAGATCAAGACCTTTACGGGCAAAGAAGAATGGAAGGCCCAGCCCAGCCTGGGCGTAGGCGTAGCCCTGAGCGGCCTGCGCCTCGACATGGCATTATCCAGGCTGGCGGTGGAGAAGCTCGGCCAACGCTCCCAGACCAACTCCATCATCGTCTCGCTGGGCTACGGTTTCAAATAGCCCGCGGGCCGGCAAGTCCGGAGGTTGTTTTTAGTTCGTACATATTAAGTTGATTTCAAGCAGTTACTCTCGATGAAACACCACTACCGCATCTTACGCGGGCTGCTACTGGCTCTGCTACTGGGGATGGGCGCGCAGGCGCAGGCGCAGGCGCAATCGGGGCCGCACGGCAACGAGTGGATTGTGCCTGGCCAGCAGTACTATAAGATTAAGGTAGCCCGCGACGGGCTCTACCGCCTCGACTACAACTACCTAACCCAGGCCGGCATCAGCGGCGTGAGCCCGCAGCAGCTGCAGCTGTGGCGGCGGGGCCGGCAGGTAGCCATCCACGTGGCCGGCAATCAAACCGCCCTCGATGCCAGCACGGTCATCGAGTTCTACGGCCAGCGCAACGATGGGGAGCTGGACCGGGACATGTTCCTGGTGCTCGGCGACCAGCCCCAGCCCTACTACAGCCTCTTCACCGATACAGCCTCGTATTTTC
This sequence comes from Hymenobacter sp. YIM 151500-1, assembly GCF_025979885.1. NCBI lineage: Bacteria > Pseudomonadati > Bacteroidota > Cytophagia > Cytophagales > Hymenobacteraceae > Hymenobacter > Hymenobacter weizhouensis. Next base: position 550,819 of record NZ_CP110139.1, read on the forward strand.
TGACCTGGTCGGCGGCCACCCCGGCCCGGCGCATGGCCCAGAGCAACGCCGCCGCTACGGCCCCGCACCCGCACCGCCTGCGCCAGTACCTGCGCGTGTTCAGCGACCAGTACAACGTCATCAACGACGAGTACAACGTGTACCAGCCCTGGGCCGAACGAGGCGAAGGATTTTTGGGAGGCCGCTTTGGCCGCTACTTCGCGGGCAATACTCAGCAGAATGAAACCTACACGCTGACCTTCGACTCGGTGCGGGTAGCGCCGGGCAGCACCCGCCCGGTGCAGGTCGACGTGCAGGTGGTGGGCCGCACCACGGGCCAGCACCGCACCGAAATCTACGCCGTGGAGCCGGGCGGCACTCAGCGCCTGCTCACCACCCTTACTTTCACGGACTTCGACTTTGTGCACCGCCGCCTGGAGCTGCCGCTCACGGACGTGGCCGCGGACGGCAAGGTGTCACTGGTATTTAAGCCGACTGGCACGGGGAGCTTCCGCGTCGACCTGGGCGACCGGGTGAGCCTGGCCTACGCCCGCATTTCGTTTGCCCAGGCCAGCCAGTGGCCGCAGGGGCGCAGCCAGCTCCAGTTTGCCACCGACTCCACGCTGAGCGGTCCGGCCGCCTACCTACTGAACGACATTTCGGCTACGGTGCGCGGCTACGACGTTACCGACCCCTACGACGTACGGCGCGTAGAAGGCCAGCCCGGCCCCGCGGCCACGCAGCGCGGCTTCGCATTTGCCGATGCCGCCGGCCGCACCCGGCAGCTCCTGCTGGCCGACGTTGCCCGGGCGCTGGTGCCCACGCCCGCCCGCCGGGTGCAGTTCCGGCAGATTTCGCCGGCGGCCCATAATTTTCTGATTGTTACCAGCCGGGAGCTGATGAAGCCGGCCAGCGGCGTAGCCAACCCCGTGCGGGCGTACGCCGACTACCGGGCCTCGGTCGCTGGCGGCCGCTACGACACGCTCGTGGTAACCTCGGAACAGCTCTACGACCAGTTCCACTACGGCGAGTACTCGGCCGTTGCCATTCGGCAGTTTGCGGGCTGGATGCTGGCCAACAACTCCCGCGCCCAGTACCTGCTGCTGCTGGGCAAGGGCGTAGCACTACACGAGTCTCCCGTGCGCCGAGACCCAAATGGTTACCGGGACGGCAACGGGGAGGTAGTCCGCAACCTGGTGCCCGCCAGCACCCGTGGCGTTTCGGATATCTTCTTCACCGCCGACTGGAAAAACAACGGGTACGCGCCCCGTATGCCCACCGGCCGCATCTCGGCCAGGTCGCCGCAGCAGGTGCTCAACTACCTCAACAAGCTCCGGGAGCACGAAGCGCTGGGCATGGAGCCGTGGCGGCGCAATGTGCTGCACATGTCGGGGGGGCGAATAGACCCCAACGACCCTGATCAACGACAGACGTTTGCCGCTTACGTTGATCAATACGCTGAATTGGTGCGGAAGCCCCCGTTTGCCGGGAATGTTGTTAAAACGTACCGCCGAGCCGATTATCCGGGAAGTATACCGGGAGATGCCGTGCTGAACCTGGCACCCGACCTGAATGCGGGTGTCTCATTTATTTCCTACTACGGGCACGGTAGCCCCGTGCAGCTGGACTGGAGTATTGCCAGCATCAACAACCCGGCGAATGGCTACGCCAACAAAGGCAAGTATCCGGTGATGTACGTCAGCGGCTGCTCGGCCGGCCACGCGTTCCGGGCTGCCACTTCCTTCGGTGGTGAGGAGTTTCTGCTGGCTCCCGACAAAGGGTTTGTTGGCTTCCTGGCTAGCTCCGAGCTGGCATTTCAGCGGCAGCTCCACGACCTGCACCTGAAAATGATGGAGCTGTTGTTTGCCGACCCGCAGTGGTATGGCAAGCCCTTGGCCGAGGTGCAGCAGGAGGCCAGCCGCCGCCTGCAAGGCAGCATTACCCAGCCCAGCGTGGCCTCGGGTATGCTGATGATTACCGTGTGGCACGGCGACCCGGCCCTGAAGCTGTTTGCCCCGGCCAAGCCCGACTTCCAGACGGCCAATGGCCGCCTGCAACTCTCGCCCTCGGTGGTGCCGGCTACGGCCCGCAGCTTCGAGCTGCGGGTGGGCGTGAGCAACCCCGGCCGCATCACCACGGGCCCCCTGGAAATCCGGGTGACGCGCATGTACGGCTCCGGCCGCCCGGCTGAGGTGCTGCCGCTGTTCATTGCCCCCCAGGCCCGCCGCGACACGGTGTACACGATTACGATTCCTAACACCGGAAATGTACTGGGGCAGAACACGTTTACCGTGGAGCTGGACCCGCGCAACCAGCTGGATGAGCTGGACGAAACCAACAACCGCGCAACCCTCGACTATACCTTCCTCAACGGCGGGGTGCTGGCGCTGAGCCCGCCGGAGTTCGGTATCGTGCCAAATAATACGGTGCGCCTGGTGGGGCAGGCAACAACCCTGGCCGCTCCCAGCCGCGAGTATGAAATGGAGCTGGACACGGTGCAGACCTTCAACAGCCCCTTGCTGCGCCGCACCACGCTCACCGCCACGCTGACGCCCGAGTGGGCGCCTACGCTTCCTGCGGTGGCTGGGCGCGACAGCGTGGTGTGGTACTGGCGTTTGCGCTTCCGCACGCCCCAGCCCGACGAAAATGCCAACTGGGCTACCAGCTCTTTCCGGGTGCTTGCGGGCCGCCGTGGTGGCTGGTCGCAGAGCCACGTGGGGCAGCTGCGCCGCACCGAGCGGAGCAACGTGGAAGTGGCCGTGCCCGGTGGGCAGTGGTCGTTTGCGAATGGGGCCCAGGAAGGCACCATCACCTCGCCGCGCATTGGGCCGGCCCGGCGGTGGGAAACCCTCTACCATACCATCCGGCCTGGTAGCGGCGGCACCTATACGTTGCGCCTGCTGGGCATTGACACGCTCGGCAACGTAACGGTGCTGAACTCCAACGTAACCAGCCGCGCCTTTAGCCTGAGTAGCGTGTCGGCGCGGGAGTACCCGTATGTGCAGCTGCAAGCCGTGGTGAGCAGCACCGGGGCCGTGCCCCCGCAGCTGAAGCAGTGGCTGATTACCTACCAGGGCGTGCCCGAAGGCATAGTGCGCCGCGAGGCCGTAACGGCCACTAACCCCACCGCGTACGACGCCGCCACGCTGGCCAAGCAGGTTGCCGACCGGGGCCAGCTGACGCTGCCAGTCAGCTTCCAAAACGCGGCCGACTTTGACTTCACCGACCCGCTGGTGGCCTACGTGCTGGTGCGCAACGAAGCCGGCCAGCTGCGGGAGCAGTACGTGAAGCTGAGCGGCGGGGCCCTGGCGGCCAATTCTCAGCGCACCTACGAAGTGAAGCTGGACGTGCGCGGCCTGTTCGGCACGCTCACGGGCCACGTGATGCTGAACCCGCGCCGCCAACCCGAGCTGCACTACTTCAACAACGAGCTGGTGCTGCCGCCCTTCCAGGTTATCAACCGCGACACCCCGCCGGTGCTCGACGTAGCCTTCGACGGCCGCCACCTGCTCAACGGCGATATCGTGTCGGCCCAGCCGCTGATTAGTATGCAGCTGCGCGACGCCGACCGGCTGCGGCCCATGAAAGACAAAACTGCCTTCAACGTGTTCCTGACCCAGCCCGGCCAGACCACTCCCGTGGCCGTGGACCTGAATGCGGCCGGCATCCGCTTCGTGGCCGACTCGGCCCAGGGGCTGGCGCGCCTGGAGTTTCAGCCGGGCCACGCCGGGCCCCTGCCCAACGGCGTGTACACGCTGGAAGTGCAGGGCCGCGACGGGTCAGGCAATCTGGCCGGCTCGGAGCCTTACCGTATTACGTTCGAGGTAATTAATGAGTCGAGCATCACCAACGTGCTGCCTTACCCGAACCCGATTACCAGCAAGTCGAAATTCGTCTTTACCCTGACCGGCAACGAGCCGCCCCAGAACCTGAAGATTCAGATTGTAACCCTGACCGGCCGGGTAGTCAAGGAAATACTGCTCGATAGAGCGGCCCTGCGCATCGGCAGCAACATCACAGAGTACGCCTGGGATGGTACCGATGAGTACGGCGACCGGCTGGCCAATGGCACCTACCTCTACCGCGTTGTTCTGGATGACCCCGCCGGCAAGTTCGAGCACCGCGCCACCGCCGCCGACAAAGCCTTCAAAAAGAACTGGGGCAAGCTGGTGCTGCTTCGGTAGCTACTTTGTCATTGCGAGCCGGAGGCGAAGCAATCCGTCCTGGCCAAGGTGACAGGCTTGAACTCACTAAAAAGCCCCTGACGCTCGGTGCAAGCGTCAGGGGCTTTTCTTTGGCCTGGTGGATGGCCCACACCTAGAGAGTTCCGCGCACCGAGCGAAGCGGGACCGGGGATGCACGGGGCTTGCAGAGGTGGGATGCTTATCAACCTGAAAAGGACGGATTGCTTCGCCTCCGGCTCGCAATGACAGCAGGTTACCGCCGCCGCAGCGTTACGAAGCTGAAAGCGTAGGCGTGCTTGCCGTCGGGCTCGTGGCGCTGGCGGGATTCCTCGCGCCACTCGCCGGGGCCAAGGTCCGGGAACGTAACGTCGCCCTCGAAGGCATGATGCACTTCGGTCAGGTAAACCACATCGGTGGCGGGCAGCGCCTGGCGGTAGATTTCGCCGCCCCCAATCACAAATACTTCCTCATCCAGCGCCCGCGCCATTTCCAGGGCCTGCGGCACCGAGTAGGCCACCTGGCAGCCTTCCGCCTGCCACCCCTGTTGCCGCGTCACCACGATGTTGGTGCGCCCCGGCAGCGGCCGGCCGATGCTCTCAAACGTGCGCCGGCCCATAATAATTGGGTGGCCCAGGGTGAGCTGCTTGAAGTGCTTCAGGTCCTGGGGCAGGTGCCAGAGCAGGCGGTTGTCGCCTCCGATTACATTGTTATCGGCAGCGGCTACGACGATGGAAGTCATAAACAGAGGCTTGGAAGTGAAAATACCGCGTAGCCGAGCTTCGCATTACTGGTGTAGAGTCGCCGCGTTGAAGCCACGCAGAAACTCCGGTACGGGCATCCGCTTCTTGCCTTCCAGCTGCACGTCGAGCAGGTCGAGCAGGCCATGGGCGGTTTGGACGCGCAGGTAGGTACGGCCGTTGGTGTGCCAACTCCCCACGCCGCCGGGGCCGTTGGCCGTTTCCTCGTCAGCTGCGGGCCGGGCTTTGAATACTTTTAGGGTGCGGCCATCGGGCAGCTGGGTGAAGGCCGTGGGAATGGGGGAGAGGCCGCGCACCAGGTTGGCCAGGGCCAGGGCCGGCTGCGTGAAGTCGAGGCGGCCGGTTTCCTTGGTGAGCTTGGGGGCCGGCCGCAGCTCCGGCAGCTCCGGCTGCGGAATGCTGGGCGCCGTGCCGGCCGCAATGGCCTGCACCGTGCGCAGGGCCAGGGCCGCGCCAGCAATTTTCAGCTTCTCGTACAGGCTCCCAAAATCATCTTCCGGCGCAATGTCCACGGCGTCCTGGTAAATCAGGTTGCCGGTATCAATTTCGTGGCGCAGGAAAAAGCTGGTGACGCCGGTTTGGGTGTCGCCGTAGATGAGGGCCCAGTTGATGGGGGCCGCCCCGCGATACTGGGGCAGCAACGAGGCGTGAATGTTGATGGAACCCCGTGGCGGCATGTTCCACACCGCTTCCGGCAGCATCCGAAACGCCACAATCACCTGCAAGTCGGCGGCGTAGCTGCGCAGCTCCTCCTGAAACGCGGGGTCCTTCAGGTTGGTGGGCTGGAGCACGGGCAGGCCGTGGACCTCGGCGGCGGTTTTCACAGCCGAGCCTTGCAGCTGCCGGCCCCGGCCGGCGGGCTTGTCGGGCGCCGTTACCACGGCCACCACCTGGCATCCATTCCAGCTCAGCAAAGCTTTCAGCGTGGACACCGCAAACTCGGGCGTGCCCATGAAGATGATTTTTAGCATATGGGATGTCTCGCAGTGTTGCGCAGTGTAAAAACGCAGGGTTTCGCAGTGTTCAGGTGTCGTCAGCACACTGCGAAACCCTGCGCCACCACTGCGTAACACTGCGAGAAATTAACTTTCTGGGTACAGCAGGTACTTCTTCCGCAGCACTTTATATGCCTTTAGTCCTGGCTCCCACGAAGCCCGGATTTCGGCCTCCGACTTCCCGGCCATGACCTGCTCCCGCACCGAGCGGGTGCCGGTGAGCTGCTCGAAGTACTTGCCGAAGAACTTGTCCTTAGCAGTGCTTTGCTGGTAGAAGTCGATGAGATACTTCAGCGTGAAACCTACCTCATTGCCGGAACCCCGCAAATCCAGCCCGTAGCAAAGCTTGCCGTTTTGGGGCGGAGTGGGGGAGCCGGCGTTGGGGCGGGGCGTAAACGAGTAGGGCCGGGTGCTGGGCTGGGTGGGCGCCCCAATCACCTCGAAGGGCGAGTCGGTGCCGCGGCCGACGCTCACGTCGGTGCCCTCAAACAGGCAGACGCTGGGGTACAGGGCCACCGAATGAGCGTTGGGCAGGTTGGGCGACGGGCGCACGGGCAGCTCGTAACGGGTGGCGTGGGTGTAGCCCTGCACGGGTATCACCGTGAGGCGGCACTGCCGGCCTCCGGCCAGCCACTTCTCGCCGTTAATCATCTTGGCCAGCTCGCCCACCGTCAGGCCGTGCACCACCGGAATGGGGTGCATGCCCACGAACGACTTGTGTTGCGGCTCCAGCACGGGTCCATCCACGTACCAGCCGTTGGGGTTGGGCCGGTCCAGGATGATGACTTCTTTGTTATTCTCAGCTGCCGCCTCCATCACGTAGTGCATGGTGCTAATGAAGGTGTAGAAGCGCGTGCCCACGTCCTGAATGTCGAACACCAGCACGTCCACGTCCTTTATCATTTCCGGGGTAGGCTTTTTGGTGGCGCCGTACAGGCTCAGGGCCGGCAGGCCGCTGCGGGCGTCGCGGCCGTCTTTGATGGTGGCGCCGTCGGCGGCTTCGCCCCGGAAGCCGTGCTCCGGCCCGAAAATCACCTTCACGCCCACGCCCTGAGCCAGCAGCGTGTCCACCAGGAAGGCCCGGCCCACCCGCGCCGTCTGGTTGACGACCACGCCCACGCGCTTGCCTTTCAGCAAGGGCAGATAGGCGCCGAACTGCTCGGCGCCCACGCGCAGCGCGGCCGGGGCGGGCAGCACCACCTGGGGCGGCGAAGTGACGGTTTGGGGCTGCACAGTGGCCGCCGCCGGGCCCGACGACTGGGCGGGGCGCTGGCAGTCAGCAAATAAAAGAGCCAGGCCAAATAGGCCCAGGGAAGCAGGAAATGGCATCAGAAACGGGCTGGAAAACTGCGAGGGTTACCGTAGCTTTACGCCGGTGAACGTCTCGCGCTACATATCCAATAAGATTGACGGGGCCGACTCAGGTTCGTTTACCTCGTCGGTGACAAAGATAGCCATCATCAGCATTGCCATGGGGCTGGCGGTGATGGTCGTGTCGTTTGCCATTCTGGAAGGATTTCGCAACGAGATTCAGAACAAGATTTTCTCGTTCGGCGCCCACCTGCAAATCAGCAAGTACGACACCAACAACTCCCTGGAAGCGGCCCCCATTGCCGGGCCGCGCCTGGTGCAGGAACTGCGCCAGAACCCCCAAGTGCACACCATTCAGCCGTTTGCCCGCAAAACGGCCATCATCAAAACCAAGGAGGAAGTGCTGGGCGTGGTGCTCAAGGGCATCACCGAAGAAGCCGGCCGCTCGCCCATGCGCCAGAACCTGGTGGCCGGGCAGTTTCTGACCTTTACCGACTCGGCGGCCAGCAACGACGTGCTGCTCTCGCGCAAGGTGGCCGACAAGCTCCGCCTCCGGCCCGGCGACAAGGCCCTGTTTTATTTCATTCAGAACCCGCCGCGAGTGCGCCAGTTCACGGTGCGCGGCATCTACCAAACCGGCCTCGACGAGTTCGACGAGGCCTACGTCATCGGCGACCTGCGCCAGGTGCGGGAGCTGAACGCCTGGCCCGACTCCCTGGTGGGCGGCATGGAAGTAACCGTGCGCGACTTCAACCGCCTCGACCCCGTAGCCGACAACCTCTACGAAAGCCTGCGCTACGACCTCAAGCTAGACAAGATTACCGACCAGTACGCCCAGCTGTTCGACTGGCTGCAGCTGCTGAACCGCAACGTCATTATCTTTCTCATCCTCATCATCTTCGTGGCCACGTTCAACATGGTGGCCACCATTTTTATCATGATTCTGGAGCGCACCAACATGATTGGGGTGCTCAAGGCCGTGGGGGCCACGGATAACCAGATTCGGAGCATGTTCTTTTTCCGGGGCCTGAGCCTGACGGTGCGGGGCATGCTGTACGGCAACCTTATTGGGCTGGGCTTCTGCGCGGTGCAGTACTTCTTTCACCCCATTCCGCTGGACCCGGAAAACTACTACATGGACCGCGTGCCGATTTACTGGGACCCGTTCATTATCGTGGTGCTGAACGCGGCCACCTTTCTGACCTCCCTGCTGGCCGTGCTGATTCCGACCTACCTGATTGCCCGCATCAAGCCGGTGGTAGCCATCAAGTTCGACTAAGGACGTGGAGCCAGCCCGGAAGGATACCCTGCCACCGCAATGCCCACTGCAGCCTGAGCTGCGGTGGGCATTGCGTTTGGAACCCATTGGTAACACAACGGTAACCTACTGCCCGCCTTGCGGCGGTACTTTTGTATTTTCGAGTCTTAGAATCCCTCCACCTTTCACCTTTGCTTACCTGAATGAAAAACTCTACCCGTTTGTGGCCTACGCTGCCGGCTCTGCTGGCGGCGCTGGGCCTGAGCACCGGAGCTGCCGCGCAGGCCACCCTGCAAAACAGCCCGTACGTCGAAACCTTTGACGCCATTGGGACGGCCCTGCCCACGGGCTTCACGGTGCGCACCGGCGCCTCGGCCACAGCCCTGGGCACGGAAGCTACACTAACCGCAACGGCTACGCCGTGGAGCAATACTGCGGGCCGCTTCAGCAACTATGCTTCGGCCGATGGCCTGACCGATGCTGCCGACGCCACGGCCCAGGCGGCCTCCACCGACCGGGCCTTAGGCGTGCGCCAAACGGGGTCCTTCGGCGACCCCGGCGCTGCTTTCGTGTTCCAGGCAGCCAACACCACCGGCAAAACAGACTTTAAGCTGGAGTTTAAGCTACAGTCCCTGGACAAGGCTTCGGTTCGCACGACGACTTGGCAGGTAGATTACGCCACCGGCGCTGCGCCCACGGCTTTCCAAATCATCGGAAGTGGTACAACCCTGGGTGGTAGCACGTTTGCTAACAATCCCATCACCGTTGACTTCGGCAGCCGCCTGAACAACAGCACGGACCCAGTGTGGATTCGCATCGTGGCCCTGACGGCTTCGTCGGGCTCTGGCAGCCGCCCCACCACGGCCATCGACGATTTCTCGCTGAGTTGGCAGACGCCTGCTCCGGCCGCTCCGGCCCTCACGGTGCCTTCGGCGGCGCTGGCCTTCAACGGCCAGGCCATCAACACTACATCGGCCGCGCAAAGCTACCAACTGAGTGCCGTCAACCTTACGGCCGACGTAACGGTAACGGCGCCGGCCAGCTTCACGGTGTCGAAAGACAATACCACGTTCAGCCAGACTATCACCTTCACGCCGGCTGAGCTGGCTTCGGCCAAAACGGTGTACGTGCGGTTTGCGCCCACCGCGGTAGGGCCGGCCTCCGGCAATATCACGCATGCTACTACCGGGGCTACCACTCAGAACGTGGCCGTATCAGGCTCCGGCTTCGACCCGGCTAACCGCCTGTTCGACTTCGATAACTGCACCACCGGCCTGCCCGATGGCTGGACCCAGTTCAGCGTGCAGGGGGCCCAGGTATGGGGCTGCACGCCGTTTGGGCGCGACGCGGCCGACGCCTCTGGCAAGACCAATAAGCCCAACGGCTTGCAGATGAATGGCTTTGTGAGCGGCACCGGCAACCTTGCCAACGAAGACTGGCTGATTTCGCCGGCTTTCAACACCGCCGCCTTCACCATTCCGCTGCTGTCGTACTACAGCCGCACGGCCTTCAACGGGGCCCAGCTGCAACTGAAAGTATCGACCAACTACTCCGGCACGGGTAGCCCCACGGCCGCCGGTGTTACCTGGACCGACGTGTACGGCGCCTTCCCGGCCCAAGGCAGCGACACCTGGACGCTGACCGACAACGTGAACCTGTCGGCCTTCAAAGGCACGACCATGTACGTGGCCTTCGTGTACTCGTCGTCGGCGACGGAAAGTGCCCGCTGGACCCTGGACGACATCCGCCTGCGCGACGCCAGCGCAGCCCCGGCCCCGACGGTGGCCGCCGCGCCCGGCCTGGTTATTTTCGGCTACCAGGCCGAAAACACCAGCGGCACCCGCATCATCAACGCCTCGCTGCGCAACCTGACCGGCGACGTTACCATTTCAACCAACGGCGGCGCCTTCCAGGTGTCGAAGGACGGTACCACGTTCAGCAACAGCATCACCTACACCCCGGCCGAAGCCAACAACTCGGCTAAGCCCGTGACGGTGCGCTTCCGCCCCACAATTGCAAATTCCACTTTCGCCGGCGTGCTTACCGTAGCCACGGCCGGCGCTACCAGCGCCACGGTAAACCTGAGCGGCAACTCCTACAACGCCTCGGCCACGCTGGAAGTGGTGAACTGGAACATCGAGTGGTTTGGCGGCACGGGCACTAACCAGGGCCCCAACGACGAAGACAAGCAGCAGGCCAACGTAAAAAGCGTGTTGGCAGCGTTGAATGCCGACGTGTTTGCCTTGTCGGAAGTAGTGGACACCGTGCGCCTGGGCCGCGTGGTGCGCGAGCTGGGCGGCTACCGCTACAGCGTGTCGACGGCGGCCTCGGGTGGGGCCAGCAACTTTGGCACGGCCCAAAAGCTGGCCTTCGTGTATCGCCCCAGCGTGGTGCGCAACCCTACGTTCTCGGTGCTGCTGGAATGCCCCGGCCAAGCCACAACCTGTGACGCCTACGAAGCCTGGGCCTCGGGCCGCTTCCCCTACGCCATGGAGGCCGATGTGACCTTAAACGGCAACACCAGCCGCGTGGCCTTTGTGCTTATCCACGGCAAGGCCAACACTGCCCCGCTGCTGGAGTCGTACGACCGCCGCAAGAAGGGCGCTGAACTGCTCAAGGCCAAGCTGGACGCCGACTACGGCAACAAGAACGTCATCATCCTGGGCGACTTCAACGACGACCTCGACCAGACCATCACGGCCGGCATTGCTTCCCGCGAATCGACCTACAAAAACTTCGTGGATGATGCCGCTAACTACCGCGCCCTCACGCTGCCCCTAAGCCAGTCGGGCCAGCGCTCCACGGCTAGCTTCGGCGACATGATTGACCATGTAGTAGTGTCCAACGAGCTGGCGCCGAGCTACATTCCGAACTCGGCCGAGGTGCTAACGGCCGTAGCCGCTACCGTGGCCGACTACGCCAACACGACCTCCGACCACTACCCGATTCAGACCCGCTTCACTCCCGGCACCGTAACCGGCACCAGCAAGGCCGGGCGCCTCGCCCAGCGCCTCGTAGTGCAGCCCAACCCCGTGCACGGCGCCCTACGCCTGGAGCTGCCCACCCAGGCCGGCGAGCTGACCCTGCACGTCACGGCCACCGACGGCCGCGTGGTATTCGTGGGCCAGGGCCGCGCCGAGCAAGTCAACCAGCAGCTCAACCAACGGCTGGGTTCCTTCGGGGCGGGCCTGTACCTGGTGCGCGCCACCAGCGCCACCAGCACCTACACGGGTCGCTTCGTGAAAGACTAAGCGGTCTGTAGAGGTGAGAAAGTAGACCTGAGAAGTCAGGCTCCGGCTTGCTCCCTACGTGAAAAGCCCCGCTGCCGGTTGGCAGCGGGGCTTTTGGCATGTAACGCCGGGCTTCTGTGTCACAGCCAGCGGCTTTGCAAGATGAGGTTGGGGTCGGGGCAGAGGGCGGCCCATTTGTCGCGCTCCTCGGGCAGGGCCACGCCGGGAAAGTCGCCGGTCAGGCCCAGCATGTCGGCAATGACCTGGAAGTGAAGATGGGGCGGCCAGTCGCCGTTTTCGGGAGCGGGGCCGACTTCCGTGAACGTGTCACCTTTTTCGATGCGCATGCCGGGGCGCAGCAGCAGAGTTTCGCGGCGGCTCAGGTGGCCGTAGAGGGTGTAAAAGGGGGTGTCTTCGAGCTGATGTTCCAGAATGACCGTGGGGCCGTAGTCACCAAAAGAGGAGTTGTCCTGCACGCTGTGCACCACGGCGTCGAGTGGGGCCAGCACGGGCGTGCCGGCGCGCAGCCACACGTCTACGCCCAGGTGCAGGGAGCGGGCGGGCGCGCCGGGGTCGGGGCCGAACAGGCCGGGGCTGCGACGGTAGATGACGCGGTTTTCGAGGTAGCCGCCCACGCCGATATGGGCTTGCTGAGCGGCCAGCAGCCGGGCCACCAGCGCCTCGAAGGCGGCCGTGTCGCGCAGGTCGGCATCCTGAAGCAGGGAATTGTTAGCGGTGAAGTCCAGGCGGGCCACGTCGGGCGCGCTCAGGTCCACGGGCAGCACGGGGCCAAACTCGTGCTGGTGGCGTTCAAGCAAGTCTGCAAGCATAGAAAAGGACACGGTGGCCGCGGCGGCCAAACCGGGAAGGTGAGAAGGATGTTACCAGACGCTACCGGCACAACAGTTTGTACGTACAACCGGCGCGGCGCAAGCTACGTCAAGCGCCACATTATCCTGTACTTTTGCACCCCATCCATCAAGCCGAAAGTTCTCCCGTTCTTCTCATGAGCAGCCCCTACCTCACGCTTACCGTTGTTGAGCTTACCCAGGAAACCCCCGACGCCGTTACCATTCATTTCGAGCGACACGACCGCCAGGCGGTTAGCTGCCTGCCAGGGCAGTTCCTGACCTTGATTTTGCCCTGCGGCCCCGGCGGCAAGAAAGAGCGGCGGGCCTACTCCCTGAGCAGCACGCCCAGCGAAGCCCCGCGCCTGGCCGTCACGGTGAAGCGCGTGGCCGGCGGCCTGATGAGCAACTACCTGCTCGATACCGTGCAAGTAGGGCAGCAGCTGGAGGTGATGGCGCCCATCGGCAACTTCACGCTCACGCCCCAGCCCGGCGCGGCCCGCTCGGTGGTGCTGGTGGGGGCCGGCTCGGGCATCACCCCGCTGATGAGCATGCTCAAGGCCGTGCTGCGCGAAGAGCCCCAGAGCCAGGTGCTGCTCGTGTACGGCAACCGCAACGAGGAGTCGGTCATCTTTGCTGAGCAGCTGCGCCGGCTGGAGCAGCAGTACGCCGGCCGCCTGCAAGTAGAGCACGTGTACAGCCAGCCCAAAGGCCCCGTAACCGCCCACCAGCACACCGGCCGCCTCAACCGCACCATGCTGCTGCGCATTCTGGAGCAGCGCCACTCGTTTCCGCCGGCCCAGGCCGAGTACTACCTGTGCGGGCCCGAGGGCATGATGCTGGAAGCCCAGGCTGCCCTGGAACTGCTGGGCGTGCCGGCCAGCCGCATCCGCCGCGAAAGTTTTGTGGCCGCTGCCGAGGCCACCGAAACGGCCGCCGCCCAGCCCCACGGCCACGGCGACGTGTCGGCCGCCACCACCGACGAGGGCGCCAGCCTCACCCGCACCGTTACCATCCACTACGAGGGCGCCGAGTACCAGTTTGCCGTCGAGCCCAACCAGACCATTCTGGAAGCCGCCCTCGACCAGGACATCGACCTGCCGTACTCCTGCCAGGCCGGCCTGTGCACCGCCTGCCGCGGCAAGTGCCTCTCGGGCAAGGTGCACCTGGATGAGCGCGAAGGGCTGTCGGATGCCGAAATGAACCAGGGCTACGTGCTGACCTGCGTGGGCCACCCGCTCACTAGCGACGTGGTAATTGAAATTGGCTAAGTTTAACCTCAACTTCTGAACGCCCGGCCGCTGGCTGCCCAGGGAGCCGGCGGAAAGTCAGCGGCCGGACAGCTAACCACCTGCTGTTCACTACCAAGTACCTATTTCGAGAACAGGGCCTTACGTTTGGCACATCAGCCAACCTTAGCCCACCGGCCGGAGTATTAGGGGGCCGGGTTTTGGCTGAACCGCTTTTGCTTTGGCGAAGCCGGGAAGTCAACGGGCTGCCCGCACATTTTTTTGTTCCGTCCATGACACATTTCCCTTCTGCTGCCACTGCTGCTGTTCCGGCCGCCGACCTGGCCACCGACACCCAGCGTCCGCCCCGGAAGTACCTGCCCGAGTCGTTCCAGGTAACCGATTGGGCCAGCATTGAGCCGTATTTCGTTGAGCTGCGCGACCGGGCCATTGGTTCGGCAGCCGAGCTGGAACGCTGGCTGCTGGACCGCTCGGAGCTGGAGGCCGTGCTGAGCGAGGACCTGGCCTGGCGCTACATCCGCATGACCTGCGACACGCAAAGCCAGGAGCGGTCCGAGGCGTTTCAGTATTTCGTGAGCGAGATTGAGCCCAACGTGGCGCCCTACGACCACGCCCTCAACGAGAAGATGATGCAGTCGGAGTTCTTGCCCGGCCTCGACCCCGAGCGGTACCGCGTCTTCATTCGCTCGGTGCGGCAGGCCCTGGAAATCTACCGGCCCGAGAACATTCCGCTCAAAACCGAAATCAGCACCAAGCAGCAGCAGTACGCCGCCATTGCCGGGGCCATGACCGTGACCCTGGACGGTGAGGAGCTGACCTTGCCCCGCGCCGCCGACCGCCTCAAAAGCCCCGACCGGGCCGTGCGCGAAGAAGCCTGGCGGGCCATTCAGGCCCGGCGGATGCAGGATGCCCAACCCCTCGATAAGCTGTTCACCGAGCTGATTGACCTGCGCCACCAAGTGGCGCTGAACGCCGACTTCGCCAACTTCCGCGACTATATGTTTGCCGCCCTGGGCCGGTTCGACTACACGCCCCAGGACTGCTTTGCCTTCCACCGGGCCATCCGCGAAACCGTGGTGCCGCTCATCGACGACCTCGACCTGGAGCGCCGCCAGGACCTGAGCCTGCCCGAGCTGCGGCCCTGGGACCTGGATGTAGACGTGAGCGGCAAAGCGCCGCTGCGGCCGTTTGAGACGGGGGAGGAGCTGCTGGAAAAAACCGTGACTGTGTTTGAGCGCCTCGACCCCTTCCTGGGTCAGTGCCTGCGCACCATGCGCCAGATGGGCCACCTCGACCTGGAAAGCCGCAAGGGCAAGGCCCCCGGCGGCTACAACTACCCGCTGGACGAAACCGGGGTGCCCTTCATCTTTATGAATGCTACGTCGTCATTGCGCGACGTGGTGACCATGCTGCACGAGGGCGGGCACGCCGTGCATTCCTTCCTCACCCGCCGCCTCCCGCTGTCGGCCGACAAGCACCCGCCATCCGAGGTGGCTGAGCTGGCGTCGATGAGCATGGAGCTGATGAGCATGGACCACTGGGACGTGTTTTTCGAGGACGAAGATGAACTGCGCCGTGCCAAGAAGACCCACCTCGAAAGCGTGCTCGAAACCTTCCCTTGGGTGGCCACCATTGATAAGTTTCAGCACTGGGTGTACGAGCACCCCCGGCACACGGAGGCGGAGCGCCACCAGCGCTGGACGGAGGTTTTCGACGAGTTCAACCAGCGCACGGTGAGCTGGAAGGGCCTCGAACACGTGAAGCCTTACCTGTGGCAGAAGCAGCTGCACCTCTACGAAGTGCCGTTCTACTACATCGAGTACGCTATGGCTCAGCTCGGGGCCATTGCCGTGTGGCGCAACTTCCGCCAGAACCCGCAGGAGGGCCTGGCTGCCTATCAGCGGGCCTTGGCCTTGGGCTACACCGCTCCCATCGGCGACATCTACGAGGCCGCCGGCATCCGCTTCGACTTCAGCACCGAGTACCTGCGCAGCCTCGCCGATTTCGTGCGCGACGAAATGGCGCGGCTGTAATTGGCTAGTTGCCTGGCAGCAAAAAAGGGTCGGCTTAGCCGACCCTTTTTTTGGTTTGAAACCAGATGATACCGCTTGGAAGCTGGTTGCGTTTCTACAGCAGTCAATCAGTTTTTAGCTTCACCCTGCTTCTTATTGATGGCGGGTAGTATCGGGGCGAGGGCCAGGAGGGGGAGTTTGCGGGCCACGGGTAGTGTCGCGGGGCGGCGTAGGAGTGCGCACGGTGTCGCGGGGCGGGGCTGGAACGCGCACGGTGTCGCGCGGAGGGGTGGGAGTACGTGTCGTGTCGCGCGGGGGCACCGGAACGCGCACCGTGTCGCGGCCTGCTCCGCCGCGGCCAGGATAATCGGGCCGCGGCGTTTCGGTGGGAAACAGACCACAGGCCACCAAGGAAAAACCCAGGGTACAGACGGCCAGCAGATTAGTTAGTGGAGTTACGGCTGAGTTCTTTTTCATAGGAAAAGGGTTAACAGGTTCGGCGGCATGACCGGCCAATCCCCAGCGGGGTTGCGTCGGCTGAAAAAATACCAAGCCCCCACGTGCCCTCGCCGCCAACTTGTGCGCCACGTAATGACGCGGCTGTAAACCGTATGCCACGGAATAATGGAATACAAAACGGCCCCGCTACTGGTGGCGGGGCCGTTTTCTTTCGTTGAAAAAGTACTGGTCACTCACTCCGTGTGCTGTTATAGTGACTGAACGCAGGTAATGTGCGCGTCTCTCCACGAGTTAGCCGACTGGTTATTCACTAGCTCGAAGGAGATAGTAACCCGTTCGGGCGTAGTAGACAACGTGTTCCAGTAGTTATCCCACTGGGCGCCGACGGGCCGGAGCTTCTGG
The DNA here is from genome assembly GCF_025979885.1 of Hymenobacter sp. YIM 151500-1. NCBI lineage: Bacteria > Pseudomonadati > Bacteroidota > Cytophagia > Cytophagales > Hymenobacteraceae > Hymenobacter > Hymenobacter weizhouensis. The sequence continues at coordinate 567,505 of NZ_CP110139.1, forward strand.
CCATCTTCTAAAACGAGCAGCAACGGGCTCTGCTGCGGGTCCGGGCTTTGCACGGTGGCCACCATTGCACACGCTAGTGTAGGTGGCGCGGGTGATAGCTCGCACGTGAAAGCCATTTGTGAAAAGGCTGCAATAAGAAGAACTGTGCTGACACGACGCATAGTTAAACAAGTTTAAAGGTTTGAGATAGTAATAAGAGATAGGGGATAGCAGAAAGGTTGTACACTGCAAAAAAAACTGGTTCCCCAAGAACAGGGTCAGATTCCTCCGCAGGCCAAGGCAAAATGTAGAGGCCTAGTTCTGGAGCGTAAACAAAGGCAGGGGTTGCAGCTTGCTGTACTTGCCGCCCAGCTGTTCCAGCTCGGCGGTGTGCAGTTGCAGGTAGTTGTTGAAGCGGGTGGCCGCTTGGTCGTAGCGCACCCGGAAGCTGACTACTTCGCTGTCGGCCGTCTGAATCTGGTCGGTGAGGAGCTTGACGGGCGCGGCGGGTTCCCGGCCGTTGGGCAGGGCCAAGGCATACACTACGCGCAGCAGCGAGTCCTGGGCGGTGTCGTAGGCGTCGATACGGGCCGACTCGGCCATGCTGGTTTGGGTGTAGCGGCGGCGGGGCAACCGGTCGTTGGCGTACTGGAGCTGGGCCAGCTGGCTGCGGTCGGCGCCGGGCTGGGCGGTCAGCTCCCGCAGCAGCTGGCGGGTCGCGCGCATCTTGGCGTCGTCGGAGGCCACCATCTCGCTCCACCGCGACTCCACCGTGTCGCGCAGGATGTCCAGTTGCACTTTAACAGCCTGGGCCGAGGCCGGGTCAACGGGCTTGGGAGTGCGGTTACAGCTGAACAGAGAAAGGCTAGCCACAACCAGCAGGAGGGAGACAAACTGCTTCGTCATACAGAAATTACAAGTATCGTAGGTGCATCCCAACGAAAGTATACCAAAAAACAATCAATAGCGCGGCGTTTTTCAGAAAACAAACTCAGTATCAACTCACTAATTATCCTATTTCTCGTCCGAGAGTAAGGTGCTCTGCCAAGCCTTCCGAAGCAGGTGCGCGGCCGTGTACTGCGGCCGGTACCCCAGCACCCGCTGCGCCTTCCCGATGCTGTACACCCGGTCGATGGAATGGGGAAGCTGCCAGCTGAGCCGCTCATACACCGGTAGGGCGTCGGGCAGCCGCTGGGCAAGAACAGCGGCCGGATTTTGCTTCAGCAGCTCCACATCTTCACGCTGAAACGGGCTGCCCGCTGAGATATTGAATACCTCGAACCCGGCAAAGTCGTGCTCCAGGGCCAGCAGGTGGCCCACTGCTCCGTCGCGCTCATCCAGGCCGCGGTACAGGCGGTGGTTGGCAGTCAGGTTGGGCGGTTCGGGCAGAAAGCGCGCCACCCGCAGCGCCGCTGTCTGCACGTTATCTTTCTCGAAAAAGTCCCGGCACAGATTCTCGGCAGCCTGCTTGGTGATGTCGTAAATGTCGCGGGGCTGGGGCACCAGCTCCTCATCCACCCACACGGCGCGGTCGGGGGCCACCATGGCCTGCCCGTAGATAGAAGTGGTGCTGGTGTAAAGAAACTTCCTGATGCCGTGCCGCACACAGGCGTTGAGCAGGTGCAGCGTGCCTTCGATGTTGGTGCGGACGAAATCGAGGCGCGGTACGCCCAGCTCGTACTGCCGGCCGTGCAGCGCGGCCGTATGGATAATGGCCTGCGCGCCGGCTGTCGCCAGCAAAACGGCGTCAGCATCCCGGATGTCGAGTAGGCAGTCCGTCGTAGGAGCCGGCACCAGGTCTGCGCCGCGGCAAGCGTAGCCACGGGCGCGCAGCAGCACCACGATTTCGCGGCCCAGCCGGCCAGAGGAGCCCGTAACCAACACGGGCGCAGAAGACGGCATAGCGTAAGTTGCGGGTCTTGGTTACCGTATGGGGCAGATGGATTGCGCCCCGCATCCTCTCCAGGCCGCCCAGACACTGAGCAGCTACACCGGCTTAAATTGCTCGAACAGCTGGCGGCAGTTGTGGCAGTAGTGCACGGCGCGGCACAGCGTGGCGCCGAAGGGTGTGCGTAGCTCGGTGTTGTGCTGGTGGCAGCGCGGGCACTCGGCGTACTCCAGAATGTCGAGGTCGAGCAGGGCGCCGTCGAGCTTGGGCGGCGTGGCCAGGCCGTGCCGGCGCAGGCCTTCCAGCCCCCGCTCCGTCACCATGTCCGAAGTCCAGGGCTCCTGCAAGCTGATTTCGGTGGTGACGTGAGGCACGCCGTGGGCGCGCAAAGTGGTTTCCACGTCGCGGCGCATGTAGTCCATGGCCGGGCAGCCGGCAAAGGTGGGCGTCAGCCGCACGTGCACGCTGCCGTCCGCCTGCACCCGCACCTCCCGAATCACGCCCAAGTCCACAAGCGAAACGGTCGGAATTTCGGGGTCCGTTACGGCTTCCAGCCAGGTCAGGATGTCGGCTTCCGTTGTCATTCCGAACGTAGTGAGAAATCTGGGTAAAGACAGGATGAAACGCTAGCTTGGAAACCCAGATTCCTCACTACGTTCGAAATGACAACTCTTACCAATCTGCGGTCGGGTCGAGGCGGAACACTTCGGCCATTTCGTCGAGCAGGGGCTGGAGGTGCTCGGTGTGCTGGCCCTGGCGGCCGCCCAGCACGGGCGTGAGGGTGCGCAGGTCGGGCAGCTCCAGGGCGGTTTGACGGAGCACCCGCGTAATGCTTTCTTCCCAGCGTGCGCGCAGCTCATCCTCCCCAATAAACAGCCCCTCGGCCACAATAGCTTCTTCCTGAGCGGTTTTCTCGAAGATGCCCAGCGCGTAGGGCAGCGTGAATTCCAAGGCCCCCTGCATACGGCCGATGGCTTCTTCGGTGGCCGTGCCCAGGCGCTTCACCCAGGTGTTGGCGTGCAGCACGTGGTATTTCAACTCGCCTTTCAGCTTGCGGGCCACCTGGGCCAGGGGCTCGTAGGAACTGGCCGCCAGGGCCTCGAAGCGCAGCAGCTCAGCGTGGTCGAACAGGAAGTGGCGGATAAGGCTGAAATCATACTCGCCGATGGGCAGCTCCACCAATTGGCAGCAGTGAAACTGCGGGGCGTTGCGGGTAAAGGCCACCGTGTCGGGTTCGGCCTCGCCTAGCTCATGCAGTAAGGTGTAAAGCTGCAAGGCGTGCCCCAGCTTGTCCTGGGCCATGCTCGAAAAGGCAATGTCCTCCTCCAGAATCGGCCCCAGCCCGTTCCACTCAGAGTTGCGGTGGCCCAGAATGAGCTGGTCGTCGGCGAGGCGGTACAGAAGATCAAGCGTGGGGTCTTGGAGGTTTGGGGGCATCGGGTCGTGGTGATTTTGGGCAGAAGAGTGCTAAGGAAAACAGGTAAGCCAAGAGCAGGAAAGCAGTCCAAGTCCCTAAGCCCCTAAGTCCCCAAGACCCTCCTTTTTAAACCGGTCGATGCGGTCCTGCACTTTGTAGGCAATGGCGTCGCGGTACTTCTTTTCGGGCGTGGTGGTCCACATGTCCCGGTCCGCCTCGTCGGAGCGCAGTACGTCCGCGGAGCGCACCACCCACACGTTCACCACCGGCCGCTGCTCGCCAAATGCTGCTTTGGCCTGCTGCAACGCCTCTTCCGCCGACGCGGCCCGCACCGTACCCGCGTGCACGTGGGCTTTACCGCGCTTTTTCAGATGGAAAATCTCAAATTCTTCCCCCACCGAAGAAGCCGCTGTCGGCACCGTGTCGTACACCGACTCCTGGTCGCCCACGTACGCCGACACCCGAATGGCATCGGTGGGCACCACCCACAGGCCCGTACACGGAAAGCGGCGGCTGTACTGCTCTTTGGCAAAGAGAAACGCCACATCAGCTTCCGGGGCGTGCACCGGCCCCACGTAGGTATACGCTGTACCTTCTTTCTTCTGGTGAAACGCCTCGTAGGTCTGGAACTGGTCCAGCGCCGGCTTATCGGGCGGGGGCGGCGGAGCGTCCGGCAAACCCAGCCGGGCAATGCGCGGGTCGAGAGAGGAGAGGGACATGGGAAGTTGAGAAGATAGAAAGTTGAGAAGTTAAAAAGTTATGAATTAGCCTTTTGCCGACTTTCTACCTTTCTAACTTCTCAACTTATAAACTGCTTATGCCAGCGGCTTTACGTATTGGGCTTTGGGCGTGAGCAGGGCCCGGCGCACCCAGGCGCCGTTTTCCTCGGCGGCGCGGCGCACGGCCAGGCGCTCCTGGTTGCAGGGCCCGTCGCCGTTGATGACGCGCTTGAAGTCGTCCCAGTCGGGCTCGGTGAATTCCCACACGCCGTCCTCATTTTTGCGCAGGTTGGGGTCGGGCAGGGTCAGGCCGATTTCCCAGATTTTGGGCACGTACATATCGAGGAACTGCTGGCGGCAGGCGTCGTTGGAGGCCATTTTTACCTTCCAGCGCATCAGAATCTCGGTGTGCACGCTCATCTTGTCCGACGGCCCGAAAAAGGTCATGATGGCGGGCCACCAGCGGTTCAGGGCCTCCTGCATCATGCGGCGCTGCACGGGCGTGCCCGTGGCCATGTGCACCACGGCGTCGTGCCCGTACTTGAGGTGGAAAGCTTCCTCGGCGCAAATCCGCTCCAGCGCCCGGCAGTAGGGCCCGTACGAGCCCTTGGCGTTGGCCATCTGGTTGACGATGGCGCCGGCGTCAATCAGCCAGGAAATTACGTTGGAGTCGGCCCAGGTGGGCGTGGGGTAGTTGAAGACGTTGGAGTATTTCGACTTGCCGTTGATGAGGTCGGTCAGCATCTGCTCCCGCGTCTTGCCCAGGGTTTCGGCCGCCGAGTACAAGAGCTGAGCGTGGCCTACTTCGTCCTGCACCTTGGCCATCTGGGCCATCTTGCGCCGAAAGCCGGGGGCGCGCGTAATCCAGGTGCCCTCGGGCAGGGAGCCGATGATTTCGGAGTGGGCGTGCTGCTCAATCATGCGGATGAGCTGCTTGCGGTACAGGGCCGGCATCCAGTCGTTGGGCTCGATTTTCTCGCCCCGAGCAATGCGGGCCTCAAACTCGGCCAGCAAAATCGGGTCTTCGTTTTCGAGGCCGGTAGTAGCCTGGGCCGGCAGGTCGTGGGTGGAAGCGGAGCCGTACATGGTGGAAGTTGGGAAGTTGGTAAGTTGGGGAGTTAGAAAGTTGGGAAGTTTTGAAGTAGAAGCATGAAAAGATGGTCGACTGCCAACTTTCTAACTTCCCAACTTCTCAACTTCTAAACCTAAAAGCAGCTGGTCAGTCAGCCGGTGGGCTATGTCTTCGGGGGTAAGCTTGCCGTCGGGGCGGTACCAGGTGGGCAGCCAGTTGAGGCTGGCCAGCAAGGTGAGGGTAGCAAAGGCCGGGTCGGGGGCGCGGAGGGCGCCGGTAGCGGCTCCGCGGCTGATAAGCTGGCGGAAGCCGGCTTCGTACCGCTCCCGCAGTTGCAAAAACTCGGTGCGGGCGGGCTCCGACAGGTGGCGCCACTCGTGCAGAAACACGGCCGAAGCGGCTACGTCCTGGGTCAGCACCTGCACATGGCTCTCGATGGCGCGGCGCAGGCGCTCGGCTACCGGCAGCTCCTCATTCAGCACCGCTTCCTCGAAGCCAGCAAAAAACGCATCGGCCAGCCGGAAGCAGATGCGGTGCAGAATCTCTTCTTTGCTTTTAATGTGGGAATAGATGCTGCCCGCCTCAATGCCCAGGGCCGTAGCCAGCTCCCGCATGCTCGTAGCCGCAAACCCCCGTGCCCGGAACAACACCGTAGCCGTGTAGTCGATTTGCGCCTTGCGCGAAAGGGTGGGAACAGTGGATTCCATGTTGTAGTAAACAGCTCGTCAAAGATATGGTTCCTAACGTTCGTTAGCAAGATAGGGTTGCTCGTAAATTTCCCGCAGGGTTTCGCAGTGTGCTGACGATTGAACACTGCGCAACACTGCGTTTTTACACTGCGAAACCCTGCGAGAAACCACGCCACAAACCATTCTCACTCGTAGCTATACCTTTGCGCCTCATATTTCCGAAACTCATGAGCGACATCACGCCCCTCCACCAAATCGGCGAATTCGGCCTGATTCGCCGCATTCAGGACACGATTCAGCTGCACCAGCCCAGCACCGTGCTTGGCATCGGCGACGACGCGGCCGTGCTGGCGCCTTCGGCCGGTCATCACATTGTCGTCAGCACCGATTTGCTGGTCGAAGGCGTCCATTTTGACCTTACTTTCTGCCCGCTTAAGCATCTGGGTTACAAAGCCGTGGCCGTGAACGTGTCCGATATTGCCGCCATGAACGCCACGCCTACCCAGCTGGTAGTGGCCCTGAGCTTGCCCGGCCGCTTCTCGGTAGAAGCCGTGGAAGAGCTGTACCAGGGCATGCGCCTGGCCTGCGAGGCCTACAACGTCGACATTGTGGGCGGCGACACTACCAACAGCCGCGCTGGCTTGGTCATTAGCATCACGGCTCTGGGCCAGGTGGAGGCCGGCCAGGCCGTGCACCGCTCCGGCGCCGGCCCCAACGACCTGCTCTGCGTAACCGGCGACCTGGGCGGGGCCTTCCTGGGCCTGCAGGTGCTGGAGCGCGAAAAGCAAGCCTGGCAAGCCGACCCCGACACCCAGCCCGAACTAAGCAAGTACCCCTACGTGCTCCAGCGCCAGCTCCGCCCCGAGGCGCGCATGGACATCATTCACGAGTTGCGCGAGCTGGGCGTGCGGCCCACCAGCATGATTGATGTCTCGGATGGGCTGGCCTCAGAGGTGCTGCATCTGTGCCAGGCCAGCGGTACTGGGGCGCGCATCTTCTCCGAGAACCTGCCCATTGCCAACCCCAGCCTGGAAGTAGCCAACGAGTTCAACCTCGACCCCATCATGTGCATGCTCAACGGCGGCGAAGACTACGAACTGCTCTTCACTGTGCCCCTCGCCGACCACGCCCGCATCAAAAACCACCCCGACATCACCATCATCGGCCACATGGTCGACCAGAGCGAAGGCGCCAACCTGATTACCAAAGCCGGCCAGCCCGTGCCATTACGCGCCCAAGGGTTCAGTCATTTTGACCACTGATTGCACGGATGTTGAGCAGATTACACGGATTTTGTAGACGGGTTATATTCTGCTTTTTCCTGAGTGCAAAAAAGGGCTTGCCGCGTAGTAAGCCCTTTTTCATTAAAAGTTTAATAATTGACTTGCGCACCAGCTACAAGATCCGTGAAATCCGTTCAACATCCGTGCAATCAGTGGTCAGTCTTCCGGGTAGGGCACGTACACGAAGTTGGTAAACTCCTCATCCAGCACAAACAGGCAGCAGTACTCGTCGGCGTCTTTGTAAGTGCTCTGAAAATCCTCCACCTTGTCCGGAGCTACAACGCGCTGCTGCACCAGCAGCTCCAGGTAGCTGGCAAACACGTGCCACTCCAGGTGTAGCTCGTCGGCATTCACCAGCAAGCCACCCAGCGGCACTTCCTGGCGGGCAAAAACGAAAATCGGATACTTGGAAATGTCGCGCTTCCGGATTTGGTAGGCGGCTTCCTTGAGCGTGTCAGAAACCGTAGCGAAGTCCTTGGTGATGGTGCCGAGGTATTTACCGTTGAGTTCAGGGTCGTTGGTGTAGTCCATTTGTAGACAGATATTTTGTGCTGTTGTAAACGGTGACTGTTGACTAGTAGTCGCAGGCTGCAGATGCAAAGCTTACACAAAGTCACCAATACAGCCGGTACAAATGGCAAGAGGTGCCCCACCGAACGAGCGGCGGAGCACCTCCTGGGGGGGCAGCGCAAAGCGGGAGGTACCTACTCAGGGTAGATAATCTGCGTGGCCAGGATGTCGCCGGCAGTGAATCCCTGCCAGGCCAGCACCGATGCGTTCATCACCGAGTTGGGGTCCGAAGAGGGCGTGCCGGGAATGAACACACCTTGGGTCTGGTTGGTGTGGAGCAGACCGTGGATGTGGCCCATCTCGTGGGTCATGGCAAACTGCTTGCGGCTGGCATCCAGCGAGTTGTATTTGGTGTTAATGGTGACCGTGTTACCGGGGCGACCGTTGGAGTACGGCAGGTAAGCCTGGGCAATCCAGTTGGCGTCTGCGTAGCTGGTATTCACGATTACGTCGGCCTGGCTGCGGGTGGTGGTTTCCCGCAAGAACAGCCTGGTGCCATTCACGGCGTTCCAGTTGGCAATGCCCTGGCGGGTGGCCGTTCTCCAGGCGCTCGACACACTCGACTCAATGAAGTAGTCGATGTTAGTTACGTACGTGTTGGACACCAGGTAATTCCCGCGCCAGTGCTCACCCTGCGGAGCCTGGCCGGCGGCCATCCGCTCGCGGGCATCGGTTTCCGTAATCAGCACGTCCCCATCCAGAACGAAGGTCTTGTGGGCGGCATCAAATACGATGTTGTCCGCTTTGACGCCGGTTGAGGTAGCCAGGAAATCGGTGAGCTTGGCCAGCTCCTCTTTTTGAATAGCGGCCGGAGCCACTTCTTCTTTCACGTTGGACTCGCAAGAAAACAAAAGCGCCGCGCCGCAGACGAAGCCGAGTGTTTTGGATAATCCAAATGTGTCTGACTTTACAATGTGCTTGAACATGGTGGAAAGGATTTGGTTGTGGATAGGCTAAAATAGCTAATACGCCGTATTTACAAGGAATCCTACGGATATAAAATTATGTGCATCCAAGCAAAATTATAAATATAATATATGAAAAATTGTAGGATTTGTTCGAGTGGCGTATGTTAAGTACAACGGCCGCTTTCTGGAAAAGTAATATCAAAGTGGTGTAAGCTGGTTGGGAGTAGCGTGTAGAAGCGCCTGGTTTCTACACGCTACTCCCAACCAGTTTATAACACTCTATCTAGGTTGAAAAGTTAGCCATTCCTGGTGTGGCTTACTTGGCTGGTCGCCACCAGAGCCGGCGTACGACGCGCCCCTACCGCAGCTCCAGCGCCACTACGTTCTCCACGTGGTGCGTGTGCGGGAACATGTCCACGGGCTGCATGCGAGTTACTTTATACGCTTCGTCGAGCAGCTCCAGGTCGCGGGCCTGGGTGGCGGGGTTACAGCTGACGTACACGATGCGCGGGGCGCGCATGTCGAGCAGGCGGCGCACTACGTCCTCGTGCATGCCGGCGCGGGGCGGGTCGGTGATGACTACGTCGGGGCGGCCGTGCTGCTCGATGAACTCGGCGCTAAGCACGTCCTTCATGTCGCCGGCGAAAAACTCCGTGTTCGTCACGCCGTTGATTTCCGAGTTGATGCGGGCATCGGCTACGGCTTGCTCCACGTACTCCACGCCGATGACGTGCCGAGCCTGGCGGGCCACGAAGTTGGCAATGGTGCCGGCGCCGGTGTAGAGGTCGTACACCAGCTCCTGGCCCGTGAGCTGGGCGAAGTCGCGGGCTACTTTGTAGAGGTTATAAGCCCCTTCGGAGTTGGTTTGGTAGAACGACTTCGGGCCGACGCGGAAGCGCAGCCCTTCCATTTCCTCGTGAATGTAGGGCTCCCCGCGGTAGCACACCACTTCCAGGTCGTGGAAGGTTTCGTTGCCTTTGTCGTTGAGCACGTAGTTGAGCGAGGTAATCTGCGGGAACCGCTCGTGGAGGTAGTCGAGCAGGGGCTCGATGGCTTGGTGCTGGCGGTAGCACTGCAGAATCACCATCAGGTCGCCGGTGTTGGCCGTGCGGATGATGAGGTTGCGCAGCAGGCCGGTTTGCTTGATGATGTTGCCGAAGCGCAGCATGTTTTCCCGCGCGTAGTCGCGGATGGCCAGGCGAATCTGGTTGCTCGGGTCGGGCTGCAGCCAGCAGTGTTCGATGTCGATAATCTTGTCAAACCGCGCGGGCGTGTGGAAGCCCAGCACGCGCCGGTCGTACTGCTGGCTTTCGTCTTTGATCTGGTCTTCCGTCAGCCAGCCCATAAAGCTGAACGTGAATTCCAGCTTGTTGCGGTAGTAGGTCTGCGAAGGCGAACCAAGAATCGGCTGGATTTCGGGCAGCGCCACCTTGCCGATGCGCTGCAACGTGTCCGTGACCTGCTGCTGCTTGTACTGCAGCTGCGTTTCGTAGCCGAGGTGCTGCCACTTGCAGCCCCCGCACACCCCAAAGTGCTGGCAGAACGGCGTCACGCGCAGTTCCGAGTACTTGTGGAAGTGCGTGGGCACGGCTTCCAGAAAGCTTTTCTTGCTCTTGGTGATGCGCAAATCCACCACGTCGCCGGGGGCTACTTGCGTCACGAAAATGACGAGGTTGTCGTGGCGGACAATGCATTTGCCCTCGGCCACCATGTCCTGAATCTCGATGTTGCGGAGCGCCTCCGCCGGAATTTTCTTGGCTTTACTCACGCGGGCAAAGGTAAGCACAGATTTTGCCGATTGGGCTGATTTCAGGTAAGCACAGCGGCCCCGAAGCGCAGCTTCAGTTATTTAGTGCTTACAGCTTTCAAATAAAGAGAGAAGGCCGCTCGGTCATCTCCGAGCGGCCTTCTAAATGAGTTAGGAGTACTTAGCGGGCTATTTCAAACCAGCCTTTGTAGCTGGTACCGTCCTGGAGCTTAAACAGGTAGTAGTACATGCCCGCGCTGCAATTGTCGCCGCCGAAGGTATTGCGGTAGTTGCGGGTTTCGTACACCTGCTTGCCCCAGCGGTTGAACACGGTGAGGGTGTTGCTGGGGTAGAGCTGCACGTTGTCGATGATGAGCACGTCGTTTTTGCCGTCGTTGTTGGGCGTGATGATGTTATAGAACCCGAGGCGGTTGGCAAAGTCCACGCAGGCATCGTTGGAGCGGGCCAGCAGAGGCTGGGCGTCGGTGCTGACGGCCTCCACCCGGAAGCACTGGTTGAAGCCGTCCTTGCTGAGCTGGAACTCGGCGCGCAACGGGCTACCGGCGGCCACGGTGGCTACAAGCTGGGCTGGGCCATTGTCGACCACGCGGCTCACGCGGTACTCCTTCACCGCGAAGCCCTGGTAGGCGGTCCACGTTACCTCAGTTTTGCCGGTGAGGCGGGTGTCGGTGGGCTCGGTGCCGGTGGCTTTGGTGAGAATGGTGGTGTGCTCCCGGCTGGCCAGCACCGTGCCGCAGCCGTTGGTCAGCTCCAGGCGGTACTGGTAGGCGCGGGCGTCGGCGTCCACGCTGGTGTTGTCGGTATACGACGTAGCCGTGTTGGCTGCCGAGCCCACGGTCGTGAAGGCGCCCGTGCTGCCAGCCTCGCGGCGCAAAATGTTCACGCGGCCCGTATTGCCGGCCACGTTGGGCACCGTAAGGGCCAGCGTAATGCTCTTGTCGCCGGCCGCTACCGAGGCCACGCTCAGGCTCACCGTAGCGTTGTCGGGGCGGATGGTGAACGTGGCCGCGCAGGTCTGGCTGGTGGTTTCCGTGACTTGCAACGTGGCGGCGCTGGTGCCGGCCGGCAGGTCAATCCGCACCGAGCTGGTGCCCTGCCCGCTCACGATGGTGCCGCCGGTCAGCGTCCACTGGTACACGCCGCCCGTGAAGGCCGTAGCTGAGTACGTAAGGCCGGTGCGGGCTTCGGGGCAGTAGTTGGCCGGCCCGGTAATGGCCAGCGGCGGCGCTACCACGAAGGTTTTCGAGTACACCGGGCCCGCACAGCCGTTGGCGTTGGTTTCCTGAGCCGTGATGGTGTAGGGCGTGGCACTAACGGCCGGTACGGGCAAGGTGATGGAGCCCGCCGTGCCGCCCGTTAGGGCCGTGCCATTCAGGGTGAAGGCATAGGTGGAAGAAGCCGCGCCGGGCAGGGAGAAGGTAAGCGTGCCGCCGGCCTGGGCGCACACCCGGCTGGGGCCGGCCAGGGCCAGGCCCGCGTCGGGGCCTGGCAGCACCGTCACGTACAGCGTATCACTCTGGCCCCGGCACACGCCGCCGGCCGGGTTGCTCGACTCGGTCACGACCAGCTTGCCCACGCCGGGCCGCGTCCAGCGCACCTGCACGGCGCCCTGGCTGGTGCTCACCTGCGTGCCGCCGAGTATCTGCCAGGCGTATACCGAGCCATTGGTAAACTGAGTTTGGTAGGTGAACGGCCCACCCGACTGGCACACCCGCGCCGGGCCCGTAGGCGTAGCCGTAGCCAGGATGGGGTTGATACGCACGGGCAGGGAAACTGTGTCGGAAGAACAGCCTTGGGCGCTGAGGCGGAAAGCCCGCACGCGGGCCGTGGCACTGGCCGCGCCCCAGTTCACCGTGATGCTGGCGCTGCCCTGTCCGCTCACCAGTGTGCCGCCCTCCACCAGCCACTGGTAGGCCGTGGCCCGCGGGTTGTCGATGGTGTAGGCAACGCCCTGCACCGTGGGGCACACCGAGCGGCTGCCCACAATGTTGTCGGGTTCGGGCTGGGGATTCACCGTGATGCGCACTGTGTCGGTGGCCACGCAGCCGGCGGCAGTGGTGGCTTTCAGCACGTAGGTCAGCAGCTGGGCGCTGCCGGTGGCGCGCGGGGCCGTTAGGGTGGGCTGGGCGGCGGTGGTGCTGCTCAGGCCAGTGGCTGGGCTCCACTCATAGCTATAACCGGCCACGGCGGCCGTGCCGAGCCGCAGGCGCTGCTGGCTGCACACGCTGGCGTCGGGGCCGGCATTGGCCAGGGCCGGTGGGTTCACCGTTACCGTTACGGTGCTGGTGGCCGAGCAGCCCTGGGCCGTCGTCACGCGCAGCGTGTACGTGAAGGTTTGGGGCGAAGCGGTGGTGTTGGGCAGCGTCAGCGTCGGCTGGGCTACAGTGGTGCTGCTCAGGCCGGTAGCCGGGCTCCACTGGTAGGTGTAGCCGGCCACGGCCGCGGCGCCCAGCGTCGTAACTTCCTGGGGGCACACCGCCCGGTTAGCTCCGGCCTGGGCCACGGCCGCCGGAAATACCGTCACCGTCACCTGGCGGCTGGCCGTGCAAGTTCCCTCCTGCGACGTCACCGTGTACGTAGTAGTTTGGGTGGGCGCCACCGTGATGCTGGCCCCGGTGAAATTCTGCCCGCCCCCGGTCCAGGTGTAGTTGGCGCCGCCGCTGGCCGTAAGCGTGGTGTTGGTGCCGGGGCAAATGCTCACCCCGGCGCTAATGGACAGCGTCGAAACCGGGCGCAGGTCCACGGGGCGCGTTACGGAGTCGGTGGGGCAGCCCAGGCTCGATACGCCGCGCAGCACCAGCGTGCCCGTGGTGCCGGAGCCCCACAGCACCCGCACCGAGCTGCCGGTGCTGGAGCCCTGCACCGTGCCGCCGCGTACGGTCCAGCGGTAGCTGGCCGCCGTGGGGCCGCCGGCCGTGTACTGAATGGCCTGGCTTCGGTCGCACACCACCGTGTCGCCCAGGATGCGGTTGGGGCCGGCGGCGCGCGTCACCGTAATGCGAAACACCTCGGCTATAGTTTTGCTGCCGCAGGCATCGTCGGTCACGGTTACTACCACGTCGTAGGGAGTGGCGCGGGCGTTGCCGCAGGCCGCGTTGTAGCGGAAGGCACCCGTTACGGTGCCCGTGCCCGCTATTGAAACCGAGCCGGTGGGGTTGCCGGCCGGCACAGTGCCGGGGTTGCCGCCCAGGGTGGCATCAAAGGGGCCGGGCCCGTCCAGCAGCACGCTGTTCACTTTCATGGTCAGCCGCTGCCCTTCGGGGTCAGTGGCCGTCAGGTTGAAGTTCAGCGTTTGCCCTTCCTCCACGGTGTAGTTCTTGACTTGCACGGTAGGAGCCGAAAACACGGGCGGGCGGTTGGGCTGGCAGGCCCTTGATACCAGCTGAATGTCGCGGCGGGTGGTGCCCACCAGCACGTCGCGGCCGTTGATGGTGCGGTACTCCTTCACATCCACAGCCACCACAAACTTGCCCAGCATGGGCGACAGGTAGCGGCTTACGCCGGTGCTGGCATTGAGGGCCGCGTAGCCCTGGGGCCCAAACGGCTGGGCAAAGCTGTAGCCGGCCGCGTACGTCACGGGTGGGGGAGGGGGCGCGAAGTTGCCGAACGGCGGGTTGCCCTGGTAAGGCGTGCCAAACGAGTAAATCAGCCGGTCGCCGTCGGCGTCGTAGGCGTTGTTGAGCAGGATGCTGGTGTCGCCCTGGCAGATTACGGCCACGGCCGTGTCCGAAAACACCGGGGAGGTGTTCGGCAGCAGGGGCGGGGCCATGTCCGTGTACAGGGTCATGTTGGTGTTGCCCGGGTTGAACAGGTTGGTCACGTCCACGTTGCGGGCAATGTCGGTGTACACGGCGTAGTAGCCGTCAAACGACAGCGGCAGGTTTACCGTGGTGACGTACTTGGCCAGCGTAACCCGCGGCGGGGCGCTGCCCGGCAGCGTGCAGGTGCCCGGTGTGGGCGGCGTAATCTCGGCGAAGCTGGTGCGCGGCACGGTCAGGTTCAGAATCCGGGCCCCGTTCTGCGACTTGTTATAGAAGGCAATGCTGATGTCGGGGCGCCCGTCGGGGGCCGCCGAGCCGAATTCCTTGTTCAGATACACCAGCACCGTTACCTGGTAGCGGAAGGGCGCCGTGGCGGGCCCGTTGGCATCGAGGTACTTATAGTTCATTTCGCCGCCGAGCAGGTGCGTGGCCGCGGCAGGACGGCTCAGCCCCACCAGCAGCACCAGCAGTACCAGCCAGCCGCGCCGCAGTAAACGTGTATGCATAGAAAGCAAGAAGAAAAGAGGTAGTCAGCAGAAAAGCGGCCGGCCCGCGCCGGACCGGCCGCCGATAGGCGGGGTTAGTCGCGCGCCATCCGGCGGATGGCTTCGCGCCCCTGCGCGTCGCGCAGGCGCAGCACGTACACGCCGGCCGGCAGGGCGCTCAGGTCGAGGGCGGCATCGGTGGCCGGGCTCAGGCGCAGGGCCTTGGTCAGCACCTGGGCCCCGTGCAGGGTTTCGACGGTGGCCGTGTACAGGCCGGCCGCCGTGGGGTCGGGTAGGCGCAGGGTCAGGTGGCCGTCGGCGGTGGGGTTCGGAAACACGCTCAGGGCCGGCAGGTGCAGGGCCGCCTGCGTGTTGGTGGTCGTGCCCCCCGTTATCCGCACCGTGTAGTCCTCGGTTTCGGCGTTGAACTGGTTGGTCACGCAGGCGGCCGCCTGGTTGAAGTTGAGGCGGCTGATCAGGCGCAGGCGCGTGAGGGCCGGCCCGCGGTACTGCGCCGGCACCGCAAACGTGAAGCTGGCCGGCTCCCCGCCGCTGGTATTCGCCAGCAGCTCCGTCGTGGCAAAGAACCCATCCCCGTTCAAGTCAATCCAGACCGAAGTGCTGCGCTGAAAAGAGGCGTTGCCCGTTACGGTCATCGTGGGGCTGGTGCCGGCCTGGAGCTGCATCACCCGGTCGAGGTAGTTGCCGTAGCCGTTGGCGTCGGCGCCGGAGTTGCTGGTGAACGTGGTCTGCCCGTTCAACGACAGCCGTACCGTCGTAATCCAGAAGTTGCTGGACGCCTGGCCCGTGGAGGCGCAGTAGGTCAGGCACGGCACCGTCACGACCACCGGCGAGGCCAGCGTGGCCGAGGCCGAGCCGAAGGCGTTGGTAGCCGTCAGCCGCACGGTGTAGGTGCCGGAGGCGGTGTAGGTGTGGCTGGGGTTCTGCTGGGTGCTGGTGTTGCCGTCGCCGAAGTCCCACAGCCAGCTGGTGGGCGCGTTCTGGCTTTGGTCGGTAAACCGAATCGGCGTTTGGCAGGAGCCCGGCACGTAGCTGGAAGTAAAGGCCACGACGGGCGGTGAGGTGTTGGGCTGCACCACCACGGTATAATCTTCGGCCTGCCCGAGCTGCACGCCGGCACAGGCCGTGAAGCCCGAGCCCACAAAGTCCGATACCACCCGCAGGCGCAGGGGCTGGTTGCGCGGGGTGCCGGCCGGAATCAGCACCTGGCCGGTGGGGTTGGTGGTGTTCAGGGCCTGAAACAGCAGCTCAGTGGCCGCAAACGTGCCGTCGTTGTTCAGGTCCAGCCACACGCGGGTGTCCTGGGGGTTGGTGGGGCTGGTGGTCAGGCGCAGGGTCGAGCGGACGCCTTCCGTCACCGAAATCTGGCCCGCGCAGGTGAAGTCCTCGTAGCCCGCCCGCCCGTCGGCGGAGGTGTTGCTGAACGTGCCCAGGGCAAACTGCGTGATGCCGTAGTTGCAGCAGTAGGCTGCGGTGGCCGGCGTGCAGGTGGCGCGCACCGGCGCCTGGGCGCTGTACACCACGTAGTTGGTGCGGGTGCGGGTGTTGCTGCCCTGGCTGTTGGTGGCCGTCAGCGTGACGGTGTAAGTGCCGGCGGTGGTATAGGTGTGGCTGGGGTTTTGCTGGGTGCTGGTGGCACCGTCGCCGAAGTTCCACAGCCAGCTGGTGGGCGCGTTCTGGCTCTGGTCCGTAAACTGCACCGTGCCCGAGCAGGTCTGGGGCTGATTGGCCACGAACTCGGCCACGGGCGCCGCGGTGGGCAGGCTGGCAATGATGGCGTAGTCCTCGATCTGCGAGTATTCGGGCCGGGAGCAGGGCGTGGGCACGGCCGAGTTGGCGTAGTCGGCGGCCACGCGCAGGCGCAGGCGCACCCCCGTAACGGTAGAGCTGGGCAGGCGAATGGTGCCCGTGTGCAGGCGCTTGGCGTCAGAGCTGAACACCAGCTCGGAGGTGGGGCTGAAGGTGCCGTCGTTGTTGAGGTCCAGCCACACGCGCACGTTTTCGTCGGCGCTGGGGTTGGTGCGCACGCTCAGGGCGGCATCAGTCCCCACCGTGAGCTGGGCCGGGGCCAGGGTGCAGGCATAATCCCGGTAGGAGCCGTCAGCGCTGGCCGGCGTGGTGTTGTTGAGGCTGCCCAGCGTCACGTTCACGATGCCCATGCCGAAAGCCGCCGTGGTGGGCACCGCCGTGCTGATGGTGCAGAAGCCCGTAGCTGGCGGGCAGGCGGCCTGCTGGGCATGGGCCGCGCCGGAAGCCAGCAGCCCCAGGCTGAGCAGCAGGGCCGGAATGAGTGGACGATATGGGGAAAACAGCCGGGGTAAAGGTAGCGTCATAGAAACCAGGAACCAGGTACAAGGATAGAAGCCGAAAGTGCCCTAAATGTAGACAGATTACGCCGATATTCCGGCCTGTCCCGTTCAGCGGCGCGGCGCAGCTCCCAGGCAAAAAAGCGTAGTTTTGCGCCCTTTCGGCCTGCGCAACATTCAGGCCGAAAGCGCACTTGCAAGCTGCACCCTATGCAACCTACTTCACTACAGGATAAGGTCGTGCTGATTACGGGCGGCTCGTCGGGTATCGGGCGGGCTACGGCCCTGGCGTTTGGGCAGGCCGGGACCCGCGTGGTGGTAACCGGCCGCGACGAAGCCCGCCTGCGCGACACGGCCCAGGAGCTGGCCGGCCGGGGCATTGCCCACCTCACCGTGCAGGCCGACGTGGGCGTGGAAGCCGACGCCCGCCGCGCCGTGGAAGAAACCGTGCAGCACTTCGGCCGCCTGGATGTGCTCATCAACAACGCCGGCATCAGCATGCGTGCCCTGTTCCGCGACGCCGACCTCGACGTGATTCACCGGCTTATGCAAACCAACTTCTTCGGGACGGTGTACACCACCAAGTTTGCCTTGTCCTACGTCACGCAGGCCCGTGGCTCCATTGTGGGCATCAGCAGCATAGCCGGCTACCGGGGGCTGCCGGCCCGCACGGGCTACTCGGCCTCCAAGTTTGCCATGCACGGGTTTCTGGAGGCTCTGCGCACCGAGCTGCTGCCCCAGGGTGTGCACGTGCTGCTGGCCTGCCCCGGCTTCACCAGCTCCAACATCCGCAATGTGGCCCTGGCCGCCGACGGCACTTCCCAGGGTGAGTCGCCGCGCAACGAGCAGCAGATGATGAGCAGCGAAGAAGTGGCCCGCCACCTGCTGCACGCCGTGCGCCACCGCCGCCGCGACCTGGTGCTCACCCGCCAGGGCAAGCTCACCGTCTTCCTCAACAAGTGGCTGCCCGCCCTCACCGACAAGCTCGTCCTCAACCACTTCCGCAAGGAAGAGCCGGACTTTCGGTTGTGAATGAGTGAATGAGTGAATGAGTGAATGAGTGAATGAGTGAATGAGGAAATGAGGAAATGAGGAAATGAGGAAATGAGGAAATGAGGAAATGAGGAAATGAGGAAATGAGTGACTGGATAGCCCCGGAGGGGCGGCATGTCGGTAGAAATCAGTAAGTCCTAGTTGTTCAAAGCCCCAGCGGGGCGACACCCACCGTCCGCAGACGGTTGTGTCGCCCCGCTGGGGCTCTCGGTTCTTTTCACTCGATCTAAGCTACCGATATGTCGCCCCGTTGGGGTTGCCCGTCGACCTTCATTTACTCATTCACTCATTTACCCATCCACTCATTTCCTCATTCCACCAGCAGCAAATCAGGGCGGCGGATGTAGGCGTCGCGGCCTTGCCAGCGCACTCGGTACCAGATGTCCTGCTGGCCCCGCACCTCGAACCGGTCGCCGGCGGCGGCGGTGGTCAGCCAGGCGGCGCCGGCGCTGGGCCCGGCCATGAGCGGGACCCGCGGCCGGGCCACCAGGCCCACGCGGCCGGGTGCCAGCAGATTCAGAAACAACCCTACTCCCACCAGGTAGGCTGCGTAGGCGCCCCACCAGATGCGGCCCGCCGTGCGGCGGCGCACCAGCAGCAAGGTGCCGCCCACCACTGCCAGCACTAGCAGCCCTTGGAGCAGCCGGTAGTAGTAGCGCTGAAACGTAATTGCCAGGTTTTGCCGCCAGGTGTTGGGGTAGCCCGTGAGGCGGTGCTCCTGCGCCAGGTCGGCCATTTTCTGCCAGGTATCGTGGCGGGGCTGCCAGAGCTGGGCCACGCTCAGGTAGTACAAGGCCGCCGGGTAGTGCCCCAGCTCCTCCTGCACGTAGGCCATGCGCAGCAGCTGCCGCGCCGACTGCACCCCGTCCTGCTCCCGCGCCTGCCGGTACAGCGGATAGGCCTGCGCCACCCGCCCGGCCTCGAACAAAGAATCGGCCTTAATGAGGCTGGGAGTAACTTTTTGGGCCTGAACGCCTTGGCAAAACAGCGCCAGAAACAGAAAAAAAAGCTGGACTTTTTTCAGCAAAACAGTTGCACGATTAACCAGAGCCGTCTACTTTTGTGCCACAATCAGCAAAAATGGCTTGCTGACCGCAAAGAAAACGATTCTGTAGCTCAGCTGGTAGAGCAATACACTTTTAATGTATGGGTCCTGGGTTCGAATCCCAGCGGAATCACTACCGCCCTCTTAGCATCTGGCTAAGAGGGTTTTGCTTTTTATAAGCCTTTTCAAGAGCCGACGAGGCAAGATTTACTGCTTGTATGCATGGTGTACCGTAGCACCTAGCCTTTGTCGAGGGTGAGGCGGGCTTCTTCCAGGTCCAGCTCGTTTTCCAGCTTGCGCAAGGCTTCTTCGCTGGTGTTTTGCTCGCGGCGCAGCTGCTCCAGCACCTCCCGCTCAAAGTGAATGACGGCTTCCTGCAGCTGCTGGAAGGGCGTCAGGGTAGGCGGCGCTTCCGGCTGCTGGCCGGCCGGAGCGTCGGGCAGGTGCTGCTGCAAGCGGTGCAGGCGGTGCTCGTAGCGGGTTTGCATCCGGACCAGCACCTCAGCCGGAGCCTGGGCAGCGGCGGCCGGTCCGGCCAGGTAAGCGGCCGTCTGCTGGGCCAGGTGCAGGCGCAGGGCATGTTCTTCCCGTCCGGCTTGGCCGTCTTCCCGAATGCCCAAAACGCGAATCAGCAGGGGCAGGCTCAGCCCTTGCAGCACCAGCGTCACAAAAATCACCATGAAGGTGAGCAGCAAAATCAGGTTGCGCTGCGGAAAAGGCGCCCCCGAGGGCAGGGTGAGGGGCAGGGCCAGGGCCGCCGCCAACGACACCACCCCGCGCAAGCCCGCCCAGCCTATTACCGTAGCCAGCGCCACCGGCGGCCGCGGCTCCCGCTCCCGGATGCGGTGGCTCAGCCAGCGCGGCAGGTAGGTGCCGGGGTACACCCACAGCAGCCGCCCCACCACCACGGTGAGGCTAATCAGGGCCCCGTAGCCCACCAGGTGGCTCCACGCGGCCGGCCCCACGCCCTCCATAATGGTGGGTAGCTGCAAGCCAATGAGGATGAACACCACACCGTTAAGCAGAAAAACCAGCGCATTCCACACGGCGTAGGCCTGTAGGCGCCCCTCGTGGGAGAAAATGCGGGCCTGGTGCCGGCTCAGCACCAAGCCCGCCGTCACGACGGCCAGCACCCCGGACACGTGCGCTTCTTCGGCCACCACGTAGGCCACGTAGGGCGTGAGCAGGGTCAGGCTGGTATCTACCACGGAGTTGTTATGGGTGTGGAGGTGGGCGAAGTACACCACCCGGCCCAGCAGCCAGCCAATAGCCACGCCGGCGGCGGCCACCCACAGCAGCTGCAAGCTGGCCGGCCCCAGCGCAAACTGCCCGGTGAGTACGGCCGCCACAGCGTAGCGGTAGGCAATCAGCCCGGTGGCGTCATTCACCAGGCTTTCCCCCTCCAGTATGGTCAGCACCCGCTTGGGCACGGGCAGGCCTTTGAGGGCCGCGGCGGCAGCCACGGCATCGGGGGGCGAGACGATGGCGCCTAGCACAAAGGCCGTGGCCCAGTCGAAGCCGGGCAGGGCGTAGTGGGCCACGGCCGCGACCAGCGTAGTGGTGAACAGCACGCAGCCCAGGGCCAGCAGCCCAATGGGGCGGTGGGCGGCTTTGAAGTCGGGCCAAGAGGTTTGCCAGGCCGCCGAGTACAGCAGCGGGGGCAGGAACACGAAAAATACCAGGTCGGGGGGCAGGGCCACGTGCGGCAGGCCCGGTACCAGCCCGATGGCACTGCCGACCAGCACCAGCAGGATAGGATACGGAACCTTGAACCGGTCGGCCACAACGGCCAGCAGGACAATGATAATCAGCAGGGCCGTGATGAGTTCAATTTCGTGCATAGAAGCAGAAAAGCTGAAAAATGCCGTGAAGCGCAGAAGCTACCGGCCGTGGCTACGGAACCAAAAAGGCACGTGCACGGCTCAGGTACCGCCTCGGCCGCAGGAAACCCAAGCAGCTGGGAAATACGAAGGCCGAAAATATACGTGGCAGCTTCGCCAGCAAAGCAAAGAGCGCCACAACGTTCCTGCGCCTACGCCGATTCAGAGCACCACCTGCCAGCGGCTGGCCGTGCAATGCAGGCCAGCCCCATCAAGCAAGGCCGCACCAGCAGCGACGGTGTACTGCGTAGAAAAAGCAGCTGCGCCGCCCCCAGAGCGGCTATTGCCGCATGAGCTGCCGGCAAGAAACACGGGTGGCCGCTTTCCCAACGCCAAAATTGCCGGCCAGCTTGCATTACTCCACGGCTTGCTCTACTTTTGCACTCCCTTCGGCAAAATAGCCGCCCAAAGGGCTTTCTGATTCTGTAGCTCAGCTGGTAGAGCAATACACTTTTAATGTATGGGTCCTGGGTTCGAATCCCAGCGGAATCACTATCCAACGTAACAAAAAGCCCCGTAGCATGATGCTGCGGGGCTTTTTGCTTGAATTAGCCGAGCCAGCAGGCTTAATCCATCTGGTTTTCCTGTAAGCTGGGAAGCCTCTGTGCTAGGGCTGCCCAATGCTCACGCGCTGGGCGGCGTGGTGGCGGCCTTGGTCAACACGTAGCAGGTACACGCCAGGGGCCACGCTGCCCACTTCCAGCGTCAGTTGCTGCGGGCCCTTCCGCACTAGGTGCCTGTGGTGCAGTACGGTACGCCCCAGCGCATCTACCAAGGTCAGGTCTACGGGGCCAGTCTCCGCAAACGGCTGTCTTACCATCAGCTGCCTCACGGCCGGGTTGGGGGCCACGGTCAGCTCGGAGCTGGGAGCCGGGGTGGCAGCGGCCGGAGCCGGCCGTTCGTAGTCGGCCACGGCCTCAAACTTCCACCGTTGGCAGTTGCCCCCCAGCCAGTTCCAGGTGCGCACATCAGTACCGGGCGTCGCATTGCAGCCCGACACATCCAGCACGTTGCCGCTTTGCTTGGACACTAGGCGGTAGTACCCGTCGCCGACGGCCTCAATGCGCCAGCGCTGGCAGTCTAAGCCATTGTCGGAGTAGGCGCGCACGTCGGTGCCGGCCTTATGGTCGCAGCCCGAGAGGTCGAGGGCGCGGTGGGAGGGTAGCTGGGAGGTAATTTTATAGAATCCGTCGCCGGTCTTCTCCACCCGCCACCGCTGGCAGTTGCCGCCTTGCCAGCGCCAGGTGCGCACGTCGGCGTCCTGCTTGTCGCTGCACTCAGATACATCGAGCACAATGGTCTGATTGGAACTGCTCAGCTTCGACACGAGCCGGTACGTGCCCGTGCTGATGTCTTGGTCGGCAATGCAGCCGGCGCTGCCGCTGCGGGCCGCCACGCCGGTCCAGGTCATGTTAATGGGGAGGATGTCGCCGTTGGGCCGGAAGTACATGCGGTCCAGGCACACCTTCCGAGTGCTGTAGTCGCCGTTTTCGTAGCGGTGGTAAGCTACATAGTACTCGTCGTAGCAGCCGGGCCGCCGCAGCACGGCGTGGTGTCCTGGTCCGCTAAAAGGCCCGCTCGACGAAAGAATGGTGCCCTTGTAAGTCCACGGGCCCATAGGGGAGCTAGACGTGGCGTACTGCACGTTGTAGGAGCCGTTGTACCAGGCCCCGTTGGAGTACATTAGGTAGTAGATGCCGTTGCGCTTGAGCAGAAACGGTGCCTCGGTGTAGTTCTGGGGCGTGGCCAGCGTAGGGCTGCCGCTGAACGAGGTCATGTTGGCGTTTAGCTTGCGAATCACCATCCGGCTGCCATTGGACCCCCCGTAGTACAGGTAGGCTTGGCCATCATCGTCCACAAACACCATGGCGTCAATTATGTCGACGGTGTAGGGGTCGGAGCCCACCAGAGCATAGCCCAGGTCGGTAAATGGGCCGGTGGGGCTGTTGCCCACGGCTACACCAATCTTGGCCTCGGCCGTGTAGTAGAAGTAGTACTTGCCGTTGCGCTCCACCATATCGGGGGCCCAGCCGTTGGTGTTAGCCCAACTGCACTGCGGGCCGAGGTCAAAAATTACCCCATCGTCGCGCCAGTTGGTTAGATCAGTTGAGGAGTAGGCTCGAAACTGATTGCCACCAGTAGGATAGATGTAGTAGCGCCCGTTGAAGTAGTCGATGTCGGGGTCGGCTTGGTACTGCCCGATAACGGGATTGCCGCTGGTTTGCGCCAAGGCCGGAGAAAGAGGCGCAATGCTTAGCGTTAGAAAGCCCCAAACACATGCAAAAAGAACGTTGGATTGCGCAAAATTTTGCGCAATCCAACGCAAAGAATTGTGCTGTTGGCAGCACCTAAGCCAAGAAGAGTACGTGGTGAACATAGTAGTAGAGTGTTTGGTGGGAAGTATGAAATGGAACAGATTATCAAAATATTAATTACTTGCGTAAGATAGGTGGCAAAATTTGGTGCTTACTCAGTGTTATTCAGAACACTCACGGCGAGGTGTCTACGGGTCGTGTGGGAGCAAACGTTTGTGTAGTTACCTCATTCATACCCCCACCGCACATGCTGAGAGAAAGGAAAGAGCCATTGGATCTGCCTTAGCTAAGGCTATATGTTTAACCCTACTTTCTAGTAGGTAGGCAGGTGCACGAAGGCAGTCTGGCTGATAACTGCATACAGACTGTTGTGGCAATCCTTCGCAGATGGACGTTAGCGCGCCAGGCTTTCTAACCTAGACGCCCAAGAAGTAGCGCGACTGTTCTGCTAAAAAAGCCGTACATAGGCTACATTCCTGCCTCAGCCGGAGCTATTCTCCGGTGCATCCTGTTTAGCCTGCGTGACTGACTCTACCACTACGCCGCGCCCCGACCTGCTGCGCATCCCTTACGACGACTACCGGGCCCTGCCGGCCATTGCCAACTCCGACCTGTCGCGCCTGCGCGACGCCCTGTACGGGCGCCCTCCGCGTCCCGTAACCACTTCCCACGGCGCGCTGGGCCTGGGCACGGCCTTTCACACAGCTCTGCTGGAGCCCGATTTGTACGAGCCCGGCCTGCCCGGCGTCAACGATACCCTGATTTGGTGGATGGTGGATGGCGTGAAGCTGGACTCGGAGCTGAACCAGCTGCTGGAAACCGGCACGCCCGAGCCCAGCTGCATTTTCACCGAGCCCGTTACGGGCACGCTCTGCAAGCTCCGCGCCGATTTGATTGTACATCAGCCCGGCCAGCCCTACACTATCATCGACTTCAAGACCACGCTGGCCCGCGACCATAACCACTTCGTGGAGCAGTGCACCGGCTACGACTACGACCGCCAGGCCGCTTTCTACGCCGATGCCCTGCACGCCGACCGGTTTTTGCTGGTGGGCGTGCAGAAAGTCGAGCCCTTCAAAATTTTCGTGTACGAAGTGCCGCCCCACATGCGCAACGAAGGCCGCGCCAAGTACCTGCGTCTGCTGCGCCTGCTGCAGCCCGACGCCGCTGTGCCCCGCGCCGTAGCCGGCGCCGTGCGCGAGGTCCGCGACTCGTTGCTGGGCTAGCCAGCTTCTTCAACCGCCGATGTTACCGCGGAGCCTGAGCCCGGAGCTGTTGCGTCGCCGTCTCGTGCACCGCGCAGAGGAGCGGTGGCTGGGGATAACTGAAAACGTGGTTCTGGGCGTAATCCAGAATCTGACGTATTTACCGCTGAACGCCATGCTGCGCAGAGCAGAAGGCTGTCGAAGGCCAGCATCGGGTGGGCTGACACAGGCGCAGCAGGACATGACCTCCCACGCGGCTGCGGCTTAGCGCAGGGAGGTCCAGTTGGGGCTGGCTGGCAGACTGGCCGGAATAGCCTGAACCGGCGTCGATAGCGCGACGATAGTGCCGGCGGCATTGCGGTAGCGCACCTGGTACTCGGGCACGGCGCCCATGGGCAGGGCGGTACGGTCGAGGAAGGGGCTGCAAGCGTTTTGAGCAATGCACTGCCAGGCTTGCTGAGGCAGGCGCCGGTACACGTAGGCGTACTGGCCGGGGGGCGTGGTGAAATCGAGGCGGCGGCCGGCGGGCACCAGGTAGAGTTGCAGCGGCGCCTGGGTGCGCGTGGCGGGGGCAGCGGAAGAAAGAAGCAGGGGTGCGTTCATAGCCAGGGCGGGCTAAAGCCCAAGGACAGGTGTGACAGAGAAGTAACGCAGCACTCAGCCGGAGAGTCTTGAATAAACACTGATTCTGCCGGGTATTACCTCTGATTTTGTTTCCCAATAAATACGTAACGGGGCTAAAAAAGGACATCCAACACCCCATACCTATCAACAAGAAACTGCGGCTTGCCGTACCTCTGGGCTGAGCCAACAACCACACCGCCATGACAGCAAGCCCCACATACGCCCTGATTACGGGCGCTACCAGCGGCATCGGCCGCGAACTGGCCCGGCTATTCGCCCAGGACCGGTACAACCTCATCATCGTGGCCCGCCACCAGCAGGAGCTGGACCACACCGCCGCCGAATTTCGGGAGCAGTACGGCGTGGAGGTGGTGCCGCTGGCCCAGGACCTGTTTCGGCGAGAAGCACCGTTTGAGCTGGTAGCAGAAGTAAAGCGCCGCGGCTTGCAGGTCGAGGCCCTCGTCAACAACGCCGGCCAGGGCCAGTACGGCGAGTTCGTGGACACCGACCTCAACCGGGAGCTGGACATTATTCAGCTGAACATCGGGGCCTACGTGGTGCTTACCAAGCACTTTTTGCAGGAAATGGTGGCTCGTGGCAGCGGCAAGATTCTGCAGGTGTCGAGCATCGGCGGGGAGCTGCCGGGGCCATTGCAGGCGGTGTATCACGGCACCAAGGCCTTCGTTACCTCGTTTACGGCAGCCATTCGGGAGGAAACCAAGGACCGGGGCGTGACCATCACGGCCCTGCTGCCGGGCGTCACGGACACCGACTTCTTCAACAAAGCCGACATGACCGAGGCCAAGATGGTGAAGGAAGGCCACCGCGCCGACCCCGTCGACGTAGCCAAAGACGGCTACGAGGCCTTGATGGCTGGCAAAGACAAAATCGTGTCCGGCTTCCTGAACAAGGTGCAAGTGGCCATCAGCAACGTTGTGCCCGACAACCTGGTAGCCGCCGGCCTGCACCAGATGGTCAAGCCCGCCGACGAGGATAAGTAGTAAACTGGTAAGCTGCAAGCTGTAAGCCACAAGCTGCAAGCTTCGTTCTAGTGGTATCTAGAACAGAGCTTGCAGCTTGTGGCTTACAGCTTGCAGCTTTTTAAGCTCATCCCGGTTGGGCCGTAATGTCTTGTACCGCGAAGCCGGCGGCGTGCAGGGCCTGCCGGATGCCTTCGGGGCCTGGGCCGGGGGCTTGCAGCACGGCTACTTCTGCTTCGCCGGCCTCAATCCGGTCCACGAGCAGGCCCAGGCTCATGAGCACCTGGCGCACCTGTCCGATGCTATTAGTGTCCTGCATAGCGTCGATTTGCACTACGTAGCGGACCAGCTGGCCCGGATTTATATCGGGAGAGGGAAGGGGAGTATCCATAAGAAAGAAGGTGCTGTTGGCGAAATGTGAAAGGAAAAGTGCCCGCGCCTAGTACCCTGGAGCACGGCTTCGGCCTACGAAAACGAACCGATACGCGGCGTGCTTTTGGGCCCGGCCCGGCTGCGGGACACGTGTGGGGTAAACGTGCGGCCTACCCCTGGCTGGCCTGGCTCCGGCCCCAGGCGTAAAGGCCCGCGGCCAGTCCGGCGGCCAGGGCCGCGCCGCCTAGCCACCGGGTGCTGCTGGATTGCTCCGGCTGCCGCCAGCCGCCGGTTACTTCGGCCCCGTGCGGGGCGGGACGGGGCTCGAACAGGCTACCCTCGGTGATGGGAGCGGGCTGGGCCTGGTTGAGGTAGCGCCGGAACAGGCGCATGGCGGTGCGGCGCGTGAAACCCGGCGCCAGCCCGTACAGCACGCGGAAGGCCGGGGCCGTCCAGCCCACCATGGTGTGGGGCCGTGGCCGGTGCACCAGCCGCACAACGGCGTCGGCGACTTGCTGAGGCGGAAACACGGGCGGGGCCGGCTTGATAACGCGGCCCGTGAAATTGGCTCCGTGCTGGAAGCCGGGCGTGTCAATGTAGGCCGGATGCACGTCGCAGACGTGGATGTCGGGCGTTTCGGTCAGCTCCAGCCGGAGCGTGTCCATCAGCCCGCGCACCCCAAACTTGCTGGCACTGTAGGCCACCGTGTAGGGCTCAGGCACCCAGGCCCCTAGCGACACCACGTTGATAAGCGTGCCGCGGCCCTGGCGCCGGAAGTAAGGCAGCACGGCGTAGGCCCCGTACAGGTAGCCCAGCAGGTTGAGGCGAATCACTTGCTCATGCGCGGCCAGCGGCGTGGCATCAAACTGCCCAATGGCTCCGCTGCCGGCGTTGTTTACCCACACGTCAATATGGCCCCGGCCGAAGTCGGCGGCGGCTTGGGCCAGGCGGTGCACGGCGTCGGCGTCAGTGGTATCGGTGGGCACGGGCAGGGCGTCCGGGGCGCCCAGGCGGCGGCACTCTGCCGCTACGTCCCGGAGCACATCGGCGCGGCGGGCAGCCAGCACCAGGCGGGCACCCTGGCGGGCAAACGCCTGGGCCGTGGCCCGGCCAATGCCGCTGGTGGCCCCCGTAATAACTACAGTGGCGTTTTGGAGAAGTTCGTTGTTCATAGCAGGCAGAAAAGGTCTGCTGCTGCTAACGAGACCCTGCCGGCGAAGTTATCATGTAGGGGCGCGTTGCACGCGCCCGCCCAGTCCGCTCAGTTCATGTTCAGTGCGCTCATACTCGCTCAGCTCATACTCGCCTGGCAGGTTAACCTCGGAGGTATAGCTCCGGCCCCGGAACGGTTGCCGCGTTTCCTGTGTCTGATGCCGTAGCTGCCACTACGGGCGGTTACGGCTGAAGCCGGCTGCATTGCCACCGAAAACGTAACCCGAGCCTGAGAAGGGCGGTAGCTAAGGTTTGCCTTGATGCCATTTTTTCGCGCGGTGAAACCGAGGCAATAAGTTTCCTCTGGTTCCCTTTGGTTTCCAGTGGTTCGCGCTACATCCTGCGTATACCGTTCAACGACCGGGCGCGTGCGACGCGCCCCTACAACTATGACAACTTCCATCGACCAAGCCACCTTTCATAACTCTTTTGTGGAGGAGCTGCCCGGCGAAGCTTCCTTCGACAACCGCCCGCGCCAGGTGCCGGGCTACACCTATTCGCGGGTGCGGCCCACGCCCGTGTCCGCGCCGCACCTGCTGGCCTGGTCCGACGACCTGGGCCGGCAGCTGGGCCTGGCCCGGCCCCCGGAGCGCGGGCCCGCCGTGGGCGTGCTGGCCGGCAACCTCGTCACCGACTCCATGAAGCCTTTCGCCGCCCGCTACGGCGGCCACCAGTTCGGCAACTGGGCCGGGCAGCTCGGCGACGGCCGCGCCATGTCTTTGGGCGAAATCACGGCCCCCGACGGCAGCAGCTGGGAAATCCAGCTCAAAGGTGCCGGCCCCACGCCCTACTCGCGCCGCGCCGACGGGCGGGCCGTGCTGCGCTCCTCGCTGCGGGAGTTTCTGTGCTCCGAGGCCATGCACTACCTGGGCGTGCCCACCACCCGCGCCCTGAGCCTGGTAGCCACCGGCGACCTGGTGGTGCGCGACATGTTCTACAACGGCAACCCCCAGCAGGAACCCGGCGCCATTGTGGCGCGGGTGGCGCCCACATTCATCCGCTTCGGCAACTTCCAGATTATGGCCGCCCTCAACGAGCTGGACAACCTGCGCGCCTTGGCCGACTACGTGATTCGGCGGCACTACCCCGAGCTGGGTGAGCCGGGCTCGGCGGAGGTATACCGGCGCTGGTTCGAGGAAATCTGCCGGCGCACGGCCGTGATGGTGGCGCACTGGCAGACGGTGGGCTTCGTGCACGGGGTGATGAACACCGACAACATGAGCATCCTGGGCCTCACCATCGACTACGGCCCCTACGGCTGGCTGGAGCCCTACGAGCCCGGCTGGACGCCCAACACCACCGACTTCAGCTCTTACCGCTACGCCTACGGCCAGCAGCCCCGCATTGCCCTCTGGAACCTGATGGCCCTGGCCCAGGCCCTCACGCCGCTCGTCGGCGACGACCCGCAAGCCCTGCGCCCCAGCCTCGACGTGTACGCCGACACCTTCAACGCCACTTACACCCAGCGCCTCACCCAGAAGCTCGGCCTCACCGCCTTGCGCTCCGAGGCCGACCAGGCCCTGCTCGAAGCTCTACCCGCCGCCCTGGAGGCTGCCGAAATGGACCTGACCCTGTTTTTCCGCCGCCTCTCGCACGCCGCACCCGTGCTAGTAGCGGGCGGCAGCGGGGAGGAAGCCATAGTGGACGACCTGCTGGAAGCCGCCTCCTACGCCGCCCCCGGCGCCGAGGGCCACGAAACCATGCGGCAGTGGCTGGGGCAGTACGCCGGGCGCCTGCGCCAGGAAGCCGGGCCGGCCAGCGCCATCCGCGACGCCATGCTGCAAGTCAACCCCAAGTATGTGCTGCGCAACTACCTGGCCCAGCAAGCCATTGACGCTGCCGAGCAGGAAGACCTGTCGGTGCTGAACCGGCTGATGGAGGTGCTGAAGAAGCCCTACGCCGAGCAGCCCGAGCACGACGACCTGGCCGCCAAGCGCCCCGAGTGGGCCCGCCAGAAGCCCGGCTGCGCTACGCTTTCGTGCAGCTCGTAAACCAGTCCCCAGAGTGCCCCTGCGGCCCGCCAGCACAAGTATTCCGAAGTTCCGCTTCGGCCCCGGTAACCCAAGGGGCGCGCAGCTACTTTCGGCGGGCCGTAGGGAAATTCCGGGGGGCTGATTCGAGCGGGCTCGTTCACGCGGGCCGAAGCGGAGCTTCGGGGTACTTGTTCTTGCTTACCTTTCCGCCTCATGCCCCTCGACCCCGCCACTTTCCTCCAGCACACGGCTCCGGCCGAAAAGACTGTGGTGCACGTGCGCACCGCCACCGGCCAAACGCAGCCGCACGATGCCCTGCTGGTTGCCCAGACGCCCCGGCAGAAGCTGTTCGTAACCCTGGAACCCCGGCGGCGCTACCTCACCCATACCCAACACGCCGGCCCCGATGACGTAGAGCTGGACTTTGTGCAGGACTACGACGAGGTGGAGAGCCTGCTGGCCGCCGCCGGCCGCTTCGGCCCCTACGACGGGCAGCAGGGCATCCTGTACCACCACTTGCTGTACCTGTTGGTGAATTAGCCTAGCGCGGGCTGTAGCCCGCAACTCCCCACCCCACGCTACCGTGAAGAGCTGCGGGCTACAGTCCGCGCTACCCTATGCTCCGCTGGAAAGACGTCCTCATCTTTGCCACATACGGCAACCCGGAGCCGCCGCGGCGGGTGGAGAAAACCGAAGCCGAGTGGGAGGCCCAGCTCACGCCCGCGCAGTTTCGGGTGCTGCGCCAGCAGCACACCGAGCCGCCTTACCGCAACGCCTACTGCCGCTCCTACGAGCCCGGCGTGTACCGGTGCGCCGCCTGCGCCACCCCGCTGTTCGATTCCACCGCGAAGTACCACGCCATTTCCGGCTGGCCCAGCTTCACCCAGCCCAGCAGCAAAGGTGCCATCCGCTACCGCTTCGACAGCTCCCACCGCCTGCACCGCATCGAAGCCAGCTGCAACGTGTGCGGCGGCCACCTGGGGCATGTCTTCAACGACGGGCCCGCGCCGGCGGGGCTGCGGTACTGCATCAACTCGGAGAGCTTGCGGCGGGAATAATACTTGAAACCCCTGTAGCGGCTAATTGCAATGAGAGTAACTATATGATAATACAACTAGGATCAATAGCGCGTCTGCACCGTTAAGAAGCATGGGAATGTACCGCGAAATCTTACTTCGCGCGGCAATAGAACGTATGCGCTTTCTAACACCAGCTACGAAGCGGCAGAGGTAGCCATGAGTCCCGATTAGTGCAGCACCGGCTCGGGCGCAGCCACCGAGGCTGGCGCCTGAACCGGGCGTACCCGGTATACCACCAGCAAGCTCAGGATGCTGGCCGTGGCGGCCAGGTAGCCCACGTATTCGTAATGCAGCAAGGGGCCGGCGGGCGTTTTCACTACGATGAGGCCCGCAATAAACGCTGCCGCTCCGGCCGCTAGTTGCTGCACCGACGAGTTCAGGCTCATGAAACTGCCGCGTTGCTGAGGCTGCACCACCGCCGTGGCCAGGGCGGTGGCGGGCACGAAGCGCCCACCGAGCACGGCAAAAAACACGGCCGTAACCACCAGCACCAGCGGCAGCGGCGCCGGCTCCAGGCGCGTCACCAATAGTAGCATGGGCACGGCCGCCAGCGTGACCAGGCTGAACACGCGGGCTTTGCCGTAACGGTCGGCGAGGCGGCCCACCAGCGGGGAGCTAAACAGCGTGACGGCCCCGCCCACTAAGTACACGTAGCTCAGCTGCTGCGGCTGAAAGCCCACGTTGCTTACCAGCGAAGGGCTGAAAAACGACACCACCGAAAACTGCCCCAGCATAAGCAAAACGGTGAGCAGCAGCGCGTAGCGCACCGAAGGCTGCCGAAACAGCCCCAGCACGGCCGCGGCCCGCTCAGCCAGCGGCAGCTGCGGCCCCAGGTGCCCACGCATACTGGGCATGGCCCGGTACATCAGCGCCCACACGCCCAGGCTCAGCGCCCCCAGTACCAGGAACGGCACGTGCCAGGAAAGGCGCGCCGCCAGAAACAGCCCGAACGGCACGCCCAGCACCGACGCCACCGAAAACGCGCCCATTACCACACCCAGCGCCCGCCCGCGCCGCTCTTCCGGCACCGCGTCGCCGACCACCGCCAGCACCAGCGAGCCAAGCACGCCGCCGAAAGCCCCCGTGAGCACCCGCGCCGCCACCAGCCAGCCATACGTAGGGGCCGCCGCGCAAGCCAGCGTGCCCAGCGCAAAGCCCAGATACAGCGTGAGCAAGGCAGAGCGACGGTCGTAACGGTCGAGGAAGAAGGCGGCGGCCAGGCCCGTGAGGCCCGCGCTGAACGTGTAGGCCGAAATCACCAGCCCAAATTGCTTGGGACCGATGCCCAGGGCCGGCATCAGCTGCGGGCCCAGCGGCATCATTATCACAAAGTCGAGCACGTTGGTGAACTGCACCGTGGCCAGTAGCAACAGCAGGAGGCGTTCTTTTTTCATCAGTATAGCATACACTACCAACCCGGCAGCCGGCCCGATAACGCCCGGATGGCCTGGGTGGTTGTGCCGGCCGGCCAACTTGTGCGGCCGCAATGGTGCCGGCCAGCCCGACTACCGCTGTATTCAGCACTCAACTGCTTGGCAAGGGCCGCTAGCTACCTGAATGGATTGGCAACCAATCAATAGAAATAATACAGCAACAAACTCGGTGAGCAGTATTCGACTTGGCATAGAGAGTAGGTTGAGCCGGCATAAGGTAGAGCTTCCATCGCAGAGAATGAATTTCCGTATGCTCAGCGACCGATACGCCTCTTCTATTTCTGCTACCCATGCCCCAATCCTCTTCTTCTCACCAAGCAGCCACCATCTCTTCCGGCTTCGTGCGCGTGCGCGGGGCGCGGGAGCACAACCTGAAGAACATCGACGTGAACATTCTGCGGGATGCGCTGGTGGTGTTTACGGGGGTGTCGGGGTCGGGCAAGTCCAGCTTGGCGTTTGGAACCTTGTACGCCGAGGCCCAGCGGCGCTACCTGGAGTCGGTGTCGCCGTACGCGCGGCGGCTGTTTCACCAGATGAGCGTGCCGCAGGTGGATGCCATTGACGGGCTGCCCCCGGCCGTGGCCTTGCAGCAGCAGCGCGGCACGCCGACTACCCGCTCCTCGGTGGGCTCGGTCACTACGCTGTCCAACCTGGTGCGCATGCTCTACTCGCGGGCCGGCGACTATCCGGCGGGGCAGGGCATTATCTACGCCGAAGCCTTTTCGCCCAACACCCCGGAGGGCGCCTGCCCCACCTGCCACGGCCTGGGCCGCATCTACGAAGTAACCGAGGAAAGCATGGTGCCCGACCCCTCGCTAACTATCCGCGAAAGGGCCATTGCCGCCTGGCCCCAGGCCTGGGGCGGGCAAAACCAGCGCGACATCCTCGTAACCCTGGGCTACGACGTGGACCGGCCCTGGCGGGAGCTGCCGCCGGAGCAGCGCCAGTGGATACTGTTTACCGACGAGCAGCCGGTGGTGCCCGTGTACCCCGGCTATACGCCCGCGGAAACGCAGCGGGCCCTGAAACGCAAGGAGCCGCCCAACTACATGGGCACCTTCAGCAGCGCCCGGCGCTACGTGCTGCACACCTTCGCCACCACCCAAAGCCCGCTGATGAAAAAGCGGGCCTTGCAGTACATGCTCAGCCAGGAGTGCCCCCTCTGCCACGGCAAGCGCCTGCGCCCCGAGTCCCTGAGCGTCACCTTCGCCGGCCTCGACATTGCCGACTTCTCGGCCCGCCCGCTCAAGCAGGTGGCGGAACTGCTTCGGCCCTTTGCCGAGGGCACTGCCCGCCCCCAGGCCCACGATGCCGAGCATCCCGAACAGGCCGAAGTAGCCCGCCGCATTGCCCAGGACCTGTGTGCCCGCCTGGCGGTGCTGCTGGACCTGGGGCTGGGCTACCTGGCCCTGGAGCGCAGCACGCCCACCCTGTCGCCGGGGGAGTTGCAGCGGCTGCGGCTGGCTACCCAGCTCTATTCCAACCTGTTTGGGGTGGTGTACGTGCTCGACGAACCCTCCGCCGGCCTGCATCCTTCCGACACCGAGGCCCTGCTGGCCGCCCTGCACAGTCTCAAGCAGGCCGGCAACTCCCTGTTCGTGGTGGAGCACAACCTGGACGTGGTGCGCCAGGCCGACTGGCTCGTGGACGTGGGCCCCGCCGCCGGGGAGCAGGGCGGACAAATCCTCTACAGCGGCCCGCCCGCAGGTTTGCGCGAAGTTGAAGCCTCTCAAACCCGCCGCTACCTGTTCGCGGAAAGCAGCGGTGAAGCTGCCCGCACCCCGCGCACCCCGGCCGGCTGGCTGAAGCTGGCCGGCATCAGCCGCAACAACCTGCACAACCTCAGCGTGGAGCTGCCCCTGGGCGTGCTGACCACGGTTACGGGCGTGTCGGGCTCCGGCAAGTCCAGCCTCATTAGCCAGGTTGTAGTGGAACTCGTGGCCACGGAATTAGGAATGGGGCTTAGGAAGCAAAGTTAGTTATGAGGTGGCGTAACTTCCTGTTATGCAGCCCGCTAACCGCTACTACAAGTGCGCAAAAATTTCGGAGGCCAAATTTCGCTACCTGCTGCGCCTGTTTGCCCTGGATTTGACCGCCTCCGACACGGCCCGGCTGACGGGTCTGAGTGTGCGCTCGGTGAACGATTTGTACCTGCGCCTGCGCCGCCGCTTGCACCAGCTCTGTCCGGTGCCGGCTGACCTGCAAGGGGCCGTGGAGCTGGACGAATCCTACTTCGGCCCGCGCCGGGTGCGGGGCAAGCGCGGGCGT
Source organism: Hymenobacter sp. YIM 151500-1 (assembly GCF_025979885.1). Taxonomy (NCBI): domain Bacteria; kingdom Pseudomonadati; phylum Bacteroidota; class Cytophagia; order Cytophagales; family Hymenobacteraceae; genus Hymenobacter; species Hymenobacter weizhouensis. The sequence goes on from NZ_CP110139.1 coordinate 601,810, forward strand.
GGCGCCGGGGGCAAAACCATTGTCTTCGGCCTGTTCAAGCGCGGCGGGCAGGTGTACACGGAAATCGTTCCGAATTGCCAGAAAAAGACCTTGCAAGCTATTATTCGCGGCAAAATTGACGTATCGGCCATGGTCAACACCGATGGCTGGCGCGGCTACGACGGCCTGGTAGACGTGGGCTTTGACCGGCACTTTCGCGTACGCCACGGCCAGGACGAGTTTGTCCACGGGGCTTCGCACATCAACGGCATCGAGTCGTTCTGGAGCTTTGCCAAGGCCCGCCTGCAGCCCTTTCACGGGGTGTCTAAAGACACGTTTGAACTGCACCTGAAAGAATGTGAATTTCGCTTCAACCATCGTCACCAGGACCTCTACAAACTCCTGCTTAAATTGCTTCGACAACAGCCCCTCTGACTCGTTTTGCTTCCTAAGCCCCTAGGAATTAATAATGAGGAATTAAGAATTGATGCAGAGGAAGCAGAAGAATCAATTCTTAATTCTTCATTACTAATTCCTAATTCACCAACCGGGGGCCGCATCATCAGCGGCTTGGAGCACATCAAGCGGCTGGTGCGCGTCGACCAGAAGCCCATCGGCCGCACGCCGCGCTCCAACATGGCTACCTACACGGGCTTGTTCGACCACGTGCGCCGGCTGTTTGCCGCCACGCCCGCGGCCCGCAAGCGGCGCTACGACGCCGGGCGGTTTTCGTTTAACGTAGCCAAGGGGCGGTGCGAGAACTGCCAGGGCGAGGGGTTTGTAATGGTGGAGCTGCTGTTTCTGCCCAGCGTGTACGCGCCCTGCCCGGTGTGCCGCGGGGCCCGCTATAACGCCCAGACCCTGGAAATCACCTACCAGGACCGGAACATTGCCCAGGTGCTCGACCTGACCGTAGACGCTGCCTACGAGTTCTTTGCCGATGAGCCTACCGTGCAGCGCCCTCTGGCTGTGCTGCGCGAAGTGGGCCTGGGCTACTTGCGCCTGGGCCAGCCGGCCACCGAGCTGAGCGGGGGCGAGGCCCAGCGCATCAAGCTGGCTACCGAGCTGCAACGCACCCAGCGCGGCCAGAGCCTCTACGTGCTCGACGAGCCCACTACCGGCCTGCACCCCGCCGACGTAGAAAAGCTCCTGGCCCAACTCCAGCGCCTGGCCGATGCCGGCAACACCGTCGTGGTAGTAGAGCACGACATGCGCGTGGTAGCCGCCTCCGACTGGGTGCTCGATATGGGCCCCGGCGCCGGCGACGAGGGCGGCCAGGTGGTAGCCGCCGGGCCACCCCAGCAAGTGGCGCAGGCCAAGGGCAGCAAGACATCACCGTATCTGCGGCGGTTCCTAGGTAATATAGATAAGTAGGATAAATAAAGGAAATTACTGTACCTTGCCAGCAACATAGCTTTAGTGCTGCTGAATCGATACTTCCATCCTTGCTTGTTATCCACTACCCTGTGAAATTATTCCCTGTCCTTCTGGTGCTTGCTTTGCTGGCCGCTGGCTGTCAGAAAAAAGAGAACCAGCCCGCCCCCCGCAAAGCCGAGGACCCGGACTGGATTAAGCTGGAACTACCCGACAACGTATGGTCCGAAGATGTTGGGGATAATGCTTACGCTATAACGGGAGACATCGAGCGTACCCTATTGGTGGCCACAACTACGCACGTGTATGCTACCACCGACCAGGGCAAAACCTGGCAGGTGTCGCACGATTTCCAGGGGCCGCTAGCAGGACTGCTTCACCGCAACGACACGGTATTTGCGTTGCCATTTTTTGGCCGCAACAGCCAAGGCGAGAAGATTGCGTTGCATGCCACGAAGTTCACCACCGACTTCGGCAAAACATGGTTCCATACCAGCATTACTTCACGGCTCTACTATGCGTACCGTGACTTGGTTATTCCGATTGGGCGAACAGCGGCGGCAGGTGTGGCCTATCAGATCAAAGAAAACACCGCGCCTGGTTCCTCTTCCCGATTGATTGCCTCCGACCTGCTGCGTAGCACGGGCGGCGGGCAAACGGCCGTGCGTCTGCCCGGACGTCACTACCTCATGAATCTTCACCTAGACGCGCAAAACCGTTTGTACGTAGCCGCGTCGGGCCTGCGCTTCGACCCCAGCACCGGCGAAGCCATTAACCCCACCGTGGGACGGCGGGCGGTGGTGTACGTGTCGCGGCGGCCGCTGCCCTAGGGCTGGCTGCGTGGCAACCAAAACCTTCCAGGCTAGCTGCGCCGGAAGAAGTGTGCAGCGTGGTGGGGCGCGAATCTGAGCATGCAGGCTGACAGGTAGCGTTGACTGCATCCTCGTTTCTGGCTGGTCGTACTAAGGTGCACAACCAACGGGCGCCTGCCACGCGCCCCTACCTATGGCGTTTATCGAAGAGTTTCTGCGCAACCCCGCCACCGTGGGGTCGCTTATTCCCAGCTCCCGGGAGCTGACCGACGCCGTGATGGCGCTCATCGACTTTGGCCGCGCCGAGTGCATTGTGGAGTATGGGCCGGGCACGGGCGTATTTACTGACGTGCTTATGCAGCGCCGCCGCCCCGAAACCGTGCTGGTGCTGGTGGAGGTAAACCGGCGGTTCAGCCAGCTGCTGAAGGAGCGGTACGCAGCCCACGCCAACGTGCACGTAATCCACGGCTCGGCCGATAAAACCGGCGACTACCTGCGGGCCAGAGGCCTGCCCCGGCCCAGCTACGTGGTGTGCGGGCTGCCGTTTACGTCGTTGCCGCGGCGCCTGGGGTGGCGCATTCTGGAGCACACCCGCGAGCTGCTCGCCCCCGCCGCCGGCCAGCTGATTCTGTTCCAGTATACTCTGCGGAACAAGCGGCTGTTTGAGCGGTTTTTTCGCCTGCTCGACCACGTGCACGTGCTGCTGAATCTGCCCCCAGCCTACGTGCTGGTGTACGCGCCCGTAGAGGACACCACGAAGGCAGCACCGCAGCTGGCTGAAGCTGCGGCCCAGCAGCAATAGTTGCTAAGAGGCTGTTTGCTTACCCTACACTGTGCAACCTACCGGGTAGCGTATGGCAAGCAGCGGGCGGCTTCCGGCTGCACTGCCGCCAAAGCCGTTCCTTTGCAGGCATGAGTTTACTAGAGGTATCGGGGGTGAGTGTGGAGGAGCGCGGCAACGCCGTGCTGACGGACATCAGCTTTACGCAGGAAACCGGGCAAAACCTGGCCCTGGCCGGCGAAACCGGAGCCGGTAAAAGCACCTTGTTGCAGCTGGTTGCAGGACTGGTGCAACCCACGGCCGGCACGGTGCACGTGGCCGGGCGCCGGGTGAAGGGACCCGCCGAGCAGCTGGTGCCGGGCCACCCCGGTGTGGCCTACCTGTCGCAGCAGTTTGAGTTGCCTAAGTTTCTGCGGGTGGAGCAAGTGCTGCGCTACGCTAATAAGCTGCCGGCCGACCAGGCGCCCACGCTGTACGAAGTGTGCCGCATCGGCTACCTGCTGGCCCGCCCCACCAATCAGCTTTCGGGTGGGGAGCGGCAGCGCGTGGCCCTGGCCCGCCTGCTGCTGGGGGCGCCCCGGCTGCTGTTGCTGGATGAGCCCTTTTCCAACCTCGACATGGGGCATAAAACCGTGCTGAAGGCGGTTGTCCGGGAGGTGAGTGAGCGGCTGGGCATCACCTGCCTGCTCATCTCCCACGACCCCCTGGACACCCTCTCCTGGGCCGACCACCTGCTGGTGCTGCGCCAGGGCCGCGTGGTGCAGCAGGGTCCGCCCCGGCAGCTCTACCAGCAGCCCACCGACGAGTACGTAGCCGGTCTGCTGGGCAGCTACGTGGTCCTGACCGAAGCCTTGGCGCCGCGCTTGTCCCGACCGGCCAGCCGGGCCAGGCGCGGCGCCAAGCTGCTGGTGCGCCCCGAGAGCTTTAGCCTGGGCCCCGCTGCCGCGGGCCTGCCGGGTACGGTGCAGCAGGTGCGGTTTTTCGGGGCCTACTGCGAGGCGGACGTACAGCTGGCCGGCGGTACCATCACGGCCCGAACCAGCTCTGCCGACGCCCCGGCGCCTGGCGCTGCGGTGGGCGTATCTCTGGCGGCCGGTGCGGGGTGGTACGTGGCCTGAGCAAAGAGCAGCGCAGCGCCAGCTGCCGCTAGGAAATCGGCCGGGACTGGTGCACGTCACCAGAGCGGGCAGCTGGGCTAAGATGCTGAAAACAAAGCCGCCCTTCGCGCCGGGGCCGGGGTACGGTGGGCGGGAAGGGCGGCAACTGCTTCTGGAAAGGCTTCCGGCAACGAAGCGGCTAGTGAATAACGAGCTTGCGCGTAACGGGGCCCTGGGGCGTATCGAGCTGGAGCAGGTAGAGGCCGGGGCCGTGGCCGCGCAGGTCCACAGGGCGGCCCGTGCTCAGGCCGCGGCTGGCCGCACCCTGGCGCAGCACGAGGCGGCCGGCCGCGTCGGTGACGGTGAGCGGGGCCGTGGCCAGGGCTGGGTCGGCTGCCGAGGCCAGCGAGAACTCGCCGCTGCTGCTGGGGTTGGGATACACGCTCAGCGCCGCAGCCAGTGCAGGCTTAGTGGTGGGGGTAGTGGTGTTGAGCAGGGCCAGGTCGTCGAGGAACAGCGTGGAGGTGCTGGTTATCGCCACGCGGCGGCCATAACCAACCGTAACGTACATACGCAAGGTATCGGGCTCCAGAGTAGCGGGCAAGTTAGGGTTATACAGAAAGGGAACTGTAGCCTGGCCGTAGGTGGTCCGGTCGTACCGGTAGTCCAGCACCTGCGCCGAGTACCCGATTACCTGCCGAGTAGAACCACTGCCGCGGGTAAGCTCGGCATATACGATGGAGGAGTCGCCGGCGGCTGTGGCTAGCTTGTACCAGAACTGCATGGCTGCGGGCCGGTTGGTATAGGCCTGGCCGCCTTTAGCAAGAAAGTTGTTGAAATTCAACTTCTCGCCCAGCACCATAAACCCGCGAAACCAGCGGGGGCCTTGGGTGGTGTTGATGCCTTTGGCTTGCAGCCGCACCGCAAAGCTGCCGCCTTGCCGCTCAGTCGATTTATCGACCAAGCCCAGATCGTTGGGGGCGGAGGCGGCCCGCACCCAGTAGTCGTCGGCGCTGAACCAGCCCTGGGGGTTTTCGCCGGGGCCACTTTGCTGCCAGGTTTCAAAGTTGCCATTCGTCGGCACTTGCGCCGAGGCGGTACGCGCCGCGCACAGCAAAGATGCAGCGCAGCAGAGAAGGGGTAATAGGTGTTTCATCCAACAGGCGGGTTAAGAAGGTGAGGGAATGTGTCTAAGTATAGGCATATCGGCCCAAGAAAACAGGAAAGCTGGTTAGCAAGTTGGCTGCGCTCAGCAGGATGGCCTTCCTACGTTTGATGACTTCCTGAACAGCTTTATCATTTGATGATGCGGTAACCACCGGATGCGGAGCAGCTCCACCAGCGTAACGGCCACCCTGGCCCAACGAAGCCGCAACTGTACGCGCTAAGTACAAAAGCAAGGCCGCCCCCGCACCCAGCTGGGATATGGCCGGAGCGAGGGGCGGCCAGTAACTTCGCCAGCGGGGCAGCGCCGGGGCCGGCTGGGCAGGCTAGTGAATAACGAGCTTGCGCGTAACGGGGCCCTGGGGCGTGTCGAGCTGGAGCAGGTAGAGGCCGGGGCCGTGGCCGCGCAGGTCCACAGGGCGGCCCGTGCTCAGGCCGCGGCTGGCCGCACCCTGGCGCAGCACGAGGCGGCCGGCCGCGTCGGTGACGGTGAGCGGGGCCGTGGCCAGGGCTGGGTCGGCTGCCGAGGCCAGCGAGAACTCGCCGCTGCTGCTGGGGTTGGGGTACACGCTCAGCGCCGCAGCCAGCTCCGGGTTAGCCGTGCGGGTGGTGACGCCTTGCAGCGTGATGTTATCCACCGACATAGTAGATGCGCCCGTGGCTCCTCTACCTACACCCACGAGGAAATAAACGCGAATGGTATCGGGTATAACCGTGGACCTGTAGTTGATCGGTACTGTGGTCTGCGTATAGGTGGAGGTATTGACACTAATCCCCACTCGGGAAATGAACCCCCCAATGGGTTGGGCATTCTTGCTCAAAATTACGGCCACCTCCAGCGTGTCATTGGTGCTTAGGTTGAGCTTGTACCAGAACTGTACTCCAGTTGGCCGGCCCGTGTAAGCTGCGCCCCCTGTTCTGGCAACGTTCTTTCGAGCCAGCTCCGTATTGGCGGGGCCGCCCAGGAGTAGTAACCCAGGAAGTCGTCTGGTACCTGCTTGCTGAGTCAGCAGCTGCGCCGCCGTCGTACCTTGCTGCGCATCGGCCGACTTGCTGACCGTGCCAACATCAAAGGTAGCGCCCTGTGTAAGGAAAAGGTCATCGGTTGTGTACCACCCCTGCGGGCTTTCAACAACGCCGCGCCGCTCCCAGGTTTCAAATCCGGTGTTCGAAATGGTTTGGGCGGAGGCGGTAAGCGTCGCCCCAAGGAGAGCCGCTGCGCAGGAGATAATGTGTAGAATGTGTTTCATGAAAAGATCTAGTTTGCCAGCGACAAATATACTTGTGCACACTCGTATAAGTACAATAAAAAACGTGTTTTTAGTCCGGCCTGGCAAGGTAGCCGGCTCCTGCCGCAGTTGAGCCCAGCGAAGCCAACTGCCTTAGTATATTCCGCGCCTTTTCAAGCAGTTCTGCGAATGATGAGGCGCGACCCGTGGCCGCACCAGCCTGCGGTCCGCGCCTCCTTGTTCGGGATTGTAAAAAAAATTGATAACCAGTGATTTGCATTTCATTGCGAGTGTCTGCCGGCCCTGGCCGGCTGCTGCGCACCCCCGCCTGCACGACTAGCAGGCCTTTGTAGCCTTACTGCCCAATGAGTACAATTAGCAGCTCCGCCCAACTACTCCGCCCAACTACTCCGCCCAACTACGCCGCCCAGGCGGTACCGCCTAACCAGCTCACGCGCCCAAGCGGCCCAGACCCAGGCCATCGGGCAGCGCACAGCGGCCACCGCCGGCCAGCTGCCAACCTCGCTCAACCGCTTAGGGGCCCAGACCCGCCCGGCCGAGGTTCTCACGGTGCTGCTGTGGACCCTGAACAGCAAGGAGCTACACCAAGCCTACTCGGCGCCGTGGAAACCCTCGACATAGCTTCAAAGCTGCCGCTGCGCCACCTCCATGGACAATGCCGCGGCCCTGGAAGCCAAGTCCCACACCCCCGCCGACACTGAGCAGCTGCGCACCCTGCACCAGCCACTGATGCAGGACAACACGGCCCAGGACGAAAGCCAGCCCGCCAAGCGTGGTGTTGCTGCCGGTAGCGTAAGCGCAGCGTTACCCCGTTAAAATAAGTCATTACGCCCAAGCGACTGAGCTATTATGAGCACTGTAAAAAAGATTTTCAACCTCCGAAATTCAAGCGGAGTTGCTGAAGCTGGCTGGTTCGACGGCTAACTACCACCGTTTGCTCGACAACCTGCAAGAGCAGGTGCGGTAAATGGCTAAAAAGCGCGGGAAAATCGGTTTGAACCTGAGCATCTTCGCTGCCCCCGCGCCACCCAACCGTACCCGGCGACGCACCGCTTCACCCAGCGCAGTTAGCTCCCGCCGCGGCGGATACTGACCAAGCCGCTGAACAGGCTGCTTGGAAAGACAAAAACGTTGTCGGCCCCCACTGGCCCATGGCAAGTGAGGGGCTGGTTTGTGTAGGTGGTGGTGTTGGTCTGGCTGCGGTGGCTGCGGGAGTTAGCCGCTCAGGTGGTTGTGGAAGCTAGGGCTGAAGGCGCTGGGCAGTGTACTCATTCGTCACTAGCTTCCAACCTGATGCTCTCCTCGTACAGCGGCCAGCAGCTTTCGGTTGCGGGCACCCGCTGCCATTCTTGGCCGCTTGGCCTGCCGAATTGAAACTGCCAGGTGCGGCAGTCGGCGAAGGAGCACGGGGCACGTAGTACGGGGCCTTTAGGAGTGTAATCTTCTCCTAAGAGTATGTAATCCTTAGGTGGGCATGGATGAAGCTTATCATTTTCAGAAACTCCCTCCAAGCCTAAATAAAAACCTTGCGCCGGCACTGGAATATTAAATTCACTTAAGTCGTACGTGATGGAGCGCCGTGGTTTTTCGGGGTTTAGGAACATACACAGCACGACGTTCTCCGTGAGCAAGTCAGCTCCAAAAGAGGTCCGAGTACTGTCCGTTTGATAGATGCGCAGACGAAAGAGAGTGGAGGAATAACCTAACTGATCGGTGACAAACGTAATAGTACGTAGGCGTTTGAAGGGGCGATGATGCGGATTATCGATAAAGAAAGCGTATTGTTGGCCTGGACCTACTTCCATTCCCCTTGGTAAAGAGCATTCGGCATAGGGACGTATGTGCGCAGAGTCAGCGGCCGTAACACAGGGACTAGGCCGAAAACCATTGCGTTTAAGCGGAATAACCACACTATTAGTGGAGTTCGGGGGGATACGAGCCTCACCTTCGTAGTAGAGCGTGGATACCCACAACAGCTTAGGGGAGTAGACAGGGTCTTCGCGAAAGGTCAGTGTAAAATTGCCCCGCGCATCAGTTAGAGCCTGTTCGGTCCAGTAGCGATGCACCCATACCTGAGATATCGGCTTTTGGGTTTGAGCATCTATGACCTGACCCGTGATGGTGCGAGTTGTGATAGTGGGACGTCCGTCAATAGGTGTATGTACTGTAAGCTCGGGACGGTAGTAAGGAATGCGCACTGGCTTAGGCCTCCCAGCACAGGCTCCGAGGCTTAGCAGACTCCCGAGTATGAGGTAATGCAGTAAGTAACGGATAAGCATAGTAACAGATGAAACTCTATCAATGCGCCACTACCAGCCGCTGCACCGACACGGCGGGGCCGGACTGGATGCGGAGCAGGTAGGTGCCGTTGGCCCAGGTGCCCGTGTCGAGGGTGTGGAGGCGGCCGGCGAAACGGGCCGTGCGCAGGAGCCGGCCGTGCAGGTCATAGACCTGGACCTGCTGCTGGGCGGGGGCGGCCGAAGCGGGCAGCTCCAGGCGCACCTGCTGGGCGGCGGGGTTGGGGTAGAGCTTCGGGGCGAAGGCGGCCAGGGCGCCGGTGGTGGCGGTGGGCACGGCGGGCGCCAGGCGCAGCACCCAGGTGTGGTTGGCGGCCAAAGCGGGCAGGGTGGCGGCCCAGTTGCTGAACGCGCCCTGGGCATCGAGCGTGACGGTGCCGGCGGCCTGGCCCGAGAGCAGCTCGGTGACCTGGTAGGTGCCAGCCGGCAGCGTGGACAAAGCCAGCGAGAGGGTGGGGCTAACGGCGGTGCTGCCCAGGTTGGCCACTGTGAGTACGGCCTGCTGCTGATGGATGCGGGCGTAGCCGAGGGCGGCGCTGGCCGAGGCCGCCACGGGCAGCAGGTAGCCTTTGCGCAGGGGCTCGTGGGCGGTGCGCAGACGGATGAGCTGCTTGTAGTGGTTGAGCAGGGAGGCGGGGTCGGCCTGCTGGGTGGCGACGTTGAACTGGGCGTAGTTGGGGTTGAGGGCCCGCCAGGGCGTGCCGGTGGTGAAGCCCGCCTGCGCGCCGGCGGTCCACTGCATGGGCTTGCGCTTGTCTTCATCCACGCCCGCGCCGAGCATCCCCACTTCCTCGCCGTAGTAGAGGAAGGGCACGCCGGGCAGGGTGAGGTAGAGGGCCGCGGCCTGCTTCATGCGGGCCAGGTCGCCGCCGAGCAGGCCCAGCACGCGGTTCTGGTCGTGGTTGGTGAGGAAGGTGGCGTACTGAAGCTGGGGGTAGGAGCGGTCTACGAGGTCGAGCTGGGCGCGCAGGGCGGCGGGGTTGCCGGCGTTGAGGCTGCTGATGATGCTCTGGGCCAGATCGAACTCGAAGCAGGCATCGAGGCGGTTGTTGAGCACGTAAGGCACCACGGCAGCGGTGTTGGACCAGGCCTCGCCCACGGTAAAGGCATTGGGGTTAACGGCCTTCACTGAGTCGTGGTACTCTTCGAGCAGGCTCAGGGTCTCGGGGGTGTTTTCGAGGGTGTTGCCGGTTTCGACGAGGTACTTCACGGCGTCGATGCGGTAGCCATCCACGCCGCGGCGCAACCAGAAGCGGGTGGCATCCCACATGGCGGCTTTGAGCTGGGGGTTGCGCCAGTTGAGGTCGGGCATACCGCCCCAGAACACGCCGTAGTAGTAGCTGCCATTGCGCGGGTGCCACACGGTGCCACCCCCCGGCCCGGTGCCGGGAATGGTGCTCGACCAGCGGTACCAGTCGCGGAAGGAGCTGGTGGGGCTGCTGGCGGCCTGCTGAAACCAAGGGTGCTGGCTGGAGGAGTGGTTGAGCACCAAGTCCACAATGACCTTGATGCCGCGGGCGTGGGCGGCAGCCAAAAACGCTTCAAACTCGGCCAGGATGCCGTAGTCGGGCTCAGTGGCTTTGTAGTTGGTCACGTCGTAACCGTGGTAGCTCGGCGACTCCATCATGGGCATAAGCCAAAGGCCGGTCACGCCCAAGTCGGTGGTGGTGGCTGGGTTGCCGTCGTTGAGGTAGTCGAGCTTCTGGGTGAGGCCGGCGAAGTCGCCCTGCCCGTCGCCATTACTGTCGTAGAAGCTGCGCACGAAGACTTCATAGAACACGGCATCGTTCCACCAGTGCGTGGCATAACCCGTGCGCGAAGGCCCGCAGGCCTGGTCAGGTGCCGAAGCACGCCGCCGGCACCACGTTGACGGCCGCCGTAGCTTCCAGCACGCGGGCCAGCGTGCCGGTGCCGTCGTCGGTGCCGCAGGCGGCGGGCACAGTTTCGGCGGCGCCAGTGGTGTTGCCGTTCACGAAGCGGTACAGGAAGCGGCCGGGCGCGGGCAGGGCAATCTGCACCTCGTAGATACCGTCGCCGTTATCGTCGGCCAGGGGCAGGGCCGTAGCGTCCCAGTTGGCCCCATAGCCGGCCAGGGCCTGGAAGTTGCCCACCACGTGCACGCCAGTTCGTGCTACCGTCTGCCCGCGCATGTTCACCGCAAACCGCACCTGGGTATTGCACCCGCCAAAGGCCACGACGGGCAGACGCACGGCCGCCGCGCCCACCACCACCGGGCGGTTAACGTTGCCGCCCCCATCGGCCACTCCGCAGGTGGCAGTGGGCAGCTCGGCCCCGCCCCAGGCGTTACCGTTCACGAACTTGTAGAGGTAGGTACCCGCCGGCACGTTGACGGTGGTTTCGTAGATGCCGTCGTTATCGGCGTCAGTAAGCCGGGTGGTAGCAGGGTTCCAATCCGCCGGAAAGCCTGCGGCCGCCTGGAAGTTGCCCGCCACGTGCACACCCGCCGCCGCCACGGTTTGCCCGCGCATATCCACGCGGAAGGTAAGTGGGGTAGCCTGCGCGGCGTGGGTGAGTAGGATAAGAACGAGAAGGTAAAGGTGCTTCATTATAAAATAAAGAGGGAAAAGCTGTTGGATTTGCCTGCTCGTGCAGACGTTGGCCTGGGCAATGCCTATAAAGGTAAGGTGAAAGTTGGGAGGTTGAGTGGACGTTTGTGCTGCGCTTGGCGGAGCGTCCGGCGTGCTGACGTGGCGCCTCACCCCCGGCCCCTACCCTTGCCTGATGTGCGACATGGGAAGAGGGGATGCCTGACAAGTATAGTTACCCTCTAGCGGCATGCTATGCTTGCCTGCGGCGGCCTTCAATGCGGCGAGTTGACGCCGGACGAAGCAGGACAGTCTTTTCCGGCCACTTTTCATATTTCGCCCAGGCCGTTGTCAATACCCTTCGGCTTAGCATCTGCTACACTTAAGCAGTGCCAGAGTGGAGCAAATGGGTTGCGGTGGCAACAAAGGCCATATCGACACGGCCTGAGCTTGCCGCGCGGGACAGGGTAGAAGCAGGAAGAAGCCGATAGTAGGTGCCGGGCAGTTTGGGTAGCCGGCAGGGACAAGGCTAGGCCGGGCTCAGGGAAACAGCCACTGGGCCACCCAGTCAAACACGTCCGACAACAGGCCGTCGAACAATACGTTACCCAGCCAGTGCAGGCCGGCTTTCAAATGGTCAAGTAGCTCAAGCATGGTGTATTGCAGGGTTAAGATGTGGTAAAGCAGGTAGGGATTCAGCGTGGTCGGCTGGCGAAATCGACACATGAAAGAACAAGTAAATATTGCACATTATTACAGGAATATTTCAACTGAGCAAATCATAAACTCAACAACCTGAGACTTCAAGGATTTTAGGCTTGCCACCTGCCGTAGCCGAAGTACCGCCTTGGCCTGTAGGAAAGCAGGGCCTCTGAGCTATATACAACAAACGCTCAGGCAGGCTGCATCAAGACGGGGTTGTAATGATGCCACTCCGTTTCTAAAGCAGCCAGCTGCGCGGGTACCTGGCCAACCAGCCAATCCATGGCACCGGCCGCATCGGTGAAAAACTGAATGTCGTAGTGAATAAAGGGCTGGCCGGTTCGCAACACGCTTTCCACTACCATCTGATTGTACATATTGGTCTGAGGCAGCACCAGGGCCACCCGCTGCAAAACCGGCACCGACACCGTGGGCAGCCAACTCGTGGCTACCCAGAACTGCTCCTCCAGCCCCAGGCTGGGCAGCTTGTTCATGTCGAGCAGCACCAGTTCCACCGCCCCTTGTTCCAGCAGCTGCGCTATGGTGAGCATGCTCCGGCGAAACCCTGCTAAGCCGGGCCGAACGGGGTTCCATTGAAAACGCAGAAAGCCAAGCTCAGGAGAAAGCTGAGCCTGAATAGTGGCTAAATCTAAAATCATGCAATAGGTAGTGGCAGGAACAGCCTACGCAGGCAAGCTGCTTTACGGATTGGGGGCTGTACAATATAAATGCCTTTCTGTTGGAATCAGGATGGGAGCGTATAAGTAAATCAGCATTTTCGTTAAAAACTCGTAGCCTCCAGATCAACTTTCCATATGACTCGATGAATATGTTGACGGTCTTGGAATAGCACAAATAGCAGGAGAGGATATAAAAAATTAAGCTCCTATTGCTTACTTAGTAATAAGTAAGTACGTTTAGGCCGTCATGACAACTACACCTGCTGCCACCGCGGCGCCTGATACGCGCACCCGCATCCTCGACCTGGCCGAGCAACTCCTGCTGGCTCGTGGGTTTAATGCCTTCAGCTACCAGCACATTGCCAAAGAGCTGGGCGTGAAGCCTGCGGCCGTCCACTACCACTACCCCGGCAAGGAAGACCTGGGCGCGGCCATCATTCAGCGGCAGCGGGGGCGGCTGCGCAAGTGGCGGGGGCTGCCTCGCCTGACCGAACTACCCCCCGCCGCCCAGCTCGAAAGCCTGTTTGACGTATACCGCACCCACCTGCGGCAGGAGCAGCGGGTGTGCCTGTTCGGGGCGCTGGCGGCCGAGTTTCGCACCCTGCCGGCTGCCATGCAGCGGGAGCTGCGCCTGTTTAACCAGGAGCTGACCGAGTGGCTGGCCGAGGTGCTGGCCGCGGGCCGGGCGGCCGGTACGCTGGTGTTTCGGGGCGAGCCGCTGGCCAAGGCAGCCCAGGTGCTTACTACCCTGGCCGGGGCCCTGCAAGTGGCCCGTGTGCACGACGAGCGGCAGTTTCACGTCGTGTTTGAGCAGTTGCGCAGCGAGCTGCTGCCGGAATAATTGGCTGCCGGTCCCTGCAAGAAAGCTGGCGCAGCTGCCAGCAGCCATTCTAGCTGCACTCGAAACGACAAGCCGCCCGAAGCCACCAGATCAAGTTGCGTCACCACTTATGTTGCCCGGCCATGCTTAATACCTACTCGCCCGCTCTCACCTACTTCCCGTTGGAAAACCTGGACCAGCCCAGCGTGCCCGCGCCGGCCAAGGTGCAGTACCCGGCCGTGCCGCCGGCCCTCAAGCTGCTGCGTCTGCAGCTGCGCCTACAGGCTTTGGTATCGAGCGAGTGGGCGTTTCGGGCGGCGTGGCGGCTGTTTTGCACGCCGCGCCGGCTGCCCCTGAAGGCCTGGGAAGCCCAGGTGCTGGCCGCGGCCCGGCCGCACTTCACCACCTCGGCCGGCAGCGGCCGGGTAGCCTACTACGAGTGGAACCCTGGCGGCCGGCGCACCGTGCTGCTGGTGCACGGCTGGGAGCACCGGGCCAGCTTCTGGGGTGCCCTGGCCCAGGCCCTGGTAGCGGCCGGCTACCGGGTGGTAGCCCTGGACGGCCCGGCTCACGGGGCTTCGGCTGGCAGCCAGGCTACACTGGTGAGCTTTGCGGCGGCCGTGCAAGTCGTAGCCGATGCGGTGGGGGCCGTGCACGGAGTGGTGGCGCACTCGTTTGGGGCGGCCTGCACGGCCGGCGTGCCGGTGCAGTTCAATCAGGCCACGGGCGGGCACTTGCCGCGCCTGGTGCTGCTGAGCGCGCCCAGCAGCACCCGCAAGGTGGCCGAGCGGTTTGCCGAGCTGCTGCACCTGCCGGCCGGAGTGGTAGAGCACATGGCTCGCTTTATCCAGGCCCAATACGGCCGCTCAGCCGAGAGCTTCAGCCTCGTGGAAACCGGCCGCCGCCTACCTGTGCAGCGCGCCCTGCTACTGCACGACCGGCATGACCCCAACGTGCCCTTCGCCGACGCCGAGGAAATAGCCGCCCACTGGCCCGGCCTCGACTTCCGGCCCACTACCGGCCTGGGCCACAACCGCATCATGCGTGACCCGGCCGTGCTGGCGCAGCTAGTCGAGTTCCTGGCCTGATAGGGCAGTACGAGGCGCGGAGTAGCAAGAAGTTTACACCGTATCGTGTCCGGCGGCGGCCAGCTCGCGCAGAAGCTGGCGCAGGCCGGCGGGGTCCTGCACGGCGTGCAGCACCTGGGTCAGGTACTCGGTTTCGGCGCGGAGGTGGCGCTTGAGCTGGCGGATTTCCTGCTCCCGCTTCTTGCCCGAGGTGCCCATAAAACCGTTGTCGCCGAACTTCAGCTCGTTTAGCTGCTGCTTTAGCTTGGTTTGCTGGCGCTCCAGGGCCAGGGTGTAGCGGGCCAGCACGGTGTCGTCGGTGGGGGAGGCGGGGCCTGATTCGGCGAGGAGCTGGAGCAGGGTGTACAGGTCGTCGGTTTCGTAGGCCTCGGTGATGCGCTGCATCAGGGTTGTTTTCTGCTGCTGGGCAGCTGGGTCGCGGGCCAGGTCGGGGTGGTGGAGGCGGGCTAGCTGGCGGTAGAGAGCTTTGGTGTTGGAGAGCAGCAATTCCTGCTCCTGCCGGGCGGCCTGCTCGGCGACTTCCTGGGCGCGTTGGGCTTTGGTTTTGCGCCGGGCCTGAGCATAAGCCGCGGCCTGCTCCTGGGGCGGGAGCGAAGCCGTAGGCTGGTCCGCCGCTGGCGCCGCGTCGGTGTCGGGAGCAGCTTCTGCTTCCGCGGCCGAGCGGCGGCGCGGGGCGTAGCGGCGCAGAATGTCCGTGGCGTCTTCGCCAAACCGCTCCTGCAAGGCGCGGGCGTTGCCGAGTAGTAGCTCAGTAATCTGCCGTTCCTCCAGGCGGCTGAAGTAGCCGAGCAGCAGAGCTTCTTCCAGGGGCGCAAACAGGGCCCGGCGGGCCTGCACCACGGCCTGGGCCGCCGGGCCCACCTGCTGCCAGTAGCGGCGCCGGGCCTCGGCCTGCTCCTGGCGCAGCTCCCGCAGCCGCTGCCGCAAGCCCTCCACCCGCGCCACCGCCTCCCGAAACGCCCGTTGCGCCGGGGTGCCGGGTGCTTCGGAGCCGGCCGGTTTGGGCAGGGAGTTAGCGGCGGGCAGGTCGGCGAGTGGGTTGTGCAGGTTCATGCGGCAAAGGTAGGTCACCCAAACACCTTGTACGCCACCCGGAACGTGTTGCAGTGGGCATCTACGATGTCAGCAATTCGCTCGGAGTAGCCGCCACCCATGCTCACGGCCACCGGCAAGCGGTGCTGCTGGCAGAGGCGCAGCACGTACTCATCCCGCTGGCGGCAGCCGGCCAGGGTGAGGGCCAGCTTGCCCAGTTTGTCGGTGGCCAGTACATCCACGCCAGCCTGAAAGAACACGAAATCGGGCCGCACATTGTCAAAAAGGCCCGGCAGCGTATCGTGCAGGTGGCGCAGGTACGTGGCATCGTCGGTGCCCAGGGGCAGCTCCACGTCCAGGTCCGACTGCTCTTTGCGCAGCGGGTAGTTGGCGCCGGCGTGCATGCTGAAGGTAAACACCCGCGGCTCGTCGCGGAAGATGCTGGCCGTACCGTCGCCCTGGTGCACGTCCAGGTCCACGACCAGCACCTGCCGGGCCAGGCCGTGATGAAGCAGGTGGGCGGCGGCCACGGCTATGTCGTTGAGCACGCAAAACCCCTCGCCCCGGTCCCGAAAAGCGTGGTGGGTGCCCCCGGCCAGGCTCATCCCAATGCCGTCCTGCAAGGCCACCCGCGCCGACTGCACCGTGCCGGCCACACTGCTCAGGGAGCGGCGCACCAGCTCCGGGCTCTGCGGCAGCCCCAGCCGCCGCACTTCGGCCGCGCTCAGGCGCAAGTCGCGCACCCGCTGCCAGTAGTCCGGGGAGTGCACCCGCAGAATGTCGTCTTCGGCGGCCAGCCCAGGGTCGTAGAAATCCTCGGGTGGCGCCACGCCCTGCCACAGCAGCTGTTCCCGAATCAGCTCGTACTTGGCAATCGGAAACCGGTGGCCCGTTGGCAGGGTGATGCTGTACCGTTCGGAAGTAGCCAGGCGCATGAGGGGAAATGTGGTTGAATATGCAAAATGTGGGAAATGTGAAAATGTGTTATCCTTTACAATACTTATTGCCGTCGTTGCTGTGGTGCCGCGTGTTATAGGGTAGATAATTATGCAAAGCAATTCCTATGAATGAAACGCTTATGAAAAAAATTAAAAAATATTTTATCGAATGTTTGGTGGCTTCAAAAACTCCTTTCATATTTGTCGCACCAAACACAACAACGCCATGCAACGCTACTCACACAGCATTCTGAAACAAGACGATATGAAGCCAGGAGCTTCATACGCGGTTCGGTACAGCTAAAGGTACAGCAGGCTTTCCTCTGACACTTCGCAACCCGAACCCTGAAGGTTCGGGTTGTTTGTTTTTCAACCTCTTATATCCTTCGACCATGCAGTTGCCAGCTGATAACATGCTGCTCCGACCCGCAAACAAACGGCACTTTAGCCGGGAGTGGGATACGTATGGCCGGGATTTTTTGTCGGACGATTCGCGTAGGTAATTCTTCGTGATATATCCGTAAAAAAGCCCGGCCGCCCACTAGCAGCCGGGCTTTTTTACTATCTGTATGTCAAATAAATAAAATTATTCGTCGCGGGATTATTATGTCCTTTTTACAGCTAAAAATTAGCCGGTAAGCAATTAAAAATAATTTCACCTAATCTAATTAACTGATATGCGCTTCAACTTACCCTTCCGTAAAAATCAACCCAACGCCGTAAACCACGAAGGTGCGGCGGCCTACACGCTCACGCCCCAGCTGGAGCTGTACGCGGCGGTGGCTACGGCTGCCCTGTCGGACCAGTTCTACGAAAAAGCCAGCACCCGCCTGGCCCGTCTGCGCGAACTGGTAGCCCAGTGCGAGCCGCTGTTTGTGGCCCAGCTGGCGGTGTACGCCCGGGAGCAGATGTACCTGCGTTCCGTGCCCCTGGTGCTGGCCGTGGAGCTGGCCCGCCTGCACCGCGGCGACAACCTGGTGAGCCGCCTGGTGGCCCGCATCGTGCAGCGCCCCGATGAAATCACGGAGCTGCTGGCCTTCTACGCCCAAGCCAACGGGCGCACCGGCGTGAAAACGCTGAACCGTCTGTCGAAGCAGCTGCAAAAAGGCCTGGCCCTCAGCTTCAACCGGTTCGACGGCTACCAGCTGGCCAAGTACGATCGGGCCGGGGCCGTGCGCTTGCGCGACGCGCTATTTCTGGTGCACCCTGCCGCCAAAAACGCCGAGCAGCAAGCCCTGTTCGACCAGTTGGTGGCCGGCACTTTGCCCACGCCCTACACCTGGGAAACCGAGCTGTCGGCCCTGGGTCAAGTGAGTTACGCCACCCCCGATGAGCGCGCGGCGGCTTTCCGCCAGAAGTGGGAGGAGCTGCTAGCCAGCGGCAAGCTGGGCTACATGGCTTTGCTGCGCAACCTGCGCAACATCCTGGAAGCCGACGTGGCGGCCGAAACCATGGTGGAAGTATGCGCTGCCCTGGCCGACCGGCAAGCCGTAGCGCGCAGCAAGCAGCTACCGTTCCGCTTCCTGGCCGCCTACCGCGAAGTAAAAGCCTTGCAAGGCGGCCACGTGGCGGCGGTGCTCACGGCCCTGGAAGACGCCATAGCCCACAGCGTGGCCAACCTACACGGCTTCGGCCCCGAAACCCGCGTGGTGGTGGCCTGCGACGTGTCGGGCTCCATGCAGCAGCCGGTGTCACAGCGCAGCAAAGTGCTGCTCTACGACGTGGGCCTGGTGCTGGGTATGCTCTTGCAAAGCCGCTGCCAGCACGTCACGGCCGGCATGTTCGGCAACACCTGGAAGGTGCTCAGCCTGCCCCGCGGCCCCGTGCTGCGCAACGTGAACGAGTTCTACCGCCGCGAAGGCGAGGTGGGCTACGCCACCAACGGCCACCTGGTGGTGCGCGACCTGCGCCAGCGCCGGGAGGTGGCCGACAAGGTGATGCTGTTCACCGACTGCCAGCTCTGGAACAGCGCCAGTGACGGCAACACGCTAGTCCAGGAATGGGCCGCCTACCGCCGCGAGGTGGCGCCCCAGGCCCGCCTCTACCTGTTCGACCTGGCCGGCCACGGAACCAGCCCGCTCGACGTGCGCGCCGAGCACGGCGTGGCCCTGATTGCCGGCTGGTCCGACAAAGTGTTCGACGTGCTAGCGGCTCTGGAAAGCGGCGGTTCGGCGCTGACGGAGCTGGAGAAAATCGAGCTGTGAGCTTTGCGCGAGCGGCCAGCAGATGTAGCGCGAAGTTGTACTTCGCGAGGCGCCAAAACGATGTAACTGAAATAGCAAGTTGGTGGCTCAGACGCGAGTCGCGAAGTACAACTTCGCGTTACATCTCAATCAATTTTCAACCGTGCGCCAAGCTCCGGCTTGGCGCTATATCAGCCCCAGGAGCGGCATTAAAGCAAAGCAGCGCCGCTCCTGGGTTGCTGCCGGAACTCTACAAAACTCTCACCTCTCATGTCTCATATCTCACTTCTATAAACTGGGAAGGCGGCTGACCACGTACCGGCAGCCGCCGGCCGGAACGGTGCTAGCCGGGGCTAATCGGGCTCCGGCGGGCCGTTCCAACTGGGGCCGATGGTTTCAAGTTCGGGTGCCGTAGGCGGGCGTTACTTCGTCTGGTGAAAGGCAGAAGCTTCGGCTGCTGTTCAGGGTTCGAATCCCCGGTTGCGGCCCCAAGCCGCAACTGACGCGCCGGCCGCTTGTTGCCCCGTTTGAAAACCAGGGCCCATCCTATTACGCTGCTGGGTGCCGTAGAAGAGCGTTACTTCGGGTTATACGTTCGATTCGTATCAGGACCGCACCGCCACATTCTGGTCCTGTAGCTCAATTGGTAGAGCAGAAGCGCTTTCGCTTGTTGCCCCAGCAGTTCTTTTCAATTGATTTCCGGGCGGGTGCCGTAGTCGAGCCATACTTCGCATTTCGGTTGCCCAGGTCGTGGGTTCGAGTCCCACCGGTGGCCGCAAGGTGGCCGTAGCTCAGCGGTAGAGCAGGAAAAAGGGGCTGGCGCTTGTTGCCCCGTTCGGAAAACAATACCAATCTTACTTACCCGGTGCCGTAGCGCAGCCTTACTTCGTTTGGGACGATGGGGTCGTGGGTTCGAGTCCCACCTGCCGCGAGGCAGTAGCTCAGTTGGTTAGAGCACATACGTAGGCTGCGCGCTTGTTGCCCGGCGTAGGTAAGCACATAACCGGAAGGTGTCGTAGGGCAGGCATACTTCGTCCATGAAAGGGCCTGTCCGCCCCATTACCCTTCCTTTCGCGCGGCTGGGTGCCGTAGGGTCGCGCTACTTCGACCTGTCCCGTCCGATGAGGGCCTGGCCCTCACGCCCGCGGCCCGCTCGTTGCCCCAGCTTCCGCGAAAAATCAACTATCAACTACAAAAAACGCCTTGTCATGGCACAACAACTACGCGGCAACGACCTGCGGAAGCTAGGCTTCCCCGAAGGCCGGGCTATTGGGCTTGCGCTGGCCCAGTTGCAGCGCAAACACCTGAAGCGGCTCTCCCTCACCGACCAGCTGCTGCTGTTGCAGCAGGTGTTGGCCGAGCCCCACGACTTTGCCACCCACCTCGACTGGAGCCACGTGGCTGCGGCCCTGCTGCCCCCACCCAGCCGCCATATCGAGCTGGTGGCCCGCAAGCCCTACGCTCTCTTCGGCCCCGAGCACATCGAGGCCGGCGCCCTGCACCAAATGGACACGGCCATGAAGCTGCCCGTAACGGTGGCCGGGGCTCTCATGCCCGACGCCCACCACGGCTACGGCTTGCCCATCGGGGGCGTGCTGGCCACCGATAATGCCGTGATTCCCTACGCCGTAGGCGTAGACATTGGCTGCCGCATGGCCTTGTCGGTGTTTGCCTTGCCGCCCCAGCACCTTACTCAGCGGGTGCCCGAGCTGCAAAAGCTGCTGCTGGAGCACACCTGCTTCGGGAACCGCACGGGCTTCCAGCACGGCCAAAAGCTGGGCCACGAAGTGCTGGAGCGGGCCGAGTTTCAGGATGTGCCCTTCCTGCGCAACAAGCAGGCTACCGCCGCCGAGCAGATTGGCACGTCAGGCTCCGGCAACCACTTTGTGGAGTGGGGCATCGTGGACATCACCGAGCCTGCCAACGAGCTGGGCGTACCGGTGGGGCAGTACGTGGGCCTGCTCTCGCACTCCGGCTCCCGCGGGCTGGGTGCTAGCGTGGCCAACCACTACACCCGCCTGGCTATGGAGAACTGCCAACTGCCCGCCGAAGCCAAACACCTGGCCTGGCTGGGGCTTGACGGGGAGCTAGGCCAGGAATACTGGGCCGCCATGAACCTGGCCGGCGACTACGCCTCGGCCTGCCACGAGCACATCCACCGGCGCCTGGCCAAAGCCCTGGGCGAGAAGCCCCTGGTCAAAGTCGAAAACCACCACAACTTCGCTTGGAAGGAAACCCTGGCCGACGGCCGCGAGGTTATCGTGCACCGCAAGGGCGCCACGCCGGCGGGCAAGGGTGTGCTGGGCATCATTCCGGGCTCGATGACGGCCCCCGGCTTCATTGTGCGGGGCCGGGGCGCGGCGGAGTCGCTTAGCTCGGCCTCCCACGGGGCGGGCCGGCTGTTGTCGCGCACCCGCGCCAAGCAGGAGCTGAGCGAAACCCAGCTGCGCCAGCACCTACAGGCGCACGGCGTGGTGCTGCACGGCGGCGGCCTCGACGAAGCCCCCATGGCCTACAAAGACATCCGGGCCGTGATGCAGAGTCAGCAGGAACTGGTAGACGTGCTCGGCTCCTTCACCCCGAAAATCGTGCGCATGGACGGAGCATGATGCTGGCGAGAATGTAACGCGAAGTTCTACTTCGCGAGGCGTTAGAACGTTGTCGTTGAGGTAGTAACCACACGGCGCGGACGCCTCGCGAAGTGGAACTTCGCGTTACATCTTTATAGACCATTCTGCCATTCGGGCGCGTGCAACGCGCCCCTACAGAGCCCGGCACTCGGCATGGCGGGGGCAGGTGAGCCAGTGGTCGTTGACGAGGCCGGCAGTTTGCAGGATGTTGTAGCAGGTGGCGGGGCCGGTCATGGAAAAGCCGCGGCGCTTGAGTTCTTTGCTAAGCGCCTCGCTGGCGGGCGTGGAGAGCGGCACGGGGTTGGCGGCGCTGCGGCGGCTGTCAACTGGCTGGCCGCCGACAAACTGGTAGAAAAACGGGAGCAGGCCCTCTTCACCGCCCACTTCCTGGCGCAGGCGCCGCCAGGCGCGGGCGTTTTGCACGGTGGCCTCCAGCTTGCGCCGGTTGCGCAGGATGCGCGGGTCCAGCAGCAGGGTTTCAATATCGTCTTCCGTGAAGCGGGCCAGCCGGTCGGCGTCGAAACTGGCTAGTACCTCCCGGAAGGCCTCGCGCCGGCGCAGCACCACCGGAAAGTCGAACCCAATCTGAAACGTGTGCAGCACCAGGTATTCAAACAGAATACCCGCTTCCGCCACCGGCTCGCCCCACTCATGGTCGTGGAAGTCGCGCAGCAAGGGGGTAGCGGTGGTTTGGATGAGGAGGCAAAGGTCCATGGCAGGGGAGAAGCGAACGGGGTGCGAAGGAAACGTACGTAGCCGGAACATCCCGCAGCTACGCTTCAGCCTGCAAGGTCCTTCATTCACCCAGACCGCTTTCAGAAACGAAACCAGCATGGTACGGCCGGCGGGGCCAAGCAGCCAGCCAGCGAGTTTCGGCCGGCCTCGCAACCCGCGGCTACCAAAACCCGCTACAACCAAGCACCACCTACTTTCTCTCCCATGGCTCAGCACAAGCTGCGCGGCAACGACCTGCGCAAAATAGGATACCCCGAGGGGCGCGTCATCGGCCTGGCCCTGGACGTGCTAGAGGACCGCCAGCTCAAAAAGCTTGACAAAGGCAGCGCCCTGGCTTTGCTCCAGAAAATCAAGGAAGACCCCTACGCCTACCTGCGCGACTCGCTGTGGCGCGAGGTGGCCAAGGAGTTCGTGCCCGACCCCAAGCGCGACGTCGGCCTCAACCCCAACATCAAGGACTACCGCCGCTACGGCGACGACTTCATCGAGGACGGGGCCCGGCGGCAGATGGACACGGCCATGAAGCTGCCCGTGACGCTGGACGGCGCCCTCATGCCCGATGCCCACCAGGGCTACGGCCTGCCCATCGGGGGCGTGCTGGCCACCGATAACGCCATCATCCCCTACGGCGTGGGCATGGACATCGGCTGCCGCATGGCCCTGTCGGTGTTCGACGTGCCCCCGCGCTACCTGGAGCAGCGCCGCGACGAACTGAAGAAGCTGCTGCACAACCACACCCGCTTCGGCAACAAGGAAGTGTTCAAGAACCCTGCCGACGACCCCATCCTGCACCGGCCCGAGTTCAAGGAAATTCCGGTGGTGCGTGGCAAGCGCGAAGCTGCCATCAACCAGCTCGGCTCCTCAGGTTCCGGCAACCACTTCGTGGAGTGGGGCATCGTGGACATCACCGCCGAAGACAACGAACTGAACCTGCCCGTGGGCCAGTACCTGGGACTATTGTCGCACAGCGGCTCCCGCGGATTGGGGGCCGCCATTGCCCAGCACTACACCAAGGTAGCCATGCAAAAATGCCCGCTGCCGCCCGAAGCCCGCTACCTGGCCTGGCTCGACCTCGACACCCAGGAAGGCCAGGAGTACTGGCGGGCTATGAACCTGGCCGGCGACTACGCCTCAGCCTGCCACCACGACATCCACCGCCGCCTGAGCCAGGCCCTGGGTGAAAAGCCGCTGGCCAAAGTCGAGAATCACCACAACTTTGCCTGGAAGGAAACCCTGGCCGATGGGCGCGAGGCCATTGTGCACCGCAAAGGCGCCACGCCGGCGGGCAAGGGCGTGCTGGGCGTGATACCGGGCTCGATGACAGCGCCGGGCTTTATCGTGCGGGGCCGCGGCGAGCAGGACTCCATCCAATCGGCCTCGCACGGGGCGGGACGGCGCCTGTCGCGCACCCAGGCCAAGCAGCAGGTCAGTGAAGGCGAATTGCGCCGCCTGCTGCGCGACCAGGGCGTAGAGCTAATCGGCGGCGGCCTCGATGAGGCGCCCATGGCCTACAAAGACATCCACCAGGTAATGGCTCACCAGCGCGACCTGGTGGACGTGCTCGGTTCGTTTGCGCCCCGCATTGTGCGCATGGATGCAGGGGGCGGCGGCAAAAGCAAATACGGCGGCGAGTAATTGGCTGGCTTCTCGGTCAGAAGAAAAGCTAGCGGTAAAAATGCAAAACGCCCTGACTGAAACGTCAGGGCGTTTTTTACTGGTGAAGAGAACCGTAAAAACCAAAAGTAAAGCTGGCTGGTAACAGCTAGGGCCGGTGCCGTCGGTGCCGCCAGAGCGACGATGAAAGCGGGCAGCGCCGTTGCAGGGCCGCACTACCAGTAGCCATGTCGGGCAGCATATCAGCCAGTAGCAGCAGGGCCACGGCAGTAGCTGCCAGGTGCGAAGTGGAAACGCCGGTGGGATTCATGAGCAGCAGAATAACGCATACGTGAAAGGGGACAAGACCTTGCCACCGGTGTGAGGCACAAGGCAATAAAGATAAAAGAGCAAGGAGCCCACTGCTCCCGTGCCGGTTGCAGCGGCACAAGAGAACCTACGAAGCCACAGAGCGCCTCGGATTTGGCGGCGGGGGTATAAAAATACTTGGCTACTCCAAGCTCAGCAAAAACTTTGGATACTTTTCAACAGTTCCGGCCAGCACAGTAATTAATAAAAATCTAAAGCTCAGGTTGATACTGCACGGATATTTTTTACGCAAAGGGTGGTAACGTGCTGACGAGGAAAGCACAACCAGACGAGTTCTGCGCCCGCCGACCCGATGCTGCGTCGATAGATACGGGGCCTGATGCGCCACCGGCCCGGCCGGCTGGCCGCATAACACCACCAGCCACCAGCTACTGGGCCCGCTCCGACATGCGGCGCACCAGCGCCGTGACCAGTTTGCGGGGCGTAAACCGCACCGACTGGGCCATAAGCCAGTTCATGGTGCCGTGCACGGCCACGGTTTGCCCGCGCAGCAGGGCCTGGTAGCCGTACTCGGCCACCTCCGCCGAGCTGGGCAGCTTCTTGCCTTTCACCAGCTTGGAATCGTTGAGAGAAGCCGCGTCCTGAAAGCCCGACGTGGTAGGGCCGGGGCACAGGGCCGTAACCGTAACGCCCGTGCCTTGCAGCTCGTTGGCAATGGCTTCGGAAAAGCTGAGCACGTAGGCCTTCGTGGCATAGTACACCGCCATGAGCGGACCGGGCTGAAAGGCAGCCGTGCTGGCCAGTTGCATAATCCGGCCCGACCGCCGCGCCAGCATGCCTGGCAGAAACAGCTTGGTGAGGTGAGTCAGGGCCCGGATGTTGAGGTCGAGCATCTGGTTTTCCTTGTCCCAGGCGTTTTCCGCAAACAACCCAAACTCCCCAAAACCTGCATTATTCACCAGAAAGTCAACCGTTAGCCCGCGGGCCTGCACAGCCTCAAACACCGCCTGCGGGGCCTCGGTTCGGCTCAGGTCGGCGGGCAGCACCACGGCTTCGGTGCGGTACTGCTGTTCCAGGTCCGTTTTGAGCTTTTCGAGGGCCGCGGCGCTGCGGGCCACCAGTACCACCCGATGTCCCTCGCGGGCGAAGATGCGGGCCAATTCCAGGCCAATGCCACTGCTGGCTCCCGTAATCAAGGCAGTTTTCATGTTGTTAGTGATGAAGTAATGAGGTAACAAGTAACGGGTGATAGGTGACAGGTAACAAGTAACAGGTGATAGGAAGAGCGTCATGCTGAGCGCAGCCGAAGCATGTCTCCCGCCTCGTTGAACAAGCGTCAGAAGTTAGCCAGCGGGAGAGATGCTTCGACTTTGCCTCCGGCTTCGCTCAGCATGACCGTTCACCTGTCACCTGTCACTTGTCACCTCTTTCGTAAATTATTTGCGCAGGCCGTTGAGGAGGAGGGTGATGGTGAAGCTCATTTTCTCCTGCACGGGGGCGTAGTCGACTTCGGAGGCCAGGTGGGTGCGGGCCTGCTGCATGGCTTCGTGCTTCACGGCGTCGGCGACGGTGAGCAGGGCGTCGGCGGTACGGGCGGCATTCAGCTTCAGAAACTCCCGCTCCTGCACGCCTTCCTGGAGCAGCTCGCCCAGAAACTCCAGCTCCCGCTCTCGCACGGCCCGGTACACGTCGTCGAACAGCGGCTCCAGGCGGTGCAGGTTTTCCAGAGTGAGCTGGTGCAGGTTGAGCACCTGCCGGTAGTAGTCGAGGCGGCCGGTGAGGTAGGCCAGAATTTTGGCCGTAGCCCGCTCCAATGGCGCCACCTGCTGCTGTAGCGCCGTGAGGTAGCGCTCCGCCTCGCGCAGCACCACCTGGATGAACAGGTCTTCCTTGTTGCGGTAGTAATAGTAGAGCGAAGCTTTATTCAGCCGGGCCGCCGCGCCAATGTCGTGCAAAGTGGTTTTCTCGTAGCCGTAGCGGCTAAAGCACTGGCTGGCAGCCGCCAGAATGGCCTCACGCTTTTCGTCCCGCTTGGTAGCTGTTTCCATAGCGCAAATGTACCTGATTTTTTATTATTCAAATAAAAATATAAAACGTTTGAAAATTTGAAAGAAGGACTGCTCATAAAAAAGCCCGCTAGCAGAGTAGCAGGCTTTCTAGGCAAAAGAGAAAAGATAAGCGGCTTACACCGCAGCGGTTAGGATGATGAATGCGTAGCCACTACCCGCACCTCGTCGCCCACGCGAATTGTGCCGCCCTGCACGATGCGGGCAGTGAGGCCGCCGTGGCCACGCATGGCATTGTACCCGCCGGGGCCTAGTTCTTCTTCCATACGGGAGCAGGGGTGACACTCGCCGGTAATTTCTAGAACTACCTCCGTCCCAATGCTGATATGACGGTTTTTGAGAGCCAGCAGGTTTAGGCCGCTAACCACCAGGTTACGCCGCAAGCGGCCGGGCTCCATCGGGGCGTCGAGGCCCAGGAAGCCGGCCACCGCCGCCAGGTGCTCGTGTTGAATCAGGGTAACCTGGCGCTTGCCACAGGGCTTCACCCGGGCGTGGTCGCCGCGGAGGTGGCGGTCGGTTTCGGCTTGCACTTCGGGCAAGGATAGCAGGGGCTCCCGGCGCACGGGCCGAACACCAATCCACTCCACGCGGCCGGTTTGGGGAAGGGTGCCGAGCAGGCGGGCCACGGTGGATTTATCGTCGCCAAAAAATGGAAAAGGCACAGTAAAGCAGGGAAGTTACGTGAGCAAAAAAGTAACGCCACCCCGTTCACTCACGTTCCGGGGCCGGCGCAGTGGGCAACGAGCTCTGGGCTTGCAGTTCGGGATGGGTGATTTGCGCGCCCAGGTTGGCCGCCCGCGCCATCAGGCCGAAGCTGGCCACGGCCCCGGCCAGGGCCAAGCCGCTGTATAACGCCGTGCGCGGGTGCTGGCGCGCCTGCTGAAGCAGGGCCAGCAACGCCAAAGCGGCCGTGGCTTCCAGCACCCAAAACGCCACTTCCGCAGCTTCCTCGTGCTCGTGAATCACGGCGTGGGACACGCCGGGCTGCTCCTCCACTAGTTCCTCAGCGCCTTCGCCCGTAAGCTGGGTCGGAATGGCGAGCAGCCCGGCCACGAGCAGGGTAACGAGGCCCACGCGCAGCACCGAAGTGTTGCGGCGCAGCAGCCCAAAGGCCAGTACAACTAGGCCGAACAGGCTGCCCAAGACGGGAACGTGGTTGAGAAGCAGATGTACATGAGCTTGATTCACGCGACAGAAGAAGTTTAGTAACAGAAATACTACCAGGGCCAAGAAGCGAAAAGTGTACCGAGCAAGCTTGGAGCGTACGTTTTGGCTTACGCCGAAAACTGCTGGAAGCTGTTCACCAGCGCAAGCTAAGGCGGTTTATCAAATGCTGTACGTTTTAGTTTGCCCCGTCCGCAGCCTCAGGTTACAGCCCCGGCACCTAGTTCGTAAAACTGCTCCGGCGTGCACGCTACACTCAAATCAGTCAGGCGGCCCTCGAGCTGGAAATAAACGGCTTTCTACAACGGTAAATACAACGCTGGAGCTAACCCGTCCGGCTGCTGTGCGTACTGTGGCTAGGCAGAATAGGGTTTTCTGTTTACTGCCTGCTGCCTGGTTCGGCCGGCGCAAACTCCATCTGTTACTTCACCTTCCTTTCCGATAGTCATGGCTACTAAAACCAGCGAAAAAAAACCGGCCGCAGCCGGCAAAGCATCCTCTGCTAAATCCTCGGCCAGCCGGCCCCGCAAGCCGTCTTCCAACGGGGCAGAGGCGCAATCCAACGGCAACGGCCACGCCACCAACGGCCACGCACCCGTGAGCGTGCAGCCCATTCTCAACCAACAGTATAATGCCCCGGCGCCCCTGCAAAAGTATGGTACGGTGTCGCAGCGCCTGCCCATCGGGCTCGATGAGAGCGTGCGCCGCGAAAGCGTGGAAATGCTCAACCAGCTGCTAGCCGACACCATCACCCTGCGCGACCTGTACAAAAAGCACCACTGGCAGGTGGTGGGCCCCACCTTCTACCAGCTGCACCTGCTCTACGACAAGCACTACGAGGAGCAAAGCACCCTCGTCGACAGCATTGCCGAGCGTATTCAGATTCTGGGTGGCGTGGCCGTAGCCATGGCCCACGACGTAGCCGACCTGACCAGCATTCCGCGCCCGCCCCGCGACCGGGAAGAAACGCCCATTCAGGTGTCGCGCTTGCTGGAGGCGCACCAAATCTTGCTGAAAGAAGCCCACGAGTTTGCCAAGCGCGCTGCCGAGGCCGAAGACGACGGTACCAATGACCTGATTGTAAGTGAGCTGATGCGCCTGAACGAGATGCAGGTGTGGTTTGTGTCGGAGCACGTGGTGGACACGCCGCTGGCTCGCTCGTAAACGCTCCTGCACTGCTGTTTTGCCGCCGGGCCCTTGTCTCTGCCAGGAGCAAGGGCCCGGTTGGGGAGGTAGAGCACAGGAAGGCGCGGCGGCCAAGAAAAATTTCCCGTTGACGCTGAGGAAGAACAGCCGGGGCTGACTCCGTGGCCGCACCGTTTTCCCGAAAAAAGCCCGGCCAGGCTTGCACCCTTGCCCCCAACCTTCTACTTTTGTCCTCGATTCGCCTCCTCAGCGAGTCCGGAAGCCTCGGCTTTCGCCCGGTTACAGAGTGATTGCCGTTATCTGCGCACGTGGTGAAACTGGTAGACACGCCATCTTGAGGGGGTGGTGCCTTCGGGTGTGGGAGTTCGAATCTCCCCGCGCGCACTCTTCCTGAAACCCGCTTCAGCTTGCTGGAGCGGGTTTCTCTTTATCACAGATTATGCAGATTACTAGGATTTCACAGATTGAAAAAGAAGAACTATTGGAATCTGTGAAATCCCAGCCATCTGCACAATCTGTGATTCTGACTTAGCGCTCAAAGGGATTGGCGGGCGTTACCAGCACTACTTTTTCCCGCTCCACGATTACTTGCCCGGCTACAGCGCCTTTAGGCTTGCGCACAAATTTTTTGGGCGTGACGGTGACGGGGCACAGCGAGTCGTTTTTGCGGCGCGAGTACCAGGCGGCTAGCTGGGCGGCGCGTTCCAGCACCGGCTCGGGCACGGGCCGGCCGGGCTGTTGGCGGATAACTACGTGGGAGCCCGTCACGTCTTTGGCGTGCAGCCACAGGTCGTCTTTGTGGGCGTAGCGCTGGGTAAGCAGGTCGTTGTTCTGGGCGTTGCGGCCTACCAGGATGGTAAAGCCGCTGTCCTCGAATACCTTGAAGGGCAGTTCCTGAGCGGCTTTGGTAGTTGCGGCAGCATCGAGGCCGTGCTGCTTGCGCCACTGGCGCAGGGCGCGCAGGTCGCCGGGGGGCAGGGTGGCCAGTTCTTCTAGGCGTTCCAGGCACCACAGGGCTTCGGCGTCGCGGCGCTCGGCGCGGGCGGTCAGCTCCCGGGTTTCGAGCTGCTGGTTTTTGGCTTTGCGGTAGAGGTTCTGGGCCGTGCGCTGGGGCGTTTCGGTGGGTTTGAGCTTGATGAGGCGCGGCTGGTTGTTCTGGTAGAAATCCACGACTTCCACCTGCGCGGCGCCGGCCGGAATCTGGCTGAGGTGGGCCATGATGAGGTCGGCGGTTTGGCGGTGGCCGGCGGTGTGCTCCAGCTGGTGCAGGCGGCGCCGGGCGTGCTGGGCGCTGGTGGCGGCTTCGTCGGCGCGCTTTTCCAGCTGCTGCTGCACCTGCCGGCGCTCGGCCTCGTAGCTGCGCCGCCCCAGCAGCAGCGGCACGAAGCGGCGCAGCGCCCCGATGGGGTCGGTGGCAGGCAGGGTTTCTTCCACCTCACCCACCGGAAGCAGGCTCAGACGAGTACGACCCTCGTGCCGGACGATGTAAAAAGCCATTGGGTTTTCCAGCTCCTGCACCACGCCGCGCACCAGCTCCCACTTCCGTTCCAGGGGCGCCGGGTCGTAGCCCTGAGTGCGCAGATAGCCAAGAGTCAGGTCCCCGAGGCTGGGGTAGACTTTCAGCGGGTTGGCTTCACGTGGGGCCTCACCCCCTAGCCCCCTCTCCGGGGGAGAGGGGGAACTAATCTCTAATTTACTAGAAGCAGAATCTAGTTCTAGAGCTACTTCCCCCTCTCCCCCGGAGAGGGGGCTAGGGGGTGAGGCCCCACGTGAAGCCAACTCCGCATCGGCGGTGTAGCGCTGGTGAAACAGCTGGGCCGGCGCATCGGGGGTAGGGCGGAATATGGCGTTGGGACGGGTGCTGTAGAGCTTGAGCACTAGTGTGGCGCCGCTCTGGAAAGTGAATTGCAGCACCCGGTCCTGGGGCCAGGCCGTTACGTCGGCTACCTGCTGGCCAGGCAACTCGGGCAATAAGTCCACGGAGTTTTGCCGTGCCCGGTGAAACGTCTCCGGCAGGCTCACCAGCGGGCCGGCCGCGGCCAGCAGCACCCGCAACCAAAATTCCTCCTTCCCATTGGTAAGGCCCAGCACCAGCTCATCCTTCTCCTGCGAAAAGCACGCTACCACCGCGTAGCTAGCCAGTTGACGGGTAAGGGCGGGGGCAAGCTGGCGCAGGAAGTAGTAGTTGGTGTGCATCTTTTAGATATGAGACTGTGAGAGGTGAGATATGAGACTATGTGCTGTTGGCCCAATGGTGTTAGAACAACGTGTCACCTCCCATATCTCACTTCTCAGGTCTCACGGTCTCAGGTCTAATTTATTTCCACCCGCAGCCCGTCATACGCCAGCCGGATAAAGCTGGGCAAATCGGCCTCGATGTCGCGGTGGCGGCCGAGCTGGTGGCTGATGTGGGTGAGGTAGGCCTGGCGGGGAGCCAGGTCTTCCAGAATGGCGACGGCCTCGCGCAGGGTAAAGTGAGAAATGTGCTTCTCGTGGCGCAGGGCGTTGAGCACGATAATGTCGGAGCCGCGCATCCGCTCCAGGGCCTCGGGCGAGAGGTGGTTGGCGTCCGTCACGTAGGTGAAGCCGCCCACGCGGAAGCCCAGCACCGGCAGCTTGTAGTGCAGGGCCCGGATGGGCAGAAACTCCACGCCGGCCACGTCGAAGGCGGCCGTGTCGCTCAGGATGGGGTGAAGCTGCACCTGCGGGATGCCGGGGTACTTGTGCTCCGAGAAGATGTAGGCGTACTCGCGCCGCAGCTGGTCGAGCACGCGGGGCTCGGCGTGCACGGGCATGTCCTGCTGCTGCCGGAAGTTGTAGGCCCGGATGTCGTCGAGGCCGGCGGTGTGGTCTTTGTGCTCGTGCGTAAACACCAGCGCGTCGAGGTGGTGCACTTGCTCCCGCAGCACCTGCTGCCGAAAATCGGGACCCGAGTCGATGATGATGCTCCGGTTCTGCACGTGCAGGTGCACCGACACGCGCAGGCGCTTGTCGCGGTAGTCCACGGAGCGGCACACGGCGCAGCCACACCCAATCACGGGCACACCCTGCGACGTACCCGTGCCGAGGAAGGTGATTTGCATGTGTTAGAAGTGAGACTATGAGAGGTGAGAAGTGAGACTACGTTCCAACGGTTTAGTATAAGAAAGAACAGTGTCTCACTTCTCACCTCTCATAGTCTCACTTCTACGCTATCCGACATACTGCTTCACCACGCGCACGAGGGCGTCGAAGTCAAGGGGTTTGGGGAGGTAGTCCGTGACGCCGGCTTCGCGGAACTGCTCCATGGAGTAGTTGTTGGCATTGCCGGTAATGGCAATGACGGGAATCTTGGCGATGCGCGGGTCCTGGTGGGCCCTGATTTCGCGGGTGCACTCCATGCCGTCCTTCACCGGAATATTGATGTCCATCAGCACGCAGTCAACGGGCTGGCTTTCAATCTGCTTGATGACTTCGCCGCCGTTTTTGGCCGACACGATACGGTACTTCTGCAGCTCAAGAATTTTTTTAGTCAGGTTCAGAATAACGGAGCTGTCCTCCGCAATCAGAATCGTCTTGGAATCAGACATGAGGTAAGGAGTTGTGGCGTGATGAGAGGGGAAGGGTTGTGTTGCCTAGCTGCAATAGGGACAAAAGAAAGAAAAAATGCGCTGCTGAAGCAAACACCTACGATGCTTGCACAACCGTGGGATAAGCCGCCTTAAAGTGGGCAAAGTGGCCGAGTAAGTGTTGAAAGTCTTGTTCCGCCGTTTCGGTACGGCCTTGTTTGAGGTCGTGTTCCAGGGCTTTGGCAGTTTCGGCCAGGTTCTGAATACCCAACGTAAAGCCCGTACCCTTTAACTGGTGCAAATGTGGTAAAATCTGCGCGTATTGACCTTCGGCCACCAGCGTTGCCGCTTCGGCCAGCACTTGCCCGGCTTCCTGCTCAAAGTCGGTGTAGAGCTGGGCCGCAAAGTCGCTGCCGCCCAGCTGCCGCAGCTGCTCCAGCACGTCGGTATCAATGCAGGCGGCCTCCGGAGCCGTGGGCGCGGCTTCGGCGGGCGGCGCCTCAGGCGCGGCCGTAGCCGGCGTTTCGGCGGCTGGCGCGGGGGCCGGCATTACTTCCGTAGGCAGCGTGGCGGCTGGTGCTGCGGCAACGGGTGGGGCCGGGTCTTCGGGGCGGGGTATGGCCCAGCGGCGCAGAATCGAGTACAGGTCCTGGCTTTTCACGGGCTTCGACACGTAGTCGTCCATGCCCTGCTGCACAAACCGCTCGGCGTCCTCTTTCATGGAGTAGGCCGTCATGGCTACCACCGGCGGGCAGGCGGCGCCCAGGCGTTGCCGGATTTCCTGCATGGCCGTCACGCCATCCATCTCCGGCATCTGGATGTCCATGAAAATCAAGTCGTAGCGGGCCTGCGGGGCCGTGGCCCGGCTGATGGCCTCGAAGCCGTCGGAGGCCACGTCGATTTCGCAGCCCAGCTTGTCGAGCAGGCGGGTAGCTACTTTCTGGTTGATGGGGTTGTCGTCGACGAGCAGCACCCGCGGGGCCGACTCGAACCGTTCCACTTCCGGGGTCCGCTCCCGGGCCGTGAGACGCTCCTGGATAATCTCTTCCTCGTTGTGGGCAGTGCGGCAGCGGATGGTAAACCAGAACGTCGAGCCGTCGCCTTCGTTCGACAGCACCCCAATCTGCCCGCCCAGCAGCTCGGCCAGCTGCTTGCTGATGGCCAGGCCCAGGCCCGTGCCCCCAAAGGCCTTGGTGGGCGTAGTGTCGAGCTGGGTGAAGTTGGTAAACAGCAGCTTCTCGTTATCGGCCGAGATGCCGATACCGGAGTCCTGCACGGCAAAGCGCAGGGTGTGTTCCTCCCCATCGGTCACCGTCGACGACACAATGATGCTCACCGTGCCCTGCGAGGTAAACTTAATGGCGTTGGAAGTCAGGTTGCTCAGAATCTGGAGCAGGCGCGTTTCGTCGGTGATGATGAAGCGCGGGGTGTGGGGCGTGATGTGGTAAGTGAAGCGCAGGTTTTTCTGGCTGGCCCGGTTGGCAAACAGGGAGTGAATTTTGTCCAGGGTGTAGTGCAGGTCCATGCCCTCCTCGTTGAGCTGGAGCTTGCCGGCCTGGATTTTCGACAGGTCCAGGATGTCGTTGAGAATGGCCAGCAGCGCATCCGACGACTTGCGCAGCGTGTCCACATACTCCTCCTGCTCCTCGGAGGCCACCGTCTGGTGCAGCAAGTCAATCATGCCGATGATGCCGTTCATGGGCGTGCGCAGCTCGTGGCTCATGTTGGCCAAGAACAGCGTTTTGGCTTCCAGAGCCTGTTCGGCGGCCTCTTTGGCCTGGCGCAAGTCGTCCTGAATCTGCTTCAGCTCCGTAATGTCGCGAGCAATGCCCTCGGTGCCCGACAGCTGCCCCGACACGGCGCGGGCGTTGATGAGCACGCTCACGGCGTGGCCGTCTTTGTGGCGCATGGCCATCTCGAAGTTGCGCAGCGCCCCCTGCTGGCGCACCTCCTGCAAGAGCACCGACCGGTCGGCGGGGTCGGCGTAGAAATCAACCATGGGCCGGCCCAGCACATCGTCGGAAGTATAGCCCAGCACATCCTGCACCGAGGGGCTTACAATGGTCAGCAGCCCCTGGTCGTCGGTGCGGTAGTAGATGTCCTGGAACGACTCGAAGATGGCGCGGAACTTCTCTTCCTGGGCCTCCAGCTCCAGCTGGGAGCGTTTCTGGTCGGTGATGTCGTGGGCAATGCCCGAAATCTCCTCGAACGAGCCGTCGTCGAGGTAGATGGGGTTGAGGTAGATTTCGCGCCAGGTGTCCTGGCCGCGGGCGTCGCGCAGGCGCACCTCAAAGCGCTGCGGATGCCCCTGAAACGCCAGGCGGTAGTTTTCCACGAAGGCTTCACGGGCGTCTTCCTCCATCAGGGCCAGGTCGGCCTGCCAGAGGTTCACGTTCAGGGCCGGGTACACGCCGTTGCGCCGCAGGAAGTAGGCCGCGTAGTTGCGGTTGAACGACGACAGGCGCGAGTGCGTGTCCACGCTCCACATCAGGTGGGAGCCGCTCTCGAAGATGGCGTTCAGGCGGGCATTCTGCTTCTGAATCTGCACCTCATTGCGCTTGCGCTCAATGGCCAGGGCCACCTGGTTGGAGATAAAGTGCAGAATCTCGATGTCGGCGGCGGCGTAGGCGTCGGCCTTCTGGTAGTCCTGCACGGCAATCACCCCGATAATCCGCTCGCCGATGCTCAGCGGGGAGCACAGCATCACCTCCGGCATGAGCCCGTAGGCCGTGATGGTGCCGTTCTGAATCAGCTCCTGCAACTCCTGCCGCAGCAGGTACTGGGGCCGCCCCGTCCGGATGATGTACTCCGACACGCCCGAGGAAAAGGGCCGCGCCATCATGCTCTGGTCGCCCTGGGAGTTCTGGTCGACGAAGTAGGCAAACTGGAGCTGGGTGCGGGCCTCGTCGCAGAGGGCGATGTAGAAGTTATTGGTTTCGATGATTTTGCTCAGCTCCCGGTGGATGGCCCCGTACAGGGAGTGCAGGTCTTTGGAGCTGATGGCCAGGTTGGCAATGCTGTAGTAGACCTTCTGCAGGCGCTCAGCCTTGATGCGGTCGGTGATGTCGTGCAGAATGGCGCGGGTGCTCACCGGCTCGTTGTCCTGCCAGGAGCAAGAGATGCTCCCAATCAGGTGCACCGGCTTGCCCGACTTGGTCAGGAACACGGTTTCCAGCTTATTCACCTTCTCGCCCTTGTAGAGGTTGCGCAGCTGGTAGAGCAGCTTGGCCTTGTAGTAGGGGTGCACCACGTCGGAGAGGGTGATGTGGGGCAGGTCGTCGTCGTCGTAGCCCAGCTTTTCCTTCCAGGCCTTGTTCACGAACAAGAAGTGGTTGTCGATGCTCAGGTTCTGAATCAGGTCGTGGGCGTTGTCGAGGAAGTCCTGGAGGCGGTTGCGGTTGTCGGTGAGGGCGCGCACGGCCACCTGCTTGTCGGTGATGTCGCGCCCCACGAACAGGATGCCCACGATGTCGCCGGCGGCGTCGCGCTCAAACTCGGAGTGCCAGAAAAACGCGCGCGACTGGCCCGAGCTGGTCAGCAGCGACCGTTCAAAAAAGTCCTGCAACTGCTCCTGCTCCATGGCCCGCTGGAAGGCGTAGCGCCGGGGCTCCTGCTCGGGCAGGGGCGCAAACAAGCCAAAGTACTCCTGCCCGTAGAGCGTGTGGGCCGGCCGGCCGGTCAGCTCGCAGAAGTAGTCGTTGACGTCCTGGATCTTGCCTTCCCGGTCCAGGAGCAGGTAGCACATGCCGGCCCGGCTCAGCACGTCGCGAAACTGCCGGCGCGAAAAGTCGGCCAGGTTGGCCGGGGAGGGCGCCTGGCTGGCCACGGCCACGTCTACGGTGGGCACAAACTGGTTGATGTCGCGCAGGCTCAGCAATACCAGCGGCACGTCCTCACTGCCCAGGCGGTGCAGGGTCGCCCACGCTTCGAGTCCGAGGCCATCGGGGCGGTGCCCGCTCCAGCGGAACGAGGCCGGCTGCCCGCTCTGCACGCACAGTAGCAGCTGCTCGCGCAGGTGCAGGTCGGTGCTGAGCTGGTGGGGGGCGGCAGGCTCGGGGTGGATGGCGAAGGCCATGGGCCCGGTGCCCAGCAGCATGGGGCGGGTGGTGCCCAGGTACTGCACGGCCCGGTGGTTGCAGTCGAGCAGGGTGCCGGTGGCGTCGTAGAGCAGCAGGGCGTCGTACGACTGCTCAAACAAGGAGCGATACACGTCGGCCGGGAGGCTGGAGCCATGTACTGGCGCTGGGGCCGAAATAGGGGAAGAACTACTCATGGAAACCAAGTACGGAAGCCGCGCAAGACGGGTGCGGCCCCGGATGAAGTTGTTAAATTTGGCAACAATTCCCGAAACTACGCCCGGCCCGGCCCGGCAATTAATTCCGCGCCGTGCCGCCCCGCCTCATTTTCGCCGTTACCACCGACCTCAACTACGACCAGCGCATGCAGCGCATCTGCGGGTCGTTGGCGGCGGCGGGCTACGGGGTGCTGCTGGTGGGGCGGGAGTGGCCGCAGTCGGAAGGCTTGTCGGCACAGCCCTACCAACAACACCGCCTGCGCTGCTGGTTTCGCCGGGGCAAGCTGTTTTACCTGGAGTTTAGCTTGCGCCTGCTGGTGTTCCTGCTGGGCCAGCGGGCGGCGGCCTGGTGCGCCATCGACCTCGACACGGCCCTGCCCGTGTGGCTGCGGGCCCGCCTGGGCGGGCAGCCGTTCGTGTACGACGCCCACGAGCTGTTCACGGAAGTGCCCGAAGTGGTGGCTCGGCCCGCCGTGCAGCGGGTGTGGCGCTGGGTAGAAGCCTTTGTGGTGCCCCGCGCCGCGCGGGCCTACACCGTGGGCCCGGCCCTGGCTCGCGTATTCGAGCAGCGTTACGGCCGCCCCTTTGCCGTGGTGCGCAACATCAGCCGGCTGGCTCCTGATGATGAGCCGGTGGCGGCGGACAGAGAAGGTAAAGACGACTTGCTGATTTTGTACCAGGGCGCTTTGAACGCCGGGCGGGGGCTGGAGGCCTTGCTGGAGGCCATGCCCCAGGTGCGGGGGCGCCTGGTGCTGTGCGGGGAGGGCGACTTATCCTGGGCGCTGCGGGAGCGGGCGGCGGCGCTAGGGCTGCTGGCTTCGGGGCAGGTGGAGTTTCGGGGCTACGTGCTGCCCCCGGACCTGCGCCGGCTCACGCGCCGGGCCAGGGTGGGGGTGATGCTGCTCGAAAACCAAGGCCTGAGCTACTATTACTCCTTGGCCAACAAGTTTTTCGACTACCTGCACGCCGGAGTGCCCCAGGTCACGATTGACTTCCCCGAGTACCGCGCCCTCAACGACCAGTACGACGTAGCCGACCTTGTGCCCGACCTGCGCCCCGCCACCCTGGCCCAGGCCCTGAACCGCCTGCTGCCCGGCGGCGACGAGGCCCGCTACCAGCAGCTCCGCGACAACTGCCGCCACGCCCGCCACCACCTGCACTGGGAGCAGGAGGAGCGGGTGTTGCTGGCGCTGTATGGGGAGGTGGTGAGATAGGGACTTAGGGTCTTAGGGGCTTAGGGACTTAGTTAACGTTCTGTTATCCTGAGCAGGTGGCGCACCAGGCCCGTGTGGAAGGGCACTTTTCACAGGAGAACAACTAGCGAAAGAACAGCTCTGCGCCTTCTGCGCAAACTTCCGCGTCCTCTGCGGGCTACAGCTGTACCAACAACTCTCGCCGGCTGTGCTGCACGGATGCCAGGTAAGGATGCCAGTATCTTTGCACGCCTTCATCCACTCGTTCATCATATGCTCTCCGAACTTGCCGCTGCTACCGAACCTACGCTGCTGGTCATTAGTGGGCCGACGGCCGTGGGCAAAACGGCGCTGTGCGTGCGGCTGGCGCAGGAGCTGGGCACCGAAGTGGTGTCGGCCGACTCGCGGCAGTTTTACCGGGAGCTGAACATCGGCACGGCCAAGCCCACGGTGGAGGAAATGCAGGGCGTGCCGCACCACTTCATCAACTCGCACAGCATCCGGGAGGAGTACAACGCCGGGCGTTTTGAGCAGGACGCCCTGGCCCTGCTGGAAAAGCTGTTTCGGCGCCACCGGGTGGTGATTCTCACGGGTGGGTCGGGGCTGTACTTGCAGGCCGTAACGGAGGGGTTTGATGAGATGCCGGCCGCCCCGCCCCAGTTTCGGGAGCAGCTGCACCAGGAGCTGGTCGCCGCGGGGCTGGAGCCGCTGGTAGCGGAGCTGGCCCGCCTCGACCCCGTGACCCACGCCCGCATCGACCGGCAAAACCCCCAGCGGGTGCTGCGGGCCCTGGAAATCTGCCGGGCCACGGGGCAGCAGTTCAGCTCGTTTCATCAGGCCCGGCCGGCGGCTCCGCGTCCGTTTCGCATCCGCAAGCTGGCCCTCACCCGCGACCGGGACGAGCTGTACCAGCGCATCGACCAGCGCATGGACCTCATGCTGGCCCAGGGTCTCGAAGCCGAAGCCCGCGCCCTGCTGCCCTACCGCCAGCACAACGCCCTCCAGACCGTGGGTTACCAGGAGCTGTTCGACTACTTCGACGGCCACTACGACTACGCCGAAGCCGTGCGCCTGCTCAAGCGCAACTCCCGCCGCTACGCCAAGCGCCAGCTCACCTGGCTCCGCCGCGACCCGCACTACCAGTGGCTGCATCCGGGGGAAATGAGTGAATGAGCGAATGAGTAGATGAGTGAATGCGTAGCCCCGGAGGGGCGGCATATCGGTAGAAATCAGCGGGTACTGTATGTTCAATGCCCTAGCGGGGCGACACAGCCGTCCGCAGACGATGGTGACGCCCCGCTGGGGCTTGGGTGTAGCACGCAGGTTGGTTCTCTACCGATATGCCGCCCCGCTGGGGCTATGCATTCACTCATTCACTCATTCACTCATTCACTCATTTCACCACGCTCGGCTGAGCTGAAACTGGCCGCCGGGCAGGATGTTGGCGCGGGTGTCGTTTTGGAGGGCCAGGCGGCCGCCCAAGCGCCAGGTGCGGTCGGGCGTGAGGGCGAAGTCCAGATTAAGGGAGGCAATGTAGCCCACGTGGAAGCCCCGCTCCCGGTAGGCCTTATAGGTAAACACCCTGTTTGCATCGAGGCTGGCCCACTGGAAGCTCTTCTGGTGAGCGTACCCAACAAACCCACCGCCACCCACGCTGAACTCTACGGTTTTGCCAGTCCGGAAAGGAAGCCAGTACACCTCCTGCTCCAGGTTCAGGGCCCGGTACGATTGGGGAATCGTGTAGCCGTAGCCAAACTCATACGGCTCCGAGCTGCCAATGTAGGCCAGCCGGGAGCCCAGGCGCAGGTGCTGCCCAAACTGCGGGGCGTACTCCGCCGAAACCTTGAGCACGGGATAGTCGCCGGAGCCATTGAGAGAGTTGCCCACACCCAGCCGGAACAGGGCCGGCCGGTGGTGGCCCGCCGGCTTCGGCTCCGTTTGCGCCCGGCACACCGGGGAGACTAGCAAGGTGCCCAAAGTGAGAAGGATAAGTCGGGACATAAGCAGGATAATAAAGAAGGATGGATGAATGCTGTAAAAATGAAAATTTATTTAGAATGACTTGTTCTTCGGAAGGAAATTTCCACCTTATCCCGCCTGCTTCGTGAAGCGGGCCTATACTTATCTAGCCGAGCGGATTCAATTGTATTCCTTGGGTATGTTTGAACATGTTTCGACGCTCCATCTTGTATGTCGCACTTTGGCTAAGCGCCGGACTGCTCTGGCCCAATCCGGCTGGCGCCTCCGCCCAGCCCGCTACGCGGCAGCTGGATAGCCTGCGAATGGTGGTGCGCAAGGCCCCGGCCGGCCGGGCCCGGATACAAGCCCTGCTGCGCCTGAGCGAGGCCTTGGCCGCCGCCGACTCGGCTACGGCTCTGGGGCAGGCGCAGCAAGCCTACGCGCTGGCCCGCCGCTACACCCCCGGTGACACCCTGGAGGCCCAATGCCTGGTAGCAGTGGCCGTGGCCTACCGCAACAGCGGGCAGCAGCCCAAGGCGCTGGACGCCTATTGGCAGGCCCTAGCCGTTTACCAAAAGCTGAAGCAGCCCGCTGAGGAAGCCTTCTGCTACCGCCGCCTCGGCCACACCTATGCCGAAATCAGCTTGTACCAGGAGGCCCTGGCTGCTTACCAGCAGGAGCTGCGCCTGCGTCGCCAAGTCGGCGACCAGCAGAAGCTGGTGGAGTGCTACGCCAATATTGGCTTGTTGTATTACGACCAGTATGATTACCCGGCCGCCCTGCGCTACCAAACCATAAGCCTGCGCCTGGCCGAGAAGCACCACCTGACCAAGACGACGGCCCAGATTCTGTCGAACATGTCGGGCATTTATCAGGAGCAGAAGGACTTGCCCCGCGCCATTGCCTGCGTGCAGCGGGCCCTGCGCCTGCATCAGACCAGCGGCGACGCCGGGGCCCGGGCCGCGGCAATAGGCAACCTGGGCGTGATGTACAGCAACCAGGGCAAGTATGCCTTGGCCGAGCAGCACTTGCTGGAGTGCTTGCGCTTCAATGAAAAGCGGGCCGACTGGTTTGCCGCGGCAGTGATGCGGCTGAACCTGGGGAATGTGTATGCCCGGCAGGGCAACTATGCTCGGGCGCTGCGGCAGCAGTGGCAGGCCAAGGAAACGTTCCGGAAGAAGAACATACCGGACATGCTGGTGTCTACCCTGAGCGACATGGCCGGCAGCTACCAGCGCACCCAGCAGCTGGCCCTGGCCGCACTCTACGCCCGGCAGGCCCAGCGCCTGGCCCAGCAGCACGGCCTGAAGCAGGGACTAACCCGCGCCGTAAGCCAGCTGGCCCAAATCAGCGCCCAGCGCAACGACTTTGCGGCGGCCTACGCCTACCAGCGCCGCTA
The DNA here is from genome assembly GCF_025979885.1 of Hymenobacter sp. YIM 151500-1. Classification (NCBI taxonomy): domain Bacteria; kingdom Pseudomonadati; phylum Bacteroidota; class Cytophagia; order Cytophagales; family Hymenobacteraceae; genus Hymenobacter; species Hymenobacter weizhouensis. The sequence continues at coordinate 642,610 of NZ_CP110139.1, forward strand.
CCAGCAGCTACAGGACAGCCTGCACAGCCAGGAGAAAGCCCAGAAGCTGGCCGAGCTGCAAACCCGCTACGAAACCCAGCAAAACCAGGCCCAGCTCCGGCTGCTGCGCCGCAACGCCGCCCTGCAACGGTCCGAAGCCCGCTTGCAGCGCTGGGTGCGCAACGGCTTGGGCACGGGTCTGGTGCTGGCCGTGCTGGTGAGCATTATTTCCTACCGGCGCTACCGCCTGCTCCAAGTCAAAAAAGCTGAACTGGCCGCCAACAACCTCGAACTCACGCGCACCCAGCAGCAGCTGCGCAAGTCCCTGGGCGAGAAAGAAGTGCTGCTGAAAGAAGTGCACCACCGCGTCAAAAACAACCTCCAGATTATTTCCAGCCTGCTGGCCCTGCAAGCCCAGGAGCAGGAGGGGGAGCCGCCCGTGGTGGCTGCCTTGCAGGAGGGGCAGAGCTGGATTCGGTCTATTGCCCTGATTCACGAAATGCTCTACCAGTCCGACGACCTGAGCAGCGTTGGCTCGCAGGAGCTGCTGGCCCGCCTGACGGCCACTCTGGTGCAACACTGGGCGCCGCGCGGCGCCGTAACCTACGAGGTAGCCGCCGCCGGCGCCGTGCTCAACACCAGCACGGCCGTGCCCCTGGGACTCATCGTGAATGAATTGATTATCAACGCCATTACCCACGCCTTTGCCGATGGCCGCCCCGGCCACCTGCGCCTGGAGCTGGGCACCTTAGCGCCGGGCTACCACCAGCTGACCGTCAGCGACAACGGCCCCGGCCTGCCTCCCGGCTTCTGCCTGGAGCGGGCTTCGTCGCTGGGGCTGCGCCTGGTGAACAGCTTGGCCGAGCAGCTGGAAGGCTCGCTGCACATCCAAAACACGGCGGCCGGGGCGCGGTTTCTTATTCGCTTCCGCGAGCAAGCCGAAACCGAGCTGCCCCGCTGATTTTCGTTCTTCCGTTCTGCCTTTCCCGCCGAAACCCTGGTTATGTCTGCTCGCCGTATTCTCATTGTTGAAGACGAAGTAATTATTGCCCAGCACCTGCGCAGCTTGTTGCAGCGCCTGGGCTACGAGGTGGTAGCCCACGCCACACGCGCCTCCCAGGCCCTGGAGCTGCTCCGCCAGCACCAGCCCGACTTGCTGCTGATTGACGTGATGCTGCGCGGGGAGCTGGACGGCATCGACCTGGCCGGCCGCCTGCGCGCCGAGCACGCCGTGCCCTTCGTATTTGTAACTTCCCTGGCCGATGCGGCTACCGTGGCCCGGGCCAAGCAAACCCGCCCCTACGGCTACCTCATCAAGCCCTTCAACGAGCAGGAGGTGTACGTGACCCTGGAGCTGGCCTTCACCGCCTTCGCCGACGAGCAAGCCGCTCCGGCCCCCGCCAAACCCGCGGACGCCGCCCCCCTTGCCGCAACGGCCGTGCACGACAGCATCTTCGTGCGCGACCGGCGGCAGCTCACCAAGGTTAGCTTCACGGAGCTGCTCTGGCTGCAAGCCGACGGCAACTATACGTCTTTATTCACGGCCGATTCCAAATACACGGTCAGCTCCCCGCTCAAGCTGATTGAGGACCGCCTGCCCGCCACCGACTTCGTGCGCATCCACAAGTCCTACATCGTGGCCCTGAGCCAGATTACGGCCCTCGACGCCCAGGGTGTGCGCATCGGCGACAAGTCCATTCCCGTGGGCCGGGCCTACCAGGCCGATTTGATGAGCCGCCTCAACCTGCTGGGTACCAGCCCGGCGTAGCGCCCTGCCTACGCTACTAGTTTTCGGGCGGCTTCCACTCTCCACAACCAAAAGCCCCCTGCACCACTAGGCGCAGGGGGCTTTTTTAAGAGCCGCTATCGGCCAGGCCGTTTACTGTACTTCGACGGGGAAGCGTAGGAGTTGGCCGTCGATTCGGGTTTGCACGTGGTAAATGGTGCCAGGAGCCAAGCGAGTGGGCAGATGGAAATGGGTAGTGCCGGGCTGCATGCGCACGGTGAACAAGTTCACCAGCCCGCCCTGGCTGTTGTAGATGTACACCTGCGCACTTTGTGCCTTCTCCGCTTTCAGCTCCAGCGTGGCGTCGCCGTGGTTGGGGTTGGGGAACACGCTCAGCGTAGCCGGGGTGGCCGGCGCCGCCGGCTGCGGGGCGGGGGTGGCCTCCGGCTCGGCTGCCCGGAAGCTGGCGGCGCTGGCCGCCGCAGTGCCGGCCGACACGCGCCGCACCACCAGGCCGCAGAGTTGCGGGGAGTTTTTGCCGGCTTCGGAGCGGAATTGCAGGTTCAGCGTGCCGTCGGTGACGGGCAGCGTAAAGGTGCGGGTCAGGGCTTTGTTGGCTCCGCCAGCCTGGGTGAAGATGTCCAGGTTGTCCAGCACCACGCCGCCTTCGAGCAGCACATCGAACAGGCGCTGGTTGGCGCCCGTCGTACCGCTCACCGGGAAGTACAACTCCGCAAATTGCAGCTCCACCTGGTAGGTACCATCTTCCAGAGGGAGGGCGTAGCTGAAGTCGCCGTACCGCTCAGTCTGGTACAGGCGGTTGTCGGAGGTGCCGGTAATGGTGCGCGTGGGCCGGTCCAGCACGGTGCCGCCACTCACGTAGCTGCCTTCCGCTTGGTAGGCAATGCCGCTGGTGGAAGACGTGTAGGCGGCTCCGCCCGCGTTCAGGGCCAGGGCCACGCCGCGCGCCACGAAAGAACGTTCTACCGCCGCCGCGGCTTGGTAGTTGGCAGTGCCGGCCTGGCTGGCCCGCACGGTTACCCGGCCTACGCCCGTGAGGGTAAGCGTGTTGCCGGCTACCGTGGCTGGCCCCGATACAACGGCAAAACTCACCGGAACGCCCGTACCGGCCGAGGTGCTGGCCGTCAGGACGAAGGTAGCGCCGGCGGTGTAGGTTTGGTCGGCCGGAGCGGCAAACGTAATGGTTTGCGCGGCTTTAGCTACCGTAAAGGTCCGGTCCACGGGGGCGGCAGCCACGTAGTTGGCGTTGCCGGGTTGGGCGGCCCGAACCGTCACGGTGCCGGCTCCCGTCAGCGTCAGCACGTTGCCGGCCAGGGTAGCCACTGTGGCCGGGGTGTTTACCAGGCTGTAGGTGATGGGCAGGGCCGGCACGGTGCTGGTGGCTTGCAGGGTCAGGGCGTCGTCGCCGAAGGTTTTGTTGGGCGGGGCCGCCAGCGTCAGCACGGGCGTGCCCTGGCCCACGGCAAAGGTGGCTTCCGTAGTAGCGGCGGCGTACGAAGCGTTGCCGGCTTTGCTGGCCTTCACCGTTACGTTGCCCACACCCTTGAGCGAGAGGATATTACCCGACAGCGTAGCCACCGTGGCGGGCGTGTTCACCAGGCTGTAGGTCACGGCCTGGTCGGCGTTGCCGGTGCTGCTGGTGGCCAGCGTCACGTTCTGGCCCACTACCCGGTTAGTGAAGGTGGTGGTGAACGTCACGGTCTGGGGCTGCACCTGCACGCAGGGCGTTTGGTCGGCGCCCATGCGCAGGGTGGCCCCGGTGGCCAGGCCCAGAGCCGTGCGGTACTCGGTAGGGGTGAAGGTGAAGGCCGGGGCCGAGCCCTGGGCCGCGGCCACCACCACGTTGCTCGTGAGCGGAGCCACGGCGGGCAGGGTCCAGCCGTTGCCGCAGGGCTTGAGCTGGTAGTTTTCGGCGGCCGGGTTTTCAAAGAACCCCGTAGCCGCAGTTTTCACCAGCTCCGTGCTGTTCACCTCGAAGCCCGTGGCGGCGGTGGCGCCGTCGGGGTTCACCACGTTCTTAAATGCCGCCAGGGTGGCGTACTTCAGGTTGGGGCCGTTTTTGGGCACCGAGCCCAGGTTGTTCCAGTGTACCATGTAGTACTTGCCCGCCGAGGTGGAGGTGGGCGCCACCTGGGCCGACCAGCGCAGGTAGAGGTTGTGGTTCAAGTCGCCGGGGTCCACCATCACGCCCTTTTCGGGGCTGCTCAGGCTCTGCGACACCGACAAGTTGGCCTTTTTCCCGTTGGCCAGCACGTTGTTCCTGACCGTTACCTCGTAGGTTTCATACAGAATGCCGCGGGCTATTTCGGCGTCGCGCACGGCCTGGGGTACCTCCGGGTCGTTGTTGAGGCGGTTGTAGTCGGAGATGTCCAGGTTGACGCTGTTCTCCACCAGCGTGTTGTTGAAAATGCCCACGCCCGAGGAGCCGCTGATTTTGATGCCCGCGCCGTTGCCGTACACCACGTTGCCGGCAAACAGCCCCCCGCGCGACACTTCATAAAACAGGCCGATGCTCTTGTTGTAGCGGGCAATGTTGTTTACCACCGTTACGCGCTCCACGTCCAGGTCCAGCCACAGGCCCGTGCCATAGTTGCTGTCGAACAGGTTATTGCGAATCGTTACGTCGTCGTAGTGAATCAGCTTCAGCCCGCCCGCCGACCAGTACTGCGCAAATCCCTCGTGGTTGTTGAAGCTAAAGGTGTTGCCTTCAATCAAGGCGTTGGTTAGCAGTTGGTTGGCCACCGGGCCCAGGGCCATGCTTAGGCCCAGGCGGCCGTTGTAGGCAAACGTGTTGCCTCTCACCACCACATCGGTGATGCTGCCCCCAATGGTAGCACCCTCAGTCGAGCCCCAGGCAAAGGTGCAGTTCTCCACCAGCAGGTTACCCTTGCCTGAGCGCAGGGCCGACGAGGCATAGTTGCGGAAGCCCAGCCCGCGCACCACAATGCGCTGGTTGTCTTCCATGCCCGGCGTATTCACAATCAGGCCGTTGTTGAAAGCCGTAGCCTCCACCCGCTTGCCCACCGGATTCACCCCGATGTAGATGCGCTTGGTAGCATAGTCCACGTAAAACTCGCCGGCACTAACGGCCGCCTGGGTCAGCACCTGCTTGAGGGGCTTGTCGTTGACGAACACCTGGTCGCGGTAGCCAGCCAGGCGGGTTTCGGCCGTGGGCGGGCAAGTGGTATGGTTGCTGCTGGTGCTGCCGTCGGCACACCCCCCGATGATGGTCCTCTTGCCATTGGGGTCGTCCAGCACATTCGGTAGCTTCACCGTCCAGGGAGTAGAGGCTTTGGTGCGCCACACGTTGCTGGTGCCCACCCGTTCCCAGTGGGCATCGGGCAACATGTGGCTGCCCACCAGCCAGGCTTTTTTGCCGGGCCGGGGCTGCAAGGTCAGGGCCTTGTTCACGCGCACACTATCCACGGGGTAGCGGCCTTCTTCAAAGATGAGCGTAGCGCCGGCCGGAATCTTGGTGTTGTTGCTGACCAGCTCCTGCGTGAGCGTGCGCCACGGCTTATCGGCCGCGCCCGTGCCCGTGTCGTTGTTGCCGCTGGGACTGAAGTAGCGCACCACTCCGCTGCCGGGAATGGCGTAGCTGGTGGCTTTGATGGTTACGGTGCTGTCGCCGGCCGGGGCATCGGCAAAGTCGGTCAGGTCGGCGTCGTTGCCGTTGCCCTGGGCCCAGAGCGTGCCCGAGGTCAGGCACAGCGCCCCCAAGGCCGCCATTTTTAAACCGTGGAAAATGTCTGGCATACAAACAAGAGGGTTGGATGGTGAGGAAAAGAAGGAGCCCGAAATAGGCTTTTTCCGCGTCCAATGGCAATCTTGAAAGATGCGTAGCACGCCCAACGACAAGACGAGTTGGATGAACAACCAGAATACTGGTGGCAATAGGTGTTGCCTGACCCGCCGCCGCGGCCGGGTTTTCAGCAAACAGCACCCGCAGCCGCCTTGCCCGCCGGCCCTAGGTCCGGCCGCCAGAACGTGACGTGAAAGGCCGGCCGCCACACCAAAAAAAGCCCCGCGCAACCATCGTTGCACGGGGCTTGTCGCTGACCAAGAAAAGTAAGGTCCTGGCCGTACTTGGTGCCGCCGGGTGCCTTAGTGCGTTACCACGAGGCGCCGGTTGGCAGACTGCTGGCCGTGATGCACCCGCACAAAGTACACGCCGGCGCGCAGCTGGCTGACGTCCACCGAAACGGCGTTTTCGCCGGGGCGCAGGGCAACTGAGCGGCGTACCACCGGGCGGGCCAGCACATCCAGCAGCTCCACGCAGCCAGCCTGCGCGGCAGTAGCCCGCACCCTGACAGTTAAGGTGTTGGTGGCGGGATTGGGGTAGAGCGTCAGCACCTCGTCGGGGTGGCCGGGCTGGGTTGATGCGGTGACAGCGCCGGCCGTGGGGTAAGCGCCCAGGTCCACGGGCACCCCGGCCGGCACGCCCAGCAGCCGGGCTACGTCCTGGGGCAGGGGCTGGCCGCGGCGGTGGGCGGGGTTACTGCTGCCGCCCTTCAGGCGGTAGTCCCCGGCACCATCGGCGGCCGGGTTCACGAAGAAGGGGTTTGGAGCGCCGCTTAGCTCGAAGCCCTTGCCCTCAAAGCCAGTGGCGCCGGCAAAGGCCGGCAGAGCCGCGTGGAAGGTGTGGCAGTTGCGGCTGGTCTGCGGCACGTTCCACTTAACCAGCGTAGCCGGCTGGCTGGCAGCAGCCCGGTAGTAGGCGTTGTAGTCCAGGGCCGTAATCATGGCCTTAGCCGTGTCGGAGCAGGCCCGGTAGGTATCGAACAGGATACCGCTGTTGGCATCGGCCAGAATGTTGTTTTTGACCACCGTGCGGCGGGTGAGGTAGCTGGCCCCGGCCGCCAGCTCGCCGGGCGTGGGCGTGCGGTTGTCTTCCTTGATGAGCAGGGCCTTGTTGTTGCTGACCAGCGTGTTGTTGTACAGGCGGGCGTCGGAGGAGTTGGCTACCCCAATGCCCACGCCATTGCCCACGCACACGTTGCCGGCAATCAGGCAGCCCCGCGAAATTTCGAAGAAGATGCCGAAGGCGGTATTGCGGCGGGCCACGTTGCCGACCACCGTAGCGTTGCGCGTGTCCACGTCCAGCCAGGCGCCGTGGGCGTCGTTGTCTTCGATAATGTTGTTGCGCACCACCTGGCCGTCGGCATTGGTAATCTTAAACCCGGCCGCACTCCAGATGCGGGCAAATAGCTCCACGTTGTTGTGGCTGAACACATTGCCTTCCAGCAGCAGGCGGTGGGCCTTGGCGCCACCCAGGCCCTGCTGGGCATTGTACGTGAAGGTGCTGCCGCGCACCACGTTGTCTTCGGGCAGCACCGAGCCGCCGCCGGGAAAGCCGATACCACCGCCTTCGCCGTTCCAGGCAAAGGTGCAGTTCTCCACGGTCAGGTTATTGACGGCCAGAACCAGGGCCATTTCGGCGAAGTGGGCGAAGCCTAGGCCCCGGAACACGCTGCCGGCGGCCGGAGCATTCCAGGTTTGCAGGGCAGTGGAGGCCACCGTGGCTTCCACCGTCTTGCCCCGCGGGTCGCTGCCCACGTACAGCTTGTCGGCGGCGGCGTCAACGTAAAACGTACCGGCCGCCAGGTCTTGCAGGCGCAGTACCTGCTGCTGCCGCACCCCGTTCACAAACACCATGTCGCGGTAGTCGGCCTCGGGGTGGTCGGCGTCGATGCACTTAGGGCAGGGTGCAAGTCGGCCGCCCTGGCTGACGCGCTGAAACTCAGTGGTCCAGCCGGTTTTCACCCACCGGCCGCCTTCCACGGCCCATTCCGCGTTGGGAATCTGCACGCTGCCTTTGATCCAGACCTGCTCGCCGGCGGCCGGCTGAAAGGTAAGCCGCCGGTTCAGGTTGGGCCCGGTCAGGTCGCGGTAGGTGCCGCCCTTCAGCACGATGGTAGAGCCCACCGGGGCGCTCAGGGCCTTGCTTACCGTGCGCCAGGCTGTAGCCAGGGTGCGGCCGTCCTGGGCGTCGTCGCCGTCGGGCTTCACGTAGCGGGCTGTGCCGTCGGTGGGCACGGGGTAAGAGGTGGTTTTGATGCCGATCTGCTCGGCCGAGGGCGGGGCCTGAGCGGCGGCCGTTGTGCCAGCCGCCGTCCAGAAAACGGCAAGCGCCAGGGAGGCAAAGCGAGACGAGAATAGATGCATACGGAAGGGGTGTTAGGTTGGGAAAGGCGGTGCTGAAGCGGAAAAGGACCTGACAAATGCTTTAAAGCTACACGTTTATGCCGAGCCAGCTACTGAGCAAGCAGGAGAAACGACCTCAGACTTGGACGAAAAAGGTAAACGGTTGCAGCAGCCTTGCCGAAAACCAACCCGGACGGCCTGCAAAAAGCCCCGCACAACCGGGGTCGTACAGGGCTTTTAGCGAACAAACCAGGACAGAAAGCTACTGCTGCTGCACCTCAAGACGGAAAAAGTGATTTTTTCCGTCGACAGTAGCTTCCAGCACATACGTGCCGGCCGGCAACGCGGCGGGTAGCCGGAAGTGGTTTCGGCCCGCCCGCACGGGCACTTGCACCAGGCTCACCAGGTAGCCCTGCTGGTTGCGCACCTGCACCGTGACGCGCTGCGTGGCTGCTGCCGTCAGCTCCAGCGTGGCCAGGCCTGGGCTGGGATTAGGAAACGCCGCGAAGGAGGTACCCGCTGCCACACGGGCGGCTGGGGTAGCGGAAGCCGCCGTTTCCGCGCTGGCTTGCAAGGCCCCGGCCGCACTACTCACGGGTTCCAGCTTCCACTGCTGGTTGAGGCCGCCCACGTAGTCCCACTGGTGCACGGCGGCGCCGTCGGCCTGGCTCACCCCGCTCACGTCCAGCACCTTACCCGAGCACTCAGCCGTGAGTTTGTAGTAGCCGTCCGTAGTAGCCTCAATTTTCCAGCGCTGGGCCGGGCTGCCGTTGTCGGTCCACTGATGAATCTTCGTGCCGTTGGTGGTGCCGCTGTGGTCCACGTCCAGGGCCTTGCCCGAGTGCACGGCCACCAGCTTGTAGAAGCCGTTGCCGACGGCCGTCAGCTGCCAGTGCTGGTTGGTTCCCCCGTGGGCAGACCACTGGATAATACCGGCCCCCTCGGCCTGGCTGGCGCCGTTCACGTCCAGCACCTTGCCCGAGTGGCGCGCTACCAGGCGGTAGGTGCCGTTAGCCGGGCCCGCGGGTGCGGCCGGTAGTTCCGGGTATAGCTGCGTGGTGGGGACAATTACTTTCACGTCGAGGTTGGGCAGGCTCCACATTAGCCGCACATTGGCGTTGCCGCCGTATTCCAGATACTCCAGCTTGATGGGGTAAAGCTTGCCGGCTTCGAGCGTGATTTTGCCCTGGCCGCCATTACCGTCGCCACTTTTCCAGGCGTCCACCAGCAGCTTGTTGTCCATCCACAGGCGGTTGCCGTCGTCGCTGCTGGTGGCAAATGTGTACTCGCCCGACAGCGGCGCCTGCACGTAGCCGGTCCAGCGCACCGTGAAGTCGTTTTCGCGCACCCCGGCGCCCGGCGAGGCCGGCCAGCTTAGCTCAAGTCGTGGGTCTACGCGCGTGAGCACGGGTTGCAGGTTGTTGGCATCCAGGGTGGTGGCGTTGAAGTACTGCCCCTTCAGGCCGGTGCCCGTGCCTGCCACGGCCGTGCCGCCCTTCAGCTTGTCGAAGCCCCACAAGGGCCACATGGCGTGGCCGAAGTCGGCCATTTTATTTAGAAGCTCCCCGTTCACACCCAGCGGCCGCCCGTACACGATGGCGTCGCGCAGGCGTTGCGGATATTCCTCGTAGCCTTTTAGCTTCTCAGGAATGGGGTAGTAGGGGAAGTTGGATGGAGCCCAGTCGTACGCTCCTCCGGGCGTGTCGGCCGAGCCATCGGGCAGGATGTTCCAGCGCTTGTAGTCGGCAATGGGGTGCGAGGCGGTTTTGTCGTACCAGGAGCTGAAGTAGGCCTCGGCCAGGTTCTTACGGAAGTCCGGGCTCAGGTCAGCAAACAGGTTGTCGTAGTCCGGGTGAACCAGATTGTTGAGCTTGATTTCCCGCAGGTTCCAGCCGCGGCCCGGGTCCTGTACGCCGTACTTGTTGTCCCACATCTGCATGTCCTTGATCAGGCTGGCCGCGTAGCGCATGCCCTCACCCGGCGTTTCCTTGAACCAGCCCGAGAGGTTATCGATGTGGTCGAGGTGGTACTTCCAGTCCACGGGAATGTGCACCACGTTGTCGCGGTAGCCGGGGTTGACAATCACCTGCGTGTGGTACCAAATGGTAGAGAAGTACTTGCCTACCAGGTGACTCTGATAGATGAACTGCTCGCCGTTGTGGCTCGACAAGTGGGGCGCCAGTTCAAACACCGAGCGGTGCCTGCCCACCCAGCCTCGCTCCCCGTTGGGGTAAAGCTGGAGCGGCATGTCTTCGAGATAAAAGTCCTGGTTCAGCTCCCAAATTTTGGTGACGGCCCAGCGGCGCAGGCCCACGGCGGCTTGCTCCCAGGTTACGCCGGCGGGCAGCTTGCGCCCGTAGCCGTCATCGTCGAGGGTGCCGTTGATGGCGTCGGCAGTAAACCACTGCATGATGTCCAGCAGCCGCTCCTTCGACACGCTGGTGCGGCCGCTGGGCGCTAGCTCCTGCCGTACGCGCTGGTAGGCTTTCCAGGCGCGGGTGGTGTAGAACTCGGCGCCCCAGATGTCGACCGGGTGCAGAGGCGTGATCCACTCATTCCAGTCCAGCAGTTGCACCGAGAGAGGCAGCTCGCGCATGTTGAGCATGCCTTTCGAAGAAGTTGCTTCCTTCATGGCCGCCACCGACGTGCCTTTCGGGAACAGATGCGGGATGATGTCGCGGTCCTTCTCCAGCACGGCGTTCAGGCCCGCGCCCGCCGACCACAGTTCCACGGGCTTGCTGTCCAGGCCGGGGCCGGGCTGGTAGGGCGGGTCCCAGGGCGTGCCCGGCGCGTCGAAGGGAGAGCCGTCGCGCTTTTTCAGGGTCAGGCTGCGGATGTAGGAGGCAATTTGCTCGCCCTGCGCCTGGCTCAGGCCGTGGAACTTGGTGCGCTCCACGATGGACGTGTTGGAGTAGTTGAAGTACTTCAGGTCCAGGCCCCGCTCGTGGTGGCAGCTGGCGCAGGTGGCCTTAAGCGTGCCCGTAGCCAAGGGCGACTCTTTCAAGGCGGCTTCCTTCCACAGGCGCTGGCCCTCGGCCACATCGGCGGCGCCGGCGCGGGGGGCGGTCCACTTCCTGGGGTCGTCTGCCACAAAGGCCGAGGCCGGCACCAGCTTGGCGCCGCCCGCGTCGAGCAGGTTCAGCTCCAGCACGCGCAGGCCGCTGCTGTGCCCATCGGTTTGGTTGAGGCGGATGCTGAGCGTGTTGCCGCCCGCTCTGAACGGGCCCAGCTTGCTGGCGGCCACGGTGAAGCGCACGGTCTGGAAACCCCCGCCGATGCCGCCGTAGCTGGCTTCCTGTGGGAATACGGTGCAGTTGGCGTTGGTGATGTCGACCCAGCTGCCGCCGTTGACCTGCACGCTGGCGCGGGCAATGGTGGGCTGGGTGCTGGCGGCCCGGAAGCCGGGGCGGTGCACGCGCAGATAGACACTAGCTACTTTGCTCGGGTCAGCTACCGACAACGACACTTGCCTGGTGGTGCCCTGCGGCCCGAGCACTTCCAGGGGCAAGGTGATTTGGGCATGCAAGGGCCCGGCCAGTAGCAGGCTCAGTAGCAGCCACAGGCTCCGGAGCAGTAGCGGATGAAGTTGTCGTAGAGTACGGAAAGGTTGTTTCATCAGCAGATGTGGAAAGAAAGGTGAAGGTGACAGAGCAAGGCCAGGTGTTGAACAAATCCCAGACGTAGGGCAGCGCTGGAACTTGGATTCCCTAGCTTCTAAAGTAGTATCTCACAAATTCCTTCTCAGAAGGAGAGCCCGCTTCAGAAGCCCGATTGGCAGCCAACGACCAGAATAACTAGGTGAACGACAAAAACCTTTGTACCATCAGCTTGGGGTAAAGCAGACCAGGTGTGTAACTTTTCCTATGTATAGTAAGAAGTAAAGAAGACGTGGTTTTAGCACCCGTTTAAGATGCCGCCACGATGTGGCACCTAAGCCGTGCTGGTACTTCTCCCAGACAGCCCCAATGTGCCTTGAGTCCCTGAGCATTCAGACGAAGACGAACAAGATGGGCCCCAGCAGAAAGCAAAAGGGCGCTGCCTAAGCAGCGCCCTTGTAGGCTGACCCGGCAGCCAGTTGGTGCGGGTGAGTAAGAGAAGACATCGGGCTAGGGTACAATCAGCACCGCTTGGGTGGTGCGCTGCTGGCTGCTGCGCAGTTGCAGGGTGGCCCAATAGCTGCCGGGCGCCAGGTGCCCCATCGGCACGCGCAGCTCACCGCCCGCTGCCACGGCCCGCTTATAGGTCCTGGCGACTTACCGTTCTGCAACAAGTACAAAGGCTTCTGGTGGACGGTGCCGGCCCAGTACGCAGGGCGCGCCCTCTACGTCTACGGTATTGACATTGGCGGCGACAGTAGCACCAACGCGCTGCTGGATGGCAGCGGCAAGATCATTCACTAACTCCGCCGCGAGCTGACCAATGCCAACGAGGCGCGGTTGGTGCACCCTTCATGGGTAAGCACCAACTGCGCCTCGTTGGCATTGGTCAGTAGTGTATGCCCCAGACTATACGCTCAGAATCTCCACCATGCGCATAAAGCTCTGGTTGAGCAGCTTTTTCTTGTGAATGGTATCGGTGAAAGGAGTGTACACCAGCTTGCGGTCCACGATGCCGGCCATGACGTTGCGCATGCCGTTAAGCAGGCCTTCCACGGCCGCAATACCAATCTGGGAGCCCAGCATCCGGTCGGCGGCCGAAGGCGCCCCGCCGCGCTGAATGTGGCCGATAATAGTCACGCGGGTGTCCAGCTCCGGAATGGCTTCTTTGACCTTCTGCGCTACGGTGTGAGCGTTGCCTTCTTCGTCGCCCTCGGCCACCACCACCAGAAACGACGTTTTGTGGCGGCGCCAGCCGGCTTGCAGGGTTTCAATTACGGCCTCCGTAGACATCTGCGTTTCCGGCACCATCACAATTTCGGCCCCGCCCCCGATGGCGCAGGGAATGGCAATGTAGCCCGAGTCGCGGCCCATCACCTCCACAAAAAAGCACCGGTCGTGGGAGTCAGCCGTGTCGCGGATTTTGTCGATGGCCTCCAGGGCCGTGTTCACGGCCGTGTCGTAGCCGATGGTGAAGTCTGTGCCGTACAGGTCGTTGTCGATGGTGCCGGGCGCGCCCACGGTCGGGATGCCAAACTCCTGCTCGAAGGTCATGGCCCCGGTAAACGTGCCGTTGCCGCCGATGGCCACCAGCCCGTCGATGCCGTGGTTTACGAGCTGGTCGAAGGCCTGCTGGCGGCCCTCCTTGGTCATAAACTTCTGGCTGCGCGCCGACTTGAGAATAGTGCCGCCTTTTTGGATGGTGTTGGCCACGGAAGCCGAATCGAGCTTCACAAACTCGCCTTTAATCATGCCGCTGTAGCCGCGCATGATGCCGTACACCTCAATGCCATGGTAGACGGCCGTGCGCACCACGGCCCGGATGCAGGCGTTCATGCCGGGCGAGTCGCCGCCACTGGTGAAAACTGCAATGCGTTTCATATAGCTCTCTCAGTACTCAAACAAAAGCCCGACACAGCCGGGCCGGGCAAAGGTGGTAAATCCCAGGTGAAGTTTCGTTGTCTCCTACGGAAAATAGAAAATGGCGCCGCCTGGGTAGCTATTTTTTTTTCGGGTGCGTATGGGAGTTATTGCGCCCTCAGCCCTAGCGGGCTATCTTACTACTGCCTTGAGCGCCCCACCGAGGCAGGCTGTTTGCATTGGTCTGTTCCCACCACCGTTCCCATCTAATGCACGTTCGTATGTTTGGTTTCTTTGAAAACGAGCAAACAAAAAAACTCAAAAGCCACATCGTAAACCTGGCGGCCCTGGCTAAGGCTGATGGGCACATCGACGAACGAGAAATGAACTTCATTGTGGCCGTGGGCCAGAAAAACGGTATGCGCGCCGCCGAAGTCCGCAGCCTGGTGGGCAACACCAGCAGCGTGAAGCTGGTTATCCCCGACAACGACTCCGAGCGGTTCGACCAGATTTTCGACCTCGTGGACATGATGCTGGCCGATGGCGTGGTCGACAACCACGAAATGGAGTTCTGCATCGGCATGGCCGAAAAGCTCGGTTTCCGCCGCGACATCGTGGCCGTACTCGTGCGCAACATCTCCCAGGGCGTCAAAGACGGCCTCCCCCGCGAACAAATTAAAGAGCAAACCCAAACGCTTTTAGGTAACTAAAAATCTGGCGGTGGTCTAAAGCGTGGTTTTGCTGGTCGTTTGCTTCAGGTGGCATTGCCGGTTGTGTTCGTCAATGACGAGTTGAATACGGATGCGGTGCATGGTCCGGCAGCGGCTAAAGGAACAGGATTTACGCACGAGCACGGCGCACTTTTGGCGTAGTGAACAATTGATAGCTTCCACGATACTGGTCTGGCCGCTGCCTTTGGGACTGGGCCGGTGGGCGCCGGCTGGCAATACGCCCTGGTAGGCTTCCCACTCGTCGGTGAAGTACCAGGTGCCCGTACGGTACTCGGCCGGCAAAGCGCGCCACAGGCGCCGAGCCGTCGCGCGGCCCCGGCCGCCCAACACCCAGGCCACGATGCGGCGGCTGGAGCGCTCCACGGCCAGCCAGAGCCATGTTTTGCGCTTTTTGTGGCCGACAAACGTCCACATTTCATCCAGTTCCAGCACCCGTGGCCGGCGCGGCTTGGGCCGTGGGCGCGTTGGCGCCCGCGCTTTTTTTTGCCAGTTTGGCCACCGTCATGCGCGCCACGCCCGTCAGGCGCACGATGGCCCGCTGCGAGACGCGCTCGACTAGCAGTTTTTCCACGTGGGCGTACTGCGCCGCTTTGCGCGGAGCGGCCGGGTGCAAGGCCGCTTGGTGGCGGCAGTTCAGGCACCGATACTTGGCCTTGCCGTGGCTATGGCCGTTCTTACGCAAGGCTGTGCTGCCACATTTGGCGCAGGTGAGCGTTGTTTGAAGCATCGCCTAAGGTAGCAAAACCACGCTTTAGACCACCGCCAAAAATCTTTTGTCATTGCGAGGACGGAGGACGAAGCAATCCGTCCTTTTCAACGCATAAAGCATCCGACTTCTCCAAAGCCTCTAACCTGGCACCTCACCCCCAGTATCTTCTCTGAAGGAGAGAGGAGAAGCCAGACAACACAACAGGCCCCTGACATCTACCAGACGTTAGGGGCTTTTGGATAGGGCAGAGGTTGTCACCCTGAAAAGGACGGATTGCTTCGGCTGCGCCTCGCAATGACATTAGCCAATTGCCTTCAGCAGCGCGGCGCAGGCTTCGTCAATCTGCTCCAGGGTGATGGTGAGGGGCGGGGCGATGCGCAGGGAATTGTCGCAGAACAAGAACCAGTCGGTGAGCAGGCCTTCGTGCCAGAGGGCCCGGTCGATGATAGGCTTGAGCACCTGGAAGCTTTCAAACTCCACGGCCATGAGCAGGCCGCAGCCGCGCACCTCCCGGATGGCCGGGTGCCGCAAGTGCTGCCGGAACCGGGCCGCCTTCTCGGCCACGCCGGCCAGCAGGTTTTCCTCCTGAATGACCTGCAAGGTAGCCAGCGCCGCCGCGCACGACACCGGGTGGCCCCCAAACGTGGTGCAGTGGCCCAGAATAGGGTC
Source organism: Hymenobacter sp. YIM 151500-1 (assembly GCF_025979885.1). Classification (NCBI taxonomy): domain Bacteria; kingdom Pseudomonadati; phylum Bacteroidota; class Cytophagia; order Cytophagales; family Hymenobacteraceae; genus Hymenobacter; species Hymenobacter weizhouensis. The sequence continues at coordinate 658,045 of NZ_CP110139.1, forward strand.
GGTTTTGAAGCCGGCCATGATGGACTGCGGGGCAATAAACGCCCCGATGGGCATGCCACCGCCCATGCCCTTGGCCGTGAGCAGGATGTCGGGCTCGATGCCGAACTGCTCGAAGGCCCAGAACGTGCCGGTGCGCCCAAAGCCGCACTGAATTTCGTCCAGGATGAGCAGGGCGCCCACCTCCGAGCAGCGTTGGCGCAGGGCGGGCAGGTAGTCGGGATGGGGCAGGCGTACCCCGGCCTCGCCCTGCACCGTTTCGATGACGACGGCGGCCGTGTGCTCGGTTATCAGGGCCAGGTCGTCGAAGCTGTTGTGGCGGAAGTGGCGCACGTCGGGCAGCAGGGGCCGGAAGGCGTTCTTGAACCCCTCGGAGCCGGTGATGCTCAGGGCACCGTGGGTGGAGCCGTGGTAGGCATTGAGGGAGCTGAGCAGGCCGGTACGGCCGGTGTGGCGTTTGGCCAGCTTGAGGGCGCCCTCCACGGCCTCGGTCCCGGAGTTGGTGAAGTACACGTTATCAAGGCGCGGGGGCAGGGTGGCCGTGAGGGCCTGGGCCAGCCGGGCCGGCGGGGCCTGCACTACCTCGCCGTACACCATCAGGTGCAGGTACTTATCGAGCTGGTCCTGAATGGCCCGGAGCACCCGCGGGTGGCGGTGGCCCACGTTGCTTACGCCAATACCCGAAATCAGGTCCAGATAGGCCTTGCCGGCGGCGTCGTACATGTACACGCCCTCGGCCCGCTCAATTTCGAGCAGCAGCGGGAAGTCGGAGGTTTGGGCCTGGTGGCGCAGGAAAAGCTGGCGGGGGGTAAGCATACGGCAAAGGTCGGAAATGTGGCGCGAGCTTCAGCTTGCGCCGTGTGCCGGATGGTGCTTACGTCAGGTTCCCGCAGAGGGCGCAGAGGGTTTCGCAGGAGGCGCAGAAAAAAGCCCCACCGTGCCGAAGCAGGGCGGGGCCCGAGTCGTTCCGGAAAACTCGAAGCGGCGTTTAGCGGGCACCCGTGGGGCCGCCGGGGCGTTCCAGCCGATAGGTACGGCGCTGGCCTTTCAGCTCCTGTATCATCACGCGGCCAAACTCCCGCTCGGCTTTGTAGAGCTGGGCCACCTGCCGCGCGGATATGGCCTTCTGCAGCTTGCTGAAGTAGTCCTCCGTCAGCTCCAGCTCGTTTTTCGACACGGCTACGATTTGCTTGAGGGTGGCGCGGGCCTGGTCCTCGCTGAGCGTGGCAGAGGCCGCGTTGCGGAGCTGGTCGTGAGTTTGGCGCAACTCCCGGCGCTTGGTGCTGTACTCATTATACAGCGGCCAGAACCGCTGGGCCTGCTCCGAAGTCAGGTTCAGCTCACGGGTGATGTAGGCAATGCGGGCGTTTTCGATGCGCGTGTGCATATCGGGGCGCGGCGGCGCTTGCTGGGCGTGCAGGGCGGTGGCCGCCAGCCACAGCAGGCTCAGCAGGCTCAGGCGGCGAAGAAAAAACGGGAAGTGCATGGGCGAGAAAAAGGAAGAAAAGAAGCTTAGAAATTAGAAATAGGTGTCTTCGAGTGCAGGGCCAACCTCGGCTTCTACCGCCTGGGGCGAAACGTCCAGGAAATAGGCCATGCCGTCGTCCTCGGGCAGGGGCAGGGAAGCCAGGTCGGCTGCTTCCAGCGAATGATTGGCGGCCAGGTAGTCGATGAGGGCCGTTTCGGGCACTTGGCTTAAAGCAGCAGCTACGGGGTCAGCGGCAGGTGGCGCGGCGGGGCTCAGCAGAAACGAGGCCGCAAACCCGCCCAGCACCACCGCCGAAGCCAGGGCCGTACGCATGGGCCTCGGCAAGGCCATGAGCCAGCCCCAGGCCGGGACGGGCCTGGCTGCGGGCTGCACCCGCGCCATCACGCGCCGGGGCAATTGCTCAAAGTAGTGGTCCGGGGGCGGAGCCAGCAGGGGCTGGGGCCGCCGCGGGTGGTCATCCAGCCGAAAAGGGGTGTTCATTATGGAGAAGTGAGCTAGTAGAGGTGAGAAGTGAGAGCACGCGGCTGGTAACTGTCCCACTGGGTAACACGCAGCTAGCAGGTTAGAGGAAGCCGGGGCGCCGAGGTTTAATCGGTGCTGTCGTTGATGTATTGCTCTATCTTTTTAACGGCGTGGTGGTAGGAGGCTTTCAGGGCGCCGACGGAAGTGCCGGTTACTTCGGCCATCTGCTCGTAGGGCATGTCGTCGTAGTAGCGCAGGTTGAAGACGAGGCGCTGCTTGTCGGGCAGGCGCAGGATGGCTTTTTGCAGCTTCAGCTCCACCTCGTCGCCAGCCAAGCTATGGTCGGTTTCCAGCTTGGCCGTCAGCTCGGCGCCTACGTCGTGCAGGGGCAGCAGAAACCGGCGGCGCTTGCTGGCCAGAAAACTCAGGCACTCGTTGGTGGCAATGCGGTACAGCCAGGTGTAGAGCTGGGCGTCCTGGCGGAAGCCCTCCAGGTGGTTCCACACCTTCACAAACACGTCCTGGGTGAGGTCGTCGGCGGCGTCGTGGTCTACCACCATCTTGCGCACGTGCCAGTACACCTTGCTCTGGTACTTGCGCACCAGTTGGTTGAAGGCCACGTTGCGGGTGGCGGGGTCACGAAACTGGGTGAGGATTTCCTGGTCTTCCAAGCAGGAGAAGGTGAGAAGTAGGGCGGGAGTGTGGCGGGTTAGATGGGAGGAGCCAAGCGGGGTTTAATAGGTAAACTAAAAACCTGCGCGTGCACGGGCCAACTTCGGCATTTTCCTATCTTGGACCTCTCATCCCGACTCTAGTTACGCAGTCTGCATGCCAGCCGAAACCCTTCTCCCGACGCCTCCGAGCGCGAAGCCATTACGCCGAGCTGGGGCATGTTCTGGCGCAACACTGACGCGGTGCCTGCCCCGGACTGCATTTGTTTATTCTGCTTTTTAACACCCACTGCATGAGCGAAACATCTACCCGCGTACCAATTGAAGATGAGTATGTCTGGACCTTCTTTGGACCTCAGGCTGAATATTATCTGGAGCGTTGGCGGTTGCGCCAGCAAGGCCGGCGCCTGACATTTAACCTGGCAGCGTTTCTTGCCGGCCTCTTCTGGTTTGCCTACCGCCGCATGTACCTCGTGTTTTTCTGCTTGCTGGGCTTTCTTCTGGTAGAATCAATGGCCGAAGAAGCCGTGTTTGGAGAGCCGAGCACCGCCAGCACAATAGCTGCTAACTTACTATTTGGCTCCTTGTACGGATTTCTGGGCAACAACCTTTACCTGTGGCACGCCGAGCGAAAGATACGCCGACTGCTAGCCCTGGGCTTGCCGAAGGACGAGCTTCTGGTGCGCCTGCGCCGGGCCGGTGGCACCAGCTGGGTTCCGGTGCTCGTGATGCTGGCCCTGCTGGTGCTGTTTATCGGCTTGTACTTCTGGCTCGGCCAAACGACCCAAGGCTAGTCAGTATGCCGGAGAGCCTCGGCTCGCCCGCGCCCTACTTCGTGCTGAATGCCACGCCCACGGTCAGGTTGGTGTTGGCGCGGGGGCGACCCTCCAGCACCCGGTTCTCGTAGGTGAAGGTGTAGGTGGAAGTAAGGGAAAAGCGGGCGGTGAAACGCAGGGCCAGCGTAGCCAGCTCACTGGCGCGGTAGTCGCCAAAGTCGCGCAGGTTGGGCTGGTAGAAGGTGGTCGAGTTCAAGGACAGCACCCCGCGCGTGTACACCACCTTCAGGCGGGCCGAGCTGCGCGTCACTACCCGCTCCGACCCGTCGCGGAAGTAGGTGGCCTCCCGTAGCAGCAGGTTGCTTAAGGCCACTTCCCGGCCCAGCGAGTCGGTGTAGAAGGCCCAGCCGGGGCCCGCGCCCAGCTGGTAGCGCTGGTCGATGCCGCGCAGGTTGCTCCGCTCGTACCCGCCGATGCCGTAGAAGCGGAAGTGGCCTTTCCAGTAGTAGGGCGTGGCGTTGAGCAGCCATTCCCGCTCCCGCAGGCGCCCGTCCTGGCGCCCAAACTGGAAGCTGCCCGTGAGAGGCGCCCCAAAGTGCAGCCCCCGCAGCAGCGTGACGTTGTGGGAGGTGGCAAGCAGCGTGCGGTTGACGCCCCCCGAGGTGTACTGCCCCGTCAGCTGCCCCGAGTAGCGGATGAGGGTGGTGTCGGGTTGCTGGGCACGGGCGGCGGTGGCGGCGAGGAGCAGCGTCCCCAAAAACAGCAGGCCCGCTGCCACCAGCCTGGCGCCGGATGCGTTACAGGAGCGGGCCAGAACAACGAACCAGGGGGGGAGGATGACGCCGGAGCGGAAATCGAGCATGGATCTAGCAGCTGAATTACAGGGCTTGCCCCAGGTAGAAGCAGCCTTCTACGCCCGGCTGGGCCTGCGACTGGAAGTGTGTACCCTGGCCGACGTGAGCGACTGGGTGGATGAGGTAATCCTGCGCGAAGATGTTCCAGAATCTTTTTTCATCCAGCTCTACCGCCTGCTGCGCACCGGCCAGGATGAGGTAGTTGCCTTCCTGACCCGCGCCAGTGGCCCGGCCTCGTTTTCGGTGCGGCCCGGCCTGGGGTGGCTGCGGCAGGCGCAGGCGGCGGGCTGGCCCCTGGGCAAGGTCATCAAGGCCCTGTACCGCCTGCGCACCCTCGTGGAGTCGGACCGGGAAGTGGGCTGGATTTACGGCCTGGCCGCCGACTACGAGCGAGCCGCCGGCGCTTCTGCCGAAGCCCTGCGCGAGGTGCAGCAGGAAACCGAAGCCTTCCTGGCCTGCTACCGCGACTATACCTTCCGTAACCGCCCCCGCTGGCCCCACCTCGACGACGCCCTGGAGCAGCGCCTGGCTGCGCTGGGCAGCTAGGTAGGCGTATTTTGTCCAGAAAAACAAACACCCCGGTCGCTCCAGGTTTCCGAAGCAGCCGGGGTGGCAACATAATCTGTACGGGCGTCAGGCGGCGGTTGTGGGTTCCTGGTCTTCCAGGTTGCGGAGGCGGTTTTCGTGGTTTTCCAGCTGCCGCAGTATGGCCGTGTTGGTTTCGGTTTGCTGCATCAACGCCCACAGCATCACTTCCTGTCGCTCATCAGAGCTTCGTAGCTGCTCCAGGGTATTGTCAATACGCTTTAAAGCTTCGGACATCATTTCTTCCAGCTAACTAAACCGTTCATTTGTAATCATCGAGAATACACCGGTAAGGTGTATGAAGATAGAGGAAGGTGTTCTGGGCTTTTCTGGTCGGCTTTCTGAAGGTTGGGATGGTCGACCGGGCTTTTTGGGGTAACTAGACGCTGATGTAATGGGCTGTCCAGAATTTACTAATAGATGCGCACGACTGTGTGCAATAATGCAGAACGTGTGATAAGCGTCATGAAGACGATACTGTTATACTAAATTTTATAATTTTAACACGGGTTATAGCAAGAAAAAATAATGAAAAACATAATAGGAATCTTCCTTTGTTGTTACATCGTCCTGATTATCGGAGGCTGCAATAGTCGCCACAGATTAAGCGCCGACGAGGATCAACAGTACAAACAGCGAATGCAGCAGACAGAAGCAGCCGTTTCGAAATGGATAAAGACATATGCACTTCATCCGGCAAGCTATACATCTGTCTCGTTTAGCGACTACTCCGAATCAATTCTTTCCATTAATAACAGAGAAATTGATAGTACAAAGATGTATTGTGTTAAACATGTGCATTATTTAAAAAATAGGGATGGCAAAGCAGATGAATTTGAAGGTTTTTTTAAATTAAATAGTGCTTATGAGGTAAATATGATACATATAGCAGAAGACAGTATGGCGGCTGAAGAGGTATTTCCACCTGATATTTCAACATGGACGAAGCAGTTTGGAAGGCCACTTACTAAACAAGAGAAGAGTGAAATTACCTATCAAGTTGCTAAGCACCAGGCTAAATCTGTCCGTGAGCTAAAGGAGTTATTGACAACTGAGGCTATTGAGATAGACGATACAGTTAACGAGCAAAGAATTAATAGACTTATTGATACTGTTATTCTAAGAATTGACAAAGGAAAAATCAAATAATTAAAACGGTTGTGTTGATTATGAATTGCGAAGGTTTTGTAGAAAACCCGAATTTATTAGATGACTTAAGACCGCTACAACCATTCTACGGCGTAGACGACGAGACGCGAAGGGTTGCGTCTTTATATCGTTCCCGAACCTGCCATAATACAAAATCGCCCCGGCCGCTACGTAAGCAGCCGGGGCGGTTGCATATACGAATCAACAGCCTACTTCCGCCGCGCCATTACCTTCTCCACGGCGGCCACGATGGCGTGCTCGTTGAGGCCGTATTTCTCCATGAGCTGGTCGGGGGTGCCCGACTCGCCGAAGGAGTCGTTGACGGCTACCATTTCCAGGGGCAGGGGCTCCTCGCGGGCCAGCAGCTGGGCGATGGAGTCGCCGAGGCCGCCGTTCATCTGGTGCTCCTCGGCCGTTACCACGCAGCGGGTTTTGCGGGCCGAGGCCAGCACCAGCTCGGCATCCAGGGGCTTGATGGTGTGGATATTAATAATGTCGGCGTTGAGGCCGCGCTCGGCCAGAAGCTTGCCGGCCAGGATGGCTTTCCACACGAGGTGGCCGGTGGCGAAGATGCTCACGTCGGCGCCCTCATTGAGCACAATGCCCTTACCGATTTCAAACTGTTGGTCGGCGGGAGTGAAGTTGGGCACCACGGGGCGGCCGAAGCGCAGGTACACCGGGCCCTCATGCTCGGCAATGGCCAGGGTGGCGGCCTTGGTCTGGTTGTAGTCGCAGGGGTTGATGACGGTCATGTGGGGCAGCATCTTCATCAGCCCGATATCCTCCAGAATCTGGTGGGTGGCGCCGTCTTCGCCCAGGGTCAGGCCGGCGTGGGAGGCGCAGATCTTCACGTTTTTGCCCGAGTAGGCAATACTCTGGCGGATTTGGTCGTAGACACGGCCGGTGGAGAAGTTGGCGAAGGTGCCCGTAAACGGAATCTTGCCGCCAATGGTGAGGCCGGCGGCCAGGCCCATCATGTTGGCCTCGGCAATGCCCACCTGGAAAAACCGCTCGGGAAAGTCTTTCACAAAGGCGTCCATCTTGAGGGAGCCAATCAGGTCGGCGCAGAGGGCCACCACGTTGGGGTTGGTTTTGCCCAGCTCGTGCAAGCCGGCGCCAAAGCCGCTGCGGGTGTCTTTCGATTCGGTGTAGGGGAAGTCGTTCATGTGGTAGGGGCTTAGGGACTTGGGGGCTTGGGGACTTAGGTTTTGTGTGAGCCCCACCCCAATCCCTCCCCGGTAGGGAGGGGCTTTAGTTCTAGTTTCTAGCTGCTAAACTAAAAGGCTAAAATTAGAGCCCCTCCCTACCGGGGAGGGGTTGGGGTGGGGCTATCTTCCAAAGATGCTTACCGAGGTGGTTTGGCTGGGGCGGATGGTGAAGGTGCGCACGTCGGTGAACTGGCTGCCGGTGGCGCTGGTGGTGCGGAAGACGAGGCGGTAGGTGCCCGGCTGCAAGGGCTGGTTGATTTTGGAGGAGCCGCCGTGGGGCAGGTTGTACACCCAGGTCTGCGACTCGTCCTGGCCCAGACGGTAGACGCTGCCGTAGCCTTTCAAATCGGTGACGATGTTGAGCACGCCGGGCGGCTCGTAGGTGAGTGCGGTTTCCTGGCCCTGCTTCACGGTGATGCGCCGCAGCTGGCGCGGCAGGGTCAGCAGCTCCACCTCGTAGTTGCCGGCCAGCAGCTTCTGCCGCGCCCCGAAGGGCAGGGCCAGCAGGGTTTTGTCCTGGCCCGTCTGCCGGATGACGGCCTGCACTGTGCCGTAGGGGCTGGCCGTGGCCGTGGGCGGCTTAAGCCAGAGCGTGCCTTGGGGCGTTTTGTAGATCAGCACGTTGGCCTTGCCGGGCCGGATGAGCAGGTTCGGCTGGCGTACGGGCGGCACGGTGTTAATCACCAGGTCGTAGCTCTGCAGGGCGTCGATGTCGAGGGCATCGGGCCGGCCCTGGGCGTCGCGGTAGTGGATGTAGTTGTACTCGGGCTGCTCGGTGAGGTTGTTGATGAAGGTCAGGTTGACGTTGGATTCCACGGGGCGGCCCTGCTCGTCGGTCAGGTTCACGGCCACGGTGGTTTTGGCCAGGGTCTGGGCCACCACGTCGTTGAGGATGGTGCGGAAGGTCTTCACGTCGGCCGCGTTGTAGTACTGCCCCAGGCACTCCAGCTGCTTGCCGAAGTCCTTCTCGGCCCCGATGCCAATGACGAAGGGCTTCAGAAACACCCGCTTGCGCTGCAAGGCCAGAGCCGTGGCGCAGGGGTTGCCCTTGCACGACTCAAGCCCGTCGGTAATCAGAATGAGCACGTTGCGGGAGGTTTTGTCGGCCGTGGGGAAGTCGTCGGCCGACTGGAGCAGGGAGTAGGTGATGGGCGTGTTGCCCTGGGGCTGCATAGCTTTGAGCTTGGCCTTGATGGCGGCGGCATTTTTCGGGGCAAACGGCACTTCCAGCCGCGAATCCTCGCAGTTGTTTTCCTCCTTGGGGTGCAAGTGGCCGTAGGCGCGCAGGCCCAGCTCAAGGCTGGGGTAGGCGTTGAGCGAGTCGGCCATGCGGGCCAGCAGGCCTTTAGCCACTTCCCACCGCGTCTTGCCCTCCCACTGCGCCAGCATCGACCCCGAGGCATCCAGCAGAAACAGGATGCGGGTGGTGCGGGGCTTGGGCGCAGGCGGTGCCGTTTGGGCACGCGCCGGCGCGGCCCCGCCCAGCCAGAAGCTGAGCGTCAGTAGGGAGAGCAGAAGCAGGTAAGAGCATCGTGCCATGCGGGACCTCACCCCCTGGCCCCCTCTCCGGAGAGAGGGGAGCCAGGCGGCGTTGGAAATGTATGATCAGACTGTCATTGCGAGGCGTAGCCGAAGCACCCGAAGGAAGGCGTAGCCAATCCGTCTCTCTATGCGCAAATAATGCAGGTTCCTCTGAAGGCCCCTAGTGGGCGCCTCACCCCCCGGCCCCCTCTCCGAAAAGGGAGAGGGGGTGCCAGATGATTAAGAAGTTTTCAGATCAACAAGGACTACTCATGCAATCAGCGCAATCAACTTAATCTGCACCATCTGTGATTTTAGTAGTCCGACGCCTCTTCCACGCTGAGCTGCTGGAGGGCTTTTTCGAGCTGCTCGTCGTTGGGGGCCACGCCGTGCCACTTGTGGGAACCCATCATGAAGTCGACGCCGTAGCCCATCTGCGTATCCAGAAGCACGACAATGGGCTGGCCCTGACCCAGCAGACCCTGGGCCTGTTCAATGGTGGGCAGCAGGGTCTCGAACTGGTTGCCGTCGGTTTCGAGCACGCGCCAGCCGAAGGCCTCGAACTTGGCGCGCAAGTCGCCCAGGTGCATCACTTTTTCGGTGGGGCCGTCGATCTGCTGGCCGTTGCGGTCCACGAAAGCAATCAGGTTGTCGACTTTGTGGTGGGGGGCGTACATGGCCGCTTCCCAGATCTGGCCCTCCTCCAGCTCCCCGTCGCCCATGAGCACGAACACGGTGCGGGAGTCCTGATTGAGCTTTTTGGCCTGGGCCGCCCCGATGGCTACGCTCAGGCCCTGGCCGAGGGAGCCCGAAGCTATGCGCACGCCGGGCAAGTGCTCGTGGGTGGCGGGGTGGCCTTGCAGGCGGGAGTTGAGCTTGCGGAACGTGGCCAGCTCGCCCACCGGGAAGTAGCCCGAGCGGGCCAGCACCGAGTAAAACACCGGCGAAATGTGGCCGTTCGACAAGATAAACAGGTCCTGCCCGATGCCGTCCATGTCAAATGGCTCCGGGGTGTGCTTCATCACTTTAAAAAAAAGGGCCACCAGCAGATCGGTGCAGCCCAGTGAGCCGCCAGGGTGGCCGGAGTTGACGGCGTGCACCATGCGCACAATGTCGCGGCGTACCTGGGCGGCAATCTGTTTCAGCTCGGCCACCGACTTGGTAGCCTCGGGCGCGTGGGTTTCGGAAGAAGCGGCAAAAGACGTGTCCTGGGCCATTGGGTCTAGATGATTGGAGTGGTAGGGCAAAGGTAGGTTTTTAGGGGCTTGGGGGCTTGGGGGCTTAGGGTCTTGGTTGACGTGCTGCTGTCATCCTGGGGCCCAGCCGAAGATCAGCGTAATTAATTCTTGCGCCAGAGCGAGTCGTGGTAACGAGTTTAGCCCGCAGAGGGCGCGGAAGCTTGCGCAGAAGGCGCAGAGCTGTTCTGCCGCTTGTCGTTCTTCAGTTTGGCTGGGCCTCAGAATAGCAGCAGTACATCAACCAAGCCCCTAAGCCCCCAAGTCCCTAAGACCCTAAAAAAAATACCCCGCCTGAAACGGGCGGGGCTTTGGAAGCTACAGCAGCTGGGCGGCGTGGTTCTTGGTGTCGACTTTGGTAATGACCTTCTCGATACGGCCCTGCTCGTCGATGACGAAGGTGTAGCGCATGGTGCCCATGTAGGTGCGGCCGTACATCGACTTCTCCTGCCACACCCCGTAAGCCTGCACGAGTCGTTTGTCCTCATCAACCAGCAGCGGGAAGGGCAACTCGTACTTCTGAGCAAACTTCTGGTGGGACTTCTGCGGGTCGATGCTCACGCCCAGCACCTGAATGCCGGCCCCGAGCAGGCTCTGGTAGTTGTCGCGCAGGTTGCAGGCCTGGGCCGTGCAGCCGCTGGTGTCGTCTTTGGGGTAGAAGTAGAGGGCCACTTTGCGGCCGGCGTAGTCCTGGAGGCGGTGCAGGGTGCCGTGCTGGTCCTGGGCCTCAAAAGCCGGAGCCGGCTCGCCAACTTGGGGAATTGTCATGACGGAGAGTTTGCGGCAAAAGTAAAGCGCAGATTGGGCAGATTAAACGGATTTCGCAGATTAAAAAAACCGGAACCAGCCTATTGTAGCGTGGTAGCGCGCCGTACGAAGGACCGTCAGGTCATGAAGCTGTTTAGGAAGTCGCCCGAAACATACCAGCCCGTCCTGCTGAGCTTGCCGAAGCACCTCTCCCGCTTCGTTGTAGTCGTCAGAAGTTAGCCAGCGGTAGAGATGCTTCGACTTCGCCTCCGGCTCCGCTCAGCAGGACGGGCTGGTATGTTTCAGACGACTTCCTAAACAGCCTCCATATAATCAGTGAAATCAATCTAATCTGCCCAATCTGTGATTCAGGTGGGCTGGGGCGTGAAGATGAGCCTGTCGACCGGAAAGCCCAGCTCCCGGCCTTTCGCCACCAGCCGGTCGCGGAGGCTGCGCTCCAGGTGGGGCGTGCGGCTGAGAATCCAGAGGTTTTTGCGGCCCGGCTCGCCCACCAGGGCATAGCGGTAGTCGGCCTGGTCGAGGTCCAGAATCCAGTAGTCGCCTTCAAACGGCCAGAAGAAGCTGACCCGGAGCTTGGCGTTGGTCTTGGCATCTACGACGCGGGCGGTGCCGGCGGCGGTTTCCACCGGGCCGTTGAGACTGTGCTTGTGGCAGGTGTTGAGCACCTGCACCTTGCCGTCGGGGCGCAGCTTGTACTCGGCCGTCACGTGCTGGCAGCCTTTCTCGAAGCGGGCGGGCAGGCGGGCCACCTCGTACCACAAACCGCGGTACCGGTGCAGGTCCACGTGTGCCACGGTGGGCAGGGGCGGGTGACTTTTGCGCCGGGCAAAAGCATAGGCCGCCACACCAGTAGCCACGGCAGCCGCGGCGGCCAGCAGTACGGGTTGGCGCGGGTTTTTAGCAGGAGAAGCAGGCATAGTCAGGGGTAACAAGTAAAGGGTGACAGGTGACAAGTAAGAGGTAGACCGTCATGCTGAGCCTGTCGAAGCATCTCTACCTCTGGCTAATTTCTGACATGAGGACGAAGTGGTAGAGCTGCTTCGACAAGCTTAGCAGAACGGGCAAGCAACTTTCTACATAGCTTCGGGATGGAGAAGACCCTCGGTAGTACGCAGCTTACTTGCTCACGGCTAAGGCGGAAGCACCAGGGCGGCTCCGACTTCTGCCAAAAAAATCTGCCGCAACCTGGTGATACTTGGCGTTTCTTTCGATTAAGTACTGAACCCGCGTTGCTGCCATGATTCGCCTCGACCATTTTTCCGACCCCGCTGCCCTGCGCCAGGCCCTGCTGACTGACCGTTCCCGTGTGCTGACCCAGCTGTACCAGCGGGCCTTCCCGGTAGTGCGCCGGCACGTGCAGCGCCACGGCGGCACCGAGGCCGACGCCCAAGACGTGTTTCAGGATGCGCTGGTGGTCTTCTACGAGCAAGCTGTAGGCGAAATGCTGACGCTGACGGCCGCGGCCAGCACCTACCTGGTGGGCGTAAGCCGCAACCTGTGGCGGCGCGAGCTGGTCCGGCGCAGCCGCCTGCCCGCCGAGCCCACCGACGCCCACCCGGAGCTGCCCGCCGAACCCGAACCAGAGCCCGCCCCGGCATTGGCCGTACGCGACTACGTGGAGCAGCTCGGGGCCCGGTGCCGGGATATTCTGCTGGCCTTTTACTACTTCCAGCAGCCCCTGAGCCAGATTGCGGCTACGCATCAGTTTCGCACGGTGCGCTCGGCTACGGTTCAGAAATTCAAGTGCCTGGAGCGCCTGCGCACGGCCGTGCGCAACCTGCGCGAGCAACTTCTTCCCGCCTAAGCCATGCGCCCCGAGCTAGAACGCCTCCGCTACCTTGAGCAGCACCTGCTGGGCCAGCTGCCCGCCAGTGCCCCCACCTGGGCCGTGCAGGTGCTGCTCGACCCTGAACTGGCTGCTGATGCTGCTGCCCAGCGCCAACTGTACCAGGGCCTGCGCCTGGCCGGGCGGCGGCAGCTGCGGCAGGAGCTAAAGGCCATTCACCAGCAGCTGTACGGGCGCCGGCGGCGTGGCTGGGTACACGCCACCTTGGCCCGCCTGCACGCTCTGCTGCCGGGGCGCTGGTCGTCCCACTAACCGGCTTATTTCTTCCTCTTCACCGCAGCCAGTGGCCGCTCTGCCACGCACTACAGCGTGGTCAGGCTTCGCCGTGCCTGCATTTCCCCTTTTCTGTATGCTTGCTTCTGCTGAATTTCGCCGCTTTGCCGTGCGCGGCCAGGGCCTCAATGGCCTGCACTTCGACCAGTACGTGCACCACGTGGAAGGCCTGGCCCGGCCCCACCTTACCGGCATGACCCGCTCGGTTATCGAGGAGCGCCCGACGCGCTTTGCCGAAATCGACGTGTTTTCGCGCCTGATTATGGACCGGATCATCTTTCTGGGTACCGCCGTCGATGACCACATTGCCAACATTCTGACGGCGCAGATGCTGTTTTTGGAGTCAGTTGACAACAGGAAAGACATTCTGCTCTACATCAACTCGCCCGGTGGCTCCGTGTACGCCGGCCTGGGCATCTATGACACCATGCAGTATATCAGCCCCGATGTGGCTACTATCTGCACTGGCATGGCGGCCAGCATGGGTTCGTTTCTGCTGTGCGGAGGCGCTATTGGCAAACGCTCAGCCCTGCCCCACGCCCGCGTCATGATTCACCAGCCCAGCGGCGGGGTGCAGGGCCCGTCAGCCGACATCGAAATCACGGCCCGCGAGGTGGTGAAGCTACGCCAGGAACTCTACAACATTTACGCCGAGCGCACCGGCAAAACCTACGAGCAAATCCACAACGACGCCGACCGGGACCACTGGCTGCGTGCTGATGAGGCCAAAGAATACGGCGTCATTGATGAAGTGCTGAAGAAGGAATGAGTAGATGAGTGAATGAGTAGATGAGTAAATGAGTGGATGAGTGAAGGTGGACGGTCAGCCCCAGCGGGGTGGCATATCGGTAGAACACACCGAGGTAAACAGGATGAAAGCCCCAGCGGGGCGACACCAATCGTTCAACGACTGTGTCACCCCGCTGGGGCTCTGGTGTTTCATAGCTTCAGCCTGTTCTACCAATATGCCGCCCCGCTGGGGCTGACCGTCCACCTTCCCTCATCCACTCATTCACTCATTTACTCATTCACTCACAGCACCACGTGCAGCACCCGTTCGTTGCCGGCCTGGTCGATGAGGCGCAGGGTGGCGGGGCCGCGCAGGGGCGGACCCAGCCGGTCGTCGCGCTCCGAAAACAGGGTGGCGTTTTTGTGCTCGAAGCGCAGCAGGCGAAACTGCCCGTTAACTTCCAGCTTGTAAGACGCCAGCCCCGACAGGTCGTCGCCGACCTTGAACACCACGCCGGCCGGGCCCCGGCTGATGAGGCGGCCCGAGGGCGGAATGGTGTCGGTGAGGATGCGGAACCGGCCGAAGGTTTTGATGGGGGCCGAGATGGTGTTGCCGCTCCAGGTGCCACCCACGTAGGCCTTGCCGCCTTTGGGCGTGATGCTGTAGATGGCCGAGCGGGCTTTATCGGCCACCTCGGTTTCGGGCTTGAGGGTGAGGCGCAACGGCTGGTAGAGCGGGACGCGCGGCAGGTGCACGGTCCAGACGCCCTGCCCGTAGCTGGTTTGCACGTAGAGCGTGTCGAACAGGGTTTTAGGCCCGAAGCCCAGGTGCAGGTGAGCCGTGGCGAAGCCAAACTCCTGGCCCGAGGGCACCATGGCCTGGCGCTCAAACCGCTTTACGAGGCGCCCAAACTGCAGGGAGTCGGGGCGGCCGGCGCGCAGGTCGTAGAGGTACACGTTCTGGCTTTGCTCGGTGTAGCTGGGCTTCAGAGTGAGGCGGCGGCTGCCGCGGTACAGGGTCAGAGGCCCGCCCACGGCGGCCGTGTCGGGGTCCTGGGCCACGGCCACCAGCAGGTTGCGGCTGATGTCGTAGCGCAGGGCCGGCGCTTTGACGGCCGCCGAGCGGGTTTTGAAGTAGGCCGGCTGCTCGCCCCGCAGCACCAGCCGCAGGGGCGTGGTGTTGCCATAGCAGTCCGAAAGCCTGATTTCGACGCTGTAGAGCTGGCCCGGCTCCACGCGCAGCCGGCCCCGGCCGGGGCCGGTGGTGTAGATGCCCAGGTCGTTGCCGTCGTCCACGAACAGCCGTTCCAGCTGCCGCCCCTGCATGGCCCGCCACTCGTAATCCACGTGGCGGTTGATCTGCCGGGAGCCTTCCGGGAAGGGAATGTCGTCGACCACGTGCCGGTACAGGGGCTGGCCGTTCACCTCCACTTCCACCTGCTGAAAGCCGTTTCGGTTCCACACCCCGTCGAACCGGTCGAAGCCCTGCACCAGCAGGCCCACCGTGCCGAAGGCCCGGATGGTGTCGGGCCACACGTAGCCCCCGCCGCCAGGCAGGGGCGGGGCCTTGGGCACGAACACCGACTTGCCAAACCGCCCCTGCACGCGGGCGTCAATGCTCAGCGCTTCTACCGCAAAGGCCTGCATCGTGGGGGCCACGTGGTCCTGCACCTCGGGGAAGCCGCCCCACTGCAAGGGGTTGAGCTGGTGGTCCTGGGCCGTGCGCACCTCCCAGTGCAGGTGCGGGCCCACTGAGCCGCCCGTGTTGCCCGACAAGGCCACCACCTCGCCGCGCTTCACCGGAAACTGGCCGGGCTTGAAAAACAGCTCCAGCTCGTAGGTCTGCCGCTCGTACTGGCGGCGGCGCAGCTCCTCGGCCACCGGCCCCCGAAAGTGGTTGAGGTGGCCGTACACCGTGGTCAGCCCGTTGGGGTGGGTGATATAAAGCACGTTGCCGTAGCCGAAAGAGCTTTGCTTGAGCCGCGACACGTAGCCGTCGGCCGAGGCATAGACGGGCAGGTCCACGCGGCCATCGGTTTTGATGTCGAGGCCGCCGTGGAAGTGATTGGGCCGCAGCTCGCCCATGCTGCCCGCCAGGAAATTCTGCTTGCCCGGCTTGATGGGAAACAGAAAGTAGCCGGGCTCCACGGCCGGCCGGGTGTCGGCGGCCGGGGCGGCAGCTTGGGGTTTGTCGCCGGAGGAATCGGGCTGCTGGCCTCCGCAGGAAGCCGGCCGCAGCCCCAGCAGCACCAGAAACGGCAACGCTACGCTAAGCAGCTGCCGCGGCTGGAGAGAAATCAAATCAAGCATGTACTAGGTAAAGGGGAATAGGGAGGCGGGAAGTGGTGAGTTTGCTGCTTGTTGCTGCTTGGTTATTTTAAGCTTAGCACAAAAGCTCCGCCCGAACGGCGGGCGGACTAGCTCTAGCTGTAGCAACGACTACCGTGCCAACGCCCCATTCCTGCGCGAAAAAGGTCTTTGGCTCCGCTTGCCGGCGGTCTGAAAGCTCCGGATGCCCGCGTGTCAACTCACCACCTCACTACTCACCAGTTCTTTACTATTTCACCGCCAGGTCCAGCATTTTCTCCTCGCCGATGTAGCCCGTGAGCTGGTCGCCGATGCGCACGGGGCCGACGCCGCTGGGAGTGCCGGTAAAAAGTAAGTCGCCCGTTTTCAGGGTGATAAACCGGGAAATGTAGCTGATGATGGCGGCGAAGGGGTGGAGCATCAGCCCAGAATTGCCGCGCTGCCGCACCTCACCATTCACTTCCAGGCGAAAGTCGATGTTGCTCAGGTCGGCGAAGTCGGTGACGGGCTTGAACTCCGGCGAAATCGGGGCCGAGCCGTCGAAACCCTTGGCCAGCTCCCAGGGCAGGCCCTTGGCTTTCAGCTTGCTTTGCAGGTCGCGGGCCGTGAAGTCGATGCCCAGGCCGATGGCGTCGAAGTAGGTATGGGCAAACTTCGGGTCGATGTTCTTGCCGTTTTTGCACACGCGCAGCACCAGCTCAATTTCGTGGTGGATATCCTGGGAAAAATCGGGCAGGAAAAACGGCTGATTGCGCTGAAGCAGGGCCGTATCGGGCTTGGCGAAGATGACGGGCGCGTCGGGCGTTTCGTTCTGAAGCTCGGCAATATGTTCCGCGTAGTTGCGGCCAATGCACAGGATTTTCATTCGGAAGGGGACTTAGGGACTTAGGGACTTAGGGACTTAGGGACTTAGGGACTTAGGGACTTAGGGACTTGAGTATATGGGGCCGCAAAGGTAGCTGTCAGCCGTAGTGCAGCGAAGGGTGGGAGGGCGTAGTCAGCGGCTTTTTTGAGCTGGAAGGAGGGAGTACGGCCTTGCCACATGCTGGCGTGAGGGGGTCTCGGGCGGCACGGATGCCAGACGAGGAGGATAGAACCTTAACTAAGCCCTTAAGACCCTGAGCCCCCAAGTCCCTACCTGAAGCGCCACGCTATACGGAGCTGGCCGCCGGACGTTCGGCAAACATTTTGCTCGCCGGCTCACGTATAGCAGTGCGTTAGTGGCTCCGGGTGCAACGCTTCGCCCTGGTCCCTGCTCTTATCTTCCACAGCCACCTCCGTATGCTCAAGAAAATTGCCCTTGCTAGCTGCCTGTTCGTGGCGGCGGCGTGCTCCACGGTTCCCATCACCGGCCGGCGCCAGCTTAGCCTGGTTTCCGATGCCGAGGTAAACGCCCTGGCCGCCCAGCAATACCAGCAGGTGCTTCAGAAAAGCCAAGTCGTAAGCAGCGGCTCACAGGCGGCTATGGTGCGGCGGGTAGGCCAGCGCGTGCAGCAGGCCGTAGAAACGTATTTCCGCCAGCAAAATGCCCAAAGCCAGCTGGCCGGCTACCAGTGGGAGTTCAATCTGATTCAGGACGATAAGCAGCAGAACGCCTGGTGTATGCCCGGTGGCAAGGTGGCCGTGTACACTGGCATCCTGCCCATCACCCAGGACGAAAACGGCCTGGCCGTGGTCATGGGCCACGAAATTGCCCACGCCGTAGCCAAGCACGGCAACGAGCGGATGAGCCAGGGCCTGGTGCAGCAGCTGGGCGGGCAGGCCCTGGGGGCGGCCCTGTCCACCAACTCGGCCATGACCCAGCAGGTAGCCCTGCAAGCCTTCGGCGTCGGCTCGCAGCTGGGCCTGCTCAAGTACGGCCGCAACCAGGAGTCGGAAGCCGACCGCCTGGGGCTGATTTTCATGGCCATGGCCGGCTACGACCCCAAAGGAGCCGTCAGCTTCTGGGAGCGAATGGCGGCCCGCGAAAATGCCGCCGCGCCCCCGGAGTTCTTGTCGAGCCACCCCTCCAACGAAACCCGCATTGCCGACATCCAACGGTTGCTGCCCGAAGCCAGCCAGTACTACAAGGGCCGCTAACTTCGGCCTGCATTCTTTCTCCTAATGATTTTTCGTTCTTCGATACCTACCGGGGTGGCTGCGGCCATGCTCGGGCTGGCCGGCCTGCTAAGCGCCTGCGAAACCACCAAGCGCGGCTTCCCCGAAGTCAGCTCCCCCGCCAACGACCCCGATGCCCTGCATCGGCGCCAGCTGGAGGCCGTCAGCACGCAGGTGGCCGCAGTGGCTGAGGGCAAGGTGCGCTACGTGGTGCCCCGCGACCAGCTGGCCGCCGCCTTCACCCGCCAGTTCGGCGACGGTACCGTAATCGACAAAACCATCATCCGTAAGGTGCAGGAAACGCCCAAGGACAAGGCCGTGTACTACGTGGTGGGCATGGGCCTGCGCAACGGCATGTTCCGGGCCATGGCCCTGCCCCTGCAAACGTCCTCCGACAACAGCCTGTACCTCACCTCCAACGCCGCGCGCTACATCATCACGGGTGTGGGCTGCACGTTCTGCTTCTTTAACTTCGAGAAAAACGAAATTGTGGGCACTACCTGCGAGGAAAACACCGGCGGCAGCCGCTGCGACCTGCGCGTAGAAGACAACAACGCCTTTTTCCCCCGCCGCTAACTATGCTCAGCCGCAAATGGATCCTGCGCCTCTCCCTCACCGCCCTGGCCCTGCTGGTCACGACGGATAGTCGGAAGAAGTGAAACCGTGAGAAGTGAGACAGTGAGAGGTGAGAAGTGAGACGATGTTCTAGTGGCGCTGGCGTCAGAACATCGTCTCACTTCTTACCTCTCACTGTCTCATGTCTAAAATCTACACCATTCCCTCCTCGGCCAGCTCTATGAACCGCGCGACGCGGTGGGGGAGCAGGTCGGGGTTTACTTTTTCCAGGGGGTGCGGGGTGTTCATGATGATTTCGAACTGGGCCCGGGGCATGTAGTCGGCGAAGCGGCGGGAGGCGTCCACGCCGGCGGTTTGGTCCAGCTCGCCCACCAGCACCTGCACGGGTACTTCCAGCGTGGCCAGGTTATCGGCCGTGAGCAGGGGCGCGTCGCCGAGGCTGCGCATGAGGGCGGCGGTAGCGGCGAGCAGCTCGGGCAGCGGGGTAGGGGCGTGCAGGCGCGTCAGCTGCTCGGCAAAGTGGGGCACTTTCTCGCGCATTCGGTCAGCGTCCAGCCGCCGGGTTTCGGTGGCGGCCGTAACGGGCGTCCAGTCGAACTTGGTGCCGAGCGTGGTGATGCTGCGGAAACGGGCCGGGGCGCTGACTGCGGCCGCCAGCGCCGCGTAGCCGCCCATGCTGTACCCGAATACGTGCGTGGAAGCCACCTGCTGCTCATCCAGCAACTGCAGCACCTCGGCCGCCAGCTGGCGCATCGAAAACGCCCCCACCAGCAGGGGCCGCCCGCCGTGCCCCCCGAAACCCAGGGTGCGCACCTCGTACGCCCCGGCCAGCTCCCTGGCCAACGGTTTCAACTGCACTTCCGTGGCCAGCGCCCCGTGCAGCAGCAGAAGAGGATGTTTCATGTGGTGGGGACGCCTTGCCCGCGTCTAGTCTTTGTTGGGTAGGGGCGCGTCGCACGCGCCCGGTCTTTGAACGGTATCGAATGGATGTTCAACCACTACGTATCGTTACCGTTCATTGCCGGCGGGCGCGTGCAACGCGCCCCTACGGTGCTACCTGCTCGGCCAGCTTGCCCAGGTCCAGCCCGTCGAATGTGCCCGACGACATCATCAGCAGGTTGGTGTTCTGCCAGTTTTGCGCGTGCAGGAAGGCGGCCAGCTCCTGGCTGTTGGTAAACACGCGCAGGTCGGGGCGCCGGAAGGCCTGCTGCACGGCTTCGGGCGGCAGCGGGGGCAGGCGCTTGTGCTCCAGCACGTGCGGGTTGAAGTAGACCACGGCCACATCGGGCGCGTCGAAGCAGTGGGCGTACTGGGGCAGAAAGGCCGGGTTGAGGGAGCTGAACGTGTGCAGCTCCAAGCAGGCCACCAGCTTGCGCTGCGGATACTGCTTTTTGAGGGCCGCGGCCGTAGCCTTGAGCTTGCTGGGCGCGTGGGCGAAGTCCTTGTACACCACCGCCGTAGCGCCTTCCCGCACCAGCTCCAGGCGGCGGGCCGCGCCTTTAAACGTGGCAATGGCCTCGTAGAAGTCTTTGCCCTTAATGCCCAGGTACTTGCACACTTCCTTGGCCGCCGAGATGTTGCGCAGGTTATGCTCCCCAAACACCTGCACGGGTATCTCGTCGTCTTTTTTGGTAATGAGGAAGGTCTTGCCCTGGCGAATCACGTGCTCGTGCGGGCCGTAGCCGATGTACTTCACGTCGGGGTTGCTGGGCACGGTCACCAGCTGCACCTGCTCGTCGTCCTGGTCGTAGATGAGCGTGCCGGCCTTGGGCGTCATCTCCGCAAAAATCTTGAACTGCTCCCGGTAGATTTCCTCGGTCGGAAACACGTTGATATGGTCCCAGCTGATGCCGGAAATCACCCCGATGTGGTGGTGGTAGAGGTGAAACTTGGGCCGCCGGTCGATGGGCGAGGCCAGGTACTCGTCGCCCTCGATGATGATGACGGGCGCGTCGTCGGTGAGCTGCACCATTAGGTCGAAGCCCTCCAGCTGGGCGCCCACGGCGTAGTCGAACTGCCGCTTGTGGTAGCGCAGCACGTGCAGGATGAGGGAGGTAATGCTGGTTTTGCCGTGGGAGCCGCCAATCACCACCCGCTGCTTGTTGCGCGAGGCCTCATAAATAAACTCCGGAAACGAGTACACCCGCAGCCCCAGCTCCTGGGCCCGCAGCAGCTCGGGGTTGTCGGGGCGGGCGTGCATCCCGACGATGACGGCATCGAGGTCCGCGGTAATCTTTTCCGGAAACCAGCCCTCGGCGGCCGGTAGTAGCCCGGCCGCCGCCAGCCGGCCTTTAGCAGGCTCGAAGATTTCGTCGTCGGAGCCCGTGACGTGGGCGCCGCGCCGGTGCAGGGCCAGGGCCAGGTTGTGCATAATGCTGCCCCCGACGGCAATCAGGTGCAGGCGTTGGAGCGAGGAGGGAGTAGAGGTCATTCAGAATAAGAGAGTAACGGGCGGCAAAGGTAGGCATGTAGCACATGCTGTAGCTTGTACCGGCGCTGGCCCTTCGGTGGTGCGTCGGCCGCGCGTTTGGGGCGGGTCGCCCAGCTACCGTTCCGAGAAAAGCAGTTACGCCGGAAAACGGTTGGTGTCCGGCACAACCCAGAGGCAGGTAAGCCAACGCCGGCACAAGCTACAGCATGTGCTACACTCTCCTCATCATACACAAAAGAAACATTTTATGCCAGCCCCGACTTCTTGGCCCCAGCCGTTAGCTTTGTAACCCCCCGGCCCCAAGCGCCGGGGTGGGCGAAAGAAAATTCGCCCAAAACCGGCCCAACCTGCTTACCTTGTAGTACACACCTGCTGATGAACGACCGGATGGATGACCGCCTGAAACAATCGGCCGCGCGGGCCAAAGCTGCCCTGATTAACCGCCCCGCCGTAGTGCCGATGGGCGGGCCGGCGGGTAAGCTGCCGCCCCAGGCCCTGGAGCTGGAAGCCGCCGTGCTCGGCGCCCTCATGCTCGAAAAGGACGCCCTCACCACCGTTATCGACATCCTTAAGCCCCAGAGCTTCTACAAGGACGGCCACCAGCGCATCTTCAAGGCCATCCTGAATTTGTTCGACAAGTCGGAGCCAATTGACATTCTCACCGTCACGCACGAGCTGCGCGAGATGGGCGAGCTGGAATCGGCGGGCGGGGCGCACTACGTGGCCAACCTCACGTTCAAGGTCAACTCGGCGGCCAACATCGAGTACCACGCCCGCATCATCACCGAAAACGCCATCAAGCGGGAGCTGATCAACATTGCCAGCACCATTCAGCGCGACGCCTTCGAGGACACCACCGACGTGTTTAACCTGCTGGACGCCACCGAGCAGGCCCTGTTTGAGGTGTCGGAGTCGAACATCCGCAAGAATTTCGACGACATGCGCAGCCTGATGGGCAAGGCCATCAAGGAGCTGGAAGAAAAGAAAGACCAGAAGGACGGTCTTACCGGCGTACCCTCCGGCTTCTCGGCCCTGGACCGTGTGACGAGCGGCTGGCAAGCCTCCGATTTAGTGATAATTGCCGCGCGACCGGGCATGGGTAAGTGCCTCGGCAAAGGCACGAAAGTGCTGATGTACGACGGCACCCTGCGCAATGTGGAAGACGTACAGGCTGGCGAACTGCTCATGGGCGACGACTCCACCCCGCGCCGGGTGCTCAGCATCGCCCGCGGCCGGGAGCGGATGTACTGGGTGCGCCAGAATAAGGCCGAAGCCTACCGCGTCAACGAAAGCCATATTCTTTCGCTGAAACGCTCGCGCAACGAGGGCCCGCACCGGAACGGCGACGTACTCAACATTACGGTAAAAGACTGGCTCAGCAAGTCCGCCAAGTTCCGCACCAACTACAAAGGCTACAAAGTGCCCGTAGAGTTTGCGGCTCAGGAAGTGCCCGTAGACCCCTACTTCCTCGGGCTGTGGCTGGGCGACGGCAGCACCGACAATTGCCGCATCACGGCCCAGGACCCGGAAATTATCAGCTACCTCAGCGAGTACGCCGACGAGCTGGACCTGCAAGTAACCGTGGGCGTAGTGGCCAACCGCTGCAACTCCTACGGCATCACCCGCGGCCGGCAGGGCGGCAGCCTCGCGCAATTTTCCTTGCAAGACGAACTGCGTCAGCTGGGCGTGCTCGGCGACAAGCACATTCCGCAGCACTACCTCATCAATAGTACCGAAAACCGCCTGCGCCTGCTGGCCGGGCTGATTGATTCGGATGGCCACCTGGACCCGGTTTCCAACGGCTACGAAATCACTCAGAAACACCATCGTCTGGCCCGCCAGATTAAGTTCCTGGCCGATTCGCTGGGCTTTCGTACGTCCCTGAAAAAGAAGCGGGCCGCTATTAGCGCCATCGGCTACGAAAGCGAGGTGTACCGGGTGCGCATCTACGGCGACATTGACCGGGTGCCGGTGCGGGTGGCGCGCAAGCAAGCCCAGCCCTGGAAAAGCCCGGTGGACTGGCGCCTGACCGGCATTTCGGTGGAGTTCGACAAAGAGGACGACTACTACGGCTTCAGCATCGACGGCAACCGGCTGTTTCTGCTCCAGGACATGACCGTGACCCACAACACGGCCTTCGTAGTCTCGGCCATGCGCAACGCGGCGGTGGAGTTCAAGAAGCCGGTGGCCATCTTCTCCCTGGAAATGTCCTCGCTCCAGCTCGTGAACCGTTTGATTTCGGCGGAAGCAGAGCTGGATTCCGAGAAAATCAAGAAGGGCAACCTGGCCGACTACGAGTGGGCCCAGCTCAACCACAAGATTGCGGCCCTGTCGTCGGCCCCGATTTACATTGATGATACGCCGGGCCTGAGCATCCGGGAGCTGCGCACCAAGTGCCGCCGCCTCAAAGCCCACCACGACATCTCGATGATTATTATCGACTACTTACAGTTGATGACCGGCAACACGGATGGCAAAGGCGGAGGCGGCAACCGTGAACAGGAAATTGCCTCGATTTCTAGGGCGCTCAAGGGCATTGCTAAGGAGTTGAACGTGCCTGTGCTGGCTTTGTCCCAGCTGTCGCGCTCCGTGGAAACTCGCGGCGGCGACAAAAAGCCCCAGCTCTCGGACCTGCGCGAATCGGGCTCCATCGAGCAGGACGCCGACATGGTTATCTTCCTGTACCGGCCTGAGTACTACAAGATTACCGAGGACGAAATGGGCAACCCCACCCAGGGCATGGGCGAGGTTATCATTGCCAAGCACCGCAACGGCTCCCTCGAAACCGTGCAGCTCAAGTTCATCGGCCGCTTCACCAAGTTTGCCGACCTCGACGGCGTGGGCTTCGGCGACGCGGGCGCCTTCAACGCCGGTGCTTTCCCCACCAGCACTTTTGACGACGACCAATCGGGCTTCGCGCCCAACACCATCCGCCTGGGCTCCCGCATCAACAACGACGGTCCGCCGCCCGCCCAGCCCTTCCCCCGCAGCACCTTCGACGACGGCCCGCCGCCGTTTTAATACAGTGCTTCTCTGAAGCGTCAGATGGCAACATCTGGCGCTTTTTTTCGGCTGCGCAATTAGGTGTAACGCGAAGTTTCTCTTCGCGACTCGCACGGCGCAACTTGCACGGTCGGTATAGTGCTGTGCTGGTCCAGACGGTCGCGAAGTGAAACTTCGCGTTACATTTCGGCATGAAACCCCTGCTTCGCCCCGACCTGACTTTTCGCCTGAACGGCCGCCTGTGGGTGGAGACGGACGACGACCGGTTTATGGGAATTGGGCGGCTGGAACTGCTGACGCTGATCCGGGAGCAGGGCTCCATCTCGAAGGCGGCTCAGCAGATGGGCATGTCGTACAAGCGGGCCTGGGAACTGGTGGCCTCGCTGAATGCCCAGGCGGCGCGGCCCTTGGTGCTGACCCAGGCTGGCGGCAAGCGCGGGGGCGGGGCCGAAGTGACGCCGGAAGGGGAGGCCCTGATTGCCGAGTTCCGGGAGTTGCAGGCGCGGTTTCAGGAGTTTTTGCGGGCTGAGGCGGTGCGGCTGCTGTAAAGGGTATTTCTCGCAGTGTTGCGCAGTGGAAAGGCGCAGTGGTTCGCAGTGTGCTGACGTCTGAATACTGCGAACCACTGCGTTTTTCCACTACGCAACACTGCGAGGAACTCGTCCGCAAAAACCAGCTAACCAATCCGAACATCCATCGTTATGTTTGAAGAAATATAACGGTCATATGAGAGACTTTACTCGCCCTATTATTCTGCTGCTGCTGCCGGCCCTGGCTGCCGCGCAAACGCCCGCCGATACGGCCCGCCGCACCCAGCAGCTGGGCGAGGTAGTAGTGGCCGCTTCCAGGGTCGAGGAAAGCATTTTACAATCCCCCGTAACGGTGGAGAAGCTCACGGCCCGGCAGCTACGGCTCACGCCGGCGCCTACGTTTTTCGATGCCCTCGAGCACGTGAAGGGCGTGCAGATGATAACCGCCAGCCTGGGGTTTCGGGTGCTGAACGCCCGGGGCTTCGCCAACACCACCAACGTGCGCTTCGCCCAGCTCGTGGACGGCATCGACAACCAGGCGCCCCACATCGGCGCGCCCATCGGTAACGTGCTGGGGCCGAGCGACCTGGACGTGCAGGCCGTGGAAATTGTGCCCGGCACGGCGGCCGCCCTCTACGGCCTCAACTCCATTAATGGGTTGGCCAACATCAGCACCCGCAACCCCTTCCGGAGCGAAGGGCTGAGCGTGCAGCAAAAGGTGGGCGTCAACCACCTGAACAACCCCTACACCCGAGCCCGGCCCTACTCCGAAACGGCGGTGCGCTACGCCAAGGCGTTGAGCGAGAAGTGGGCCTTCAAGGTGAACGGCACCGTGCTGCGCGGCTACGACTGGCTGGCCGTAGACCCCACCGACATCAACCCCCGCGGCAACGCCACCACCGGCCTGCTGGGCGCCGACAACCCCGCCCGCGACCCGGTGAACAGCTACGGCAACGAGTCGTCGAACCGCACCACGCTGCTGCTGGGCGGCAAAAGCTACCAGGTGGCCCGCACCGGCTATGAGGAGCGCGACGTGACCGACTACCACCTGCGCACCTTGCGCTACGACGCGGCCCTGCACTACAAGCTGCCGGGCGCCGCCGAGCTGGCCTACACCTACCGCGGGGCCCACCTCGACAACGTGTACCAGCGCAGCAACCGGTTCCGCCTCGACGACTACCGCCTCCAGCAGCACGCCTTCCAGCTCACCGGCCCCGTGGTGCAGGCGCGCGTGTACCTGACCCAGGAAAACACCGGCCGCAGCTACAACCTCCGCTCGGCGGCCGAAAATCTGGACCGCAGCTTCAAAACGGATGCCCGCTGGAACCAGGACTACACCGCCGCCTGGAACGCGGCCGTGCAGCAGGGCCAGTCCGTAGCCCAGGCCCACGCCACGGCTCGCCAAGCCGCCGACGCCGGGCGCCTGCAACCCGGCACGCCGGCCTTCGAGCAGAAGCTGAAGGAGTTGTCCGACATCAACAACTGGGACCAGGGCGCGGCCCTGCGCGTGCAAGCCAGCCTGCTGCACGCCGAAACCCAACTGAACCTGTCCGAGGCCCTGCGCCGCGCCGGCCGCTCAGCCCTGCCCGCCTGGGTCGACCTGCTGCTGGGCGCCGACCACCGCACCTACTTCATTGAGCCCGACGGCAACTACTTCATCAACCCCGAAGCGGGTGAAGACCCCTTCAGCACGCTCACCTACGGCAAAACCGGGGGCTTCGTGCAGGCTGGGGCGCGGCTGCTGCCGGGCGAGAAGCTGCGGCTCACGGCCACGCTGCGCGCCGACAAAAACGACTACTTCACTGCCCGGTTTACGCCGCGCTTCACGGCGGTGTACTCGCCCACGGGGCGCCACCACCTGCGCACCAGCTTCCAGAGCGGCTACCGGTACCCGAGCTTGTTTGAGGGCTTCTCCAACGTGAACAGCGGGCAGGTGAAGCGAATCGGGGGGCTGCGGGTGATGTCGGCGGGGGTGTTTGAGAACAGCTATTTGCGCAGCTCGATTGATGCCTTTAACGCGGCTGTAACGGCCGCCATCAACGCTAATACCAGCGCGGCCAGCGCGGCCGAGAAGCGGCGACTGGCCATCGAGCAAAACCGCGGGCTGCTGCGCCGCAACCCCTACACCTACCTGCGGCCCGAGCACGTGCGCGCCCTGGAAGTGGGCTACAAAGCCGCCCTGCTGCCCGGCGGCCGCTTGCTGCTGGACGCCGACTTTTATTACAATGCCTACCGCGACTTTATAGCCCAGGTGGAGGCCTACGTGCCCAAAACCAACAACCCCGACTCGGCGGCCATCTACCTCAGCAGCCGCGCCACTCAAAACCGCTACCGCCTCTGGACCAACGCCCAGAGCCGGGTGTATACCTACGGCGGCTCCCTGGGTTTGCGCTACGAAGCGGCCGGCGGCCTACTGGCCGGCGCCAGCGCCACCTACGCCCGCCTGGACCGTACCGAGTCGGGCGACGGACTGGAGGACGGCTTCAACACCCCGCGCTGGATGCTCAACGCCAGCTTGAGCCACGACGACGTGTGGCGCCGCCTGGGCTTCGGGCTGAACTACCACTGGCAGGCCCGCTACTTCTCCCAGACCTTCCTCGTGACCGGTACCGTGCCGGCCTACCACACCCTCGACGCCCAGCTCAGCTACCACCTGCCCACGCCCAACCTGCGCCTGAAGCTGGGCGCCAGCAACGTGCTGAACAATTACTACGTGAGCTACCTGGGCGGCCCCAGCGTGGGTGGCCTCTACTACCTGAGCGTGACCTACGGGCTGTAGCGCATGGAAAAGGTAACGCGAAGTTTCACTTCGCGAGGCGCTTGAACGACCTCCTATGTGCCATCGTGCTGCTGCCTCGCGAAGTGAAACTTTGTGTTACATCTGCTTAGCCGCAACGCCAGGCACTAGCGTGGCGTATGCCGGGTAAGCCAGCTGTGGCAGCTGCCGCGGCTGGGGTATCTTCTACATTCCTGGCTTATGAATCCAAACTCGACACTGCCTGGCCTGGCTGATGTGGCGCCGCCGCCCCCTGCCAGCCCGATTACGCTCCGCATCAACGGGCGCGACGTGCGCCTGCAACTGGCTCCCTGGACTACTTTGCTCGACGCCCTGCGCGAGTACGCCGGCCTCACGGGCACCAAAAAAGGCTGCGACCATGGGCAGTGCGGCTCCTGCACGGTGCTCGTGGACGGCAAGCGCATCAACTCCTGCCTTACGCTGGCCGTCATGCAGGAAGGCCACGACATCACCACCATCGAAGGCCTGGGCACCGAGCACGACCTGCACCCCTTGCAACAGGCCTTCATCAAACACGACGCTTTTCAGTGCGGCTACTGCACGCCGGGCCAGATTTGCTCAGCCCAAGGCCTCATCAACGAAGGCAAGGCCCGCACCGAAGCCGAAATCAAGGAGCTGATGAGCGGCAACCTCTGCCGCTGCGGCGCCTACGTTGGCATTCTGCAAGCGGTGAAGGAAGTAGTGGATAAGGAATTAAAAATTAAAAATTGAGAATTAGAAATGGCTTTTCCGCGCTAGTGGAAGCCCTTGGCCGTGAGCCCAATTCTTAATTTTTAATTCTCAATTTTTAATTGACACCATGCATCCATTCACCTATCACGCGGCCACGGCGGTTGAAGACGCCGTGCGCCAGCATAGCCAGCGGCCGGCGGCCCAGTACATCGGGGGCGGCACCAACCTGCTGGACCTGATGAAAGAAGACGTGGAGCGCCCGGCCCACCTTATCGGCCTGGGCAAGCTCCCGCTGGCGGCCATTGAGGCCGGGCCCGACGGTGGCCTGCGCCTGGGTGCCCTGGCTACTAATGCCGACACGGCCTGGCACCCGGAGGTGCAGCGCCGCTATCCGCTGCTGAGCCAAGCCATTCTGGCCGGGGCCTCGCCCCAGCTGCGCAACATGGCCACCAATGGTGGCAACCTCATGCAGCGCACCCGCTGCTACTACTTTTACGACACGGCCACGCCCTGCAACAAGCGGGAGCCCGGCTCGGGCTGCTCGGCCATCGGGGGCTACAACCGCATCCACGCCATTCTGGGCCATAGCCCGCAGTGCATTGCCACGCACCCGTCCGATATGTGCGTGGGCCTGGCCGCCCTGGGCGCCACGGTGCGCGTGAGCGGCCCCCAAGGGGAGCGGGCCATTCCGTTCCGGGACTTCCACCGCCTGCCCGGCGACGCTCCGCACATCGACAACACCCTGCGGCCAGGGGAGCTGATTACGGCTCTGGACCTGCCCAATGAGGATTTCAGCCAGCACTTCACCTACCTGAAGCTGCGCGACCGAAGCTCCTACGCCTTTGCCCTGGTGTCGGTGGCGGCGGCTTTGCAGCTCGACGGCGACACCATCCGGGCGGCCCGCCTGGCCCTGGGCGGCGTGGCCCACAAGCCCTGGCGCGACGAAGAGGCCGAAGCCATGCTGCAAGGCCAGCCGGCCACGCCCGCCACCTTCCGCCGGGTGGCGGCGGCCGTGGTGCAGGGTGCCCACGGCTTCGAGCACAACACGTTCAAAATTGAGCTGGCCAAGCGGGCTATTGTGCGGGCCCTCCGCCAGGCCACCGCCATGAGCCAGCCCCTGAATCCCAACGTCTTCCTAAACTCGAACCCCTGATGAGCACCACCAACTATATTGGCAAGGCCCCCAGCCGCGTAGATGGCCCGGCCAAAGTGACGGGCGCCGCCCGCTACTCCGCCGACTTCGACGTGCCCGGCCCGCTGCTCTACGGCTTCGTGGTGAGCAGCTCGGTAACCAAGGGCCGTATCGTAAGCGTGTACGCCGACGAAGTGCGGGCCATTCCGGGCGTGGTGGAGGTGTTTTCGCACGAAAACGTGCCCCACCTGGCCTGGTTCGACTACAACTACAAGGACGATACCGCCCCCGGCGGCTCACCGTTCCGGCCCCTGCACAACGCCGACATCAAGTTCAGCCAGCAGCCCGTAGCCCTCATCATCGCCGAAACCTTTGAGGTGGCCCGCTACGCGGCTACCGTTCTGCAGATTGAGTACGAGGTAGACGACCACCTGACCGACCTGGAGCTGCGCCGCGACGACGGGTTTGAGCCGGGCAAAAACAAAATCGGCTTCGTGCCGCCGCCCCCGCCTCGCGGCAACGCCGACAAAGCTTGGCGGCGGGCCACCTACCGCATGGAGGCCGAGTACATTCACGGCACCCAGCACCACAACCCCATGGAGCTGTACGCCACCATTGCCGAGTACCACCCCGACGGCAAGCTTACGGTGTACGACAAAACCCAAGGCGCCATCAACAGCCAGAAGTGGCTGGGCAAGATTTTCAACAAGAGCGGCGATGACCTGCGCGTCGTCAACCTCTACAACGGCGGGGGCTTCGGCTCGGGGCTGCGGCCCCAGTACCAGGCGTTTATGGCCGTGCTGGCCGCCCTGGAGCTGAAGGCGTCGGTGAAGGTGGTGCTCACGCGCCAGCAGATGTTCAGCTTCGGCCACCGCCCCCACACCTTGCAGTACCTGCGCCTGGGCACCCACCCCGATGGCACCCTGGCCGCCCTCCAGCACCACGCCCTGCACGAAACCTCGCAGTTTGAGGAGTACACCGAAAACGTGGTAAACTGGTCGGGTATGCTCTACCAGTGCGACAACGTGACGCTGGGCTACCAACTGTCGCGCCTCGACGTGTACACGCCCCTGGACATGCGCGCCCCCGGCGCCGCCACGGGTTCGTTTGCCCTGGAAGTGGCCATGGACGAAATGGCCTACGCCGCCGCCCTCGACCCGCTGGAGTTCCGCATCCGCAACTACGCCGAGCAGGACCAGAACCTGGACAAGCCGTTTTCGAGCAAGAAGCTGATGGACTGCTACCGGGAAGGCGCGGCCCGCTTCGGCTGGGAAAACCGCCGCCGGGCCGTGCGCTCCATGCGCGACGAAAACGGTCTGCTGGTGGGCTGGGGCGTGGCCGGGGGCGTGTGGGACGCCGCCCAGATGCCCGCCCGCGCCGAGGCCATCCTCTCGGCCGACGGCCAGCTCACGGTGCGCAGCGCCACCGGCGAAAACGGCACCGGCACTTATACCATCATGACCCAGATAGCAGCCGAAACCTTGGGCCTGCCCCTGGGCGCCGTCAAGTTTGAGCTGGGCGACTCCGACCAGCCGTTTGCCCCCGTGCAGGGTGGCTCCTGGACGGCCGCCTCGGTGGGCACGGCCGTAAAATACGTGTGCGAAAACCTGGGCGAGCAGCTCTTCAAGCTGGCGAAGAAAATGAAAAGCTCCCCGCTGAAAGGCGCCAGCTTCGACGAGGTGGAGTTTGTAAACGGCCAGCTGCGCCTGCGCCAGGACCCCGACCGCGCCGTAGTGCTGCGCGAGGTGCTGCAAGCCAGCGGCAAAGAGGAGCTGAAGGCCACCACCACGGCTCTGCCCAACAAGCTCAAGCAGCACAAATACTCCATGCACTCCCACAACGCGGTATTTGCCGAGGTGAAAGTGGACGAGGAGCTGGGCACCGTGCACGTTACGCGCGTGGTCAACGCCGTGGCCGCCGGCCGCATCCTCAACCAGAAAACCGCCCGCTCCCAGGTGCTGGGCTCCATTGTGTGGGGCATCAGCATGGCCCTGATGGAAGAAACCGTTATGGACCACGCCTTCGGGCGCTACATGAACCATAACTACGCCGAGTACCACATTCCCGTCAACGCCGACATCCACGACATCGACGTGGTGTTTGTGGAGGAGCAAGACGACATCGTGAACCCGCTGGGGGTGAAGGGTATCGGCGAAATCGGCCTGCTGGGTGTGGCCGCCGCCATCACCAACGCCGTGTATCACGCCACCGGCAAGCGCGTACGGGAGCTGCCGATTTACCTGGACAAGCTCCTGTAGCGTAAGCTTTAGCTTGCGCCGTCAGCCTCGAAGAAAAGCCCCGGAACCTGCTGGTTCCGGGGCTTTTTGTTAAAAGCAGAAGGTGACTCTCGGGTTGGCTTAGATTTTCTGGATTATGACTGGTCCAGCTGGTATATCACTGCCAGTATTCAGGTGTTCATGAATTTGTGGAGACAGGGCAGTTAGCACCTGGTACTGACTGATTGTTGCCGACAGAACAAAGACTGTGATTGTGTATTTAGTGAAGTTTTGCTGGTGCTGCAAATTCTTGTCGAATGTCAGTAGTGCATCAAATCCTTCATCTAACATTAGCTGCAACAGCTCACCGTTTTTGATGCCATTCCAGCCCTTGTCCCGTACGGTAAACACTTCGTGCTCTGAAAAATCCTGCTTGAGGCGCTTTGGCATGTTTTCGTCAAGCAACAGCCGCACACAGTTGCTCTACGTTGTGGGAAGTCAACAGCTTGTTAGCTAGGTCAAGTAAGGCCACTGCCTGTGCTCGGGCGACGGTAGGAAAGTCATCCAGAAATTCATCGAGTGGCACCCCGGCCTCTAAATGGTCGAATAACGACTCAACCGGTACGCGCGTACCGGCAAAAACGGGTTGCCCACCCATAATGTCGGGGTCACTGGTAATCAGGTCTTTGATGTTCATGTCTAAAGATACACTCTTCAGCTAAGTGCATTGAGGAAGTCTCGTAACTTCTCCACCCAACTCATGTTGTGCATCCATGGCTGCCGTGCCAGAACAAGCACCTCTACGTATGCCCACGCTTCACGACCTCCATACCACCGCCGCCGGCTTCCAGCGCACCGATAAGATGCCGGTGCTGTTCGTCGGGCACGGCTCGCCGATGAACGCCCTGGCCGACAACGCGTTTACCCAAACGCTGCATCAGTTGGGGCTGGACATCCGCAACCGGCAGCCGCCGCGGGCCATTCTGGTGGTGTCGGCACACTGGCTCACGCGGGGCACCTTCGTGGCCCTGAACGAGCTGCCCGAAACCATCCACGACTTCGGCGGCTTCCCGCAGGCTTTGTTCGACATGCAGTACCCCGCGCCCGGCGCCCCCGACGTGGCCCGCGAGGTACTGGCGGCCCTGCCCGATGCCCATGGCACCGACGAGTGGGGCCTCGACCACGGCTCCTGGACCATCCTGCACCACCTCTTCCCCGACGCCGACATTCCGGTGTTTCAGCTCAGCATTGACTACTACCGGCCCCTGAGCTACCACGCCGAGCTGGCCCGGCAGCTGCAGTTTCTCAGGCGGCGCGGGGTGCTCATCATCGGCAGCGGCAACATCGTGCACAACCTGCGCCAGAGCATGCCCAAGCTCATGCAGAACGACCCCACGCCCTACGCCTGGGCTCAGGAGTTCGACGAGTGGGCCAAAATCAAAATAAACCAGCGTGACTTAGCCGCCCTGGCCCACTTCCAGCAG
Organism: Hymenobacter sp. YIM 151500-1; assembly: GCF_025979885.1. Taxonomy (NCBI): domain Bacteria; kingdom Pseudomonadati; phylum Bacteroidota; class Cytophagia; order Cytophagales; family Hymenobacteraceae; genus Hymenobacter; species Hymenobacter weizhouensis. Next base: position 690,853 of record NZ_CP110139.1, read on the forward strand.
GCCGGCGCCAGCGGCCCCCTGGCCGTGCCCACCCCCGACCATTACATCCCGCTGCTCTACAGCCTAGCCCTGGCCGAGCCCGACGACGATATCCGCCACGCCTACGAGGAAGTAAGCTTCGGCGGGCTTAGCATGCGCACGTTTGTGGTGGGGGAGCGGTAGAAGATAAATAGCCAACTTGCATTCATGCTTCGATACGTCGGCTTTGCGTTGCTGCTGACGGGATGTGCCCGCTACCGTCAACCAATGGGTCTCGCACCTGCTGCACAGACTGGCGGCTATGTCAACGTTTCTGTGCGGGTAGACAGCCTCCGCTTGCTCGACCCAGCCCGAAATCGGCTGATTCCGGTGGCGACGTACGGGCCAGCCGGGGAGGTGCGAGGCAGGAAATTACGGATAGCCCTGCTGAATCATGGCTATGGCGGGCGCAACACGGAGTATTCCTTTCTGGCCCGTGCCCTGGTAGCGCATGGTTATTTTGTAGCGAGCATTCAGCATGAGTTGCCTGGCGACGAGCCCATTGCCAACACGGGGAAGCTGGTCGAAACGCGGCGGCCCAACTGGCAGCGCGGGGTAGAGTCCATGCGGTTTGTCTTACGTGAGCTACACCGAATCCATCCTTCCCTGAGCCACCGCCACACGTTGCTGGTGGGGCATTCCAACGGCGGCGACATGGTGATGCTGTTTGCACAGCAATACGCTGAGTTGGTTGGGGAGGTCATTACGTTGGACAACCGCCGCATGCCCTTTCCACGCTCAGCCCGGCCGCGGTTGCTCTCCCTGCGTTCCGGCGACCAGCAAGCCGATACGGGCGTACTACCTTCGCCAGCCGAGCAGGCCCGGTGGAATATGCAAGTGGTGACAATGCCCGCCACCAGGCACAACGACATGTGGGATGGCGCTACCGAGGAGCGGAAGCAGGAGATGGTAGCGCTGATTAGTCGTTTCCTGGCAAATGGGAAGCCATGGTTCAGGCGCTCAGGCCCGGCACTGCACAACCGGCCTTGAGCAATGTCTTCTGGCGGCGGCTGTAGCAACGCAAAGACGCGCTTTCATAGCCGCCGGTTTTTACAAGCTACTTCGCAACAGGTGTAGCTCTATGCTTTTTGCAGAAGCCTCAGAAATCTTCCTCGCCCTCAACCCAGAAATCCAGCAGACTCTCCTGCCCGATGTGGGGCGCGAACTTGGCAGCCAACGCTTCTAAATCGGGGCTGGTTTCCATTGTTATCCAGCCTTCCAGGCCGGGGTAGTGGCACTGGCGCTGCACCTGGTACTGCGGGCCCGGCAGCAGCGCGAAACGCAGCACCGGCAGCAGGTAGACGAAACGGAGGATTTCTGCGGTGCTCATGCCCATTTCATCGGGGCCGTAGGGGTACTCGTACACCGTCACGGCGTCGGGCTCCACGTCGAAGCGCAGAATCTGGAGCGGGGAATACTGGGTTACAACTTCGCGCACGGTTTCCAGCATGGCGGGCGGCACCTGCGTGGGCACGATTTTGCGCAGGGTAGTTTTGCCGTCTTCCGGGTATTCGTACCACTCGTAGCCTTCCGGCATGGCTTCCAGGATTTCTTCGGGCGGGTAGCGGGTGTAGTCTTTGACGATGTAGTACCGGACGCCGCCCTTCTTGGCGCGCACGGCGCGGGCGTAGTAGGTTTCCTGGCGGCGGTTGGTGTAGGTCAGGGGCATCAGCAGAACGGCTACGGGGCAAATGATGGCGAAGAAAACAGGTTGCTGCGAAAAACAAGGGTACTGATGCAGTATTAACCAATGCCAGTGCTACACCAGCCACTTTGGAAGAGGAAGCGCAGGGCTTGGGTGGTCTTGGACAGCTCTGTAGATAGGTGGGCAGGTGCTTGTTTGACGGGCTTTCCGGCTTTTTTCGGCGCACCCCACCACCAGACCACCCCGCCCCGGCCCCAGGCCCACCCGAACCCCCGCGCGCCAGCTGCCGTACTTTTGCGCTTGACCTACGCTTACCCTATTGCAATGACCCAGGAACAGCACCGCCTCCAGCAGGCGGATACCGGCGCCGCGCCCTGGAAAAAGTTTGGCCCCTACCTCACCGAGCGGCAGTGGGGCACCGTGCGCGAAGACTACAGCCCCCACGGCAACGCCTGGGACTATCTCACCCACAACATGGCCCGCAGCACCGCCTACCGCTGGGGCGAGGACGGCCTAGGCGGCATTTCCGACGACGAGCAGCGCCTGTGCCTGGCCGTGGCCCTCTGGAACGGCCAGGACCCCATGCTCAAAGAGCGTCTGTTTGGCCTCACCAACGGCCAGGGCAACCACGGCGAGGACGTGAAAGAGCAGTACTACTACCTCGACAGCACCCCCACGCACTCCTACCTGAAGATGCTCTACAAGTATCCGCAGCAGGAGTTTCCGTACGGGGAGCTAGTGCGCGAAAACGCCCGCCGCAGCCGCCAGGAGCCCGAATACGAGCTGCTCGACACTGGCATCTTCGACGAAGGCCGCTATTTCGACGTGTTCATCGAGTACGCCAAAGCCGCACCCGACGACCTGCTGCTGCACGTGACGGTGCATAACCGCGGCCCCGCGGCGGCCCCGCTGCACGTGCTGCCCACGCTGTGGTTTCGCAACACCTGGGCCTGGGGCCACGCCGAGCAGCCCGCGCGGCCCGTGCTGCGCGCCACCGGCCCCGGCGCGGCCCTGGCCGAGCACCCCACCCTGGGCCGCTACCATCTGTATTGCGACGACGAGGCGGCCCCGCTGCTGTTCTGTGACAACGACACCAACTACCGCCGCACCGGCGGCCCCGCTACTTCGGCCCGCTTCTTCAAGGACGGCATCAATAACTACCTGGTGAAGGGCGACGCCGCGGCCGTGAACCCGGCCCAGGAGGGCACCAAGCTAGCCGCGCATCACCAGCTGGTAGTACCGGCTGGGGAGGCCCGCACCGTGCGCCTGCGCCTAAGCCACCCGGAGCAGTCCGCTCCTTTTGCCGACTTTGATGCCGTTTTTGCGGCCCGCCGCCAGGAGGCCGACGAGTTCTACGACTGCCTCCAGGAAGACCTGCCGCCCGGCTCCGACGTGCGCAACATTCAGCGCCAGGCGTTTGCGGGCCTGCTCTGGAGCAAGCAGTTTTACTACTATGACGTGACGCAGTGGCTCGACGGCGACCCGGCCGGTGCGCGCCTGCCCGCCAGCCGCCGCCAGGGCCGCAACAGCAACTGGCGCCACCTGCGCAACCACGACATCATCTCCATGCCCGACACGTGGGAGTACCCCTGGTACGCGGCCTGGGATTTGGCTTTCCACTGCCTGCCGCTGGCCATGCTGGACGCCGAGTTTGCCAAGCAGCAGCTGCGCCTGCTCTGCCGCGACTGGTACATGCACCCCAGCGGGCAGCTGCCGGCCTACGAGTGGAACCTCAACGACGTGAACCCCCCGGTACACGCCTGGGCCACGTGGCGGGTGTACCAGATGGACAAAAAGCTGCGCGAGGGTCGCGGCGACACGCAGTTTTTGGAGGCCGTCTTTCATAAGCTCACTCTCAACTTCACGTGGTGGGTGAACCGCAAAGACAAGAGCGAGCGAAACATCTTCGAGGGCGGCTTCCTGGGCCTCGACAACATTGGGGTGTTCGACCGGAGCGCCCCGCTGCCCACGGGCGGCACCATTGAGCAGTCGGACGGCACGAGCTGGATGGCCATGTTTGCCCTGAACCTGATGCGCATGGCCCTGGAGCTGGCCCGCACCAACCCCGTGTACCAGGAAATGGCCGGCAAGTTTTTCGAGCACTTCCTCCACATCGCCGACGCCATGACCCACGGCGGCGACGGGCAGTTCAACCTCTGGGACGAGGACGACCAGTTCTACTACGACGTGCTGCACACCCCCGACGGCGTGCGCACCAAGCTCAAGGTGCGCTCTATTGTGGGGCTGATTCCGCTGTTTGCGGTGGAGGTGATAGAGGAAGAGTTGCTGGAGGCTGCCCCCGAGTTTACGGAGCGGGCCCGCTGGCTGCTCGAAAACCGTCCCCACCTGGCCCGCCTCGTGAGCCGCTGGCAGGAGCAGGGCCGCGGCGACCGGCACAAGCTGTCCTTACTGCGCCAGAGCCGCCTGCGCAGCCTGCTGCACCGCATGTTGGACGAGAACGAGTTCTTGTCGGACTACGGCATCCGGGCCCTGTCGCGCTACCACCTCAACGAGCCCTACGTGTTCAGCACCCCGGAAACTGACTTCGTGGTGCAGTACGTGCCCGGCGAGGCCGAGAGTAGCATGTTCGGCGGCAACAGCAACTGGCGCGGCCCCATCTGGTTTCCCATCAACTACCTCATCATCGAGTCGTTGCAACGCTTCCACGCCTACTACGGCGACGCCTTCACCGTGGAATTTCCCACCGGCTCCGGCCAGCCGCACACGCTGCTGCAAGTCGCCGACGCGTTATCGAAGCGGTTGTCGCGCTTGTTTTTGCAAGACGCCACCGGCCGCCGCCCTGCCCTCGCCGAGGCCGGCCCACTCCAGCAAGACCCCCACTTCCGCGACTACCTGCTCTTCCACGAGTACTTCCACGGCGACACCGGCCAGGGCCTCGGCGCCAGCCACCAAACCGGCTGGACCGCCCTCATCGTGCGGCTGTTGAAGGGGTAAAGTGGGGAGGTGTTATTGCGAGGACGCAGGACGAAGCACCTGGAGCAAGGCAGAGCCAATCCGTCCTCTTCCTATGCAAGCGTCCGAACTCGCAGAGCCCCTGCCGTGCGCCTCACCCCCCGGCCCCCTCTCCGAAAAGGAGAGGGGGTGCCAGGCGTCGGCAGCTAGCGCCGGAGGGGCGGCATGTTGGTAGGAATTGATAAAGAATAAACGTTCAAAGCCCCAGCGGGGCGGCACCCATCGTTTGCGGATGATGGTGTCGCCCCGCTGGGGCTTGGTCGTTTTAGTACCTCACTCTTTGCTACCGATATGCCGCCCTTCCGGGGCTACCTGTTGACAGGCTTCTCACCTCATACCTCTCACTTCTCGCCTCTCTCTTCTAAAAACCTTACTTCATCTTGCTTTGAATCAGCTTTACTACGTCGGCGTTGCCGCTTTCCTTGGCGTTAGACAGGGCGTCTTTGCCGTCTTTGTCTTTGAGCTTGGGGTTGGCGCCGCTGGTCAGTAGAAACTCTACCACCTCGGCGCTGCCCTGGGCGGCGGCGGCCATCAGGGCGGTGGCGTTGAAGGAGTCGGGCTTGTCGATGGCGGCTTTGTTTTTCACCAGGGCTTTCACCACGTCGAGGTGGCCGTTGCCGGCGGCGATGATGAGAAAGGTAGTCGGGAAGCCGGGCATCATCTCCACGGGCGCATTCACGTCGGCACCGGCCGTAAGCAGGGCGTCCACGTCGGCGGGCTTGTTTTTGACCACGGCTGCGTACACTTTCTGGGTAGGCGTCTGAGCCTGAGCAAGGGCCGCAGCGGAGAGGAAAAATGTTATAGCGAGGAGAAGTCTTTTCATACTGAAACGGGTGGGGCTAGGGTAAGAAACATTTACAAACATACGTAACAAACCCGCTCATTCTACTCGTTTAGGCCAGTATTGTGGTTCCGTAGCTAGCCGTTGCCTGGCGCGGGAACTGGCGCGAGTTTAGCGCAGCGTAACTCGTGCCGAGAATGACGGGAGGCTGTGCCTCCCCACGCCAGAACGACTGACGCCCGCACGGCCCGGTACCGGCTTGCCGCTGGCGCGGCAGTGGAGGCCCAGCCTCCACCTCATGCCCAGGCACGAGGTACGCTGCGCTAACCTCGCGCCAGTGCCCGCGCCAGTACCCGCCAGCAACGGCCAGGTCTCAACCGGGTTTTACGCCTGCTACCGGGCAGAATCTGCTAGGTGCTCTTGGCCCATGCGCTGGGCCATGATGCTGGCCAGCACGATTTGCAGGGCGTGGTAGAGCATGAGCGGGAGCAGCAGCACGCCCGTGGCGGCCGAAGCCGGGAACAGCAGCCGTGCCATTACGCTGCCGTGCACCAACGACTTCTTGGACCCGCAGAACAAGGCCACAATCCGGTCCTCGCGCGAGAAGCCCAGCACGCGGCTCAGGCCCCATACTGCCCCGAACACGGCGAAGTACAAGGCCACCATGCCCGCGCCCAGCGCCAGAATGTCGGCTGGCCCGAAGCTGCGAAACACGCCTTCGGCAAACGACTCGCTGAACGAGGTGTACACGATGAGCAGGATAATTACCTGGTCGAAGGTGCGCAGGGCCTGGCGGTGCCGCTCGGCGAAGCCCCCGAAGCGGCCGTGCAGCACCACGCCCGCCACCACGGGCAGCACCACCTGCCACGTCAGGTCCAGGGCCAGGCCCCAGAGGTGGCCCTCCGGCCCGGTACCCGTGCCCAGCACCAGGCTGGCCCAAAGCGGGGTAAGCACAATGCCAAGCAGACTGGAAATGCTGGCGTTGAAGATGGCCGCCGGCAGATTGCCGCCCGCTATACCCACCATCACCACCGACGTAGACACGGTGCTGGGCAGGGTGCACAGAAAGAAGATGCTCTGCCAGAGTAGCTGCGCCTTCCCAGCGTCCATGAACGGGCGCGCGGCTAGGGCCAGCAGCGGAAACGCCACGAACGTAATCAGCTGCACCACTACGTGCAGGCGCCAGTTGCGCAGGCCGGCCCTGAGCTTTTCCAGGCTCAGCCGCAGCCCGTAGAAAAAGAAAATCAGCGCCACGCCGCCCTTGGTTACCAGTTTCCACGGCACGGGGCTGGCGGCGCTGCCCGCCTCCGGTAGCACATAGGCCAGCCCCACCGCCCCGGCCAGTCCCAGCAGAAACCAGTCGAGCAGCCCCGCCCGGCGCAGCCAGGCGGTGAGGCGGTTTTCGGTGGGCGGCGGAGCGGGAGAGGTGGTAGGAGCAGTCATGCAACAGGGGTAGTAGTGCCGGGTTTGGTCCGGGTAGTGTACGTAGGCTCCCGGCCGGGGGCGCCTTACCTGTCCGGTTGCTCTAAACCATTCGTAGGGAAGCTCCGGTAACCTCCCACCGGCTCCAAATCATTTGGTTTGAAGCAGGTGGGAGGATTTGAGATGCATGGTGCATTCGGCCTTCAACATAAAAGCGCCGGACAAGGTAGCCCGGCGCTTTCAAAAACCAGATGTGAATAGCTTGAGAAGTTAGTAGCGTCTTAGCTGCAAGCTCTTCAATAAGAAAAGCTTGCAGCTTGTGGCTTACAGCTTGCAGCTTACAGCTTCCTACACCGCCGCCAGCTTCTGCTGCTTCCGGCGCTGCTTGCGCAGGCGGTTCAGCCACAGAATGGTGCCGGTGATGGGGAAGGTGAAGCCCAGCACGCACACTACCAGCCCGATAACCTTGCCGGGCCAGCCGAAGGCGGCGCTGGTATGAATGGGCTTAAACCAGCCCCGCACCCGCTGGCCCAGGGTACGCTGCTCGTAGGTTTGCTGGCGCAGCACCTGGCCCGAATACTGGTCGAGGTACACTTCGTCGGTGGCGTTGTCGTAGGCGGCACCGGGCCGCAGTGTGGCTACCCGAATGCTGCCGGTGGCTTCCTTTGGAAGCTGGAGCGAATAGTACACGGCCTGGGGCGCCTGCTGGCGGGCGGCAGCCAGCACGGCATCGGGCGAGAGGGCCGCGGCTGTTGCTGCCGGGGCAGCCGACTGCGGGGGCTCGGGGCGCTGCATGGGCGAGTTGGTGACGGCGTAGATGCCCTTGTTGAACCACTCAAACGACCAGGCCAGCCCCGTAAACGCAAATACCAGCAGGAACAACGCCGAGTAGAAGCCCAGCACAATGTGCAGGTCGTGGTTGAGGCGTTTCCAGCCGCCGGTCCATTTCACGGTGAGGCGCTGGCGCAGGGCCTTGCGCGTGGCCGGCCACCACAGCACGATGCCCGTCAGCAGAATAACCAGGAATATAACGGTGCTCACGCCCACAATGAGCTTGCCCACCGCGCCACCCACCATGCCCCGGTGCAGGGCCATCATCGAGAAAAAGAAAGTCTCGCGGTAGTTCAGCTCCCCCGTCACGGCCGCCGTGTAGGGGTTTAGAAACACCTTGGGCCCGCCACCTTCGCCGCCGCCACCTTTGGGGGGCTTAGGGGCTTGGCTTGCACCTTCCTTCGGTTGGGGGCTTAGGCGCTTGGCTTGTTGGGCTTCGGCGGGCTGTGCAGCTTCGGGCCGGCCTTCGCCTTTCCGCTCCGGGCCGGCCAGGCTGAACTCCACAGTGCGGGTGGGGTCGGCGTACACTTTGAGGCCGGTGATTGTGGCGCCGGGCTTGGCCGCCTGCACGGCCTCGGTGAGGCGGGCCAGGGGCAGGGCGGCGGGCGTGGCAGGGGCTTCCACGAAGTACCGCTCGGGGTGCCAGGCTTGTTCCAGCTCTTTTTCAAACACCAGCACCGCGCCCGTCAGGCACACCACAGCAAGTACCAGCCCCGATGCCAGGCCGAGGTAGAGGTGAATGTTGCGGAAGAAGATTTTCATCAGAAGAAAGCAAAAAATAACGGCTACTCAGGTCGGGCAAGGTCGGCAGAAAACTCGGATGAGGCCAGTTGCAGCCAGTTTCCGGGCCGGGCTTACTTTGTTTTATCTTTACTCACTCACTACCTAAGTGGAGTGAGCAAAGACAACTAAAGACGCTTTGTCATTCCGAGCGGAGCGAGGAATCTGAGGTTAAAGCAAGGCGCTGACCCAGATTCAGCGCTCCGCTCAGAATGACTAGGGAACGGCCGGCAATCAGAGTTGGTAGCTGAACGTGGCCGAGACGTTGCGCGGGGCAATGGGGTTCACGCTGTTGTCGTCGTGCACGTTGTAGCTCAGCTCGTTGAGCACGTTGGCCAGCTTCACGCGCAGCGTAGCCCGCTGGTAGGTGTAGCCCAGGGAGGCGTCGAGCTGGGTGTAGTTGGGCAGGGCTATGTACTTAAACGTATCGGTGGCGGGCTGGCCGTTGCTGACCCAGGGCTGACCCGTGGCCGGGTTCACCTGGCGCGGGTTGCGGCCGGCCAGCCGGTCGCCCACGTAGTAGCCCGTCAGGCCGGCCGTGAAGCCGCGCAGCAGGCCGTTGTCGCCGAACACGCTGCCGAAGTTGTAGAACAAACTCAGGTTGGCCGTGTGGGCCGGGTTGTAGCGCAGGCGGCTGCCGCTGTCGTAGAGGTTGCTCTTGGTAAAAGCCGTGTTGTTGTAGCTGTAGCCGGCAATCAGCGAGGCGCCGAACACGGGCTTGCTCTGCACGTCGACCTCCACGCCCTTGCTCGTTACCTCGCCGGCCAGCTCCTGCGCGCCGTTCTTGATGGTGGCCGTGGCGTACCGCGGGTCGTTGGGTAGCACCGTCTGCACCTGGTTGTTGTTGACGATGTGGTAGGCCGTCACGTTGGCCGTCAGCAGCCCTTTGAACAGGTCGTTCTTGAGGCCCACCTCAAACTGGTCGAGCACCGAGGGCGGCAGCGGCTGCCCGTTCAGGTCCAGGGCCGCGGCGCTGGTATTGGGCACGAAGGAGTTGGCATAGGAGGCAAACAGAGCCGTGGTCTTGATGGGCTGATACACCACGCCCACCCGCGGCGAAAAAGCTTGGTCGAAGCGGCGGTTGTTGGCCAGCGTGCCGGCCAGCTTGCTGGTCGTGTTGGCCACGGTGTTGTAGTAGTAGATGTCGCTGGGCGTTTCCTGGTAGCTCCAGCGCAGGCCGGCCAGCAGCTTTACTTTCGGGCTGAGGCTGAGCAGGTCCTGGGCGTAGAAGCCCGCGCGGCGGGTGTTGCCTTGGGTGTAGGTGTTGCGCACCAGGTTCTGGAAGCCGGTCAGCCGCTCTTTTGGCTGGGCAATCTGTTTGGCCGGGTCCAGGATGTTGATGATGTCGAAAGCAGACACAGCCGTGCCTGCCTTGGTGGGCGAGGCGGGGTTGGTGTAAACCAGCGCCCGGGTTTGATACTGGTCGGCATCCACCCCCAGCAGCACGGCATGCTCCAGGGCGCCCGTGCGGAACTTGCCCATCAGGTCGAGCTGGGCCAGGAAGTAGTTTTCGGCGGTTTCGGTGCGTTGCAGGCCGCGGGTCAGGTCGCCGTAGGTGGCCGCCGCGCCGCTGGGCACGGGCCGGGTGGCACTGCGCAGCTCGTTGTCGTAGCGCTGGAAGCCGGCCACAGCCCGCAGCTGCCAAGCATCGGTGAGGCGGGAGGTGAGCGTGGCGGTGGCGCTGGTCTGGTCGGTACTGTTCAGGGCGCCGGGCACGTTCAGAAAGCGGCTGCGCGAGGGCAGAATCTCGTAGTTGATGGCCCCGATACCGAAGTCGGGCGTGCGCCGGTCGCGCAGGTAGTCGCCTTCCACGATGAGGTCGGTTTTCGGTGTCAGCTTAAACAGCAGGGAAGGGTTGAAGTACACGCGGTTAGTTTCTACCTCGTCGCGGAAGCTGTTGCCCTGCTCGTAGGTGCCGTTCAGCCGGAAGGCCACGCGCTGGCTACTGCCCACACCGCCGTACACGTCTACCATGGGCTTCCAGAACCCGAAGCTACCCGCGCGCAGCCCCACCGAGCCGCCCCGCTCGAAGCGGGGCTTTTTGGTGACCAGGTTGAGCACCCCGCCCGCGGCCACGTTGCCGTACAGGATGGCATTGCTGCCCTTCAGCACCTCAAACCGCTCCAGCGACGACGCCTCGGGCATGATGCCGTTGTTGAAGCGCACTCCGTTCTTGAAGGTATTGTTGCTGCCCAGGGCAAAGCCGCGGCTGGCAATTTCCTCCTGGGTGCCGCCCGTGGCGCCCATCACGTACACCCCACTCACGTTGGCCAGCACGTCGCTGAGGCGCAGCACCTGCTGCTGCTCCAGCACCTGTCGCTCAATCGTGACGGTGCTCTGGGGCAGGTCCAGCGGCGCCACCGGCAGCTTGCCAATGGCCACGGGCCGCTCATTCAGGCCCTTGGAGCCGGTCACGGTAACCTCGCGTAGCTGCTGGCTGCTCTGGGCCAGGGCAAATGCGGGCAGCGTGGTCGTTTCGCCGGCCACGATGGTCACGGCCACCTCCTGGGTGGTATAGCCCAGGCTGCTCACCACCAGCTGATACGCCCCGGCAGGAGCCGATAACCGGAAGCCACCATCTGTGGTGGTGGTAGTGCCATGCGAAGTCCCCTTCAGCGCCACCGTGGCTCCCTCCACTGGCTGCTCGCCGGCATCCGTCACCCGCCCCGCCAGGCGTCCCCGCTGCGCGGTTTCGTCGCCGCCAAGCCGCAGTGTGGCCAGGCAGGACGCGTCAGCTGGGGCAGGAATCGGCGCCGCAGCACACATGGCGGGAAGCGCAAATAGGAATAGGCAGGGGAGAGGGCGGAGCATGGCGGCTTATTTAGACTGTTTAAAAACAGTGCAAAGCAACGCCCTATTTAGATAGATTCAAAACAAGCAAACAAAGAAGGTCTATATTTTTTAGCAACAGGTTCATTATCAACAGGAAAGTCTGGTAGCGCTGACCTGTAAAAGTCCCACCAAACCAGGCTGATACGAACTTACTGTGCGAGGCTGCGTCTGAAAAATCATTCGCACCCTCTTTGACCGTCCTGCTCTATCTAACGTCCGCGCAGCCGTAGTCGAAGCATCTCTCCCGCTTCGTTGAGCAAGCGTCAGGAGTTACCCCGGTAGAGATGTTTCGGCTGCGCGGACGCCAGATGGAGCATGACAATAGCACTTCAACGAAACGAAAGAGATGCTTCGCGGGGCGGGCGCTAGATAGAGCAGGACCGTTCCAATGCTTTCAGACACAGCTAGCAGTACGAGGAATCGGTACCAGCTACGTAAGCGTAGTTAGAAACGCAACTGGTGGAGGCCTTGCGTGAACGGGCGGCCTTTGCAATGCAAGTCACGTGCTCCACTTCCCGGCAACTGTCCCCGACCCACACCCCCCGGATGTGAAGGCGCGTAGTACCGGCTGCCCGCTGAACGGCTAGCACTGCGTGTTAAGAAGGCACGGACAACGAGACGCGGGATAGTGCGGCCCTGTACCCCATCGGCTCCTCATGCCTGGCTTCGGCGGCTACCAAGAAGCCGCCTCGCTGACCGCTTCGGCCTGCCCTTGCTCCGGCAGACCACAGGCCTCAGCCAGCAGCTCGTAGGAGCGGAGCCGGTCGGCGAAATCGTGGGTGATGGTTACGGCGCAGATTTCGTCCACGCCGTAGTTAGCGGCCAGCTGCTCCAGCTGCGGCTTCACCTGCTCCGGCGTGCCGAACACCAGGCGCTGGTTGTGGTACGCCAGCCGGGCGCGGTGCTCAGCGGGCAGGGCGGCCAGGTCCACTTCCTCGGCCGGACCAATGGGCGTGAAGTTGCCGGTTTCCAGCTTCAGCAGTTGCAGGGCCAGGTTGTTGGCCAGGCGCCGGGCGTGGGCTTCGGTGTCGGCGCAGAGCACGAAGATGGCCACGTTGGCCAGGGGCTCGGCCAGTTCCGGCGAGGGCCGGAACCGCTGCCGGTACAGCTCCACCATGTTGGGGCCGCCCTGGGGGTTGATGAAGTGAGCAAACGAAAACGCCGCCCCCAGCTGGGCTGCAAACAACCCGCTCTGCCCGCTGGAGCTAAGCAGCCACAGCGCCGGCCGGGTGTCGGTAAACGGCGCGGCCTTCACTTTCATATGAATGGTGTCGGGCACCACTTCGTCGCGCAGAAAAGCGCGCAGGTCCATGAGTTGCTCGGCAAAGTCCTCGTCGCGGAAGGTGTTGTGCGGGTTGAGGGCGTGAGCCGTAATCCGGTCGGTGCCGGGCGCGCGGCCGATGCCCAGGTCGATGCGGCCGGGGTACAGGGTTTCGAGCACCCGGAAGCTCTCGGCTACTTTCAGGGCCGAGTAGTGGGGCAGCATCACCCCGCCCGAGCCCAGCCGGATGCGGGAGGTTTCGGCGCCCAGGCGGGCCAGCAGCACCTCCGGCGCCGAGCCAGCCAGCGTACGGGTGTTGTGGTGCTCACTCACCCAAAACCGGGTGTAGCCGAGCTGGTCGGCCAGGCGGGCCAGCTCCAGGGTGTGCAGCAGGGCCTCGCGCGGGGTGCGTCCCTGCGGCACCGGCGACTGGTCGAGCACACTTAACCGCAAGGCGGAAGGTGTTTTCATAGGAAACGCGAATAGCTCATATAACCGCGGCGGGTGCCCGGAGGTTCGCGGCTCTGGTTCCGCTTACCCACAGCTGGCCGTTGCTAGCGGGAACTGGCGCGAGGTTAGCGCAGCGTACCTCGTGCCTGGGCATGAGGTGGAGGCTGGGCCTCCACTGCCGCACCAGCGGCAGGCCGGAACTGGACCGTTAGGGGCAGGCGTCGGTCGTTCTGGCGTGGGGAGGCACAGCCTCCCGTCATAGTGGGCACGAGGTACGCTGCGCTAACCTCGCGCCAGTAACCGCCAGTACCTACCAGGCACCGCCAGTTACCAGCCATCTGACCCGGCTACCTGCTCCAAGGCATCTACATCGGCGGCGTTGAGCAGATGCAGGTGACGGGTGATTTTCTGGGCCGGCCAGTCCCACCACGCCAGGCGGTTCAGGCGCTCCACGGTGGCTTCGTCGAAGCGGAAGCGGAGTACCTGGGCCGGGTTGCCGGCCACAATGGCGTAGGCGGGTACATGGCGCGTTACCACGGCCTTCGTGGCCACGACGGCGCCGTTGCCGATGTGCACGCCGGGCATGATGGTGGCTTCGTGCCCAATCCAGACGTCGTGGCCCACCACGGTATCACCCTTCGAGGGGTACTTGTCGCGCACGTCCTGCCCGGCCATCAGCGTCTCCCAGCCGCCCCCGAAAATGGCGAATGGATAGGTAGAAATGGGGGCTGTCTCGTGGTTGCCGCCGTTCATGATAAACTTCACCCCCGAAGCCAGAGCGCAAAACTTCCCGATGATGAGCCGGTCGCCAAGGAAATCGAAGTGATACAGCACATTCCGCTCGAAATTGGCGGGGTCGTCCAGGTCGTCGTAGTACGTGTAGTCGCCCACGATGATGTTGGGCCGGGTGATAAGGTTTTTGAGAAACACCAGCCTGCGGTGGTGGGGCAGCGGATGGAGCGTAGCGGGGTCGGGGCCGTGCATAGGGGGAGAGCATAACGAGTGGCCTCGTAAACATAGCGGGTTTGCGGCCCCACGGCTTACCTTCGCGGCCGTATGATTTCAGCCTTTACCATAGCCCTGCTGTGCGGGGCGGCTTTTCTGGCCGGATTGATTGATTCCGTGGTGGGCGGGGGCGGGCTGATTCAGCTGCCGGCCATGCTGCTGCTGCTCAAGGGCACGCCGGTACCCACCATTTTTGGCACCGGCAAGGTATCCTCATTGATGGGCACGGCCGCGGCGCTGCGGCGCTACGCCGGGCAGGTGCCGCTGCGCTGGCGGGCAGTAGGTACGGCGGCAGTTGTGGCGGGGGTGTTTTCGTGGCTGGGGGCGCGGGTGGTGAGCCGCCTGCCCCAGGAGCTGCTGCCGCCGCTGGTGCTGGGGCTGCTGGTCGTCATTGCCGTTTACACCTTCTGGCGCAAAGACTTTGGCTCCATCCACGCCCCGCGTCTGCCCGCCCGGCGCGAGCCGCTGTACGGCGCCGCCGTGGGCCTGGTCATCGGCTTCTACGACGGGTTTTTCGGGCCGGGCACGGGGTCGTTTCTGCTGTTTGCCTTCGTGGGGCTGTTCGGCTACGATTTTATCACTTCGTCGGCCTCGGCCAAGCTGGTCAACGTGGCCACCAACCTGGCGGCCCTGGCCTACTTCGCCTCCACGGGCCAGATTCTCTGGTCCGTCGCCTTACCCATGGCCGCCAGCAACATCGTCGGCTCCACGCTGGGCGCCCACCTGGCCCTGCGCCACGGTACCGGCTTCGTGCGCGGCCTGTTCCTGCTGGTCGTCAGCGTCTTTATTATCAAGCTGGGCTGGCAGGTGGTGAATGAGTAAGTGAGTGAACGTCAGCCCCAGCGGGACGACCTATCGGTGGCACCCACTGGCTGTATTCGTTTGCAAAGCCCCAGCGGGGCGGCACCATTCGTGTGCGGACGATGGGGGCCGCCCCGCTGGGGCTGGCGCCTCACCACCTACTCCTCGTACCGGCTGGGCAGGCCGGGGGCGGGGGTGCCTTGGGGCGCTTGGCTGCTCGGAACGCCCATCTTCTCTTCGCGCTTGCGCTGGTACTTGTCGAACTGCTGGGGCGTGAGGGCCTCTTTCAGCATAGCCAGGCGGGCCTGGCCGATGTCATCCACAACGGCAGCTATCTTGCGCATGTCCTGGCGGTAGGTGTGGCGGGCGGTTTCCACGTTCCGAACGCTGACCAGGTTAATCTGGCGAACCTTCTCTACCTGTGGCGGAGTCAGGGCCAGGGCCTTTTGCATGTTGGCCGTCAGGGCGTTGGCGCGGGCTTCCACCTGAGCCTCGTTGAGGGCGGGGCGGCCAGGGGCTGCGGCAGGACGGCTACTCGCGGCCGGTGCCGGGCCGGGGGCTTTGGCTACGCCCGCTGCGGCTGGTTTTGGTTTCGGAGAAGCCGAGGTTTGGGCGCGCACGGCTGCCGGAGCCAGCAGCAGCACAAAGACAAGCAGGGAAGTTTTCATTAGACAAAACGCCGCTAAAAATCGGGCCAGACGTACTAAAAACCTGGAGCCGAACGCGGCCAACGGATGGTAAAGATGGCGGGTAAAAAGCTATTCTACCCGCCACAACGCCAAACCAAGCGCTTGTATTCCCCGCCACCAACGAAATCTGCGGCGCGCGTAACCTTTGCCGCCGGGTTTCCTTACACCGGGTAGTTGAGCATATCCACCTTACGTCATCGTATGAAACGTGAAACCCGAAACACCTGGCTGGCCGCCGCCGCTGGCCTGGGCGCCTTAGCCGCCACCACCCTTTACCTCAACCGCCGCGGCTCCTACGACCTCGCCGGCCGCGTGGTCCTCATCACGGGCGGCTCGCGCGGCCTGGGGCTGGTGCTGGCCCGGCAGGCCGTGGCCGAAGGTGCCAAAGTCGCCATTTGCGCCCGCGACGCCGACGAGCTGGAGCGCGCCCGCCAGGAGCTAACCCAGGACGGCGCCGAGGTGCTGGCCCTGGTGCGCGACCTGACCAGCGCCGACGAAGTGCGCGGCCTGGTGGAGCAAGTGCAGCGCCAGCTGGGACCCATTGATGTGCTGGTCAACAACGCCGGCATCATCACGGCCGGCCCCCTCGACCACATGGACCTGCCCGAGTACGAGGATTCCATGAACACCCACTTCTGGGCGCCGCTGCACGCCATGCAGGCCGTGCTGCCGGCCATGCGCCGCCGTGGCGAGGGCCGCATCGTGAACATTGCCTCGGTGGGCGGCAAGGTGGCCGTGCCCCACCTGGCTCCCTACTGCGCCAGCAAGTTTGCCCTGGTAGGTCTGAGCGAGGGGTTCCGGGCCGAGCTGCTGCAATACGGCATTCAGGTCACCACTGTGTGCCCCGGCCTGATGCGCACTGGCAGCGCCCGCCACGCCATCGTCAAAGGCCAGCATAAAAAGGAGTACGCCACCTTCATTATTGCCGACTCCCTGCCCGCCCTCACGGTGGATGCCGAGTCGGCGGCGCGGCAGATCTGGAATGCCTGCCGCCGCGGCGACGCCGAGCTAATCATCGGCTTGCCGGCCAAGGTGCTGTCGGCTTTTCACGGCCTGCTGCCGGGCACCACGGCCAACCTGCTCAGCTGGGTGAACCGCGCCCTGCCCGGCCCCGCCGGCGAGGCCGGCGACGAGCGCCGCCGCGGCTACGAAAGCGAGTCGGAAGTGTCGCGCTCCTGGCTCACCAACCTCACCCGCAAGGCCGAAAAGCAGAACAACGAGGTGTAAGTAGTCGGCCGTAGGCTGTAGTGCGAACTGTAGCTGCGCTGACCTTCGGTTATAGTTCGCATATTGGCGCGCCATCAGAACAAGGTCGTAGCCGTGTAGCATGAATCGAAGGTCAGCGCTACACCGCTACATATTCATAACAAAGTGATTTGTGACAAAACGTTTTGTCACAAATCACTTTGTCATGAAAAATTTGCCACACGCTTTGGCGTGTTCCCCTAGTGCTAGCGGAAAGCATTCTATTTGCCATCTTGCGCCCGTGGCCTATCCTGTTCATCTAACCATGGGCTCCCTTACGCTGCCCATCCACTTGCTGCTGGAGGTGCTGGCGTATTCCGGGGGCTTTCGGCTGTACCAGTACTTGCGCACTCGCACCCAGGACCTCATTTCCGACGAGCACCGCCTCCTGATTTTTGTAGGCTGCGCGACGGGGGGCCTGCTTGGGTCGCGGGTGCTGGGCCTGCTGGAGCACCCGGAGCTGCTGGGGCACCCGCCCGGCGGCTGGGTGTACTACCTCACCAACAAAACCATTGTGGGCGGCCTGCTTGGTGGCCTGATAGGAGTGGAGCTAACCAAGCGGCACCTTGGCATCACGGCTTCCAGCGGCGACCTGATGGTATTTCCCATCCTGCTGGGTATGAGCATCGGGCGGCTAGGCTGCCACCTCTCCGGCCTCGAAGACGGCACCTTCGGCACGGCCACAGCCTTGCCCTGGGGCATTGACTTCGGCGACGGCGTAGCGCGCCACCCTACCAACTTGTACGAAATTGGGTGGCTAGTCCTGCTTGGGGCTGGGCTGTGGTTGCTGGAGCGGCGCAGGCCGCTCCCGAATGGCTGGCGGTTCCGGCTGTTTATGGTGGGCTACCTGCTATTCCGCCTGCTGGTGGAGTTCATCAAGCCCACGCCCGCCCCGGCCGGCTGGGGCCTCACGGCTATACAATGGGCTTGTGTAGCCGGGCTGGGGTATTATGTCTGGCTGTTTGGGCGGGATGGAGTAGTAAGTCAACATCAAGTAGTATAATTTAATATTAAAGCTTAAATGGCTTGTATATCAAGATATTTGACGACGGTTTTTATGTTGCTTGTGACACTTGCGGCCAAAGCTCAGCAACTGGATAGTTGTGGTCTGGATGATACACCCACGCTGAACCACCAGGAAGCAACGTATTTGAATTTCTTTTTCAAGGATACACGCGGCAGCTTTAATTTTCTGAATAAGAGTGCTGTTTTTATAACGGGCAGCAGTGGGCATACCATCGGAACAAAGTCTGCCTATTTTAGGGACGTTTCGAGTTGGATGGCCGATGGCAATTCAATTGTAACCAGCTACGCTATCTTGAATGTGGACCAAGTAAATCAGTCGGGTGGGTACGAGGTCATTCTGTTTTATTGGGTTAAGGTGTCTCCATCTCCTAAAGCAGTTATTAGAAAAATCAACGCCCGCACGTCACTGGTGCCTTAAACCTACTTCTTATGCCCGAACGGCCCTATACTTACTACGACTTTACCCTGAGCCTCTGTCCGCACTGCCTGCGCCGCGTTGAGGCCAAGATTGTGTTTGAAGATGGCGGCGTGTACATGCTCAAGCGCTGCCCGGAACACGGCCGCCAGCGCGTGCTCATTGCCACCGACGTAGAGTACTACAAAAGCATCCGCAACTACGTGAAGCCTAGCGAAACGCCGCGCCGCTTCAACACCGCCACTCACTACGGCTGCCCCTACGACTGCGGCCTGTGCCAGGACCACGAGCAACACTCCTGCCTCACCGTCATTGAAATTACGGACCGCTGCAACCTCACCTGCCCCACCTGCTACGCCGAGAGCAGCCCCCTGCACGGCCGGCACCGCACGCTGGCCGAGGTAGAAGCCATGGTGGATGTGCTGGTAGAAAACGAGGGTGAGCCCGACGTAGTGCAGATTTCGGGCGGGGAGCCCACGCTGCACCCCCAGTTCTGGGAGATTCTGGACATGTGCAAGCGCAAGCCCATCAAGCACCTGATGGTGAACACCAATGGCGTACGCCTGGCCAAAGACGAGGAGTTTGTAGCCCGCCTGGCTACCTACGCCGGGGCGTTTGAGGTGTATCTACAATTCGACTCGTTCAGGCAAGAGGCGCTGGAAGCCCTGCGCGGGCGCGACCTGCGCCAGGTGCGCCTCCAGGCCCTGGAACACCTCAACAAATACAACCTCAGCACCACGCTGGTCGTGACCTTGCAAAAGGGGCTGAACGATGATGAAATGGGCGACATCATCGACTTTGCCCTCCGGCAGCGCTGCGTGCGGGGCGTCACGTTCCAACCCACCCAAGCCGCCGGCCGCTTAGAGCACTTCGACCCCGCCACCGACCGGCTCAGCCTCACCGAAGTGCGCCAGGGCATTATCCGGCAAAGCTCGGTGTTCACGGCCCAGGACTTGCTGCCCGTGCCCTGCAACCCCGATGCCCTGGCCATGGCCTACGCCCTCAAGCTCGACGGCGAGGTGTTTCCGCTCACGCGCTACGTAGACCCCGCCGACCTGCTCCAGAGCGCCGGCAACACCATTGTATACGAGCGGGACCCGCGCCTGCGCCAGCACCTGTTGCGCCTGTTTAGCACGGCCAATACCGTGGATACGGTGCTGCCCGAGATGAACCAGCTGCTCTGCTGCCTGCCCCAGGTGCAGGCCCCCAACCTGGGCTACGACAACCTATTCCGCATCATCATCCTACAGTTTATGGACGCGTGGAACTTCGACGTGCGGGCCGTCAAGAAGTCCTGTGTGCACATCGTTAGCAAGGACCTGAAAATCATTCCTTTCGAAACCATGAACCTGCTCTACCGCGACGCTGAAAAGCAGCAGCGGCTGGAGGTTCTGCGCGACATTCCAGTGCTGTAAATGGAAAACCAACTTCCTCAACCGTCACCACCCGAGCAGCCCCGCCCCTCCGATGGGGAATGGATGCTGATTATTTTGTTCGGCAACGTCGTGCTGGTGGTGCTGTGCGTGTCGCTAGGGGGCTTTTTTCTGCTGCTGCTTTTGCCAGTAGCCAATATTATAGCGGGGCTGTTAGTGCTGCTGGGGGGAAGAAAGAGATTGGGGCTGATGATGGTGTTGTCTGTGCTGGTGCTTGGTCTAATTGGCTTCGGCACTTGTGCGCTGATGCTGTCCAATCTCAGCATTCACTAACAAAGTATTTCAGCAGCACTACTCAGTGCGAAAACACCAGCGTGTAGATGGTAGCTGAGCCATTTTCGGCGGTTTGCGTCAGCTCTTTTACCGCAAACCGGCGAGTTATGCCCGACTGCACCACGGTAAGAGAATCGCCGCCCGGGATGAGCTTCTAGGAGCCGGTTTGGTGCGGCGGGGCTTCGGGGTGGGTCTTCAACTGGGCTTCATCCAGCGCGTAGCTGCCATCGGCTTTGAAAATCTGTTCGGTTGTCGCGCTGAAACGCTTTCAGGCGGGCCAGCATTTCCACGGCCGGCGCTTACCCGGTGGTTAGGCGCCAGGGGGCAGCCTCGCAAGCGGCGAATACCAGCGCACAAGCCAGCACGACCAGGACCACGAGCAGTTTTTCATGAAAATGGGTTTTGCCAACGGGGCGACAACACCTGAATAAATGTGGTGCAGCGCATCTGGCGCGTGTCTCCCACTAAATGCCCAACTTCACTTTTCCACGGTGGCCGGTAGCCTGAGATGATACTTGCATTTTTATGCTAAAGTGGGCGCAGGCTGGCAAACCGGGCATACGTACGTAGCTCGGCCGCCCACGTAGCTTTTTACAATTTCCGTATTGGCGTGGCGGGGGCAAAACCGGTGGGCATCGGTGCCGGGGGTGGCGGAGTCGTCCCACTGCCGGGCGTGAATCAGGAAGTCGGCCGGAAAATGGCGGTAGGTGGCTTCATGCCGGATGGCCGTGCCTAGCACATGCTGAATGGCGCCGTGCAGGGCCTGGTACTCGTCGGCTTGTAGCGTATGGGCGAGGCGCTCCGGGTGGATGCCGGCCTGAAACAGCACCTCGTCCACAATCCAGTTGCCCAAGCCTGCCGTGATGCTCTGGTCTAACAAGAGGGGCTTCACGGCTACTTTGCGGCGTTGCAGTTTCTGCTGCAGCTGCTCCGGGCTGATGTCCAGGGCGTCGGGGCCCAGCTTCTTGGCCTGCTGGTAGGTTTCGATGCTGTCGGCCAGCCGGATGCGCCCGAACTTGCGCGGGTCGATGAAGGCAACGCGCAGGCCGGAGTCCAGGTACAAGGTCACACGCGTAAACCGGGGTCGGTCGGCTGGGTCGCGGTAGGCGCCCACGTCACCGGTCATGCCAAAGTGCAGCACCAGCACCCGGCCATCGTCGAGCAGCAGAAAGCAGTTTTTACCTAGACGCCCCGTATCCCGGACGGTTCGGCCCACCACGGCCTGGCGCAACGTGTCTTCGTCAACGGCCAGCACGTGGGCATCGTGCACTTCCAGCGCGGTTATGGTTTGCGCTACAACTAGTTCGTGAAGAAAGCGGCGGTAAGTTTCTACTTCGGGTAGTTCGGGCACAGCAAGAAAACAGAGAAGTGAAAAAGCCAGGAGCGGCCAGCTTTCAACAACCTGAAGCGTCGCAAAGTTGCTGGTGGCTGATGCTGGACCGTTAGCAGTCCAGCATCGAACCCAGATTCCTCGCGCTGCTCGGAATGACAGGTGCTTTTACACGGTCAGGGTGCCGCTGACTACCACGATACCTGTGCCCCCGATGCGCACGGCTTGCAGGTTGGTGGGGGTGCCGTCGAGGCGGACGTGCACGGTGCCGGGGCGGCCCAGCCAGTGGCCTTGCTCGGCCACAAACTCGGGCCGGGACAGACAACCGTAGTGCCAGAGGTAGGCAGCCATGCCCCCGGTGGCGGAGCCCGTTACGGGGTCTTCCACCACGTCGGGCGGGGTGCAGAAGTGGCGGGCAAACGTGTGCCCGGCCGCCGTGGCCCCGCCCAGGCAAAAGAGGTGGGTGCTGAAAAAGCCGGACGCGGCCCGGTACTGGTCGAGGCCAGCGGCGTCGGCCAGGCGGGCCCGGCGCAGGGCTTCGGGGCCGCGCAGCAGCACCATGAGCTGGGGTGTGCCGGTGCTTACGGTGTGCAAAGGGGCACCGGGGTGCACATCATCGGGCGAGAGGCCAAAAAAAGGCAGCACCACGGCCGGGTCGTGGGTGCGGCCAAATTCCGGCCGCCGCTGGGTCATCCACACCGGCGCCGGGGTACCGGGCACCGGCGGGGCCAGCACCTCTACCTGAATGGGGCCGTGCAGCAGCTCCAGCTGCAAACGGAGCGGCGCCTCCAGGCCAGGCAGTGGCAGGCGGCCGGTGTGCAGCAGCGCCGTGAGCGTGGCAATGGTAGGGTGGCCCGCCAGCGGAATTTCCTCGGCTGGCGTGAAGTAGCGCACCCCAAAGTCGGCCACTGCCGAGCGGCGCACAAAGGCCGTTTCCGACTGATTGAACTCCCGCGCCAGGCGTTGCATCTGCTCGTCGGCCAGCGTATCGGCATCCAGCACTACGGCGCACGGGTTGCCGCCCAGGGCCGTATCGGTGAAAGCGTCAACCAGCAGAAAAGGGTAGGAGCGCGGCATGAGGCAACGAGAGAATGCTGCTGCAAAGTAAGGCGAAGCCCGCACTCCGGGCCGTGCGCCCTGGACGGACGCATAAAAGCCAGCTCCCACACGTAGGAGCTGGCTTTTATTGAACCCGAAAGCGAAACGCTGCTTAGGAAGGGTCCGAGAGCAGGGCCACCTGGCGGCCGCTCTGGTCGTAGATGCCGCCGCTCTGGCTGACAAACAGGCGGCGCTGCTGCCCATCGACCAGCACAAACGGGAAGGTGCTGCTGTCGGAGCGGGTGAGGCGGCCTACCACCTGGGCCGTGTGGTCGGAGTGGTCGAGACGCACCACGTTGAGGCGGCTGGTGAGGTAGTAGGGCTCGTCGGGGTTGCTGCGGAAGGTGATTTTGCCGAGCACGCTCACCTGGCTGCCATCGGCTACCAGCGTGGGCTGGGGCTGCGGGGCCGGACGGCTGGCCAGCACGGCCGGAGCTGCTGACGGGGCCACTGTGCGGCTGCTGGCGGCAATTTGCTGGTTGGCCCGCTGCCAGCCCGCCCCAATGGAGGCCAGGCGGGTGCGGCGGCCGGGGTGCGTGGCCGAGGTCTCATCATCGGATACGACGGCCATGCCGGCCTGCGCTTCGGCCAGACTAGCACCCATCTTGCGCAGCACAAACCCCGAAAACTCATCGGCTTCCAGCTCGTCGGCGGGATTGGAGCCGCCGGCGCGTAGGGTGTGGCCGTTGAGATGGTGGCCCATTTCGTGAGCCAGGATGCTGATGCCGGCCCAGTCGGTGCGGCCGGCGCGGTTCACGGCCTGCACAAACTGCGGGTTGTAGAGCAGGTACCGCTTGCCGCCGTACACCACGGCCGCCGCATTTTGCACCTCAGTAGTAGCGCGCAGCTCGAAGCGCGGCTTCAGGCCCACCACATCGGTAATCTCGCGCAGCACGTCGCGCTGGGCGGTTTGGGCGCCGGCCGTAAGGGCCAGCAAGCAGAGCCACCCGGCAAGCACCAAGCCTGCAAAGCGGCGGAAAAAGCGGAGGTGGGTCATGGAAGTGAGAATGAAAGGGTCGGAAGAAAAGGGCAAGAACCCTGCCTGATTATTGCAATTCCGCCAGGCGCTTGCCTGCTTGTAAAAACTGCTCGCTTATCGGTTTAAAAAGCAAATTAAGCTGAAGTAATTCTCAACAGTAGACCTTTCAAGCTGGCGGGAGGTTGCACGGAAAAAACACAATTATGTGCGAAGTCGTTCCGCCCCGCCGGGACGGGCACGGCGGCATGACCGGAACGGCGCTTGTGTAACGCACCGGGGCAGGGGAAAAGTATGCTGACGGGACCTCACGGGTTGCCTCACCCCCTAGCCCCCTCTCCGAGGGAGAGGGGGGACTAGTTTCTAGCATTTTAGAGCTAGAATCAGCTAGTAATTCTAGAGCTAGTTCCCCCTCTCCCCCGGAGAGGGGGCTAGGGGGTGAGGCAACTAGGGCTAGGGGGTGAGGTCAAGCAACCCCTACCGCGCGGGCCGGCGTGGGGGCCGTTCGCTCGCCGATTTGCTGGCGCCACATGGCGTAGTAGAGGCCTTTCTGGGCGAGTAGCTCCTCGTGGCGGCCGGCTTCGGCGATGTGGCCGCGCTCCAGCACGAAGATGCGGTCGGCGTGCAGGATGGTGCTAAGGCGGTGGGCAATGAGGATGGTGATGTGCTGGCGCGAGCCCGACAGCTCCCGCACGGTCTGGCTGATTTCCTCTTCCGTGAGCGAGTCCAGGGCCGACGTGGCTTCGTCAAAGACCAGCAGGGTGGGGCGGCGCAGCAGGGCGCGGGCAATGCTCAGGCGCTGCTTTTCGCCCCCGGATACCTTCACGCCGCCCTCACCAATCACCGTGTCGAGGCCCTGGGGGGCGCGGGCCAGCAGGGAGTCGGCGGCGGCCTGGTGGAGGGCGCGCAGGCACTCGGCATCGGTGGCGTGCGGGGCCACAAACAGCAGGTTTTCCCGGATGGTGCCGGCGAAGAGCTGGGTGTCCTGGGTTACGAAGCCGATTTGCTCACGCAGCAGGTCCAGGTCCAGCTCCGAGCCGGGGATGCTGTTGTAGAGAATTTGGCCGGCGCGGGGCGGGTACAGGCCCACCAGCAGCTTCACCAACGTGGTTTTGCCGGAACCCGAAGGTCCCACGAAGGCAATGGTTTCGCCCAGGCGGGTGGTGAACGAAATGCCATCCAGGGCGGCGCTGCTGGCCGAGAGGTGCTGGAAGTGCACGTCCTCGAAGGTCAGCGTTTCAATCTTCTCAATCTTCCTGGGGTGAGTCGGCTTCACCTCCTTAGGCGTGTCCAGGATGCGCTGGTAGTTAGCCAGAGAGGCTTCAGTTTCGCGGTACACGTTGATGATGGTGCCCATTTCCTGCAAGGGCCCAAAAATGGCGAAGGAGTAGATAAAGAACGAAAAGAACTCACCCACCGATATCAGCTTCTGCACCACCAGAAACAGGAGCATGAGCAGAATGACGTTGCGCATGAGGTTGACGAAGGTGCCTTGCACGAAGGACAAAGAGCGCAGGTAGCGCACCTTTTTCAGCTCCAGCTTCAGGATTTTGTCGGTGGTGGCGTTGAGGCGGGTGGTTTCCTGCTGGGCCAGGCCCAGGCTCTTGATCAGCTCGATGTTGCGCAGGCTTTCGGTGGTGGAGCCGGCTAAGGCTGTGGTTTCGGCCACGATGGTTTTCTGAATCGTCTTGATACGCTTGCTCAGAAACAGGCTCAGGGAGCCCAGCAGCGGAATAGTCAGGAAGTAGACCACCGCAATGGGCCAGTACACGCTCACGGCGTACCAGGTCACGAACACGATACCCACCAGGGAGATGAACAGCACATTGACGAAGCTCTGAATCAGCTTCTCCACGTCGGTGCGCACCTTCTGGAGCTTGCCCAGGGTTTCGCCGGAGCGCTGGTCCTCGAACACCTGATAAGGCAGCTCCAGGGAGTGCCGCAGCCCGTCGGAGTACAGCTCGGCGCCCAGGCGCTGGGTGATGACGTTGGTGTAGTAGTCCTGGAAGTTTTTGGCGATGCGCGACACCATGGCCACGCCCATGGCTTTCAGAATCAGGATGCCTGCTCCGGCCGACAGAAACGCCCAAAAGCCAGGCCGGGCTGGGCTGGTAAGCGTGGGCGTGACGTGCCGGTCGATAATCTGCCGGAAGATGTAGGGGTCGAGCAGGGAGAAAACCTGGTTGATGGCCGCCAGCAGCAGCGCCAGCGCCAGCAGGCCCCAATAGTGGCGCAAGTAGCCGTAGAGAAGTTTCATAGAGAACAGAAGCCGTGAGAAGGCCGGAAGGTTTAAAAGTAGCTGGCAGCGGACTTTGAGCGTGTTTGGGAATTGTCCTGCTGAGCGCAGTCGAAGCATCTCTCCCGCTGGCTAATCATTTAGCATTGCAACGAAGCGGGAGAGATGCTTCGACAAGCGGACGCCAGATGGAGCAGGACCTAAACCGTGTTCTGCTAAATTTTCCAACATGCTCTTAGCCAGCACAGGTCACCTAAGTCAACCGACAGGGCACACCCGGCGCACGGCCCAAGCTGAAGCTTAGGCCACCTTAGCTCACGGCTTCGCCGGCGGTGTTGGCTACCAGGCGGGTGGTGCCGGGCACCATCACGGGCGGGGTGGCGGTGGGCAGGTAGGGCTGGGCCAGCAGGTGGGCTACGGCGGGCGGCTCGGGGCCCTGGTGAAACTGCCGGGCGCGGGCTTTTAGGTCTTCCTCGTCGGGGCTGGCGCCGCGCAGGTGCTGCTGCTCGTGTTCCTCCCAGGTTTCGACCATGAAGTACTCCACCAAGCGGGTAGGGTCGGCCAGGTCGGCGTAGAGGCCCACGCGGATGGCGCCCTCGCGGCGGCGGATGCGGCTGAGCTGGTGTATGAGGTAGGTGAAGGCGGGGCGGTTTTCGGGCCGCACGCGGTAAGTGGTGGTGATGATGACCGGGCCGGCGTCGGGGTCAGGCTCCTCGGCCAGCTCAGGCTCCCGGCGCGGACGGGTGGGCGTGGGGTCGGGCAGGTTTTCGGTGGTGCTCAGCGAAAAGCGCACCACCAGCAGCAGGCTCAGCCCCAGCCAGACGGCCGCCCCCGTGAGGGCCGCGGGCAGGCTCCAGCGCGTGGCCACCGCGCCCCACACCACCGAGCCCAGCGCCATGCCGCCCTGAATGGTGAGTAGGTAGAGGCTAATGGTGCGGGCCTGCACCCAGCGCGGCACCACCGTCTGCACGCCCACGCTAAACGAGTTGAGCACCAGCATCCAGGCCAGGCCCACCAGCACCAGCAGCCCCATGAGCAGCGGGCGGCTGGCCGAGTACGCCAGGCCCAGCAGCCCCAGCCCAAACGTGGCCGTGGCCAAGCTCACGCGCCAGTCGATGCTGAGGCGGCGGTTGAGGCGGGGCAGCACCAGGGCCCCCAGCACGGCCCCCGCGCCCATGCACGAGAGCAGCAGGGAGTAAAACGACGTGGGTAGGTGGAGCTGCCGGGCCACCACGGCCGGCATCAGGGCTAGCAAGGCACTGGCCCCAAACGTAAAGCACACGCCCCGCACCAGAATGTGCTGCACCGGCGGCGCAAACCGGGCGTAGCGGATGCCGCCCCGAATAGCGGCCAAGATTCGTTCCCCGGCCAGCTCCGACGTAGCCTGCGGCGCCCGTTGCCAGCGCCACACCATGTACATAGTGGCCAGAAACGACACCCCATTCAGCAGAAACGCCGCCCCCGCCGACGCGTACCCAATCAGCAACCCGCCCAGAGCCGGCCCAAAGGCGCGGGCCAGGTTGAAGCTCACGCTGTTGAGGGCCAGGGCCTGGGCTAGCTGCGGCCGGGGCACCAGCTCGGGCGTCACGGTTTGCCACACGGGGTTGTTCAGGGCCCCGCCCAGGCCCAGCAGAAACGTGAGCAGCAGCAGCAGCCAGGGCGTGGTGAGGCCCAGCAGCGTGAGGGCGGCCAGCACCAGGGCCGTAATAGCCATCCAGGTTTGGGTGAGCAAAAGCATCCGACGCCGGTCTACGAGGTCGGCGAGGGCGCCGGCGGGCAGGCTCAAGAGGAACACGGGCAGCGCCGAGGCGGTCTGGAGCAAAGCCACCAGCACCGGCGAGGGCGTGAGCTGGGTCATCAGCCCCACGGCTCCCACGTTTTGCATCCACGTCCCGATGTTCGATACAAACGAGGCCACCCACAGCATCCGAAAAAACGGAATCCTGAGCGGGGCAAACGGGGAGGTGGGGGCCGGGGGCGCCGGCAGAGAAGGAGCAGGGGAGGCAGACATGCGGGCTGCGAGTGTGGCGGGAGCTTAACTGCGTTTTCCTGCGGTTCAGCTTGCGCCAACCAGGAACTGACTACCCGCAGACAAACGCAGCCGCCGCGCAGAGGTTAGTAGAGCAGCGTGCAGGCGTGAAACCTCACCCCCCGGCCCCTCTCCAAAAGAAAGGGGGAGCCTGACCACTATTGACTAGCCTCTGGGATAATCTATAAGGCCGTCATGCTTCGACAAGCTCAGCATGACATGCTACCTGTTACCTGTCACCATCCCGCCGCCTCACAGCCGCACCCCGATGCCTGGCCCCAGTAGCAGAAACGGCTTGCCTTTGGTGAGCAGGTAGCCCCCGCCCAGGTAAAGTGGGAAGGTGAGCTTGGCCTCGCGGCGGGTGGGGTAGATGGAGCCCAGTACTACCACGCCCAGGTCGCGGTAGGCATCCTGGCTGTTGCTGAGGTTGAAGGCGTTGAGGGCCACGAAGCCTGCTCCAATCTTGTAGGGCCGCAGGCGGTTGATTTTCTCGGGGTGGTAGAAGCTGATCTGCCCCAGCATGGCCAAGGAAATGCCCCCGAACGTGCTGTAGCTCTTTTCGCCCGGAATGCGGGTGAGCAGGCCGCCGGGGAAGCTCACGTCGATGTCGAACTTGATGCTGCGCCGCAGCACCAGCTCCAGCTTCTGCGAAAAGCCCGGCTCCTGGTACTGGCTGGGCGTGTGCCGCACCGTCACGATGATGGTGCTCCAGTCGTCGAGGTCGTAGGTTTTGCGGGCGCCCAGCAGGGTGTTGAGGCTGATGCTGCCCACCTGGCACTGCTTGTCCTGGTAAAACGCCGCCCGCACCGATGAGCCGTCGGGGCACACCACCACGTTATCAAGGGTGCGCATCTCGATCAGCTCGCCCCGGCTGTTCTGGGTTCGGATGTCAAAGGTGAGGTACTGCTTGCCGTAGAGCTGCTGGTCGGAGTCGATGCCCCCGGCGTTGAAGCTGAACACTACGTCGCGGATGGTACGGTCGTAGAGGATGGGGCCGGCGAAGCGCGTCACGGGCCGGGGCGCTTCGCCGAAGGTGACGCCCACGAAGTCGAGCGGGTGGGGGCGCTGAAACTCGCGCACCGTGAGGCTGTGGCCCGTGGGCTGGCCGGCGTTGAAGATGGTAATGCGCTTTTTGTCGATGGTGACGGGCACCTGCACCCGGTACACCACAGCCGCATCGGTGCGCACCGAGGAGTCGGAGGGCACCACCTGCACATCCTCGAAGTGAAACCGGGCCCGTTGCAGGGCCTCGCCTTCCAGGCGCACGTCCACCGTTTCGCCGGGGTTCACAGCGGGGCTGCTGGTCCAGTCGCCGCCGCGGTGGCGCACACTCACGGCCGTAATGGCGGTTTTGGGTGCAATGTTGAAGTTGGTGACGTACTTGGCCTGGTCCTGCTCCTTGATGTAGAGGTAGCTGTCGGTCTGGCGGTGCAGGTTGTACACGCGCAGCCAGCACAGCACCCTATCGTTGGTGAGGTACTGGCGCGTAAACAGCTCGGCAATCAGCGCCCCGCCGGCTTCCTCCTGGTCTTCGATGCGGTAGGTGCGCTTCAGCTCAAACGTGCGCCCATTGTCCAGAATCAGCTCCACCCCGCGGCGGCGCGAGGCCTCGTCCAGGGTCAGCTCCTTCTTATCGACGCTCAGAAAGCGCAGGCGCGAGGCCTTCACGGTAAACTCCTGGCGCAGCGGGGGCAGGCTGTAGCTCACGCGGCGGTTGTGGTCGGTGAGGAAGGGCCGCTCGGTTTGGGGCCGCACCGTGAGCAGGCGGGGGCCGAGGGCATTGGGCAGCACGTGCAGGCGCAGGGTGCCGTTTTCCTGGACGAGGCGGTAGTCGATGTCCTGGCCGCGGGTCCACTCGGGGCTTGTGCGGATGTTTTTGGGGTGGTTGCTGGTCAGCTCAAACACCTTCTCCTCGCCCACAAACAGCTCGGTGTCCGGGGGGCGCAGCTCCAGGGTGGTGCGCGTTACGGGCAGCAGGCTCACGGTTTGGGTGCGCGGGGGCCGGCCCACCGAGTCGGGCGCCTGCCGGAAGGTGAGGCGCAGGAAGGGCGTGGCCGTCAGGTCGCGGAAGCGCAGCTTGGCCCGGTAGTACTGCCCACCTTCGGCGGGCGTGAGCGAGTCGAGCAGCTGAAAATCGGCGGAGCGCACCAGGCGCAGGGGTGCCCCGGCCGGGTTCAGCGGAGACACCAGCAGCTCGGCGGTTTCGTCGTCGTGGCGGTAGTGGAAGTAGAGGTGGGGCTCGCCCTGCACGGCTACGGTGTGGCGGCTGAGGGTGTAGCGGGTGGTGTCGGTGCGCAGCGTCAGCTCCCGCAGCAGCGGGACTTGGGCGTAGGTCGGGGCCGCCGAAACAACCAGTAGAAGAAACAGCAGCTGCGCAACTGCGCAACGCCAGGAGCGGAGTGCCGGGTGAAAGCGCACGGGGCAGGCAGCGTCGGGAAAAAGAAGAAACAAATCTACGGCCTGCCTCCGTTCTATGGGGCTTGCCGAGCCCACAAAGGTAGAGCCCTACCACCTACTTGAGCAGAAAAAACGCCAAACCTGCCGCCTCACAACGCTGAAATGTTGACCAGCGCCGCCGAAGAAGCGGCTTCCGGTTGCCAGTAGGGGTAGCGTGCGGGCTTCGGGCTGCTTACGTGCGTAGCTTGCCTGACTTTCCGCTATCCATTCGCGCGCCATGCTTCACCTCGACCTGCTCATCTCGCCCCAGCAAAACCAGCTCGATTACCTGGCAGCCCGCTACCACGCTCCTGTTGTGGGCAACGAATGGCGGTTTGCCAACGAGGTAGGCCGGGGTGTGCTGCGCGCCTACGCCCTTCCGCTCGACTTTGCGGCCTACACCTACGAGTTGGAGGTAGTGCAGCCGCTGGCTCTCGACACGGTGAACCCCGCCGACAGCGGCATCTACTGCGTGTTCGTGAACGTAGGGCAGGCGCCGGTCACCAAAACCGTGGGGTCTGATACCGTTACCCTACGCAAAGACCAGCCCGGCGGCGTCTTTTTTTACTCGCCCGGCAACACCGTCGTCGAGCCCCGGCAGGAGCCTGGCTCCTACATGTTTGTGTGCCTGACGTTCACGCGCCAGAGCATGGCGCCGTTTCTGGAACCTGGCAGCGCGTTGGCGGCGTACTTTGCGTCCGGCCGCGTGTTTCACGTGTTCGAGGAGCTGACGCTGGATATGGAGCAGCAACTGCGGCCCCTGGTGGGTAGTGCCGCTCCGCTCGACACGCTGGCCGTGTACAGTCGCGTGCTGATGTTTTGGCAGTTGCTGGTGCAGCAGCTGGCCCGCCGGCAGCTGGCCCGCCGGCAGCTGGCCCCGGTGGCCACCCGCTTGCTCCAGCCCGACGTGAAGCAGCTGTTTCGGGCCCGCGCCCTGTTAGAAGAAAACTATCAGCAGGTGCCCTCCATCGAAGAGCTGGCCCAGGCCACGGGTATGAGCGCAACCAAGCTCACGCGCTACTTTCCGCAGTACTTCGGACGCACCATTTACCAGTACGCCCAGTACGTGCGCATGCGCAAGGCCCGCGAACTGCTGGGGGAGGGGCGTTTGTCGGTGTCAGAGGTGGGCTTTCTGGTGGGCTACAGCAGTCTGACGCACTTCACCAACGCCTTCCGCAAGCACTTTGACGTGCTACCCCGCGAGGTGCTGCGCCAAGGGCGCCAGCTGGTGCCGGTTTCGGGCGAGTAATTGCCGGTTTCGGGCGGTTTGGTGGGAGCAATGCTGGTGAAGTTTGCAGGGTTCCTCATCGTATTCGCCTTATGAAAACCTGCTTTGTTACGGGCGGCTCCGGCTTCGTCGGCCGCTACCTTATTGCCGAACTCCGCCGCCGGGGCTACGCCGTGCGGGCGCTGGCCCGCTCCGACCAGGCCGCCCGCACCGTGGAGGACCTCGGTGCCACGTCCGTCCGCGGCGACCTCGACGACCTAACCGCCCTGCAAACCGGTATGGCGGGCTGCGACGCCGTGTTTCACTTGGCCGCAGTCGTGGACTTCAATGCCCCGGCTGAGCAGCTGTACCGCGTGCACGTAGTGGCCACCCACAACGTGGTGGCCGCCGCCCGGCAGGCCCAGGTGGGACATCTGCTATACCTGGGCGCCGCCTCGGTAGTAGCCAACGCCAGCAGGCAGCGGCAATTGCCAGAAACGTTTGTGGCGCCTTACCTCCATGATGGCTACTCTGCTACCAAGCTGCAGGCTGAGCAGTATGTGCTGGCAGCCAATAGCTCCACGCTGAAAACCTACGCCGTGCGTCCGCCCCTGATTTGGGGCGTGGGCTTTTCGGGATATGCCGAGTTCAAGCAGTCGGCTGAGAGTGGAGAGTTTTGGTTTATTGACGGCGGAAAGCATGTTTTTTCCACCTGCCACGTGCGTAATCTTGTGGAGGCGTTGCTGCTGGTGTACGAGAAAAGCCCCGGTGGCCATATCTACTTCATCACCGACGGCGAGACGTGGACGCTGAAACGCTTCCTGACCACGCTGCTGCGGCTCTACAGCTTGCCGCACGAGTTTAGCAGCCTCCCCTACAGCGTGGCCCGCGTGGCGGCCACCGTGCTGGACGCCGCGTGGCGCGTGTTCAACCTGAAAGGCGCCCCGCCGCTTACCAAAACCTTGCTCTACCTCTTCGGCAAGGAATTTACCATCAGTGACCAGAAAATCCGGCGAGAGCTGGGCTTCCGCAACGTTATCAGCATAGAAGAAGGCATGCGCGAAATTGAGCGAGCCCAGGCGCAGCAGCCCCAAACGGCGTAGCATGTTTTGGCTACGCTCATTCTTCGCCTCTCCAGGTTGGCCCACATGCAAACACGAAAAAGCCGCCGCTTCTACGGAAGCGGCGGCTTTTTCGTGTTTGGGGTGATGAATGCTGGTAGTCCGTAGGGGAATCGAACCCCTGTTGGCAGAATGAAAATCTGCAGTCCTAACCCCTAGACGAACGGACCATCTTCGGTTTTAACGCTGCAAAGATAGTAGCCCGCCAACACCAGGCAAGACCTCAATCCCAAAAAAAGCAGCACCAGAATCTAAGCCGCAAAGAATCAAGCAGATTTTTTTGCCTCCGAAAAGTCTGATTCCGCGCTCCGCTGGCTGAAACAGGGTGACTCTGGCCCGCCACAACGCCTAGCTCCGGCCTGCGCCCGGCTGGCTCCGAAGCACAGTAGCCGCACCGGTGGCAACCCCAGCCCCGCCGCCGGGGTACTACCTGCTGGTACACGCCGCCCGGACGCTAGGCGCCCGGTTCAACCACCTGCTTTGCATGACCAAACATACCTACAACCTGGGCCTGGTGGGCAACTGCGCCTTCCTGGGCCTGATTGACACCGATACGGCGGTGCGCTGGCTGTGCTGGCCCCGCTTCGACAGCAGCTTCGTGTTCGGCTCCCTGCTCGACGGGCAGAAAGGCGGCGAGTTCAGCATCCGGCCCGCCGAGGCCCGCCAGCAGGCCGGCTCCCGCCAGTACTACCTGCCCAACACCAACGTGCTGCGTACCGAAATCCTGCTGGCCGACGACGGCGGTTCCTACCGCGTTACGGATTTCGCGCCCCGCTTTCCGCAGTACGAGCGGTACTACAAGCCCCTGATGCTGATTCGGAAGGTGGAGCCGCTCACGGGCACGCCGCGGGTGCGAGTGGCCTGCCGCCCGGTGGGCCAGTACGGGCAGCTGGCGCTGAGCCGGCGCCGCTCCTCCAACCACATTGCGTTTCTGGGGCTGGAAGAGGAAATCCGCCTCACCACCAACATCCCGCTCACCTACATTCTGGAGGAAGAGGACTTCACCCTAAACGAAACGAAGTACCTGGTGCTTACTTACGGCGCCCCCCTGGAAGCCCCGCTGGAAAGCACCGCCGAGCGGTTTCTCAGGGCCACCACCGACTACTGGCGGCAGTGGGTGAAGAGCACCAGCATCAGCAACTTCCACCAGGAGCAGGTGATACGCTCGGCCCTGGCCCTAAAGATTCACCAGTACGAAGACACCGGCGCCATCATTGCGGCCAGCACTACCTCCCTGCCCGAGGCGCCCGGCAGCACCCGCAACTGGGACTACCGCTACTGCTGGATGCGCGACACCTACTACATCCTGACGGCCTTCAACAACATCGGGCACTTCGAGGAGCTGGAGCGGTACTTCCACTACATTGCCAACATCTCCACCAAGGTCAAGGACCGGTTTCAGCCCCTGTATGGCATCAGCGGGGCCTCGGAGCTGGTGGAGCAGGAGCTACCCCTGGCCGGCTACCTCGGCAACCAGCCCGTGCGCATCGGCAACGACGCCTACACCCACATCCAGAACGACGTGTATGGGCAGGTGCTGGTGGCCCTGCTGCCGCTCTACGTGGATGCCCGCTTCCTGGACCCCGAGCGTACCAACCCCGAACGGCTCGTAACCGAGGGCCTACGCCTGATTGAAGCCACTATGGACCAGCCCGATGCCGGTTTGTGGGAGTTTCGCAACCTGGCCCAGTATCACTGCTATACTTACCTGTTTCACTGGGCCGGCTCGCACGCTGCTCGGCAAGTGGCCCGCCACCTCGGCCGCCCCGACCTTGAAGCCCAGGCCACCCGCCTACTTGCGGAAGCCGCCGCCCGGATTGAACAGTGTTTCAACGAGGAGCGCCAGGCCTACGCCAACGCCGTAGGCTCGCCCCACCTCGATGCCAGCACCTTGCAGCTCATTATGATGGGCTACCTCGACCCCGCCTCCGAGCGGGCCCGCCACCACCTGGCCGCCCTGGAGCAGGAGCTGAAGACCCCCGAAGGCCTGTTCTACCGCTACCGCCACCCCGACGACTTCGGCACCCCCGAAACCACCTTTCTCATCTGCTCCTTCTGGTACGTGGAAACCCTGGCCTGCGTGGGTCGCCTCGACGACGCCATCCGCGAGTTTGAAAAGCTCATTACCTACACCAACCACCTGGGCCTGCTCTCCGAAGACGTAGACGCCCGCACCGGCTCCCAGTGGGGCAACTTCCCCCAGGCCTACAGCCACGTCGGCCTGGTAAACGCCGCCTATCGAATAGCAAAGAAGCTGGACCGGCCGAATTTCATTGAGTAGAAGGACCTGGCAGCAGACTTCTCGCCGGAGGCGAGGCGTCTGCCCGCCGGGGGATGGGGCAAGTCTCCCGGCTTGCGGCCGCCGAAGGCGGCCAGCCGGCACCGCGCCGTGTGGGCTGTAGCGTGCCAGAAGATGTAACGCGAAGTTGTACTTCGCGAGGCGCCAGAACAATGCGGCACCCCACCAGTCCCAAGGCTGAAGCCCTGGGCTAGGTAACGTCTCAACCTAGTCCACTGACTAGTCCAGAGCTTCAGCCTTTGGAACGTTAGGGTACAAGCGCAGCTCAGCATTGTTCTGGCGCGTCGCGAAGTACAACTTCGCGTTACATCTTCTGGCACGCTGCCAGTTCATGCGGCCCTAACGCGAGTTGGCCGCCCTCGGCGGCCGCGAGTCGGGCGACTTGCCCCATGGGCCGGCGGGCAGACGCGCCAGCTCTGCTGGCTAAGTCTGCCGCCTGCGTTGCGTCAGCATTCTAAAGCTATGCCGTTCAGGACGGCTTTATGGTCGCGCCAGGTGGGCATGAACTGGTCCATGAGACCCCAGAAGCGGGCGTTGTGGTACCGCTCGTGCAGGTGGGTGAGCTCGTGCACCAGCACGTATTCGAGGCAGGGAGAGGGGCGCTTGATTAGCTCCAGGTTCAGCCAGATGCGCCGGGCCTGGGTGTTGCAGGTGCCCCAGCGCGTCTTCATCTGCCGGATGCCCCAGGTGCTGGCCTCGGCTCCCACAATGGGCTGCCAGTGGGCAAGCAAAGCCGGCAGCTGCTGACGTAGACGCTGGCGGTACCAGGTGGACAGCACCTGCGCCCGGTACGCGCGGGAGCTGTTTTCGGGAGCGAAAAGGTCGAAGTAGCAGCCGCAGCCGGACAGCTGGGCGCGGGGCCGGCCGGCGGTGGCGTGTACGCGCAGCTCGACGGGCTGGCCCTGATACAAGTGCATTTCGCCCGAAACGTAGTGCAGCGTCGCGGGCTGCTCACGGGCGGCAAAGCGGGCCTGGTGCTTCCGAATCCAGGCGCGGCGGGCCTGCACCAGCTCGCGCACGGTGGCATCGGGGGTACGCAGGGGCACGGCCACCCGCACGCGCCCATCGGGCATGTGCACGCTCAGGCGCAGGGTGCGGATGTTCTTACGGACGACTTCCACCTGCAAATCGTCGATATAAAGCTGGGGCATGAAAAGCGGGAACCAATTGAACCCGCAAGGTAGGAGAGGATAAATGAGTGACTGAGTGAAGACCGTCCTGCTTCATCTGGCGTCCGCGCAGGCGCAGCCGTAGTCGAAGCATCTCTACCGAGGGTAATCTTAATCGTCCGCACGACAGCAACTATCATCAACGAAGCGGTAGAGATGCTTCGACTACGGCTGCGCGGACGCCAGATGAAGCAGGACGGTTCATCCACTCATTTCCTCCTCACCAACTCACTTATTCACTCCCCATCATCAGCTCTCGCAGTAGCTGCCGCACGTCGGGTACGCCGGGCAGGTGGTAGCGGGCCAGGGAGCGGGGGGCACTGCCGACTTTCACCGTAAACGCCTCCGACGGCATGGCCCCAAACGTGTCCTCGTCGGTGCGGTCGTCGCCGATGGCGAGGACGAAATCGGGAGCAATGGTGCTGAGCCAGCGCGCGGCGGCAGTGCCTTTGTTGATGCCGGCGTTCTTGACTTCCAC
Organism: Hymenobacter sp. YIM 151500-1; assembly: GCF_025979885.1. NCBI lineage: Bacteria > Pseudomonadati > Bacteroidota > Cytophagia > Cytophagales > Hymenobacteraceae > Hymenobacter > Hymenobacter weizhouensis. Next base: position 727,112 of record NZ_CP110139.1, read on the forward strand.
TACCTTGTTGCCCTCCAGCACCTGCAAATCGGTGTTTGACGCCAGGAAGGTGAGGTGGCTCATCAGCTCCCGGGCCCGCACGGTGGCCAGCTCCGCGTCGGCGCGGCGGAAGTGCCACACCAGCGAGTACTCTTTTTCCTCGATAAACGAGCCCGCCGTGCGCGCCACGTACAGCTCCAGAATAGGGCGGATTTCAGCCTTCCAGTCGTTGCGCACGGGCTGAAACAGCTGCCAGTCTTCGCCGCGGGTGCGCAGCCACACGCCATGCTCGGCAATAAAATCAAGCGGTAAATGGCCCAGCCAGTTTTGCAGCGTAGTTCGGTCGCGGCCACTGATAATGACCACGCGGTTCCGTTCGTTGGCGGTGAGGTCCTGGAGCAGCTGCAGCAGCTCCGCGTCGGGCTGGGCGCGCTGCGGGTCGGCTTGGAAGGGCACCAGCGTGCCGTCGTAGTCCAGCAGCAGCAGCCGCTGACGGGCCGCCTGGTAGGCTGTTTGCAGCTCCGCCCGCGTGTCGGGACCCAGGGTTTCGGTGGCCAGGGTCAGCTGCTTGATTTTGGCGTAGGCTAGGCGGTCCATAAACAGCTGGGTCCAGGCAAACACGTTGTACTGGCTCACCAGGGCCTGCAAGGCGGCTTGGCGTTGCTGCTGTTCCTCTACGGGCATCACCAGGGCCTCGTGCAGGGCTTCGGCCAGCTCGTGGGGGCTGGTGGGGTTGATGATGAGGGCGTCGCTCAATTCGCGGGCGGCGCCGGCTCGTTCGCTCAGGATGAGCACGCCGGGGCCGGCGGCGCTTTTGCTGGCTACAAACTCCTTGGCCACCAGGTTCATGCCGTCGCGCATGGGCGTCACCAGCGCCACCTGGGCCAGGCGGTAGAGGGCGACCAGCTCCTCCAGCGGAAACGAGCGGTAGAAGTAGTGAATGGGCGTCCAGCTAATGGTGCGGTACTGGCCGTTGATGCGGCCTACCAGTTCGTCAATTTCTTCCTTGAGCGCCTGATACTGCGGCACCTGGTCGCGGGAGGGCACCACCAGCATGAGCAGGCTGGCCTGGCCCTGCCACTCGGGGTAGCGCTGCAGCAGCAGCTCGAAGGCCCGCAGGCGCTCGGCAATGCCTTTGGTGTAGTCGAGCCGGTCGATGCTCAGAATCACGCGCACCTCGCGCAGGGCTTCGCGGTAGGTAGCCTCGTGCTGCTTGGCTTCTTCCGAGGCCGCCACCTGAGCGTACCGCTCGTAGTCAATGCCCATCGGAAAAGCATCTACCAGCACCGTGCGGGTGGGCGTTTCAATCTGTCCGTTCTGGGTGGCAATGCCCAGCAGCTGCGACACGGCGCTGAGGAAGTGGCGCATGTAGCCGAAGGTGTGGAAGCCAATCAAATCGGCCCCCAGCATGCCTTGCAGCAGCTCGGCGCGCCAGGGCAGCACCCGAATCAGCTCGTACGACGGAAACGGAATGTGCAGGAAAAAGCCGATGGTGCAGTCGGGGCGGGCGCGGCGCAGCAGCTCAGGCAGCAGCAGCAGCTGGTAGTCGTGCACCCAAATGGTGTCGTCGGGGCCGGCCAGCTCCAGCACGGCCCGGCAGAATTTCTCGTTCACGGCCACGTAGGCCTCCCAGTGGGCCTGCTCGTAGGTGGCGTACTGCGGAAAGTAGTGGAAGGTGGGCCAGAGCGTGGAGTTGCTGAAGCCCTCGTAAAAGTCCCGGATTTCGGCCTCGGTCAGAAACACGGGTACCATGCTGTCCTGGCGCAACTGCTCGGTTACGTGCTGCTCTTCCGGCTCGCCGTCTACCACCAGCCCCGGCCAGCCCACCCACACGTTGCCTTCCTGCCGGTAGATGGAGCCCAGGCCCGTGGCCAGCCCGCCCTCACTGGGCTGAAAAGCAAGGGTGCCATCGGAAGTGCGCTGAACTTTGGTGGGGAGGCGGTTGGAGACGATAATAGTACGGAACATGAGCCTGGTGACGTTGGTAGTCTTCAAGGCTTACGGGAGAAAACCGCCGGAAGCCAAAATTTTTTCACCGGCAGCCCCTTACGGTTGAGTCTGCTTTTTTAGGGGGTTAAACAGGTTATTTCATCCATTTTCAGGTTTCGGGAGGCGTTTGCCTGGTTAGGAAGCGGCTCGACTGGTAGGTAAGAAGTAAAAAAGCAGGAAGGAGCTTTTTGCAGACGGCTATGGTTGTAAAGCCGTACGTTTGGGATTCACTTTGAATTTTATTGGGAAGCGGTGTGAGCTGCTAGACCGCAGCACCGCTTTGCATGGCACAAACCCTGAAGTTTACCAACTCCACCCAGTCGGCGTTTTTCGCCACGGTCCGCCAGCGGGTGGACACGTATTTTCTCTCGCGCAGCCTGTCGAGGCACGCCACTCCGGCCATGTGGGCCAAGACCATCTTTTTCCTGACCGGGTTTGTGGGGCTGTACGGGCTGCTGCTGTCGGGGCAGTTCAGCTTGTGGGGCATGCTGGTCCTGGCCGGGCTGCTGGGGGCGTTCTGCGCCTTTATCGGGTTCAACATCTGCCACGACGCCATACACGGCGCGTTTTCGGCCAATAAGCGAGTTAATAAGGTGTTCAGCCTGCTGTTCAACCTGATTGGGGCCAGCCCCTACGTGTGGAACATCACCCACAACATCGTGCACCACACCTACACCAACATCCCCGGCCACGACGAAGACATTGAGGTGGCGCCGGGCCTGGTGCGGCTGTGCGAGGACGAGCCCCACCGGCCCTGGCAGCGCTACCAGCACCTGTATGCGTTTCCGCTCTACGGCTTGGCTTCCCTGTCGTGGGTGCTGCGCAAAGACTACCTGAAGTTCTTCAAAAGCAAAATAGGGGAGCACGTCACCAAACACCCGCGCCGGGAGTACGTCAACCTGTTTCTGTACAAGGCCCTCTACTACGCGCTGTTTATCGTGTTGCCCCTGGTGGTGCTCGATATTACGTGGTGGCAGTTTGTGATAGGGTTTCTGGCCCTGCACTTCGTAGAGGGACTGGTGCTGGGCCTGGTGTTTCAGCTGGCCCACGTGGTGGAGGGCACGGCTTTTCCGGTGCCCGACCCCAGCGGCGATATGCAGGAAGCCTGGGCCGTGCATCAATTGCGCACCACGGCCAATTTCGCCCCCCGCAGCCGCTTGGCAAGCTTTCTGTGCGGAGGCCTGAACCGGCAGATTGAGCACCACCTGTTCCCGCGCGTCTGCCACATTCACTACCCGGCCCTGGCCGGCATCGTGAAGCAAACGGCCCAGGAGTTTAACCTGCCCTACATTGAAAACCGCTCGTTCCTGTCGGCCCTCCGCTCGCACTACCGCATGCTGCAGCTGTTCGGCCGGCCGGCGTAAAGGCACAGGTTTCGATGATTGTTGTAGAAGTATTTCGCGAGGCTGTTCCCGCCCACTACGACGCCATAGCCGCCGGCATTATGGCCCACAACGCCGCCCACACCGGCGAAGCACACGGGCAACCGCTCACCGTGCTGGCCCAGCGCAATCAAGCCGTGGTAGGAGGGCTGTGGGGTGAAGTGTTCTGGGGCTGGCTCAAGGTGGAGCTGCTGTGGGTGCAAGAGGACCTTCGAGGGCAAGGATTAGGCCGGCAACTGCTGCGCCGCGCCGAAGCTGAAGCCCAGCGCGAAGGCGCCACTGCCGCCCACCTCGACACCTTTTCTTTTCAGGCCTTGGAGTTTTATCAGAGGGAAGGCTACGAAATCTTCGGTACGCTGCCTGATTTTCCCCGTGGCCATACCCGCTACTTTTTACAGAAGCAGTTCAGGCCTGTTGCCTAATTACTGGGTACACCACTGCTCGAAGCCAGAACAGCACCTACGGCGCAGTTTCGCCGGCAGGTGCTGTTCTGGCTCCGAGCAGTGGTGCTCCTCACAAGGGCGCTGGTTCCGGCGTGCAGTACGGAAAAGGTGTCAGCTAAAAAGCTGGTTAAAAGACAGTAAGCAGATTATGCGGCTGGCTCTTGCTGCGTGGCGGCAAGATTTTGCTGCTGAAGATTCCAGAACCGGTCGTTTTCGTACTGGTTGAAAGGAATTTCGAACAGTTCCGTAATTCGGCCATCGGCAATGCGGTAGTGGATTACGTAGCGCAGGTCGAAATGATTGTCGTCGCCCGTGTAGAAGTCACGGTGAATGGAAACGGCCCCGCCATCGTGCCCGAACACGTCTAGCAGTTCGAAGCCGTTTTTGCCGTTTCCGAGCCGCATTGCCGTGGCACGTATACCATTGAGAGCCCCATCCAGCCCGTGCCAGTCCCCGGAAATTGGGCTGTGACCGGGCAGGTGCCAAACAAAATCAGGGCTGAGGTGCCGGTCAAACCACGCCTTATCAACGGTGCCGAAGGCCTGGAAGAAATCATACACGAGTTGGGCGTTCGGGTGGCGCGGTTCTTTAGCTGGCGCCTTAAACACCCGCCGGAAATGGTCGGCCACGACGCGGGCGGCGTGTTGCACGTAAGGCTCCTGGTCGTAGAACTGGGTATGCTCGCCTTCGGTCCAGTGCAGGTCTTTCTGGCCCGGCAGCGCCTCGAAGAAACGCTTCACGTTCTGAGGCAGGGCCGAGCCGTCGGAGTGCACCAGCTGCACAGGCACCCGGATGTTCTGGGCCGGCGCCACGGCGTCCATCTCCAGCCATTCCTGCCAGCCCACCACCGCAAACCGGTTGAGCCAGGTGGGCACGGCGCCGCGTTCGGGGTTGGCGTAGTAATCGATGGGAAAGAACATGGCCGCTCCGCTGCCCTCGGCGGGGTCGTAGGCGGGCACGTAGTCCATGTCGCCGGTTTGCTCAAACTTGGTTTGCGCCTGAGCCGCCAGCGCCAAACGCTGCTGCACGCCTTCGGGGCCGCCGTAAAACAGCGGGGTGGTGTCGGGGTGCTGGAGCCAGGCGGCCACGGTGGCCACGGCGCGCAGGCGCGGGTCGGCGGCCGCTGCGTAGGCAACCACGCTGGCCCCGGCGCACACGCCCAGGATGCCCACCTGCTCGGCTTGCACGGCGGGCACGGTCTGCAAGAAAGTCACGGCGTTGTGCAGGTCGCGCACTTTGGCCTGGGTTGATTCCAGCTGCCGCGGCTCGCCGCCGCTTTCCCCGTAAAACCGAAAGTCCAGGGCCAGGGCCGCCAGGCCCAGGTCGGCCAGCTGCTGGCCGTAGCGGTGCCCGATCTGCTCCTTTACCTGCGTCCAGGGGCCGCTTACCAGCACCACCGGCAGCTGGTCGCCGGGCTGGTAGCTGGCGGGCAAAAACAAGGTACCCACGAGGGTTTCGCCCTCGCTGGGAAAAGTGACGCGGTTGGGGCCGGGCTGATAGGGTTGCGTTTCCATGCGGGTTGGGGTTGAGAAATGAACCCCGCAAAGAACCGTACCGCCGCGCCTCTGGGGGTAACGAAAATCAAAGCAGCTATGACAAGATTCACCGCCCCACCGCCTGCTCCCGAAACTGCTGGGGCGTGAGGCCGGCGTGCTTGCGGAAAAAGCCTGCGAAGTGGGTAGGCTCGGAAAAGTGCAGGTGGTAGGCTACCTCTTTTACGCTCAGCGTGGTGCTGAGCAGCAGGCTTTTGGCGGCCGTCATTACGGCTTCCTGCACCAGCTGGGAGGTGGTTTTGCCGGTGATGCGCTTTACCACGGCGTTGAGGTGGTTGGGATGAAAGCAGAGCTGCTCGGCGTAGAAGGAAGGGTGGCGGGCCGCCGCCGTGGCGTCGGGAGCCACCAGGCTGCGCGCCAGCAGAGCCTGCAAGCGGGCCACCAGCTGCACGTCGGCAGCGCGGTTCTCGTGGGTGGGCGGCTCGGCCGGCGGCGTCTGGCGGCTGAACTGCCGCCGCACGTGCAGCAGGGCCAGGTGGGCGTAGGTGGCCAGGAAAGCGGCTCGGTCGGGGCGGTTGTGGTGGTACTCGTGCCAGATCTGCTGAAACAGCAGGTCGAGCTGCCGGGCTTCCGCCTCGGGCAAGTCCAGCGGGGCCGACTTGTCGAGGCTCAGAAACGGAAACTCTGTGAGCAGCTGCGCGCCGGCGGGCGTGCTGCGGGCAAAGTCTTCGTCGAATAAAATATACCACCCTTCCCAATCCGCTTCAATGTCCCAGGAAATCAGCTGGTAAGGCGTGTTGAAAAACAGGTTGGCCGACACGGGCCGGCCGTTTACCTGGCGATTGGTGCCCTGCCAGCGCAGGGCCACGGCGTATAACTCGTGCCGAAATGGGGGCTGCTGCCGGTTCACCGTGCGCATGTTGTCCCGGAAGCGCCGGATGTCGAAATGCTCGTCGCGGGGCGGGGCAATGTTGATGAAGCGGCAGTACTCGGCCAGCGTGGTAAGGTGGTGCATGGGCGGAAAGCTACCCCTAAAACCCGCACGTAGGCAGGCTAGTCCCAGCGGATGTCGGGGGCGGTCTGCACTACCTCGTGGCCGCTGGCAAACCGGAGGCGCAACTGAAACTGCTGGTGGGCGTTGTCGCGGGGCTTGGGGCTGATGCGGAGATATAGCGGAGTGTTCAAGTCGCCATATTCGCCAGATTTCCAGCTGTTAAGCGAATCGGCCAGATAGGCCAGCGCAAACTCAGCCCCTTGGTGGTAGCTGCGGCCGCCGCTGCAGCGCACAAACTGGTTTAGGGGCTGTCCAGCGGCCACCCCATTAAAAAGTCCGGTACTGGTAAACGTAACGGCCGTCACTTTGTCTTTCAAGCCTTTGCGGCCCGGCGCTTCACACGACCACGCCACGGCTTGGCTGGTAAACAGCGCCCCCACCGGCGCGGCGGCTACGTAGTTGTACTCCAGGCGCACGGTGGTCAGCAGCTCGGGGGCCGAGGTGCGGGCCCCGCTGTTCAGTAGTGGGCTGCCCGGTGCCGGCTCCGATAAGTATAGTTTCAGCCCGCGCACGGTGACGTATTCGCGCGGCTCATCCTTGCAGCAGCCCAGAGGTACCATTCCCAGGAACACGCCGAGCAGTAACGTCTGGATTAACTTTTTGAACATGGTTTCGGGTGTTGATGCAGGAAAGCCAGAAGCCCGGACCTGGAGAGAAGCGCAGCGGGCTTTTCAAAAGTAAGCAATCCGCCAACAGCCATTCCGCTGGCCATCAAGCCACCCCAGCCGCCCGTTTCTGGCCGATGCGGCCCAGGTGGGTGTCGTGGAAGCTGGTGGCGTACTTCAGCCCGTAGCCCAGCAGCCGGTCGAAGGCGGCGTGAAATAGCAGCACCGTACCGGCCAGCAGCAGAACCGGCTGCTCCAGGGCCCAGCCGGCCAGGCCCACGGCCAGGGCCGTGGCTTTGTGGTGGACGAGGTTGTAGCAGAAGGCCCCGACGCGCGGCCCGGCCAGGTAGCCGAGCATGCTCAGGTCGGGGGCCAGAAACAGGGCCGGCAGCCACCACCAGGCATAGGGCAGGTAGGCAAACACCACGACGGCAATCAGGGCCTGGGCCAGTTCTTCGAGTTTCAGCAGCGTGTTCATGAGGTTGGGAATAACCGGTGAAAGAATACTCCAAAGGTCCGGCCCCGGCGACCCGCAAGTCGTTAACAAACGCTAAGAAAACGCCCGGCCTGTGCCTCGTCCGCGCCGCTTCCCTACTCCCGAAGCGTCCGGAGCTCCCAGGGCTAAAGCCCTGGGAGCTCCCGGAGGCCTATTTCACAGGTGCCGCCCGTTTAACGGGCCCACAGGACAAACTACCCCGCCGTTGCGGACCCGTCTTCGGCCTGCACCCGCGCCCGGATGCGGCTCAGCGACACCGGTGTAACGCCCAGGTAAGAGGCAATGTAGTGCTGCGGAATCCGTTCCAGAATCTTGGTTTTGTGGCTGCGCAGCAGGGCGCGGTAGCGTTGCTCGGGGCTTTGGGTGAGCAGCTCCATCAGGCGCTGGTCGGTGCCCAGCAGGTGGTATTCGGCCACGAGGCGTCCAAACCGCTCATACACCGGCCACTCGTCGTAGAGGCCGCGCAGCACCGCGTACGGAAACACCACCAGCTCGGTCGGCGCCAGAGCCTGAATGGCCAGCTGGCTGGGCTGCCCGGTGAGGCAGCTGGCGTAGGAGGCCATCAAATGGTTTTCGAAGAAGAAATAGGTGGTTTTCTCTTCTCCGTTGGGGAGGGTGTAAAACAGCCGGCACGCCCCGGAAAGCACCAGGGCCAGGTCGGAGCGGGTTTGCTGCTCCCGCACAAAGTACTGCTTGCGGGCCAGGCGCTCCGGCACCAGCGCCGCAGTCAGCGGGGCCCACTCGGCGTCGGTGAGCGGCACGAAGCGGTGAAGGTAAGCGCGCAGCGGATGCATGGCGGCAAGATACGCGGCAGCCGGGTTTGCTACGACCCCCGAAAGCAAACAAGCCTTCCGCCAGGGAGGCAGAAGGCTTGCGGTGCGTAGTCCGTAGGGGAATCGAACCCCTGTTGGCAGAATGAAAATCTGCAGTCCTAACCCCTAGACGAACGGACCATCTTCGGTTTTAACGCTGCAAAGATAACAGCCACCCCACGTCAGGCAAGAGCCCCTGGCCAAAAAAAGTAGGACGCTGCCAAAAAGAACTGATTTTCAACCGGAAATTTTTCGGGAGGGAGAGTCACTTAACCATCCGGAAAGACGTATCGGCAGCAGCGCAGGGGCCGGGCCGGAGTGGGTGGTCGTCGGATTTGGCGAAGTACCCCCAGCCCGCTACCTTCGCTCCGCGTTTTCCACCCGGCCCGCCGGACCAATAAACACCCATTTCCTCATTCCTATGGCTAAAATCAAAGTCGCCATCAACGGCTTCGGCCGCATTGGCCGCCTGACGTTCAAAGCGTTGCTCGAGCGCGACAACGTGGAAGTTGTGGCTATCAACGACCTCACCGACAATAAAACGTTGGCGCACCTGCTCAAATACGATTCGGTGCACGGCCGCTTCCAGGGTACCGTGGAGTACGACGAGCAGAGCCTGACCGTGAATGGCAAGCGCATTGCCGCCCTGGCCGAGCGCGACCCCAAGCTGCTGCCCTGGGGCCAGATGGGCGTAGACGTGGTGCTGGAATCGACGGGCCGCTTCGTGGACGAGGCCGGCGCCGGCCAGCACCTCACCGCGGGCTGCAAAAAAGTGGTGATTTCGGCTCCCGCCACCGGCAACATCCCCACGGTAGTGCTCGGCGTGAATGAAGACACGCTCACGGGCGAAGAAACCATCCTCAGCAACGCCTCCTGCACCACTAACTGCCTGGCCCCCATGGCCAAGGTGCTCGACGACGCCTTCGGCATCGAGAAAGGCTACATCACCACGGTGCACGCCTACACCTCCGACCAGAACCTGCAAGACGCCCCGCACAAAGACCTGCGCCGGGCCCGCGCCGCCGCCTACAGCATCATCCCCACCAGCACCGGCGCCGCCAAGGCCGTGGGCTTGGTGCTGCCCCAGCTGAAAGGCAAGCTCGACGGCATTGCCATGCGCGTGCCCATCCCGGACGGCTCTACCACCGACCTGACCGTAATTCTGAAAACCGAAGCCACCAAAGAGCAAATCAATGAGGCCCTGAAAACCGCCGCCCAAGGCGAGCTGAAAGGCATCATCGAGTACAGCACCGACCCGCTGGTGAGCATCGACATCGTAGGCAACCCTCACTCCTGCATCTTCGACTCGCAGCTGACCTCGGTGAACGGCACCCTGGTGAAAGTGGTAGGCTGGTACGACAACGAGTTTGGCTACTCCACCCGCACCGCCGACCTCATCCAGAAGCTAGGCGAGAAAATGAAGGGCTAATTCGGTACGTTATCATCTAAAAAGCCCACCAGACGATTCTGGTGGGCTTTTTGCGTTTTACCCCCACCCCACCCCCCGCTGCTTAATGCGCGGAATCCTCCGGGAGAGGGGCTCTAACTCTACCTTTCTAAAGAGCTAGATACTAGAACTAGAGCCCCTCTCCTTTTTCGGAGAGGGGTAGGGGTGAGGCGACTACAGCCAGAAGCCGTTGGAGTTGGGTTGTTACCTTTGCCCCCACTCAACATCTCACCATCTCATCACCTTGCGCGTCTGCTTTATTCTAAATCCCACCTCTGGCACCAACCGCACCCAGGACGTGCCGGCGGAGCTGGCGCAGCACGCCGCGGCAGCCGGCGCCGACTTCGCCATCTGGCCCACCGAGCGGGCCGGGCACGCCGAGGAGCTTGCCCGGCAGGCCGCTGAGGCGGGTTTCCGGGTAGTGGTGGCCGTGGGCGGCGACGGCACGGTGAACGAGGTGGGGCGGGGGCTGCTGGGTACGGCGGCAGCCCTGGGCATCGTGGCCCGCGGCTCCGGCAACGGGCTGGCCCGCCACCTGCGCCTGCCCCTCAGCCTGCCCGCGGCGGTGCGGCGCGTGTGCCAGCCCACGTTTCAGCGCATCGACGCGGGGCGCATTAACGGGCGGCCGTTTTTCTGCACGGCCGGGCTGGGGTTTGATGCCCACGTGAGTAAGCTGTTCGCCCAGGCTGGCACCCGCGGCCTGAGCACCTACGTGAAGGTGGCCCTGCGCGAGTACCGTTACTTCCGGCCCACCCCCGTGCGCATCACCCTCAACGGCCAGCCCGTGTTCGACACGCATTGCTACGTGCTGGCTTTTGCCAACGCCGCCCAGTACGGCAATAACGCCTACATCGCGCCCCGCGCCGACATTCAGGACGGCCTGCTCGACGTGTGCCTGATTGACCGCCTGCCCCTGCTGCGGGCCGTGCGGGTGGGCGTGGGGCTGGCCCTGGGTACGCTGACTACTTCCGGTGGGGCCGTGTACCACACCAGCCGCCACATCCGGGTGCAAACCCAGCAAGCCCTCGGCTTCCACGTCGACGGCGACTATGTGGCCGAGGCCACCGAGTTTGAAGTGGAACTCGACCACCTGGCTCTGGAAGTGGCTGTGTAAAACCATTCCGGCGTCCCAGGGCTGAAGCCCTGGGCTAGTCAGCTAGTCAGCGGGAGGTACGGGGCCCTGCGTAGCCCAGGGCTTCAGCCCTGGAAATCCGTCCACCAGGGCCCGCGCCTCCGCCAGGCGCTCCTGCTTCGCGGCTTCGCGGCGGGCCGTGGCGGTGCGGGTCCAGTAGCGGTGGCTGCTCAGAAACTGCACCTGAATCTGGTTCCAGGCGTGTTCGTCGGTGATGAGCTGGCGGGCTTGCAACTCCCGAAACAGCGTGCGGCTGATGGGCCAGAAGTCGGGGCGGCCCAGGTAGTCGAGGTCGGCGTCGCAGAGAAGCTGGGCCAGGAGCAGGGCGCCGGGGCTCTGCGGCATCTTGGTAGCCAGAATGAGCTGGCAGATTAGCTCGACCTGGACCGCAGCGTAGCCGAAGCCCGGCAGCACCTGGCGGGCCAGCGCGCAGCTGGCTTCCTCGTGGCCCTGGTAGGCGGTCAGGAACCCGGCATCGTGGTAGAGGGCGGCCGTGCGCAGCAGGGCCAGGTCGGTGGGGTCCGTGACGCCTTCGGCTTCGGCCAACGACTGAGCCTGCGCCGCCACATCCAGGGTGTGGTGCAGGCCGTGGTAGAAGAGCGTAGGGGAGAGGTGCTGGCGCAGCTGGTCCAGAATGTACAGTTCGGCGCGGGGGCAGTCCATACGGAGCGGGCAAAGACGACGGGTTAGGGTTGTAAGTAGCGGAAAAATCCGGTGCGGTGCCGGGCCGGCGCCTATCTTGCAGTAGTATTGCCGAGCCGGTTGGGTGGACGTGTAGAACGAGTTGGGGCTGAAGATTCAGACCAACCCGCACCCGTCTAAGCAGCCAAGCTGTAAGCCGAAGCCTCGTATAAGTTCCTCTTACCACCTGTTACCTGCTCATCACCTCATCACCTCCACAGAATGACACTACGTACCCGCTGGCAGCAGCTGCTGGGCATCCGCCCCGACGAAGGCCGCACGGTAGGCTTGTTCTTTCTGCACAACTTCCTGCTGGGCATCGGCACCATCCTCGTGTACGTGTCGGCCAACGTGCTGCTGCTGGAGCACAACCCCGCCCGCAACCTGCCCCTGGCCTACGGCGCCGCCGCGCTGGCCCTGCTGGTGGCGGGCCGCCTCTACGCGCACTACGAGCACCGCCTCCCGCTGCCGCGCCTGGCGGTGCGGGGATTGCAGGCGGCCGTAGTGCTCACGGCCGTGGTGGGCGGTCTGGTGGTGGCGGGCCATTCGGTAGGGGCGGCCGTGGCCATCATGGCCGGCTACCGGGTTATCTACCTGCTCACCAACCTGGAGTTCTGGGGCGTGTCGGCGGTGGTGTTCGATGTGCGCCAGGGCAAGCGCCTGTTTAGCGTCATCAGTTCCGGCGACATGCCCGCCAAGGCCCTGGGCGCGGTTCTGGCCATCCTCATCCACCATCACACCGACGTGCTCTGGCTGCTGCTGACGGCGTTTGGAGCCTATCTGGGGGCGCTGTTTACCTTGCGCGCCACATTTCGCTCCCACGTGGTAGAGGCCCGGCCCGCCGGCCGGGGCCAGCGCCAGCAGGCCGTGGCGCCGGGCTTGCAGCGGTGGTTTGGCAGCAGCCGGCTGGTGCTCACGCTCTGCCTGAGCATGCTGGCCGTGGCGGCCGTCAGCGCCGGCATCGAGTACTCGTTTTTCGTCAACGTCAAGCACCGGTTTCACGACCAAGCCGAGGTGACGCGCTTCGTGGGCACGGTGCTGGCCCTGACCTACCTGCTGGCCCTGGTGTTCAAGCTCCTGCTCAGCGGGGCCGTGCTCGACCGGCTGGGCGTGCGGCGCACCCTGCTGGCCCTGCCGGTGCTCATGCTGGCCGGGCTGGCACTGTACGCGGTGCTGGGCCAGGGCGAGGCGGGCAGCCGGCTGCTATACTTCTGCGGCCTCTACCTGGGCCTGGAGGTGCTGCGCCGCGCCGTCTTCGACCCCGTGTTTCTGGTGCTGTTTCAGCCTTTGTCGCCGCCGGAGCGGTTGCAGGCCCACACCTTGGTGAAGGGCTTGTACGAGCCCCTGGGTTTGGGCCTGGCCGCCGTGCTGCTCTACACCCTGCACAGCCGGCCCGCGCTCAGCCAGGAAGTTACGTTTGGCTGGATGCTGGCACTGATGGGCCTGGCCCTGCTGCTGCTCTACCGCACCTACGGCCACTACCTCGCCGAGCTGCAACACGCCCTGAGTCGCCGGTTCACGCCCGCCGCGGCCGAAGCCGCTTCGCCCGAAGCGCCGGCCGCGCCAGTCGTGGAGGAACCTGCTGCCCCGGCAGAAGCCCCCGACATTCCAGCCCTGATTCGGGCCCTAGCCGACAAAACCCAGCGGTCCGCCGCTACCGACCACCTGCTGCGCCTCGGCGAAGCGGCCCTGCCCCACCTAACCCAAGCCCTGAGCACCGCCACCGACGAGGCCATCATCCGGCGGGTGGCGCTGCTCTGCGGGCACGTGGCCCAGCCGGCCAGCCGGCAGGCGCTGGTGGCCCTGGCCCGGCAGCCCCAGTTGGGGCGGCGCGAAGCGGCGCTACGGGCCCTGCGCAACTTTGCGCCGGAGCGGGCCGCCGCGCCGCTGTTTCAGGAGCTGGTGCAGGAAGAAATGCGCCGGGCCCAGCTGCTGCTGCATGGGCAACAGGCCACCGCTAGCCCGGACCTCCGCTCGGCCCTCGACTACGAACTGAGCCGCGTGCAGCAGCGCCTGTTTGGCCTGCTGCTCCAGCTGTACTCCCCGCCCGCCGTTCTGGATGCCCAGCGGGGCGTGACCCACGCCGCCCGCGAACGGCAAGCCAATGCCCTCGAAATCCTCGACAACCTGATTCCGCGGGCTGTGTACCAGGGCTTGCAGGCTTTGCTGGAGGTACGCCCCCTGGCCGACAAAGTGCGCACCTTCGACCGGCTGCTGGGCGGCCCCTTGACGCTCTCGGAGCCCATCGAAACAACCATTATCCGGAGCGGCGAGGCAGCCTTTTCCGACTGGACCATCAGCCTGGCCCTGCGCCATGCCGCCACGATGAAGGGCGTGCTGGGCCAGCTGGTACAGCTGCTGCAAAGCACCAGCCCCCTGGTGCGGGAGGGCGCGGCCCAGGCCCTGGCCCGCCTCGCCCACGATCATCCCGCCCGCTACCAGCACCTGCTTACCGCCCATCCTCACCTCGCCGACACGCTTATGCACCACGCCGCCGCTGCCTCCCGCATTTCCGCCACCGAGCGAGTGGCCTTGCTCAAACACACCAGCCTGTTTGTCGAAACGCCCGAAAACGTGCTTAGCAGTATTGTGCCCATCATGAAGGAAGTAAGCTTCCCGGACGGCCAGCAGATTTTTGCTAAGGGCGACCTGGGCACTTCCCTGTTTGTGGTCTACGAAGGCGAGGTCGGCATCTTCACTGGCCCCCAGCAGCTGGCCACCTTCGGCCCCGGCGACTTTTTCGGGGAGCTGGCCCTGCTCGACGCCGAGCCCCGCTCCGCCTCCGCCGTGGCCCACGGCCCCGTCATTGCCTTCCGCCTCGACCAGGATGATTTCTACGACGTGATGGAGGAGCGCAGCGAGGTGCTGCGCAACATCCTGCGCATACTCTGCCAGCGCCTGCGCCGGCAAAATGAGAAGATGGTGTCGTAGGCTGTAGCGAAGCGGCGAAGCTGGCGGCAGACTTCTCGCCTATGGCGAGGCGTCTGCCCGCCGGTGGATGGGGCAAGTCTCCCGACTTGCGGCCGCGCAGCGGCCATGCGGCACCGCGCCGTATAGACCAGTGGGGAAGAAAAATGTAACGCGAAGTTTTACTTCGCGACACGTCAGAACGATACAGCGCAGGATGTCCGCCTAATAGGACCGTACAACAATGCGCGAAGCGCAAGCTTGGCTCCGCCTTCCTACGGTTCGCGCTACAGCTAGACGGCGCGGTGCCGCCTGGCCGCTGGCGCGGCCGCAAGTCGGGAGACTTGCCCCATGCCCCGGCGGGCAGACGCCTCGCCATAGGCGAGAAGGGCGAAGCTGGCGGCAGTTCTTTGGCGTCACCTCACGCTACTACCTCATAGAGCATCACGGGCTGCGCCTTGTTTTTTAGCGTTACCTCTTTGATGGGGCGGCACTGAAACGACTCCTTCACCTCCTGATAGGTGGATTCGGTGATGATGATTTGGCCGGGTTGGGCGGCGGCTTGCAGGCGCTGGCTCACGTTTACAGTGTCGCCGATGACGGTGTAATCCAGGCGCTTGAGGGAGGCCGAGCCAATGTTGCCCGACACCATCTCGCCGGTGTTGACGCCGATGCTGACCTGGGGGCGGTAGGCGGTGCCGTCGGGTAGGGTGTCTTCGTTGGCCTGCACCACGGCGCGCACGGCCAGGGCGGCGTCAATGGCCCGGTCGAGATGGTACTCGTCGCGGAAAACGGCCATTACGGCGTCGCCCATGAACTTGTCGATGTAGCCGCCCTGGGCAATAATCTCCTGCACCATCTGGTCGAAGTAGGTGTTGAGCATGGCCACCACGTTGGCCGGCGGCAGCACCTCCGACAAGGACGTGAAGCCGCAGATGTCGATGAAAACCACCGTGGCCTGCACGGTTTCGCTGGCCAGTAGGCGGTTCTCGAAGCCGGGGCGGCCCATGAAGTTGAGCACGGTTTCGTCGACGTACATCTTCAGGATGTTGTTTTCCTGAATGGCGCGCAGGGTTTCGCGCAGCTGCCGCACCTGCTGGGCGGTTTTTTCCATGGTCACTTCCAGGTCCTGAAAGTCCACGGGCTTGCACACGAAGTCAAAGGCCCCGCGGTTCATGGCCGTGCGAATGTTTTCCATGTCGCCGTAGGCCGATACCATCACGGTTTTCACCACCGGACTCACCTCCGGCAGCTTGCTGAGCAGCGTCAGCCCGTCCATCACCGGCATGTTAATGTCGGAAAGGATGATGTCGAGGTCGGGGTGCTGGCGCAGGGTGTGCAGGGCTTCTTCGCCGTTGCTGGCAAACACAAATTCGTAGACCTGCTCCCGGATTTTGCGCCGGAACTTCTGCTTGATGAGCAGCTCCAGGTCGGCCTCGTCATCTACTACCAGAATCTTAGTTTTCATGATCGGCCAGCAAGAGGAGTTTGTCTTTGAGGGCGGCAAAATCTACGGGCTTGGTCAGGAAGTCGTTGGCCCCGAGCTGCAAGGCCTGCTGCCGGCTCTGCTCGTCGCCATAGGCCGTGAGCATCATTACCTGGGGCGGCGCTGGCGGCGGGGCCGCGTACTCCCGCTTGATCTGGCGCAGCAGCTCCAGTCCGCTCATGCCCGGCATGTTGATGTCCGACAAAATCAACACCACCTCCGAAGCGTGCCCGTGCAGGTAGTCCAGCGCCTCCTCCCCCGAATACGCAAAGGAAAAAGAAAACCGCCCACTACGAATTTCCCGCCGGAACCGCTGCTCAAACAGTGCCCGCACATCCTGCTCATCGTCAACAACCAGTATTTTCATAGGGACTTAGGGGCTTAGGGTCTTGGGGGCTTAGTAAATGAGTAAATGAGTGAATGAGTGAATGAGCGAATGAAGGAAGGGAGAAGACCGTCCTGCTGAGCGGAGGCGCAGCCGCAGTCGAAGCATCTCTCCCTCTGGCTAATCTCAATCGTGCGGACGAAGCGGTAGAGATACTTCGGCTCCGCTCAGCATGACGCTCTTTACTCATTCGCTCATACACTCATTTACTCATTCACTCCCCCCGGCAGCGTCACGATAAACTCGGTGCCGGCTCCCTCCTCGGTTTCGACGGTGAGCGTGCCGCCGTGGCCTTTGGTGACGATGTCGTAGCTGAGGGAGAGGCCCAGGCCGGTGCCTTCGCCGGTGGGTTTGGTGGTGAAAAAGGGTTGAAAGATTTTCTGGCGCACGGCCTCCGGAATGCCGGTGCCGTTGTCGTGCACCCGCACCTGCGCCTCGCCGGTGGGCAGGCGGCGGGTGCACACGCGCACGGTGGGCACGAAGCCGGCCGGGGCCTGTTCCTGCCGCTTCTGCACGGCATAGAAGGCGTTGGTAAACAGGTTGAGCAGCACCCGGCCCAGGTCCTGGCCCACGGCCTCTACCTGACCCACGGCGGGGTCGAAGTCGGTGGCAAGGGTGGCGTTGAAGCTCTTGTTTTTGGCCCGCAGGCCGTGGTAAGCCAGGCGCAGATACTCGTCGGCCAGGATGTTGAGGTCGACGGGCTGCCGCTCGCCAGTGCTGGCGCGGGAGTGCTCCAGCATGCCCCGCACGATGCTGGCGGCCCGCTGCCCGTGGTGAGTGATTTTCTGGAGATTCTGGCGCAGGTCCTGGAGCAGCTCGGCAGCCAGCTCCGGGTCGGGGGCCGCGTTCTGCTGCTCTTCTTCCAGCTCCTGCACCAGCTCGGTGCTCACGTCGGCGAAGTTGGTGACGAAGTTCAGCGGGTTCTGAATTTCGTGGGCAATGCCGGCCGTCAGCTCGCCCAGCGAAGCCATCTTTTCGGCCTGAATCAGCTGGGCCTGCGTGGCTTTTAGCTCCGTAAGAGCCTGGCGCAGCTCCTCGGTTTGCTGGGTAAGTGTAGCCGTGCGCTCGGCTACCAGGCGCTCCAGCTCGGCATTCTGCGCCTCGATGAGCTGGCGGGCTTTTTCCTCCTCTTCCCGCTGCTGGCGCTCCTGCTCCAGGTGCTTTTTCTGGCTGCGGGCAATGAAGATGAAGGTAATCAGCCAGATAATGGCAAAGCCCTGAGCCGTATCGAAGCCATCATCGTAGGCTTTCAGGATGTCGCGCCCCACCAGGGCGAGTGCCAGCTCCACCACCGAGTACAGCACCAGCGGGGCCAGGGCCAGTAGCAGGGTGCGAGCGGGGCGGTAGTCGCGGGCACGCACCAGCACGGCCACCATCACGGCGTATACCAGCAGGAAGTACAACTCGTCGAGTTGGTCGGTTTTCCACCGAAACACCTGGCTCAGCACAAACAGCGCCACGCCCGGTATCCAGATGCTGCCCAAGGCCTGGCTGAGGCGCGGTATCCGGGCGGGCAGGTCCAAAAACTGCCGCAGCCACCGCACAATCAGCAGGGCCAGCAGCACGCTAAACAAAAAGGTTCCGTTGACGGCTACAGGCTCCATGAGGCAGGCAATAGGGGAGGAAATGAAAGATTAGCGGCCAGCGTTGGTCTTTTTGTCGAGCCAGCGGGGCAGGGGCATGGTAATCACCACCACCGGGTTGCTGGTGCGCGGGGTGTTGGGTTGCTGCGGGCGGCTTTTTTCGGAGCTTTTGAGAAGGCCCATAAACTCACCCACGGCGCCCACGGCCGTGGGCAGGGTCAGGCGCACCGTCAGCTGCCGGGATGCGCGGCCGGGCGGGGCGGAGGTGGACTGGGCCTGTCCGCGGGCGGCTGTCAGCAGAAGGGTACTAACGAATAGCAGGTACTTCACTCGGAGCGTTTAGAAAGGAATAGGAGCCTAAAGATGCAGGTATAAATGCATTTTACTATAGCAGGAGTACCAGAAGCAGGTAGGCAGTTAGCTTCAGGCCCACCCAAACGTGCCAGCGCCGGTGGGTGCTGCGCGTTGGCACGTCCGGGCTCATTCCGCTACCTTGCCTGCATGAAAGCCGACAAGAAACGCCGGGAGGGTGTGGTGTACTCCACCAACCCCGATTTCGACTACCAGACCAACCAGCCGGAAGAAGCCGCCACGCTGCCCCCGCAGCAGCAAAACCTGCGCGTGCAGCTCGACAAAAAAGCCCGCGGCGGCAAGCAGGTCACGCTCGTTACGGGCTTCGTGGGCCAGGATGCCGACTTGCAGGAGCTGGGCAAGCTGCTGAAAACCAAGTGCGCCGTGGGCGGCAACGCCAAAGACGGCGAAATCATCATCCAGGGCGACTTCCGCGACAAGGTGCTGGCCGTGCTGCTGGAAAAAGCCTACAAAGCCAAAAAAGCCGGCGGCTAGCTACCCAGCATGAGAGCGGTAGGTAGTCCGTATCACAGACCACAATCTTTTTTTTGGATAAAAAACGGAGCAGTCCCGGCTTTCTCGCACGTGAGAAGGCCGGGACCACTCCGTTTTGGGCTACTCTTCGTGTAATGCAGGTATAAGCTTCTTGGCTTCGTCTTGCTTCGGTTTTCTGCACGTAAAACGACGTTCTTTCACTCATCCCCTCACCTCAGCGCCTGCAACGCCCGCTCCACGTCCTCGGGCGTGTCGATGCCGATGGTGGCCAGGTCGGTTTCGGCGGTGAGGATGCGGTAGCCGTTTTCCAGCCAGCGCAGCTGTTCCAGGCTCTCGGCCAGCTCCAGGGAGGAAGGCGGCAGGCGGGTGATTTCGGCCAGCACATCGGGGCGGTAGGCGTAGAGGCCAATATGGCGCAGGTAGCGGTGCTGGCGCAGCCAGTCGGCTGATTCGTGCTGGCGCTGGTAGGGCAGGGGGTGGCGACTGAAATAGAGGGCGTATCCGCGGGCGTCGAGCACCACCTTGGGCAGGTGGGGGCTGAACAGCTCCTCGGGGTTGAGCACGGGCTTTACCAGGGTTGCCAGCTGGGGCGGCTCCGGCTGCTGAAATAGGGCCAGCAGGGCGTCGATTTGCGCCGGCTGGATAAACGGCTCGTCGCCCTGGATGTTCACGATGCAGTCGGCCGGGGTGCCCAGCTGCTGGTAGGCATCCCACACCCGGTCGGTACCGCTGGGGTGGTCGGGCGACGTCAGCAGAACCTCCCCCCCAAAGTCTGCCACGTGCTCCCGAATACGGGCGTCATCGGTAGCCACCACCACCCGGCTCAGCCCCGACTGCCGCGCCTGCTCGACCACTCGCCGGATCATCGACTTGCCGCCCAAGTCAAGCAGCGGCTTGCCGGGCAGCCGGGTAGAAGCATAGCGCGCCGGAATAATACCAATTGTGTGCATGTGGTAGGGTGGTGAGTAGTGAGATGGTGAGCAAAGATAGCCGCCTGCTGAAGCAAGGCGCACCGAAAGGAGGCAAAGCTGAGAACCTGGCAACGGCAGGCCTGCACTCCTGCTCACTACTACTTCACCGGCTCCCCAGCTCCCGGTAAGCGGCGGCTTCGGCTCGAATCCGTAACTTTCGGCAAATTCTATGCGCCGGAGCGGTTTGCTTTCTGCCCGCGCTTTTTTGGCCTTTGCTAGTATGTCCCGAATTTGGTTGCTGACTGCCGCGTTTGTTTTCACTGGTGTAGCTGCGTGGGCAACGCCGCATCCGGTAGCCCTGCCCGATTCTATCGGGGTGGAGTACCGCAATAATAAGATGCTGATTAAGCACCGCGTGACGCCGGGCGAAACGCTGTATGGCTTGGCCCGCCGCTACAAAGTGCCCGTGGAGGACATTGTAGAGGCCAATTCCGGGCAGAAAGGTGCTCTGGTAACGGGACAGGTGGTGCTGGTGCCCCGCAACCGGGTGGTGCTGACCACGCCCGGCGCCGGCCGGCCCGCACCCGCCGCCACGGCGGCGGCCGTCCGGTCCTTGCCCACCGATACCCGCGGCAACCGCATCTACAAGGTAGAGGCCGGCCAGACGCTGTTTTCCATTGCCCGCCGCTTCCAGACCACGCCCGACGTGCTGGCCCGCCTCAACGGCGTTACGCCCACCTACAACGTGCGCCTGGGGCAAACGCTGATTATTGCGCCCGGCCCGGCCGGTGCTTCTGCGGCGGCTCCTGCCCGCTCGGCCACTCCGGCACCGGCCCAGCCCGTCCCTACTCAACCGGCACCCAGCCCGTCCGCGCCCGTGGCGGCAGCCCCGACCCGGCCTGTTCCCGCCCCCCGCCCCGAGCGGACCGAGGAACCGGCCCGCGACCGGGACAAGCAAGCGCGGGAGCAGCAGCAAGCCCGCACCAAAGATTCGGCGGCCACCACCACGCCGTCGCCCACCGAACCCAAGGAAGAAGAAGCTGCGGACCGCGTCCCGAACCGGGCCAGCGAAATCGTGCGGCGCGTGTCGGAAAGTGGCTTGGCTACAGTTATCCAGACCGATGCCTCCGACAAGTACCTGGCCCTGCACAAAACGGCACCGGTGGGCACCATTATGCAGGTGCGCAACATCATGAACGGCCAGTCGGTGTACGTGCGCGTCATCGGCCCCCTGCCCGACACCGGCGAAAACACCAACATCCTGGTGCGCCTGTCCAGGAAAGCCGTGCAGCGCCTGGCCACTCCCGACCAGCGCTTCCGCGTCGAAACCAGCTACGTGCCGTAGCTGGAGAGTTAGAAAGTTGAGAAGTTAAAGAGGTAGAAGGTTACGTTGGTCAGCTTCAGCTTAGGAACAGCAAGCGACCTGCTCACGTCTGAACGACCGGCGGCACAGTAGAACTCTTCGGCTGCTTGTCGCTCTGCTGTTGTAAGGTCCTTTGCACAGAACAGGCTGACCAGTGTAACTTTCTACCTTTTTAACTTCTCAACTTTCTAACTCTTCCCATGAACCACGCGCAAGTGCGGGCCTTGCTCGACGAGCGGTACGAACGGTACGACCAGCCCGCCTTCATTGCCGCCGACCCCATTAGCATTCCGCACCAGTTTAGCCGGCGCCAGGACGTGGAAATCAGCGGGTTGTTTGCGGCCCTGCTGGCTTGGGGGCGGCGCCCCACTATTATCAGCAAGTGCCGGGAACTGCTGCAGCGCATGGACGACGCGCCCTACCAGTTCGTCACCCAGCACCACCACGACGACCTAAAGCGCCTGCTGGGCTTCTGCCACCGCACCTTCTGCGACACCGACCTACTGTACTTCGTGCACTGGCTGCGCTGGTTTTACGGTGGGCACGACACCCTGGAAGAGGCTTTCCTGCTGGGCCAGACGCAGAAAGAGCGGCTCGAGAACTTTCATAACCTGTTCTTCAGCCTGCCCGACGCGCCCCAGCGCACCCGCAAGCACGTGGCCACGCCCGCCCGCGGCTCGGCCTGCAAGCGCGTAAACATGTACCTGCGCTGGATGGTCCGCCCCGACGCCCGCGGCGTAGACTTCGGCCTGTGGCGACGCCTCTCGCCCGCCGAGCTGGTCTGCCCCTGCGACGTGCACGTGGAGCGCGTAGCGCGGCGCCTGGGCCTGCTCACGCGCCGGCAGGTCGACTGGCTGGCCGCCGAAGACCTCACCGCCCACCTCCGCACCTTCGACCCCGAGGACCCCGTGAAGTACGATTTTGCGCTGTTTGGGCTGGGTGTGGAAGGGGAGATGTAAGGACAGCAGGTGTATCTTGCTGCACTTGCACGGTAGTCATCCCGCCAATGCATCGTCTGAAAAGACGAAGCCCCGGCAGGTGGCTCTGCCAGGGCTTCAGGAAGTGGGTGGATTCAGCACCTTACTCCCTAGCTGAAATGGGTAAACGTGCAAAGACGAAACCAGTTGGCAAGGTCAACTGGTTTCACATTTCCCTGGAACTGCTGAAAGCAGCTGTAGGGGGAACAATCCGGGCAGTAGTTAGCTACTGGCTCGGACACCCGTAAGGTGGCGGCGGTCAGGGCGTGGCTCTGGCTGCCGTTTGCCTGTTCAGGCTCTGCAAACATACGAGGTTTACACCAAAAGTCAACGGCAGGCAAAAGCAAAGAATTGGTCTTCAGCTAAGTGATTATCAGCTGTTAACGTTGCGCTGCTGTGCGTCCCGCTGTCCTGCGCTTTTTGGTTTTTTGCTTGGCCCGGCGCTTCCGGCGCAGCCCGGCCAGGCGCTGCCGCTCGGCTTTATGCTCGGCGCGGGCTTGCAGGCGCTCGGGCAGGCGGGCCGTGAGCCGCTCGCGCACAAACTGAGCTAGCCGAGAAAGGGGCACTAGCTGGGTGTGGCGCAGCAAGTGCAGCACCTCGCGGCGGCGCAGGGTGCTGACGCCGCGCAGGCCGCTGGCCATCAGAAACTGCTTGATTTCTTCGAGCAAAAGCAGGCCCGCCACGGCGGCCCGCTCCACGGTGGCATTGTACAGCGCCGGCCGGTGCAGCCGGAGGCCCTCCTGTGAAGCCACCAGCACGCCCACCCATTCGGGCAGCAAAAGCAGCAGGCGCTCTACGTGCTTCTCCGTGACCACAAACGTGACGAAATCGTACGCTTCGGTGTAGCAGGGCAGCTGGGCCGCCACTCGCAGCAGCGTGTCGCCGTCGCCCTTCACCTCGTAGCCGTGCATGAACTGCTCGGTGATGTGCACCACGTCGGCGCGGGTGGTGCCGGTGGGCAGCTCGTCCACGTACACCCCGCCAGAGAGCAGCGGATACAGCAAGGCACGGATTTCCGGGTCGTTCATAAGCTACCAGCAAAGGTAAGAACGGACGTAGCGCGGGCTGTAGCCCGCCGCTCATAAGCCCAATAAGTATATTCGTGGCTTGGCTATAATCCGAATCGGGCTACACGAACCGTTTTGTGAAGGGAGCCAGGCCTGAAGCCTGTGCTGCGGCCTGATTAATTAGCTCAGCTGAATCTTTCCCCGCCCCAATGCTGTTTACCTTCGCATTCCCTTTCTAGTGCCCCGTACTACCTACCAACTACCTAGTTTGATTCTTCCCCAGAACTTCGAGCAGAAAATAGGCTTCGCGCAGCTGCGCGAGATGCTGGAGCAGCTCTGCCTGAGCGCCTTGGGCCGCCAGTTTGTGGCCAAGATGACGTTTCAGCCCAAGGCCGACCAGGTGCAGAAGCTCCTGCTCCAAACCGACGAGTTTCGCCAGCTACTCAATTCGGGCGCCGACTTTCCCAGCCAGCACTACCACGACGTGCACCCGCACCTGGTGCGCGCCAACCTGCCCGGCTCCTACCTCGACGTGGCCGCCTTCCACGCCGTGAAGATGAGCTTGCGCACCATCCGCGAAGCCCTGACCTTTTTCAGCCGGGCCGAGGAAGGGCTGTACCCCACGCTGCGCCTGCTCGGCATTGGCGTGCAGGTAGACCGCAACCTGCTGGCCGCTTTGGATAAGGTGGTGGACGACGAAGGGCAGGTGCGCGACAATGCCTCGCCGCTGCTGGGCCAGCTGCGCCAGGAGCTGATTGCCCGCCAGGGCCAGCTGCGCAAGCAGCTGGCCGGCATTCTGCGCCACGCCCGCCAGGAAGGCTGGGTGCCTGAGGGCGCCGAGCCCACCATCCGCGGGGGGCGCCTGGTGCTGCCGGTGGTGGCCGAGCACAAGCGCCGCGTCAAGGGCCTGATTCATGATGAGTCGGCCACGGGCCAGACGGTGTTTATTGAGCCGGAGGCGGTGTTCGAGCTGAACAACGACATCAAAGACCTCGAAAACGCCTACCAGCGGGAGCTGATCCGCATTCTGACCCAGCTTACCGACCAGCTGCGCCCCCACATTCCGGACCTGCGCCGGGCCTACCAGTACCTGGGCCTACTCGACTTTATCCGGGCCAAGGCTCTGCTGGCCCACCGCCTCGAAGCCACGCTGCCTACCCTTCACCCACGGCCGTTGCTGCGCTGGAAGCAGGTGCGCCACCCGCTACTGTTCCTGTCTTTTCAGGAGCACTACAAAGAAAACCCGCGGGAGGTGGTGCCCTTGGACATCGAGCTGACCTCGGAGCAGCGTATTCTATTGATTTCGGGGCCGAATGCTGGGGGTAAGTCGGTGAGCATGAAGACGGTGGGGCTGGTGCAGTACATGTTGCAGTGCGGCCTGCTCATCCCGGCCGGGGATGGGTCGGAGGCGGGCGTGTTTGATGATATTTTCCTGGACATCGGCGACGAGCAGAGCCTGGAAAACGACCTGAGCACGTATTCCTCCCACCTACTGGCCATGAAGCAGTTCGTGACCCTGGCCGGCAAGCGCAGCCTGGTGCTGATTGACGAGTTTGGCACCGGCACCGAGCCCAGCCTGGGCGGGGCTATTGCCGAAGCCGTGCTGGAGCAGCTCAACCGCGCCCGCGCCTTCGGGGTCATCACCACCCACTACACCAACCTCAAGAACTACGCCGAGCGGACCGAGGGCATTGTGAACGGCGCCATGCGCTACGACCCGGAGCAGTTGCAACCCCTGTACCGCCTCGAAATCGGTAAGCCCGGCTCTTCGTTCGCCATTGAAATTGCCCGCAAAATCGGCCTGCCCAAGCAAATTGTGGAGCGGGCCACCCAGCTCGTGGGCAAAGACAAAATCCGCTACGACCGGCTGCTGGAAACCCTGGAAAAGGAGAAAACCGAGCTGGAGCAGCGCACCGCCGAAGCCGCCAAGCAGGAGCGGCGCATGAAAAAAGCCGCTCAGGAGTACCAGGACCTCAAGCGCCACCTCGACGAAACCACCCTTGATGTGCTGCGCGAGGCCAAGTCCAAGGCCAAGCTCCTGCTCAAGGACGCCAACCAGCAGATTGAGTCCACGATTCAGGAAATCCGCCTGGCCCAGGCCGAGAAGGAGCGCACCAAGGAGGTCCGCGGCAAGCTCGACACCTTTGTGCGCGAAAAGCTGCAAGTAGAGCCGCCCAAGCCCAAAGCCACCCGCGAGCTGGCCGACCCCAGCTCGCTGAAGCCCGGCGACAAAGTGGCTCTGCTGGGCCAGGAGGGCCACGGCGAAGTGGTGAGCGTGAAAGGCAAGACGGCCGAGGTGCTGTTTGGGGGCCTGAAAACCCTGGTCAAGGTTAATCAGCTGGAAAAGCTGACCCGCTCCGAGATTCGGGAGCGGGAAAAGCAGGCGGCCCGCAAGGCCCCGGCCCAGCACGCCGGCCTCGACCTCACCGGCCGCATGTCGGGCTTCAACACCACCCTGGACCTGCGCGGGGAGCGGGCCGAGGACGCCCTGACCAAAGTCATGGCCTACGTGGACGACGCCGTGATGCTGGGCGTGCCGGAAATCAAAATTCTGCACGGCCGCGGCAACGGCGTGCTGCGCCAGGTGGTGCGCGACTACCTGCACCGCACCCGCGAGGTGGCCAGCGTCGCCGACGAGCACGCCGACCGGGGCGGCGACGGCGCCACCGTGGCCGTGCTGAAATAAAGAAGCGGTGTCATTCCGAGTGGAGCGAGGAAGCACCTGGCGGCAGACTTAGCCAGCTGTGCTGGCGCGTCTGCCCGCCGGGGGATGGGGCAAGTCTCCCGACTTGCGGCCGCGCCAGCGGCCATGTGGCACTGTGCCGCTTGCTCGATAAGTACATATCCAGCTTTAACAAAGCTGAAAACACCGCTACTGTGCATCCCCGCAACCCGCATAACGCGCGCTACAATTTTCCGCAGCTGACCCAGGCGCTGCCGGAGCTGGCTACCTTCATCCGGCTCACGCCCACCGGCGACGACAGTATCGACTTTGCCGACCCGGCCGCCGTCAAGGCCCTGAACCGGGCGTTGCTCAAGCATCACTACGGTGTCGCCACTTGGGATATTCCGGCCGGCTACCTCTGCCCGCCCATACCCGGCCGGGCCGACTACCTCCACCACGCCGCCGACCTGCTGGCCGCCGATAACAACGGCGAAATTCCGCGCGGCAAGGCGGTGCACGTGCTTGATGTGGGTGTGGGCGCCAACTGCGTGTACCCCATCGTGGGCACGCGCACCTTCGGCTGGCGCTTCGTGGGCTCCGAGGTGGACCCGGTGGCTGTGCGGGCCGCCCGCCACCTGGTAGCGGCCAACCCCGTGCTGGTCGGCCACATCGACCTACGCCAGCAACCCGATGCGGCGGCCGTGTTTGAAGGCATCGTAAAGCCTCGTGAAGAGTTTGACCTGACCATCTGCAACCCGCCTTTTCACGCGTCGGCAGCGGAAGCCGAAGCGGGCAACCGCCGCAAGACCCGCAACCTGGGGTACGCGAAAGCGGCGCCGGTGCTCAACTTCGGCGGGCAGCCCCAGGAATTGTGGTGCCAGGGTGGGGAAGAGGGCTTCATGCGGCGCATGGTGGCCGAAAGCGTGCCGCTGGCCGGGCGGGTGCTGTGGTTTTCCTCGCTCATCTCCCGCAAAGAAACCCTGCCCAGCGCGCACTATTTTCTCCAGCAAGCTGGCGCTGTGGAGGTCAGAACTATTGATATGACTCAAGGCCAGAAAGCCAGCCGTCTGGTAGCCTGGACGTTTCAGAACGCCGAGCAGCGGCAAGCCTGGGCCGCGCGGCGGTGGGGGCCTCACCCCCCGGCCCCCTCTCCCGTGGAGAGGGGGAGCCAGACGTAGCTGTTCTACGCCGCCCCTCCGGCTGGCGCCTCCGGAACGGCTACCGGTATAGTTGCCGATAAGTTTGGCATCACTGCCGCGTAGCGGCTGAAGGTATGTAGTCAACCGAAAAGAATAAAAGCACGTGCACTGCTACGCGACGCTGGGTTTATCCTCCTAATTTCTATCTACTACAACCCTCTACTACAACCCTTCGGCCGCTACGCGGCCACTGTGCTACTACAGCTTGGTAGCCGTTCCGGAGGCGGGAGCCGACGGGGCGGCGTAGAACATCAATCGTCCGGCTCCCCCTCTCCGCGGGATACTGCGCATCAAGCAGTTGCGGGGCCGGGGGGTGAGGCAAACAGAGGCCCTACAAAATATTCACTTCGGGGTGCAGCTCGATGCCGAATTTTTCGCGCACTGAGGCAATGATGTCGTGGGCCAGGTCGCGGATGTCCTGGCCCTGGGCGCCGCCGTGGTTGACCAGCACCAGGGCCTGCTTGTCGTGGACGCCGTGCTGGCCGCGGCGCTGGCCTTTCCAGCCGCACTGCTCGATCAGCCAGGCGGCGGGCACCTTTACGCCGCCGGGCACGGGGTAGCCGGGTAGGTCGGGGTACTGGGCTTTGAGCGTGTCGTACTTGGGCTGTGATACCTCGGGGTTTTTGAAAAAGGAGCCGGCGTTGCCCACCTGAGCCGGGTCGGGGAGCTTGCTGCGGCGGATGTGCATGACGGCCTCGCTGATGTGGCGCGGCGTGGGCTCCCCGGCCACGCCCAGGTCTTCCAGGGTGGTTTGGATGGCGCCGTAGCTGACGTTGGGCCGGGCCTGGCGGTGCAGGCGCAAAACCACGCTGGTCACGATAAACTGGTTTTTCAGCGGCCCCTTAAACACACTTTCGCGGTAGCCGAAGCCGCACTCCGTGGCCGAAAATGTGCGCAGCTGCCCGGTGCTGATTTCCAGGGCCTCCAGCTGCTCGAAGGTGTCTTTCAGCTCGGCCCCGTAAGCCCCGATGTTCTGCAAAGGAGCCGCGCCCACGGTGCCCGGAATCAACGACAGGTTTTCGATGCCGCTCAGGTCCTGGTCGAGGGAGTACTGCACCAGGCCGTGCCAGCTTTCCCCGGCCCCGGCCCGCACCAGGGCCGTGTCCTCGTTTTGGCTGAGGATTTCCAGCCCGCGAATCTCGTTTTTCAGCACCACGCCCTCATAATCCTGGGTGAAGAGCAGGTTGGAGCCGCCACCGAGCACCAGCTTGTCGGCGGCCTGCACCTCGGGGCGGTTCAGCAGCTCCCGCAGTTCTTTCACCGAGGCAAAGCGGGCAAACCACCGCGCCTTCACGTCGAGGCCGAAGGTATTATAGGAGCGCAGGGAAACGTTGGGTTCAAGAGCGGGAGCCGGAGCCATAGCGAAGCAAGGAGTATGATTTCCGGCAAAGGTAGGCAGTTGCCAGGCGGTGCGCTGGCTACCTGGCTGCCGGCGCCCCAACCCAACCCCTCCCCTGGAGGATTCCGCGCATCAAGCGGCGGGGGTTAGGGTGGGGCTCATCCGCGGCCGGACTTGCTGAGGGCTTCCGAGGCAAAGGCGCGGACGTCGGCGTGGGGAGACGTTTGGCGCAGGCGGCGCAGCAGGTCGATGGCGGCGGGGTCGTCGTTGTACTCGATGAAGTCGAGTATGCGGATTTGGGCGCCGGGCTGCTGGGCCGTTAAGAAGGCTTCGTACTGGGGCAGATGCTCGGGAATGGCGCGTTCCAGCAGGTTGAATACTTCGTAGCTGTAGCCGCCCTGCACGTGCCCCAGGAAGGTTTCGGCAGCTTCCAGGGCCGCCAAAAAGGCCTGATAAGGCGGCGTATCCAGGAAGAAGCGTCCTTCCACGTCGGTGGGCTCATTGATTTCCAGCCAGTCGCGCAGGGTGTGGTAGGCCGTCAGGAGCTGGGCTTCTACGTGCTCAGTAACAAACTCTTCCCGCAGAGTGCGGTGGGTGTGGCGCTCAAATAAGTCGTCGTGGAGCTGAAGCACGGGCGCAAGCGGAGCAGCGGGCACGAAGTACTGAATGGCCGACAGCTGGTGGCGCAGCTCGGCAAAGCACTCCAGGCCCGCAAAGCCGGCCGTGGGCAAATACCAGGTGTACTGGCGCAGGGCTCCGGCCACGTGAGCCGGCGTCAGCACCTGCTTCCACGGAAAATCTACGTGGGCAAAGTGAATGGTTTCCCAGGCGGCCGAGTAGGCGGCTATGTCGGGCGAATGAGCCAGCGTGTCGAGGGCGGCCCGCACCTGCGCCTCGTCGGAGGCGGCGTGGGCTACGTCGGGGAGGTGGCTGGTATTGGGCAGGTGGCGGGCGTCGTCGTCGGGGGTGAAGTCCTGCACGTTGAACACGCCTTCCAGCTTGGTGATGTCGATTTTGGCGACGCGGCCCCGGTTCAAGAGCACCAGAAAAAACCGGTCGTCGAGCCAGCACATATCGTAAGCATAATCCACCAGCTCGCGCCGGAAAATCCGCAGCTTGTAGCCCGACTTGGCATCGAACAGCCACAGCAAACCCGAGTGGTCGGCGGCCAGCAGGTACTTGCCGCCGGGGCTGAGCAGGGCGCGCTTCTCCCACAGCGTGCAGCTGTTTTGGTGCAGCTGCTCGGCCTCGGTGCGGATGCCTTCCAGCCCGGCAAACGGGTAGCGCTGCTCCACCGCCAGCGTGGCCGGGTTGAGCTGAAGGTACTCGTGGTGGGTGTACACCAGGGTTTGGGTGCCCAAGGGGCCGGGGTAGAGGTTGGGGTAGCTGAACTCGACCTGCTGAAGCACCTGGCCGGTTTCGAGGTGGACGCGCAACATCCGGCTTCCGCTGTTATCGGCCAGCACTACCTCATCCGGGTGCTCCGGCTGCCAGCTCATGCCGATCAGGTAGGAGCCGTACTCGGGCCGGGGCGGGAAGTCTTGGTGGTACTGCAGCCAGCGGCTCCGGTCGGGGGCCAGCACGCCCAGGCCGTCGTGGCTGAGCGCCAGCAGGCGGTGGTCGGGCAGCCACAGGAGCTGGCTGGGGAAGAAAGTGTCGCCAGCCGGGGTGCTGGGCAGCAAGAACAGCTCCAGCACCTCGCCCGTGCGGGCGTCTAAGCGCACCAAGCTCCGGGTTTCCTGGTCGAAGCTTAGCAGCTGCTGGCCCGACGGCGCCAGGGCCACGCAGCGGCCCGTCTGGTCGAAGCGCCACAACGGGCGGCCGGCCAGGTCGCGGCAGCTCAGGAAATCCTTCCACGAAGCCACAAAGCCCAGCGCCCCCAACGGATAGAGCCGAAAGTCGCCGGCCACGGTGGAGTAGGTGAGCCGGGTGTAATTGGGCACCACGTGCCAGCCATCCTCCGGGCCCTGGTAGTCGAGTGGAATGTCGTTGAACAGATACTTGAGAAACGCGAGCAGGGCCATACCGGAACCAGTAACTAGGACGAAAGACGCCGCAAAGTAGCCGGGCTACCACGGCTCCAGCGTATCAGCGGGCCCGAGTAAACGGTTTGTATACCGTTCTGGCCGTGGTCTGGCGCCGGCGTGCTGGGCCTTGCAGCCCACGAAGGCAGCAGCCGGCCGGCTTTCTATCGACCCACAAGGGAAGAAGGCATCCGGCTGTAAGGTGACGATGAAGTTGTGCTCAGCAGAAAACCTGGCAGCCCGTAAGTGCTGCCGGGCAAGGCGGGAGAGCCGGTAAGACGCGCTTTGGGAAGAGAACAGCGTTTTCTGGGCCGGAGCGGCGGCCGTCACCCCGTACACATTCACCGTATTTCACGTTCTTTCGTTATGAAGCTACTCTTTCACCTGGCCGTGCTGGCTGGGCTGGCCCTTGCTCCGCTAGTCGGCCGCAGCCAGTACCTGCGCTACGCCACCACCATCAATCCCACCTCGCCCACCAGCAAGCCTATCAGCCACGCGCCCTACGATGCCCTGCTGAAAAAGTACGTGGACGAGCGCGGCCTTGTGAACTACCGCGGCTTGCGCGCCGACAGCGCCGCCCTCACCGCCTACCTGCGCACGGTCAGCGACAACCCGCCTAATGCCCGCTGGAGCCGCGACGAGCAGCTGGCCTACTGGCTGAATGCCTACAACGCCTTCACGCTCCAGCGGGTGCTGCGCGGCTACCCCGTCAAGAGCATCCGCGACCTAGGCGGCTCCCGCACGCTGATCAACACGGTCTGGGACCAGCGCTTCATCCGGCTGGGCCGGGAAAAATACTGCCTCAACGACCTGGAGCAGCGCCTTATTCGCCGCAACTTCAACGACTACCGCATTCACTTTGCCCTGGTGTGCGCGGCGCTGTCGTGCCCGCGGCTGCGGCGCGAAGCCTACGTGGGCAGCCGCCTCCAGCAGCAGCTCGACGACCAGGCCGTGGACTTCCTCAACGACCCCACCAAAAATAAGCTGACGCCTCCCCAGGCCCCGCAACTTTCCGCCATTTTCGACTTCTACCCCGGCGACTTTAAAAAAGGCAATAACACCATCCCGCAAACCGTCAACCGCTACGCCCGCCAGAAAATCAGCCCCACCGCCAAGCTCGGCTACCTGGAGTACAACTGGAATTTGAATGAGCAGGGCAGGTGAGAGGGGTGAGTAAATGAGTGGATGAGTAAATGAGTGGATGAGCGAATGCGTAACCCCGGAGGGGCGGCATGTCGGTAGAAACCCAACGGGTAAATGTATTCAAAGCCCCAGCGGGGCGACACCCATCGTCTGCGGATGATAGGTGTCGCCCCGCTGGGGCTTGATGGTTCTTCTTACTCGGCTGTACTACCGACATGTCGCCCCTGCGGGGCTGTCGTTCTTCATTCACTCATTCACTCATTCACTCATTCACTCATCCACTCATCCACTCATCCACTCATCCACTCATTCACCTCTAAAACGCCTCGTTAATACTGAAATACACACCGGAGGACGTTTTGCCGCGGCCGTAGTCGAGGCGGAGGTTGAGGCGGTCGGCGCGGTTGAAGGCGAAGCGTAGGCCGGCACCCGCGGCACCCTTGGGGCTGTTTTGAACCAGCTCCAGGGGGCGGTAGCCCACCTGGCCCAGGCCCCCGAACAGCACCGCGCCGAAGCGCCAGAACAACGGGCAGCGCAGCTCGGCTTGCAGGGCCAGCAGCTGCCGGTCGCGGTAGCGGCCCTCGTAGTAGCCGCGCAGCACCCGGTCGCCGCCCAGGTTGGCCAGCTCCCGAAACGGCACCCGGCCCGCGTGAAACTGCCCCACCAGCTGCAACGCCAGCACCGGCCGGCCAGTAAGGGCCAGCTGGCGGAAGTGGCGAGCATCGAAGGTGAACCGGGTGAAAGGCAGCTCCGAGCCCAGTGCCCGGGCATTAAACAGCGTGCTTACATCCAGGTAGCTGCCCTGGAAAGTGCTCAGCACGTTGTCGCGGCCGTCGTAGAGCAGGGCCGGGCCCAGGCCTGAGGTAAGCGTATTCTGCTGGTACTCACGGGCCGGCCGATCAAACAAGCGGCTGCGCGTCGGGTCCTGGTTAATGCCTTCGCGCAGGCGCACGTCGCGCAGGTGAGTGAGGCGGTAGAGGCCGCCCGCAAACCAGTTGGGCGCCACCCGCCGCAGCACCCGCTGCTGCAGGATAAGCAACTGATACTGGATAACTGACTTATTGACTAGGCGGGTGTGGGGACCAGTGCCGTAGTAGTTGATGGGAAACCGGTGAAAGTAGCTGGCCTCACCGGTTAGCAGCAGCTTTTCGCCGGGCGTAAACACATTGTGCGTGAGCTGGACCAGGCTCTGGCTTTTCTGAGTGCGCCAGGCCAGCAGGCGGGCGTTGGACTTGCGTGTTTCGGGGCCCGCCGCGGCCCAACGCCACACTGGCAGCAAAGCCAGGCCGTAGCCCAGCCCCGTTTCGGGCTGCGAAAACACGATGGGCAGCGGAATAAAGCTGGGCTTGTCGCGCCGGGGTGAGGCCGCGGCCGCCGTGGTGGCCGCTGAGTCGCCGGCGGGAGCAGCGGGGAGCTGCTGGGCTGCGACGGGTCCGGCCAGCAGTAGGGGCAGCAGAGCCAGGTAGCTAATGCGCATAGGTGGGAAAAGGATAGGGGTAATCAGCCAAAAAAAGCAGGATAGGTGAGCAGCTGAACGGCCCAGGGCAGCGTTCTGGTATAGCACTGGTTTACCGCACCCGGTAGCCGCGCAGGGCGTAGTAGAGCAGGTAGGCGTAGCACAGGGCCGGCAGCAGAAACGCCACCCGCAGCCCGCCCAGATACGTAGCCACAAAACCCATGAGCAGGGGAATAACGGCCCCGCCTACAATGGCCATAATCAGGAAAGACGAGCCCTGCTTGGTGTGGGTACCCAGGCCCGTAATGGCCAGCGGGAAGATAACGGGCCACATAATAGAGTTGCACAGGCCGCAGAGCACCACCAGCCACAGGGCCGCCTCGCCGCGCACCAGCACCGAGGCCAGCACCGCCAGCAGGGCCGTGAGGCACACCGCCACCAGGGCTTTGCGCGCATCGAGGCGGGAAAGCAGCGGAATACCGGCCAGGCGGCCCACCAACGAGCCAAACCAGTACGACGACACCAGCACGGCGCCCACGGCCTTGGTGAAGCCGGCCGTGGTTTCGACCGGCGCGGGGGGCTGCCCAAACAGCACAGCTACAAAATTGACGGCCACGTTCAGCCCCCGCACCAGCCCTTGGGTGAAGCCACTCAGCTGCCCGATGCCCTGAGACTCACCAAAGCGAATCAGGAACGAGCCCAGTCCTACCTCCACGCCCACGTACACGAAAATGGCCGCTATGCCCAGCACCAGGTGCGGGTAGTCCAGGGCCGAGCGGCGCAGGGCCGGAGCGGCGCTGTCGGTTTCCGTTTGTTTGGTTGCGCCGCCTTCGGCAAAGGTTTCCAGCTCCGGCAGCTTCAGTAAGGCAAACACGCCGGCCAGCACGGCCAAAAATACGGCCAGCCCAATGTAGGGGCCCTTCACCAGCGTGGCTTCCTCGGCCAGGCGCTGCTCCAGCGGCAGGGCCGCCAGCCGCGCCTTCAGCGCCGCCGACCCGCCAAACAGCAGCATACCGCCCAGCAGCGGCGAGAGGGTGCCCCCGAAGTTGTTGGCCACGCCCACGATGCTCACCCGGCTGGCTGCCCCGCTGGCCGGCCCCAGAATGGAAACGTAGGGGTTAGCCGCTACTTGCAGCAACGTAATGCCGGCCCCGAGCACCCCCAGGCCCAGCAGAAACACCCCAAACGTGCGCGAGTTGGCCGCCGGAATAAACAGCAGCGCCCCGGCCCCCATCACCAGCAGCCCCAGCACGATGCCGCGCTGGTAGCCCAGCTTCTTCAGAACAAGCCCCGCCGGCAACGACATCAGAAAATACGCCCCAAAAAACGCCGACTGCACCAACGACGACTGCAAATCGGTGAGCTGGCACACGTCCTTGAGGTAGGGCATGAGCACGTCGTTGAAGTTGGTGACGGCCCCAAACAGGAAGAACAGGGAAGTCATAGCCGCCATGGGCAGCGCGTAGGAGCGGCTGGCGGCAGCGGTGGTAGTGGTGGGAGAGGAAGAGGCGAGGGGTGCGGCCATAGATGTCTGCAAGAGAATAAAAAGCAAGCCGGCTCTATGGCCAGCTAAGCAATGCTACGGAGTTTTTTTAGGAAAACCGACGCCTATTCTTCCGGCAACCAACGGTGGACTATCAAAAGCAGCCGATTATTCTTTGACTATAAAGTACAGGTCTCGCTCCAGGTTATAAGCCATGCGCTGGACGCCACGCCGTGTTACCAGATAAGGAATACCTATCATAAGTGCTCCATGGAATAGAAAGAACACCAAGGCAACAACAGGAAGCTGGCCAGAAAAAAGCGTGGTTACTATGAAGATCAGATAGAACACCGCCAGAAATGCTACGAAAGAAAGCACACCCGAAGAGCCATCGATTTCAGCCTCTACCAACGTGCCTTCTGCGGTTGAAGCAACTTGGCCTTTAACCCTGGCAAAGGTGAGTGAAGGTTCGAACAGGTGGGCTTTGCGCCGTATTTTAAAGCTGTCCTGCCAAATCTCGCCCACGTACTGATTAGGACTTGAGGAAAATACCTCGAAAGCACTGGAGAACAGGCTGGAGAAGAAATCAGTTTTTCCAGCGTCAACGTGCTGCTGAAGAAGCTGGACAAACTGAGTTTTGTCCGTTTTCAACGGAATAGAAACATCGGTAATCAGACGCAGTTTGCGTAGGAATTCTTGCATCGATAACTAAAGTGAGATACTGAAAAGAAGCAAGGGAAGTCTGTAGCAAAGATAACTGGGCATTAGCTCTCCGGATATATGCCGTTCCACGCGCTTCTTTCCCGACCTTTGCGGCCCCACAAATTCTTGCCGCCATGTCCGCCAACCGCCGCTCTGCCCCATTCTACATGACTGCCACCACCCAGTTTGGGCTGGAAGAGGTGCTGGCCCAGGAGCTGCGCCAGCTGGGGGCGAAGATTGACCGGGTAGGCCAGCGGGCCGTGGAATTCACCGGCGACATGCAGCTGCTCTACGAAGCCTGCCTGTGGTGCCGCACGGCTATGCGCGTGCTGCGGCCCTTCGCCGGCTTCTACGCCCGCGACGAACGGGCCCTGTACCGCGAGGTAAGCCGCGTGGACTGGCAGCGGTTTATCCAGCCCGACCAAACCTTCGCCATTACGGCCGTCGTCAACAAGTCGTCGTTTGAGCACTCCTTATTCGTGGCCCAGCTCACCAAAGACGCCATCGTGGACCAGTTCCGCCAGCGCCTCGGCCGCCGCCCCAGCGTAGACGTGAAGAACCCCGACATCCGCCTGCACCTGCACATGCTCGAAAACGAGGTGACCCTGAGCCTCGACGCCTCGGGCGAGTCGCTACACAAGCGCGGCTACCGCCAGCAAACCAACGTGGCGCCCCTGAATGAGGCCCTGGCCGCCGGTATCCTGCTGCTTACCGGCTGGGACGGCCGCAAGACCCTCATCGACCCAATGTGCGGCTCGGGCACCTTCCTCACCGAAGCCGCCCTCATTGCCCAACGCATTGCGCCGGGCCTCTACCACCAGGGCAAGTTCGGCTTCGAGAACTGGCCCGACTTCGACGCGGCCCTCTGGGAATCGGTGCAGCTCGACGCCCGGCAGGCCCGCCTGGAGGAGCCCCAGGCCTACCTCGCCGGCTCCGACCTGTCCCGCGAATACATCGAGCTGGCCCGCCAAAACGTGGCCGCCGCCGACCTCGAAGACTTCATCCGCCTGGGTGTGCGCGACGTGCGCGAAGCCAAAGCCCCCGCTAAAGAAGCACCCGGCCTGGTCGTCATGAACCCGCCCTACGGCGAAAGAATCGGGGAGGAAGCCGAGATGGAAGCTCTCTACAAAACCATCGGCGACACGCTCAAAGCCGGCTTCCAGGGCTACGACGCCTACATCTTCACCGGCAACCTGGAAGCCGCCAAGCGCATCGGCCTGAAAGCCTCCCGCCGCATCCCCCTCTACAACGGCCCTATCGACTGCCGCCTGCTGAAGTTTGAGCTGTATCAGGGCACGCGGAAACCTCACCCCCTAGCCCCCTCTCCAAAAGAGAGGGGGGACTAGTTCTAGTTGTAGTTGCCTCACCCCAACCCCTCTCCGAAAAGGAGAGGGGCTCTAGTTGTAGTTTTTAGCTGACGTTCTTTCCACATTAATCATCCCCAACATCCTCAGCTGAGCAGGGGAGCTAGCCTCTAGTTCTAAAAGCTAGTTCCCCCTCTCTTTTGGAGAGGGGGCTAGGGGGTGAGGTCCCCGGCACGATTTTCCGTTCGCCGTGGTTATTTCACCCCGCCCCGATTCGCCCTATCTTTACCCCATGTTATTTGCCGCCGAACCCCTCGCGCCTACCCTCGATTCTGCCCGCCGCGTCCTGAAGCAGTACTACGGCTACGATACCTTCCGGCCCATGCAGGAAGACATCATCCAGAACATCCTCGGCGGCCAGGATACGGTGGTGCTCATGCCCACGGGCGGGGGCAAAAGCATCTGCTTCCAGGTGCCGGCCGTGGTGCGCGAGGGCGTGTGCGTGGTCGTCTCGCCGCTGATTGCCCTGATGAAAGATCAGGTGGAAGCCCTGAAAGCCAACGGCATCCAGGCCGCCTACATCAACAGTAGCATTGGGTCGAGTGAGCAAAACAACATCGCCGCCGATTGCCTCAATGGTTACCTCAAACTGCTCTACGTCTCGCCCGAAAAGCTCTTGTCGGAAGGGTTTATGACCTTTCTCAAGCGGGTCAAGCTGAGCATGTTCGCCATCGACGAGGCCCACTGCATCTCGTCGTGGGGCCACGATTTCCGGCCCGAGTACACCCAGCTGCGGGTGCTGCGGGAGCAGTTTCCGCAGGTGCCCATCATTGCCCTCACCGCCACCGCCGACCGCCTCACCCAGCGCGACATTCAGCAGCAGCTGCGCCTGCGCGAGCCGCGGGTGTTTCTATCGAGCTTCGACCGGCCTAACCTTAACCTCATCGTGCGGCCAGGGCAGGACCGCATCAACGGCATTCTGGAGTTTCTGGAGCGCCACCAGGGCGAGGCGGGCATCATTTACTGCCTCTCGCGCAAGCAGTGCGAAACGCTGACTCAGAAAATCCAAGCTAAGGGCATCAAGGCGGGCTACTACCACGCCGGCCTTACGCCTAACCAACGCGGGGCCGTGCAGGAGGCGTTTCTGAAGGATGACGTGCAGGTAATCGTGGCCACTATTGCCTTCGGCATGGGCATCGACAAGAGCAACGTGCGCTGGGTGATTCACTACAACCTGCCCAAGAACATCGAAGGCTACTACCAGGAAATCGGCCGCGCGGGCCGCGACGGCAGCCCGGCCACCGCGGTGCTGTTCTATTCCTTCGGGGATGTGATGAGCCTGCGCGACATGCTCACCAAGGAAAACCCCAGCCTCACCCAGCTCAACCTCACCAAGCTGGAGCGCATGCAGCAGTTTGCCGAGGCTGCCTCCTGCCGCCGCAAAATCCTGCTCAACTACTTCGGCGAAACCCTAACCCAGGACTGCGGCAACTGCGACATCTGCCGCAATCCGCCCACCACCTTCGACGGCACCGAGCTGGCCCAGAAAGCCCTGTCGGCCGTGGTGCGGGGCCGCGAGAAGCTCAGCATCAACCTGCTGATTGACGTGCTGCGCGGCATGCGCAACCAGGCCGTGCTCAGCGCTGGGCTAGACCAAATCAAAACCTACGGCGCCGGCCGCGACCTGCCCTACCTCGACTGGTACAGCTACATCCACCAGATGCTCAACGATGGCCTGCTGTACATTGCTTACGAGGAAGGCTACGCCCTAAAAATCACCGACCTCGGCCGCCAGGTGCTGCAAGGCCAGCGTCCCGTGTCCATGAAGAAGTTCCAGCCCGCCGAGAAGGCCGAAAAAGCCCCGCGCGGCCGCAAAGCGCAGTCGGCCCCGGCTGCGGCTCCCGCCACCCGCGAGGCCCAGCTGTTCGAGGCCCTGCGCACCCTGCGCAAGCGCATCGCCGACGAGCAAGGCGTGCCGCCCTACGTCATCTTCACCGACTCTACGCTCCAGGAAATGGCCGTGGAGCGGCCCGTCAACCGCACGGCCATGCTGGCCATTTCGGGCGTGGGCATGAAGAAATTTGAGACCTACGGCGAGGCCTTCATTCGCGAAGTGCTGGCCCACGGCGGCAACCCCGCCGCCCTGGACGAAGACGAGGATGCCGCCCCGCTGGCCGGTCTCGACCCCGATGACCCCGGCGCACCCCGCGCCCCGCGCAAACGGGAGGTGAACACCGAAGCCGGCGGCACCATCGACACCACCTACCAGCTGCACCGCCTGGGCCTGAGTGTGGAGGCCATTGCCGAACGCCGCGCCCTGGCCGTATCCACCGTGCAAACCCACCTGACCAACTGCTACGCCAAGGGCCTGGACCTGCGCATTGAGGAGTTTTTGAAGCCCGAGGAGCTGGCCGAAATCCAGACCGCCCAGGCCCAGCTCGGCGGCAGCCCCATGCTCCGCGACCTGTTCGACCACCTGCGCGAGAAATACGACTACTTCAAGCTCCGCCTGGCCCTGATGTACTTCAAGAAGCTGCGCGGGGAGTAAGATGGTGAGGTGGTGAGTTAGCTGGCGGCAGACTTCCCGCCAGAGGTGGGGCGTCTGCCCGCCGATGAATGGGGCAAGTCTCCCGACTTGCGGCCGCGCAGCAGCCAGGCGGCACCGCGCCGTATGAGCCGGTAGCGCGGCTAGAATGTGTAACGCGAAGTTTCACTTCGCGACACGGCAGCACAATGCTGGACTACCCCGCACGTCCCAGGGCTGAAGCCCTGGGTTACGTAGCGAGACACTTTTTCCGCTGATTAGCTCAGGGCTTCAACTCTGAGGACTAGAACGACACCTATGCAACAACGCTACATTCAGGCAGGCGGCTCTTACGCCCGATGGCCGCCTCTGGTGGCCGCAATTCGGGAGACTTGCCCCATTCACCGGCGGGCAGACGCCCCGCCTCTGGCGGGAAGTCTGCCGCCAGGGGTTAACTTTCGCCATGCCCACGTACCCACTCCTAACCCGCACCGCACAATTCCTGACGCTGCTGGCTGTGGCCGCCTTTAGCCTGCTCATGCTCACGAAGGTGCTGCCATATTTGAGGTTTGAGAAGGGTATTCTGTTTCTGACTACCAAATCGGCTGCTACTAACGATAACGGGCTGTTTCGGCTGGGATTTTACGTGCACATTACTAGCAGCTGGTGGGTGATGGTGGCCGGACTATTGCAGCTAGTGCCGGCCCTGTACCGCTGGCGGCCGGCGCTGCACCGGCTGCTGGGCAAGGTGTACGTGGCGTCAATTCTGGCCCTGGCTGCGCCGTCGGGGTTGGTGCTGGCCCTGTATGCCAACGGCGGGCTGCCAGTTAAAGTCGGTTTTTCGCTGCAATGCGTGGTGTGGTGGCTGCTCACCTGGCAGGCCTACCGCGCGGCCCGGCAGCGCCGCTGGCTACCCCACGCCGAGTGGATGCTGCGCGCCTACGCCGTGACCCTGGCCGCCATGAGCCTGCGCTTGGAAAGCTACGGGTTGTATTATTTCTTCCATACTAAACCCATCGAAACCTACCTCACCGTCACGTGGCTGTCGTGGACCGGCAACCTGCTGCTGGCCGAGGTGCTGGTGCAAATGGGGCTGGGTCGCTGGTACCTGCGGGCGTTTGGGCAGCAACGAGCTGGGACTCCCACGGCGAAGGCGGTAGCTGGCTAGCAGAGAAATTGCGGTAATTTTTAGCAACTTCCGGCGCTATATCTACTTTTTCATATGAAAAACCTGCTACTTTTAGCTCCCGCCGCCCTGCTCGGCCTCACTAGCTGCCAACAACAACCCGCCACGAAAACTGCTGTTG
This sequence comes from Hymenobacter sp. YIM 151500-1, assembly GCF_025979885.1. NCBI lineage: Bacteria > Pseudomonadati > Bacteroidota > Cytophagia > Cytophagales > Hymenobacteraceae > Hymenobacter > Hymenobacter weizhouensis. Next base: position 767,236 of record NZ_CP110139.1, read on the forward strand.
CGGCTCCTGTTCCAATAGCAGCAGCTACAGTGGCGCAAGCTGCCCCTGCTGCAAAGCCGGTAGAAGCGCCTAAGCCGCAGTTGACGCTAGAAATGCGGGCGTTTCTTAAAGCAAATGATTTATCGCCACTGTGGCGTACGGTGATTGAGGATGAAAATCCAGTACAAAATGGCTTTTTTGGCAAAGACAACTACCGAATCGAATTTGTATTTACTTCGGTAAAGCGCGATGAAAGTAATCCAGCATTATTCCATGTGGAAGGCAAGAATAGATTCAAGAAAATCATAACCCCGTTTTCGGGTACTATATATCTTACTCAATTGCTTGACCAGCAGCCAGAAGACGAGGCCAGTGGTTTATCAACAGTCTTAAATTCTTACGTTGTCTTAGGGGACTTCGCTTTTATAGAGCAAGCTGCTGCTGCTGCTGGCCGCTTTAGAGGCACTGTAATGCTGGATCTTCATATAGATGATAACGGATTGCCACAACGTGAGTATTCTTTGGGAGGAAAACACGGCGCACTGGGAGCCGGCTATATCTTTAAAGGAGAATGGGTGAGTGCATCTACCAAAAAAACAAAGTCTGTAGTATTTGCCGACGACTTTTTAAGAGTTGGTGATACAGTGCTGGAGGATTTTTCGATCGGAGAGCGTGGTGAAGGAGTTAACCCCAAATACGCCAAGCTCGGTTGGGACACCTATTGGGAGAACGAGGAGTGGTGGGCCGAGCCGGGCACCGTCACGGCGCAGGCGGCAGCAACCGACAGCCTGTAAGTCACCACAAAATTTTAGCAAAAATTTCAGCTAATTGAATTAGTATTCGCGTACTTGCGTTTGTACCTTCGCGAGCCGGTAATTCTTTGCCGTTGAAGCCATTTCCCCCGGCTCCCAGCAGTATGATCAACACGAACCTGAAATTCTGGCGGCGCGAACTAGGCCTGACCCAGGCCCAAATAGCCGAAAAACTAGGTATCAAGCGCTCTTTGGTAGGCGCCTACGAGGAAGGTCGCGCCGAGCCCAAGCTCGTTACTCTCGTCAACATGGCCCGCCTGTTTGGAATTTCCCTGGATGCGCTGGTGACGACGGATTTCAGCAAGAAGAAAAACGCCAAAGCCGCGCTGTTGCAGCTGCAAACGCAGAACACCCCGCCCACCGAGCCCACGCCCACCCGCCCCGGCGGCAATCTGCGCGTACTGGCCCTGACCGTGGACAAGGAGCAGAACGAGAACATCGAGTTGGTGCCGCAGAAAGCCGCGGCCGGCTACCTCAACGGCTACGCCGACCCCGAGTACCTCGAAGAGCTGCCCAAGTTCCGTCTGCCCATGCTGGGCAGCACCGGCACCTACCGCGCCTTCGAAATTGCTGGTGATTCTATGTTGCCCATTGCTTCGGGCACCGTCATCGTAGGCCGGTACGTCGACGACTGGATGAGCATTAAGGATGGCACGCCGTGCATCGTGGTCAGCAGCAAGGAGGGTATCGTGTTTAAACGCGTGTTCAACCGCCTCAAGGACGCCGCCATGCTGGCCTTGCATTCCGACAACCCCGTGTACTCGCCCTACGAGATTGACGTGGAGGACGTGGTGGAAATCTGGGAGGCCAAAGCCTACATCAGCAGCACCTTCCCCATTGCTGACCTCTCGCTTAACCGCCTGGCCAGCATCGTACTCGACTTGCAGCAGCAGGTCAGCACCATGAAGAAGGTGTAAACAAATACGTCATTGCGAGCAGAGCGAAGCAATCCGGTCTACTCAAAGTGCGAAGTGTCCGAAATCTGAAAGCCCCTGACGTCAGAGTAGATGTTAGGGGCTTTCAGATTTCGGACGCTTTACTTCTGCTTTTCGGCAGAGACAGTTAGGAAGAAGCTGAAGCTTGGGCCGCATTTCAACTTCTCGTTCCTGCTCTGCGTAAGCCCATCCATCAACCCAACTCCTGACCCCATGCTAAAAATCATTCCGGCCACCGACCGCCACCACGCCGCGCCTGTGCACTGGCTGAGCAGCTACTTCCTGTTTAGCTTCGCCGACTACTACGACCCGAAAAACGTGCAGTTTGGGCCGCTACGCGTCTTCAACGACGACACCATTCAGGGCAACTCGGGCTTTCCGCAGCACCCGCACTCCGAAATGGAAATCGTGACCCTGGTGCTCGACGGGGAACTCACCCACGAGGATACCGTGAGCAACCGGGCTACCATCAAGAAAGGCGAAGTGCAGCGCATGACGGCCGGTACAGGCCTGGCGCACAGCGAGCAAAACAACACCGACAAGCCAGCCCACATCTACCAGCTGTGGTTTGTGCCCAACCAGAAAGGCCTGGCCCCCAGCTACGAGCAGAAGGATTTGGATTTTCTGGATTCCAAGAACGAGCTGGTGCCGTTGGTATCGGGGCAGAAAGTGCTGGAAGATGTGGTGTACATGAACTCTAACAGCACGATTTACTGGTGCAACTTGGGGGAGAATAAGACCGTTGCGTTTAAAACCTTTCCTATTCGCAATACCTTTATCTACGTGAAGGAGGGCGCCCTTTACATTAATGGCGTTGATGTGGGCCCCAACGACCAAGTTCGCTCCACCGACGAGCACGTGCTGGAAATCCGAGCCTCCCGCGACGCGCAGTTCATCCTGATTGATCTGCCGGGCACGGAGGCTAACTTCTAGCGTGCTGTCTTTCTCTTCCCTGGCATGGCCACCGAGTTTCCGCAGAGCCTCATTCCCGAACACGATGCCGCGCGCCTGCGCACACTGCATCACTACCAGATTGTCAACACGACGGCCGAACCCATTTTCGACGACTACGTGGCGTGGGCGGCGCAGCTGTTCAACACGCCCATTGCGCTGATTTCGCTGGTTGACGAAAGCTACGTGCACTTCAAGGCGGTGGCCGGGGCCGAGGGCGTACCCGGCCTGAACCGTCCTGACAGCATGTGCTCGGCCGCCATTCTGCTGGATACGCCGGTGGTGACCGGGGACTACTCGGCGGAAAGCTGCCGCCTGATCAGCACCGATGTGGCTCAGGCTTTCGGCCTCAACTTCTACGCTGGCTCGGCCCTGCGCATGCCCGACGGGGCGCGCATTGGCATGCTGGCCGTCATCGGGCGCGAGGCCCGCAGTATCTCCTCCACCGAGGAAGTTACGCTCAGCCGCCTGGCCGCGCTGGTAAGCCGCACCATCGAGCTGCGCCTACACTACCTGCTGGCTCAGCGGCCCGATGGTTGGGAAGCAGCCCAGCGTGAGCTGGCCGAGAGCCTCGACGAAAATGCCGCCCTGGCCCGCTATATCAAGTCCCGCAACAGCCGCGTCGACTTAGATGACGATGATGTGCTGGCCTTAGTAAACCGGCGCCTGAAAAGCCTGGAGAACATCTTGGAGCGGCGGATGCAGGTAGTGCCACAAGCACAGTAGGCCGCTAGCGGCAAGCTGTTCCCGACTTCGGGTAGCAGTGCTGTTCTGGGGCAACGGGCCTCCAGATTTGTATTTGTCGGGAACTTAGGCCCCCTGAAAACAAATTGCTACCTGAAGCACACACGGCGTATCGTTGTGCTTAATTCACCCCTACTCTAAATAGCAACGCAGGCCTGTCAAGCCGGCGTTGCTATTTAGAGCAGGGGTTGGAAACCAAATTTTCTACGCTGTAAGTACTAACAATTTATGAATGCAAACTAGTAGACATAAGAAGATGATATAACCAAAAGTGGCGACTGTATAGCAAAACAACATTTGTGGAAATAGGTAAACCACACGCTTGAAATAATGCTTTGATGGATAAAAAAAGGCTCTTATCAAACTGTATAAACCGCTGATTGTTATTGCTGTTACACTGTAAGCCAGCAATGATTTAAGATCAGGCAACTCATTTCTGCTGTGGCCAGATAAAACTGTGGCAAAGCCAAAACAGCAAGAAAGAAGTATTAATACGGCCGGCTGCTTTATTAAGTAATTAGTGATACTAACTCTCATAAATGAAATTTACATCGTGTACTTGCGGCCTTTGTTCTGCTGCTTCAGGTAAGCCATCAGCGGCTCGAAGTACTCGACCATGGCGCGGGCGGAGAGGTCTTCGCCGGTTTTTTCCTTGAGCACGGTGCGCCAGTCTTTGCTGGAGCCGGGGCGCATGATGTCGGCCAGGAACTGGCCCACCTCCTTGCTGCCGTAGTAGTTGGTGGCGTGCGGGTCCTGCTTCAGAATCTTCTTGGCAATGTGGTCGTGCAGCTGGAACAGGATGACGTACGACAGGGCGTAGTCATAGTACTGGGCGGGGTCGTCGTTAATGTGGGTTTTGGTGGCCGGGTCGAGGTAGTTTTCGCCGCGCGCGGTGGGCGGCACAATGCCCTGGTATTGCTTGCAGAGCTGCCACCAGCGGGCGTTGAGCTGGTCGGCGGGCAGCTTGTCGGCGTAGAACGAGTTTTCCCACTCACTCATCACGCCCGAGGCAAACGGAATGAATACGGCGTAGTTCAGGGCCTCCTTGAGCAGGGTTTGGGTCTGGTCGGTTTTGGCATTGGCGTCCACCAGGCTCAGGCCGGCCAGGAAGGGTTTCTGGGTAGCGGCCAGGCCCATCAACGAGCCCATGGCTTCGTGGTAGGCGCGGTTGGCGCCCTGGCGTAGGAGCACCGGCACCTGGGGGTTGGTGTAGGTGAGGTAGTAGTAGATGTGACCCAGCTCGTGGTGGGTGGTTTCGTACCACTCGGTGTTGCCCTCCACGCTCATCAGGCTGCGCACGTCCTGGTTCAGGTCCAGGTGCCAGGCCGAGGCGTGGTTGTTTTTCTTGTAGGTGGCGTCTTTGGGCAAGGGGTAGAGGCTAGACTTCTCGTAAAAGGACTGCGGCAAAGCCGGAAAACCCAGGCTCTGGTAGAACCGCTCGGCTTGCTGCACCTGCCACTCGGCGCCCTTCTTAGCCAGTACGGGGTCGATGTTAAGGCCCTGCACGTCCACCATGGCACTCCAGTCCTGGCCCCAACGGTTGGGCAGCCAGGAGGCGGGCAGGTAGTCGGGCACCTGCTTCACCCCGTACTTCTTGGCCAGCTCGTAGCGGGCGTAGGTGTGCAGCTCCCGGTACAGGGGCCGCAGCTCCTCGTTGATTTTGCGCACCAGCTGCATCATTTCCTCCCGGCTCAGTCCGTAGTCGGAGGCCTGGTAGGTGAAGTAGTCGGGGTAGCCGAGGGCCTGCACGGTCTGGTTGCGCAGCTCGCGCAGGTTGAGCAGGCCGTCCTTGAGCGTGGGGCCGATGGCCTTGCTGGCCTCCCAGATTTGCTGGCGCTTCAGCGGGTTCCGCTCCTTACGCAGCAGCTCGTCGAGGTCGTTTGTCGTCACCGACTTGCCGGCGTACTTGTAGTCGAAACCGTAGAGCTTTTCGGTTTGGGCGGTTTCGGCCTTGATGCGGCGCTTCACCACGTCGGCAATGGTCTGGGGCGAGTTGGCGGCGTTGTAGAGGGCCGTTTGCAGCTGCTTGACTTGCAGCTCCGTGAGGTCCTGCTTGTGCTCCAGCAGCTCCCGCAGGCGCTGAATGTTCTGCGTGGAGCCCATGAAGGCCGCCAGCCGCTCATTGGCGCGAGCCGTGGCGCCGGCGTTGCTGGTGTCGCCAGCCACAATACGGGTGTTGGAGCGCCACTCCGCTTCAGCGGATTGCGTGTAGAGGCGCTGGTACTCGGCGGAGTATTGGGTGAGGAACTGCTCGGCCTGGTCGCGCCAGTTGGGCGCAGCCGCGGACTGCGGCGCGGCCGTTGCAGGGGTAGCGGGGACCGTGGCTGTTTGCGTGGCCGTGGGGGAGCAGGCAGCCAGGGTAGCGGCAGTGAGGAGTGGGAGGAAAGCGCGGGGCATTAGAGTTGGTTAGGAAAAGCGTTGTAAACCGACATACAAATCAAATTTGTCGCCGGCGGTCAGCACGGGAATATTCTCAGTCAACGCTTGGGCGATGATCAGTCGGTCAAATGGGTCGCGGTGATTTTCATCGGGATAAGCTAGAGAAGCTACTCGGAGAAAGTGCGCCGGTTGCAACGGAAGGGTGTCAATGCCGCGGCGGGTTGCGGCCGCCATACTTGTTGACAAATCAATAGCTAGCTTGTGAGAACTGATTTTAATAGCCATTTCCCACCACGTGGCCGCACTAACCAACAAGGTGTTGTTGGTATCGAGTAGTAACGCCGAAGCACTTGCGGAAAGTTGTGGATTATTGCTTTGATACCAAAGCAGCATGTGGGTATCGAGTAGTATCCGCATCAATCAATAGTCCTTGAAATCTTCTAAAGACTCATTGAAATCATCGGACATCCATATTTTACCTTGTAATTCGCCCACGCCCTGACGACGCTGCTCCGCCAGTTTGTCTTTTGACACGCCGCTACTGCTCAATGTGCCCGTAGCGCGGCGCTGGGCCAGAAAATCAGCGAAATCCACTACCTCCTGCTGTAGCTCAGCAGGCAAGGACTCCAGCGTTTGCAAAAGGTGTTGTACGTGTACCATACCACAAGGGAAAGCAAGCGAATAGTTTTCCGGTTCCGTTGGCGTTGCTGCTCTACGCCGCCTGCTGTTGCATCTTCAAATGGCAGTCCTTGTACTTCTTGCCGCTGCCGCAGGGGCAGGGCGAGTTGCGGCCGAACTTGCGGCGGGTGCGCAGCTGCTTAAGCCACTCGCGCGGGTCAGTGGCCCAGCGCAGGAAGCGTTTCTTAGGGTTCTGGCGGAAGGCCCGCAGCAGCAGCTCGTACAGCTCGGGGTGGTGCTCCTGGAGCTTCTCCGGCTTCTCGAAGAAGTACTCCGTCACGACGGCAAAAAACTCGGCTTCGTTGGTGCCGGCGTAGTCGTTGATTTCGGAGTGGCCGGCCCGGATGGCGGCTATTTCGCGCTGCATTACTGCTTCCCAGGCCGGACGCAGCTCCGGGGGCAGGGCCGCAGCCGGCACGCCGTCAATTACCCCATCGGCCTGGTCGAGCAGGTGGGCAAACTCGTGAATGCCCACGTTCTGCTTATCAAGAGCGTCGCGGAAGCCTTGCTCCAGCGAGGCCTTGGAGAGGTGCATGTAGTGGGAGTTGGCCGACTGGAAGTTGCGGACGCTGCCCAGCAGAGTGCCTTGCAAGGGCGTTACTTCCTGGCTGGGGTCTTTGGGTTCCTGCCAGGCATCGGGCACCACCAGCACTTCGCTCAGGCTGCTGTATTCCCAACCGGGCAGGTTGAATACAGGAATAATGGCCGAGGCCGCCACGAGCAGGCGCGTGGTATCTTCCACGTCGGTTTGCACGCCGGTGATGCGCGTGCCGGCCAGAAACACCTGCACTTTCTTTTCGAACCGCTGCTTGTCACCAGGGGTCAGCGACAAGTAAAAGGCCACGCGCTCGGAAAGAATCTGGCGCCACCCGGCCGGAAATTCCTCGGCCAAGGCGGCCTCACGGCGGCGCGTATCACGCGTGACGTAGCGGTAAAAGGCAAATCCAACCCCCACTACCAGCAAAGCAAACAGCAAGTAAGACATGGCGGCGTAAACGAGCCGCGGGCGTTGGCAGTTGCGTGCCGTAGGCAGTACCGCTGGCTCTGTAGCCGGCGCACGAGCCGCAGGCGAGTATTCGGAATTTCGCCGGGTGAATCTCGCGCGTGGAAACTCGCCTGCGGCTCGTGTGCCGAGTAAAACTCAGCGGTAGTTGCCGCACTATAGCTCCGGCAGGTGCTCGTGCAGCCGTTCGCGCAGCAGGTCTTGCAGCACGTGGTCGAGGAACTGGAATTTGTCGGGGATGCGCAGGGTGATGAGGGGCTTGCCGGCCAGGGCCTCGGCGAACTTATGGCGCAGCAAGTCGGCGTGCTTGCGCTCCATCACAAACACCACATCGGCCCAGCCTAGGTGGCCGGCCGTGACGCGCACCCGGGCGCCGGGCTCGGTGCCGGCCGAGCGGGCCACGTAGGTGGCGTGCCCATCGAAGAGGTGCTCGGCCGTGAGGCTGCGCCAGCGGTTTTGGCTGCAAATAAACAAGAGCTGGCGGGCGCCGGCAGGGACTACAGACACGGGAGAGAAGCTTCAGAATGGAGCCGCAGCCGGCGAGCTGCGGCTATCAGCGGGCAAACATACGCAGACGCAAGCCTTAACCGTGCCCGCCGCGGTGCATATAGCCAGCAGCGGCGTCCGCCCACGGCGGTTCGCTTTTCCACCCTTTGCATCCGCGACTTATCATGGCCGACAACCAACAACCCTCCACTCCGCAAGACGACCAGCAGGCCCTCAACACCCAGCGCGGCACCGGCCAAACCGGCCAGCAGCCCATCATCGACGCTGGCGAAGGCGTGCAAATGGGCGATGCCCGCTACCACCTGCACAGCGCCGCTAAAGGCGACGAAGACTATATCAACGGCGACACTGGCAAAGACGACAGCGTGCAGAAACCCGAACAGGACAAGCTGTAATTGCAGACCGACGCTTACACCAAAACGCCTGCTCCACTTAGTGGGGCAGGCGTTTTTGATTCCGTTATAGAGGACGGTTGTCATTCCGAGCACAGCGAGGAATCTGGGTTTCAGATAATGTGGATCTGAAAACTTCGTCTATACTGCGTTGGTCTTCTCAGTGGCTGTGTGTGGCGTCACCGAAATCCGCGCAATTCGAGCAGCCCGATTAATCCTTTCAGATTCCTCCCTACGGTCGGAATGACACGGTGGCCGACTAGGCTATTCTACCAGCGACACGCGGACTTTCTTGCCTTTGACCTTGGCGCCGAGCAAACGCTCCACCACTTCAGCGGCCTGCTGGCGGGGTACGGCCACGTAGCTATAATAGTCAAACACCTCGATGCGGCCCACCTGCTCCCGGTCCACGCCGCCCACGTTGACAAAGGCGCCCACCAGGTCGTGGGCGCTGACTTTATCCTTCTTGCCGGCCGATACATGCAGGGTCACGTTTTCGGGGCGGGGGGCTTTGGGGGCGGCGGGCGGCAGCTGAGGTGCGTGCAGGGGCTGCCACTGGATGCCTGCGGCCACGGGCCATTTCTTCACCTGGGCTTGTTCTTTCTCAGTTGCCAGAATATGGGCCGTGCCCGTGGCGCCGGCCCGGGCCGTGCGGCCGGCGCGGTGCTGAAAGGCCTCGGGCTTGTCGGGGGCGTCGTACTGCACCACCGTGTCGAGGGCCGTTACGTCGATGCCGCGGGCGGCTACGTCGGTGGCTACCAGCACCTGGCTGGAGCCGTTGCGAAGCTTGAGCAGGGCTTTGTCGCGCTCCGGCTGGGGCATTTTGCCGTGGAGCACTTCGGCCGCTACGCCGCGTCCCTGCAAGAAGCGCGTCAGCTCCACGCACCGCTCACGGGTGTTGCAGAAGATGAGGGCGCGGCCAGTTTCGGGCTGCTGGAGCAGGTGGTAGAGGGCGGCGGGCTTTTTCTCGACCGGTCCCACGTGCCCGCGCAGCAGCAGGTTTTCGGGCAGCTCGTCGGTGTCCTGGCCGGCGTTGACCACGCGAGGCCGGGTCAGGTTCTTGCGAATCAGCTCCACCACCTTGTCCGACATCGTAGCCGAAAACAGCAGGGTTTGGCGGCGGCGGGGCAGGCGCTTCACAATCTCCACCAGCTCATCCTGAAAGCCCAGCTCCAGCAGCTTGTCGGCCTCGTCCAGAATCAGGGTTTTGAGCTGGTTGGGCACGATGCTGCGCCGCTCCAGGTGGTCGAGCAGGCGGCCGGGCGTGGCTACTACCACGTGCGGGGCCTGGGTGAGCGAGGCAGTTTCTTCCCGAAAGGCGTGGCCACCGTAAAAGGCCGCTACGCGCAGATTTGGCAGGTATTTGCCCAGCTTTTTGAGGGCGTCGCGCACTTGCAGGGCCAGCTCCCGGGCCGGCACCAGCACCACTACCTGCACGGCATCGAGCTTCAGGTCCAGGTGTTGCAGCACCGAGAGGCCATAGGCGCCAGTTTTGCCCGAGCCCGTCGGGGCCTGCCCGGCTACGTCCTGTCCGGCCAGGGCCATGGGCACTACCTGCTCCTGCACGGGCGTGGGAGCGGTGAATTCCAGCTCTTCCAGCGCGCGTAAAAGTTCAGGGGCCAGGCCAAGGTCGGCAAATGATAAGGTTGGTGCAGTCATGCCGCAAAGGTAGGGACTTAGGGGCTTGGGGGCTTAGGGGCTTAGAGGAATAGCAGGCTGGCGGCCGACGCCTCGCCTCCGACAAGAAGTCGGCCGCCAAGGCCGCTAGTCACTCAATCACTCATCTACTCATCCACTCATCCACTCATTCCCCCACATCCACCAGCTTATACCGCACGGCGGAGGGCTTGGGGCGGATGTCGAGGCCGACGTGGTGGGCGTAGGCCTTGGTGAAGCAGGCGCCGAAGTAGAAAATCATCGACGAATAGAACACGAACAGCAGCACCAGCACCATGCTGGACGCGGGGCCGTAGATGGGGCCCAGGTTGCGGGGCACCAGCAGGTAGCCCAGGGCCGTTTCGCCCAGGTCGATGAGCACGGCCGTGAGCAGGGCGCCCCGCAGCACGGCCCGCCCCGGCACGTGGGCGCTGCTCAGGTTGCGGAACGTGACACCAAACCACGCCGCCAGAATCAGCAGCGACGCCAGCTGGTTGACCACCTGAAACAACACGTAGCCAAACGTAGCGTCGAAGCCCAGGGTGCGCAGGTAATCGGCCAGAAAGACCAGGGCCGCATCCGACAGAAACGCAACCAACGACAACAAGCCCGTGGCCAGCAGTACGCCCAGGGAGCGGGTCCGGGCTTTCAGCAGCTTGCCGAGGCGGCCGTGGGAGCTGCGCCGGGGCCGCACCTGCCAGAGCTGGTTCAGGGAGTTTTGAATGACGCCAAACAGGGTGGTGGCAACGAAGAGGAGAAACCCAAAGCCCAGCCACGTTACCAGGCGGTTGCGCTGCACGTCGGCCACGTTGCGCAGAATCTGCTCGACCAGCCCGGCGGCCGGAGCGCCCAGCAGGTGGGCCAGCTTGGTGAGCAGCAGCCCCTGCACCGCCGAAGCCGAATATAGGGAGCCCAGCAGCTGCACGAGAATAATAAGAATGGGCGGCAGGGCAAACGTGGTAAAGAAAGCCGTGGCCGCGCCCAGGCGCAGCGGGTCGTTGGCGGCCAGCTCCCGGCCCGCCCGGCGCAGCAGAATCAGAAAATCGGTCCAGAAGGTGCGCCGGAGGTGGCCGGGCTCACGTACTTTTGTCATCAGGCGTGCCGCTCGGCTATGGGCTGCCAGGCTGGGTGGGCGCGAAGGTAGCGCACAGCTTCCGTATCGGCTTGGCATTCACGGGCTATAGGCTGCCGAGCCGAAGTCAGAAAAGACTTCGGCGCTTCGTAATAAATCCAGTCGACAAGCCCCCGTTTTCGTTCAACGACCGGGCGCGTACCGCGCGCCTCCACCTCTGTGACCCAGCCCCTCGTACCGCCGCCCACCTCGCCGCCGCCCGCCAGCTGGCTCCGTCGCCGGGTGCTCCAGCCCCTGCTCGACCTGCTGAAGCAGGGCCTCACGCCCCACCAGCTGGCCCTCACGGCGGCCCTGGGCTCGGCCTTCGGGCTGGTGCCGATGCTGGGGGTTACCACGCTGATGAGTACGGTAACGGCCGTGCGGCTGCGGCTTAATGTGGCGGCCATGCTGCTCATTGCCCACCTCTGGAGCCCGGTGCAGCTGCTGCTGATTATTCCGATGATGCGCCTCGGCGCCCGGCTCTGGGGCAGCGCCGGACCGGCCCTCACCCTCGCCAAGCTCCAGCACCTGTTCTCCTCCGACTGGCTGGCCGCCCTGCGCCTGCTCTGGCACGCCTTGCTCGGTGCCTTGGCGCTTTGGGCCGTCGGCAGCGTGGTGCTGGGCACCCTGTTCTACTTCGTGCTCCGCCCCATCCTGAGCCGTGTAATGGCGCGGAAATTAGAGGTGAGAAGTGAGAGGTGAGAAGTGAGACAGTAGAACAGCAGCCCCGACTGGGCGACATGCCGGTAGAAACCAGTAAAGAATAAACATTCAAAGCCCCGGCGGGGCGGCACCATTCGTCTTTGGACGGTAGGTGCCGCCCCGCCGGGGCTTTGGGTATTCGGGCAACGGCGGGTTGCCGGAGCTGGTTACGCCCGCTGGTACACCGGCGTGGTTTGCAGCAGGTACTGCACCAGCGGCTCCTGCGAGTTGGGGTCGATAAGCATGAGGTCGACAAACTGGGCCTGGGTGAGGTTGCCCTGGAGAACCGGGCCCAACTCTTGTAGGAAGCTGGGGTCCTGCTGCTCGGTGTGGAAGCCCAGCAGCAGCCGCGGCGCCTCGTTGGGGGCATTCTGCAGGTGCATCTGCGTCAGGTACACGGCCTGGATGTGGGGCTGCTGGGCGCAGTAGGCGCGCAGGGCTTCAATCAGGGCAGTGGGTTCTTCGGCGGGCTGGCTCAGGGCCACCTGCATGTCCTGGGGGGCGGGTGCCTCAAACAGCTGCCCGGCCAGCAGGGCCTGAATCTCGTCAGCGGCCAGCAGCTTGCCCAGGGACGAGAAGGGGTTGAGGGCGCAGTCGGCGTTCTGCACCATCTGAAAGAAGTCGTGGCCGCGCAGGCGCAGGTAGGTTACCGAGTTTTCGGGTACGGCGCCGTTGTCGTAGATGCGCTCCAGGGAGGTAAAGACCGGAATCTTGCTGTCGTGCAATACTTGCAGCTGGATTTCCATGCCTTCCTGGGGCGTCAGCTCGCCGGGCTCCTGGCCTTCTTTGGGCGCCATCACCACGTACACTTCCTCGCCCAGCAGCGCCTGGTAGAAGGGGCTGCGAAACTGCGGGTCCATGGCGGCTTGCAGCAGGAGCTGCTCCAGGATGTTGGTGGGCTGGAAGGCCAGCTGCTCCGGGGCGAGCTGGGCTGGCTGCTCGGGCATGGAAATGGGCGGCGCGGGCGGAATAAACGGCACGGGCGCCGGTGCCGGGGCGTCGGGCATCTGGTAGTTGGCTCCCTTGTAGCGCGGCCCGGCAGGCTTGGCGGACTCGGGGGCGGGGGAGACGGCGCCCTCCGTGGGGGTGGGGGACGGGGTAGGAGCAGGGGCCGGATCGGCCTCGGGTTTCTTCTTCAGGAAATCAAACAGACCCATAGCAAAACAACAGATTAGAGCTGCAAGCTAAGCAGGTTTACCGGAAGATGCAGGCAGAACAGGGCATAAATGCTCGATTTTGGGCCGGCCGGACCTAGCCTGGAGCTTAACGCCAGCGCCGCAGAAAGTCCTGGCGGAAGGCCGCACCCAGGGGCCGCACCTGCCCGGCCACCGTGAGCCGGCTGCTTTCCAGGCGCTCCACCCGGCGCAGGGGCACCACGAAGGATTTGTGCACCCGCACGAAGTAGGCGGCGGGCAGCTCCTGAGGCAGGCGGCGCAGGGTGTCGGGCACCACCACGCGGCCGGCGGCGGGGTGCACCTTCACGTAGTTGCCGTAGGCCTCCAGCCAAAGAATATCGGCCAAATTGACGCGGTGCGTGGTGGTTCCGTTGCGCAGCAGCAGTGACAGCACAAGCCGCAGCCATTCGGCGGCGCGCAGCCGGTGGGGGCGGCCACAGCTCAGAAGCGGAGGCAGCAGAACTGGACATGAAACCAGGGAAGAAACTCCCACCGGCAAGTGCCCCGATGCTGCCGCCAAGGTGCGGGGCTGCCCTGCGCGGGCCAATGCGGCGGGATAGACGGGGCTTGCCCGCCCACGGGTACGGCTGCTATAGCTTTCCGGGGCGTTCATTAGGCCGGCTTCGGAAGGCGGCGGCACGGGAGCAGCTTTGCGGCAGTTCTTCCCGGCTTGGCGGCTGGTCTCCTGGGAAGAACAGGTTGCTCCTGTTTCACTCACTTTTCTGTTTTTTGCCTCTATGAAAAAGCTCCCTCTGCTCCTGGCGCTGCTGCTGCTGTTCATCACCGCCCGCGGCCAGGCTCCGCACTCGCCGGCGGGCCTGTGGCAAGGCGCCCTCAATCTGCCCACCACCCAGCTGCGGGTGCAGTTCAGGCTCACGGCGCGCGAAGGTGGGTCCCTGACCGGTACTATCTCGGTGCCCCAGCAAAACCTCCAGGACATGCCTTTCTCGGGTGTAGTGGTGCGAGCCGACAGCGTACTGGCTACGCTGGAGAAGCTACAGGCGCGGTTTCGGGGCCGGCTTTCGGCCAGCGGGCAGGAGCTGACGGGCGTGTGGCAGCAGAGCGGCGCCCAACTGCCCCTGGCCCTCACGCGCACCAGCGAAGCGGCCGTGGCGGCCGCGGCCCCGCGCCGGCCCCAGCTGCCAGTAGGGCCGTTCCCGTACCGCAGCGAGGACGTGACCTTCGCCAACCCCACCGCTAACCTCAGCCTGGCCGGCACGCTTACCCTGCCCGCCGGCCAAGGGCCTTTTCCGGCCGTGGTGCTGGTCAGCGGCTCGGGCCCCCAGGACCGCGACGAAACCATCTTCGGCCATAAGCCCTTCCTCGTGCTGGCCGACTATCTGACCCGCCGCGGCTTTGCCGTGCTGCGCTACGACGACCGGGGCGTGGGCCAGTCGCAGGGCACCCACGCCGGGGCTACCACCGCCGACTTCACCACCGATGCCCAAGCCGCGCTGGCTTACCTGCGGCGCCACCCCGGCATCAAGCCGCGCCGCGTGGGCATGATTGGGCACAGCGAGGGCGGGCTGATTGTGTGGCAGGCGGCTGCCCAGCCCGCCGGGCCCGACGTTGCCGTGACCCTGGCCGGCACGGGCCTGCCCGGCACCGAGGTGCTGCTGCGCCAGCAAACCGACCTGGGCCGGGCGGCCGGCCTGGACACCGCCGCCCTCGGGCAGATTCGGCGGGTGCATACGGCCCTGTTTGCGGAAATGCGCCGCCTGCCGGCCACGCTGAGCCAGGACGAGCTTCGGCAGCAGCTTGCCACCAAGCTGCGCCAGCTCTACCCCAGCCTGAGCCAGGACCAGGCCCTGGCCCAGACGAAGAGCATTGCCGGGCCCTGGCTGCGCTACTTTCTGCTTACCGACCCCGCCGGCAGCCTGCGGCAGGTGAAGTGCCCCGTTCTGGCCCTCAACGGCACCAAAGACCTGCAAGTAGCCGCCGACGTACACCTGCCCGCCATTGAGCGGGCCCTGAAAGCCGGCGGCAACCGCAACGTAACCGTGCGCGCCCTGCCCGGCCTGAACCACCTGTTCCAGACCGCCGCCACCGGTTCCGAGAAGGAGTATGCCACCATCGAAGAAACCTTCTCCCCCGCGGCCCTGGAAATTATCGGCACTTGGCTGGCCCAGCACGCCAAGTAGCCGCCACGCCACCTTGGTAAGCACCAGCCCCCAGCACGCCACCGATGGTGTGGCCTGTTGGGGGCTGGTGTTTGTGGAGCAGTTTTACAGGAAGTTTATAAACCGTCCTGCTCTATCTGGCGTCCGCTTGTCGAAGCATCTCTACCTCTGGCTAACTGCTGACGCTTGTTCAACGAAGCGGGAGAGATGCTTCGATTGCGCGGACGCCAGATAGAGCAGGACCGGG
Source organism: Hymenobacter sp. YIM 151500-1 (assembly GCF_025979885.1). Lineage (NCBI taxonomy): Bacteria > Pseudomonadati > Bacteroidota > Cytophagia > Cytophagales > Hymenobacteraceae > Hymenobacter > Hymenobacter weizhouensis. The sequence continues at coordinate 782,627 of NZ_CP110139.1, forward strand.
CAAAGGTGCTCTGGGCGACTTCCTAAACCGCTTCAGCGTCAATTCAGGCTGCTGTGCTAGCCGATTATTGCCCGTCGGAGCCGTTACAGCGGCCCAGCAGGTCGGAGGTTTCGCGGATGGTGTAAGGCGGGTTGTGGTTGCCCCAGTTTGTTTGCACGAAGTTGAGCAGGTTGGTAATCTGCGAGTCGGTCAGGTCCTCGTGGCCGGGCATAATCTGGTTGTACTCAATGCCGTTCACGACCATCGGCCCCCGCGCGCCTTTCCGAATTAGGCAGGGCAGCTCGGCGCGGTGCCGGGCCACGTAGTCGGCCCCCGCTACGGGCGGAATAAGGCGGCGCAAGCCCTGGCCCTGCTCGCCGTGGCAGCTGGCGCAGTGGGTCTGGTAGAGCTGGGCGCCTTCGTTTTTGCGCTCCGTAAAGCAGCCGCTCAGCCCCGCGGCTACCAGCAGCCCGGCCGCCCCAAGGGCGCTCAGGTGCCGCAGCGTGGGCAGGAGCCTGCTCATCGGGCGGCCGTTTGCCGGGTTTCGGCTTCTTCTTTGAGCAGGATGGGCAGGTCGCGGATGAGCTGGTCAACCTGGTCTTTCTCCATGCCATCGTACACGCCCCGGATGCGCCGCCGCGAATCGACCAGGGCGAAGGCGCCGCTGTGCGCGAAGCCGCCGGCCACGGTGGAATCTTTCTGGGCGGCAGTCATATAGGCGCGGGCCAGGGCAAACACCGTGTCGTGGGGGGCGGTGGCGAAGTGCCAGCGCGAGGCGTCCCGGATGCCCAGACGCTGGGCGTAATCCTTCAGCACCGGAATGGAGTCGTGGGCCGGGTCGATGGTGTGGCTCAGGAACAGCACGTTGGGGTTGCCCTTGAACTGCTCGTACACGCGCAGCATTTCGCTTTGCATCTTGGGGCAGATGCTGGGGCAGGAGGCGAAAAAGAAGTCGGTGACGTAGACCTTGCCGGCGAAGGTTTGGTTGGTAATCACCTGGCCGTCCTGGTTGGTGAGGCGAAAGGCCGGCACGGGGTCGGGCAGTGTATCGGCCGGGGAAGTGGGAGCGGAGCGCTTCAGGCCCTGAATGGGCAGGCGCTCCGCCACTTTCGCTTGGTTAGCATCGGTGCAGGCGGTTGGCAGCAGACTGCCAAAAGCCAGTAGGCCCGCCACGGCGGCGCGGCCCCAGGAAAAACGCAAATTGAAAGACATCATACGCAGTTAGCGGGCCGAAGCAGCCCCTGATACTAGCAACCGGGCCGAGTCCTGACTGGTTCGAAATAACACGCCTACCGAGTCGATGCGACGCTGCTGCCCGGCAAAGTAGCTCAGGCGCCGCGCCACGGCCATCGTGTCGGCGGGCTTGCGGTAGCGGTGCATCCAGTCCATCATGGCAGCTTCGGCGGCCAGCAATGCCCGGCGCTGCCGGCCGGCGGCCAGCGTGTCGAGGTTCGGCGCTTTCTGCAACTGCTGGCGTAGGCGGTAGAGCTGGTCCATCTGAGCCATCAGCTCGTCGTGGCGGGCCAGCACGGCTTTCTCGGCCGCTTCGGCCTGCTGTTCCTCACTCTGCAACGACAAACAGCCCGCCAGCATCGGCAGCAGGCAAACCAGGTAGAAAAAGCGGAGGTGTTTCACGCCCGCAAAGGTAGGGAGGAAGTGATGAGGTGAAGAGGTAACAGGTAACAGGTAACAGGTGACAAGTAAGAAAGACCGTCATGCTGAGCCTGTCGAAGCATCTCTACCGCTGGCTAACTTCTTGACGTTTGTTCAACGAAGCGGGAGAGATGTTTCGCGGGGCTCAGCAGAACAAGCGTGTCACTTGTCACCTGTCACCCCATCACCTCATTACCGTCTCACCAATTCACCGTCTTTCCCCACTCCCAAAGCGCCGTGCCTAGCTCCCATAGGCCCCAGGCCAGGAGGCCGAAAACCGTCAGTAGCACAAGTAAAAGAATGAGCAGCAGGCCCTTGCCGCTGCCCTGGTATTTGCCTTCGGCGTAGTGCGCCCGCAGCAGCTCTACGTTGCGGTTGTTGGCTTTATAGGCGAAGTCAAAGAGGTTGCCGACTACGGGAATGGCGCCGATGATGGTGTCGAGCAGCACGTTCAGGGCCATGCGCACCACCAGGTTGCCGCTGGCGCCGTGGCGCAGCATGGTCAGGATCAGCACGCCCGAAATGGCCAGGGAAGGTAGCCCGCCCACCACCGGCAGCAGGCCCATAATGGGGTCGAGGCCGAAGCGCCAGGAGGTGCCGGGCACGCGGAACTGGCTGTCGAGCAGGTGGGAAATGCGCACCACCCAGCGCAGGCGGTCATCGTTGTCGAAGGTAGGCGTCGCCATAGGGTAGAAAACAACAGGCAGGTCAGAGCAATACGCAAGAAGCAGGGAGAAGATAACCGCCTGGGCAACCACCAGCCGGTGCAGGCAGCCACCCATTGTGGTTCATGATGCGGTACCCGGCTCGTCGGGCTCACTAAACACCAGGCTGAAGCACGTGCCCTGACCAGGGCGCTCCACGGCCAGCGTGGCCTTGAGCTGGCGGCTCAACCCCACCACCAGGCGCAAGCCCAACGAGCGAACCTGCCCCAGCTCCAGCGCCGGCAAGCCCCCGCCATTGTCGGCTACAAGCAGCTGGTAGGTACGCGGCGGCCCCGTGGGGTGCAGGGTCACGTGCAGCTGGGGCGGGCGGGGGCTGGTGGCGTAGGCGTACTTGAAGGCGTTGGTGACCAGCTCGTTGACAATCAGCCCCAGCGGCATCACCGTGCCCGTGGACAGCTGGGCTTCGGCCAGGTCTAGGTGCACGGCCACCGTGGCCGCCTCGCTCTGGTAGGCGCGGGCAATGGCCTGCACCAGCTCCGTCAGGTAGGGGCGCACGGGGATGCTGGTCAGGCTGTTGGTCTGGTACAGGTTCTGGTGCACCAGGGCCATGCTCTGCACGCGGGTGCGGCTCTCGCGCAGGGCCTCGATGGCGGCCGGCTCGCGCAGGCTTTTGAGCTGGGAGCTGAGCAGGCTGAGCACGATTTGCAGGTTGTTCTTGACGCGGTGGTGCACCTCTTTCAGCAGCAGCACTTTCTCCTGGTTCTGGGCATTGAGCAGGCGCACCAGGCGCTGGCGGCGGCGGTAGCGGTAGTACACCGCCCCCGTCAGGCCCAGCAGCAGCACGCTGCTGCCCAGCGCCACGTTGCGCAGCGTGCGCTGCTGGCGCGTGGCCAGGCGCTGAATCTGGTTGCGCTGGGTTAGAATCTGGATGTCGCGCTCCTGTTGCTGCGCTTCGTAGCGCGCCTGGATATCGGCAATGGCGCGAGCTTTGTCCTGGTCAACGAGTTGCTGCTGTAAGGCGTGATACGCTTCGCTGTATCGGTAGGCCTGCTCGTAATTGTTCGTTTTGGCGTAAAGCCGGCTGATAATGGCGGTAATAGTACCTTGTAGCTGCTTGGCTTCGGCGCGAGTGGCTAGCTTATTGGCCAGCAGGGCGTACACCAGCGCCTGACGCGGCTGTTGCAGCGAATCGTAGGCCTGCGCCATGGTAGCCAGTATAGTTGCCAGGTTGTATTTGGTATCATTGGGATTGAGTAGAGCCAGGCGGCGGGCGCGCTGCAAGAGGGGTAGGGCCCGCTCGGGCTGGCCTTCCATAATGTGCAGATCACCCAGATTATTGAGCAGCATAATGCGGTAGCGGGCCGCTGAGGCGGCGTGGCGCTCCGCCAGGGCCAGAGCCTGCTCATGCCACCGGCGTGAGGCAGCCAGGTTGCCTTGCGCGGCTACGTCGCCGCCCATGGATACGTACGCCCGAACCAGGCCCAGCGTATCGTGAGCTTGGTGAGCCAGCCGCAAGGCCTCCTGGTTGAGCCGTATGGCATGTTCGTACTCCTGAGCCTGCGACTGTAGATTAGCCAATCCATTGACGACTTCGCTGGCGCGGGACAGGTCCCCGTGTTTCTTCCAGATAGTCAGAGCTTCCAGCCAGAGCGGATGAGCAGCTGAGAAGTCGCCTAAATCATAGTATAAGTCGCCGGCATACTGCAGGGCCATGCCCACGCCCAGCTCCCACCGCAGACGACGGGCTAAGTGCAGGGCCTGCTGAGTTTGCTGCAAGGCGGCGCGCCCCTGGTTGATCTGGAACAGCTGATAGCTCAGGTGCAGCATCGTGCGCACGCGCGCCGTGTCCTGGGCCGGAGAGGAGGCTAGCACCCGGCGCAGGCTGTCAACCTGCCGCCGGGCTTGCCCCACGACGCTACTGCTACACAGCCAGATAAGCAGCAGCATTCCAATCAAACAACGACGCATACAGGCAGTAAGCAAGGGATGATCCGGCAAGAAAGCTAATGGCATCCAACTTACCCGGTGTTTGCCTGCTATAGAAAACAAAATCCAGCGGCCTACAAAGTCCCCGGGCCTGGCAGCTGGCAGGTAAAAAGGCTTCGATAAACAACATCAGCAGGCGAAGCGCCGGCCGCCGGAGCTTTTTCCCCATTTACCGTCGCACCGGCGGGAGCAGGTCAATCCAGCCGTCTTCGCTGACGACGATGGCCAGGCAGGCGTAGCGGCTGCTTTCCACGTAGCGCAGGGCCGAGTTGTAGCGGGAGCCGCGGCTGGAGTCGCCCTTGGCGGTGGCCAGGCCGTCGAGGATGGCGCCGATGGCGTAGCAGGTACCGGCCGGGTCGACGAGCACGGCCCCGTCGATGTTGGTGACCAGGCGCAGCACCGAGGGCGTCATCAGGCGCGGGGCCACCCGGAAGCACTGGCGGGTGAGGCGGGCGGCCTCCTGGGCCGCGCCTTCCGAAATCACCAGAATGGTGCCGTTGGGCTGGCTGGTAGCCTTGAGCGTCAGCTCCCACAGGTAGGCTACGCCGGCCGCGTCCAGGCCCGGAAACACCCGGCTGATGGCCTGGGCGAAGTTGTTTTCCTCTACCGTGCCCTGGGGCAGGCGCGGGGTGTTCGACACTACCTTCATCATTAGCTGGGTGTCGTGGCTTAGCTCCCAGCTGTAGTGCTTGGTGAAGTGCACCGTAAACAGGGGCTCGTACTGCGGGTCGGTGGGCTCGACCAGGTAGCCCAGCCCGAACACGTCGGTGGCGTCGGTGATGAGGGCGGTGCGGTCCTCGCTTAGCTCCAGCAGCTTCCGGATGCGGCGGTAGTCGCGCAGCGGAATGGGCGTTTCCAGCGTAAGCACCGGCACCACGGCGGGGTGGTGGCGGCGGGCTATGAGCATGATGCCGACGCCCTCGTCGCCCTCGTGGCGCAGGGCGGCCACGCCGTTGCAGGCATCATAGAGGCCGTGGGTGCCCTGGGCCACGCGCAGCATAAAGCGTCGCCCCGCCGCCCGCAGCACCTCGTTGTAGTCGCGGTCCAGCACGGGCCGGTCGTCGTCGGTATCCGACTCGCGCAGGGCCCGGCTGGAGTCTTGCAGAAACTCCTGCACCGTGGCCGCCAACAGGGAGGCCGGCTTGATGGCGCCCGTGGGCCCCGGCAGGGCGTAGTAGCCGTGGTACACCTCGGCCGAGAGCTGTAGAATCACCACCACCAGGTAGCCGTTTACGCTCACGGGCAGGGAGCAGAAGCTCACCCGGTCTTCGCCGCGCCGGGCCACCAGGTCGGCCAGGATGTGCTCGGTGGCGCGCCGCAGCAGCTCGTACCAGCGCAGCTTCTCGTACCGGTCCTGGTCCAGGGGGTGCAGGTGGTACACCACCTCGCGCGGGCCGTCGGGCTCCAGGGCGGCGGCATGGGTCTTTACGTCGGCAAAGTCGGTGGGGCGGTAGCGGTGGGCGGCCGGCTCGAGTACCACGGCATCAGGGGCGTCGGCCTCGCGGGCCGAGGCCAGCCCCAGCAGAAACACTTCCGGCTTCAGGTTCCGGTCGAGCAGGTTGAAGATGCCATCGGCAAACAGCTGGGCCGAAACGCGGAAAAGATTTTGTTGTTCCCACATAGGGCGGGGCGGAGCGGGGGTGGGGCCGGAACAGGTGTGCAAACCGACAGGTACGAAAAAAACAGGGCGGAGGCCGGGCGCCGCGCAAGATTTCGGCCAACTTCCCGCCCCGCTCAACCAGAACCTCCCGCTAAAGTGCTTCGGCGTCGCAGGGCAATAAGCACGTTTCGGGGCAACATCGGGCCGCGCGGGCGGTTGTATCCGCATAAAACCGGCTCGTTGTGCTTGCACTGCGCCGCTGGCCGGCGTATCTTCGGTTTGTTTCCCGTTCGCACCCCGTCGTTATGTTTTTCGATTTACTTCTGGCTGGCTTGTTTGCCATGTCGCTGCTGCCGCTCACGACGGGGTACTGCGCCTACAGCTACGGCCGCTCGTTCTGGCTGTGGTTTGTGCTGGGCTGGCTGCTGCCCATCGTCTCGTTCTTTATCCTGTTTGCCCTCATCATCCGCCAGCAGCTCGACCACGGCCAGCGCCTGCTCGACGAAGCCAAAGACATCCTGACCGCCGCCGAAGAAGCCGAGAAAGTACGGCTGGGAGGGAAATGAGGGAAATGAGGGAAATGTGAGGAATGTGAGGGGAATGTGGAGAATGTGAGAAATATGAGAAATGTGAGAAAATGAACCACGAGCCCTAGCAGGGCGGCATATCGGTAGCCCGTCGAAGTCGTAAGAACAGCAGAGCCCCAGCGGGGCGGCACCTCTTGTCCGCGGACGGTGGTGTCGCCCCGCTGGGGCTTTGAGCACATAAGGAGCACTGGTTTCTACCGATATGCCGCCCCTCCGGGGCTCATGGTTCATTTTTCACATTCTTCACATTTTCCACATTCCTCACATTTTCCCCACATTTCCCTCATTTTCAAACAGCCACGCCAGCGCGCCGTGGGCGGCCCAGGCGCCGGTGCTGAAGCAGCCTTGCAGGAGGTAGCCGCCGGTGGGGGCTTCCCAGTCCAGCATCTCGCCGGCCAGGAAGGTGCCAGGGCGGCGGCGCAGCATCAGGTGGTCGTCTACCTCGTCCCAGGCCACGCCGCCGGCCGTGCTGATGGCTTCTGCCAGCGGACGCAGGCCGGTGACAGGGATGGGCAGGGCCGTCAGGGCCGACACTACCGCGTCGGGGGGCGGAAGGTTGGCGGGCAGGGAAGTCAGCTCCCGTAGCAGCGTGGGAGCGGGCGGCCCCAGGCGAAACACGTCTTTGAGCAGGGCCGTGAGGGTGGAGGGCAGCCGGCGGCGGTGCAGCCTGGCCCGCAGCTGCTCGGGCGGCAGCATGGGCTTCAGGTTGAGGTGCAGCCAGGCCGGACTGCCCGCGGCCAGGCGTTGGCGCAGCTCGGGCGTGAGGGCGTACACGGGCGTGCCTTCCAGGCCGTAGTCGGTGAGCATGATTTCGCCGGGTACCGTGCGGCCCCCGCAGCTCAGGGCTACGTTCTTGAGCGGCTGCCTGCCCACCTTTTCCCGAAAAAACGCCGACCACGCCACCTCCGCCCCGCAGTTGCTGGGCGCGAAGGGCTCCAGGCGTACGCCCAGCTCGGCCAGCGGCCCGGTCCAGCGGCCATCGGAGCCGGTTTTGGGCCAGCTGGCTCCGCCCAGGGCCAGCACCGCAGCGGCAGGCGTAGCGGTGACTACCGCACCGGTGGCCTCGTCGAGCAGGCGCAGGCCGCGGGGGCCGTCGAAACCCAACCAGCGGTGGCGGGTCCGGATACTGACGCCCAGGCCGGCCAGCCGGTTCAGCCAGGCCCGCAGCAGGTGGGCGGGCTTGTGCTCAGGCTGCGGAAACACCCGCCCGCTGGTGCCCACAAACGTGCCAATGCCCAGCTCCTGAGCCCACTGCCGCAGGTGCTCGGGCGAGAAGTGCGCCAGAAAGCGGGCAAACTCGGGCTGGCGGGCCGCGTAGCGCGTCTGGAACGTCGGCAGCGGCTCCCCGTGGGTCAGGTTGAAGCCCCCGTGCCCGGCCACCAGAAACTTCCGCCCCACCGTGGCCTGAGCCTCGTACACCGTAACCCGGCAGCCGGCCCGCGCCAGGTGCTCGGCGGCCAGCAGCCCGGCCGGCCCCCCGCCTACCACGGCCACCTCGGGCCCCATTCCGGCTAGTGCTGAAATCGACATGCCGGCAAAATTCCGCAATTCACGCTACACCTCACTTTCCTTGATGAGCTGGCGGCGGTAGTTGGCCAAGATGGTGGACTTAAGGATGAAGCCCACGTACCGGTCGTGGCCGTTGACGACGGGCAAGGCCGGGGCGCCCAGCTCCTCCATGCAGCGCAGCGTGTCCGTGATGGTGTCGTCGGGGCGGACCACGGCGGGCGGGTCTATCATCAGGTCGCGCACGCGGGTGGTGGTGTAGTGCTCGTCGTCGAAGAGGGCGTCGCGCACGGTGTCCAGCGTGACCACGCCGTGCAGGTGGCCCTCGGCGTCTACCACCGGAAACACGTTGCGGGTGGCGTGGCGGAAGGTGTTTACCAGCTCACCCAGCGTATCGGTGGGGCGCACCGGCTGGAAGTCGGTTTGCACCAATTGAAACAAGTCGAGCTGGGCCAGCAGGCCCCGGTCGCGGTCCTGGTGCACGTACACGCCGCGCTGCACCAGCTTGCGCGTGTACACCGAGTACGGCTCGAAGTAGCGCGTAATCAGATACGACACCGACGTAACCACCATCAAGGGCACGAACATGGCGTAGCCGCCCGTGATTTCGGCAATGAGGAAGATGCCGGTGAGCGGGGCGTGCACCACGCCGGCCAGCGTGCCGGCCATGCCCAGCACAATAAAATGCACCTCGGAAATAGGGTAGAGGCCGCTCAGGTTGATGAGGCGGGCGAAAATAAAGCCGCACAAGGCGCCGGCAAACAGCGAGGAGCCGAACATGCCCCCGTTGCCGCCAGCCCCAATCGTAATGGTTGTGGCTGCCACTTTCAGCAGCATACTGCCGGCCGCCACCAGCAGCACCAGCCACACGCTGTCGTCGCGGTACACCGAGAACAGGGAGCCGTCGACGAGCTGGCTGGCGTGGCCGCCCAGCAGCAGTTGCACGATGTTGTAGCCCTCGCCGTAGAGGGGCGGGAAGATGAACACCAGCAGCCCCAAGGCCAGGCCGCCCAGCAGCACCTTGCGAAACGTACCGCGCTGCCGCTCAAAAAACTTATCGGCCCAGAAGTACACCCGAATCATGTACACCGACAGCAGGGCCGTGAACAGGGCCAGCATCAGGTAAAACGGCACCGCCTCCACCGGCCAGGAGGTGGTAATCAGCACGAAGGGCTGGCCCGCGTACAGGGCCTTGGACACCACCGTGGCCGTGGCCGAAGAAATGAGCAGGGGCACGAAATACGCCGCCGACAGCTCCGACAAAATCACCTCGACGGCGAACAGCACCCCGGCAATAGGCGAGTTGAAGATGGCCGCCACGCCCGCCGCCGCCCCGCAGCCCGTGAGCAGGCGCCGCTCGCGCCGCCCGATGCGCAGCACCCGCGCCGTGTTGGAGCCAATGGCCGAGCCCGTGACGGAAATGGGCGCCTCCAACCCCGCCGAGCCCCCAAACGTCACGGTCAGAAACGAGGTAACCAGCTGGGAGTACAGCTTGCTGCGGGGCACGATGCTGCCCTGCCGGGCAATGTTGTAGATGACGGGCCCGATGCCGCGGGACAGGTTGCCGCCCAGCACGTAGCGCGTAAACAGCACGGTCAGGGCCACCCCGATGATGGGGTAAAAGGACAAGGCAAATACCCGGTACTGCTCGGGCACCCAGCTGTAGAGCAGCTCCTGGCTGCTGTGCACCGAGGTTTTCAGCAGCACGGCCGCCAGCCCCGCCACTATCCCCACCAGGATGCTTACCACAATCAGGTACACCCGGTCGTTGACGTGGCGCAACCGCCACAGCAGCAACGGACTCAGTAACCGGTGAATCGTGTTTTTGGGCATGAGCAAAAGTCCCCGCAAGAAACAGGCCGCACCGCCAGCTAGCCTACGCAACCTACTAAAAATGAGTGGATGGTGAGAGGGTGAAGAGGTGATGAGGTAAATGGTGACAGGTAACAAATAGCCCGTCATGCTGAGCTTGTCGAAGCATCTCTACCGCTGGCTAATTCAATCATTCAACGAAGCGGGAAAGATGCTTCGACTTCGCCTCCGGCTCCGCTCCGCATGACGGTCTTCTTACTACCCTAGCACCTCATCACCAAAACCACCCATCACCTACTGGCTCAACGCGGGTACGCCCAGGCCGGCGCCCCGCAGCTCCAGCTTGATTTGCTCCATAAGCTGGCTTTTGGTCTGGAGCACGCCGCGGCGGTAGTCTTCGGCGTCGGTCCAGAAAAACACGCGCAGGTCGACGGTGGTGGCGGTGGCTTTTTCCAGGTTGACGTAGGGTGGGCGCGGGGCCTGCTGCACCTGAGGTACGGTGCGCAGGTAGCCGAGGATGAGGTCAACGGCCACGGCGGGCGTCACGTCGGGGCCCAGCTCCACGCTCACCAGGAAATCCTGGCGCAGGTTTCCGTCGCGGGTAAAGTTGGTGAGCGGCTCTTTGAGCACCAGGGAGTTGGGCAGGAAGATGTGCTTGCCGTCGAAGGTGCGCATGAGGGTGGTGCGCAGGTTCAGGGCCTCCACGTGCCCAATCATGTCCCGAATCTGCACCGTGTCGTTGATGCGGAAGGGCCGGTTGAAGGCCAGGATGACGCCGGCCAGGAAGTTTTCGGCAATATCCTTGAAGGCAAAGCCTACGATAAACGCCGACAGCCCGGCCCCGGCCAGCAGCCCGCTGACCATGCCACTGAGCCCCACCACCTGCAAGGCCAGCAACGCCCCCAGCAGCAGCAGGCCCCAGTGGCTGAAGCGGGTGAGAAAGTCGGCCAGCAGCGGGTCGTCGGTGCGCCGGCGCAGGCGGCCGCCGATGAGGGCGCTCAGCCGCCGGGCCACCACGCCGGCCAGGGCCAGCACCACCACGGCCACCAGCAGCCGGGGCAGCACAAACAAAAACTGCTGCCAGTACGCCAGCAGTACGCCACGCAAATCCTGGTTCATTTGTGCCGGAAAGTCAGAGGTGAAAACGAGAAGAATGAGAAGTTAGAAACTGCGCTTTGGAAAAACAGCCGGGCTACTGCGCTCTGCGCCGCTATTGCATAGAGCTAACGGCATCGGCACAAGAAGGTATGCAGAAGCCCCGCGGCAGGGAGCCGGCGGGGCCAGAAGCTGCTTGTACGCAGAACCAGCCGCCACGATGCCGCCAGCTGATTCAGCCAGCGCCGGAAGGCCGGCTCAGCCGCTAGCTTCGCCCCACTGCCCGGTAGTCACCCCGCCAACGCATCGTTTGACAAGACGAAGCCCCGGCTGCACGAACAACCGAGGCTTCAGGAAGTGGGTAAATAGCACACCCAACCGGTAAGTTATGGGTAAACGTACAGCTTTTCACGTTGTAGGGGCCCGTGCTGCGGGCCGGCAGCGTCAGGGTTTGGGCCGGGGCGGGCATGGGCAAGTGCGGCAGCAGGCCCGTTAGCAGCACGAGGGTCAGCCGGCGGAAAGAGTAGGGCGTTTTCATAGGCAGCGGGGAAAGTCACAGACGGAGCCGCTATCGGCCCGCTTAAGGTACACGCCCGGCTCCATACGGCCAGCGGCACCTGGTAGGCCCTGGGCTTCGGCGGTGCTTATGGTCAGCCCGTTACCGCTTGGGGGCTCCCACCTTACCCGGTGCCGGCTGCTGCGCCACCGGCGCGAAGCGGAAGGCCTTAATCAGGGCTACTTCGGCTGGGCGGTAGGGGCGGCCATCGGGGTAGAGCATGTCCCAGTGCCAGGGGTCGTTGATGGTTTGGTCGGTTGTTTCCCAGGGCAGGTAGGTTTGCTGCTTGCCCGCCACCAGGCCCCAGCTGTACCAGCTCACGCGGTGCCTGGCGTAGACGGGCAGCAGGTCGGCGTAGTCCTTGCCCGGCACGCGCCGGACGGTTTCGGTGCACACCAGGGGCCGGCCGTAAACCTGGAGCTTTTGGATAAGCTTCTCGGCTTCAGCAGCCGTGCCGTAGTGGTGAAACGAGATGATGTCGGACAGCTCGTACATGCGGCGCGTGGGCTTGGTGAAGTAGAAGATGAAGGGCCCGGTGGTGAGCGGCTGCACGGGCCGCATCTGCCGGGCCCAGCCAAACGCGGCCTCCATCAGCGGCAGGCTGCGGGTAAACAGGCCGCCGTTGCCGGGCTCGTTGTACAGGTCCCACACCAGCACCCGCTCGTCGCGGGCGAAGGTGCCCACTATGTCTTTGACGTAACGCTCAAACACGGGCCAGCGGCGGCGGTTGTCCACGTCGGCCGGCGCGGGGCTGGGCACCCAGCGGCTGTTGTGCACGCCGGGCACTGGGGCCGGCTGCGGCCCCAGCTGGGGGTTGGCTTTGGCAAAGTTGACATCGTCGAACAAGCACAGCATCACGGTGAGGCCGTGCTTGTGGGCCAGGCCCAGGAAGGTGGCAAGGCGCTTTTTGAGGCCCGCCGGGTCGTGCTCCCACACCAGCTCGGGCAGGTTGCACCGCACGCTGGTGTAGCCCACGGCGCGGGCATAGCCCAGCTCCCGGTCGATGGTGGTGGGGTCAAAGGTTTCGGCCTGCCACCATTCCAGCATATTCACGGCGGTGCTGGGCACGTAGTTAACACCCCGGATGGCGCCGACTTTGGCGTACCAGGCCCACGCCTTAGCCGCCGGCCAGGGCTGAGTAGCTGCGGCCGGTTGCGTGGCCGCAGGCTGGGCGGCGCCGGCACTGCCCAGCAGCAGCAAAACCGGCAGCAGCACCCGGTGAAAACAGGCTGCGTAACGCATAGAAACGGAAAGCGGAAGTGAAAAGGAAGCCGACGGCAAACACCCAAGCGGCGGCTACAACGAAGACTACGCCGGGCGCCAGTAGGCCCAGGGAGGCTGTTACAGCTCCATGATATCCTCGTTCCAGAGCGTAGGCTCGTCACGAATAAACTCCTCCATCATCTGCACGCACTCCGGCAGGTCCAGAATCACCACCTCCACGCCGTGCGACTCCAGAAACTCCCTGGACTCGCCGAAGGTGCGGGCCTCGCCCACCACCACTTTCGGGATTTTGAACTGCACGATAGTGCCGGCGCACATGTAGCAGGGCATCAGGGTGGTATAGAGCACAGTGTCGCGGTAGGTGCGCTGGCGGCCGGCGTTGCGCAGGGCGTCCATTTCGCCGTGGGCAATGGGGTCCAGCTCCTGCACCCGCTTGTTGTGCCCCCGGCTCACGATGTCGTCGCCGCGGCGCAGCACCGAGCCAATCGGAATGCCGCCCTCCCGGCGGCCCTGGCGCGCCTCGTCGATGGCAGCTTGCATAAATTTGTCCATAGTCAAAAAGAAAGGAGCCGAAAGGTACAGGCAGAAGCTGTCATTCCGAGCGGAGCGAGGAATCTGAATCGCGGATTGAACGGATTACCCGGATTACCCGGATTTCGGTGACGTCACTCTTCAGGTACGTTAGGCTAGCTGCCTCGCCACCAAAATCCGCGCAATTCCTAAATCCGCGTAATCCGCGATTCAGATTCCTCGCTCCGCTCGGAATGACAGGTGCATCTACCGCGCGCAGATGCCTTTGTAGGGGCAATACTGGCACTTGTCCAGGTCGTCGGTCTTGCGAATGGGCTCCTGCGGGTCCAGAATCCGGTTCACCAAACGGCTCAGCAGCTCCTCGCTGTGCCGCACAAAGTCCAGACCATCAGCCGTGAGGAAGCTCATGTCGGCCGACATGGGGCCGGCGGGCAGGTTACGCAGGGAAATGATGGCGGCGTCGGCGGCGGGGCGGCCGCCCTGGGCCAGCAGAAAGCGGTAGAGCCAGAGCTGGCGCACTTTGTCGGCCGAGGAAGTGGCGTCCTGGAGCAGGCGCTCCACGGCGTCGGCGGGGCCTTCGCCACGCTTGAGCAGGCGCAGGTCGTAGGGCTGCACAAGGCCGGTTTTGTAGTCCACCACCCGCAGGCGGCCGTCGGGGAGCTGGTCGACGCGGTCGGCGAAGCCGACAAGGCTCACCGGCAGCTTTTCGCCGCTGGGCAGGGGCACGTACACGGTAGCTTGCAGGGCTTCTTCCTGGCTTTGGATGAGCAAGGGTAGGGCTTCGGGTTGCTCCAGCAGGCTTTCCAGGTAGCGGCGCACCAGCTGGCTGGCCACCTGGCCCAGCACGTGGTTCAGCCCCTCGTCGGCGCGGGCGTGGCGGCCGGCTTCTTCGCGGCGCAGGGCTTTGGCCACCATCACCGGCGCCAGCTTAAGCAGGCCCAGAATATCGGCGGCTGTAACAGGCTGCCTGCTGCTTACAAAGGGCTTAAACAGCTCCTCCAGCGCCTCGTGTACCACCGTCCCAAACCCATCCGGCCCCAGGGCTTCCTCCACCTCGTCGTTCTCCCGAAACCGCGCCACCCGCTGAAAATAAAACTGCAAAGAGCAGTTCAGGTACTGGTTCAAGGCCGTGGGGGAGAGGCCCTTGGTCAGCACGTCCCGCAGCGCATCGAGCATGCCGGCGTCTTTTTCCAGTACAATGTCGCCGGGGGCATGGACCTCACCCCCTAGCCTCCTGCCGTTCGCCTCACCCCCCCGGCCCCCCTCTCCGAAAAAGGAGAGGGGGGAGCCTGACGTCTTTTTAGAGCTAGAGCTAGTACTTTCTAGAGCTACTTCCCCCTCTCCCTCCGGAGAGGGGGCTAGGGGGTGAGGCCAACTAGAGCTAGAAGCTGAGGTCACCGTTAAGTCCTCCAACACCAAACCAGGACTCTGGGGGCGCAGGTCGTTTTCGATTTGGAGCAGGAAGCGGCTCCGCTCGCCGGTGCGGGTGCCTTCGGCGCCGGGCAGGATGTGGAGCAAATCAACCTGGCGGGCGCGCTGCAACAGGCGCCAGAACTGGTGGGCGGTGGCGGCTTCGTGGTCGGCGTAGGTGGGCAGCTGGAAGGTGGTCAGCACGTCGTACGGGAACAGGGAGCTGTGGCGCTTGGGCGCCGGCAGCACGTTCTCGTTGCAGCTCAGGATGATGAGGTGGTCGAAATCAAGGGCGCGGGTTTCCAGCAGGCCCATTACCTGCACATCGGCAATGGGCTCCCCACTAAAGGGTAGGCGGGTGGCCTTCATCTGCTCGTACAAGAACCGCCGGAAGGAGCGCACCGACAGCCGCTGCTCCCGGCAGTCGAACACCGAGTCCAGGCGCTTGACCAAGGTAAAAAACAGGTACAGGTACTCGGCCTCCACGGCCGAGTGCTGGTCCTGGTAGGCCTTTTTGAGCAGGTCGATGAGGGTGTAGCAGGCCCGGATGATGTCGTCGCAGTTGTTCCAGGTGGCAAACAGGGCCTCCAGCAGCGGGTGCCCCCGCCCGATTTCGACCAGCTCCTCGGCCGGCAGCAGCACGGCGTGGCGCTGCACGATGGTGCGGCACACTTGGTCGAGCAAGCCGTGATGCTGTTCCTCGGGCTGCTGGTCGAGCCAACGCTGGTAGCGGCGCAGAAACGGGTGCTGAAGCAGCTTGCTCACGGCCAGGTGGTGGTAGCGCGGCACGCCGTAGCCGGTTTCGGGCGAGCCTTCGCGCACGCCCGTCAGGTGCACCTCAAACAGCAGATCAACCAGGTTGAACAGGGGCGTGCTCTGGAAGTTGAGGCCCATGGTCACGTTGTATTCCGGCACGGCGTCCGGGGGCAGGCCGTGCAGCACGGGCAGCAGCAGGGTTTCGTCGGGCAGCACCACGGCCACTTTGGCGGTGGGCGCCAGGCGCCGCGACTCGGCCAGGAGCTGCCCGGCCACCTTGCCCTGCATGGAGGCGTTGGCCACGCCCACGAAGCGCACGTGGCGCGGCAGCCCCCGCAGCAGCTCGGCCGGCCCCCCGAAGTTCTCGCGGGGCAAGTCGAGCAGGTCCTGGTAGCGGCGCAGGTGCTGGCCGGCCCGGTTGGGCGAGCTTTTTTCCAGGTAAAAGGCGTCACCGTCGAAGTGCACCTCCGCGAGGCCGGCTTTGCGCAAGAGGCGCAAGAGCTTTTCTTCGGACTTCGACAGAAAGCCCAAGCCCAGGAACACGTGGTGGGGTAGGGTTTCGCCAGCTTCCAGGCGGGCTTGCACGCGGTTTACGCCCAGGCGGTAGGCCAGGCCGGGGTAGGCGAGGTGGTCGTGCTCCATGCGGCGGCGCAGGCGGCGGTACACCTTCTCCAGGTCGTCCCAGAAGCGGAAGTAGGCGGCCGTGGTGCTCTGCGGAGCCGGCTCGGCGGTCAGCTCCCAGCGCTCCAGGGCCTTGGCCTGGCTCAGGTACTCGAACACCTTGCGCGGGGAGGCCAAGTTCTGGTCGAGGTTGGAGAAGTCCTGGAGCAGCAGGCCGGCCCAGCCCACAAACTGGTCGAAGTCGAGCTTGGCGTCGATGTCGCGCAGAATCTCGAACAGCAGCAGTTGCAAGGCAATGGGCTCCTCCACCTGCACGCCGGCCAGCTCCACCATGTAGTCTTCCATGGCCGCGATGCGCGGGCTCCACAGGGCCTGCCCGGCGTCGGCGGCCAGGCTCAGCTCGTTCTGCAAGTATACTACCGCCCGGCGCGTGGGCACCACCACCACCAGGTCCGACAGCTCGTCGGTGGGGCCGTAGCGGGCCACCAGCTCCCGCGCCATCCGCGTGAGAAAAGGCGTGGCATCGGGTAGGGCTGAGGCAGGAGCAGCAGCAGAAACGGGAGCGGCGGGCGAGACTATCATACCGGGTAAAGGTAACGCCGGCCGGGTCGGAAACAGTTTCGCTACGGAAAGCCCGGCGGTTATCTTGCGCGGGATTCGCAACCTACATCAGCCGTGCAGCTTCAATTTTATTGTCGGGGCAATTTGTGCTTGCCTGCCCTTTTTGATTTTTGGCGTCAACTTGCCGGCGCTGGGCTGCTACTACTCTTTCTGCTCAAACTACTCGCCCATCCCAAGGTGAAAGACTTTCTCAACCGCTAATCCTCAGCTCCTCCTTAACCCAAACCCCTCGAAAGCACGTACCCGGTAGCACACATCAACCACCCGTACCTGTTCTTTCGATGGATCCTACCCAACTCAGCCTCGAACTCCGCCACGGCCAAAACGCCGACCTCAAACGCCGCCGCTGGATTATCGGCCTGTCCATGCTGGGCGTGGCCGCCGGCCAGATTGTGAGCCTGTACCAGACCGGCATCATCAAGCACCTGCCCGACCCACCCCTGGACATCTTCAACTCCGACAAGGTAGACGCCTCCGACTACGGCTACAAGCGCCTCGACACGCCCGACGCCCTGCCGATGATTGTGACCTACGGCATTACGGCCAGCCTGGCCGGGGCCGGCGGCATGAACCGCGCCGCCCAGCAGCCCCTGCTGCCCGTGGCTATGGGCGTTAAAACCCTGTTCGACACGCTGACGACCATCAAGCTCGGCCAGGAAGAGTGGGCCGAAAACAAGGCCCTATGCTTCTACTGTCAGGTAGCCTCCGTGGCTTCCATTGCCTCGCTGGCCCTGGCCGTGCCCGAGGCGTTGAAGGGCCTGCGGAAGCTGATGGGTAAATAGTCGCCCCAACCGCTGCACCAGCAAACGCCCCCGCATCATGCCGATACGGGGGCGTTTTTTTGCGGCGGCTCGTTATCAGTTTGTGGGCTGGGGGAGCAGGCGCGTAACCAACGTGCCTAGCACTAGGCCGCAGGCCAGCCCGCCGAGGTGGGCCGCGTTATCAGTGCCGGGCATTATCCAGCCCAGCAGCAGGTTGATGGCGCATAATGCGCCGGGCAATGCCAACAGTACACTCCGCTCATCGGCCGGAACGCGCGGGCTAAGCACCAGGGCCGCTGCCAGCCCGAACAAGCCAAAGATGCCGCCAGAAGCCCCGACACTTACAGTATCAGGGTGCCACCAGGTACTCAGCAGGCTGGCGCCTACAATGCAAAGTAGATACAGCAGCACCAGACGAACCGGGCCTACCAGCCGCTCCAGCAGCCAGCCCATAAGGCCCAGGGTCACCATATTCTGCAGCCAGTGCATAAGCCCACCGTGTAGAAAGCCGCTGGCGAGCAGCCGCCACCAATGCCCCGCCTGTATCAGCGGGCCGTAGTTGCCACCCCAGGCCAGCAGGTCCGAAGCCTGAAACGATACGTCGCCCAGCCGGAACACCATCACCACAAATACGACACTGTTGAGCAGGAGCAGCAGGGGAGTGACCTGGTACCCGGCCCTCGGTAGCACGTAGGGCGCTACCTCCCGCCACACGGAAGCAGGACGCTGGCCTTTCTGCCACTTCATAAGCTCCAAAGCCGATAGACGTGGGAAAAGCAGCATGAGTAAGTACACGCCCAGCGTTATTCCAAGGCTCAAGCCAAGGCGAAGAAGCGGGGCGTAGATACGCTCCTGAAATGGCTTCGACTGGGGTAATAGGAGCAGCGGCGCCGAGGTGGAGCTTTGGTAAAACGGGCTGTTTCTTGCGGCAGTTTGAAATTCCTGTAGCTTATCCTCGGCCGTAGCATGCGTCAGGTAAGTAAACCCGGTTAAACCGGCTTGCTGAAAAAGCGAATCGCACCGAGCTATAAACTGCCTGTAGCGAATTTCTTTTTCCGCGTCTGAAAGGCTCATGGGCATGGATTCCTGCTCGTGCCAGGCCAGCCACGCCGGAACAGCATGGGGCGTTGTGTCGGCCGGGCTATCCAGCAGGGGGCAGGCAACATACACGTCTAGTTGCAACGTATTGTTGTTTTTGCCCGTGACAGTGTTGGTAGTTTGCACACCTATACCGGCCTTATAAGGGTAGGCATGTTGAAAGGCGTAAAAGCGAGTAGTTGGCTGGTTTAGTACCAGGGAGGGGCGACTGAGTGTTGTGAGTTGCCCTGTGGCTGCTCGTAAATAGTCACCCAGGAAAAGGGCGGCAAACGTCAGCCCGATACCGGGTACCAGATAAAATAACGTAACCCACCTATCATCTGCTCCTCGTCGCAGGAGCTTCAGTCGGGGACGAAGCAGCACTACTAGCATCAGCCCCGAAAAGGCAAAGCTCACCCAGTAGTGGATGGCGAACGTAGGATCATACAGTTTCCAGTATAGCACCACTACCCCGTATAGTAGCCCAAACAGGGCCAAAAAGCAGAGACTAATGGCCACTAGAGGCAGAAAAATATAACGTAGCTTAAAGAGGTAAGCGTTTAGCATAGGCGAAAACTAAAGAGTGATAAGTGCCTCAAAAGCACGAGGGGCTACGAATGCCCGGCGCCGACCATCGTTCCCGGTGCGGCTTCCTGGGGAGCAGGCGCCACGTAGCCCCGCAACGACCGGATGGCCATCAGCAGACTGACCACCGTAAGCATGGCCCCGGTCAGGAAGGCGGCGCCGGGGAAATGCACGGGCGCTTTGGGGCCAGTGAAGAAGGAAAATAGATTGGTCATCAGCGGCGGTCCGATGATGGAAGTGAGGCTGACCAGGCTGGTCAGCGCGCCTTGCAGCTCGCCCTGCTCCGAGGGTGGCACCTGCCCCGACATAATCCCTTGCAAGGCCGGCACCGCAATGCCGCCCAGGCAGTAGGGCACCAAAAACGCAAACATCATCCACCCGTGGGTGGCAAAGGCAAACAGCGTGAAGCCCACCGCGTACAGCCCCAGTCCCAGCAGCACCGAGCGTTTCATGCCCAGCCGCGGGGCCGAGTAGCGTATCAATACGCCCTGCACCAGGCCCGAGAGCAGGCCCACCGCGCCCAGCGAGTTGCCCACCTGGTCTTCGGTCCAGCCGAAGCGGTACATGGTGAAGTACGACCAGGTGCCTTGCGTGGCGTGGGAGGCAATGTAGATGGGCACCAGCGCGCCCACCAGTCCCAAAATCACGGGGTACTTGCGCAGCTGCCGCAACGAGCCGATGGGGTTGGCCCGCTTCCAGTCGAAGGGGCGGCGCTGCTCCTTGGGCAAGGACTCGGGCAGCACGAAGAAGCCGTAGAGCCAGTTGAGCAGGGTAAGACCCGCGGCGGCCAGAAACGGCGCCTGGTGCCCAAACTGCGCCAGCTTGCCGCCCAGCACCGGCCCGATGATGAAGCCCATGCCAAAGGCCGCCCCAATCATGCCGAAGTTCTGCGCCCGGTTTTCGGGCGTGCTGATGTCGGCAATGTAGGCCGAGGCCGTGGTGAAGCTGGCCCCGGTGATGCCCGCCACAATGCGCCCCACAAACAGCCACCCGATGCTGGGCGCAAAGGCCAGAAACAGGTAGTCGATGCCGAAGCCGAACAGAGCCGTGAGCAGTACCGGCCGCCGGCCGTACTGGTCGGACAGGTTGCCCAGCACCGGCGAAAAGAAAAACTGCATCGAGGCAAAGGCAAACATCATCCACCCCCCGTAGCGCGAGGCATCCGACAGCGTACCGCCGGTGAGATGGGTAATCAGCTTGGGCAGCACCGGAATGATGATGCCAAACCCAATTACATCGAGCAGCAGCGTGATAAAGATGAAGGCCAGAGCTGGCTTGCGGGCAAGGGACATGGCAAAGCAAAAAGGAGGCGCCGAAAATACAGAATTGCGGTGGGGGTGAGGTGACGGGTAACACGTGACAGGTGACAGGAGGAACGTCATGCTGAGCGAAGCCGAAGCATCTCTCCCGCTTCGTTGCAGTGCTATCCAGACAAAGCGGTAGAGATGCTTCAACTGCGGCTACGCCTCCGCTCAGCATGACCGTTCTACTTGTCACCTGTCACCTGTCACCTGTCACTCATCACCTCTTCACCATTTCACCTGAAAAATCAAAACTCCACTACCTCTTGCGTGTCAAAGTAGTACAGCACGCAGCGCACTTCCTCGAAGCCTAGCCGCCGGAACAGCTCGGCGTAGCGTTGCAGGGGGAGGCGGTGGCGGGGCTCGGGGGGCGGGGCTTTGAAGTCGAGGAGGGTGACGCGGCGGCCGGTGCCACCGGGGGCTGCCTCAAACACGATTCGGTCGGGCTTGTAGTCCTGCTTGCGGGTGCCGCCTACCAGGATTTCGCGCTCGGCCTCGGCCTGCACCTGCTCCGAGAAGTAGTGGGCCATTTGCGGGTGCTCGGTTACTTCGTGCAGCTTGCGCAGCAGCTCAGCCCGCTCCTTGGTGCTCACCAGGCCCTCGGCTACCAGCTGCTGGGCGGCGCGGGGGGCGTCGGCGGCTACTTTCACCCGGCGCAGGGCGTAGTGCAGCTTGCGGTTCCACTCGCGCTGCTCCTGCTGCTCGTCGAAGTCGAACACCGTGTTGGCGTGGCGCTTCAGGCGCAGGCGCTCTTCCCAGGGCGTACTTTCCAGGTTGGTGAGAGGTAGGTCGTCGGTGGTTTTTGGGTGGTGGTTTTTAGGTTTTGGCACGAAGCCGCGGGCGTCGCACAGCACATAGGCCATCTGCTCGTCGTGCCAGCGGCCGGTGTCCAGCAGGTAGCGGTGCAGCAGCTCGGCCACGGTGCGGGCCGGCTCGGTGGAAGCAGTGGGGGCCTCACCGTCTTTGCCGGCCTTGGTGGGCTTGGGGCGGCGGCTGATGGCGTAAAGGCGGTGGCGGGGGCGGGTGAAAGCCACGTAGAGCATGTTGAGGCCTTCCAAGAAGGTTTTTTCCAGCTCCTCGGTGTACTGTCCGGCCAAGGGCGTGTGCAGCAGGGCCTGGGTTTGGGGCAGCACCGCCACGCCGGGCATGTCGGCCACGGGCTTGTCGGCGGCCGCGGCCAGGCGGCCCCAGAGCAACGTGCCGCGGTAGGGCGTCAGGGGCCAGTCGGCGAAGGGCACCAGCACTACGCCGTAGGCCAGGCCCTTGGCTTTGTGCACGGTGGTGATGGTAATAGCGTCGCGGCCGGCGGGGGCGTTGATGCTCAGGCTGCTCTTCTTCTGGTCCCAATAAGCCAGGAAGTTGTTGAGGTTGTTGCCGAAGCGCAGGCTGTACTCCAGGGTCAGGTCCAGAAACCGGAACAGGTACTCCTGCTCCTCGGTGCGGTGCAGCAGGCCAAACAAGCCAATCAGCCGCTCGGTCAGCTCATATAGGCCCAGGTTGCCGGTTTCCCGCTCCCGCAGGTCGTAGCCCAGGGCGCGCAGCTCGTCGAAGAAGGGCAGAGCCGCCTCGGCGTTGGCCAGCTCGGCCCAGTGGCGGGCCCTTTCGGGTGTGGGGTCCAGGCCCCGCACCACCCGATCCACAAGCAGCAGGGCCTCGGCCCGCGCCAGCGTGTCGGCCGGTTGGTTGAGCACCCGAAACAACGCCACCAGCAGGTTCACCACCTCGGCAAACTCCAACGACAGCGAATCAGCCGAAATAATGTCGTAGCCCCGCTCCTTCAGAAACTTGGCCACCCGCCGGCTCTGGTCGCGGCGCCGGCACAGCACGGCCACGTCCTGCAACCGGAACCCATCGGCCAACACGCGCTCCACGAGCTGTAAGGTCAGGTACAGGGTGCTTTCGTCGTAGTCCAGAGCCTGCCCCGGCGCATACCCCGGCAGCAGCTCCGGCGTGAACGTGCCCAGCCCCGCATCGTAGCGGCAGGCCGGCGCGTCGTCCTCGGTGAAGAGCAGCTCGACGTGGGCCTCACCCCCCCGGCCCCCCTCTCCCGCGGAGAGGGGGGAGCCTGACGATTCTGGCAGCGCAGTCCTTTCGGCTTGGGCCTCAAGAACTGCTACCGCTTCGTTTTCTTCCTTGTGTGCTGATGGTTGTGGCTTTGTTTGGGCGAGGCGCTGCTGGATTGCTTGTAGAACCTGAGGAAGTTGGTGCAACACTTCATTGTTGTGGAAGCGCAGCACCTGATAGCCTAGCTGGGACAACTCGTGGGTACGGCCGTCGTTATATTCAGCCTGACTTGTCTCCCCATGCACGTCGCCATCTACTTCTACCACAAGGCTGTGCGGAATGCAGATAAAATCAACGATAAACTTCCCAATGATGTGTTGACGCTGGAATTTCACGCCTAGCTGATTATTTCGCAACGCTTGCCACAGAACATCCTCTACTTGGGTAGGATGACGCCGCATTTCCTGCGAAAACGCCGAAGTTTTTTCCCAGGAGCTAGCATCAGCAGTAAGTACAAACTCGCCAACCGTTCCCCCTTGCGGCTCAAAACTTTCGTGTGCGAAGCCATTGCCGGTAGCCTCGGCCCAAGCCGAGGCGTTTGGAGCCGTCTGGCTCCCCCTCTCCACGGGAGAGGGGGCCGGGGGGTGAGGCTCCCGCTGCGCAAATCCCTCATCATAAATGCCTTGCACCAGCGGAAGCTGGGGGTGGGTCTGGCTGATGTGGCGGAAAAAGTCGTTGTTGAAGCGGATGATGCCGGCGGCGGAGCGGTAGTTGACGGTGAGGCTGGCCGGCTCCAGGGTTTGGTCGAGGGTGAGGTAGCGGCCGGCCAGTAGCTCGCGCAGCTCCAGGTCCTGCACAGAGGCGTAAAGGTGCTCGGTCTGGTTTTGGTAGAGGCGCAGAATCTGCTCCATCTCGCCCCCGCGCCAGCGGTAGATGGCCTGCTTGGCGTCGCCCACGGCCAGGCTAAGGTGGCCGCCCGCCACGGCGTTTTCCACCAGCGGCAGCAGGTTGTTCCATTGCAGCACCGAGGTATCCTGGAACTCGTCGATGAGCAGGTGCTGATATTTCTCGCCCATTCGCTCGTACAGGAACGGCACCGGCTCGCGCAGCACAATCTGGGCAATGCGGCGGTTGAACTCGGCAATCAGCACCACGCCCCGCTCCCGGCTGAGCTGGTCCACGGCCTTGTTCAGCTCGCTCAGCAGGCTCACCTGAAACACGTAGGGCAACATGCCGGTCACCAGCAGGTAGTCGGGCAGCAGGGTGGCGCGCAGCTTTTCCAGGGTTTCGTAGGCCGTGAGCAGCACGGGCTTCACGGCGTCCACGCGGGCCTTGTCGGCGGTGGTTTTTACCTTGCTGCTGTACCACTTATCCTGCTCCACGGTGGCCCGCACGTAGGTATTAGCCTCCTTGTCGGGCTGCAGGCGCTCCTCCCACTTGCTCACGTAGCCCAGCAGCCCGCTGCGGCCCTGGTACAGGTCCGAGTCCGTAACGCCGGCTTCCTCCACGGCCGCCACCGCCAGCTCCGCCACCTGCCGAAAGGCATCCTCGATTTCCTGCTTGCGCTGCCGCAGCCCCTCGTGCAGGCGGCGGTAGTCGGCCAGGCTTAGCTTCTGGAGCTGCTCCACGGCCTCGTGCACCGGCTCACTCAGCAGAAACTGCCCAAACTCGACCAGCTCGGCGGGCAGGTTGTTCCAGCTGCGGCCTTCGTCGGCTTTAGACAGGGCAAAATCGGAGATGGTGCGGGAGAGGAGCTTGGCGTTCGGGTCGCGGTTGACGCGGTCCAGCAGCAAGGCCACGGCGCTTTGCAGCACGGTGGCGCTGTCCAGCTCCACTTCAAACGTGGCGGGCAGGCCCAACTCCCGCGTAAACGCCGTCACGATGCGCTGCACAAACGAGTCGATGGTGCTCACGGCAAAGTCGGCGTAGTGGTAGAGCACCAGCCGAAACGTGCGCCCCGCCCGCTCCCGCAAAAGCTGCTGGCGCTGCTCGGGCGTGGCCTGAGCCGTCAGCGTGCCTTCGGCCGCCAGCTCCGCGGCAATTTCGGCCAGCAGCGTATCGGGCTCGTTGTCAGGTGGGTACGCAAACCGCCGCAGGGACCCGATGATGCGCTCCTTCATCTCGCCCGCTGCGTCGTTGGTAAACGTAATGGCCAGGATGCGCTTGAAGTAGCTGGGGTCGTCGGCGCCCAGGGCCAGCTTCAGGTATTCCTTGGTGAGCTGGTACGTTTTGCCGGAGCCGGCGGAAGAGGAGTAGATGCGGAAGGTGGCAGGCATTGGAGAAAAAACAAGCGTAGCGCGAGCCAACGAAGGTACCGCGTATTCGGCCAGCCTGCGCTTGGTAATACGTCAGCAAACAGCCAGAAAGGCTGGTGGTCAAAAAGTTAGATAAATAATTTGCTCCGAGTCGGATGGTGTGCATGGCTTGCCTAAGTCCTTGTGGAGGTAGCAGTTCGGCCAGGGCAGTGCGGGCCGCAGCTCATCCGGCTAGCTGGGCTTTATCCGTATCTTGCGGCCCTCGGGAGCTGCGGCGGCCGGGCCATACGGTAGTTTTCCTTCTATAGAAGTGCCCAACATGTTCACCGCTATTCTCAATTCCTTTAAGCGAAAAATAGCCCGCCGCTATACCAAGAAATACCCGGTGCGGGTCGATACGTTTGACGTGCCTGGCTACGGCGCTATCAAATTTGCCAACTGGGAAAACCCCCTGGTAGAGCCCAAAAGTATTTCGCTGGCCAACGTGGAGTTCTTCAGGAAATTCCTGCGTGAGGGCGACCTGGCCATTGACATCGGCGCCAATATCGGCCACACGACCGTGCCGCTGGCCTTGCTCACCGGCCCCAGCGGCCTCACGCTGGGCTTCGACCCCAATCCGTACGTGTTCGAGATACTGGCGGAAAACACTAAGCTGAATCCTGGCAAGATTACAATTGCCGCCCACAACTTCGCTATAACCGAAACGGACGGCGAGTTCTATTACAATTCCTCGGAAGCCTCCTTCAACAACGGCGGTATTTCTACCGAGAAAAACAACAAGCACGGCAAATATTCCCTTAGTACGAAAATCAAAGGCGTCAATCTGCACGCATTCTTGCAGGCCAACCATGCCGACAAGCTCGACCGGCTAAAGCTGGTGAAAATCGACACCGAAGGCTACGACAAGGAAATCATCAAGTCGATTTCCGGCCTGCTGGACCGCTACAAGCCCGTTGTTATTACCGAATGCTTCGGCAAAAACAGCAAAGAAGAACGATTTGAGCAGTTCAACTTGCTTCACGCCAAAGGCTACTCGCTCTATTACTTTTCCGATTTCTCCAGCGACGCCGAAATTGTGCCCATCACCACGCCCGAAGACATGCTCAAGTGGAAGCACTTTGACTTGTACGCGGTGGCGGAGTAAGACCAGGTTTTTCGTACAGCAAGCAGCAAAGCGGCGCGAGACTAGTCTCGCGCCGCCTTATTTATTCCACCTTCCCGGTCTCCTGCGTTGCCAAGTTAGCTTCCTGGTGCGTGCTGAAAACTAATGCTATAGCGGGAAGCTGTTATTCTTCTTCTTGTTGGGGTGTAGGAGTCGGGGCCTGGTTTTCAACGGCCAGCTTCGTGGCTCCGGCCCGCGCTACCATCACCTGCTTGCCTACCTCGGATAGGTTGCGGCTTTCGTAGATTTTCATGGCCGTGGACACGTCGATGGCCTGGCGTGTCTGCTCGTCTAAGTCGAAGGTGAGGGTGATAAAGTTCAGGTGCACGCCCAGCGGCTCCAGCACTTTATTGGACTGCACCAGCAGCTGGTTCTCGATTTCGGCCTGGTCCAGCTCCACAATGTCTTCGTTCAAAAACAGCGCCTTGCTCACGTCCCGGATGCGCTTGTCAATCACCATGTTTTCGGCGCCCTCAAATGCCCGCGGATTCAGCGCCTCCTCGCTGTCAGCATCCGTGTTGGCTTTGCCCAAAAACTTGGCCTGCCGGATAAACGCCAGGGGACTGATAATGGAGTAATCGTAGTCGATGTGGATGGCGGCCCGCACCCGGTCCTTGAGGTTGGTGATAAAGCGGCTGTCGCCCTGCATGGGGAAATTCG
Source organism: Hymenobacter sp. YIM 151500-1 (assembly GCF_025979885.1). Lineage (NCBI taxonomy): Bacteria > Pseudomonadati > Bacteroidota > Cytophagia > Cytophagales > Hymenobacteraceae > Hymenobacter > Hymenobacter weizhouensis. The sequence goes on from NZ_CP110139.1 coordinate 809,034, forward strand.
GGATGACCACCTTCATAAAGCAGGGGTTCATCGTGCCTTTGGGCACGGCGTCGCCGGCCGCTATCAGCTCCCATTCCTTCCCGCAGTCATCCGACACCACCACTTGCTGGTTGGACTTGGCGTAGTTGCTGCAGCCGCCCAGCAGCAGAGCAGAGGAGGCGGCCAATGCGGAAACAAAAAGGCGCATACGGAAAAGGCAAGGGGAATGTGAGTAAGAATGAGGTTGGCGCAAGATAGCCATTCCACCCCGGCCTACACCGGCCCCCACAGCCGCTCTACTACGCTGGCCTCAATGCGCACCGGGCGCTTGGTAGTGGGGTCGAGCAGCACCCACTGGGTTTCGGCCTCGCAGAGCAGCTTGCCATCCTGGGCCCGCTCGATGCGGGTGAAGCGCTGGCACTGCGCCCCGCGCACTTCGCCTATCCACGTCAGGCAGCGCAGCTCCTCGCCCAGCAAGGCCGGGTGGCGGTACTGCACGCGGTGCTCCCGCACCACCCAGATGTACCGCTTCCGCTCGCCAGGTGGGTAGGCCGTGAGCCAGTGCTGGCCGGCTGTGTCCTGCACCCAGCGCACGTACTGCACGTTGTTGGCGTGGTGTAGCTCATCAATGTCCTGGGGCTGAACGGTAAGCAGGTGCGAGAAGCGAAAAGCCGGAGTTTCCATAGCAGTAGGCCCGAAGCGAGCCGTAAAGAAACGCTGAAAACCGCCGGGCCGCCGGGGCTGGCAGTATAAAATCTGGGGAGTTTGGCTGGCTCCGAGCGAAACCTAAAATATAGTTCTATCTTTGACGCAGTTTAAGACCATGTGGGGAACAGCCTGCCGAAGTACTTCCGATGCGGAAGAGTAAGCGGAGTGGAGTACTGCTACTCTTAAAAAATCAACCATCACACAAGTACCATGCAGACAGGAACTGTAAAATTCTTCAATGAGACCAAAGGTTTTGGTTTCATCAAAGTGGACGAGACCGGCGAAGACATCTTCGTTCACGTAACCGAGTGCATCGACGAGATTCGCGACAACGACAAGGTGCAGTTTGACATCGCCCAGGGCCGTAAAGGCCTGAACGCTGTAAAAGTAAAGCTGGCCTAGTTTCCGAATCTCTTTTCGGATAAAGCTACACAAACAGGCTCCTCACTTTGAGGAGCCTGTTTTTTTGTTTCTGACGGCTTCCCCTTTCTCCTGCTGCACCGCTTGATTCGTTAGGAAAAGAGGGGCCAAGTCTAGGCATAAAACCATAGCAATTCCCCTTGGTAAACGTTGCCAAGTATGGACTGAGCGGGATTGATAATGGCCAAAACAACTAGAAACTACAGCTAGAGCCCCCTCTCCTTTTCGGAGAGGGGGTTGGGGGTGAGGCCACTAAAGCTAAAAACAAGAAGAGGATAGCTATTTTCAGTATTTCCCTCTATCTTTGCACCCGCATTTGAGAACGGCCACGTTCCGCGCAGCTTATGAGCTGCCTCCTAGAAACTTGTTGGGCCGGCTTTGTCTTCCGTCCGTTGCTTCCGTCACTGTCGTCGTTTGGTAGAGTGGGAGAGAAGAGCGTCGCTGAATCCGCTGTTTTCAGAGCATAGTCTCCATTCCATCAAACTCAGACATGGAAAAAGTAAAATTTGAAGAGCTGCCCCTCTCCGAGGAAATGCAGCGCGCTATTACGGAAGTCGGCTACGAAGAGGCTTCCCCTATCCAGACGGCTGCTATTCCCGTTCTGCTTGAAGGCAAAGACGTAATCGGTCAGGCCCAGACGGGTACCGGCAAAACGGCGGCCTTCTCTATCCCCGCCATCGAGAAAGTTGACACCAACTCCCGCGACGTGCAGGTGCTGGTGCTCTGCCCCACGCGTGAGCTGGCCGTGCAGGTGTCGGGCGAAATCCAAAAGCTGGGCAAGTACAAGCGCGGCCTGGCCGTGGTGCCCATTTACGGCGGCTCCAGTTATGACCGGCAGTTCCGGGCCCTGGAGCGTGGTGTGCAAATCGTGATTGGCACTCCTGGCCGCGTCATGGACCACCTGGAGCGCGGCACGCTGAACCTGGATAACTGCAAAACCATCATCCTGGATGAGGCCGACGAGATGCTCGACATGGGCTTCCGCGACGACATCGAGACGGTGCTGGGCCGCATGCCCGAGGACCGGCAGACGGTGTTCTTCTCGGCTACCATGAGCAAGCCCATCATGGAGCTGACCAAGAAGTACCAGCGCGACCCGCAGGTGGTGAAGGTCAACCACCAGGAAATGACCGTCACCAACATCGAGCAGGTGTACTACGAGGTGCGCGGCCCCCAGAAAAAGGATGTGCTGACCCGCGTGCTCGATATGTACAATCTGAAGTCGACCATCGTGTTTGCCAACACCAAGCGCATGGTGGACGAAATCGTGGCCGACCTGCAAGCCAAAGGCTACTTCGCCGACGGCCTGCACGGCGACATGGGCCAGCAGCAGCGCCAGAACACCCTGGACAAGTTCCGCAAGGGCACCTTGGAAATCCTGGTGGCTACCGACGTAGCCGCCCGCGGCATCGACGTGGATAATGTAGAAGCCGTGGTCAACTACGACCTGCCCGCCGACGAAGAATACTACGTGCACCGCATCGGGCGCACGGGCCGCGCCGGTAAGTCGGGCCGTTCGTTCACGTTTGTGAGCGGCCGCGACATCTACAAGCTGCGCGACATCATGCGCTTCACCAAGGCCACTATCAAGCAGGAGCGCGTGCCTTCGTTTGAGGATGTGTCGGAGGTGAAGACCACGCTCATGCTCAACTCCATCAAGGAAGTCATCGAGAAGGGCAACCTCGACAAGTACATTGCCCGCGTGCAGCGCCTCATCGACCAGGACCAGGAAGACGGCATTACGTCCCTGGACGTGGCCGCGGCCCTGCTCAAGATGACCATGAAGGAGGAAAAGCGCGCCCAGGAAAGCCTCGACGCCAGCCGCTCCCAAGGTGCGGCCCGCCCCGGCTTCACGCGCTTGTTTGTGACCATGGGCAAGAAGGACCGCCTGCACCCGCGCGACATCGTGGACCTGATTGCCGAAAACACCAGTCTCACGGCCGGCAAAGTCGGCGACATTGCCCTCTACGACAAGTTTAGCTTCGTGGAAATTCCGAATGACTTTGTAGAGGAAGTAGTCAGCCAGCTTGGCCGCAGCAGCATTCAGGGCCGGCCGGTGGCCTTCAACATTGCCACGCCTCGCCAGGAAGGCGACGCCCAGCAGGAAGGCGGCAACCGCGGCGACCGTCCGCGCCGGGGCCCCGGCGGCTTTGGGGGCGGCGACCGTGACCGGCGAGAAGGCGGCTTCGGCGGCAACCGCGGCGGCAGCTACGGCGGCAACCGGGGTGGCTCGTACGGCGGCGACCGGCGCGACGGCGGCTCCTCCTACGGCAACCGCGGCGGCGGCAGCTACGGCGGGGGCGGCTACAAAGGCAACCGCGACGGCGGCTCTTCCTACGGCAACAGTGGCGGCAACCGCTACGGCGGCGACCGGGGTGGTAGCTCCTACGGCGGCGGCTACAAAGGCAAGCGCGACAACAACGACTTCGACGAATAGAATCGCAGATTGTGCAGATTGAATTGATTGCACAGATTGCTTGCCGGTGAATGAACCTGGGTACACAATACAAAGGCCGCTTCCTTGGAAGCGGCCTTTGTGCTATTATAAATCAGGGCCGGATACCGGTTACCAGTTAGTCCTCCCGGTGGTGCCCGTGAGAAATCAGCGCAATCAATTCAATCTGCACCATCTGTGATTTGGTTAGCGGCTGGCGTTGCGCAGGCCGCGAATTCTATCGTGGGCTTCTTTTACGCCCTGGTACTGCTTCCCGATGATGGTTTTAAGCTGGCCGGGCAGGTTTTCGGCTTTCAGAGCGGCTTCGTAGGCTTTTACGGCGTAGTCTTCGCCCCGCTCACACTCGTTGAGGATACTTTCCCGACTCTTGCTGGTGAGGGCGGCTTTGATGTTGATGAAGGCCCGGTGCAGAGTACCGGTTATCGACGAATCTTCCTCGGCTTTGATGTTGAGCTGGTGCATCTGGTCCTCCAACTCGGTCAGGTAGCCGTCGCGCTGAACCGCATACTGCTTGAACACTTCCTTCAGGTCCTGATCCTCGACGTCGGTGAGGGCAGTGGCGTAGCCTTGTTCGCCATCTTTCAGGGTTTGCAGCAGCTCATGGAGCAGGGCACTCGTGTTGTTGGTAGCCATAAGAATTAGGTTGGAAGTTGGAAAAGTGTCTTTCTGTACTCTCAAAACCAGCCCAGGGTTATGCAGGGACACTTGACACTTGGATGTCTAGCAACTTCCGGCCTACTATCTCACTGCTTCACCGCCACGTCTGCCATAGCCCGGCCCGCTAGGTAGCCGGTGGTCCAGGCCGCCTGAAAGTTGAAGCCCCCGGTGATGCCGTCAATGTCGAGGACTTCCCCGGCGAAGTAGAGGCCGGGCACGCGGCGGCTTTCCATGGTCTGCATGTTCACCTCGCTCAGGGCCACGCCCCCGCAGGTCACAAATTCGTCCTTGTAGGTGGTTTTGCCTTCCACGGGCAGGGGCGTGCGGAGCAGGTTTTCGATGAGGCGGTTTTGGGCCTTGGCCGGCAGCTCATTCCAGCGCGTGTCGGGCCCGATGCCGGCGCCTTCGGCCAGGGTGCGCCACAGGCGCTGGGGCAGCCCAAACAGTGGGTTGGCCAGCACGGCTTTCTTGCCGTGCTGCTCCCGAAACTGGCTCAGGTGCTGGCGCAGGGTTTCTTCGGTAAAGTCGGGAATCCAATTGACCAGGGCAATGCTGCGGTACTGCAGCTCGTGGAGGCGGCGGGCGCCCCAGGCCGAGAGCTTGAGCACGGCCGGCCCGCTCACGCCCCAGTGCGTCACCAGCACCGGGCCTTCGTACTCCAGCTTTTCGCCGGCTACGCGCACTCTGGCGCGCGGCACGCTCACGCCAGGCAGCTCGCGCAGGGGCGAATCGGGCACGTTGAAGGTAAACAGGCTGGGTACCGGCTCCTGAATGGGGTGGCCCAGGCGGCGCAGCCACTCGTACTGCTCGGTTTTGGGCGCGCCGCCGGTGGCTACCAGCAGGCGGGCCACCGTCAGCGTGCCGGCCCCGGAGCCACCACTGAGGGTCAGCTGGAAGCCGCCTTCCGGCAACGGCTCGATATGCTCGGCCGCGGTGTGCAGCATAATTTTGACCCCGGCCTGGCGGGCAGCGTCCAGCAGGCACTGGGCAATGGTTTCGGAGGAGTCGGTGACGGGAAACATGCGGCCGTCGGGCTCGGTTTTGAGCTTGACGCCGCGGGCCTCAAACCAGCGCACCGTGTCCGGGGCGCCAAACTGCCTGAAGGGCTCCTTGAGGTGCTTGCCTCCGCGCGGGTAGTGCTGCACCAGCTGGGCGGCCGTGTCGGCGGCGTGCGTGACGTTGCAGCGGCCCCCGCCCGATATGCGCACCTTGCTCAGCAGCTTGCCGGTTTTTTCGAGCAGCACCACCCGTAGCGCGGGGTTGGCCTCGGCGCAGGCAATGGCCCCGAAAAAGCCGGCGGCCCCGCCGCCCAGCACCGCCACGGTCGTTTTGTCAGACTTCACAGGCCCAAAGATACGGCCTCCAGACGTGCGAGTGTGGTTTCTCGCAGTGTTTACGCAGTGGTTGCGCAGTGTTCCGCAGTGGCTGTTCTACACCAGGGCGGCCAGCACGTCGTCGTGCTGGAACTGGTAGCCGGTGAGGCTGCGGACCAGGGAGCTGTCGATGAGCTTGCCGCCGGTGGTTTCGGGCAGGAAGGTGGGCGGCTCCAGGCCCAGGTGCGCCGCCGCGGCGGGGTAAAACTGACGGCGCGGCGGGTGGGTAGCAGCGCAGGCGTTGAGCGTGTACCCCCACACGTTGTGCTGAATCAGGTGCTGGAGCAGACCCACGCAGTCGGCCAGGTGGATGAGGTTGACGGGGGCGCTGCCCAGGGGCAGGTCGTGGCGGCCGGCCAGGAAGCGGCCCGGCGCCCGGCCCGGCCCCATCAAGCCCGCCAGGCGCACCACGGTGTGGTCGGGGCCCGAGAACAGGGCTTCGGCCCGGAGCAGGGGGGCAGCGGCGTTGGTGTCGGCCTGGGCGTCGGCTTCGTGCATGGTGCGGGGCTCGTCGGGGTACACGCCGGTGGAGCTGACGTGGAGCACGTGCCGCACGCCGGCGCGGGCGGCAGCTTCGGCCACGGGGCGCAGCAGGGCGGGGTAGGCATCGGGGGAGCCGGCCCCGCGGGTGGGGGGCACGTTGAGCACCAGCACCTCGGCCTCGTGCAGCAGCGCCTGAAGGGTGTCAGCGTCGGTGGGAGTGAGTGTGGGGCTGAGGCGCAGCAGGTAGGGCCGAATGCCGGCGTCGCGCAGGGTGAGCAGGTGCACCGGGGTGGTGGTGGTGCCGTGCACCGGGTGGCCGGCCGCCACCAGGGCCTGGGCCAGGGGCAGGCCAAGCCAGCCGCAGCCCAAAATGGCTACAGTTGGCGGAGACGCAGTACGGAAGGAAGATGTGGCGTAGGACATGCGGGGTAAAGGTGGTAAAAAATCCAACCCATGCCACTGCTCACCTGAAAAAGCCAGAAATGCCGTTCTTGCAGGCCGCCGCCGCTCGCAGGGCGGCTCCTGCCACTAGCAGTTTTCTTACGTCCACTTTTTCTCTCCTCTTATGGCTTCTACGCACCCCTACGCCCAGCCCATGCTCCGCGACAACGCCCTCCAGGGTAAAACCATCGTCGTGACGGGCGGCGGCACCGGCCTCGGCCGGGCCATGACCACCTACTTTCTCCAGCTCGGGGCCAACGTGGTCATCAGCTCCCGCAAGCTCGACGTGCTGGAAAAAACCGCCGAGGAGCTGCGCCAGCAAACCGGCGGGCAGGTGCTGGCCGTGCCCTGCGACGTGCGCAAGTACGACGAGGTAGAAGCCCTGCTCCAGCGCACCATCGACACGTTCGGGGGCGTGGATGTGCTGCTCAACAACGCTGCCGGCAACTTCATCAGCCCCACCGAGCGCCTGAGCCACAAGGCCTTCGACGTAATTGTGGACATTGTCCTGCGCGGCTCGTACAACTGCACGCTGGCGTTTGGCAAGCGCTGGATTGCCGATAAGCGGCCCGGCACTATTCTCAACATCGTTACCACCTACGCCTCCGTAGGCTCGGCCTACGTGGTGCCCTCAGCGGCGGCCAAGGCCGGCGTGCTGGCCATGACCCGCTCCCTGGCCGTGGAGTGGGCCAAGTACGGCATCCGTTCCAACGCCATTGCCCCCGGCCCTTTCCCCACCGAGGGTGCCTGGAGCCGCCTCTTCCCCGAGCCCCTGGCTTCCAAGCTCGACCCCGCCGCCTCGGTGCCCCTCAAGCGCGTGGGCAACCACCAGGAGCTGGCCAACCTGGCCGCCTACCTGGTTTCCGACTTCTCGGCCTACATGAATGGCGAAGTGGTAACCCTCGACGGCGGCGAGTGGCTGAACGGGGCCGGCGAGTTCAACAAGCTCGAACTCCTGACCCCGGAAATGTGGGACCAAATCGAGAAAACCATGCGTCGCTAAATCACAGATTGTGCAGATTGGGTAGGATTTCACTGATTTTTGTTGTTTAGACTTTTGGTGAGCTTCGGCAACCTGTCAGCAAAACAAAAGGGTGCATCCTGAGAAGCACCCTTTTGTTTTGCTGACGAAAAAATCAGTGAAATCCTATCCAATCTGCACAATCTGTGATTTATAGCTTGTAGTCCTTGTAGTCTTTGGTGAACTCCTGGGGCGGAATGGGCTGGTTGGCCACGATGTCGTTGAACTCGAACCGCTCGAACAGGCCTTTATCGTCGTGCACTTGCACGAGCAGGGGCAGGTAGAGCTTCTGGTCCACGCAAATCAGGATGCGGCGGCCGTAGGCGTTAGGTACTTGGATGGTTTTACCGGCGGGCACGGTGGCGTCCGGCGTCAGGCCATTGCGCTCCAGAATGCGGTACTCGCCGCAGCCGAAGCGGGCGGCAATGGCGGCCACCGTTTCGGGCTTGGCGGGCTTGTAGGGCACGTAGCGAAAGGCAGGATAGTCGGCGCGGAGCACGTGGGCGGGGCGGCCGGCCAAGGTGGTGTCGGTGGTGTAGCGGAAGCTGCGCTCCAGGGCGTGGTCCTGGCGCTGGCTGGAACCGCGCAGCATCTCGGCAATGGTGCCGTAGCCGGCGTCGAGCACGCTGTGGTGCTGGCTTTTGCGCATCAGCGCGCCATTGGGGTCGAGGCTGAGCGTGACGTACGGAAAGCTGTTAGGGTACACCCAGGCGTCGCCGTCGTTCTGGCCTTCCACCCACAGCACCTCAATGCCCTTATGGTTGCGCAAGTACACGCGGTAGGGCCGGAAGGCCATTTTCATGCTCGTGCGCGCCTGCTGGTAGCTGGTCCCGATACGCTCCTGGGCCCGCACGTTGCAGCGCAGGGTTTTCAGGTTTTCGATGGCGCCGGTCAGGCGGGTAATAAGCTGGTCGGTGGTGAGCTTGGGTGGGGTGGGCGGCGCGGCCGGGGTGGCTGCTGGAGCGGCGGCCAGCCGTAGGCTGGTCCACGTCAGAAGCCAGAAATAACAAAGCATGCGGCGTATACTAGAGCTAATGGCAAACCAGTGACAAGAGAAGGCGGCTAAGCAGAAACCGCGCCGATTGAACAACCCGTGGGCCGGGCAGCTCTGCTTAGTTGAGGCTGATGCGCGGAAAGCGGCTGGCGGCGCTATCAAACACGAATAGCTCATCAATCTGCACTTCGCTCAGAAACTGATACAGCGGAAACTGCTCGACAACGGCCTGCACGCTGGCCGCCGTGGCTCCGTTCATCGTAACCCAGCCGCGGGTCCGGTCGGCGCTGATGGCGTAGGCCTCAATGATATTCTCTTCGATAAGGCGGTTGATAAAGGCGCGGTGCCGCGGAATCCGGGAGATAAAATCTTCGTCAATCGTATCGGGCAGCCGGAGGGTAACTACAAATTTAGCCATGAGGCAATACAGCAGGAAATGAGGCAAGCTGGAGGCTAAACGCGCCCCGCCGCCGGAAAGTTGAGCTCCAGCCCGCAACGGCGGGGCCGGGCAGTAGCTGCGCCGTGCAACATTTTCGAGCGGCGGGCAGAATAGGAGGCCATGCATTTCTCCGTCATCACCCCAACCCACAACCGCCGGCAGTTTCTGCCCGAGGCCGTTGACAGCGTGCGGGCCAGCGTAGCGGCCCCCCTGGACTTCTCCTTCGACCACCTCATCTGCGAAAACGCCTGCACCGACGACACCGCCGCCTGGCTGCGCGAGGCCAGCGCCCAGGCCGGCACCCCCCTGCGCGTGCGCCAGCAGGCTACCAAGCTGCTGCCCGGCCCCGCCCGTAACCTGCTGATTCGGGAGGAAAGCCCCGCCGACGCCTGGCTGGTGCCCCTCGACGACGACGACGTGCTTTTGCAGCGCTGCCTGTTCCACTACGCCGACCAGATCCGGCAGCATCCTGGCCGCCCCTGGCTGGTGGCCGATTTCCTGCGCGTGGACGAGGAGCGCCGCTACTTGCCGCGCGAAGACTACTACGCCTGGCGCTTCGACACGCCCCAGGACATGCTGCGGGCCATCTTCCGGGCCGAGCACTTCATCCAGGGCAACGTGTGCTACAGCCGTCAGCTGTTCAACGAGGTAGGCGGCTACGACGAGGAGTTGCGCATGGCCGAAGACCTGGACCTGTACGTGCGGTTTTTGCTGGCCGGCCACCTGCCCGTTATCTGCCCCCACCTCAGCCACCTGCACCGCTTCCACACCAGCAACGTCAGCATCGGCGTGGATGCCGAGAAGCACGGCAATGATTTGCGGGTGATATACGATAAATACGCCGGGCAGCTGCGGGAGCAGGGAATCGAGCGGCCGTAGGCTGTCATTCCTCGCTCCGCTCGGAATGACAGTTACTCCATCACTACCACGCCGCCCTTGACCGCCAGAAAGTTAGTGTTTCGGCGGGCGTGTACGAACTGAGCAAGTAGGCAAGGCTTACACCTTCTCCTTAGCTGCCTTGCGCTTCACTTTCACCTTCTTCACCGGCTGCCCAGCCGGAGCGGCCGCGCCGGGTGCGCCTACTAGGGTCATTTCCTTGACCAGGTGGCCGGCGCCAGCGAATTTATCGACCACAAACAGCATGTAGCGCACGTCCAGCGTGATGTTGCGTACCCGGTCGGGGTCGAACATGATGTCGGACATGGTGCCTTCCCAGTTCCGGTCGAAGTTGGTGCCGATTAGCTCCCCACGGGCATTGATGACGGGGGAGCCGGAGTTGCCGCCGGTGGTATGGTTGGTGGCAATGAAGGCTACGGGCACCGTGCCCCGGTAGGCATAGGGCCCGAAATCCTTGGTGCGGTACAGCTCTGTGAGGCGGGCGGGCACTTCAAACTCGGGGTTGGTGGGGTCGGCTTTTTCCATGATGCCGTCCAGGGTGGTGTAGAAGTCATAGCGGGTGCCATCGGCGGGGGCGTAGCCGGCCACTTGGCCGTAGGCCACGCGCAGGGTAGAGTTGGCATCGGGGTAAAACTTCCGCTCCGGCTGCTGGAGGCGCAGGCCGGCCACGTAGGTACGCTGGAGCAGGGCAATGTTGTCGGTGGCGGCGGTGTAGGTGGGCAACACCTGCTGGCGGTAGGTGGCGACGATGGCCTGGGCCAGCTGGGCGGCCGGGTCCTGGCGCAGGGTCTGGCCGTTGCCGGCGGCCACCTCATCCAGCACAGCCTGGGCCCCGGCCTCCGAGGCCAGCCGCGACTTGCCGTACAGCTGAGCTACGTAAGCCGGCCAGCCGCCGGCCTGGGCGTACTGCTGCTGCACGGTTGTCACGTAGGCAGGCAGCAACGCCGGCGGCGTACCGGTGGCGTAGAGAGGCAGCAGGGCGGCGGCTACTTTCTGGTCGGTGGGGGCGCTGTAGTTGCGGAAGAAGTTGGTGGTGCCCCGTTTGGCCCGGTCCACGGCCGCCTGGCGCTCCTCAGCCGGCGCTTTTTTGTCGATAAGGTCCAGCAGCGGCAGCAGAGAGTTGGCGTAGGCCACCAGCTCCACGCCCAGGGCGGCCTCAGTCACGTAGTCGCGGGCCAGGGTGTAGTCGCGCACGGTGGCATAGTGTTTCTGCAGTTGCGGCAGCAGCCCGGCAAAGGCGGCGCGGCGGGCTTCGTCGCCGCTTTCGGCCCAGCGCTGAAACCCGGCTTCCTGTTGCTGCTTGCGCGCCACGGCGTCCAGCTTTTTGAGGCCCCGGTTTTCGCCTATCCACTTCTTCCAGTAGTTGGCCAGGCCGGCGTACTTGGCCGCGTACTGAATCCGCACCTTGTCGGAGGCCTTCATGTCCTGGTCCAGGATGCGCAGCTTGGTGTCGCGCACCTTGATTTTGGCCGGGTTCGACACCGAGTACACCTCGTCCACGCCCCAGCTGGTCAGGTACTCATTGGTGCGGCCAGGGAAGCCGAATACCAGCGTGAAGTCGCCGGGCTGCACGCCTTGCAGGGAAATGGGCAGGTGGTGGCGGGGCTTGAAGGGACGGTTGGCGGCGGAATAGGGAGCGGGCTTATTGTCGGGGCCGGCGTAGATGCGGAACAGGCTGAAGTCGCCGGTGTGGCGGGGCCAGGCCCAGTTGTCGGTGTCGCCCCCAAACTTGCCGATGCTGCTCGGTGGTGCCCCCACCAGGCGCACGTCCGGGAATACCTCCGTCACAAATAAATAGTACTCGTTGCCCTGGAACATGGGCCGCACAAAGGCCTGGTAGTGGGTGCCTTGCACGGCGGCCTGCCCCACGCGCTGGCTGTTCTGCTGCACCCGCTGCTCCCGCTCCGCCTCCGTGATGCCCGTAGTGGGCACGCCGGCCAGCACCTGGCTCGTCACATCCTCCATGCGCACGATGAACGTGGCCGTCAGACCCGGATTGGGCAGCTCCTGGTCCCGCGTCATGGCCCAGTAGCCGTTGGTCAGGTAGTCCTTCTCCACCGACGAGTGCTGCTGAATCTGGCCGTAGCCGCAGTGGTGGTTGGTCAGCAGCAGCCCTTCGGCGCTGATGATTTCGCCGGTGCAGCCGCCCCCGAACTGCACCACGGCATCCTTCAAGCTGCCCTGGTTAACGGAATAAATCTGCTCCGCCGTCAGCTTGAGGCCTTTTTTCTGCATATCGGCTTCGTTGAGCTGCTTGAGCAGCAGGGGCAGCCACATGCCTTCATCGGCGCGGGCCTGGGGCAAGCAGGAGAGAAGCAGTAGGGCGAGCAGCGCCAGCCGGGTGGAGAGGCAAATCACAGATTGTGCAGATTGGAAGGATTTCACTGAGGTGGGTGGGCGGCGGGGTAGAAGATGCAAAAGTAAGGGGCGGGTTGCTTGCGAGTGAGGTTGCTCGCGGAGGTTCGCAGAGGATGGCGCTGAGGTTAGCGGAGCTGTTTAACGGAAAAACGCCCGGCCAAACCAGGCCGGGCGTTTAAAATAGAATCAGTGAAATCCTCCTAATCTGCACAATCTGTGATTTTAGGAGTGGCCCATTTCCGCCACGGCGGGGGCGTTTTCGGCGTTGGTGTTGGAAGCAGCGTAAGCGGGTTTAGGCGAGGCAGCGGGCACGTCGTCGGTGGCCTCGGCGGCGTGGGTTTTCTCCCACTCCCGGAAGCGGCCGATTTCGGCCTGGAACTTCTCCACAAACCAGCTGATGAGGGCTATATCATCCAGAAAACCGACTACCGGAATAAAATCCGGCACCAAATCTACCGGCGACAGGGTGTAGAGCAGCACCGCCAGCGCCGACACGATAGTACCGGTGTCAATCTGGCGGTAGCTGCCGCTCACGTAGTTGCGTACGAGGCGCACCACCGTGTACGCCACATCAAACAGCTGCTTGAATTTATTGTCGCCGCTGTCTTTGCTGGCCAGCTTGTTGGCTACTTCATTGAGCACCAGCACCACCCGAAACGGCCGGCCCAGCAGCTTGCCGGCGCGATTCAGAAATACGCTGAACAGGGCGTTTTTGGAAATCGAAAGACCTTTGTTGAGCAGAGAATTCATAGGGTAAGGGTAAGGTTGAGCGTGCCCGGTGTACGAGCCGCGGCCGGCCGGCGTTGCCGGCTAAGTACGGCGGCGAAGTCGGTCGTTGCGAAGCCCCAGCGCTACTAGTGCTCCGGCCGCTGCGGCAGCAATAACCAGGCTGTGGCGCTGCTGCCGCCGAATTTGCTGCGCACGTTGCGCAATTTTTTGGAAAGCCGCTGCCTTGCTTGCCACCGACCGGGACGTATCAATGCTTACGAATGTCTCGGCGTGGTCTACTTCGTATTTGTAACTGACTCCCAAGTTGAAGTAGGCAAATATCTGCAAGGGAATCAGCAAAAACAGCACCCACAGAAACCAGGAGGGAGCGGGTTTGGAACGCAAAGACATAGAAAGTAGCCCTGGATTCAAAGCAAGATAGAGCCAAACCCCTAGCTTCGCCCCATGAGCAACGCCTTCACCACCCCGCCCGCCGCCACCGAGTACGCGCCGTACTACGCCCGCTACATTAGCCGCATCAGCGGCGACCCGCTGGCGGCTTTGCGCGAGCAGCCCGCCGCGCTGCGCCGCCGCCTGCACGCCCTCACCGACGAGCAAGCCGGCCTACGCTACGCACCCGGCAAGTGGAGCATCAAGGAAATGCTGGTGCACGTGCTCGACACGGAGCGCATCTTCGCCTACCGCGTCCTGCGCATCGGGCGCGGCGACCAAACGCCGCTGCCCGGCTTCGAGCAGGACGATTACGTGCCTGCCTCCGAAGCCGATAGCCGTAGCCTCGCCGACATTCTGCACGAGTATGATACCGTACGGGCCGCCACGCTCAGCCTGCTGGAGTCGCTGCCCGCCGGCGCCGCCGACCGCCGGGGCACAGCCAGCGGGCACCCCGTGAGCGTGCGGGCCCTGGCCTACATTCTGCCCGGCCACGAGGCTCACCACCTGACAATTCTGGATGAGCGATATTTGCCTTTACTGAGCTAAAATAGCCCATCGGAGCACAACACCGCCCTAATTGGCCGCGTTAAATGGCCAGTATTCCCTCCACTTTCATTAACCATGGCAAAAGCACAAGACGCCCGCAAAGAGAAAAAAAAGGAGCCCGTGAAGTCTGAAAAGGAAAAGCGGGCCGCCAAAGAAGAGAAAAAGCAAGCCCGCGCCCGGAAGCAGGAGTAAACCCCAGATGCAACGGATGAGGGACGGATAGAACGGACTAAACACTAATCCGTTCTATCCGTCCCTCATCCGTTGCATCTGGGGTCTATAGGGTGTAGTACACTTCCCGCTCCTTGTCGTGGTGGCGGATGTAGCCGTGGAGGGTGAGCTTGATGAGGGTGCGGAAGGCGCGACGCTGCCCGATGTTGAGCAGCTTCATGTACTGCGCCAACGTGATACGGGCGTTTTTGCGCAGATAGTCGAGCACCGCCAGTTCTTCTTTGTTTAATGGTAGCCGCTCGAAGCGGGGTGCGGCGGCGGCCTGACGCTGGAGCACCCGCTCGGTGAGTTGGCTGCTTTGCACGCTCTCGTCGCGCACGCGCACGTAGGCCCGCCAGTCGCCATCGGCTACCTGGGCCCGGTGGGGCTTTTCGCTGCTCTCAGGCACGGTCACCACCACCACCACGCGGCCGTCTTCCTCCACCTCGCGAAACCGCAGCGTCAGGGGCGGGTCGATGTAGTGCGCCGCCGCCTGCCGCAGCTGGTAGATTTCCTCTTCCGCGTCACGCACACCCACTACGCGGCCGTCGTCATCCACGCCTACCAGCACCCGGCCGCCGTGGGTGTTGGCCAGCGAAGACAACGTGCGCGCAATGCGGGTGGGGTGGGTGGTTTTCTTCTTGAACTCCAGCCGTTCGCCTTCGCCCTGCCGGATTAGTTCTTGCAGCTCCATGAGTCGGGTAGGAGAAGCCGGTACCGGACGGCTCCGTGTGCTAAACACGAAACTGCCGAAAAAGTAACCACCAATCAACCAGGCACCGGGTTATTCGATGCCGGTTTCCTCGGCCGAAATACGCCAGAGGCGGCTGGCATCGGCCATATTCTGGGCCCGCCCCGAGCACCGGGCCGGCCGCATGCCCGCAAAATACCGGCCGCTGACGTGGGCCACTTCCGGGGCCGTGGCCAGGTAGACGCTGGTACGGGCGCCCTGATTGGCATTCACCATCAGTGGCCGGGCCGCCCACCACAAGGCACGCACCACCGGCGAGCTGCCCGGCCGAATCAGGCTCGTATCTACCAGGCCGGGGTGCAGGCAGTTGGCCGTGATGCCCGTCAGGTCGAGGCGGTGGGCCAGCTCTTTGGTGAACAAGATGTTGGCCAGCTTGGAGTCGGCGTAGGCCGTGAGCCAGCTGTACTTGTCGGGGTTGTTGCGCACGTCCCGGTCGGGCTCAATCTCGCCCAGCCAGTGCGCCAACGATGACACGGTGACGACGCGGGCGTGGCCGGCGGCGTCGAGCAGGGGCAGGAGCAGGTTGGTGAGGGCATAGGGCGCCAGGTGGTTGGTGGCCCAGCTCAGCTCGTGCCCTTCGGCCGTGAGCGTGTGGGGACCGGGCATGATGCCGGCGTTGTTCACCAGGATGTCGAGCTGGCTTAGCTCCCGGCTTAGCTCCTCGGCCAGGGTGCGCACATTTTGCACCAGTGACAGGTCGGTGCATTTGAAGTGCACCTCGGCGGCTGGCCCAGCGGCCAGCTGAATAGCAGCCCGTGCTTGCTCGGCGCGGTCGGCATTGCGGCCTACCAGCACCACGCGGGCTCCGCGGCAGGCCAGTTCGCGGGCCGTTACAAGGCCAATTCCGCTGGTGCCACCCGTTACCAACGCAGTTTTACCGGCTAAAGACAAAGCGTCCGGAAAGTTCATGTATACGTCAGGCAAGCAGAAGAAAGAAAAGAAGAGTAAGCAGACTACGTACGAAATACGCGGCCTGCCGGAACAGGCAGCAGCGGCCTAGCAACTAACATGCCCAGGCAGCAAAAAGCCGCTTCCGATAGTGCGGAAGCGGCTTTTGTACGAAATCAGCGCTAAACCGATACTTAGAAAGGCAGGTCGTTGTCGTCGTCGGAGGCAATGGGAGCCGCCGAAGCACGCAGGTTCGGGTTCTGATTGGCGGCCGGAGCAGCCGCCCGGGGAGCGGCCTGCTGGCTGTAGTTTCCGCCACCCTGCGGCGCCGACCCACCGCCGGCGGCCGGCTCCAGGCGCCAGGCCTCCAGGTTGGTGAAGTACAGCATCTGGCCGTTTTTGTTGAAGCCGCGGCCCCGCAGGTTAAAGGAGATTTTTACCTCGTCGCCTACTTTAAACGAGTCGATGAGGGCAGTTTTGTCCTGCACCAGCTGAAACTTGATATGCTCAGGATACTGGCCGTCTACGACTTCCAGCACGAACTCGCGCTTGCGGAATTTCTCGCTCACCTGCTGTTCGTCGAAAATCTCGTGCAGGCGGCCGGTAGCTTCGTAAGCCATAAGAAAAAATATGTTTGAAGGAGTTGAAACGTAAACCAAACGTACGAAAAAAAACGCGGTTCTGTTGGGCCCTGCCGGGTGGCAGTCCGTAACCGCCCCGCCGGTCTTTGCGTTGTTTTTTTATCTTTTTCTCTCACCGATTCTCCATGACTGCTTCTTTCGCTCTGGCCCTGCACGGGGGCGCCGGCACCATCTCTCCCCACCTCATGACGCCGGAAAAAGAGCAGCAGTACCGCGCGGGGTTGCTGGCCGCCCTGGAAGCCGGGCACGCCGTGTTGCGGGAAGGCGGCTCCGCCCTCGATGCCGTGGAGCGTGCCGTGCGCAGCCTCGAAGACAACCCCTTGTTTAATGCCGGCCGGGGTGCGGTGTTCACCCACGACGGCCACCACGAAATGGACGCCGCCATCATGGACGGCCGTACCCGCGCTGCCGGGGCCGTGGCCGGGGCGCGTACCGTGCAGAACCCGATTTCGGCGGCCCGCCTCGTGATGGAGCGCACCGACCACGTGCTGCTGGGCTACCCCGGCGCCGACAACCTCGCCCGTGAGCATGGCCTGCCCACCCAGCCTGTCGAGTACTTCTTCACCCAGCACCGCTACGACCAGCTGCAAGAGGCCCTGCAAGAAGGCCGGGTGCGCCTCGACCACTCCCACGCCCAGCCAACCGGCGCCCCGGCCGCCGCGCCGAATGAAGACCCGAAAAAGAAAATGGGCACCGTGGGTGCCGTAGCCCGCGACCAGCACGGCAACCTGGCCGCCGCCACCAGTACCGGCGGCATGACCAACAAGCGCTACAGCCGCATCGGCGACTCGCCCATTATCGGTAGCGGCACCTTTGCCGACAACCGCACCTGCGCCATCAGCTGCACCGGCCACGGCGAGTTTTTTCTGCGGGCGGTTGTTGCCCACGACATCAGCTGCCTGATGGAGTACCGCGGCCTGAGCCTGGAAGAAGCCTGCCGCATCGTGGTGCACGACAAGCTGGCGCCAGTGGGCGGCGAGGGAGGACTAGTAGCCGTAGATGCGGCCGGCACTGTGGTCCTGCCCTTCAACTCCGAAGGCATGTACCGCGCCAGCATCACCTCGGCCGCCCCCGAGCCGTACGTTGCCATTTACCGCGACTGAGGCAGCAAGGAGTGGATTACCTGTATATCTAAGAAACGGGCGCGCGTAATCTTGTTCTTTTTCTTTAGAAAAGAAAAGGTTTTTGGTCTGGAATAAGAAAAAGTATCGGTACATCATTTCGTGCGCACTGGCTAGTCTGATATAGATTGGATATTTTAGAAATGCGCAAGTTGTTTCTGCTTCAGTGACAAGCCGTTGGGCAAAACTATGTATGGCCGCTGACTAATCTGGTGGTATGAATAGCGTATTCTTTATGATGAATGCATAACCGGTATTGAATCCTGTTCTAAGGATAGCTAGATTTAGCCTGCCTTGCACTCTAGTAAATCTACAAATCAACTTCCCGATGAGCTTTTTAGGCGAAAAGTGTCACGGCGAGTTGGGTGAACCGATGAAGGAAAGACAATCTGGTAGCTGCTTGCTTCCTATTCCGGTTTAGGTAACAGTATGCCTAACCAGTACACCTTTGCCTCGCAGTACCTACACCACCTTCTCGTAGTGATGCGAATGTTGCCCTGGTTGCTTATGAGCAGCCAGGCAGTTGCGGCCCCGCCCCGCACACCACCGGGAACCGACAGTTTGCTTCGGGTAGCCCAAGTGCGTCCCCCTGGCCCTGATCAGGCCCTGGCCCTTGTTCAATTAAGCAGAGCGTACCGTTTACTTGATACCGTACGCTCCCGGCAGTATGCTGTGCAAAGCCTGGCCATCGGCCGCCAGCTCCGCAACGATACCTTAGAGGCGCAAGGGCTGACGGCTCTTGGCCTGCTACTACATGCCCATTATCACTCTCAGTGTGCCCTGCCTCTGTTCTATAAAGCTGCTGCGATATACCGCGGCGTTGCCCGGCCAGATGGAGAAGCTAATATGTATAATGCGGTGGGGGTGGCGCAGTGCAAGCTAAATCGGTATGCAGCCTCTATACAGGCTCACCAAGTAGCAGTCCGGCTATACAAGCAGGCCTTGAAGCAGAAGGGAAGCAATACCCCAGCGCTAAAGTTGCTTTTGTCCAGAACGTATAATTATCTGGGAATAGCATACGATAATAGTGACAACTCTACGCAGAGTATTCAAGCGTATTTGCAAAGCTTGCATTTAGCTGAGGAGGTTGCCGATCAGGAGCAAATCGCCACTGCGTTAGCTAATGTTGGCTACCTATACCAAAGGCAGCTGGATTATGCACGGGCCCGGCATTATCTGCAGAAGGCTCTCCGCCACTTTCAGGAGATGCGTGACACTGTCGATATGGCGGCGCTGCACATAAATCTGGGAAACTTGCATGTGGAGCGGCAGCAGGATTCTGCGGCCCTCCGCCACCTGAAGATTGGTATGGCCCTGGAGAAAAAGCTGGGTGCGCGGGCTCAGCCCGATCTGGTGGCTACTGGATTCTATGACCTGGGCGAAATAGCAGCGCGGCGGGGCGATTATGCGGCGGCGCTGGCTAATTTTCGGCAAGCCCTGGTCCTGTTCGAGCGACTGGAAATGCTTTCTCAGCAAACCAGTACCTTGAGCAGCATGGCTACCAGTTACCGGAAAGCCGGGCAGCATGGGCTGGCGCTGGTGTACGGCCGCCGGGCACTGGCTACAGCGCAGAAGCTTGGGTTACCGTCCAGCTTGGCCGAGTCTTACGGAGTACTGGCCGACATCAATGTGGCACTTGGCCACTATGACGCTGCCTACACCTACCGACAGCAGCAGCAAGCTGAGAAGGACAGCATATTCAATCAGAAAAGAGCCCAGCAGATTGCAGTGTTACAACTGCAATATGAAGACAAGCGCAAAGAGCTAGAAAACAAGCGTAAAGAGTCGGAGATTACCTTGCTGCGGCGCAATATGGTGCTACAGGGGCAGTTGCGCAACGGCCTGGTGGGTGGCCTTTTTGTTGTGTCATTGCTGGGGTTGGTGGCCCTGCACCGCTACGCCTTGCAGCGGCGAGCCAACCGGCAGCTGCAAGCTCGGGATGCCGAAATAGCGGAGCAGAATGTGGTGCTAGCGGAACAAAACAACAAACTAACTTCCGTGGAGCAGCAGTTGCGCCGCTCTTTGGGTGAAAAGGAAGTCTTGTTGCGTGAAGTCCACCACCGCGTCAAAAACAACCTGCAAATTATTCATAGCCTACTCTCCCTGCAGGGCCGGCGCCAGCCGTTGCCGGCCGTGGGAGTGGTACTGCGCGAGGGCCAGAACTGGATTAAATCCATAGCCCTCACGCACGAAATGTTGTACCGGGCAGCAGACCTGGCCTCTGTTGAGTTTCAGCCCTTTCTCATCCAGCTTACCCAATCCCTGCAACATACGCTGGCACCCGTGCTGGCGGCAGCCGTGCGGTGCCAGGTGCAAGCCGAAGGAATGCGGCTTAACGCCAGCACGGCCGTGCCTTTGGCATTGATAGTTAATGAGCTAGTAGCCAACGCGTACGAACACGCCTTTCCGGAAAACCGGGCGGGTACTGTTCGGGTTGAGCTTCGGACTGCCTCACCCGGTTGCTTCGTGCTGGTTGTGGCCGACGATGGGGTGGGCCTGCCGTCGGAACTAGACTGGAAACGGGCCTCTTCTCTGGGGCTACGGCTGATACATAGTTTAGCCCGGCAGCTTCAGGGCGAGTTGCAGGTTCACAGCACTCCTGCCGGAACCACCTTCACGCTCACGTTCAGCGAAATCGTGGAGGTTTCGTTGCCCGCTTGACTTTCCTCCGCCAGTTGCCTTTACCATTTGACTTTGTTTTACTTATGGAGCAGCGCAAGAAGATTCTCATCGTTGAAGATGAGGCAATCATCGCCGAAGACCTGCGTGATATACTAGAGCACCTGGGGTATGAAGTGGTAGGCGTGGCGGCGCGAGCTTCGGTGGCGCTGGAGCTACTACGGCAGGGGCCACCTGATTTGGTATTCCTCGATGTGATGTTGCAAGGCGAGTTGGATGGCGTTGATTTAGCGCACCGGCTCCGCAGTGAGTGCTCGGTGCCTTTCGTGTTTCTCACTTCCCTGAGCAATGCGGCCACCGTGGCCCGCATCAAGGAAGCCCGGCCGCATGGCTATTTAGTGAAGCCTTTTGCGGAACGTGACATTTACGTGGCGCTCGAAATGGCATTTGCCAACTACGCCGCCGAGCAAGGAGTCGCCACCGCCACTTCGGTAGTTGTGGGGCCCGAACGCACGGCCCTGTACGTACGCGACAAAGGCCGACATATCAAGGTGGAATTCAACGATGTGCTATGGCTGGAAGCCAACGGCAACTACACGACCTTGCACACGCGCACAAACAAAATCGTGGTCTGCATGCAGCTGAAACAAGTGGAAGAAAAGCTGCCGGAGGCTGACTTTATTCGCATTCACCGCTCCTATATGGTGGCCCTGCGCAACATTGCGGCCATTGAAACGCAAAACGTTATTGTGGCCCATCACAGCGCGAGCTTACCCATCGGGCGTGCCTACCGAGATGCGTTATTCCATCGTCTTAACCTGCTCGACTAACGCAAAAGCACTACGGAACCAACACCTCCTGAAGTGCCGCTCCACAAGTAGCCGAAACGTGCCTGGGGTGTCGCCTTGCTCTCATGCTGGAAGAGCAAGGCGACACCCCAGGCACGTTTCGGCTACGAATGCTTAGTACGAGGAAGCCGGCGTCGGCTCGTTGGCATCTTGGCCGGCCGTGATGCGCAACGACTCGGCTTCCTGCTGGCGGAGCTTCAGGTTGGGGTAGAATTCGCGCTGGTTGACGTCGTAAAGGTTGCCTTTTACCAACACGTGCAGCAGCATGTTTTCAATGGAAATGGCCTCGCCCGGCCGG
This sequence comes from Hymenobacter sp. YIM 151500-1, assembly GCF_025979885.1. Classification (NCBI taxonomy): domain Bacteria; kingdom Pseudomonadati; phylum Bacteroidota; class Cytophagia; order Cytophagales; family Hymenobacteraceae; genus Hymenobacter; species Hymenobacter weizhouensis. Next base: position 830,342 of record NZ_CP110139.1, read on the forward strand.
GCCGCCGCGGCGTTGTTGTGCTCCAGCTGGTGGCCGTCTAGGATGATGACCAGGTTGGAGCCGATGGTTTCCAGCAGGTGACCTTCGGTGATGAGCACGCCGGTGTCTTCACCCAAGCCAATACCAATTAGCTTGGGGTAGCGGGCCACGGCTTCAATGAGGCGGCCAAACCGGCCCCGCTTCACAAAGTGGGAGTCGATAACCACGTTGTCGAGCAGGCCCAGGCCGGTACCCATCTTCACGGCGCCCTTCATCAGGGCGTCGGGCACGCTGCCGCCCTTAATCATGGTGTGCGACATGGCCATGGCCCCGGCCGAGGTGCCGGCAATAACGAAGTTGGGCTGCTCGAAGTAGCGCTGCTTCAGCACCCGCAGAAACTCCGTGTCGCCGAACATTTCCGTCAGTCGCGACTGGTTGCCGCCCGAAAACATCACCACGTCGGCGGCCTGTAGGCGAGCCACGTACTCCGGCTGCCGGGCGTCCTCGGGCGTACGGATGTCCATGACCCCCACATTGTGGCAGGCGAGCATGGCGAAGGAAGACACGTAAATGCGGCCCACCTCCTCCGGTATCATGGAGGCCGTGGTTACTACCTCAATGCGCGGGTCCGCCTTACCGGATTCCAGCACGACGCGCTTCAGGATGCCCAACTCGAAAAAGTTGAGGTAGTATTTCTTTTTGGTGCGGGGATTGGGGTAAGTACCCTTGTCCTCGTTGCCGCCGATGGCAATGAGTTTACCGAGTGGCTTTGGGTTTTTCAATTCGGAAAATCAGCTAAAACATTCAACAGAAACCAGGCCGCCTGCCAGCAAGCAAGCTTCGGGCCATGTGCGCGCGAAGTAGTACAACAGCAATCAGCGCCAAATCGTTGGCAGCGAGACGAGCGCCGGGGCGGTTTACTCGCCCTGCGGCCCGCCCAGCAGCGCATCCAGGGTGGCGGTGGCAATGGCGTGGTAGTTGGGGCGAGCCTGGGCGTAGAGGCGGCGGGCCTCCCCGGCGCGGCCAGCAGCGAGCAAGGCCTTGTACAGCGGCACAATAAACTTGCGGCGCCCAACCGTGGTCAGGAAGCGGCGCAACGCCTCGTCGGCGGGGGAGTAGCCGGCCGCAATGGTAAGCGGGAACCAGGCCGCCAGTATCTCGGCGTTGCCGGAATGGGTAAACCCGAAAGCCGCGTCCAGCTCCGCGAGGCGCTCGGCCGGCCCGGCGGCAGGCAGTTGGTGGAGCAGGTGCACCCACTCGTGGCTGGACCAGGAACCAGTGACCAGGGCCGAGGCTGGGGTACCGGCCTGCCACTGCCGAGTGGCTTCCTCCACGGCCGCAAACCGCTCGGCCGCCACGGGCGGTGCTCCGGCCGGCACGCCGGGGCCGTACACCCACGCCGAAAGTGGCAACTGCTCTTCCAGGCCGGGGTGCTGGTCCAGCAACTCCCGCCGCAGGTAGTCTATGAACGAGGCTGTGCCCATGCTGCGGAAGCTGTGCCGGGCGAAGTACTCTGTAATAAAGGCGTCCAGTGCCGGGCGGCCCACTCGGTGTTCCAGCTTGAGCAGCAAGTAATTGCCTTTTTCGTAGGCAATTTCGGTTAGGCCTTCGTCCGGGTCGCGCCCTTGCAGCTGCAGATGTAAGTGGGTATCGGGACTTGCGGGGCCCAGCTCGGCCAGGGTGTGGTGCAGGGCGGTTTGCCCCAGTACCTGTAGCATATCGGCGTAGGGGCGGCCGTAGAGCCGCTCCATAATGCGGCGCTCAAAGTACACGGTAAAGCCCTCGTTCAGCCAGAAGTCGTTCCAGGTGGCATTGGTGACGAGGTTGCCGCTCCAGGAGTGGGCCAGCTCGTGGGCCACGAGGCTGGTCAGGCTCCGGTCGCCGGCCAGGATGGTGGGCGTCACAAATGTTAAACGAGGGTTTTCCATGCCCCCAAATGGAAACGAGGGTGGCAGGACCAGCAAATCGTATTGCCCCCAGCGGTAAGGCCCATACAAATCCTCGGCGGCCGTTACCATTTGTTCCAGATCGGCAAACTCCCACAGGGCGCCGGGCAAGGTGCCGGGCTCGGCGTACACGCCCGTGCGCGGACTCAAGGCCCCGTACTCCAGGTTGCCGACAGCCAGGGCCATCAGGTAGGCCGGAATGGGCTGGTCCATGCGGAAGTGGTAGAGGCCAGCGGGGGAGAGGGCCTGAGGATTTTCGGCACTCATCAGCGGCAGCAAGTCGGTGGGCACGCGCACCTGCGCTTCGTAGGTAAAGCGGATGCCCGGCGAGTCCTGGCAGGGCAGCCAGGTGCGGGCCAGAATGGCCTGTGACTGAGTAAACAGAAAAGGCTGCCGGCCGCCGGCGGTCTGCTCCGGAGTCAGCCACTGCAAGGCCGCGGCCTGCGCGGTGGTGCGGTACTGAATGCTGATGGCCGTAACGTCCGCGGGTAGAGTGATGCGCAGGGCCTGGCCTAAAATGGAGTCAGCCAGCCCCAGCTCGAAGCTGGCCGCGGGACCTTCGGGACTGCCGAGGCGCACCGCCTCAATGTGCAGGCCCCGCGTGTCAAAAACCACCACCGGGGCCTCAGGCTGGCGCGTGAGCTGCCAGGTGGCGTGGCCGCTGAGGGTGCGGGTGGCAAAGTCGACGGTGAGGGCCAGGGCCAGGTGGTGGACGCGGACCTCCGCGGGCCGGGCATAGCTGTGCGGGTCGGGGGTAGGAAGGACGGCGGTGGAAGCGGTTGACATAGGCGGGCGGAAACGAACAGCCCCGCTTCGGGCGGGGCGAGGAGTAAGTCGGCAAAGATAGCCAAAAGCCCAGGCGCGGCCGGGAAGAAGCAGTCCGTTTTTTCGGCTGAAATCCGCTAATCAGCCCCGCAAAGAGTACGAGCAAAACCCCTAACTTGCAGCAAGGAGAGAAGCTGGGATTTTCGGCAACTCATCAGCGCTGAAACCAGTAAAACGCCAGGCTGCCGCGGGGCCGTGCTCAGCTAGCCGGCCAGTGTCAGCTGCCGTTTTTCGTTCTCCCTTTAGTTCACATGAAAGAAATAACCCGCCCTACTTTTTTTACCTCCTTCTGCTGCTGGCTGCTGGGCCTGCTGCTGCTGACTTCTACGGGGTCGTGCAGCCAGGACCAGAAGGCGCAGCTGAAGGAGGTGCTGCCGGGGGCCCTCACCAAAGCGGGCGGCCCGCAGCCCCGGCTCGACAGCGTGTACATCATGAAGTACATGAGCGCCGAGCCCAAATTCAAAGACCAAATTGAGTGGGCCAAAAAATTTTACCGGGAGCGGGATTTCCGCCTCGGCTGGTTCCGCAACCATGAGCTTGTGCCCCAGGCTACCACCATGCTCGGCGTCATCAACAAGGCCGCCAACGAAGGCCTGGACCCGAAAGACTACCAGACCAAGAACTTCGACCAGCTGTTTGCCGCGCTGAAAGACGCGCAGTCCGACTCTACCAAGCGCAACGCCCTGGAAAAGGAAATCGACGTTGCCCTGTCAGCCACGTACTTTAACTGGGCTTCCGACTTTTACCGGGGCACCGTCGATCCGCGCGCCGTCAAGACCATTGACTGGCAGGTGAAGCGCAACAAGGTGAAGCTGCACAAGGCCCTGATGACCATCTTGCAGGAGCGGGAAAGCACCTACGGCTACTACGATTTCGAGCCCCTGCACCCCGAGTACGACCGGCTGCGCAAGGCACTGGCTGAGTACCGGGAAATACAGCGCAACGGAGAATGGCCCACAATTCCGGCCACTACGCGCCTGAAACCGGGGGCTAGCTCTCCCGCCGTAACGGCGCTACGAACCCGCCTGCTGGGGCCTCAACCTGGAGGTGCTCCCGCGTCTGCTGCCGAGGAAATACCGGCCCGTACGGTCGCCAACAACCCTGGAACTGCTGCGCCCGCCGCGCCGGCGGCCACCACCTATGATGCGCCGCTGGTAGCGGCCGTAAAGGCGTTTCAAACCCAGCACGGACTTAAGCCTGATGGCATTGTAGCCGGTGAAACAGTGCGCCTGCTCAACGTGCCCATTGCCGACCGCATCGACCAGATTATCCTGAACATGGAGCGCTGGCGGTGGATTCCGAAAAAGTTCGAGCCAAACTACTTGCTCGTCAACATCCCTGACTACACCCTGCGCGTGGTGGAAGATGGGAAGGAGGCCTTTACCATGCGCGTGATTGTGGGCAAGGCCCTCAACGCCACTCCTATCTTCAGCGACAAAATGGAGTACGTAGTGCTGGCTCCGTACTGGAATGTGCCGTTCAGTATTATTGACAAAGAGCTGCGGCCAAAGCTCGCGGCTGACCCGTACGCTACCCTGGACCGCCTCGATATGGAAGTGGTGAAAGGCTCAGGAGCCAAGGCTACACCCGTAGACCCCGGCAGCATCGACTGGGCCAACCTGACGCAGAAAACGTGGAAGTACACGCTGCGCAAGCGGCCCGGCCCCAAGAATGACCTTGGTGATGTGAAGTTCATCTTTCCCAACTCCAACGACGTCTACCTCCACGACACGCCCCACGATGAGCTGTTCAGCCAGACCAAGCGGGGATTCAGCCACGGCTGCGTGCGCGTAGCTGAACCCATCAAGCTAGCCGAGTATCTGCTGCGCAACAAGCCCGGCTGGGACAAGCAGGCTATTCTTGACACCATCGCCAACCAGAAAGAGAAGTATATCAGCTTACCTGAAAAGCTGCCGGTGTACTTGGTGTACTTCACCACCTGGGTTGACGAAAACGGCCAGGTGCACTTCCGCGACGACATTTACGGCCACGACAAAGCCCTGGCAAGAGAGTATTTCAACTAACTGTTTTTTCTGATTGCTGGCTTGGGCCTCGCTGGCCTGAGCCCATAGCCAGCAGGTAATGAGACCTTGTGGTATAGCGCCTCCTCTGTCCGTATTGTGGATGGGGGAGGCGTTACTCGTTTATGTTAATTGTGCGTTCGGCTCCTGGCAGCGGAGTTACGCTTCTTATAAGAGGCTACTATGTCTGGCAATATGAATTAGTACCAGATATAGTAGGTGAACCTGCTCCCCATACAAAGCAATTCTTATACAGGACGCCCCAGATTAACATACGTTATACATTTGTAAACCAATAGAGTGGCTAGTTTAGTGCTTGTATGTTCTATTGATAGAAATGTTACAAAACATCCAATGTGTTATCAATTGTAACCAAGGTGTTTTCTGAGATGATGACTAGCTCAACTGAATTAATAGCTTTGTAAACTTATCTTTCCTTGCATAGCCGTTATGGTCGACCGTATTCGGGAGTTATTAGCAGCCCGCCAACTGAGCCCCACGCAGTTTGCAGACACAATTGGCGTAGCACGCCCCATTATCAGTCACATTCTCGGAGGGCGTAACAAACCCAGTTTGGAGGTGGTGCAGAAAATTATTGCTGCTTTTCCGGATTTGTCGCTGCCTTGGCTGCTCAATGGAGCGGGAAGTATGTTTGCAGCCGCCGAGGAGCAACAAAGCTCTGGGTCGGCCGTACCACGCGCGGCTGCTAAGGCCCAAGGGTACGGTGCACAGCACACCCCTCCGGACGCTACAGCTGCTCCCACGGCTAACGCAGCCCCGAAGTCAGGGCGGAAGCCAAGCTCACGCTCAGGGCTCACGCAGCCGGCCGATTTTGGCTCAAGGGCCAGTCTGGCTGCCACCGACCTTGGCCAGCCTAGCCACCCACCTTTTGCGGCCCCTGGCATGGACGTTGGCGTACATCCAGGCGCTTCAGGTACCCCCATTGCCGGAAGCTCAGCTGCGTCAGAGTCTGAGGTTGCCCCGAATACCTCCCCGGCCACCACTCCCTCGCTGAGCAGTTCTTCCCCCGAAGCTATAAGCAGTGGAGCATCAACTGGCGTAGTCTACCGCTCTACTGTGGCATCACAGGCCGCCAATGAGGCTGGCGGTGCCCCATCTAGTCAACCTACAGCTCGGCCCGGGAAAGCAATTCAACGCATTGTCATTTTTTATCAGGATGGCTCTTTTGCTGAGTTCCGTCCGGAGCACTCATAAGTCTGGGGTAGTCGGGGTGGCCTCTTACATCGACCAACTATTGGCCTAGGGATGGCTGCCGCATAGGCAGTAAGTCAGACTGGCTGCTTAATAAAATTATAGATATCAGCTACTTGCTGGCAGGTAATGAGGTGTGGCCTAAAGGCCATATACAGGGTCATTTCTATGGCAGAATACTGTCTGTTGTTATAGGAATAATGGAAATACTGATTCTACATGGTTATGTTTCCAAAAGTGACGTTAGTAAAACAATAAAAAACTAGTTTTCAGACACATATATATTAAATGGTGAACTATAGGTGATAAAGGAAAACACTATTTATTAGAAAACCAGGTTATTTGTTAAAGGCAAGGAATCACGTGCTAACGTGTTTTGCTAGTATAAAATTTGTTGCTAACCGTTTCGTGGTAGCTGTTAGTCAGGAAAAGTCATACTGTTTTGAAGAGCTGCACTAGCCAATGGTGTTAGCAGCCGGAAAGATGCTTGCCATCTGTATCTAAATGTTGACGTCAACAACTCGGAGCTAGCCAAAAGATGTCTTTTACGGAGCCTTATCTGCTACCACTGCTAATCTCATTTACAATTGTATTTACTATTGTAATGAGCGAGTGAGTTATCGGTGCAGTCTAGTGCAGATGTAAGATTCGTTGAGTGTATATAAGTATATAGCGCCTAAGGGTACAGTCAAGATATTGGATGGTTAATCACCTAAACACTTGCTGACGCTTGGCGGTATACTGTATGCTGCCAGCGGAGTTTTCCTTGGCCTTGTCCGGACCGGTACTTACCTTTGACGCATGAAAAATTTCCGTCTGCTTTGCCTGTTTGCCGTTTGCGCTTCGTTGTTTATGTCTTCCTGCTCGCAAGCTCCTGACGCGGAGAAGGACCCCAATGCTGATGCTGCCTACAAGCGTGAGCACCGGACCGAAGGGTACCGGGATGCTCAGCGGAGCAACGTTAACTACTAAGCAGCTCGGCCCTGGCAGGAGGCGCGGCTGCTGTGCCTTCCCGCAACCTGTTCGTGCTGGAACATCCGGTTAAGTAGGCGTCACTGCAACAAATACCTGATACAACACCAAAAAGGCCCAGCTGGCAGCACGCCAACTGGGCCTTTTTAAGGTAAAAGCATCCTACCGAGTATCAGGAAGCCGCTTAGCCTATCAGCTCGGTAATGGGCATGGCTGGTGCCAAGGAGCGGGTCAGAGGCGGCAGCTCGATGCCGGCTAGCAACTCCTGCTCCAGCAGCTCGGCCCAGGTGCGCAGGTAGAGCACCACGTCGTCGCGCTGGTTGTGGCGGAGCGCATTGCGGCGCTCGAAGGGAATAGCCGCCCGGATGGCAGGGTCGGAGAGGCGCTCCAGGTGGCTGAGGTCCTGACGGGTAAAGCCCAGAGCCAGCATCTCGTCAATCGTAGCGTCGATGGGTAGGCCACTGGTGGGACAGTAGTCGGTGAGCTGCCGCTCCCAGTCGCCGTAGCGCTGCATGGCGCGGGCGTGGATTTCGCCTTTGGTGAGCTTGGTGATGGTTTGGGCCAGGTGGCCGCAGTTGCAGCTGCCCATGTGTCCCCACTGATAAGGAGCCTGCGTGGCGAGGCGCTGAGCGGTGTCGCGCAGGGCCTGAATGACGGCAAGAGTGCGTTGAGCCATAACAGTAACGTCGGAAAGTGCGCAATCAGAAGTACGTACGCCTGCTATAAGCGCAGAAGGCGGCCGTTTGTTTGCTGAAAAACCAACTGCTTGGCAGTGGTCAGGAAAGATAAAGCCCCGGCTTCGGCAGCGGCGCACCTCAGGGTACAGCCCAACCAAAACCGGAGCTTGAACAAACCAACGGAATGCTGGCCTCAGCCGGCTCCCCAGCTACGCTAACGGCCCTGGCCGCCCCCGCGGAAGCGGCGGCGCTGACCATTACTGCCCGCGCCGCTGCTGGGCCGGGCGGTGGGGCTGCCGCCGGAGCGGGCCGGTGGGCTGCCAGCAGCCCGTTGGCCGTGGCCGGCCGGCCGCTCACCGCTCCGGCCCTGGTGCTGGGTCCGGCCGCCCGCTTCGCTGCGGGGCTGGCCGGCGGGTTGCGGACCGCGGCCGGGGCGGGCCGGCCGACCGGCTGGGCCCTTGGGCCGCTTGATGGCCGGCCCGCCCGACAAAGGCACCGGCGCTACCTCAGCCGACTGGAACGGATGCTCCTGCACTACGGGCACCTGGCGCCGAATCAGCTTCTGAATATCCTGGAGGTAGGCCCGTTCCTCGTCGTCGCAGAAGGAGAGGGCGGTGCCGTTGGCGCCGGCGCGGCCGGTGCGCCCGATGCGGTGCACGTAGGTTTCGGGCTCGTTGGGTATTTCGTAGTTGATGACGTGGGTCAGCTCGTCTACGTCGATGCCGCGGGCGGCAATGTCGGTGGCCACGAGCACCCGCGTAGTGCCGGCCTTGAAGTTGCTCAGGGCCCGCTGGCGGTGGTTCTGCGACTTGTTGCCGTGGATGGCTTCGGCCGGAATATTGGCTTTGGCCAGGGTTTTCACCACCTTGTCGGCGCCGTGCTTGGTGCGGGTAAACACCAGTACCCGGCGGATGTTCCTGTCGGACAGCACGTGCTCCAGCAGGGCAGGCTTGTCGTTTTTCTCCACCATGTACACGGCCTGGGTCACGGTGTCGGCGGTGCTCGACACGGGCGTGACGGCCACTTTCACCGGGTTGGGCTTGAGAATGGTGTCGGCCAGGTCCTGAATCTGGCCGGGCATGGTGGCCGAGAAGAACAGGGTCTGGCGCGAGGCCGGCAGCTTGGGCAGCAGGCGCTTGATGTCGTGGATGAAGCCCATGTCGAGCATGCGGTCTGCTTCATCCAGCACAAAAATCTCGATGTGGCGCAGGTCTACGAAGCCCTGGTTCATGAGGTCGAGCAGGCGGCCGGGCGTGGCAATGATGATTTCCACGCCGCGCTTAAGGGCCTGCACCTGGGGCGTTTGGCCCACGCCGCCGAAGATGACGGTGTGGCGCAGCTTGGGCAGGTGGCGGCCGTAGGCTGCGAAGCTTTCCCCGATTTGGATGGCCAGCTCACGGGTGGGCGTGAGTATCAGGCAGCGGGTGCGGCCGGGCGCGTGGCGCTCTACCTGGGCCGTCTGGTGCAGAATCTGCAGGATGGGCACGGTGAAGGCGGCCGTTTTGCCGGTGCCGGTCTGGGCCACGCCCAGCAGGTCGTGACCTTCGAGCACCTGCGGAATGGCTTGCTGCTGAATAGGAGTGGGGGTGGTGTAGCCTTCCTCGTGCAGGGCACGCAGGATGGGGTCAATCAGATTGAGTTCGTCGAATGACATCAAACAGAAAAAAAGCAGGCCACCCGGCGGGCGGCAGCAATGGCACGGAAAAATAGAATAGCTGCAAAGGTCGGGTTTTTTAACTCGATAACCGCCGACCCGCTAAAACGAGGCGGCGAGTGGCCCAGCCACCTGCCGCAAGTGCTGCTCATTCTTCTACGAAATTCCGTTTACTTGCCCCCGAATACACCTTTCTTCTGCTCTACCATGCGCATTACCAGCCGCCAGATTGCCTACGATGGCCACTATAAACTCAGCCAGCTGCAGGTGCAGGACGGCGACGACCTGCTGAAGCGGGAGCGGTTTGAGCCGGGCACGGCGGTGGCAGCTCTGGTCTGGAACACAACCACCCGCCGCTACATCCTCACCCGCCAGTACCGCATCGGGCCCGAATCGGAGCTGGTGGAGCTGGCCGCCGGCATGGTCGACGGCGACGAAGCGCCGGAAATGGCCGTGCGCCGCGAGGTGCAGGAGGAGTTAGGCTACGACATCGACCACCTGGAGCAGATTGCCCGCATCTACCCCTCGCCCGGCACCAGCGCCGAGGTGATTACCGTGTTCTACGCCGAAGTCAGCCACCAGTCGGGCCAGGGCGGGGGACTAGCCGAGGAAAGCGAGAAAATCGAGCCCGTACTGTACTCGCCCGAGGAGCTGGCCGAGGCCGTTTTTGAAGACGCCAAAACCATTATTGCCGCGCAGTGGGTGCGGCTGCGCAAGTAGCATCAAGGCTGGTTCACAGTACCAGAACTGCATGTAAAAGCCCGGCTTGCCTGTACAAGCCGGGCTTTTGCAAATGGTAAAGCACTGCGGAAACTATTCGGCTTTAATGATGTACTCGAAGTTTTGCTTGGTCTTAGCGTCGTTGATAGTCAAGGATATATCCTGCGGAGCATCGACTTTAACAAATGGTACAGACCGTTTGCTCATGTATAAGTCGCGGTTCCAGAAGCGGCCCTGGCCGGCGGGCAGCTCGGGCAGGTTCATGACCTCTTTACCATCCTTGTTTTTGGCTACTACGCTCAGGTAGGCCGGGTCGGCGTTCTGGGCGCCGCGGCGGTACATGGTTACCACAAGCTGGCCCCCGGCCGGCAGCTGGCTGAATCGGCGCTGGTAGGTGGTGTCGGCCCAGTTGTTCATGCGCTTCAGCTCGTTGATTTCGGTGAGCAGCTCCGAGTAGGGGCGGTAGGCCACGCGGGTCACGCAGGCATCCACTTCGGCGTCTTCGTCGGTGTTTTTGGTGACGTTGAGCACGTAGGGGCTTTCCTCGTCTTTTTTAGGGAAGGTATATTTCTTGCGCGGCTTGCCGGGCATGTACTGGGCCGAGGCGGCCAGGGAGCCCAGCACCAGGGCCGAGAGGAGGACAAGTTTCTTCATGAAAAGAGAATGGGAGGAGAAATGGGATTCTGCCGGGAGCAAAGATAGGTAACTCAGCGTGGGCCGGGGCAAAATTTAGGCCAGTGCTGCTTAATCTTCGGCCAGCAGCCCGGTTTGCCGGCTCACGCGCGTGGTGATGAAATGGTAATAACGCCGTAACGCCTACGTCATACCCCCGCCAGACATTTGCAGTGGCTCACACAGTCTGGTTTTATGCACGCTCCTACTGCCCTGCCCCTGCTGCGCCGCCTGCTGCGGGTTCTGGCCTACGCCTTGTTTCAGCTGGTCCTGGGGCTGGCCTACGTGCTGCGCTCGGTGGGGGCGCTGCGGGCACCGTTCCGCTTCGGCCACGCCGCCACCGACGATGCCCCGGCCCGGCCCCGCGCCGGCCGGCGCGTGCACCCGCGGGCCCCGCTCAGCCCCCGCCCGGCGCTATGAGCAGGACCACCGCTGCTCCTCTGGCTGCCAAACCGGCCAAGCGCCGCCGCGTGGAAGTGTGCGTGGTGTCTGACGTGCACCTGGGCACTTACGGCTGCCACGCCCCGGAGCTGCTGCGCTACCTCAAAAGCATCCGGCCGCGGGTGCTAGTGCTCAACGGCGACATCGTGGACATCTGGCAGTTCAGCAAAAACTACTGGCCCCCGGCTCACATGCGGGTGGTGCGCTACCTGGCGCGGCTGGCCGGCAAGGGCACCCGCATCCACTACCTCACCGGCAACCACGACGAGCTGCTACGCAAGTTTGCCGGCACCCGCCTGGGCGCCTTCAGCATCGACAACAAGCTGGTGCTCGACCTGCCCCACGGCAAAACCTGGCTGTTTCACGGCGACGTGTTCGACGTGACCATGCGCCACTCGCGCTGGCTGGCCCGCCTGGGCGGCCACGGCTACGACTTGCTTATTCTGCTGAACCGCCTCGTAAACTGGGGCTTGCAGCGGCTGGGCCGGCCCCGCGTGGCCTTGTCGAAGGCGGTGAAGGACCGGGTGAAAAGCGCCGTGAGCCTCGTGAGCGACTTCGAACAGACGGCCGCCGCCATTGCCGCCGACCAGGGCTACCGCTACGTGGCTTGCGGCCACATTCACTGCCCCGAAATCAAGCCCCTGGCCACGGCGCGGGGTGAGGTCACCTACCTCAACTCCGGCGACTGGGTGGAAAACCTGACGGCCCTGGAGTACACCGCCGAGCAGGGCTGGCAGCTTTACCGCTTCCAGCACGACCCTGGCCTGGCCCAACAGCCCGCGGCCGAAAACCAGCCGCCCGACGAAACCGATGCCGCCGCTGATGCTCCCGCCGCTGCTCTGCTGGAAGGCCTGCTGGCCGAGCTGAAAGTGCTTAGACCTGATGTAGACCTGAGACAGTGAGACACGAGAGGTGAGACTTCGTTCTGGCGGCATTGCGCACAAGAACAAAGTCTCATGTCTCGCAGTGTGAGGTTTATAGGGAGCACCTAATTTTTAATTTCTAATTCTTACTTTTTAATTGAAGAAAATTCTCTACGCCATTCAGGGCACGGGCAACGGGCACCTAAGCCGGGCCCTCGACATTGTGCCGTTGTTGCAGCAGCGGGCCGAGCAGGTAGACGTGCTGGTAAGCGGCCCCCCGGCCGACATCGACTTGCCGTTTGCCGTGCGCCACCGCTGCCACGGGCTGGGGTTTATCTTTGGGAAGAAGGGCGGCATCAACTTCGTTAAGACGTTCTGGCAGCTGAACTCGGCGGCCTTTCTGCGGGAGCTGCGTCAGTTGCCGGTAGAAGAGTATGACGTGGTAATCAGCGACTTCGAGCCGGTGTCGGCGTGGGCGTGCTGGCGCCGCCACGTGCCCTGCGTAGCCCTGAGCCACCAGTGCGCCGTGCTCAGCCCCTTCGCTCCCGCGCCCGACCACGCCGACCCCGTGGGGCGGGCCGTGCTGCGCCACTACGCCCCAGCCACCCACCACTACGGCTTTCACTTTCAGGCCTATGAGCCCCACGTGCATACGCCCGTTATCCGGCGGCAGGTGCGGGAGCTGGCGCCCCGCAACGACGGCCACTACACCGTGTACCTGCCCGCTTTTGACGAGCAGACGCTGGTAAGCCGCCTGCGTTACCTGAGCCGCGCCGTGCGCTGGGAAGTGTTCAGCAAGCACAGCCAACGAGAGTCGGAGCACGGCAACGTGCGGGTGCGCCCGGTGAGCGGGGCCGCCTTCCTCGACAGCCTCGGCCGCAGCGCTGGGGTGCTGTGCGGGGCCGGCTTCGAGACGCCCGCCGAGGCCCTGTACCTGGGCAAAAAGCTGCTGGTAGTGCCCATGAAGCAGCAGTACGAGCAGGCCTGCAACGCCGCCGCCCTGGCCGACCTGGGCGTACCTGTGGTCCGCAACCTCAAGGATAAGTCGCTGGACACGCTGGACCACTGGCTGCACTACGGCCGCAGCATCCCCGTGCACTACCCCGACGATACCGCCGCCGTGCTGGATAAGCTACTGTTTGAAGTGAAGCGGTAACTGGCGGCAGACTTCTCGCCGGAGGCGAGGCGTCTGCCCGCCGGGGAATGAGGCAAGTCTCCCGACTTGCGGCCGCGTAGCGGCCAGTCGGCACCGCGCCGCATGAACTGGTAGTGGGCCAGACAGATGTAACGCGAAGTTTCACTTCGCGAGATGCTAGGACGACCGATCCTGAATCGTTCTTACGCGTCGCGAAGTGCAACTTCGCGTTACATCTTTAGGCCTCGCCATACATCCACACGGCGCATTACCGGCTGGCCGCCTTCGGCGGCCGCAAGTCGGGAGACTTGCCCCATTCCCCGGCGAGCAGACGCCTCGCCTCCGGCGAGAAGTCTGCCGCCAGACTTTACTATCAATAAATCACCATGCTGCCACCGGCTTTTTTCCCCGCAACTACGCCCGCCCAGTATTCCCGCGCCGACTTTGGGGCCGACTTCCGGTGGGGTGTAGCAGCGGCGGCTTATCAGACCGAGGGGGCCTGGAACCAGGACGGTAAGGGGCCAAGCATCTGGGACGAGTTTGTGCGCCGTCCCCGCCGCATCAAACGGGGCGAAACCGCCGACGTAGCCACCGACTTCTACCACCGGTGGCGGGATGACATAAGGCTATTGTACCAAATGGGTATACCAGATTTTCGCTTTTCCGTGGCTTGGTCGCGGATTTCGCAGCAGGGTAGGGGTGCTGTTAACCCAAATGGAATAGGCTTCTATGACCGGCTGGTAGACGGTTGTCTGGAGCACGGCATCACCCCCTGGCTGACGGTGTACCACTGGGATTTGCCCCTGGCTTTGCAGCGGCTCGGGGGCTGGACCAACCGGCGCGTGGTGGGCTGGTTCACCGACTACGCCGAGCTGCTGGCCCGCCACCTCGGCGACCGGGTGCAGCACTGGATGGTGCTCAACGAGCCCATGGTATTCACTGGCGCCGGGCATCTGCTGGGCATTCACGCGCCGGGGCGGCGCAGCCTGGGGGCGTTTCTGGCCGCCACACACCACGCCGCCCTGGCTCAGGCTGAGGGCGGGCGGGCGTTGCGGGCCGCCTTACCCGCCGCGGCCCGCATCGGCACCACGTTTTCCTGCTCCTACGTCACGCCCTGGCGCGCAAACCACCTGCGCGACCTGCGCGCCACCCGCCGCGCCGACGCCCTGCTCAACCGCCTGTTCGTGGAGTCCGCCCTGGGCCTGGGCTAACCCGTGGCCGACGTGCCCCTGCTGGGCTGGCTCGACCGGTACATGCAGCCCGGCGACCAGGACCGCCTGTCATTCAGCTTCGACTTTTGGGGCGTGCAGAACTACACCCGCGAGGTGGTGCGCCACGCGCCCTACGTGCCCCTGCTGTGGGCGGCGCTGGTGGGCGCCGCCCGCCGCGGCGGGCCCTACACCGACATGGGCTGGGAAATCTACCCCGAAAGCCTCTACCACATGCTCCGGCAGTTTGCGGCCTACCCCGGCGCCCCACGCCTGCTGGTCACCGAAAACGGCGCCGCCTTCCCCGACCAGCTCACGCCCGCCGGCCAGGTTTCTGATGCGGCCCGCCGGGCGTTTTTGCAGGCCTGCATCGGGCAGGTGCTGCGGGCCCGGCGCGAGGGCGTGCCCGTGGATGGCTACTTCGCCTGGTCCTTCACCGACAACTTTGAGTGGGCCGAGGGCTACGGCCCGCGCTTCGGCCTGGTGCACATCGACTACGAAACCCAGCGGCGCACCATCAAGGATTCCGGGCACTGGTACAGCCAGTTTCTGCGTGGCCAACCCAGCCGGGCAAGTCAGCCAGAAGAAGGAGGCCACGGGCAGCGCCGTTCGGCTGATACCGGCTAGTTGGCAGGCAGTTAAGCTGCTTTTCAGCGTGCATACATCTCCTGCATACATCTGCCGGCCTAACCAGGCCGCCTGGCACCAACGAAATCAAGCCGGGCGCTAACGAGACGGGCCCAGTACTACCCCCTGCGGAGGCACTACCGGGCCCGTTTGCGTTAAGACCAAGCGGCTAGTGGGCCACCAGCACGCGGTGGGTGGTGCGCTCGGCGCCGCGCTGCACCGTCACCAGATACACGCCGCTGGGCACGTGGCCAAGCTCCAGCTCCAGGCGGGACTGGCCCGGCCGGGCCTGGGCGCGGGCCAGCACGGTGTGTCCCAGCACGCTGGTCAGGGTTACTTCCCGGGGTTCCTCGTTCGGGACCTGGCCGCCGAAATCAACGGTGAGGCGCGTAGTGGTGGGGTTAGGATAAAGCTGCACACCAGTTACGTGGGCCGCTGGCGAGGGCGCCGCGGGGCGGGCGGCGGTGGCGTTGGCCTGGAGCACCAGCTCCACGTCCTCGAAGTGGAACCACTTGTTGGCTGCCGCCTCGGAGTAGAAGCCGATGCGGGCCTGACCGTTGGTTACGTTGATGTCGGTAATGGCTACCTGGGTCCATTTCCAGGTGTTTTGCGGCACGGCCAGGGTTTTGGTCGAGCCGCCGAAGTTCTCCACCTGGAGGCGGGCGCCGGCGTGGTCTGAGGCCGTCTTCACCCAGGCCCGGAAGGTATAGAGGCCGTTGGGCAGGTTGCGCACCAGCTGGTGCGTGTGCACGGTGTAGGCGCTGCCCAGCCAGTGCGACCCGTGCCAGCCCCCGGTACGGGGCGAGCTGTTGCTGGCGGCAAAGTCGGCGGCTTCGGTGCCGGTGGTGCTCCAGCCGCGCGGGCGCTGCGCCCCGGTGCCGTCCTCATCAAAGCTAGGGTTGGCCACGATGTTGTCGATAACCGAGAAGCTGTAGGAGCGGGCCGGGCCGGCGGTGCCGCCGGCATTGGCCGCCGAGTACGGCGTGACGGTGAGTGTGTGCGGCCCCAGGCTCGGAGTCCAGGTCCCGTAGTTGCCGTTGGAGTCGCCGGCAATGGCGTAGGGCACGGCATTTTCCGTGCGCAGCACCGTCCCGTCCAAGCTAAACCGCACGCTGCCCACCGTACCCGGAGTAGTGTTGGCCACCACGCTCAGGCGGCGCGAGGGCAGCGTCGCCAGGTTCAGCACGGCTCCGTTGCCCAGCTGGCCCAGGGCCTGGTCGGTGTCGGCATTGAAGAGCGTAAGGCCCGTGACTACCGGCACCCCGCCCCCGTAGCTGCCGCTGTCGAACAAGGCGCCCAAATCCACGGGCACGCCGGCGGGCACGCCCAGGGCCTGGGCTACGTCCTGGGGCAGGGGCTGGCCGCGGCGAAAGGCCGGGTTACTGCCGCCGTTTTTCAGCCGGTAGTCATTGGCGGCTTCGTCCACGAAGAACGGGTTGGCGCTGCCCCCGCTCAGGTCCAGGCCGTCGGACTCGAAGCCAGTGGAGGCGTGGAAACCGGCCACGCTGGGGTAAGCCGTGCCGCAGTTGCTGGTGACGGGCTCATTCCAGCGGATAACGTTGGTGGGCTGGGTGGCACTGGTGCGGTAGTAGCCGTTGAAGTTGGCCTCGCGCACCAGCGGCAAAGTAAACGCGGCCCGGCACTCGCGCCAGGTTTCCAGCAGGCTAGCCCCGCCTACGGTGTTCGACAGCAGGTTGTTCTTCACCACGTGGTCGGTGGCAATCCAGGTGATGCCCCGGGCAATTTCGGCCGAGTCGGTGTTGTTGCGCTGGCTGTCGTCGATGAAGATGTTCTTCTTGTTGCGGGCCAGCGTGTTATTCCAGATTTGCAGGCTCGTGGAGTTAGACGAATGAATGCCCGAATCGGCGTTGTCGTACACGGTGTTGCCGGCGAAGATGCCCCGGTGCGAAATCTCGAAGAACATGCCGTAGCGCCCGTTGTGGTGCACGGTGTTCTGCACCACCACGCTGTTGGTGCACGAAATGTCGAGCCAGATGCCCACCGACTGGTTGTCGAACACCTGGTTGCGGCCGATGCGGATACTGTCGCTGCGGGTGATTTTGATGCCGGCCGCGTCCCAGCGCGCCGAGTAGCGCTCCACGTTGTTGTGGCTGAACACGTTGTTTTCGACCCGCAGGCCCGTGGCCCGGCTGCCGCCCATGCCTTTGCGGCCGTTGTAGCTGAAGGTGTTGTGCTGCACCCGCATCTGCCGGGCCCGGCCCTCGCCCCAGATGTTGAGTCCGCCCACGCCATTCCACACCAGCGTGTTGTTTTCCACCAGCACGTTGGGCGCCCCGTTCACCAGGGCGTGGTTGGCGAAGTGGGCCAGGCCCAGCCCCCGCACCTGGGAGCCGCCCGCCACGGCCGAGCCCGACTGCACCAGCTCCAGGCCGTGGCCAAACGCCGTGGCTTCCACCGTCTTGCCGCCGGGGTTGTCGCCCACGTAGAGCTGCTTGCTGGTGTAGTCGACGTAAAATTTGCCCGGCCCTACTTCGGCCTTGGTGGCTACCTGCACCAGCCGCGCCCCGTTCACAAACACCATGTCGCGGTGGTCGGCCAGGGGGTAGTTGGCCAGGTCCAGGTACTCGTCGCCGACTACGCGGGGAAAGCCGTAGGTCCAGCCGCTTTGCTTGCGCCAGATGTTGCCCTCGGCCACCCAGTCTTTCACCACCAGGCTGCCCCTGAACCACACCTGCTCGCTGGGGTAGGGCTGAATGGTCAGGCGCTTGGTTAGCTTCACGGCGCCGTTGCTGGCCCCGCGGTAGGTGCCGGCCCGGCACACGATGGTGGAGCCCGCCGGCGCCGCCGCCACGGCCTTGCTCAAGGAGCGCCAGGGCTTGGCCTCGGTGCCCGTGCCGGTGGTGTCGTTGCCGGCGGGCGAGATGAAGCGGGCCGTGCCGTCGGTGGGCACCGGGTAGGAGGTGGCTTTGATGCCGATCTGCTCGGCCGAGGACTGTGCTACCGCCGCCGGGCCGGTGGCGGTGAGCAGCAGCGTCAGCGCCGCGGGCCAGTACGTGGCTGCGTACTGCCGCAGGCAGCGCGTGGTAAGGTTCATATTCATAGCAAAAAGGAGGATGAAAAAGAGAGCACACAAACGGCTCCGGCTTATGCGAGCCGGAGCCGTTGGCTTAGGAGCAGGCGCTTAGCGGGCAACTTCTACGCGGTGGGTAGAGGTCGTCTGGCCGCGCTGCACGGTCAGCAGGTACACGCCGTTGCGGAGCGGGCCCGCATCCACGGTTACCTCGCGCGAGTCGGTGGCCGTGGCTTCGCGTTCCAGCACCCGCTGGCCCAGGGTGTTTGTGAGCGTGATGCGCACGGCCTCGTCGGTGTCAGCAGCGGGGGCAGGCAGCCGGACGATGAACTGGCCGGCGGCCGGGTTCGGGAACACGGCTACCTCAGCCGCAGTGGCCGTAGCGGCCGGCGCCGTGCGCGCCGCCACTGTCGAGGAGGACGAGGTTTGGCGCACCAGTTCCACGTCGTCGAAGTGCAGGTACTTGCCGGCCTGGGCATTGGAGTAGAAGCCGATGCGCACCTGGCCGTTGGTCACGTTGATGTCGGCAATGGTGACTTGGGTCCAGTTCCAGGTTTTGGGGGCAATGTCAGCGGTGCGCAGGCTGCCGCCGTACTGCTCGGCCTGCATCCGTACTGTGCCCGTACCGTCGCCGCGGCGCACCCAGGCGCGCAGGGTGTACAGGCCGTTGGGCAGGTTCTGAATCAGCTGGCTGGTGTACACCTCGTAGGCGCTGTTTTTCCAGTGCACGCCCTTGAGCGTGCCGCCGTGCGGCGTGCCCGTTTGGGTGTAGTCGGCGTCGATGGCGCCGGTGGAGGTCCAGGCCACGGGGTTGCCCGTCTCGGCGCCGCCCGCCTCAAAGCCCAGGTTGGTGCCCAACTGCTCCACTACCGAGAAGCTGTAGGTACGGGCCGGGCCGGCGGTGCCGCCCGCATTGGCCGCCGAGTAGGGCGTGACGGTGAGTGTGTGCTGGCCCAGGCTTGGGGTCCAGGCCCCGTAGTTGCCGTTGGAGTCGCCGGCAATGGCATAGGGCACGGCGTTTTCCGTGCGCAGCACCGTCCCGTCCAAAGTAAACCGCACGCTGCCTACCGTGCCGGGGTTGGTATTGACCCGAATACTGAGGTTGCGCGAGGGCAGCGTCGCCAGGTTCAGCACAGTCCCATCAACGAAGATGAGGCCGCTGATGGGCTGGTCGGTGTCGGCATTGAGCAGGGTAAGGCTGGCAATGGTTTGGGCATTGCCGTAGCTGCCCGCCCCGAACAGGGCGCCCAAATCCACGGGCACGCCGGCGGGCACGCCCAGGGCCTGGGCTACGTCCTGGGGCAGGGGCTGGCCGCGACGGAAGGCCGGGTTACTGCTGCCGTTTTTCAGCTGGTAGTTGCCCGAGCCATCGGCGGCCGGGCTCACGAAGAAGGGGTTCGTGGCGCCGCTCAGCTCCAGGCCATTGCCCTCAAAGCCCGTTACTTCGCGCAGGTTCGGCAGGGTTTTGTAGGAAGTATGACAACCGTTTCTGACGCCGGGCGCGGTCCACTTGATAATGTTGGCGGGCTGAGCCACGTCGGCGCGGTAGTAGGCGTTGTAGTCCAGGGCCGTAATCATGGCCGCGGCCGTGTCGGAGCAGGCGCGCCAGGTGTCAACCAGCATGTTGGAGTTGCCCGCCTCCGAGAGAATATTGTTTTTAACCACCGTGCGGCGGGTGAGGAAGGTGGCGCCGGCCGCCTGCTCCGCCGCGCTGGGCGTGCGGTTGTCTTCCTTGATGAGCAGGGCCTTGTTGTTGCTGACCAGCGTGTTGTTGTACACGCGCACATCGGAGGAGTTGGCCACGGCCACGCCCGCCCCATTGCCCGCGCACACGTTGCCGGCAATCAGGCAGCCCCGCGAAATCTCGAAGAAAATGCCGAACTGGGAGTTGCGCCGCACCGTGTTGCCCACCACCGTGGCGTGGCGCATGTTCACGTCCAGCCAGATGGCGTGGGCGTCGTTGTCTTCCACCGTATTGCCGCGCACCACCACGCTGTCGGCCGCAATCAGCTTGACGCCTGCCGCGCTCCAGGCCCGGCGAAACCGCTCCACGTTGTTGCTGCGGATGACGTTGTTTTCCAGCCGCAGCCGGTGGGCCGAGCTGCCGGCCATGCCGGTTTGCCCGTTGTAGGCGGCCACGTTGCCCGTCACCAGGGCGTCGACGGGGCCGCCCGAGCCGTAGAACGACAGGCCGGTGATGCCGTTCCAGACAAAAGCATTCTTTTCCAGCCGCACCTGGGGAGCCCCCAGGCCCACGCCCGTTTCGGCGTAGTGCGCAAAGCCCACGCCGCGGATGATGGTGCCGGTGGGGTCGTTGTTGGGGCTTTTCCACACGGTGATGCTGCGCTTGTAGGCCGTGGCCTCCACGGTGTGGTCGCCGGGGTTGTCGCCGATGTAAAGCTGCTTGGTGGTGTAGTCAACGTAGAACTTGCCGGGCCCCACTTCGGCCTTGGCGGCTACCTGCTCCAGGCGGGCGCCGTCGTAGTAGGCCATGTCGAGCCAGCCGGCCAGGGGGCCGCGGGCGGTGTCAATGTTTTCGGCGGCCATAGTGCGGGCAAACTGGTAGGTCCAGTTGTCTTTGCGCCAGATGCTGCCCTCGGCCACCCAGCCTTTCACCACTAAGCTGCCCTTAAACCACACCTGCTCACCCGGATACGCCTGAATGGTCAGGCGCTTGCCCAGGCTCTGCTCGGCCACGCCGGCGCCTCGATAAGTGCCGCCCCGGCACACAATGGTGCTGCCGGCCGGCGCGCTAAAGGCTTTTTTCAAGGAGCGCCAGGGCTTGGCCTCGGTGCCCGTGCCGGTGGTGTCGTTGCCGGTGGGCGCAATGAAGCGGGCCGTGCCGTCGGTGGGCACGGGGTAGGAGGTGGCCGGAATGGCTACGGTCTGGGCCTGCGCTGAGCCGGCCAGCAGACTGCCGCCCAAGCTCAGACCCAACAAAAGTGTCGGGCTTAGCCGGCCCGTACCTTGTCGAAATGCAAGAAGTAAGGAGTGAAAAGTGAAGCTTATTTTCATAGGTGGAAATGGTAGTTCTTTACAAGGTGCGGAAGCTGATTTCGGCACGTAAGTTGGTACAGCTAATCCTTGTGCCTTTCGTAAAGTGCTGTCAATGATAAAATTGACAAGATTTTGTAAGTAGTTGTGTATTCTGGGAAGATTAACCTGGGATATTCAGGAGATGATATAGATTTATGCTATAGTGCTATTGTACAATAAACTCTGCCGCTTTATCGAAGACTAGGCTCCCGCCGCTGCACTACGAGAAGTACACTTGTAGTTTTCTGGTCTTCTGGTTTGAAAGAGGGGCTGCCCTACTTCTCCGTCGCCCGCCCGGCCCGCCTACTTCTTTCTCTTCTCCCCGCTTACTTCTTCCAACCGGCGGCCTTGCTGGCGGGCGTAGCGCGGGTGCTTGGCCTGGCCGATAATCTGGGCCGCATAGATGCCCGAGTGCCCCGAGAACAGGTAGGCCGCCACGCAGGCCAGGCCCAGGTAGGCGCCGGCCTCGGCCCCGAACAGCTCCAGGCCCATGAGCGTGCAGGCCAGCGGGGTGTTGGCCGCTCCCGCCAGCACCGCCACGAAGCCCATACCCGCTAGCAGGGCCACCGGCAGCGGCACCACCCCGCTCAGGGCACTACCCAGCGTGGCACCGATAAAAAACAGCGGCGTCACCTCCCCGCCCTTGAAGCCGCAGCCCAGCGTCAGGGCCGTGAGTCCCAGCTTCAGGGCAAAGGCGTAGGGTGGCTGCGGAGCCTGGAAGGAGGCCACAATGGTAGGAATTCCCAGCCCGATATAGGCCGTGGTGCCCAGCGCGGCCACGGCCAGGGCCACCAGCGCCCCGCCCAGCACCGGCCGCAGGGGCGGGTAGGCCACGCGCCCAAACAGCCGCCCTACGCCGTGCGTGAGCATCGAGAAACTCCGGGCCACCAGCCCGAACAACAGGCCGGCCAGCAGGGCCCAGGCCAGCGTGGCGGGCGTGAGGGCCGGGGCCGGCAGGTGCGGATACGGCGTGTGGCCCACGCCCCAAAGCCGGGTTACGTAGTCGGCCAGCACGGCGGCCAGCAGGCTGGGCACCAGGGCTTCGTAGCGCAGCAGGCCCACCAGCAGCACTTCCAGCCCAAACACCGCCCCGGCCAGCGGCGTGCCGAACACCGAAGCAAAGCCCGCGCTCAGCCCGCAGACGAGCAGCAGGCGCCGGTCGCGGGGGCGCAGGCGCAGGGGGCGGGCCAGCTGGTCGGCCAGGGCGCCGCCCAGCTGCACGGCCGTGCCCTCCCGGCCCGCCGAGCCCCCCACCAGGTGGGTGAGCAGCGTGCCCACCAGCACCAGCGGGGCCATGCGCAGCGGTACGCGGGTGCGGGGCGCGTGCAGCTCGTCCAGCAGCAGGTT
Source organism: Hymenobacter sp. YIM 151500-1 (assembly GCF_025979885.1). Classification (NCBI taxonomy): domain Bacteria; kingdom Pseudomonadati; phylum Bacteroidota; class Cytophagia; order Cytophagales; family Hymenobacteraceae; genus Hymenobacter; species Hymenobacter weizhouensis. Next base: position 852,708 of record NZ_CP110139.1, read on the forward strand.
GTTGCCGCGGGCCACCGACTGCCCCAGGTAGTGGTAGAGGCCGCCCACCACTAGGCCGCCCAGGGGCAGCAGCCCCAGCATCCAGGGGTGCGCCTCGCGCCAGTGCGTCACCCAGTCCAGGGCCACCAGAAACCCGGCCGAGGCCGTGCCGGCCAGCCCGCCCACCAGGGCCGCCAACAGCAGCCAGCGCCCCAGAAACCCCAGGTACGCACGTCCTTCCTGAACCGCCGCAGCCCAGGAGGACGGCACACAAGCAACGAAGCGGGCAAAAACGGAGCGAAACGGCACGGGCGGGGCAGAGTAGAGTAAGCAAGGCCGGCAACTCAACCGCAACGGCGGCAGCAGCGGCAGCGGCCGGCAAGCTACGGCGCCGGCCGGGAAGTTGGGCCGGGCAGCTGCTGGAAAACGGATGGCACGCCGTGGCATCTGGCCCCGAATAGGCGCCGGGGTCAACTTTACCGGCAGGTTATGCCGGGGCCGATTGGGCCGCCCGGAAAGTAGCGTATCCGTAACGGGTTCTTAACCATGATGTAACATCCCGGCAGGTCCTTTGTGCATCCATTCATCAACCTGCCTTGCCCCATGTTTCCCAACCGCTACACCCTTGCTGCCAAGCTGCCCGCCGTGCTGCTGCTGGCGCTGCTGGGCTGCAACGATTCTGACAACGAGACGCCGACGACCCCGGCCTCCGAGGTGCAGCTCAAAACCCACTCCGTCACGCCTTCGCTGGTGAAGGCCATGCCGGGCTTCGAGAGCCTGGAGCTGCTGCCCCTGATTGGCTCCGACGACCAGCTGCCCGAATCACCCGGCTTCATCTTCGGGGCCCAACCCGACGGGGCCGGTCTGCTCAAGAACCCCAGCGGCGAGGGCTACGTGCTTATCAACAACCACGAAATCCTGCGCGCCGTGTCGCGGGTCTACCTCGACAAAACCTTTAAGCCCGTGAAGGGCGAGTACATCGTGGACGGCGACGGCGGCACCTGGCGCCTGTGCTCGGCCACGATGGCTACGCCCGAGGAGCACGGCTTCGGGCCGACGTTTCTGACGGCCGGCGAAAGCGGGGCCGAGTCGATGGTGCACGCCATCGACCCGCTGGGCGCGGCCGACAAGAAAAACAAGAGCCGGGTGCTGCCCGCCCTAGGCCGGGCCAGCATGGAAAACGCCGTGCCCCTGCCCAAAGACGCCTTTCCCGGCAAAACCGTGGTGGTAATCGGCGAAGACGACGGCGACGGGCAGCTGGTGGTGTACGTGTCCGCCACCGTGGGCGACCTGCAAAACGGCAAACTCTACCAGCTCAAGCGCACCAACAACGACCCCGTGGAAACCAGCATGAGCCTGGGCACGACCTACGACGTGGAGCTGACCGAGGTGGAAAACGCCAAAACCCTGACCGGCGCCCAGATTGCCGCCGTAGCCAAGGCCAAGAATGCCATTCAGTTTGCACGGGTTGAAGACGTGGACTACCGCAAGGGTGGGGGCGCGGCCGGCCGAGAGGTGTTTTTCACGGCCACCGGCGTAAGCCAGAGCGACAAGGTGACGCCCGTAACCGGCAAAACCATGTGGGGCCGCGTGTACAAGCTCACCCTGAACGCCAACGACCCGCTGACCGGCGGCAAGCTGGAAATCATTGCCGACGGCGCCGTGGACCCCGGCAACAACATCGTGAATCCGGACAACATCTGCGTGACCCAGAAATTCGTCTATATTCAGGAAGACGGCGACTCGTTTTACCGCGACAACAAGCACGACGGCCGCATCTGGCAGTACAGCCTGGCCTCCAAGCAGCTGCGGCCCATGCTGGAGATGAACCACCGCCGTACCGACCCGGCCTTCAACGCCAAGTACAACACGGTGAATAGCACCAACCTCAGCTCCTGGGAGTACGGCGCCATGTACGACATCTCCGACAAAGTTGGGGTGCCCAACACCTTCCTGGTCAACATTCACCCCCACACCTGGCAGGACCCCAAGTTCCTGAACGCCGACGGCTCGACGGTGGGCAACAACTCGGAAGGCGGGCAGGTGCTCATCGTGCGCGGGGTAGAGAAGTAGGCAGCAGATGCCACACGCTGGCTGGACCCGATGGCGCGGGGCCAGCCAGCGTGCCAGCGGAAGTTTACATTATGTGGCCGATTTTAACGCACCGGTAGTTATCTGTCCACCTATTGCTCGTGCATCAACCCTCCGCTCCTTCGGCGGAGGGTTCTGCGCTTAAAAAGAAAGGAATAGTGTTTCAAGCCGCGTAGCGGCGACAGGTTTGTAGAACAGACACAGCAGCCGGTTTTCGCGCCGCGTAGCGGTGCCAGAGCGGTCAGAACTGCGCCCAACGGCTGTGGCACCGCTATGCGGCGCGTCGAATGTCTCCATTGGCTCGGGCTACAAACTTCAGCCGCTACGCGGCCAGTGAACTACTCTCAACCATGCTAAGGAATCAAACCATTTAGGTCGTGAAACGTGTTTTACCAAATGAATAAATTCCGGAGTAATAAGCTGAAAATCTGCGCGCTACTAACAGCGGCTCTGGTGTGGCTTGCTGCGGCCTGCCATACCGGCCCGCGCCCGACGGCAGAGGCGCCGCCCGCCACCCGCACCGGCCGGGTGCACGAGCTGGTGGCCCAGGACCTGCGCCGCCTGGCCCGGCAGGTGCGGGAAGAACTGCTGCCGCTGGCCCGGCGTGGTGCCCCGCTGGATTCTTTGCAGCGGAGCCTGCTGAGCTGCCGCCGCCAGTACAAGCGCGTGGAAGCCTTCACCGAGTACTTCATGCCCGCCACCAGCCGCCTGCTCAACGGCCCGCCCCTGGACGAAATCGAGGTAGAGGAGAACAAGTCGTTTGAGCCCGGCGGCTTGCAGGTGCTGGAAGAAATGCTGTTTCCCCAGGCCGCCGACACCACCGCTGCCGGACGCGCCGCCCTGGTGCGCGAGGTGCGCAAGCTGGTGCGGGAGCTGAAGCGGGCCGAGGAAATCTGGGCCGCCACCGAGCTAACCGATGCCCACGTCTTCGACGCCCTGCGCTTGCAGGTGTTCCGGCTGGTGGCCCTGGGCATCACCGGCTTCGACGCGCCCCTGAGCCGGCAGGCCCGCCCCGAAACGGCCGCCTCCCTCGACGCCCTGCTGCCCGTGCTGGCCTGCTACGCCCCGGCTGCTGCTTCCGCCAACTCCGCCGCGGCGCCAACCTACGCCCGCCTGCAACAGCTGGTGCGCCACGCCACCACCGAGCTGCGCCAGCACCCCCAGGATTTCGACGGCTTCGATAGGCTGCACTTCATTACGGCCTACGCCAACCCGCTGGGGCGGGAGCTGCTGGCGTTGCAGCGGGAGCTGGGCGTGCCGCCTTTCCGGGAGCTGCGGGCCCTGCGCCCCGACGTGGCCACCCTGTTCGACTCGGCCGCCTTCGACTCCGATTTCTACGCCGCCAACACCACCTGGTACCGCACCCCGGCCAAGGTGGCGCTGGGCCGCCGCCTCTTTCACGAGCCCCGCCTGTCCTCCGCGGGCACCCGTTCCTGCGCCAGCTGCCACCAGCCCGAGCGGGCCTTCACCGATGGCCTGGTCCGCAACCTCACCCTCACCCGCTCGGGGCCCCTGCGCCGCAACACGCCCACCATCCTCAACGCCGCCCTCCAGGCCGGGCAATTTTACGACCTGCGCTCCAGCTCCCTCGAAAACCAGACCCTGGACGTGGTACAGAACCAGGACGAGATGCACGGCTCCCTGGACCGGGCCGCCGCCGAGCTGGGCCGCGACTCAGCCTACCGACGCCTGTTTGCCCAAGCCTTCCCCCAGGCGGCCGGCCGCATCGAGCCCCAGCACCTGCAAAACGCCCTGGCCAGCTACGAGCGAAGCCTGGTGCGCCTCAACTCCCGCGTCGACAGGCACTTGCGCGGGGAAGGTGAGGTGCTCAGCCGGCAGGAACAGCTGGGCTTCAACGTGTTTATGGGCAAGGGGCGCTGCGGCACCTGCCACTTCGCGCCCCTGTTCAACGGCACCGTGCCCCCGGCGTTTCAGCACACCGAATCCGAAGTGCTGGGCGTGCCGGCCACGGCCGCCGCCCGCCGCCTCGACCCCGACCCCGGCCGCTACGCCCACACCCGCCTGCCCCAGCTGCGCCACTCGTTCAAGACGCCCACCGTGCGGAACGTGGCCCGCACCGCGCCCTACATGCACAACGGCGTGTACCGCACCCTGCGGGAGGTTATCGACTTCTACGACCAGGGCGGAGGCCAGGGCCTGGGCCTGCCCGTCGACAACCAAACCCTTCCGGCCGACCAGCTCCACCTCACGGCTCCGGAAAAAAAGGCTCTGGAAGCCTTCCTGCTGGCCCTCACCGACGACCAGGCCTTGTAGCCGCTTCCTGCGAAACTCTGCCAGAAATCTGCTAGTGGCAAAAAAGCCAGCAGCCAGGGCGCCGCGTGCGTATCTTGCCCCCGATGCTGCTTACCATTACCACCACCCATTACCCGGCCACCGACCTGGGCTACTTGCTGCACAAGAACCCGGCGCGGCTACAAACCATTGACGTTGCCTACGGTCAGGCCTACGTTTTCTACCCCGAAGCCACGCCCGAGCGGTGCACGGCCGCCCTGCTGCTCGACATCGACCCGATTGGGCTGGTGCGCACCCACCGCGGCCCGGCCGGCGAAGGGTTTGCCCTGGAGCAGTACGTCAACGACCGGCCTTACGTGGCCTCGTCCTTTCTCAGTGCGGCCCTGGCTAAAGCCTTCAACACCGCCCTGAACGGCACCTGCAAAGACCGTCCCGAGCTGCCCGACACGCTGCTGCCCCTGGAAGCCACCGTGGCCGCCCTGCCCGCCGCCGGCCCCGAGCAGCTCCGGCGCCTGTTCGAGCCCCTGGGCTACGCAATAGAAACGGAAGCGCACCCACTGGACCCTACTGAGCCCGCCTGGGGCGACAGCCGCTACGTCACGCTGCGCCTGCGCCATCCGGCCCTGCGCCTGGGCGAGCTGCTCAGCCACCTCTACGTGCTCGTTCCCGTGCTCGACCGGGGCGACAAGCACTACTGGATCAGCCAGGAGGAAGTAGAGAAGCTGCTGCGCCGCGGCGGCGAGTGGCTGCCCCGCCACCCGGAGCGCGAATTCATTACCCGCCGCTACCTCCGCTTTGCCGAGTACGTGAACCCCACGCTGGAACGGCTGCTAGTAGGAGAGGAGCCTGAAGCTGGCGAGGAGCCTGCCGAGGTGCCCGCGGATGCTGCCCAGCATGCGCCAGCTGCCGCCGACCCGGCCGAAAACGCAGTTGACCCGCCGAGCCCGGTCGCGGCCAACCTGCCGACGGCCAAGCGCAACCTGCACGACCTGCGCCTCGACCGCGTGGCCGCGGAAATCCGGCGGCTGGGGGCCAAGCGGGTGCTGGACTTGGGCTGCGGCGAAGGCAAGCTGACGCGCCGCCTGCTCTCGATTCCGCAGGTGGAGCACGTGCTGGCCCTGGACGTGTCGTGGCGGGAGTTGCAGCGGGCCCAGGAGCGCCTGCACGTGGCCGAAATGTCGCCGCGGCAGCGGGAGCGGCTGACGCTGGCCCAGGGCTCCCTGCTCTACCACGACCCGCGCCTGGCCGGCTACGACGCCGCGGCCGTAGTGGAAGTCATCGAGCACCTCGACGAAAGCCGCCTGGCTGCCTTCGAGCAAGTAGTGTTTGCCCGTGCCCGGCCCGGAGCTGTGTTCGTCACCACCCCAAACGCCGACTACAACCAGCGCTACGAAACCCTAGCGGCCGGCCAGTTCCGCCACCAGGACCACCGCTTCGAGTGGACGCGGGCCGAGTTTGCCGCCTGGGCCGCGGGCGTGGCCGGGCGCCACGGCTACCGCCTGCGCCTGGAGCCGCTGGGCCCCGAAGACGCCGACGTGGGCGCCCCGTCCCAGCTGGCGGTGTTCGAGGCGGAGTAGGGGCAGGAGTAAGGTTTATGGCTGATTATCACCTTTCCTCAGCTAACGCAGCCTGCCGCTTCGCCAGCCTGTGGCGGTGCTTTTGCGTTGCTTGAGTAGAAGCAGGTGGAGTTGCGGCAGGAGTTGGCTGGCACGCGCCCCTTGGCTGCGCCGGCCAGCCATTCGCGTCTGCTCATTACATGACTCGCTCGTGAGCAGTGTAAGATGTTGCGTCTCTACACTGTGCTGACGCTGCAACAACTCTCGCAACTAGCTTCTTAGCGCCTAGGAGCGGCTTAAGCAACTTAGCTACAGCTTGGTCGTTGAAACCAGCGGAAGCACAAGCCGGCCTACAGGCGCCGGCCAACGGGCCGGAGCCCTTACTTTTGGCGGATATTCCCTATTCTTGGGGCTTTTGGGGCTGATGCGTAGTATTCTTTTGCTGATTGTAGTGGGGTTGGTGGTAGCGTGGCTGCCGATGCAGGCCCAGATGGCCGCGGCCTGGCAGACGTACACCGACGCCGGCACGGGCTATCAGCTTTCGTACCCCCACGGCTGGCAGGTGCACGAGGGCGAAACCCGGCCCGACGTCAGCTTTTACGTAGGCCCGAGCTGGCAAACGACCCCGGCCGCCGTCAGCTTCAGCGTCCGGCCCCTATCCGACCGGCGCAAAGACCTCAACCTACTGGCCGCCGGCCAGGCCGACTCGGTGGCCCTGGCCCTGGTGGCGCTGCCGCGGGCCCAGATCCTGCACCTGGAGCAGTACGACGCCGGCCGCCACCAGGAAGTGCGCTACGACTACACCTACGCCGCCGCGCCGCCGGCCACGGGCCGCACCCGCGTGGTGGGGCGCCGGCTCTGGCGCGGGGGATACGAGTATCGTATCGAATACCAAGCCACTACCGAGCAGAACGGCCGCTACCTGGCCGCGGGCCGCCGGCTGGTGGAGTCGTTTGCCTTCGTGGGCCAGGGCCTGCCCAGCCGCCGCTACCTCGACCAGCGCTGCGACGACAAGATGTACGCCATTGCGGCCCTGCGCACCACCGACGGCCGGGTGGAAGACGACTGCCGCACCATCCACGAGTTTGCCACCGCCGACCCCGCCACCCTGGCCAAGGTGCACCGGCGGGTGCTGCCGTTTCAGTCCTACGCCCTGGCCAAGGGCTTCGACAACAACCTGTACTCGGTAACCAAGGCCCCCACCGACCGGCCCGAGTACGTGTACTGCTACGACCCGGCCACCCGGCAGGGCCGCTACACCACCTGGCAGCTGCCGGCCCAGGGCCCGGAAAACTTCTGGATTTCGGCGGCCACCGACCAGCGCGGCGACTTGTATTTCATCACCAGCAACGCCAGCCTGCTGGTCCGCGTCAACCCGCCCACGGGCGCCGTTACGGTGGTCTGGACCGCCGACCCCCTGCGCAAAGCGGCCTACTACCCGGCCATCGGGTTTACCGGGGCGGGCACCCACGCCAACTTCTGCCTCGACGACACTAACACCCTCTATGAGGTGTACAGCACCGACGGCGCCCTGCTTAAGATTGACCTGCTCACCCAGCAGCCCGCCCCCGAACTCATCCCGCTCGACGGCCTGCCCAAGCTGGGCGGCTACAGCGACATTCTGCTGCAACACGACACCGGCGGCCGCCGCTGGCTGTACCTGGCCGGCCCCAAGTCCCTGTACAAAGTGGACCTGGCCCGGCGCTACGCCACGCGGCTGCGCCGCGGCGTGTACACCGACCTGGCCGGCTGCAACCTGTTTCGGCCGGCTGCCCGCCCCACCCCGCCACCCCCGCCCACCACGTCCACCTGGCGAGGCCGGGTATTGGATGCCACCACGTTTCAGCCCCTGCCCCAGGCCCAGCTGCGCCTGCGCGGCAACGAAAGCGAAACGCTTACCACGGTGCCCCTGGGGCCGGATGGCAGCTTCTCGTTTGCGGCCAAGTCGGGCCACGCCTACGGGGCGCTGGTGCGGCTCAGCGGCTACCTGTCGGCCGACAGCACCTACATTGCCCGCCCTGGCCCTTACGTGCAGGACATTTTGCTGCGGCCCGTGGCCGTGGGAGCCACGCTGGCGCTAAACAACGTGCAGTTTGAGCAGGGCCAGGCCGTGCTGCTGCCCTCGTCCCTGCCCGCTCTCAACCAGCTCGTAGCCCTGCTCACCACCAACCCCACCATGACCATCGAGCTGCGCGGCCACACCGACAACGTGGGCGACCCGCAGAAGAACGTGGTGCTCAGCGAGCAGCGGGTGGCGGCCGTGAAAGCCTACCTTGTCGGCCGCGGCATTGCCGAAGGGCGCATCACGGGCCTCGGCTTCGGCGGCGCCCAGCCCCGGGCCAGCAACGCCCAGGAGGCCACCCGCCAACTCAACCGCCGCGTCGAGTTCCGGGTGACGGGACGGTAGGGGAAAGCCTGAAAGACAATGAGAAATTATTCTACGCTCAGTTTCAACTGCCCACCTAGTCCTTCTCGAATAATGCGCATGAGCGTGGACAGCCGAATATCGGCCGCATCATTTTCAATGCGGGAAATATAGGTTTTGGTGGTGCCGCAGCGCTCCGCCAGCTGGCTTTGGGTAAGGCCGCGTTCCTTGCGTAGCTCTTGCAGCATAGCGCCAAGTTTGAAAGCCTCAAAACCTTCTTCAAACTCTTCCCGCCCAGCCGTGCCTGGCAGGCCGTACCGTTGGTTGAGGTGGTCCTGAAATGAAGTAAGGTGATTAGCGGGTTGCTTACTCATTGAAGTACTTTCTATAGAAGTGCTTTGAACGGTGCACCTAGTTTGTAGAGACGCGAAGGGTCACGGTTCTACAAACTAGGTGCACTGAATGTGAAACCAATACAGAACGACAGCTACGTTTTCTGCTGATTTATTTATCAGGACTTTTAATAACTATTTTGCATAATTCACACTCATCCAATGTTGCATTATCATATTGGCTTTCATCATAAAAAGTAAAAATTGACTTATTGTCTACTATGAGCAGTGGGCTTTGGCTATATTTGGTTCTGCCTTCCTCAAAGTTCCAGCCTAACTTGATAAGCATCTGCTTCGTGCTCTTGTATGTAAGATTTTTATTGATCCATCCAAAATCAAAATACCTACTTTCTGCTCCTGGCTTGATCCGGTGAGTTTGAATGATAAGCTCGTCTAAGTCATTATATTCATCTTTAGCAAAATATAATTCGATATGATCAATCAATAAGAAAGGATGCTGCCTTAATTTTAGGTCTTCAATGATTCTTGCTAAATTTTTCAATACATCAATCAAATTTTTCTCACTCATTCCCCAAAATAAAGGGTATAATTCTCCTGTTTTGATAATTTCTTCAATAGAAATCTTCATGTGCTGGTGTCGTTAGCGAATGTATGCTTATGGATATTTGTCACAAGTTATGCACTATGTACTAGCTTCGCCGCAATGCCCCCACTCTCTACCCTCAAACTCCCCGAACTCTCCCTCGTCCTGCTCATCGGCACCTCCGGGGCTGGCAAATCCACTTTTGCGCGCCGCCTGTTCCGGCCCACGGAAATTGTATCGTCGGACCACTGCCGGGCCTTGGTGGCGGATGATGAGAACGACCAGGCGGCCACGCCCGACGCCTTTGCCCTGCTGCACTACCTGGTGGGCTTGCGCCTGAAGCGCGGCCTGCTCACGGTGGTAGATGCCACCAACGTGCAGCCCGAGGCCCGCAAGAGCCTAGTGCAGCTGGCTCGCGACTACCACGTGCTGCCCGTGGCCATCATCCTCGACGTGCCCGACCGCGTGGCCGAGGACCGCAACCGCGCCCGCGCCGAGCGCCAGCACCTGGGCCGCCACGTGGTGCCCCAGCAGCGCCAGCAGCTGCGCCGAAGCCTCAAAACTCTCCGGCAGGAGGGCTTCCGCCACATCTACCACCTGCACGGCCCCGAGGAAATCGACGCCGTGCACACCATCGTGCGCGACCCGCTCTACAGCAACCGCAAACACGAAACCGGCCCCTTCGACATCATCGGCGACGTGCACGGCTGCTACGACGAGCTGGTGCAGCTGCTCGAAAAGCTGGGCTACACGGTAGAAGAGGAGCCGATTACGGACGCACGGGATTTGGGCGTGCGGGTAGCCCCACCCCCTAGCCCCCTCTCCAAAAGAGAGGGGAGACTAGCTGCTAGCTCTCGTTCCACCAAGTCGTCAGGCTCCCCCCTCTCCCCCGGAGAGGGGGGCCGGGGGGGTGAGGCAACTAGCAAACTAGAGCTAGAAACTAGTCCCCCCTCTCTTTTGGAGAGGGGGCTAGGGGGTGAGGTCCCGGTTGGAAGCGGACCTCGCAAAATCATCTTCCTCGGCGACCTGGTGGACCGCGGCCCCGCTTCGCCCAAGGTGCTGCGCCTGGTGATGCGCATGGTGCGCGACGGCTTGGCCCTGTGCGTGCCCGGCAACCACGACATCAAGCTGCTGCGCTATCTGAGCGGCAAAAAGGTCAGCGAGCAGCATGGGTTTGCCGAGACAGTAGCGCAGTTGGCCTCGGAGTCAGATACCTTCAGAGAGCAGGTGCGGGAGTTTTTGGATAAGCTGGTGAGCCATTACGTGCTCGATGGTGGGCGGCTGGTGGTGGCCCATGCCGGTATGCGCGAAGACATGCAGGGCCGCGGCTCGGGTGCCGTGCGGGCCTTTGCCTTGTTCGGCGAAACCACCGGTGAAATCGACGAATTTGGCCTGCCCGTGCGCTACAACTGGGCCGCCGAGTACCGCGGCCGGGCCACGGTGGTGTACGGCCACACGCCCGTACCCGACCCGGAATGGCTCAATAACACCATCGACATTGATACCGGCTGCGTGTTCGGGGGCCGCCTCACCGCTCTGCGCTACCCTGAGCGGGAACTGGTAACCGTGCCCGCCGCCCAGGTGCACTGCGAGCCGGTGCGCCCGTTGAGCTACCAGCGCCAACTGCTCGAAGCCAACCACCAACAACTAGAAACCAACCACCAACTTTCTGCCCAGCAGCAGCACGACGACCTGCTCGACATCCGCGACGTGCTGGGCAAGCAAATCATCCGGACCCGCCTGCTGCCCTCGGTGACCATCCGGGAGGAAAACGCGGCGGCGGCCCTGGAGGTGATGTCGCGCTTCGCCCTCAACCCCAAGTGGCTTATTTACCTGCCGCCCACCATGAGCCCCTCGGAAACCTCGGCCCTGCCCGATCTGCTGGAGCACCCGGCCGAGGCCTTCGACTACTTCCGCCGCCAGGGGCAGGAGCGGGTGGTGTGCGAGGAGAAGCACATGGGCAGCCGCGTGGTGGTGGTGCTGGCCCAGGACGAAGCCGCCGCCCGCCGCCGCTTCGGGGTGGTGGGCGAGGGGCCGGGCAAGTGCTACACCCGCACCGGCCGCAACTTCTTCACCGATGCCGTCCTGGAACAAGCCTTCCTGGCCCAATTGCGGCAGGCCCTGACCACGGCCGGTTTCTGGGAGAGGTTCCAGACCGACTGGCTCTGCCTCGACGCCGAACTGCTGCCGTGGTCGGCCAAGGCGCAGGAGCTAATTAAAGGCCAGTACGCCGCCGTGGCGGCTGCCGCTACCGCCGCGCTGCCGCTGGCCTCGGCGGCGCTGGCGCAGGCGGCTACTCGCGGCCTGGATGGGGTGGAGGCTCTGCTGGCCCGCGCCACGGCCCGCCACACCGCCGCCCAGTACTACGCCGAAGCCTACCGCCGCTACTGCTGGCCCGTGGAGAGCTTGGCCGACCTGCGCCTGGCGCCCTTCCACCTGCTGGCCACCGAGGGCCGCACCTATTTTGATAAAGACCACGCCTGGCACATGGAAACCCTGCGCGCCGTCTGCCTCGCCGACGAAACTCTGCTCCGGGCCACGCCCTACCGCGTGGTGCACCTCCCGGACCCCGCCGACGTGGACACCGCCACCCAGTGGTGGCTGGCCCTCACCGCTGCCGGGGGCGAAGGCATGGTGGTCAAGCCCTACGACTTCATCCCCAGTGGCCGCCAGCACCTCGTGCAGCCCGCCCTCAAGTGCCGGGGCCGCGAGTACCTGCGCCTCATCTACGGCCCCGACTACCTGCTGCCCGGCAACCTGGAGCGCCTGCGCGAGCGGGCCGTGAAAGCTAAGCGCAACCTCGCCCTCCGCGAATTTGCCCTCGGCGTCGAAGGCCTGGAACGCTTCGTGGCCGGCGCCCCCCTGCGCGAGGTGCACCAGTGCGTGTTCGGGGTGCTGGCCCTGGAAAGCGAGGCCGTGGACCCGCGACTGTAGGGAACCTTACCACCATGATAAGCAAAAGCTTACAAAAACGAGAAGAAGTGAGTAAGCAAGTCAGTCCACGTCCGCGCACTCCACTGTTTGCACGCTAGCAAACAGCTGCTGGTAGTGCTGGCGCATTTTCTCTGTGGTTTCCACGTAGCGAATGGTGGTGTTGATGCAATTCCACCAACCAAACCCGATTAAATCGGCTTGTGCATACTGACGCCAATTAGGCGCGGCAGCTTGCTGCTCAAATTGCGCTTGAAGGTGTTGTGGGTTGCCGTTGTGATTTTTTTGCTCTTCTACTAGCTGTTGCCAGGCCTGGCGAGTCAGGCTATCATTGCCGCTGGCTAGGCCCCGCACGTGCTCCTTGCACGCCGGCGAGTACTTAGAATTCAGCAGCACACTAGGGTTAGTGAAGCCTGTAATTGTGAGCTTTTTAGCGCGGTACTCGTCTTCTAGCTGCTGAAGTCTCAGGCGCCTCAGCTCTTGCCACGTGGCACCTGGCACTAACTGCAAGCCCTGAATACGGGTGCGCACGTTGGTGTATTCTGCCGCCAGCGTGTCCAAACTCAAGTTAGGAATGTCGTCAGGCTGAAAAGGTGTGGATTCTGTAGTAAGCAGTGGTCCGCTGCGGGCCAGTAGCTCCTGGGTGTCGGCAAGCTGCTGGCGGGTGTAGCGGCGGACGTCGTAACGCCCACTGTAGCGACACACTTCCTCGTCCCAACTGTAAGTAGCCAGCGTATCGGTCGGGGCTGGGGCAGCAGCTGGCATTGCCGGGGCGGAGACGGGAGAGTGAGCCGTTTGCTCGGTGGATACATCGGGGGTACAGGCGCCGGCCAAAAGCAGCAATAGCCAGCGGGAAGCAGATTTTTTCATAAAAACAAGAGGTAAAAATGTAAGCTGGCGAAAAGTTACGCTACCAAATATATAGTCGTCTGCGAGCTGGCCGCTAACGCGAAATTCCCTGCTTGATGCTCTACCTTGCGGGCCAGCAACCAAGCCCCCACCGCTTTCTGCAGCTCCCTCCCATGCACACCCGCATCCAGGCCGCCTTCCAGCAGCTCGAAGCCACTCACAGCATCCGCATCCTATACGCCTGCGAGGCGGGCAGCCGGGCCTGGGGCTTTCCTTCCCCGGATTCCGACTACGACGTGCGGTTTCTCTACGCCCACCCGGCCAGCTGGTACCTGACCCTGGATAACGGCCCCGACACGCTCACGTTTCCGGTGGACGACGAGCTGGACCTGGCCGGCTGGGAGCTGCGCAAGGCCCTGAAACTACTGCGCGGCTCCAATGCGGCCTTGTTTGAGTGGCTTCAGTCGCCGGTGGTGTACGCGGAAGCGCCTGGGTTACGGGCGGGGCTGGCGCCGCTGCTGCCGCCGTGCTGGAACCCGCGTGCCGGCCTGCACCACTACCTGGGCCAGCTGCGCCGCGGGGTCGAAGAAGATATGGTGGGAGAGCCGCAGGTGCGCCTCAAGCGCCTGTTCTACGCCCTGCGCTCGGCCCTGGCCGCCCGCTGGATTCGGCAGCGCCCCGCCCAGGTGCCGCCCATGGAGCTGCAAGAGTTGCGCGCCTTGCTGCCGGGGCCATTTGATGGCGTCGTAAACGAGCTGCTCGTCCGCAAAGCCACGGCCGATGAGAAAACCACCGTGCCGCACCCCGCCGCGCTGGTAGAGTTTCTGCGCGAAGAATACGAAGCCGGCCAACTGGCCCGCAACACCTTACCGCTCACGCCCCAACCTAATCCCACGCCGGCATTGGAAGCGTTGTTTCGGGGGTGGCTCTGAGGCTAAGAATTCCATGCCGAGCCGGCGTGGAGCACCACCGGCAAACCGGAAACCGGTGCCAGCACTCAACGGCCCCGCCCAGGGGTCAAGCATTCAGAATTTATACCCAAAGAAGGCCAGCGGCGGGCCTTCACAAGAACGAAGTGCCCCGGCGCCTGTGAGCCAACAGGTGCGGGTTCATCCGCAAAGGGGTGGGACGGGGACTCAGAAGCGGCAAATTACGCCGGATTCGGACCGGCAAATCCCCGGATATGATTACATTGAGCTGATTAAAGGTGGTGTTCGGGACGGATGCTTGCTTACCGTTGTCGTCGACTGAGGCGTGGAAATAAGTTGGGCACTACAGCAGGAATACAACCGCTTTCGACGCCGTGGTTTCCGGTAAAATCAGCCGCCCGATTGAGCGGTTGCTCGTGTCAAAATCAAACCACAGAACACCTGATTTTCAACTTTCGGGTGGTTTAATAAATGAGAATCTCCCGCATTCGGTACTTAAGTATAAGCTGCTGCATTTTCATAAAACCAACATCATAATAGCATGAAGGCTTTCCGTTTTATCACGCTGGCACTGGTGCTGTTTAGCCAGGTTGTGCTGGCCCAGAAACAGCCAGTGAAAACAACGCCGCAGGTGCTATTTGATGGCAAAACCACCAACGGCTGGCACACCTACCTGAAGCCAACTGCCGGGTCGGCCTGGTCCGTGGTCGACGGCACGCTACAATTAAATCCTGCCGTAGCAGAAGGGCGGGGGGATTTAGTAACCGATGGGGAATACGAAAATTTTGAATTAACCCTGGAGTGGAAAATAGCCGAAGGCGGAAACAGCGGAATTATTTTCGGGGTGCACGAAGATCCGGCTTTTCCGGCCACGTACGAAACCGGGGTGGAAATGCAGATTTTAGATGATAAAAATGCGGAAGACAATAAAAAAGCCAGTCACTTAGCCGGGTCGTTATACGATATGCGGGCCCCAAGCAAGAACGTAGCTAAACCGGCCGGCGCCTGGAATCTGGTGAAGTTGCGCAAGCAGAACGGGCATCTCACCTTTTGGTTGAACACCGTAAAAATAGTGGACATCCAAATGGGCAGCGACGAATGGAAAGCCATGCTCAATGACAGCAAATTTAAAACCTGGAAAAACTTTGCCGCCTACTCCAAAGGGCATATTGCTTTGCAGGACCACGGCAATCAGGTGTCGTTTCGGAATATTAAAATCGAGCAGCTGTAATTAATAATTGAATTGATGAATAATTTTCAAATCAAGAAATCGGGTACGGTATACGATGCCGTAATTGTTGGCTCCGGGGCCGGCGGCGGAATGGCGGGCTACGTGTTGGCGCACGCCGGCTTAAAGGTGTTGATGCTGGAAGCCGGACCGTTCTTCGACCCGGCCAAAGACGCGCAGCAGTTTAAATTCCCGTACGAATCGCCGCGAAGGGGCGCTTCTACCACCCGGCCTTTCGGAGATTTTGACGCGGCTTACGGCGGGTGGCAGCTGGAGGGCGAGCCGTACACCACCAAAGACAAGACGGAGTTTCACTGGTTTCGGGCCCGGATGCTGGGCGGCCGCACCAACCACTGGGGGCGCATCTCGTTGCGCATGGGCCCGGACGACTTTAAAAGTCACCACCTGGACGGCCTCACCGACGACTGGCCCATTACCTACGAGGAGGTCAAGCCTTTTTATGATAAAGTTGACCGCTTGATTGGAGTATACGGCACGGTAGAGGGGCTGCGAAATGAGCCGGACGGTATTTTCCTGCCACCGCCCAAACCCCGGCTCAACGAGTTATTTATCAAGCAGGGAGCCGCCAAAGCAGGCGTAAACGTACTACCCGGCAGGGGCTCGGTTTTAACAGAAAGTTTGCCTGGCAATAAAGACCGGGGCGTCTGTTTTTATTGCGGACAGTGCGGCCGGAGCTGCAAAGCTTACGCGGACTTTTCCTCGTCGTCCTGCTTGGTTATTCCGGCCCTGAAAACCGGCAACCTGAAATTAATAACCAACGCCATGGTCCGCGAGGTGCTTACCGGGGCGGATGGGCTGGCAACCGGAGTATCGTACGTAGACAAGAATGATCTGCAAGAGTATCAGGTAAATGCCAAGCTGGTGGTGTTAGGGGCCAGCGCCGGCGAGTCGGCCAGGCTGTTGCTGAATTCCACTTCGCCCACTCACCCCAACGGGTTAGCGAATAGCAGCGGGGTGGTCGGCAAATACCTGCATGATTCGACCGGCGCCAGTTTAAGCGGTTTCTTGCCGCAGCTGCTGGATAGAAAACGGTACAATGAAGACGGGGTGGGGAGCGTCCATATTTACAGCCCCTGGTGGCTGGACAATAAGAAGCTGGATTTTCCGCGCGGCTACCACATTGAGTATTGGGGCGGCATGGGCATGCCGTCGTATGGTTTTGGGGGAGGCATCCATAACCTAAACGGCCTGGTGCCCGGCCGCGACGGCAAAATGAAAGACGCCGGGGGCTTCGGGGCATCCTTGAAGGACGATTACCGCCGCTTCTACGGCACCCAGGTGGGAATGGCGGGCAGGGGAACCGCCATAGCCAGGGAAGATAACTACTGCGAGATTGACCCTAATGTGGTGGATAAATACGGCATCCCGGTGCTGAAATTCCACTACAAATGGACCGATGCGGAAATCAAGCAGGCCAAGCACATGCAGGAAACTTTTCAGTCCATCATGCATGAAATGGGCGCCATTATCACTTCAAAAATTCCGGGGCCCGAAACAAATTACGGCCTGGAAGCGCCGGGGCGCATTATCCACGAGGTAGGCACGGTGAGAATGGGGGATGACCCCAAGAAGTCGGCGCTCAATAAATGGTGCCAGGCCCACGACTGTAAAAACCTGTTTGTAGTGGATGCGGGTCCTTTTGTGCAGCAGGGCGACAAAAACGCCACCTGGACCATCCTGGCCCTGTCCATGCGCACAAGCGAGTACATACTCGAGCAGAGAAAGAAACTAAATGTGTAACAGCTAATTCTGAAAGCAGATGAAAAGACGCGACTCGTTGAAGGCAATAGGCCTGGCCACGGTTTCAACCGCCTTGCTCTTAGATGCCTGTAAAAATGATTCGGCTACGGCACCTGATGCAACCGTAACGCCAGCGCCGGCCCGGAAGGAAGATGGCCGGCAGGAGTTTGAAATAGAAAGAGACAAACAACTACACTCAGTAAAGTTTTTTACCGAGCATGAAATGGCCACCATAACGGTGCTGGCCGATATTATCATTCCCAGAGACGAGAAATCAGGCAGCGCCTCCGACGCGAAAGTGCCCGACTTTATCGAGTTTATTGTAAAAGATATTCCCGAGCATCAGCTGCCCATGCGCGGCGGACTGCGCTGGCTGGATGTGCAATGCTTAAATCGGTTTGGTCATTCTTTTGTGGAATGTACCCCGCAGCAGCAAATAGAAATGGTTACCGAAATAGCGTATCCGCTTAAAGCCAAAAAGGAAATGAAGCAGGGGGTTACTTTCTTCAACCGCATGCGCGACCTTACGGCTTCGGGTTTTTTTACCAGCAAAATAGGAATTGCCGACATTGGCTACGCCGGTAACGCTCCGAATAAATGGACCGGCGTGCCTGTCGATGTGTTAAAGCAGTATGGATTAGAGCATGTATAATGCAGGTGGTACTTTCTTCACAGGCTGAAAAAAGCTCAGGCAGGCTCTGGCTTATAGAAATCTACACCTCTTTGGCCTGCTAGAGCCGTTTGGGGAACGGCTCTGTGTAGAAACGTTGACCACAGGTTCACAAGTCCTCAACTGGCTCCGTAGCGGGCTTGCAGCTCGGCCAACCGGCCGTTCTGGATGGCCTTGCGGGCCGCCCGGAAAAACAGGGGCTCAAGCAACCGGCCCAGGCCCGGAAACCGGGAGTTAGTCAGCTTCAGAAACAACGCGGTGTCGGCAAACTGCTTGGGGTTCTGCTTCTTGTCCACTTGCCCGTCCTGCGCCAGGCCGTGGTAGATGCGGAAGCCCCGCTCGAAGTCGAGGTTGCCAGGCGAGATGGTGACGCGGATGGTGGCCGGCTGGTCGGTGGGGTTGGCGAAGTAGTGCACCACGCCCCGCTCGACCACCACTCGCTGCCCAGCCCGGAGCAACTGCTTTTTCCGGCCGTAGCCGAATTCCAACTCGCCTTCCAGCACCTCGAAGGTTTCAGTAAACAAATCGTGGAAGTGCTTGGGCGTGCGGTAGCGCGGGGCCACGTACATAATCAGCTCGGAGTGTGGGGCGTTGTCGCGGACGCTGCTCACGACCCGAATGTTCTCGGCGCCCAGAATGGAGGAGTGCATAGCGAGGCTTGGTTGGGTGGGCAATAAAGGAGAAGAACGCCGTCGGCGCCCCGAGGTTGGCGGGCCGCCTTGCCTGACCAGGCCCACGATGAAGCAGTTGGGTGCTGGCGGCTTACCAAGCGGGTCATTTCCTACGCAACCCAGCTGCCTGCTGCCGGTAGCACTGGCAAGCGGCGCGGCGCTTCAGGCCCGCGAAGGCGCTTGTGCTTCCCCCGGCTTACCTTACCGCCATGACCATTTCCGACCTGCGCCAGCGCGGCCTCATCCTCTTTGAAGCCATCAGCGGCAGCCGGGCCTACGGCACCGACCTGCCCCACTCCGACACCGACCTGAAAGGCGTCTTCATCCTGCCCGAAACCGAATTCTACGGCCTCGACTACGTGCCGCAGGTCGCCAACGCCACCAACGACGAGGTGTTCTACGAACTGCGCCGCTTCGTGGAGCTGCTGCTCAAAAACAACCCCACCGTACTGGAGCTGCTGGGCACTCCGGCCGACTGCATCCTCTACCGCCACCCGCTGCTGGAGGCGTTTCGGGTCGAAGAGTTTCTGTCCCAGCTCTGCCGGCAGAGCTTTGCCGAGTACGCCGTGGCCCAGATTCGGAAGGCGCGGGGCCTGAACAAGAAAATCAACCAGCCCGAGCCGCCCCAGCGCAAGTCGGTGCTCGACTTCTGCTACGTGACGGTGGGGGCCGGGGCCCAGCCGGTGGCCGCGTGGCTCGGGCACCAGGGCCTTACCGCCGGCCAGTGCGGCCTCACCAACGTGCCCCACCTGCCCGACCTCTACGCCCTGTTCGTGGACCACACGCCCGAGCAGCGCCTCGGCTACCGGGGCCTCGTGCGCGACCCGGAAGCTTCGCAGGACGTGCAGCTCTCGCCGGTGCCGAAGGGGCAGCAGCCGGTGGCTTACCTGAGCTTCAACCGTAACGGCTACAGCACCTACTGCCGCGTGTACCGCGAGTACCGGGAGTGGGAGCAGAAGCGCAACACTGAGCGGTACCAGAACACCGTGCAGCACGGCAAAAATTACGACGCCAAAAACATGCTGCACACCTTCCGGCTGCTGCGCATGGCCGAAGAAATTGCCCGCACCGGCCGCCTGCACGTGCGCCGCCCCGACCGGGACTTTCTGCTTCAAATCCGCCGCGGCGAGTTCGAGTACGAGGAGCTGGTAGCCCAGGCCGAAGCCCTGGTGCAGCAAGTGGAGCAGGCTTTTGCCGCTTCTACCTTGCCCGCCGCCCCCGACCGCCACGCCGCCGAGCAGCTGCTGGTGCAGGTGCGGCGCGCGTGGTACGCCCAGCATTCCAACCCTTAATACTTCACTAACGCAGCCGGGCCCCGCGAAATCTGCTTTCACGGGGCCCGGATGAATAGGGTGACGACGAACGCCGCTTACCGAGTAGAGTGCCGCCCGACGCGGTAGGAGGGAGCACTGGAGCGGGACTTCTGCCGGAAGCCAAACAGGCGCTTGCGGCTGGATTTTTTGCCTTTATACTTCTTGTAGTAGGGGCGGTGCACAAACAGGCGTCCTTTCATCTTGGCGCGGGCGTAGCGCGAGGGGCGGGCCGCCTCCGCCGAATTGACACCGCTGACTATGAGCAGCGCAAAAAACAGGAGCAGGATACGAACCATGACAGCGGGATTGAAGTGAGAGAAATGCAAGTCAAGTAAGCCCTTAACTGCTCAGCCCACTAGAAAATTGTGTGCCATTCCCGATATGCTCTGGTTTTCAAGCCGGCGCACAAGCAAGTACGCCTCTGCTCGTCAGCCGATTAACTGATGTATAGCACCTACAAGCCGCAGCGCAGTAACCAGGCAGCTGCAACTCCGCGGCTAGCCCACGCCGTGCCCACCCGCTACCTGGCCGGGGACAAGCATTCGGAGAAGAACGGATTGAGTTGGGCAGTCCCGAAAAAGCAAAAGCCCCAACATTTGTTGGGGCTTTGTGCGGTCCGGACGGGACTCGAACCCGCGACCTCCGCCGTGACAGGGCGGCATTCTAACCGACTGAACTACCGAACCGTTTTCTTTCGCGGACCTGGCCGGGTGGCCGATTCGCTACCGTGCTGCAAATATAGGGGAGGCAATTCGACAATACCAAATAGCAAAACCGCGTGCGAGCCTCACGAGCCCGGTGTTTGCTGGTTAGGCGCTGGGTGTAAACAGAATAGAGCCGAAAAAATCTGAATTCAGCTTTGTAGCGGGAAGTGTTGCTTATAACTGGCCGGAGACAGCCGCTGCCAGAGTGGGCTGGAAAGCAAAAGGCCCTGCAGCATGTGCTGCAGGGCCTTTGCGGTCCGGACGGGACTCGAACCCGCGACCTCCGCCGTGACAGGGCGGCATTCTAACCGACTGAACTACCGAACCAAGTTGCTTCGCGGCGCTGCCGGGGCGGCGTGTTGAAGTGGTGCAAAAGTAGAGGCTTGGCGCGGACTGTGCAACCTAACAGCCAAAAAACAAGAAGAAAAAAGCGCAGCGGCACTAGTTGTAGCTGTAGATCAGAGAGAAAAATTTAAGAAAAAACGGCCGCACGGCGTCTGCACGCCGTCGCTTACCTTTGTTTTCTTCTCGTACCTTCTCCCGCAACCAAGACGCATTCAGCCGTGGCCATGCTCCTCGATTTTGAACAACCCATTGCCGCTCTTGAAGGCAAGCTCCGCGAAATGCAACAACTGGCCCAGGATAGCCAAGTAGACGTTTCGGAAGCCGTGGCGGCCCTCGAAGCCAAAATAAACGCCCTCAAAAAGGAAACCTACGCCAACCTTACCCGCTGGCAGCGCGTGCAGCTCTCGCGCCACCCCGACCGGCCCTACACCCTCGACTACATTGAGGGCATGACCGAGAAGTTTATCGAGCTGCACGGCGACCGGACCGTGGCCGACGACAAGGCCATGGTGGGCGGCTTTGCCGAGCTGGATGGGCGCTCCATCATGTTTATTGGCCAGCAGAAGGGCCGCAACACCAAGCAGCGCCAGCTGCGCAACTTCGGCATGGCCAACCCCGAGGGCTACCGCAAAGCCCTGCGCCTGATGAAGCTGGCCGAGAAGTTCAACAAGCCCATCGTCACGCTGATTGACACGCCCGGCGCGTTTCCGGGCCTGGAGGCCGAGGAGCGGGGGCAGGGCGAGGCTATTGCCCGCAACCTTAAGGAAATGTTTCTGCTGAAGGTGCCCGTTATCTGCATTATCATCGGCGAAGGCGCTTCGGGCGGGGCCCTGGGCATTGCCATCGGCGACCGGGTGCTGATGCTGGAAAACACCTGGTACTCGGTGATTTCGCCGGAGTCTTGCAGCAGCATCCTGTGGCGCTCCTGGGACTACAAGGAGCAGGCCGCCGAGGCCCTCAAGCTCACGGCCGCCGACATGCTGCAAGCCGGCCTGGTCGACGGCATCGTGCCGGAGCCCCTGGGCGGCGCCCACACCGACGTGCCGCACATGATTCAGACCCTGAAAAAAACCATTCTGCGTACCCTCGATGAGCTGGAGGCACTACCTCAAGAGGAGCGCATCAGCCAGCGCATCGACAAGTTCTCGAACATGGGCGTGGTGATAGAGAATTAAAAATTATCAATTAAGAATTAAAAATTCCTGTTCTGCTGGAGCGTACAGAGCCTGGCGGGGCGGGAATTTTTGTTGGCGGTTGCGTAGGTTTGGCCGCGGCCTGTGTGGCTTCTTCTTTCAAGACCAAACGGCCCATTTTTAATTTTTAATTCTCAATTTTTAATTGAAATGACGGTTCACACCCTCGATACGGGCCTGTTTAAGTTGGATGGGGGCGCCATGTTTGGCGTGGTGCCCAAGAGTATGTGGCAGAAGCTCAACCCGCCCGACGAAAACAACATGTGCACCTGGGCCATGCGCTGCCTGCTGGTGGAAGACGGCGGCCGGCTGGTACTGGTCGACAATGGCATCGGCAACAAGCAGGACGCCAAGTTTCGGGGGTACTTTTACCTGCACGGCAACGACACGCTGGAACAGTCCCTGCGCCGCCTGGGCTACGCGGCTGCCGACGTGACGGACGTGTTTCTGACCCACCTGCATTTCGACCACTGCGGAGGCTCGGTGGTGCGCACCCCCGACGGCAAGCTGGAGCTGGCGTTTCCTAACGCAACCTACTGGAGCAACCAGGCCCACTGGGACTGGGCCGTGACGCCCAACCCGCGCGAGAAAGCCAGCTTTCTGAAGGAGAACATCCAGCCCATTCAGGAAAGCGGCCATTTGCGCTTCATAGACCCCACGGCCGGCGTGCCCGATGCCTTGCCCAGCCTGCGCGACATCGTGTTTGCCGACGGCCACACGGAGAAAATGATGCTGCCGGTGTTCCACTATCAAGGCCGCACGCTGGTATTTGCCGCCGACCTGCTGCCCAGCGCCGGCCACGTGCCGCTGCCCTACGTCATGGCCTACGACATGCGCCCCCTAGTGACCATGGACGAGAAGCAGCGCCTGCTGCGCCGGGCTGCCGACGAAAACTGGGTGCTGGTGCTGGAGCACGACCCGCAGACGGAGTGCATCACGGTGCAGCACACGGAAAAAGGCGTGCGCGTGGCCGAGTCGTTCCGGCTGGCGGAGCTGTAAGGGACGTTTTTTGTTGCTCGCTTTTCGTTTTTCGAGCAGATTCTTTCCGAAGAAAAGTGGATCAAACCAGCCTTCCCTCCGCAACCACGCCCGAAAAACCAACCACCAGCGAACAACAGCCCACGCTGGGGCTGGCGTTATCGGGGGGCGGGGCGCGGGGCATTGCCCACCTGGGCGTGCTGGCCGCGCTGGACGAGCTGCAATTGCCCATCGGGCGGCTGGCGGGAGTATCGTCGGGAGGGATTGTGGGGGCGCTGTACGCGGCGGGGGTAGCGCCGCGGGAGGTGCTGCGGCTGCTGCAAGACCTGCGTTTTACCCGCCTCACGCGCATTGCCCTGAGCCGCTACGGCTTGTTTCGGCTGGATGGGGTGGGGAAGCTGCTGGAACAGCACCTGGGCGCGGGCTGCACCTTCGAGCAGCTCCGCCTGCCGCTTACTCTGGTGGCTACTGATTTGGTGGAAGGCGCTTCGGTGCCGTTTTCAGCCGGGCCGCTGCTGCCGCCGCTGCTGGCTTCGGCGGCCGTGCCTATTCTATATCAGCCGGTGCACTACCAGGAGCGGCGGCTGGTGGACGGGGGACTGCTCAACAACCTGCCCGTGGAAGTGCTGCTGGGCCAGCCCGGCCTACGGGTAGTGGGTGTGCACTGCAACCCGCCCAACCGCGAAGCCCAGATAACCAACCTGCGCAGCCTGGTGGAGCGCACCCTCAATCTGGCCATCGGCGGCAACACTGTGCTCAGCAAGCAGCGGTGCGACCTGCTGCTGGAGCCGCCCGAGCTGCGCCGGTTCCGGACCATGAGCTACCGCCTGGCCCCGGAGCTGTTCGACATTGGCTACCGCTACACCCTGGCGCGGGCCCCCGACCTGGAGGCGCTGCTGCATCCTAGGGCGCCGGCCGGCCGTACCTGAGCCGTTCGGTGCTGGCTGGTGGCCCAGGCAATTTGCCTAGCTTTACTGCCCGGCAACGCAGCGCCGCATTACGTGGCGTTGAAGCGGTACTCTACTCCTTCTGCATGGCTCGCAAAACCTCTACGTTCTGGTACTACGTCTCCAAGGCCATTTTTGCGGTAGCGGGCTGGCGCCTGGCCAGCACCGTGCCCCCCGGCATTCCGAAAAGCATGATGATTGCCGCACCCCACACCAGCAACTGGGACTTTATCATGGCCCGGGCCGCCTTCTACCTGATGGACGTGGACGTGCGCTTCACCGTGAAAAAGGAGTGGACCGACATTCCAGTGCTGGGCGGGCTGATGAAGGCCCTCGGCGCCCTGGCCGTCGACCGGAGCAAAAACAACAGCCTCGTAGACGGCATGGTGCAGCTGTTTGAGGAGCGCGAGGAGCTGGTGATTCTCATCACCCCGGAAGGCACCCGTGCCTACCAGCCCAAGTGGCGCAAGGGATTCTACTTTGCCGCCCTGGGGGCCGGTGTGCCCATCCTGCTCGGCTACCTCGATTATGCCAGGAAAGAAGCCGGCGTCGGCCCCGCCGTTTACCCCACCGGCAACTACGAGGCCGATTTGGAGCAAATCCAGGCTTTCTACCGCACCAAAAAAGGCCGCTTCCCGCAAAACGGTGTGCGGTAAATGGGAAGTAGCAAGGTGGTGAAATAATGGATTGATGTGTAGCGTACCCAGGTTGTAGAGACGCGACCCTTGGCTACGCCGACCTTCGGTTCGCGTCTCCTCGTTAAACGACCGGCCAAGTACGTTCTGACGACGAGACGCAAAATGTTGCATCTCTACAACCTGGGTACACCATTCTAGAAACTGCTATAATGCACTGTCATCCGGAGGCAGTAGCCGAAGGTCAGTATACATACGCACCACCTCCCTCACCTCATGGAAAAGCTGCAAACCTTGCTTTGGATACTGATTGGCTTGGTGGTGTTCGTCTGGCGAATGTGGCAGAAGGCCCAGGCCACCACGGCGCAGGAGCAGCGGGAGCGGCCGGCCCGCTCCCGGCCGGCCCCGCCACTGCCAGCCGCTTCGTTTGAGGAGCTGCTGAAGCAGATGCAGGCGCAGAATCAGAGTAAGCCCTCTGCGCCCCGCCCGGCCCCGACGGAGCCACCGGCCCGGCCGCGCGAATACACCCCGGCGGGCCGGCCGCTGCCGCAGGAACAAGCTGCTGCGGCCCGTAGCCTGGAGCAAACCAGCACGGCGGCCAGGTCGCTGGAGCAGGCGCCGCCGGCCCGCTCCCTGGAAGCTCCGCGCCGCGAAGCCCGCCGCGCATCGAGCCTGCCCCGCGCCACCGTCGAGCACGGCCAGGAAGACTATTGGAGCCGGCAGCAGGCGGCTCGTTCGCCGGCCAGTCCGGCCCGCACCGTAGCCGAAATGCTGCAAAACCCCGCTGACGTGCGCGCTGCCTTCGTGCTGAGTGAGATTTTGCAACGGCGGTTCTGAAGTCAGCCCTGAGACGGTGAGAAGTGAGAGGTGAGACTTTCGTGCTGGTGTCCTTGTAGCAGGATATTAGTACGAAAGTCTCACCTCTCACTTCTCACCGTCTCAGGGCTGATGAATCAATCCTGCGTAAGGGCGTAGGCTACCAAGTTAGCGCCCATTCTCAGGGCCGCTTCGTGGGTGGCGGGGGTGTCTTCGGGGTAGGTGCCCAGGTCTTCCCAGCCGTTGCCCAAGTCGCACTCGTAGCTGTAGAAGCACACCAGACGGCCCTTGTAGAGCAGGCCGAAACCCTGGGGGCGCTTGCCGTCGTGCTCGTGCACCTTGGGCAAGCCCCTGGGGAACTGAAATTTTTGGTGGTAGATGGGGTGGGAGAAGGGCAACTCCACGAAGTCCAGCTCCGGAAACACCTTCTTCATCTCGGGCCGGATAAACTTGTCGAGGCCGTAGTTGTCGTCGATGTGCAGGAAGCCGCCGCCCACCAGGTAGCGACGCAGGTTGCGGGCCTCGGCGTCGGTGAAGCTCACGTTGCCGTGGCCGGTCATGTGGATGAAAGGGTAGGTGAGCAGCTCCGGCGAATCCAGCTCCACCACGGCTTCTTCGGGGTCGATGTTGGCGCGCAGGCTTTGGTTGCAGAAGCGGATGAGGTTGGGCAGGGAGGTTTTGTTGGCGTACCAGTCGCCCCCGCCGCCGTAGTGCAGCTTGGCAATGCGGAAGCTGGGCGGCACCGGCGCGGCGGCCAGCAGCGGCAGCGTGAAAAGGAGCAGAAGCAGAAGGTGGCGCATAAAATCGGGAAGTAGAATTTCTCGCTGAGGTTCGCGGAGGAAACGCTGAGATACGCTGAGGTCGTTCAACGGAGCGCCTCGGGCCGCAGCTCCCGCGCTACGTGCATGGTGTGGAGGGCGGCCAGAGCGGCGGTTTCGGTGCGCAGGCGGGAGGCACCCAAGGTCACGGGCCGGATGCCGCGGGTTAGAGCCGCTTCGATTTCCTGGGGGGTAAAGTCGCCCTCGGGGCCGATGAGGATGCAGCAGCCCGCGCCCGTGGCGGCTACCTGGGAGAAGGCCGTCCGCTCGCCCTCGGCCAGGTGGGCTATAAAGGTAGTGGCGGAGTCGGTGATTGGGAGGAAATCGGCGAAGTCGGTCAGCTCGCTGAGGACCGGCAGCCAGGCCTGGCCCGACTGCTTCAGGGCGCTGATGGCAATTTTCTGGAGGCGCTCCAGCTTCAGCTCCCGGCGCTCCGAGCGGGCACAGCGCAGGAAAGTCAGGGTGTCAACCCCGATTTCCACCGCCTTTTCCACCAGCCACTCCATCCGGTCGAGGTTTTTGGTGGGGGCCACTGCTACGTGCGCTTCGTAGGCGCGCCGCGGCACCTGCTGCTCACTCACGATGCGCAGGCGGCAGCGCTTGGCGTCGGCAGCTTCTACCTCGGCCTGGTACACGCCGCCGCGGCCATTTACCAGCCCCACGATGTCGCCGGCCGCCAGGCGCAGCACCCGCACGGCGTGCTTGCTTTCGTCTTCGGGCAGGGTGTAGGAAGTGGCAGCCAGGTCGGGGGCGAAGAAGGTGTGCGGCATACGGCAAAGGTAAAGCAGCGGGCCAGGACCTCACGCCCGGCAAGCAGGTGGCGGGCATCCGGTTAGCGGCGGTGGCCAGTGCCGCAGCTGGCACGGGAACAGCTGGCGCCCGGCAGTAGAGTGGAGCTGTAACAACGCAAGCTGCTGCTTCCGCGTACCACCAGCCTGCACATTGTCTGGATTTTCTTACCCCATCACCTGATAAACATGGCTGCCAAACTAAAAAAACTAAAAGACCAAACCATTGTCATTACGGGTGCTTCGTCGGGCATTGGCCTGGTTACGGCCCGCATGGCCGCCCAACAAGGCGCCCGACTGGTGCTAGCTGCCCGCTCAGAAGAGGCCCTGCGCCAGCTCACCGACGAAATCAACCAGGCGGGCGGCGACGCCATGTACGTGGTTGCCGATGTGAGCAAGCCCGAGGATGTAAAGCGCCTGGCCCAGCAAGCCATTCAGAAGTTCGGCGGCTTCGACACCTGGGTGAACAACGCGGGCGTGAGCATCTACGGCAAGATAGAGCAGGTGCCGGTTGAGGACATGCGCCAGCTGTTTGAGGTGAATTTCTGGGGGCTGGTGCACGGCTCTCTGGAGGCCGCCAAGCACTTGAAAGCCAAGGGTGGCGCCATCATCAACGTGGGCAGCATCCTGTCCGACCTCACCGCCATTCTGCAAACCATCTACTCGGCCAGCAAGCACGCCGTGAAGGGCTTTACCGACGGCCTGCGCATGGAGCTGGAAATGGATGGCGCCCCGGTGTCCGTAACCCTGATTCAGCCCGCAGCCATCGACACGCCGTACACCGTGCACGCCAAGAACTACATGGAGCGCGAAGCCAAGCACGCTCCGCCCGCCTACGCCCCCGAAACCGTGGCCCGCGCCATTCTGCACGCGGCCACCACGGCCGAGCGGGATGTGGTGGTGGGTGGCGGCGGCCGTGCCTTCATCAGCATGGAGCAATGGACGCCCGCCCTGCTCGACAAGTTTATGGAAAAGGTATTTGTGAAGCAGGAGAAGGCCGACTACGCCCCGCGCCCCCTGCAACAGAATGCCCTCGACCAGCCCATGGGCCAGCTGGAGGAGCGGGGCAACTACCCCGGCCACACCCGCGAAACCAGCTACTACACCGAAGCCGCCACGGCCGGCAGTCCTGCCCTGCGCACCGCCCTGCTGGTAGGCGCCGGCGTAGCCCTGGCCGCCTGGCTAGGCAGCCGGCGCGAGAATTAAACTGCTGTTCGCGCCGCCCCACCAATGGCCCCATGCCTTATTCCTGCTTATGGAATGAGGTGTGGGGCTATTTTATGAGGTTCGTTCAAGCTTAGCGGGTACCTTTTAAGTGCAGCTTGTCTATAAATAATCATAAGAAATAGATATAATTATATCTGTTTTTGATTTTTCTCCGTAGCTTGACGGCACAATATCATCCACCTTTCCAACAACTACCTGCTTACCTTTCTTATGAAACATGTTTCCTTGAGCTGGGCCCTCTGTGGTGTGCTGCTGTTTGCCGGTTGCGGCAAGCATGAGGTTGAGAACCTAGCTGCTCCGTCGGCTAGTGCTACACTCGATGGCAAAACCGGCCCCATGCTTACCCCCCAGCTAAATTGCGGCGTGTCCACCCGCACGTCCATTACCGTTGTGGTGACGGCCGGAGCCACGGGCGCCGACGCTGGCTTCTCGCTGCAGTGGATGCCGCTGGCGACCTACCAAGCCAACGGGGGCTCGTGGTCGGAGGCGCAGCTGTGCAAGGCCTCGTTCAGTGGCAACGCCCGCGACTCCCGCTACCGGTTAGCGGCAGGCCAGTCCGTAGCCGTGACCGTTGGCAACCTGGTGCTCGACAACGGAGCTTCCACGCATTGCCCGCAGGCTCTGGTCTGCGGCACCCCGTACGTGTTCCGCATATTCGCCCACGCTAACCGGTCCCTGAACCGAAGCGAATTCTCGGCGCCGTTTGTGTGCTCCACTTTGGGCTGCACCCAGGTTCCCGGCAGCCCGGCTCCGCTGTAGTACCAGGTGCGCATGGGCTACTTACCAGTAGCAGCAAAAAGCCCCCGACACCACGTGTCGGGGGCTTTTTGCTGGTGGCAGCATTCCAGACGGACTACTGCTTGAGAAGGGGAGCCGTGAGGCGCAGATTTTGGCCGTTGATGCGCACCTGGTAGAGGCCCGCAGCCAGGCCCGTGATGGGCAGGGGTTGAGCTACACCGCCCTGGGCACTCAGGGTGCCTACCTGCTGGCCCTGAGCATTCACCAGCGTAATGGTGTAGGTGCCCAAGGGCAGGGCCATGAGGTCCAGAGTAGCAGTGGCGGTAGCCGGGGCCGGATATACGGCCGCCACGCCGCGTTTCGAGCCATCAAAACTTACCGAACGCACCCCAGAGTAGGTGGCCTGCCCGTCGGCATCCAGCTGGCGCAGGCGGTAATACCAGGTGCGACCGTTGCGGGCAGCTCCGGCATCCACGAAACGGTAGGCGCCTTCTTGGGAAGTAGTGCCGCGCCCGGCCACAAAACCGATTTTCTCAAACTTCACGGCATCAGAGGAGCGTTCCACTTCAAAGCCTGCGTTGTTCAGCTCGGAGGCCGTGGTCCAGGTCAGCAAGGCATCGGCGCCGGCGGTCCGGGCCGCAAAGCTCACCAGAGTTACAGGCAGCGGGGTGGCTTGGGTAGCAGTGCGGAAGTCAGCGTCGGCCTGGGTGGCAAGTCTTCTCGGAGCCGTGGAAGGCGCGCCGCCGTAGGCTGGGTCGTACAAATCAACCAAACCGTTGAAATTGTCGTCGTAGTAGTACTGGCTGTCCTCATCGAGGAAGTTTGGCACGTCGTCGTTGTCGCTGTCCTGCAAGAAGGGCGAGGAGCCGCTGGCGCTGCTTCCCGTGCCCACAATAGCGTAGTAGTTGGCTTTGCCAGGATTGGCCGCGGCAAATGCTTGAGCCTTAGCCAGGATTTCGTCGCCGGCTACCCCGTTACGGTTGGTGTCGAAGCCCTCCGTCCAGTCGGCTGTTTGCCGGTAGATGGGCAAGGTAGCGTTGTTGTCGCCATCCGAATCGAAGTCGAACATATCGGCTGCGGCTGCTCCGCCCGTGTTCACCACCGAAACCAGCGCCGTACCCGCGGCAATACCCGTGCCGGGGGTGGGGTCGTAGGCATTGTCGATGCCGTCCCGGTCAGTATCAACGCCAGTAGGGGCGCGGTAGGCGGCCGTAGACTGGGCTTCGCGGTTATCCAGAATACCGTCGTTGTCGGAGTCTACATCCAGGAAGTTGTAGTTGGTCGCCGTCTGGCCGCTGGCCGAGCGGCTGTCCGTGTCCGAGTCGGTGAGGGTGTATTTGCTTGCGCTTGATTGGTTGGCAGCTAGTACAGTGTTGGAGCCGTTACCGCTCGTTCCATAGACAACAGAGGTTTCCACAGCATCAGGCAAGCCATTAGGGCCTACCCCGGCAGAAGCACCGGCGGCAGTAGCAGCAGCGGCAGTTGTAGTCACGTATTTCCCTAATGCTGGATCAAAAAGGCTCTGAAAGGTGTATACCGTGCCCCTTACAGATACAGTCTGGCTGAAAGTATATCCTTGAGCCGTTGTCGGGTTGGAATTCCCATTCGCCTCAAACGCATCGGTCAGGCCGTCACCGTCGGCGTCCAGGTCGAAGTGGTTGGGAATACCGTCGCGGTCCGTGTCAAACACGTCGTTTATACCGTCGTTGTTCAGGTCGCGAAAGGCACCCAGCACGGGGTGCGTATAGGTCCCGTCGAGGTAGAGCACGGGCGAGGAAGCACCAGCGAAAGAGCTGGGGTTGATGCTGGCGGCGCCAGTGCCGGTAGGAGTAAAGGACTCCACCACGTCCAGGATGCCGTCATTATCGTCGTCGATGTCCACGTTATCAGCCACGCCGTCCACGTCGTTGTCGCAGGCGGAAGTGTAGGTAAACTCGGTAGCGCCCTGAAACACAGCAAAGCCGTAGGTCCAGGTGTTCACGGTGTAGCCGTCGCCCTCGTTGCTGGTGCCCACCCCCCACGGGTGCACGCCCGGCGTCGAATCAACGCCTGAGAGCTGCGTGGTGCGCGTGGCGAAGTTGGTCAGGTTAGCATCGTCCCAGTACAGCCGGTCGTAGGTGTTGCCCGCACCCGGCCGAATGTTGCGTACCCGGAAGCCGTCGGGGTTGCCCTCGGCGTCGTAGAGCGGGAAATGCACGGGAGCCCCGAAGCTGGTGAAGTCGAACTTGATGACGGTACCGGCCGCTACCAGAGCGCCAGTGGGTGGGTTGCCATCTACGTCGGCAGCAGCTCTGCGCCGTCCGTTCCACACGATGGTATTGGAAGTACCAGCGGCCAGCGTTTGGCGGAGCAACGGCTCGTCCGTGTCGCGGGTACCGTTGCCGTTAATATCAATCAGAATGTCAAACTGACCCGTTTCGGCGCTGGTAGTCGTGAAGGCTACTTCCGTGATACCGTTGCGGCAGTAGGCGCGGGGCGTAACTCCCACCGTCGGCAGTGCGGCGCTGGGCCACACGCTGGCGTCGGGGTTCTGCACGAAGATGGGATACTGCGAGTACGTGGTCCGGGATACCTGGCTGCGCCGGCGCTGCTCAATGGAGGTGCCCGCCGCCGTGGTGGAGCCAAACTCGTTGCAGACAAAGAAGAAACCCAGCGGACGCAGGCCCGCCAGCTCAATCTCCTTCACGAAGAACGTGCCGGGCGTATTGCGGCTTTCAATCATAGGGAATAGCCGGAAGCCGGCAGCCAGGCGGTTCTGAAACGCGTCAGTACCTGCGGAGGCCCCGGTAGAGAAAGCCCAGTGCTTGCTGTACAGGCGGCCGGGCTTTTCGGCGCCGGCGGCATCACGCACCGTAAAGTCCCAGAAGTCGTACTCGGAGCGCTTCTGGTCGTCGGTTTGCGCCGCCTCGTCGGTTTGGGTGAACTCCACGTACACCTCTTGGTTCGAGGCCGTATTGTTGGTGTACTGCAGGGGCTGGTAGCCTCCGGCGCTGGGCAGGGGGCCCGCCAGGGCCTGATTGGCGTCGTCAATTACCCCGGCCTGCGTGGTCAGTAGCTCGGCCTGGTCAATGCTGGCCGTATTGCGGGCTAGGGTAGTTTGCTGCACAACGGTGCCGGTACCGGCACCCACTCGCAGCGTCAGAATCAGGTCGTTGTGCGTGGCTGCGCGGGCAATGCGGTGCACGCCGTAGTTGAGCGTTTCCCCCGGCCGCAGATGAACGTACATCCGGTAGTCCTCGGTAAACGCCTGCCCGAACCCGCTCCAGGTGGCGGGCTTCAGGAAGCCAAACGATACGGCCTGGGTCGCGTCAATGTTGGCATCGTGGGTAAGAAAGCCGGCCCGGGTGTTGGCAGGGTCCGTGAGGGCCAGATTGTTGGTGTTGGGGGTGAGCTGCCTTGATCCTTCGGCATAACTCAGCAACGGCAGCACCCCTAGAAAACCCAGCAGGATGGCGCGTAACGATTGATGCATAGATGTGAAAAAAGAGAGTAGATTGTACAGGTCCTATTGTCAAACTGATAGCTCAACAATAGACAAACTTACAACCATTGCTACAATAAATTCAATCTTGCTGTAAAAAATCCAATATGGTGAAGCTGCTGAAGTGCACTTAAGCAGGTAAGTAAGCCGAAAGCAGCGGGGTGAGAAGGATGCGTTGACAAAACGCAAGCCCTAGCCGGACCAGCTGCACAAGCTGGTCCGGCTAGGGCGTAAAGGGAAGTTCTACAGATGTTTATCCCAGTACCTCGTTCAGCAGCCCGGCCAGCCGGATACCGGCCTCGGTGATGCGCTGGCGGAGCAGCTCGGCGTGGGCCGGGTAGTAGCGGTAGTCGATGTCGGTGTCGGTGGGAGCTTCCTGGTAGAGCTTTTCGCTGGCCTGGTACGACTCCCACAGCCACTGGTCGGCCGGGGCGGCTTGCAGGGCGCGCACCTGGCGGCGGCGCAGGCGCTGGTCGTACTGCTGGGCCATTTCGGTGTAGGTCAGGCCCTGGTAGTCGATGAGGCCACTGTCCCAGAGGCTGTGCAGGTTGGTGTCCTTACCGCGGTACTTCACCTTGATGTCGTTGCCACCCTTGTCTTCGGCGTGGCCCGCGTGCAGGGGCTGGTGCACGTCGCCGACGATGTGCACCACAAACTTCAGAGCCATGATGCGCTCAGCCTGGGTTTTGCCCGAATCGGTCAGCTCCCGCAGCTTGGCTTGCAGCATGTTGTAGGCGTTGGGTTCGGTCTGGCTCTTGAGCTGCTGCCGGTACTGCTCCTGGCTCAGGCCCGAAGGGGTGTTGACGTAGTGCCAGGGGCCAGTTTCCTTGAACTCGGGGTAGGGGCGCACCTCATCGGCCCAGGTACTCACCAGCGGAAGGCTTTCGGTGCCCAGCAGGCGCTGGATTTCCCGCTTAGCGCGGCGGCTGAGGTGTTGTTCGGCAATTTTACCAACGGCGCGGTGCCCATCCACACCCCAGGCCCAGGAGGCCAGCGGGCTGAGCACGCACAGCAGCAGCGGCAGAAGACGCTTGCGCATAAGAGGGGAAAAGGTAAGAGAAAAGAGTGCTAAAAGTGAATTCTATACTCTAGGTTGCAGAGTAAACATTCAGTCAAATGTACCGGGAAAAATACGCTCAGAGAAGGGCCATCCAATTATTTGCCCAAGGAAAAGACCGGACCGAGATTTTAAATATGCTCGCGGAGGAAGGGGCCAGCTCAGACCAGTTAGAGACATTGGCCGATAAATACCAGAATATGCACCTTCTGCTGACACGCGAAGATGCTAAGCGGCAGTTGAAAGTGGCTGGAATGCTCAAAACTATTGGCGCGGTTTTCTTAATATGTGGCGTATTGCTCACTCTACTTAGCCAGTTTTATTTTGCTGATGGATCATACTTGGTGTACTATAGTCTAATCGGTTTCGGTATCGGTTTACTTATCAAAGGCAGTTTAGACAAGAAAGCGGCTACTCAACAACTCACCTGACAAAAACCAACAAAAAGCCCCGCCGGCTAATAGCCAGCGGGGCTTCTAAACTTTAAGCTACCAAATTACACCCCAGCCGCCACGGCCACCTTGGGGGCGCCGGCCAGGATTTCATCGTTGGCGAAGTCGGCGAACTTCTGGAAGTTCTGCACGAACTTCTCGGCCAGCGAAGCAGCCGTTTTGTCGTAGGCTTCTTTGTCGGCCCAGGTGTTGCGCGGGTCCAGGATGGTGGTGGGTACGCCGGGCACGGCGGCCGGCATTTCCACGCCGAATACCGGGTGCTTCACAAATTCCACTTCGTTCAGCTCGCCGTTCAGGGCGGCCGTAATCATGGCGCGGGTGTAGCCCAGCTTCATGCGGGAGCCCACGCCGTAGGAGCCGCCCGACCAGCCCGTATTCACCAGCCACACGTTCACATCGGGGTGCTCCTCCATTTTCTGGCCCAGCATCTCGGCGTAGCGGGTAGGGTGCAGAGGCAGAAACACCTGGCCGAAGCAAGCCGAGAAGGTCGTTTGGGGCTCGGTAATGCCCATTTCGGTGCCCGCCACCTTGGCCGTGTAGCCCGACATGAAGTGGTACATGGCGTGGCTCTTGTCCAGCTTGCTGATGGGCGGCAGCACCCCAAAGGCATCGGCCGTCAGGAAGAAGATGTTCTTGGGCGAGTCGGCCACCGACGGCTCAATGGCATTCGGGATGTAGTGGATGGGGTAGGCCGTCCGGGTGTTTTCCGTCACCGACTTGTTGGCGTAGTCCACCGTGTGAGTGCCGGGCTTGAAGCGCGTATTCTCTACGATGGAGCCAAACTTGATGGCGTTCCAGATTTCGGGCTCCTTCTCCTGGCTCAGGTCGATGACCTTAGCATAGCAGCCGCCCTCGAAGTTGAAGATGCCCGCCTCCGGGGTCCAGCCGTGCTCGTCGTCGCCGATAAGGCCGCGGTTGGGGTCGGCCGACAGGGTGGTTTTGCCTGTGCCCGAGAGGCCGAAGAAGATGGCCGTGTCGCCGTCGCGGCCCACGTTAGCGGAGCAGTGCATGGGCAGGGTGTTTTTCTCGTGGGGCAGCAGGTAGTTGAGCACTCCAAAAATGCCCTTCTTCATCTCCCCGGCGTAGCCCGTGCCGCCAATCAGAATCATCTTCTTCGAGAAGTTCAGGATGGCGAAGTTCTTCTGGCGGGTGCCGTCCACGGCCGGGTCAGCCTCGAAGCCGGGGGCGCAGATGATGCTGAAGTCGGGCGTCCAGCTCGTGTCAGCGCCTTCGGCAGGGCGCAGGAACATGTTGTAGCAGAACAGGTTGTGCCAAGCCAGCTCGTTTACTACGCGCAGCTTCAACTCGTAGTCGGGGTTGGCGCCGGCGTAGGCCTCGCGCACGTACAGCTCCTTGTCTTCCAGGTACTGCACCATTTTGCGGTGCAGCTGGTCAAACTTGTCGGCGTCGAAGGGAATGTTGATGTCGCCCCACCACACCGTGTCCTCCGTGTTGGCGTCGCGCACCACAAACCGGTCTTTGGGGGAGCGGCCGGTAAAGGCACCGGTGTCGGCCATGAGGGCGCCGGTGTCAGTGAGCGTGCCTTCGCCGCGACGCAGGGCTTCTTCCACCAGCTCGGCGGGAGTAAGGTTGAGGTGTACCTTGGCGGCCTGCGAAAAACCTAAAGGCTGGAGACGTGGGAGGGCGTTGGCGACGGAGTCCATCATAAAGCCAAAATGGGAATTAGGGGTGGGTGGGAAAAGGGAATTTTTGCAACAAAAATAGACAAAAACCCGACCTGCGCACTGGAAAGCGGAAAATATAGCGAATATTCGCTAGGCCAAGCTAAGCACTGGAATGTTGCTGCACCGCGCAAACGCAGGGCTCTGGCACAGGGTTAGGAATCTTTTGTAGCTTTACCAAGCTCCGCACGGTAGTTGCCGGCGGTTTTTTTGTTTCCCTCCATTTCTCAATTCTTCTCCCTACATGCAAACTGCATCCGCTGTCAGTGAGCAGCCAGCCACCCGGCAAGGGCACCCGCCCGGACTTTATCTGCTTTTCTTCACCGAAATGTGGGAACGGTTCAGCTACTACGGCATGCGTGGTTTGCTGGTGTTGTACCTGACCAAAACTGCTCTGGAAGGTGGGTTGGGTATTCCCGAAGCCAGCGCCTCGCTTATCTATGGCTACTTCACGGGCTTCGTGTATTTCACCCCCATTATTGGCGGCTGGCTGGCCGACAAGTACATTGGGCAGCGCCGGGCCATTCTGGCGGGAGGTATTCTGATGGCCCTGGGGCAGATGTTTTTGTTTATGCAGCCTTCCTTATCGACGCAGGCCGCCGCGTTTGGTATGCCCTGGCCTACCATGATGGGCCTGCTGCTGCTCATCATTGGTAATGGCTTCTTCAAGCCTAATATTTCTACCATTGTGGGCAAGCTCTACCAGCAGGGCGACCCGCTGCGCGACGCAGCCTTCACCATTTTCTACATGGGCATCAACGCCGGCGCGTTCCTGGCCCCGCTGGTGTGCGGCTACCTGGCCGAGAACCTGTTTGCCACCAAAAACGCCGCCGGTGTTATTACCAACTACGGCTTCCGCTACGGCTTCCTGGCCGCCGGCATCGGCATGATTCTCGGACAGCTGGCCTTTAACCTGCTGGGGCGCAAGTACCTCGGCGACGTGGGTATGTACCCCGAAGGCCAGGGCCAGGACGGCTCAACTACGGCGGCCGTGAAGCAGCCGCTGACCAAGGAAGAAACCGACCGCATGGCTGTTATCTTCATTATCACGCTGTTTGTGGTGTTCTTCTGGGCTGGCTTTGAGCAAGCTGGCTCGTCGCTCACCCTCTACACCGATAAGTATATCGACCGGGAAGTGTTTGGCTTCCTGATTCCAACCTCGTGGTTTCAGTCCGTAAACCCCGGCTTTATTGTACTGTTGGGGGCGCCGGTGGCAGCGCTTTGGATGAACCTGAGCCGCCGCGGCAAAGACCTGAGCATTCCTGTGAAAATGGGCTTGGGTATGGTATTGTTGGGCGTGGGCTTTCTGTTTATGGTAGGGGCCGTATTGCAGCGGGGCGGCGACGTAGCCGACCAAAGCATCAAAGCCAGCCTATTGTGGCTGCTAGCTACCTACCTTTTCCACACCATCGGCGAGCTGTGTTTGTCGCCCATTGGCCTGTCCATGGTGTCGCGCCTCTCGCCGCCGGCCCTGACCTCCATGCTCATGGGCGTGTGGTTCCTGGCGCCCTTCGTAGCCCAGATTGCCGGGGGCTATATTGCTGCCTACGTCGAAGAGCTGGGCGCCCTGAAAGTATTCGGCTTGATTGCCGGCTTCGTAATTCTGGCTGGCCTGATATTGATTGCTATTGCCCGCAAGCTGTTCCGTATGATGCACGGCCGCGGCTAAATCATCGGTTGTCGCTGATTTTTGCGTTGATTCTGACATAAGCTAAAAGCCCCGCTGGCAATAGCCAGTGGGGCTTTTTGGCACTGGTGTGATGCCACGACTTTTCTCAAGCGGTTGCTAGACCGTCATGCCGAGCCCCGCGAAGCATCTTACTTGTTGAGTATATGGCGCATCAAGCCAGGGTGCGCAGCCGGAGCCGAACCGCAGGAAGGTGAAGCCAAGCAGCTCTACTGCTTTGTCCTCACGATATAAGATTAGCCCGCGGTAGAGATGCTTCGACAAGCTCAGCACGACCGTTAGCTTGGCAACATCAGCACGCGAGATGCTTCGGCAAGCGGACGGCAGATGGAGCAGGATGGGCTGAGGTAGTCTGGACGATTTGCCGAACAACTTTATAGGCAAAAAGCCCCGCTGGCGCGTAGCCAACGGGGCTTTTTATTAACGTCTGAATCGGCGTACTCAACGCAGAATCAGCGGCAATCGGTGATTTTACATCATGCCGCCCATGCCACCCATGCCGTTCATTCCGCCGCCACCGGCGTGGCTGTGGCCTTTGTCTTCTTCGGGTTCATCCGAGATGACAGCTTCCGTGGTCAGAAGCAGGCCGGCAATGGAGGCAGCGTTTTCCAGGGCCAGACGCGTTACCTTGGTCGGGTCAAGGATGCCGGCAGCCATCAGGTTTTCGTACCGGTCCTCGCGGGCATTGTAGCCGTAGTCACCCTGGCCTTCGCGCACTTTCTGCACCACTACCGAGCCTTCGCCACCGGCATTGGCCACAATAGTGCGCAGGGGGGCTTCCAGCGCCGTCCGAATGATATTGACGCCGGTACGCTCGTCGCTGTTCAACGTATCTACGTTTTCGAGCGAATCGAGGGCGCGCACGAAGGCTACGCCGCCACCGGGCACCACGCCTTCCTCAACGGCGGCGCGGGTAGCGTGCAGGGCATCGTCTACGCGGTCCTTCTTCTCTTTCATCTCCACCTCCGTGCTGGCTCCGATGTAGAGGATGGCCACGCCGCCCGACAGCTTAGCCAGGCGCTCCTGCAGCTTCTCCTTATCGTAGTCCGACGTGGTAGTTTCGATCTGGGCTTTGATCTGGCTTACGCGGGCCACAATGTCGTCCTTGTTGCCTTTGCCATTGACGATGGTCGTGTTGTCCTTGTCAATGATAATCTTCTCAGCTTGGCCCAGGTACTCGATGGTGGCCGAGTCGAGCTTGTAGCCGCGCTCCTCCGAAATCACCGTGCCGCCGGTCAGGGCCGCAATGTCTTCCAGCATGGCCTTGCGACGGTCGCCGAAGCCGGGGGCTTTCACGGCGGCAATCTTCAGCGAACCACGCAGCTTGTTTACTACCAGCGTAGCTAAGGCTTCGCCGTCCACGTCTTCTGAGATGATAACCAGGGGCTTGCCAGTCTGCACCACTTGCTCCAGCACGGGCAGCAGTTCCTTCATGGTGCTCACCTTCTTGTCGTAGATGAGGACGAAGGGCGAGTCCAGCTCCACTTCCATCTTCTCCGGGTTGGTCACGAAGTAGGGGGAGAGGTAGCCGCGGTCGAACTGCATGCCTTCTACCGTTTTCACTTCGGTTTCGGTGCCGCGGGCTTCTTCCACGGTAATCACGCCTTCCTTGCCTACTTTGTCCATGGCATCGGCAATCATTTGGCCGATTTCCATGTCGTTGTTGGCCGAAATAGCGCCCACCTGGGCAATTTCCGACGAGTTTTCAATCTTCTTCGACTGGGCCTTCAGGTTAGCCACCACGGCGTGTACGGCCTTGTCGATGCCGCGCTTGAGGTCCATGGGGTTGGCGCCGGCGGCTACGTTCTTGGAGCCGGCCGTGTAAATGGCCTGGGCCAGCACGGTGGCGGTGGTGGTGCCGTCGCCGGCCTGGTCGGCAGTTT
Organism: Hymenobacter sp. YIM 151500-1; assembly: GCF_025979885.1. NCBI lineage: Bacteria > Pseudomonadati > Bacteroidota > Cytophagia > Cytophagales > Hymenobacteraceae > Hymenobacter > Hymenobacter weizhouensis. Next base: position 891,671 of record NZ_CP110139.1, read on the forward strand.
TGCTGGCTACTTCTTTCACCAGCTGGGCGCCCATGTTCTCGATGGGGTCGGCCAGTTCAATTTCCTTGGCTACGGTTACACCGTCCTTGGTGATGCTGGGCGCGCCAAATTTCTTGTCGATAACCACGTTGCGGCCTTTCGGGCCCAGAGTTACCTTCACGGCATTAGCCAGCTTGTCAACCCCGCGCTTCAGCTTGTCGCGGCCGTCGGTATCGAATTGGATGTTCTTAGCCATCAGTTATTCGGGTTTGTAGATTCTTAGAGAGAAAGAAAAGCTTTAGAGTACGGCGAAGATGTCCGACTCGCGCATGATGAGGTAATCCTGGCCATCAACGGTAATCTCGGTGCCGGCATACTTGCCGTAGAGCACCTGGTCGCCCACCTTTACCTGGGGCTGAATAGTGGTACCGTTGTCGGCTACTTTGCCTTCACCTACGGCTACCACTTCGCCCCGCTGGGGCTTTTCCTTGGCCGTGTCGGGGATAATGATGCCCGATTTGGTTTTTTCCTCGGCGGCGGCCGGCGCGATGATAACGCGGTCTGCCAGCGGTTTCATGCTAAGCGACATATTGTACGTTTTGGTTGAAAGGTTTACTTGAACTAAGCGGGTGCCGGCCGTGCTGCACTTCCCATGCCAGCCCACCTCAACCTGACAGAATGGACGGTTCTGGCGCTTTTTCCGTCAGGATTGCACCCAAAAGCTGTCAGGCGTGGCAGAGGGTGGGCAGGGCAGAGGCCGACTTGCGCGGCTGTACGCCCGGCTGGCGGCAGGGTTGGGGCGGGCTGCCCACAAAATTCGGGGCTGCCGTTGCCTCCACCGGCGCTGCGGTAGCTTACAGCCACAATCTCAGGGCAAAAGAAAACCGGTGGCTCCCTCAGGAGCCACCGGTTTTTCGGGAGCAGTCGGTGTTGCTGTCGTTAGTTGTTTCGGTTCGCACCAGAACCGGCATCAGCTGGCTGGGTTGCCGGGGCTGCAGCCGGGGCGGCACTCGGAGCCGACTGCGGCGCGGCACCTGGAGCAGCGGCACCCGGAGCGCCGGGTGCACCTGGAACAGTAGCACCAGGGGCTGGCGTCGTCGGAACACGGGTTTCGAGGGCTTTCTGCTGATTAACGCTGCGGGCCGGGCCAGCCTGCGAAGCTCCGCCAATCATGTGGGTACCCATGCTCAGTAGGATCAGGCCTACGGCGAAGCCCCAGGTCAGGCGCTCCAGCAGGTCGCCGGTGCGCTTCACGCCCATGAGCTGGGCAGCGCCGCCCGCGCCAAACTGGCTGGAGATGCCGCCACCTTTGGGGTTTTGCGCCAGCACCACGAGGCCCAGCAGCAGGCACACGAGCAAAATAAGACCGATGAGGGAATAATACGTGAAAGACATCTACTCCGAAGGTTGTTGCAATTGTTGGATTTGGGCGGCAAAGTACGCCTTTTTTTCGGGCTGCCGCTCCATCAGGCGCTCATATATTTCAATGGCCTTGTCGATTTTGCCCTGCCGCACCATAATCGTGGCTAGGCTTTCCGAGGCCAGACCGCCCCCGGCACTGGTGCTGCGCGCCGACAAATCGGTTTGCTCCTCGGCGGGCAAGGGCACGCCGGCGGGCGTCTTGATGCGGGGTTGGGCTTTCAAAAACCGGTTGATCAGGTCTAGGGACGAGGCCGTCGGCTTGGGGCGGTGCGCTGCCAGATGAGCCAGCAGCAGCGCATCGGGCTCGAAAAAGGCGTCGGCCGGGAGGTTGAGCGTGTAGCCATCGTCGTGGAGCTGCAAGTCGTAGCCGAGGCGGCTGCCAGCGCCCAGGGCGTAGCCCAGGTCGGAATCAGCCCGGAAGGGGGCCGTGACGATGGGCGGGGCGGAAGCCAAAACGGGCACTTCGGCCGCCTCCTCGTCCAAGCCAGGCAGCTGGTACACCGGCTGGGGCAGCGGGCCGGGCTCCGTCAGGCCAAACTCAAAGCGCGAGATGCCGGCCTCCACCGGCGGCCGGATGGGCGGCGCTACGGGCGGCAATACATCCTCGTCGGTAGCCGCTTCGGGAGCGGCTGTCGGCTCAACCAGGGCGGCCTGCTCTGCGGTTTCTGCCGAAGCGGTAAGAGTGGCCGGAGCTTCCGCCTCCTCACTTACTGGTGCTTCCGCCTCTATATTAGCTTCCCAATCTGAAGCCAGCTCAACGAGGTCAGAAGCTGGGCCTTTTGCGGCGGCCGGCGCCTCCGGCTGGGTCCGGGCGTCTGCGTCGTCTTCGGCTACGGCGTCCACAACGAGCGGCTCCGGGGAAGCGGAAAAGACAACAGGTTCCGGCTCAGGTGTGGGCGCCACCGCGAAAAGGTCCGCTTCGGGCGCTGGCTGGGGCTCAATAGCCTCGCTCTGGCTGGCTGCAACGGGTTCCGTTTCGGGGGCAACAGGGCTGACAGTTGCGGGGGCCGGCCCTGCTGTTGCAAACGCCTCGTCGGAGGCCGGGGCCGGGGCGTCAGCGGGGGCTGGCGGGTAAGGCTGGGCCGCGACGGGCGTGGAAGCGGGCTGCTCTAAGAGCTGGCGCAGCAGCTCCCGGTCGGTGGCGTAGGTAGCGGCGCGGCGCAGGCGCTGGCCAGCCAGCATGCTGCCCCGGTCGTGGGCGGCTTTGGCCAGCAGCACGTGCGCCGTCTGGCAGTACGGAAAGGCGGCCGCCAGCTGTTCCAGCTCCCGCACCTCGGCCTCCGAAATTTCGCCTACGTGGTCGAGGATGTGCAGTAGCGACGCGCGGGTCATGAGCGTAAGAAGTTAACAATGAGCGGCTACCACAGGCGCCGCCCGGCAATAGGTGAGGAAAGCAGGCTACCAGCCCGAGCGGGGCGGCCCGGCAGTAGCCTGCAACAATACGGTAATTTGGCCAGGAAACCAGCCCGCAGCGGCCAGAGGCTACCAGTTAGCGACGGACTTGTTGAAGGCGTCGGTGATGATGTTGCGGAACACTTCGCGCAGGGCCACCGGGTCGTTGTTGATGCTGGCAATGTCGCGGGTGGCCGGGAAGTCGCGGGTGCTCTGGAAGGTCTGCTCGAAGTCCTGCTTGGAGTCCTTGGTATTGGTGAATTTCACCCGCACCTGAATAGTCAGGCGGTTGACGCCGGCCTGGTCCTGCCCGCCGGTCTGCTGAATGGCGGCCGGCGCGAAATCGTAGGCAATAATCTGGCCCTCAAACTGCAAGTCCCCGTCGCGCGGTGCTTGGCGCAGGGTGGTATTGCGCTGGAAGTAGTCCTTGAAATCCTCCGTAAACCGCTGCGCCAGAAAGGAAGGGCCGTTGTTGGCGTTGTTGGCGAAGGTGAGAATGGAAATCGTCTTTACCGACGGGTCAATGTTGGTGCCGGTGAAAGAGTAGACGCCGCAGGCACTGAGGAAGCTGATTAGTAAGCTGCAAGCTACAAGCCGCAAGCCATAAGCTTTAAAATCCATAAGAACAGAAGCTTGCAGCTTGCGGCTTGTAGCTTGCAGCTTATCATCACGCATTTTCCAAATCATATTGTTTGAGCTTACGATAGAGGGTGCGCTCCGAGATACCCAGGTCGTGGGCCGCGTACTTGCGCTTGTTGTTATGCTTCTTTAACGCTTTAATTATCATTTCCTTTTCCTTAGCCTCCAACGACAGCGTTTCTTCTTCGGTCTCGTGCGGAATGTCCTCTACGCGCGCGGCTTCCTCCTCGTAATCGGCCGCGTCGTCCAGGTCGAGGTCAGCGGGGCGGGGGGTGAGGATGTACTCGGTGGCACTGCCATCGGCGGAGGGCTGGCGCAGGGGCCGGGCCCCGGCCGGACCGGCTTCGTAGGGCGCTACGCTCAGGCCACCGAATAGGTGGCTGTTCTGGCGCAACAGCTCCTGCGCCTCCTGGGGGCGCTGGCCACCGGCCAGGTCTAATACTAGCTTCTTCAGGTCGGTCATGTCGCGGCGCATGTCGAAGAGCACCTTGTAGAGCAGGTCCCGCTCCGAGTAGGTGTTGCCGGCGCCGTCAGTGGCCGTGCCGGCGGCGTGCACCAGCATGGGCAGGCGGCTGCTCTGCTCGGCGGGCAGGTAGTTGCGCAGGCGGCGGGCGTCCACTTCCCGGTCCGTTTCCAGTACCGACATCTGCTCGGCCACGTTCTTGAGCTGGCGAATGTTGCCGGGGAAGCGGAAGCGCTGCAACTCCTGCACCGCATCGGGTGTCAGGGTAATGGGCTTGACGCGGTACCGGTCGGCAAAATCGGTGGCGAACTTTCTAAATAGTAGGTAGATATCCTCACCTCGTTCACGCAACGGTGGAACCGTAATCGGCACGGTGTTGAGGCGGTAGTACAGGTCTTCGCGGAAGCGCCCTTCGCTCACGGCGTCGAGCAGGTTGACATTGGTGGCGGCCACCACGCGCACGTCGGTTTTCTGCACCTTGCTGGAGCCCACCCGGATAAACTCGCCGTTTTCGAGCACGCGCAGCAGGCGGGCTTGGGTGCCCAGGGGCATTTCCCCGATTTCGTCGAGGAAGATGGTGCCGCCGTTGGTTACTTCAAAGTAGCCCTTGCGGGCCTCCTGGGCGCCGGTAAACGAGCCTTTCTCGTGCCCGAACAGCTCCGAATCGATGGTGCCTTCGGGAATGGCCCCGCAGTTGATGGCAATGAACTGCCCGTGCTTGCGCGGCGACAGGGCGTGGATGATCTTGGAAAACGACTCCTTACCGGAGCCACTTTCGCCGGTTATCAGCACCGTCATGTCGGTAGGGGCCACCTGGGCCGCCACCTGAATGGCGTAGTTCAGCGCCGGCGCGTTGCCGATGATGCCAAACCGCTGTTTGATAGATTGTATTTCGGAGTTGGTCAAGGTGTGGTTGGTTTTCGTAGGGTAGACGAAAAGCGGGGCGGGTTATTTTAGGCATAACGCAACCGAGGACGCGGCGCGGGAATAGGCCGGTTCAGCTCACGGGCGGTTTCCAGCCACTCTTCAATGACAATGGCCGCATTAGCCAAAGCCTCTGCCTGAGTTTTGCCATCGGCCATGCAGCCTGGGAGGTCAGGAACTTCAGCCAGAAACGCCTGATCCTCTGCACTCCAAAAAATGACAACCGGATAATGCTGCATCTGGTCCATATTAAGCAGATTTTTCAGGTGAAGAGGGCGTATCACGGATACTACGCAAGGCCGGTGCAGGCGTCAGAGTTAGTTGATATTTTATCAGCAACTCACGCACCTGCTTAACCTGATAAGGCTTGGCTTTGCCCGCTTCGCCCGGTTGCAGGTTAATGATTTCTTCTACTCCCGCACGAGCAAAAATGTGGTGGCTGCCTTTAATGCGTTGCGAAAAATCAAGCTTTAACAACAAGCTGCACAGCGCTGCAAAGTCAATGTTTTTATCAGCGGTGCCACTGAGCAATACCGCTACGAATTTTTCAAGCTTGCTCATGAAGGGCACTAACCAAAAATCACCCTACACCGCGTCGCCGAGCAGGGTACTAGCCGTTGACGAGTGAACTAGAACGTCCACGTAGTCGCCTTTTTGGTAGTGCTTCTTCGGAAAGATGATGACCTGATTCTGGCTGTTGCGGCCGCTTAGGTGCTCTTGGCTGCGTTTGGAGAAGTTCTCGACCAGCACGCGGTGCACCTGGCCCACGGCCCGCTGGTTGCGCAGGGCGCTGTGCTGCTGCTGGCGGTCAATGATTTCGGCCAGGCGGCGCTTTTTCACTTCCAGGGGCACGTCGTCGGCCAGCTTGCGGGCGGCCAGGGTGCCGGGGCGCTCCGAGTAAAAAAACATGTAGGCCATGTCGTACTGCACGAAGTCCATGAGGCTGAGCGTGTCTTGGTGCTCCTCCTCGGTTTCGGAGCAGAAGCCCGAAATCATGTCGGTGCTGATGGCGCAGTCCGGGCCCAGGATACGGCGGATAGCCAGCACGCGCTCCTCGTACCAGGGCCGGTCGTAGGTGCGGTTCATCAGCTTGAGAATGCGCGAGTTGCCGCTCTGGGCAGGCAAGTGAATGTACTTGCAGATGTTCTCGTGCCGGGCCATGGTGTACAGCACCTCGTCGGTGATGTCCTTGGGGTGGGAAGTGGCAAAGCGCACCCGCAGCTCGGGACTCACCAGGGCCACCCGCTCCAGCAGCTGGGCGAAGTTCACGGATTCTAGCCCGTCTTCCGAAGCCCACTTGTAGGAGTCCACGTTCTGGCCGAGCAGGGTCACTTCCTTGTAGCCCTGGGCCACCAGGTCGCGGGCTTCCTGCACCACGCTGTGGGCGTCGCGGCTCCGCTCCCGGCCGCGGGTGAAGGGCACCACGCAGAAGGAACACATATTGTCGCAGCCGCGCATGATGCTGATGAAGGCCGACACGCCGTTGGAGTTCAGGCGCACCGGCGTGATGTCGGCGTAGGTTTCTTCCCGGCTCAGCAGCACGTTTACGGCTTTCTGGCCGCCGTCCACTTCCGCAATTAGGCGGGGCAGGTCGCGGTAGGCATCGGGGCCCACCACCAGGTCCACCAGCTTTTCTTCCTCCAGAAACTTGCTTTTCAGGCGCTCGGCCATGCAGCCTAGCACGCCCACCAGCAGGCCGGGGTTGCGGCGCTTGTGGCCGTTGATCTGCTTGAGGCGCATGCGCACGGTTTGCTCGGCCTTCTCGCGGATAGAGCAGGTGTTGAGCAGCACCAGGTCGGCGCCCTCCAGCTCCTCGGTGGTGTCGAAGCCCTGCTCAAACAAGATGCTCGACACGATTTCAGAGTCGGAGAAGTTCATCTGGCAGCCGTAGCTTTCAATGTAGAGCTTGCGCTGCCGGCCCGTGCGGGTGGCGGGGTTTACGCGCACCTCACCCGAGGGCTCGTGCGCGTGGGTGGCCGCGTCCACGGCGGGGGTGGGCAGGGCCGGGGTATCCAGAAAATCGAGGGTAATCAGCGGTTGGGACATGCTATGCAGCGCAGCTTCGGCTTCACGGTTCAGAGAACGGCAAAGGTAGAGGATTCGGGCCTAAAATGACAGAATGGCAGAGCTTGAAAGATGGTGAAATTGTGAAGTAGTGAAATAGTGAGGTTGCTATTCTGCTGAGGTTTGTGGACAATGACTTAAAAAATACCGTCATGCTGAGCGCAGGCGCAGCCGCAGTCGAAGCATTTCTACCTCTGGCTAACTCTAATCAACCAGCAACGAAGCGGGAGAGATGCTGCGGCTGCGCTCAGCATGACAAGTACCACTACAACATCCGCTTGCGAGATGCTTGGCTACGCCTTCCTGCGGTTCGACTTCGCCTCCGGCTCCTCGGACGCCAGATGAAGCATGACGGGCTACTTGCCGCTACTCTCCGCAACTTGTTCACACAGCCTAGCATCAACCGCGCAGCATAAACAACAAACTCACCACTTCACCACCTCAAGGCAGGTAATCGAGCACGGCGCGCACGTCGCTGACTTGGTGGTAGGGCAGGCCTTCGAGCTGCGCGGGGTCTACGTGCTCGAAAATCCAGGTGGCGTGGTAGGGCACGTGCACGGCCCGCAGGCCCAGCCGCGCCACCGGCAGGATATCGGACTTGAGTGAGTTGCCGACCATCACAAACTCCTCGGCCGTGGCGCCGTAGCGGGCCAGCAGGCGACGGTAGGTGGCGTCGTCCTTTTCGCTGACTATTTCCACGTGGTCGAATAGCTCGCCCAGGCCGGAGCGGGCAATCTTGCTTTCCTGGTCGAACAGGTCGCCTTTGGTAAGCAGCATCAGGCGGTGGCCGCGGCGGCGCAGCTCGGTGAGCACCTCCACCACGCCGGGCAGGGGCTCAATCGGGAAGCGCAGCAGGTCCTTGCCCATGTCGAGAATCTGCTGGATGTCGTGGCCCGTAACGGCGCCATCGGTGAGCTGAATGGCCGTTTCAATCATGGAGAGCATAAACGACTTGGCCCCGTAGCCAAACAACTGCATGTTGCGGCGCTGCACCTCGTTGAGCTGGGCGCTGATGCGGGCCGCGTCGCCGCAGTGGGCCATAATCTCGAACAAGCGGGCTTCTACCTGATCGAAGTGGGGCTGGTTGGGCCAGAGGGTGTCGTCGGCGTCGAAGGCAATGAGGTGCGTAGTAGGCATGGGGAAAGCAGCAGCGAAAAAACCGGGCCGAAGGGCCGGGGAGGGCATAAAGTTACCGAACTTGCCGCCCATGAAACAGCAGATTGACTTGGCCACCTGGAACCGCCGCGAGCATTTCGCCTTCTTCTCGGGGTTTGACGAGCCGTTTTTTGGCCTGGTGGCGCCAGTGGACTGCACCCAAGCCCTGGCCGAAGCCAAGCGGCTGGGCGTGTCGTTTTTCTTCTACTACCTCTACCACTCACTGCGGGCTGCCAACCAGGTGCCCGAGTTCCGCTACCGCATCGAAGACGGGCAGGTGTACTGCTACGACCGGGTGCACGCCTCGGCCACCATCGGCCGCCCCGACCACACCTTTGGCTTTTCCTTTATCGAGCTGCACGACACGCTGGCGGATTTTGTGGCGGCGGCTACGGCGGAGGTGGCCGCCGTGCAGGCCAGCAGCGGCCTGCGCCTGACTGAAACCACCGCCCGCCCCGATGTGGTGCACTGCTCGGCCCTGCCCTGGGTGCGCTTCAGCGGCCTTACCCACGCCCGCAGCTTCCGCCACGCCGACAGCTGCCCCAAGATTTCCTACGGCCAGACCTACGCAGAAAACGGCGCCACCTGGCTGCCCGTAGCCGTCAACGTGCACCACGGCCTAGCCGACGGCTACCACGTCGGCCAGTTCCTGACGGCGTTCCAGGCGGGACTGAACGGGGAGTAAGAGCTGAAACCATCCTCCTGCGCGCTGCTGAGGTTGCCAGTTCTTCTAGCCAAAGCTGACTCCCAGCACCTCCAGCAGGGCCTGGGCTTTGAGCAGGCATTCCTCATACTCACGCTCCGGCACTGAGTCGTAGGTGATGGCCGAGCCAACTTGAAAGGACAAGTAGCCGGTGTCCTGGCGGTACTGGAGGCTGCGGATAACCACGTTGAGGTCGAAGTCGCCGCCGGGCCCGATGTAGCCGATGCTGCCGCTGTAGAGGCCGCGGCGGGTATGCTCGTAGTGCTCAATAAGCTGCATGGCCCGGATTTTCGGAGCACCGGTCATAGAACCCATGGGAAAGGCGGCGCGCAGTACGTCCACGAGGTCCACGCCAGGGCGCAGCTGGGCTTCTACCGTCGAAATCATCTGCCAGACGTGGCGGAACGGGTAGAGGCCGAACAACTCGGGCACCTGTACGGTGCCGGTTTGGGCCACACGGGCCAGGTCGTTGCGCACCAGGTCCACAATCATCAGGTTCTCGGCCCGCTCTTTTTCGTCATGGAGCAAGGCCAGGCGCCGGGCTTCATCGGCCGCCGGAGTGGAGTCGCGGCGGATGGTGCCTTTGATAGGCTGGGAGATGATGCGGGAGCCGCGCCGGGCCAGAAACCGTTCGGGCGAGGCGCAGAGCAGGTAGTGGTGATGGTGGCGCACAAAGCCGGCAAAGGGAGCCGGCGAAGCGGCGTTCAGGCGGAGAAACACGTCCACCGGGTCGAGCTGCACGCCTTCGGCGTAGAACTCCTGGCACAGGTTCAGCTCGTAGACCTCCCCGTTGAGAATATCTTCCTTGATGGCCTCAACGGCAGCCAGGTACTCGGCCTTGGGCATACGGGGCCGCAGCGCGGGCACGTGGGGCGCCGGCAGCTGGGGCACCAGCGTAGCCAGAATAGCCTCCAGCACCCCCGCCGTGTGGCCGTGCAGCTCTACCACGCCGGAGCGCCAGCGCAGCCAGGTGTGCGGCCGAAAAAAATGCAGCTGCGGCCACTCCAGCCCCGAAACGTTGGCACTGCGCAGAGCCTCAATCTCGTTTTTAACCTCGTAGGTGAGAAATCCGCAGCACGGCGCCGCCTCAGCCGGTTGCTGTAGCCACTGCCGCAGCTCGGCCAGGCTACGGGGCGCATCAGGGGCACCATCCGCCACACCGAGCAGCCGGTCGAAGGAGCCGTTGGGATATGCTAGGTCGTTGGACTCAAAGTAAGCGCAGTGCGCGAAGCCGGCCGCCCACCGCAGGGCGCGGGCCGGAAAATCAGGGGGCAGCTCGGGTAGCGGAACGGGTAGCACGCGGCAAAGGTAGGGTGGGGGTGCGGGCCGGTGGGGTGTTGCGCGGCCACAGGATGTAACGCGAACCGTAGGAAGGCGCAGCCAAGTTGTACTTCGCGACGCGTCAGAATAACGCTAGCACGAAATATCAGGGGAGCCAAACAACGATGCGCCAAGCGGGGGCTTGGCCCCGCCTGTCTACGGTTCGCGCTACTGACTCGAACGGCGCGGTACCGCATGGCCGCTGCGCGGCCGCAAGTCCGGAGACTTGCCCCATTGGTCGGCGGGCAGACGCCTCGCCATAGGCGAGAAGTCTGCCGCCAGGTTCTATTCCAACTCTTTCAGGGCCAGCTTGGCTTTGGTGTCGGTGCTGTTCTTGTACTCGTGGCGGGGGTAGCTGAGGGCTTTTTTGAAGTAGACGCGTGCCGTGTTGCGCTGGCCTTCCTGCTGATACAAGTAGCCGAGCTGCAAGGCCGATTGCGGGGCGAAGTAGTAGGGCGCGGTGCCGGCCAGGGCAATGGTGCGGGCGTAGAACAGACGGGCCGAGTCGGGCTGGCCGAGCAGGTGCAGGGCGCGGGCCTGGCGGTAGGGCGCCTCCAGCCGGTCGCGCAGGGGCGTGGCGGCCGTGGGCCGGAACGTGCCGAGCGTGGCCAGGGCCTCGCGGTAATAGCCGCCGTCAATTTGCAGGCGGGCGCGGGTGAGGGTGCGGTTTAGGGGTAGCCCGTCCTCAAAAAAGCGCTGGGCGTAGCTGTCTTCCTCCACCACCGTGCGGCCCCCGGCCCCGATCTGGCGCTGGTAGCCGGCTACGGTTGCGGCCGGGGCGCCTCCCAGCCACGCGGCCAGGTAGAGCTTAAAGGCGGCGTCTTTGCGGTAGTGCTGGCCCTGGTACTCGCGCAGAAACTGCTGATTGGCCCGCAGGGAGGCCGCGTACTGACCCTGATAGAGCAGCAGGTCGGCGGCCATGTGGTGCAGGTAGGGCAGGGGCAGGTAGCCGGGGCCGGTGGGGCGGGCCTGGTAGGCGGCCAGGGCCTGGGCCGTGTGGTGCTGCTTTTTGTGCTGGCTGATGAGCAGAAAGCACAGCAGCTGACTTTCCGGCTGCTGGCGTTGCAGGGTTTCGACCAGGCGCAGCGCCGCGGCCGGCTTCTTATAGTAGGTTTCCTCCAGCAACGCCAGCAGCAGGCGGGCTTCCAGTTGGAAGTCGTTGGGCTGGGTGGCGGCCAGGCGCAGGTTGTACAGGCCCGTCTCTACGTTGCCGGGCAGCCCTAGCAGCTTCAGAAACCACCGGTAGCCCTCGGGCAAGGAGCCGATAAAGAACTGCATCATGCCCAGGGTTTTGCGGGCCGGCAGGTACTGCGGATAGCGGCGCACCACCTGCTGCATCTGCTGGTAGCTCTGGCGCAAACTCCAGGCGCCCTGCACCTCATGCCCGAACACCACCTGCGCGGCGGCCTGGTGCAGGCGGATTTCGGCCAGGGCGTAGTCGCGCAGGGCGCTGGCGGGGGCGCGGGGCAGCTGGGTCAGCCGCTGGTTCTGGGCCTTGATGGTGGCCTCGTACCGGCTGGCATCCTGGCTCACCAGCAGCTCCGTGATGCTAAGGCAATCCTGGATGAGGAGCGTACCGACGTCGGTGCCGTTTCCGCTGAGCAGGGCGCGGGCCTGGGCGGGGCGTAGGTTCAGCACCTCGGCGTAGGCGCGGGCTTGGGTGGGGGTGAGATGCTCGGACGACGTTTCTCGCAGTGTTTCGCAGTGGGCAACGCAGTGTTTCGCAGTGGCAAACAGCAGCCAGAACAACCACTGCGGAACACTGCGCCATCCACTGCGAAACACTGCGAGAAATTTCATAGGCAAAAAAAGAACGGCACAGAGGCCGTTCTTCTTCAAAAGACACTAACTCAAACCCTTACGCAATACGAGCTTCTACATCAGCCAAAACACGGCCGCAGTGCTCGCACACGATGATTTTCTTGTGGGCGATGATGTCGGCCTGGCGCTGGGGCGGCACGGTGTTGAAGCAGCCCCCGCAGGCGTCGCGCTTCACCGTTACCACGGCCAGGCCGTTGCGCACGTTGCCGCGGATACGGGTGTAGGCCATCAGCAGGCGTTCTTCGATGGGCTTCACGGCGCCGCCGCGCTCGTCCATGAGCTTTTGCTCGTCGGCTTCGCTTTCGCCCACGATGGTTTCCAGCTCGGCTTTCTTGTTGTCGAGGTCTTTCTTGCGCTCCTCCAGCTTCTGCTTGGTGCCGGCTATTTCGGTGTTCTTCAGCTCAATCTGGTACTGAGCCTCTTTGATTTTCTTTTCCGAAATCTGAATTTCCAGCTTCTGCAACTCGATTTCCTTGGCAATGGCCTCGTACTCCCGGTTGTTGCGCACGTTCTGCTGCTGGTCTTCGTAGCGCTTAATCAGCCCCTCGGCGTCTTTGGCGTTCTGCTTGCGCTGCTTGATTTGCTCGTTGAGGGCGGCAATTTCTTCATCAAACTTGCTCACGCGCACCTCGTAGCCGGCAATTTCGTCCTCCAGGTCGCGCACTTCTTCGGGCAGGTCGCCGCGCACGCGCCGGATTTCGTCGAGCTGCGAGTCGATGCGCTGCAGGTTCAGAAGGGCTTCCAGCTTGCTGGCAACGGGGGTTTCCGTAGACGGATTAGAAATCATAACGGACGGGGTTGGTGAGGGTCTCAGCGGTTAAGAGCGCAAAAGTACTCCCAAAGTTGGCCGTAAGCAAATCCCGGAAGATTTCGCCCGTGAACTGCTCGCTCTCAAAATGGCCCACGTCGCAGAGCAGGAGTCGTCCCTCAGCCTGGAAATACTCGTGGTATTTCAAGTCGCCGGTCACGTAGGCCTGGGCGCCGGCCGCGCGGGCCCGGCCAATCAGAAAGCTGCCCGCACCCCCGCACAGCGCCACCGTGCGGATGGGCTGGTCGAAGTCGGTGTGCTTGACCACGGGCACGCCCAGGGCCTGGCGCAGCCGCGCCCGAAACTCCGGGGGGCTGAGCGGCGCGGGCAACTCGCCCACCATGCCGGCGCCCACGTCCTGGTTGGTGTTTTCGAGCCGGATGATTTCGTAGGCCACTTCCTCGTAGGGGTGGGCCTGGCGCAGGGCCCGCAGGGCCGCCGCTTGCAAGTGCAGAGGCAGCAGCACCTCCACGCGCTGCTCGGCGGCCGTTTCGGGGGTGCCGGGCTGGCCCAGATACGGACTGGTGCCCGCGCCGGGCGTAAACGTGCCGGTGCCGTCCACCCGGAAGCTGCACTCCGAATAGTCGCCCACCTGGCCCGCGCCGGCCTGGTAGAGGGCCCGAAGCACGGCCTCGGTGTGGGTGGGCGGCACGTAGGTAATCAGCTTGGCTAGCAGGCCCGCTTTCGGCTCCAGAATGCGCAGGTTCTGGAGGCCCAGCTTCTTGGCCAGCTTGCGGTTCACGCCCAGGCGTACGTTGTCGAGGTTGGTGTGGGCGGCGTAGAGGGCAATATCGTGGCGGATGGCGTAGAGCAGGGTTTGCTCCACCTCACTGGCCCCGGTGAGGCGCTTCAGCGGCCGGAAGATGAGCGGGTGGTGGGCCACCACCACATTGCAACCCCGGCGCCGGGCTTCCTCCACCACGGCCAGGGTGCAGTCCAGGGCCAGCAGCACGCCGCGCACTTCCAGGTGCGGGTCGCCGCATTGTAGCCCGGCATTGTCGTAACTTTCCTGGTAAGCCAGCGGCGCCGCCCGCTCCAGCACGCGCATCAGGTCTTGAAGGGTAGGCATTTTTTTAAATGTGTTGGAATGTGGCAAATGTGGGGAGAATGTGAGAAATGAATAAGGAGATGGAGGTGACAGGTGACAGGTGAGGCATAGCCCCAGCGGGGCGGCACATCGGTAGAAAACCGAGCCGCCTGTTAGAACAAAGCCCCAGCGGGGCGACACCTAGCGTCCGCACGACCGGGTGTCACCCCGCTGGGGCATTTGCTCTTTTGCCTCGACCTTGGCTACCAACATGCCGCCCCGCTGGGGCTTCCCATTCCAACACATTCCCCACATTCACTCACATTTGCCACATTCCAACACATTCACCCAACACTTCCACGTACCGGGCTACGTGCTGGGGCAGCTCGCGGCGCCTGTACTGCATGAGGTAGCGGGGGTGGTCGAGGACGTGAATCTGCTCGAACAGGCCCAGTTCGTCGTTCAGGCGGTGCAGGAGCAGGGCGTTGCGGCGGCCCAGGCACACGGCGGCGTGGCGGGCCAGACCTAGCTCATGCACCTGCCGCTGCAAGGAGTCGCGGATGGCGGGCTCCAGAGCCGTTTGCAGGGCGGGTGTGTCGTAGTAGTTGTAGTTTTTGCCTTCGCGCAGCAAGACCAGCGGGTAGAGGGAGCCCAGGAAAAAGTGCTGGTAGAACGCCGTCGGTCCGCCCAGGGCCGCTACCACCTGGTACACAAACTGGCTGGACGGCTCCCGCTGCCGGGGCAGCTCGTTCGGAATGCCGCACACGTCCTGCAAGGCCACGGGGTCGGTGAAGGCCACGCCGGTGCGGCCGTTGCCGAGGCGGCCGGGGTTGATGCCCAGCAGCGCCACCCGCGGCCTCTCGCCGGGGTAGTAGCGCCCGGCAAACTCGGTGAGCAGCTGCCGCGGCACCGGGTCCTGGTAGGGGCTGTAAGCCTGCACGTGGTCGGGCAAGGCAGCGGGCAGCGGAAACGTGGTAAGAAACCGGAGCAGGCGGGCTGGTAGGGGCGCGTCGCACGCGCCCGGTTGGTGAACGTCGGGCATAGGGGGCAGATACAGAAGCCGGGCAGACACCACTACGCAATAGCAGCGCGGAGGGCGCCTGAAAAGCGGGTGGGCCCTGAGAAATAGCCGTATACTTGCGGCTCGCTCCCCTGCTGCCGCACACACCTTACTGCTTGCGTTTCCCTCTATGCAATCCGTATGGCCTCTTTCTCCGCGCTGCTCTATCTCGATGGCAAGCTATACCGGGTAGTCTGGTGCCAGTATGCCTTCCGCCAGCCCGTTGACCACCGGGGCCGGCCTCGCCGCAAAGTTCTGAAAGGCCCCATCTACGTGGAACTGTGGACCGGCGGAGTCTACCCCGAGCTAACCCAGTGGGCCGCTGACTCCCACAAAACCCTGTCGGGCCGCCTGGTCTTCGCCCGCCCCGACCAGCCGGACAGCGCCTTCGCCCACGTCTGGTTTACCCACGCCACCTGCACCACCCACTACGAGCGGTTCGACAGCTCCGGCCAGGGCCTGGATGGCTCGCTGCGCCTGTTGCTGATCATCTCGCCCGAGGATATGGGCCGCGACGCCGGGAGCGGGGAGGAGTGGGTGCCGCCCCTGGCGCGGGAGTGTGCGTATAGCGGCCGGGCAGCGGCTGTACCGGCTGCGCCGAATGTGCCCGTAGACTTGACCGGCAAGAAGCCCCCAAAGAGTACACCCGAAGGCAAAGCGTGGCGCTGGGCGCGCTATCAGCGCGAACATGCAGGCGACCCCAACGCTTGGGACTACGCCCGTTGGGAAAAGCAGTTCCATGTCAACAGCCGCAATGCTGAATTTGGTTTGCGGCGGGAAAAGGAGTACTGTGACGCGCTGGGTGGAGAAAGCAAAACATTTAAAACTGCTTATACCAAGCGGCAGGTTGATATTTTTATTGACTCGCAAGAGTATTGTGGTCAGTTGAAAACAGGAAAAGTCAGTCACTCAGATCAAGCCAAAATTGATTTGCAAAAAGATGAATGGCTGATTCAACGTGGATATCAGGTAGAATACATTTTAGAAAAAGGTGCATCCAAAAACTTGCTGAAAGCATTAGATGCCATTGGTGCAACCTACAAACTCGGTCCTCAAATTCCTTAGTAATGGCGTTCGACCAACTCAGTCAAGACGAAAAAGAAGCCCAATTTGCTGCCTTCCTACTCAATATGGAAGACGACGTAGATGAACTCGTAGAAGAAGCTGAGCAAGCTGGGTATGCTCTTGACTTTTCTGTAAATAGCCTCTACGAGTTGGAGCGATATGTCCTTGACATGGGTGTAAGCTTCCAGGATTCTTCCGATACTGCCTTATTGCTAAGAAGCAAGTGCTGGGAGTACCTCGGCGAAGTGGTAGTGAAAAACTACAACGGCCGTTGGAAGCTATCGGACAACGAGGAAAATTCTGCCAACCGTGGAATGTTTGTGGTAGTTGGGCACAGTTATGTTGAGGGCATTGAATTTGTGCCCGCCCGCTACCTGCGTATGTTCACCACCCGCCGAAAGCCTGGAATGCTCGTCGCAATTCTCGAATCGGACGTGAACCCGCCAAAGTCTGCTTTGGATGACTTTGTTTTCTTACAGTAACAACGGCTGGTAATTCAAAGAGGTGTGCTGCGTAGGCTTCTGCCTAACACACCGCCAGCTCCGGCCAGGGCCTGGATGGCTCGCTGCGCCTGCTGCTAATCATCTCCCCCGAGGACATGGGCCGCGACGCCAGCAGCGGTGCGGAGTGGGTGCCGCCCCTGGCGCGGGAGTATGCCTACAGCGGCCGGCCAGTAAGCGCGGCGGCGCCGGCCGCGCCGCCCGTCAACCCTGACATTCCGCCTCACCTGCCGGCGCCGATTCCTAATCCGTCGCCCGACCATCAGCAGGTGCATCTGTCGGCGCAGGAGTGGCAGGAGTTGATTAAGGGAAGGTGGGACCGTAAAAACAACAAAAAGTTTTTGCAGGACCACCGGCAAGCCGAATTCCACGTTGCGGGAAACCCCTTCACGTACCGCACGGATGCCAACGGAAAAGTGGTGGCGGTATACGACGCGCAAAAGAGCTACAACGTAACAGGCACGCGGAAGGACGCGAAGGGCGTGCCACTGACTCTTAACGCCGAGCCTACTTTTGCGGGCACGTCGTATATGTACCCGGCCACCGGCAACCAAAAGAACATTGTTGTCATCAAAATGGCTGGCTCCCGCAAAGGAGACTTCCGCCGAGCGAACAAGGCAGCCGGTTTAACAGAGGTAGTAAAGGCTCAAGGGCTGAAGGCAGACCAACCACCGAAGGGGTATACGTGGCACCACCGAGACGATTTTGAAGCTAATCCCAATCCGCCGCCTTATGGCACCTGCACAATGGAATTGGTGAAGAAAGAAGCACACGAAGACACGTTTGTACACTACGGATCTTGCGACCAGTGCAACGAATATTTTGGAATCAAGCTCTACGACTAACTAATGGAACAGCAGGAATTCACCGGGACTGAAGCACCCGCCACCGCAGCCGACTTGCGGGCTATTGAGCAAGAATACGGCTTCGTCTTTCCTGAAGACTATAAAGCGCACATTCTACGCGTTAATGGGGGGTGGCCGCGCCGCAATACTTTTCTGCAAAGCCGCGAAAATGGCCGCACCACGGAGCGAGATATTAACCAGTTCAAGCCTGTTCAGCACGGTTCCTATACCCTGGAACGCAGCCTGGAATCCTTGCGCGACCAATTACATCCGGATTTGATACCCTTTGCTGATGAAGCCGGTGGCGACCAATTTTGCTTGAGCGTCGGACCCGAGGATTATGGCAGCGTCTATTATATCGCTCACGAATCCTACCGTCCACCGGCTTTCCTCGAGGATGATGAGTTGGTGCCTCAACCCCGTGAGTATGGTGAAGGTGTTCACTTCTTGGCTCCCTCCTTCACCGCATTTCTAGAAGGGCTGATAGAGGTACCCGACGAAGATGATGAGGACGAAGTATAAACTGACATAACCACAGGCACAACCGCCCCGCCCGCCACGGCGGGGCGGTTGTGTCTGTGCCCAACTGCACAGCACTTTCACAGCTCCGGCCAGGGCCTGGATGGCTCGCTGCGCCTGTTGCTGGTCATCTCGCCCGAGGACATGGGCCGCGACGCTGGCAGCGGCGGGCAGGGGGCTAGGGTGCGTAGGGCGGACTGATTTCTCCGTTCCAGTCGAGGTAGAGGTAGCCTTGGGTGGCGTCTTGCAGGGTCCCTTGCAGAATGATCAGGGTATTTATCTCGTCCAGGGCCTCGTCTAAATCGTCGATTGCCACTTCAAGCCACTGGTCGTAGCCGGCGAGCCGGGAGGCATAGGGCGTAGCGTGAGCAAGCTCGGCGATTTGCGTCTCCACCACGGGGCCCCGGTCCAGATACACCCGATACTGCGGGCCGCCGCCGTCGTGTACCAGCAGCATGTCCGCTTCCTGGCGTACCGTTAGCCTGTGCTCGTGTAGGGCAGCCTGCGCTTGTTCGAGCGTAAAGCCAGGGCTGCGAAACCAGATAAAAGCAGTTGCAGAGCGCATGGGAAGTAGGGAAGAGTATAAAAGATTATAGCGGCTTCGGGAATGGTGTATGCACCGGGCGGGCGGCTTTTTGGCCGCCCGCCCGGTGCATACACCATTCCCGAAGCCGCTATGTGCACCGAACTTTTTGCAGCTTATTTTTCAGAAATAAAAAAATAAGCTGCAAAAACTCCCGACCCATTTACGCCGATGCCGGCGCGGGGCGGCCTTCTACCAGGGCAATTTCCTCCGGCGTGAGCTGGTAGAGCTGGTACACCAGCTGGTCGAGGGCGGCATCCTGTCGGTGGAGGGCGGCACGGCGCTCCTGCTGCTGCTCCTGAAACTCGGTGAGATAGGGGAGCCACTCGCCTTTTTCGGGGAGGGTGAGCTTGCGGCCCAGGGCTTTCTCCAGGGCCGCGCTCCAGGTTTTCCAGGGCTGCCCAAGGGCCAGCTTGCCGGTGAGCGGGGCCGTGAGGCCCAGCTCGGCCCGCACCAGCCGCCCCGCCGCCGCTTCCGCCTCGTGCAACGCCTTATGGCCCGCCAGCAACGCCTCCGCCGCCGTGATGAAAGGCTGCTGTTCGGCAAGGGAAATGTTGGGAATGGGAAGACGTTCAATAAAGACGACTTTGACTTCCGCTAATGGCTTACCGACCATATGGAAGTTGTCGTTACTGAAAATCCAATCAATAATTTTTGAATTAAGCAACGAGAGAATATATAACAAGCTTAGCCCACTATCAGGAAGCAATTGTAAGCAATGCACAGAGTTAATTCCAACAAATCCTTTTGCATCATAAGTGGCAAGTATTTTATCATCCGTCCTGCGAATGAATACTTTATCAGTGAAGAATGATTGAGGGCTGCGTGGCGCTGCTAGGTTGGGGCCATACTTGATATATTCACCACTCCATTCCAGACTATATCTAGTAACATCAGTTCCTCTTATAACAGGCTCCCATGAACTATCATGCTTTGAAAAGCTTGTATAAGGCTTTTCTTCTATAGTTGAAGACGTCTGTGGCGGATTACCTTTCCCCACTTCATATGGCTTTACTCCTGCGGTAATTTTTGCGAACTGTTTGAGTGTGAAGAATTGCCTTTTTAACTTACTTGACAAGGTTTTTTCGGTACTTGTTTCTCTATAGTTAAACAGAAGCTTTTCTCTATTAAATAGCTCTTCGTTTTTAAATTCAAGTACTGTAGCTCTACCCAACTTGATGCTAAAATCATCTTTACCCCTATCAGTTATAACAGTTCTGAATAAACTTGAATTAGTCGGCTTAGTATTCTGAATAATCATCACAACAGTTTCGACTACAGCATCACTGAATACACCAAAAGGCTCTAAGATTTCAGCAATAGATGTTTCTTCAAAGAGTAGCTTCCGAATCTTTTCGTTGTTCTCAGTTACGAGGAAGGTGTTAGGCACAATGAAGCCAGTCAAACCGCCTTGTTTTACAAGTTTTACAGATAATTCCCAGAACATTATGTAGGTGTCAGTTCCGGAATTGGGGTAAGAGTTAGCTAAATAATCCTTATCTACCTTGCTCAACTTCGCCCCATACGGCGGGTTCCCAATCACCACGTCAAACCCGCCTTGCTCGAATACTTCGGGGAAGGTGGCTTGCCAGTCGAAGGCGCGGGGGCCGGCCACGGCGGGGTCACTGATGAGGGAGTTGCCGCAGCGGATGCTGTGGTCGAGGGAGGTGAGGGGCTTGCCGGGGTTGGCGGTTTGCAGCCACAAGCTCAGGCGCGTAATGTCCACCGACTCCGGGTTGAGGTCCACGCCGTAGAGGTTGTGTTGCAGGATGTGGCGGTCGAGGTCGAACACCTTGAACTGCCCGGCGCGCAAGGCGGCCAGCTCCTGGTTTACGTGCTGGCCCTCGCGCAGCAAATACCCAAACGCCTCGTTCAGAAACGCCCCCGAGCCGCAGGCCGGGTCCAGCACCCGGATGCCCTCCAGGGCCTGCGCATACTGCTCCCAGGCCGCAATGTGCTTCTGCACGGCGCGGGAGGGCTGCACCAGCTTGTTGCCCGCGCCCAGGCGGATGGTGGCCCGGTCCTCGTCGGTCAGCTCGGGCAGCTGGTCGAGGCCGGCCTGGCGGCGGCGCTCGTGCAGCCAGCCGCCCACCGCCTGCCGCACGATGTAGCGCGTGATGTACTCGGGGGTGTAGAAAATGCCGTCCTGCTTGCGCTTGCCCTGCCGGGGGTCGTGGGCGAGGCCGCTGAGGCGGGCGCGCTCGGCTTCGAGGTCCGACAGGCTCTGCTCGAAGATGTGGCCCAGAATGTTCACGTTCAGGTCGGAGGCAAAGTCGTACTGCTCCAGCTGAATCACCGGCGTCAGGGTCCGGTCCTTGATTACCAGCGCATCCAGGGCCGCGTCCTGGGCAAACAGCCCCCCGTTGAAGCGGTTGATGCCGGCCAGGGCATTGCCCTGGTCGATGCTCTGGAACAGGCCGCGCACGGTGCGGTACACCTTGTCGTCGGCCGGGTCGAACACGTTTTGGCGCACGGCATCGAGCAGGCGCCGGAAGGTCAGGCGCGGAATAATGTTCTTGTCCTCGCAGAAGCACACGAAAATCACCCTATCGAGCAGCTTCTGGGTGTGCTGAAGCAGCTCCAGGGGCGGCACCAGCGGGTTCTGCTCGATAAGGTGGTCGAGCAGTTGGCGGCGGGCCGTGCTGTAATCTTTATAAAAGGCCTTGGTGATTTTCAGCTCCTCCTGCTGGCGCTGCTGCAAGGCCTCGTCCAGGGGCGCCTCGGCGCGGCCGGGGGCGGGCAGCAGGTGCTGGGGCCGCAGCAGGGCCAGCAGGCGGCGCAGCTGTTCGGGCTGGTCGGGCAGGGTTTCGAGGTTGAACACCTCGGCGCGGGTCTGGTCCTGGGCCGAGTAGAGGCGCAGCTCCACGAAGTTGCTGACCAGCACCCAGCGGCACTGCCCGCCAAACTTGCTGGGGTAGCTGAAAGCCTGCTCCACGGGCGTTTCCTGGCGGCCCTTGCCGGCGCCGCCGCGCTGCTTGGCGTCGAGCAGGGTGCGGGCGTCTTTCAGCTCCACCACGGCCCGCACTGGCCCGCCCAGCCCGCCGCCCGGCCCGGCCACAAACTCGCCCAGGGCGCCGTCGGGCTTGGTGCCGTCGGTGAGGGTTTTCAGCTCCAGTTGCAGCTGGCGGTGGGTGGTGGCCTCGTACTCGTAACCCAGCACCTGCCCAAACAGCAGGTTCAGAAACTCGGCCTGCAAGGCTTCTTCCTTGCGGCTGCGCACGTAGCCTTCCTTGATGGCCTGCTGCCAGCGCCGCAGGTGGCGCACCCGCTCGGCAAAGTCGGGCAGGGCAGTGGCGGGGTCGAAATGAGTAAGAGGGGCGGGAAGCGTTTGGGCGGGAAATAAGGGTAATAATGTGGGCATAGCAGCTGGGAGAAGGGAAAAACGGCCCGGAAGGTAAGCAGGAAACCACGATGTAGAAACGCATCCTTGCGTCTCAGCGTCCGCGCTGTTTGCCCAACGTCCACACCACCTGCTGGCACAGGGCCGATAGGCCAGGCGCGTATACGGTAGTATATTTCCTGCCCGTATGCCCCAATCCGACCTACACACGTTCGTTTCCCAGCACCTACCCGACGCCCTGCGAGCCGTGCAAACCGGCAGACGTGCTACGGCCCATCCCGAACTGACTCTACTTGATAAGGCGCTTATTTATCACTATAGCGAAGGCGGGTACGAACCGCTCAATCAACACCTGCATACCAACGGTGGCCATAATACGTCCTTGTTTGGTATGGGCTTAGTGGCTGCGCTGGGCAAGCTGCCGCCTTATGTCGGCGAAGCCAACAGCGGCGTGTATCTCTCGCCCGGCCAGCTGCAGCAATACCGGGTCTACGCTCAAAATGGGCAACCCGTGAGCTGGCCGGCTTTCCTTTCAGCCAGCTTACGCATAACTATTGCGCGGCAATACCTGCATGCATCCGGAAAAAATTGCTTGTTCTCGATAC
Source organism: Hymenobacter sp. YIM 151500-1 (assembly GCF_025979885.1). Taxonomy (NCBI): domain Bacteria; kingdom Pseudomonadati; phylum Bacteroidota; class Cytophagia; order Cytophagales; family Hymenobacteraceae; genus Hymenobacter; species Hymenobacter weizhouensis. The sequence goes on from NZ_CP110139.1 coordinate 913,905, forward strand.
AGTCTCGTACTGGCCGCCTCATCGAGCAAATCTCTAAATTCGGTGTTGACGGGCAAAATGAATATGAAGTGTTGTTCGTCCCCAACACCCAGTTTGAGGTACTGGAGGTAGCTAATGAACCCGGCTATATCCGCATCGTGTTGGACGAGTTATAATGGTCTTGCGTATCTTACTGCTATGAAACCCGAAGCGTTTTTACCGTCGAACTCTCCTTGGCCCGGCTCTGCTGCCTCCGTGCCGGCTACGCCCGTAGCTACCGGGGCGGTAGGCGGGGTGCGCCATCCGGCTCCTAAGCCTGTCTTCGACCCGAATGCCGTCATAGAGTGGATAGATAATTATTTGCGAGATAATCGGAATGCCCCACGCAAGCAACGCTTAGAGCTTATTAACAAGCGCTACCAGATAAAGCTACAGATAGAAGCAGCTAACCCCATCGACGAAAAAGAATTGCGCCTGATTGCCGAACGGCTAGGCCGCAAAGCGCAGTCCGGGTTTTCGCCAAGTAGCCCCCTGCCTACGCTGGTTGTTTCAGAGCCGGCGCCAGCAGAGGTAGTGCGCCTAAACAGGCGCGGAGCCAAGCCAAAACCAAAAAAGTAGTCAGTCAGAGAAGCTGGCCCAACACGGAAAGCCCCGACTGCCCCAGCAGCCGGGGCTTTTTTGTGCCTGATTCGATTTTTGCAGCTTATTTTTCAGAAACAAAAAAATAAGCTGCAAAAACTCCGATGCCGCGCAAGTCTATTCCCTCTACCACACTGCTGGCGCAGGTGCGCAAGTACTTCGGGCTGGAGCAACAGGAGCTGGGTACCTATTTGGGCATCAGCCGGCAATATGTGGCCGATATCGAGGCCGGGCGCCGCACCCTGACTTCTAAGGTGCTGCTGCGGCTGGCGCCGCTGGCCGCCCAGCTACCACCGGAAGCCCCGGCCCGGCTGGCTGCTCCAGCGCCCGAGGAGCCGCCGCATGGTGCACCCGCGCCCGGCCCCCTAGAGGCTCGCCTCAATACCTGCCGCCACCAAGCAGCTAAGCTGCGCCGGGAGCTGCGGCAGCTGGCCGCCGGGCAGGCCCAGGCCCGGCGCTGGCAGCAGGTGTTGCCGGTCCTGCTGGCTCAGGCCGAAGCCGCCGCACCCACCGATACCCATGCCGCCCGCGCCCACCAGTGGCTGCGGAGCCGGCAGGAGCAAGCCAGCGCGGCCCTGCATGATGCCGACCTGGCGGCCCGCTACTACCTGCTGCAAGCTCGCGCCACAGCGCTGGAAACCGAGGCCGCCACGCTGGCCCGGCAGCTGGAGTCCGGTGGAGCACAGACAGGCACAAAAAATAAATAATAGGCTTATACAATATATCCCTGCTAAGCTCGTCTATAAGCTCATCTATCACCCTTAACCAATTCTTATATGGCTCTTGAATTGAGCACCCTGACTACCCGTGCCGAGTGCGACGAAGCCTTAGTGGACCTGCAAGCCGAGCTGGATGGCTACGAGCAGCGCACCAGCAACCTGGAGTTTTCGGACCGGCAGGCCCAGCGCACCCAGGCTGATGTAGCCGGGCAGCTGGCCGGCGTAGAGGCCGAAATTGCGGCCCACACCGCCATCCTGGCCCAAACTAACCTGACGCCCGCCCTGCGCCGCCAGAGTGAAGGCAAGCTGCGCCGCGCCAACGACCGGCGCGACAACCTCAACGACCGGGGTAGTGCCCGCAGCGGCGCCGCCCGCTTCCTGGCCGACGTGGACGCTGAGCAGGTAGCCGCCCAAGTAACCGTGCTGACCAATGCCATCAGCCAGGTAACGGCCCACCGCGCCACCCTAGCCAACTAAGCTTCCGCTACACTCCACCTATTGCACTATCCAGCCGCTCCGCTTTACGTGGGGCGGCTTTTTTGTAGTCGGGCTGTAGTATGTAGAGCTGCATCGTTGCGTCTCGTCGGTGAACGAGGCCGCGCAGGCTATAGAGAAGCAACGATGCGGCTCTACAGGGCGCGGTACGTAAGGGCAACGACCGAACGCGTGCGACGCGCCCCTACGTGCTACCTTTGCCGCCATGTCTCGCCTGCTTACGTTGTTGCTGCTGCCGCTGAGCTGGCTCTACGCCGGCATCATGGCTGGGCGCAACTGGCTGTACGACACCGGGCGCCGGCCGGCGGCCACGTTTCCGCAGGTGCCGGTGCTGAGCGTGGGCAACCTGCGGGTGGGGGGCACCGGCAAAACCCCCCACGTGGCCTGGCTGGTGGCCTGGCTGCTGGCCCAGGGGCAGCGGCCGGCCCTGCTCAGCCGGGGCTATGGCCGCCGCACGCGCGGCTACCGCCGCGCCACGGCCCCGGACACGGCCGCCACCATCGGCGACGAGCCGTTGCAGCAGTTTCAGCAGTTCCGGGGGCAGGTGCCCGTGGCCGTGAGCGAAGACCGGGCGGCCGGCATCTGGCAGCTGCTGCGTGAGGAGCCCACGCTCACCGCCGTGGTGCTCGACGATGCCTACCAGCACCGCCGCGTGCGGCCCGCCCTGAGCGTTTTACTCACCGAGCAGCAGCGCCCCTTTTACCAGGACCACGTGCTGCCCGCCGGGCGCCTGCGCGAAAGCCGGGCCGGCGCCCGCCGCGCCGATGTGGTTATTGTAACCAAGTGCGACCCGCAGCTGAGCGAGGCCGCCCGCGCCGCCATCCGCCGCCGCATCGGGCGCTACGCCCGGCCGGGGGTGCCGGTGCTGTTTTCGACCTACGCTTACGGCCGGCCGGTGCCGGTGCCGGGCACGGCAACTGGGGCCGCGCCCGGCCCGGAGGTGGTGGTGCTCACCGGCATTGCCCAGCCGGGGCCGCTGCTGGAGTACCTGGCCGCAGCGGGGTACCGCGTCCTGCACCACGCCCGCTTTCCCGACCACCACGCGTTTCGGCCCGCGGAGCTGCGCCAGTTGGCCGCACAATTACGGCCGGGCCAGTGCGTTCTGACTACGCAAAAAGACGCCGCCCGCCTGCTGGAACCCGCTCTGGCGGCAAGTATGGCCGATTTGCCCGTATTTTACATTCCGATTGACGTCCGGTTTATGGCCGACGGGGAAACCCGCTTGCAGGAGCTGCTGACGCCGCTATTTCAGCCCCACGCTGTTGTCTGACTTGTTGCTTTCGACTATCCAAAAGGCTATTACGGCCTATTCTGCTGGTTTCCGGGCGCTCCGGTGGCCCCGCCGCTGGGGCTTGGTGGCGGGCCTACTGCTGCTAAGTGCTACGCTGCGGCCGGCCAGCGCCCAGGTGGTCGACGACTCCACCAAAAACCTCTACGGCGCCCGCACCACCTTCATCATTCGGGAGGCCGACGTGCTGCGCGACCAGAACGAGGGCCGCATGATTGACACCACCCTCACGCGCCTGCCCCAGGCCCGCTACTGGGCCCACGACACCACCTACCAGCAGGACCTGGGCATCTTTGGAACGGCCTCGCGCCGCTTGCTCTGGGAGCCCAACCTCCAGCTCGGGGCCCGCTTCGGCCGTACGGTGTTCGACCGGTACGCCCGCAATGCGGCCACCATTCCGTACTACGACACCCGCTCGCCCTACACGTTTTTCCGCTTCCACCAGGGCAACCCGCACGAGCAGATTTTCGAGCTGTCGTACGCCCGCAGCATCAAGAAGCTGTTCAACGCCGGGTTTGCCTTCGAGCGGTTCGGGTCCAATAAGCATCTGGCCGTCAGCAACACCCGCACGGGGCAGGTAGAGCACACCAACTTCCTGTTCTTTGTGCGCTACCAAACCGCCAACGACCGGTACCACGCCCTGGCCAACTTCGGCACGGCCCGCCACCGGGCCGTGGAGCAGGGCGGCGTGGTGGTGCAGGCCAAAGACCAAGAGGGGGAAGCCGGCAAAATAAACCTCCAGCAGCTGTTCGACTACCAGGACGAAGAGGTGCGCCTGACCCGGGCCGTGAACCGCGACGACCGGAACCGGTTTCGGCTGGCGCACACCTACCGCCTGCTCGGCCGGGGCCTCACCGCCTTCCACGTGCTCGACTGGAGCCGCCAGGAAAACACCTACACCGACGACCAGCTTGCCCAAAGCGCCGGCAGTGGCTTCTACCCGCGCAACCGCCTGAGCACCACCGCTACCAATGACCAGGCCGAGTACCGGCAGCTGGAAAACCTGGTGGGCGTGCTGGGCCGCACCAGCGCCGTGGAGTACCGCCTCTACGGCCGCCAGCGCAGCTACGCCCTCGATTCCAAAGCCCGCCTCGACCTGCCCCTGCCCCAGGACAGCGCCCGGTTCGGGGAGTCGGGTACCCAGCTGTTCGTGGGCGGGACGGCGGCGTTCCGGTACCGGCAGTTTGCCATCGAAACGGCTGGGGAGTACAAGCTGGCCAATGAGTATTGGGTGCGCGCCTCGGCTCGGCTGGGCCCGCTGACGGGGGAGGTGCTGAGTGCCAGCTACGCACCTACGCTCACCGAGCAGCGGTTCAATGGCAACCACTTCGTCTGGAATACGGATTTCGACAACACCCAGGTGCAGCAGGCGCGGGTAGTGCTCAGCCAGCGGCTGGGCAATCAGCACGTGGAGGCCTCGGCCACCGTGGCCAACATCACCAACCTGGTGTACTACAACCAGCAAGCTCGCCCCGCCCAGCTCGGCGAAGCCAAGCAGCTGTTCATCCTGCACGCCCGGCACCGCTTCCAGCTCGGCCACTTCTTCGCCGACAACCAAGTCACCTACACGGCCGGCGGCGAGGGCGCCGGGCTGCGCATACCGGACATTGTGGGCGAATCGCGGCTGTACTACCAGGGCTACGTGTTCAAGAAGGCCCTGCTGGGCCAGGCCGGCGTGCAGGCCTACTTCCAGTCGCGCTGGCGGGCCTACGACTACAGCCCCAGCACCCAGCAGTTTTTCGTGCAGGACCACTTCACCATCCGCAACCTCCCGGTGGTAGATGTATTCCTCAGTGGCGACATCAAAACGGTGGGCATCTTCCTGAAGATGGCCTACGTCAACCAGTTCCTGCCCCACCGCGGCTACTTTGCCACGCCCTACTATCCGGCCCTGCCCCGCCGCTTCCAGTTCGGCATCCGCTGGCAGTTTTTCAATTAGGGGCTTAGGGTCTTGGGGGCGTAGGGACGTAGATTTGTGCAGGCATTCTGCACCTAGCGTCCGGCAGTAGCCGCAGGACTTGCTCACACTTGGACCACTGGCGTCGGTCGGTGTAGAGACGCGTCTCCACAACCCAGCTCCAGCACGTCATCTAAGACCCTAAGTCCCCAAGCCCCTAAGCCCCCACCATGAAAACCATCCTCAAGCTCAAGCTGAACTCCGATCCGCGCTGGGTGGATATTGCGTCCAAGAACATTATTGATATTCTGGTGGACCATGCGTACTGCGAGCAGAAGGCCGCCAGCACGGGCATCAGCCTGATTGTGAAGTACCCCGAGAAAACCCGCCTCGTGGACGAGCTGACCCTGCTGGTGGCCGAGGAGTGGGAGCATTTTGCGCGGGTGCTGCAGGAGCTGCGCAAGCGCGGGCACGAGCTGGGCCGCCCCCGCCGCGACGAGTACGTGGTGCAGCTCATGGCCCACGTGCGCAAGGGCGGCGCGCGGGAGCGGCAGCTGATGGACCAGCTGCTGGTAAGTGCTCTGATAGAAGCCCGGAGCTGCGAGCGGTTCAAGCTGTTGTGGAAGCACATTCCCGACCCCGACCTCAGTCAGTTCTATTACGAGCTGATGGCTTCGGAAGCGGGCCACTTCGTGAGCTACGTGGACCTGGCCAAGGAGTACTGCGACCCGCAGGAAGTAGATGCCCGCCTGCAAGAGCTGCTCCGCATTGAGGGCGAAATCGTGACCAACCTACCCGTACGCGACGACCGGATGCATTAGCTACTGGATAGTAAATAGAGGAATTGCATTATAATAATTTGTATAATCCTATAAAAATATTAGCTTCGTGCGGTCCGATTTAGGGTGTACGTTATGAAAAAGCTACTTTTTCTCTGCTGTGTTGCGTTTCCGGCCTGGGGCTGGGCGCAGAAAACCACGCCCGAAGCCGCGCCGGCCGCTCCCGATCTTACGGCATCTACCGTGCCGGCTGGCGCGGTCATCAACTTTTGCGGGCAGCGCTACGCCGTTACGCCGGGGTGCACCCTGCAGTCAGACTTCGAGTTGCAAGGCCCTGACTTCCAGCTTTCCTGGATGTACATTGACTTCGGCATGCTGAAAAGCTATCCGGAGCAGTTTGCGCGGCAGTTTGATAAAAAGTACAAGCAGGACTCCGAGCGGCAGCCGCTGGACTGCTTTATTCTGCAGAAGCCGGCCAAGGGCTTCCTGGTGAGCTACCCCAAAGCCACGGGCGGCATGGCCTACGAGCTGGTGGCCTACGGCATTGCCAACCAGCAGCCCGTGGTGGTGCAGATTACGCTGGAAAACATTCCCGAAAAAACCGCCGACCTGCCCCTGCTGGCCCGGCAACTGGTGCAGCTTACCCGGTAGCAGCCTCTTCGCTACGGGTTTTGCGGCTCCTGGCCGGGCAGGCCCGAGGCCAGCAGCCCCGCCGGCACGCTTAGCTCCCCGGTGTGCGGGTCAATCAGGCCGTTGCGCTCATCCTCGATGTTGGTGGCCTGCGTGTACACGTCGCCGGCGATGGGGCGGGCCCGCAGCTCCCGCTTAAACTGCCGGATGCGCTCCGTGCGCTCTTCGGCGCTTTGCGGCCCGCCGTAGTCGGCAAAGCCAAACCCACCCCACTCGCTGACCACCAGCGGCTTCTGGCGACGGTAGAAGAATGGGTCGCCGACAACCAGGGGCAGCACGGCCACGCCTTCCATTTCGCCGGCCACCAGCCGGTCGAGCAGCTCCTGCCAGCGCGGGAGGTCGGGCGTATACAGGTGAGCCGTGAGCAGGTCTGATTTCAGGCGGCCCTCATCGGAAATGTGCTGCCAGCCGTCGTTGTCCACCACCAAAAACTGCGGGTGGTTGATGTGCAGGTAGTGATACATCTCAACGATGTAGCGGCGGGTTTCGGGGTTGACGGCAATGTCCTGGCAGCCCCAGTCCTCGTTGTAGAGGCTCCAGATAACCACCGACGGGTGATTTTGAATCAGGGCCAGCATGCGCAGCAGCTCGGCGCGGTGGTTTTCGCGGCTACGGGGCGTAGAGGAGTGGGGGCTGGGCACTTCCACCCACAGCAGCAGCCCCAGCTCGTCGGCCAGCTTGTAGATGCGCGGGTCGACGCCGGCAATGTGCACCCGCACCAGGTTGCAGCCCAAAGCCTTCATGCTGTGCATGTGGCGCTGCATTTCCTCGTAGGTGGCCGTGCCCGGCTGGTACAAAATGCCGTCGAGGTAGGTGGGCTCGTTGTTGAGGTACACCCAGCGCCCGCGCGACTCAATCTTGCGCAGCCCGAAGTGGGTTTCGATTTCGGCCACGTAGCCGTTGTCGTCAATAAGCTGGGCTACGAGGCGGTAGAGGTTGGGCGTCTCCGGCGACCATAGCTGGGCGCCGGGCAGCTCCATCACCACGCGCTGCTGGCGCTGCCCGGCCTCCAGGCGCAGCGGAAAGTCGCTGACGGCCAAGGGCTGGGGCGAGGGCGCCACCCAGTCGTACACCTGGAGGCGGAGCGTGTACAGGCCGGGGTCGTGGATGCGGGTGGTGAGGTTGAAGCGGACCAGGTGGTCTTCAATCACGCTTTCCACGCCCACGCGGGTGCGCAGGCGGTTGCGCTCCACCATTTCCAGCCACACCGAGCGCACGGCCCCGGTGTAGGTCTGGTACCAGATGCCCCCGCGCTTGTACACGTGCGACTCCTGCTTGCCGCGGGGCGTTTCAGCGTCCATGTTGTCGGCGATGCGCACGGTGAGGCGGTTCACGGGCCGCAGGTGCTCCTCGCGCAGCTCGTACGAAAACGAGGTGTACTCGCCGTAGTGCACGGCCTCGCCCTCGATGGTGCTGAGCGGAAAGCCGTTGAGCCACACCCTGGTTTCGTAGCCGCAGGCCCCGAAGGTGAGCTGAAACATGGAGTGGCCGTTGTCGTCGCCGCGCTCGGGCAAGGCAAACTCCCGCTCGTACCAGGCCACCACGTTGTCTTGCCAGGTTTTGGGGTGGGCAGGGTCTTTGGCCTGGGCCATGTGGTCTTCCACCGAGCCGGGCCAGTTGGCCGTGTGCTCATACTTGCGGCCCAGGTACCACCCGTCGCGCAGGCCGGCGTCGGCGGGGTCGAGGGCAAAGCGCCACTCCCCATCGAGCAGCAGGTAGTTGTTGGAACGCAGTACAGCCCGGGGTAAGGGGTTGACGCGGGTCGTAGGGGTGGTGCTGCCGGCAGAGAAGCCGAAGTTCGTGGGCTCAGGAGTCATACGCTACTGCGGAGGTGTGTGGCAGGTACAAACGTGATGTGGCGGCTTCTGGATGCGGCCGGCGCTTTTTGGGAAAGAAAAACCCCTCGCCTAAAAAAGGCCAGGGGCTTGGCAAAAGCAAATTACCGGCGCTTAGGTTTTCTGCTTTTTCTTCTTGGCAGCCGGAAACAGAATGTTGTTCAGGATGAGGCGGTAGCCGGGGGAGTTGGGATGCAGGGCCAGGTCGGTGGGTTCTTCCTCCACCATATGCTGGTAGTCCTCGGGGTCGTGGCCGCCGTAGAACGTCCAGGTGCCTTTGCCCAGGGTGCCGTGCATGTAGCGCGCCTCGCCCGAGGCCTTGTTGTCGCCCATAATTACTACGTCGGGCTTGATAAGAGGCTTGCGGAAGGCCGTGGTCTGGCCCATAAAGCCTTTGATGGTGCGCTCGTGGTTCTGGGTGAGCATGGTGGGCACCGGGTCGTACTTGGCCGAAAAGGTAAACAGCTGGAAAAAGTCGTTGTCCTCGTACACGCCCCGCTCGTAGGGCTGCATGTCGATGTCGGAGTACTCGTACTCCATCGGGTCGCGCTCCAGGCGGAAGTTCTGGAAGGCCAGGGTGCGGTTGAAGTTAAGCTTAGATTGGGCCGTGGGGTCGGCCGGGTCGCCGTCGTACATGCTCTCCACCATGTCGAGGCCCAGGCCGGCCAGGGCAATGTCGTAGGAGTCGGTGGCCGAGCACATGGCAAACAGGAAGCCCCCGCCAGCAATAAACTCCTGCATTTTCACCGTTACGGCACCCTTCATCTGGCTGACTTTGGCAAAGCCGTTGCGCTTGGCGGCGGCTTCGGCGTCGCGCTGCTGCTGCTGGTACCAGGGCCGGTAGCGGTACATGCGGTAAAACTTGCCGTACTGGCCCGTAAAATCCTCGTGGTGCAGGTGCAGCCAGTCGTACTTGGGCAGGTCGCCGCGCAGCACCTCGTCGTCGTAAATCTGGGTGAAGGGAATTTCGGCGTAGGTCAGCACCATGGTCACGGCATCGTCCCAGGGCTGCTTGCCTTTGGGCGTGTACACGGCAATCTTGGGCACCTTCTCCAGCTTCATCACGTCCATGTTGGCGTTGGGGTCGGCTATTTCGGAGAGGATACCGGTATACTGCGCTTCGCTGATGACCTGATAGGTGACGCCGCGCACGGCCAGCTCGTTTTCGGCGCCCTGGGCCACCTCGCAGGCAAAGGAGCCGCCGCGGTAGTTCAGCAGCCAATCCACCTCCACCTGCCGGCTCAGCAGCCAGTAGGCGGCGCCGTAGGCTTTCAGATGCTCTTTCTGGCTGGCATCCATGGGAATAAGGAGGTGGTTGGCCCAGGCCGCCGCGGGCCGGAGCAGGCCGGCCGTCAGCAGCAGGAGCAGAAAGGCAGCGAAGCGGAAAAAAATCATAAACGCAATCTGGAAAAAAGCAAGGGCGAAAGGAGCGGGGCGGCGAGCTAAATTAATAGGAAGCCGCGGCCCCGATTTTAAAGGTAACGAATGCGGGCGGGAGTTTGGTAAACGGGAAATGTGAGCTACGGCCAAAACACTGGCGCCCGGCGCACCGGCAGGTTCGGGTGGCTCAGCGTTACGGAGCCAGCTTGGGGGTGCACCACATCGGCAAAAAGCCCGCGGGACTTTAGGGTAAACGCGTTACCTTGCAGAATTCGCCGTCCTTGCCCAAGGAGCCGGCCGCCCGGCTGTGGTGGTTTGGCCTTCTTGGCCCGGCTCACCCGCTGCTTCTGCCCGTATGCACCTGCTGGAAAACATCAAAGAGGCGTTTCGTTCCATCAACAGCAACCTGCTGCGCACCATTCTCACGGCCCTGATTGTCTCCATCGGCATTATGTCACTGGTGGGCATTCTTACGGCCATTGATGCCATCAAGGCTTCGTTGAACTCTACGTTTGCCAGTCTTGGAGCCAACTCCTTTGAAATCAAGGCCAAAGGCTACACCAACCGGTTCCGGCGGGGCGGGGTGCAAGCCAAAACCTACCCGCCCATCACCTATCTGCAAGCCCGCCAGTACAAAGAGCAGCTTGGCGACCAGGCCAAGGTGGGCGTGTCGGCCTTTATTGCGGGAGCCGTGGAGGTGAAGGCCAACGGCCAGAAAACCAACCCCAATATGAACGTGGTGGCCGGCGACGAAAACTACCTGCTGATTCAGAACTATAACTTGCAGAGTGGCCGTACTTTCTCGCCCGCCGAGCTGGACAACGGCACTAACGTGGCCATCGTGGGCATGGAAATCAAGGAGAAGCTGTTTCCGGGCAAAAGCGCCCTCGACCAGGCCATCTACCTGCTGGGCCGGCGCTTCCGGGTGGTGGGGGAGCTGGAGAAGAGCGGCAGCACCATGGGTGGGGGCGGGGCCGACCGGCTCATCCTGATTCCGCTGGAAACGGGCAACCAGCTGCCCCGCCAGCGCGCCCTCACCTACGACGTCAAAACCGCCACCCTCGACCCCACCCAGCTTACCTACCTCACCGGCGAGGCCACCGGCATCATGCGTGCCGTGCGCCACGACCCGCTGGGCCAGGAAGACTCCTTCGAGCTGGAGCGCTCCGACTCCCTGGCCGGCAAGCTGGATTCGCTGTCGGGCAACCTGCGTATGGGCGGCTTTCTGGTGGGATTTATCACGCTGCTCGGGGCCAGTATTGCCCTCATGAACATCATGATGGTGTCGGTGACGGAGCGCACCCGCGAAATTGGCATCCGGAAGGCGCTGGGGGCTACGGCCCTGCAAATCCGCCAGCAGTTCCTTATCGAGGCCATTGTGATTTGCGTGCTGGGCGGCACGCTGGGCATTCTGCTGGGCGTGGGCATGGGCAATGGCGTGTCGCTGCTGGTGGGTAGCGGGGGCTTCATCGTGCCCTGGCTGTGGATGATAGTGGGCCTGCTGATTTGCATTACCGTGGGCCTGGCCTCGGGCTACTACCCCGCCAGTAAAGCCGCCGCCCTCGACCCCATTGAAAGCCTGCGCTTCGAGTAGGGGCGGGGGCATGAAGGTGCGACCTGTTCTGCTGGGCTTGCTGCCAGCTGTGCTTTTCGTGACCGGAGCCAAGCCGTGGAGTCTGGCAGCAGCTGCGGCAGAAAAACTCCGGCCCGTGCGGGTGCGCCAAGTGCACCTGTCGGGCAACCCCCGCTTTGTTCTCCCGCGGGTGCAGACGCCCGACGCCGCTACCACAAAGCAAATCAACCGCTAAGTGGTGGGGAAGTTGCTCCGGGCAATGGAGCCGCCGGGGCCGGCTGGCATATCAGCCGTACAAGCCTTGCGTCTGGCGCAGCGCAGGTGTTGCATAGACATAGATGAAGAAACCGGGCAGCGCCGCCCCGCTCAGGGCCTGACCGGGTGTAGCTACCAGGTGCTGCACAATGACGGCCGGCTGCTGAGCTTTGAGTTTAATTTAGAGCACACCGGCGCCTATTCCTGGCAAAACACCCAACACGCCGTATTCGACGTGCGCACGGGCCAGCGGCTCCGCCTGACTGACGTCGTGGCCGAAACTCCGGCCCGCGTGCGGCAGCTGCTACGGGTGGCAATCAACCGCCGCCTGACCAAAACGCTGAATGAGCTGTGGGAGGAAAGCCAAGACTCTGCGGAAGTGCAGGCCTTGGCCGAGCGGTTTACCTATAACCTGCGCACCCACCAAGTAGAATACACAAGTGCCGCAGAGCCGACTTTGGAAGATTTTACGATTACTGCCCGCGGCATCACCATTTTTTATCAGCCGTGGTTGCCGCCCGCGTGGTGGCCGCACAGCCCGGAGTCAGCCTACTTTTTTCCCTTCACCGCACTTCGAAGCAGGCTACGCTGAAATTACCTGGAGTGGTAAGGTTAATGAGTTGTTTTATACATTTGCAAAAATAACCATCTGCAAACATGGCTACTACTACCGTTGGGCAACGCATTGCGCAGCTCATTCAGCAACTAGGAATAAGCAAAAACGCTTTTGCTGTATCTCTGGATAAGACGGCAACCGTTATACAACATTTGGTTGAAGAGCGTAACAAACCAGGATTTGACCTTTTGTGTAAGATATTTGAGGTATACCCAAATGTATCAAAAGATTGGCTATTGCAAGGACAAGGACCGATGCTCGTGGATGCCAATCCATCGGCCTCAGATGCACAGGCAACAGACAGTGCTTCCGTAACGCCTGTGAAATCGACCTTGAATGCTGCGAGGGCCGCTGCCACACCCTCAACAGAAACTCCAACACCAGCCGAGTCAGCGCCGGCGCCGGCACCAGGTAGCGGGCCGGCTTCCGTGGTTGCTGCAAAACCTGCTGTTTCCTCGGAGGTAAGTAACTCCACGTCAGCCGGATCGACAGTAACCACTCTAGCCCCTGAAACGGTACCCATGACAGCGGTGTCCTCTGCTGCTCCGGCTCCTACTACCGCCCCAGCCACACCCGATACCAGCTGGCAGGCGGCCTTATACACCCAACAAATGGCTCACCAGCTAGCCATGGCCGAGCTGCGCAACCAGCACCTGCAAGAGCAGCACCGCCTGATGCAGCAGATGATGGAGCTGATGCAAAAGCAGTTAAACAGGTAGAAGTGGTATTGCCATTTGGAAAATAACCAGGGCTACCCATTTGAGCAAACCTTGTTATTCTGCGGCTTGGGTGTAGCTTGCCGGAGCAGCAGGGTCCGGGAGCAGATGAGAGGAATAGAAGATCGGGTAGAGGAGTCCACTTAACTGCCTATCCAGCGTCTGCCACGACGACACGGTAGTTTGTTGAGCTGTGTGAGCCAGCAGCTCCCGCATACGGCTCACTAGCGCCTCGTGCGTGAGGTGTTGCATGACCAGGTACCCCGAGAGGAATACACCATGAAAGCTCTGAAAACGAGTTAGCTGATCCGGCGAAATCACCTTTGTCGTGTACAGCCGGTACTCCCGAAACTGGTCGGTTATGTAGGCATTCAGCTGAAGCTCAAAAGAAGTAAGCGTGGGTAGCTCGGCGGCCAAGACCGGGCGGGCACCCTGCCCCATGTAATCGAATAAAGTGATGGACGCCACCTCTAGCGCCTTCGGACGGAGTTTCTGGCGGAACAACATGCCTGGATAGTAGGCTAGTGTTGAAACACTTCCACCCCCACCTCTTCAGCTTCCATCAGGTTCTGCGGGTTCACGGCGGTGAGGCGCAGGCGCTTCAGCTCACCCACCAGCAGCGGGTCGTACCTGGCCGTGACGCGGATGTAGTTGGGTGTGAAGCCTTCCATCTGGCCGTTGGTTACGTCATCCTCGAACAGCACCTGTGTCTCTTGGCCCAGGTGCTGCTCGTAGAAGTAGCGCTTTTTCTTTTCCGAGAGGCTGCGCAGCTGGGTGGTGCGCTCGTGGCGCAGCCGGTCGTGCACGCGGCCGGGCAGGCGGGGTGCCAGGGTGTTGTCGCGCTCCGAGTACGGAAACACGTGCAGGTAGCTTACGTCCAGGTCGTTCAAGAACTGGTAGGTTTCCCGGAAGTCGGCCTCGGTTTCGCCGGGAAAGCCCACGATAACGTCGACGCCGATGCAGGCGTGGGGCATCACTTCTTTGATCAGAGCCACGCGCTCCTGGTACAGCTCACGACGGTAGCGGCGGCGCATCAGGCCCAAAATCTTGTTCGAGCCCGATTGCAGTGGAATGTGGAAGTGGGGCATAAACCGCCGGGAGCGGGCCACAAACCGGATAATATCGTCGCTAAGCAGGTTAGGCTCACAGGAGCTGATGCGGAACCGCTCGATGCCGTCTACCGCGTCGAGAGCCTGCACCAGGTCGTGAAAATTCTCCTTCCGCTCCCGCTCCGGGCCTTGCAGGCCGAAGTCGCCCAGGTTTACGCCCGTCAGCACGATTTCCTTAACTCCCGTTTCGGCCAGGCGCTGCACGCGCTCCACCACGCTCTGCACCGAGCCCGAGCGACTTTTGCCGCGGGCCAGCGGAATGGTGCAGAACGAGCAGGAATAGTCGCAGCCGTCCTGCACCTTGAGGAAGGTGCGGGTCCGGTCGCCGAAAGAGTGGGCGGCGTGAAACTCGGTGGCCGCCGCAATGGGCGAGGCAAACACCTGGCCCGGCTGCCCGGCGGCTGGCCGCTGAAAGCCCGCCAGCGTTTCCACTAGCTGAAACTTCTCGGCCGCGCCCAGCACGGCGTGCACGCCGGGAATGCCGGCTATTTCCTGGGGCTTGAGCTGGGCGTAGCAGCCCACGATGGTCACGAAAGCCTCCGGATTGTGCCGGAGGGCCTGTTGCACCACCTTGCGGCACTTCCGGTCGGCGTGGTCGGTGACGGAGCAGGTGTTGATGACGTAGATATCGGCCGCGTCCTCGAAGGCTACTTTCTGAAAGCCGCGTTCCTCAAACTGCCGCCCGATGGCCGACGTCTCGGAGAAGTTGAGCTTGCAGCCCAGCGTATAAAAGGCAACTGTTCTAGTTTCCATAAGTCAAGACCACAAAGATACACCGCAGATTACACGGATGTTGAGCTGATTTCGCGGATAACGAACACCTACCATCTAATCCGTGAAATCAATTCAACATCCAATGTAATCTGAGTCTATGTCAGGCCGGCTGCCCCAGCCGCTCCCGCACTAGCGCCATCAAACCGGGTAGGTCGGTTTGGTTTAGCTCCTCGGCCGCCAAAAACACCTGCCAGCCTGCCGTGCCGGCGCGCCGAAACACGGCGGGCAGGGGCGTAGCGGCGAGTTCCGGGTGCTGGGCGTGCAGCTCGTCGCGGTGCAGGAAGGTGGCTTGCACGGGCAGGCTCTTAATGAACTCCCGCCACTCCGGCTTCATGCCCAGGTTGCCGTAAGTCACGGCGCACAACGAGCACGGGTACGTGGCCGGCGACAGAATCTTATGGAACAGGTCCATAGCCCCGGCCACCAGCCCGGCATCGGCATTGTATACAAAGAGGAGTTCGGTCATAGAATCGCAGATTGTGCAGATTGGATTGATTTACACTGATTCAACTATGGCGTCCGCATAATCAGCGAAATCAATGTAATCTGCACAATCTGTGATTTTACTTACGCAGAAAATCGGCAAATGACTCCTGCTCGTAGGCCTGGCCCAGGCGCAACTGCGCATCCGGCACGGCGGAGTCCCGGTCGATGGGGCGGCGGGACACGTTGTCGTAGGTGACGGTACCGGCGGGAGTGACGACGCCGAAACCATCGGTAAAGCAGTAGAAGGCCGCGCCACCGGGCCAGGTGACGGGGGCGGAGCCCAGCAGGTCCCGGCTCCAGGTGAAGTTGGCAGCGGGCTGGCGCAGCTGCCGTAGCAGCGTGGCCGGCACGTCGGTTTGGCTGCCTACGGTGGCTACCTGCCGGCCGCGCCGGGCCGGGTGCAGGGCCCCGCCGGTGAGCACCAAGGGCACGTGAAACTTGGCCGGCGCGTGGTTGGGCGTGTCGCCGGGCAGGGGGTGGCCGTGGTCGGCGACGAGCACCACCAGCGTGTTCGGCCACCAGGGCTGCTGGCTGGCCTGGTGCAGAAACCGGCCTAGTACGTGGTCAGTATAGAACACCGAATTGCGGAACTGGTCGGCCTCACTGGTGCCGGGGAAGCGGGGGCGCATAGGCACCTCGAAGGGCTCGTGGCTGCTCAGGGTGAAAGCCGTCACGAAGAACGGCTGCCGCTGCCGGGGCAACTGCTGGAGCATCCTATCGAACAGCACGTGGTCGTGGGCGCCCCACTTCGAGTTCTGGTCCTGGCGGCGGAAGTCGGCGCGCTCGGTGAGGTGGTCGTAGCCGGCGGCCAGCAGGTAGCTTTTCATGTTGGCAAACGCCAATTCGCCGCCGTGGTAGTAGGCCGTGCTGTAGCCAGCCTGCTTGAGTATCCGCGCCAGGTGGGGCAGGCGCTCTGTCTTGCGCGGGTACTTTATAATACTAGTGGCTGGCTGGTTGGGGTAGCCCGACAGCAAGGCCACCAGGCCCTTCTGGCTTCGGTCGCCGGCGGCGTAGAGGTGGGTGAAGCTCACGCCGGTGCGGGCCAGGCTGTCGAGGGTGGGCGTCACGCCCGGCTCGCCGCCCAGGTGGCCCACCAGCTTGGCCGTGAAGCTTTCCAAGATGATGAACAGCACGTTGGGCCGCGGGTGGCCGGGGCCGAGCAGCGGCACCGAATCGGCAGCAGCCGGCGGGGTGTACACGCTACGCACCAGGCGCCGGGCAGTGGTGTCGGGCAGGAACTGGTAGGGGTTGGTGGCGCCGCCGTCGCGCAGGCGCAGGGAGTTGACCACGTTCCAGGGCACGTTGACGGCCGCGTGGTTGGCAAACGGCTGAGCCGAGAAGTAGACGTCGCTCTGATTGACCGGAATCTGCTGCAAGCCCCCGCGCAGGGGCACCACCAGCAGCGCCAGGTAGAGTAGGCCCGCCAGCGCCGCCCGGCCCCGCCCAAACCCGGCCGGCAGGGGCGGCAGCGGCTCCACCAGCCAGCGGTACAGCAGCCACCCCGCGCCCAGCACCACCACCAGCACCAAAATCAGCAGCAGGAGCGGGGCGCTGCCGGCCGAGGCCAGCATTTCGCCGGGCGCGTTCAGGTATTGCAGGGGCGTGGCATCGAGCCGGAAGCCCCAGGCCCGGTACAACTCCAGGTCGGCCACCGTGAACAGGGCCACTACGGTGCCCAGCACGGCCGTGAAGCCCCGCACCGGTCGTTCCAGCGGAAACCGAGGCCCCGCCAGACTGCCCAGCACGAACAGTACAAATGGGAACACACACAGGTAAGCCGCCGCCGAAGCATCGAGGCGTAGGCCGTAGCCAAAGATGCGCGGCACCGAGCCAGCTGGGAGGTCGGCCGTGCGGGAAGCATGGTACAGTAGGAAGACTGCCTTGGCGAAGGCGAAGTACACCAGCCAAAACAGAAAGTAGCGCGGCTGAAACGCGAAGCGGGTTCTCACGCTTGCAAAGAAACGAACTGCGGTTCGGAGTTGCCTGCAAGGAGTGTTTCTCGCAGGGTTGCGCAGTGGAAGACGCAGTGTTTCGCAGTGTGCTAATGGCGTCTGAACACTGCGAAACACTGCGTCTTCCACTGCGCAACCCTGCGAGAAATTAAGTGGGTTGTGAAATAGATGGTTATGCTGTGTTAAGACAATGTTATCTACTGAAAACTGCTAGGCAAAGAGAGGCATCTATAGATAAAAGATGTATGTTTATCGGAAATGTGCCTTCAAAAAGCATAGGCGTTTTGGAAAAGTAGGTTTTCTTGTTCTACTTTTGCCCTCACCTAACCACAGTAAGTCATTCACCATTTTACATGGCCACCCTTCGCTTTAAAGCTCTTGAACTTGTAGACCAGCGCCAGGCGCTAACCGTCGCCAATTCCGGCGAGCGGCGTTCCGAGACGTTCGGCAAGAACGTTTTCAACCTCGACGCCATGCGGGCCACCATGCCCGGCGAGTACTTCAAGAAGCTGCAAGCCGCTATCAAGCAAGGCTCCCCCGTGGAGCGTAACGTGGCCGATGCCGTAGCGTCGGCCATGAAAACCTGGGCTACGGCCAAAGGTGCCACCCACTACACCCACTGGTTCCAGCCCCTGACCGGCGCTACCGCCGAAAAGCACGACTCCTTCTTCGACCTGAACTCCGACGGCCGGCCGATTGAGAACTTCAAGGGCTCGGCCCTGGTGCAGCAGGAGCCCGATGCTTCGTCGTTCCCCAACGGCGGCATCCGCAACACCTTTGAGGCCCGCGGCTACACGGCCTGGGACCCCACCTCGCCCGCCTTCATCATTGAAACGGCCGGGGCCAAGACGCTCTGCATCCCCACCATCTTCGTGGCTTACACCGGCGAGGCCCTCGACTACAAAGCCCCGCTGCTGAAGTCGCTGGCGGCGCTGGAGCGGGCCGCGGTGGACGTGTGCCAGTACTTCGACAAGGACGTACAGCGCGTGCACACCACCCTGGGCATCGAGCAGGAATACTTCCTGGTGGACAAAGCCCTGTACGGCGCCCGCCCCGACCTGGTAATGACCGGCCGCACCCTGTTTGGGCACGCCCCGGCTAAGGGCCAGCAGCTTGAAGACCACTACTTCGGCTCCATCCCGGCCCGCGTGCACGCCTTCATGCTGGACTTCGAGGAAGAAGCCACCAAGCTGGGCATTCCGCTGCGCACCCGCCACAACGAGGTAGCCCCGCACCAGTTTGAGTGCGCCCCCACCTTCGAGGACGCCAACCTGGCCGTCGACCACAACCAGCTGCTCATGGACATCATGGAGCGCGTGGCCGACAAGCACAACTTCAAGGTGCTGCTGCACGAGAAGCCGTTTGCCGGCGTCAACGGCTCGGGCAAGCATAATAACTGGGCCATGAGCACCGACACCGGCGTGAACCTGCTCGCGCCCGGCCGCCGGCCGAAAGAGAACCTGCAGTTCCTGGCCTTCTTCATCACCACCATCAAGGCCGTGCACCGCTACGGCGACCTGCTGCGCGCCTCCATTGCCTCGGCTAGCAACGACCACCGCCTGGGCGCTAACGAGGCCCCGCCGGCCATCATGTCGGTGTTCGTGGGCTCGATGCTGAATTCGGTGCTGGACGAGCTGGAGCGCACCGCCAAAGTGCCCCTCGACAAGGGCGACAATATTTACCTCAAGCTGGGCATCGACAAGATTCCGGCCATCCTGCTCGACAACACCGACCGTAACCGCACCTCGCCCTTCGCCTTCACTGGCAATAAGTTCGAGTTCCGGGCCGTGGGCTCCTCGGCCAACTCCTCGTCGGCCATGACCACGCTGAACGCCATCGTAGCCGAGCAGCTCATCGACTTCAAAACTCAGGTGGATGCCCTCATCGACCAGGGCAAGAAAAAGGAAGTAGCTATTGTGGAGGTGCTGCGCGAGTACGTGATTAGCGCCAAAAACATCCGCTTCGAGGGCAACGGCTACTCCGACGAGTGGAAAGAGGAAGCCGAGCAGCGCGGCCTCTCGAACATCCCCACCACGCCCCAGGCTCTCGACGCCCTGGTGCGCGACGATGCCGCCGAGCTGTTCACCCGCCACCGCATCTTCTCGCACGTGGAGCTGCACGCCCGCCACGAGATTCTGCTGGAAGACTACATCAAGAAAATCCAGATTGAAAGCCGCGTGATGGGCGACCTGGCCGTGAACCACATCATCCCCACGGCCGTAGCCTACCAGACCAAGCTGATTACCAACGTGCGCGGCCTGCGCGAGCTGGGCCTCGACGACGAAAACTCCCAGGTGACGCTGGACACCATCAAAGCCATTTCGCGCCACATCAGCATCATTAAAACCCAGGTGGATGAGATGATCAACGCCCGCAAAGTGGCCAACAAAATTGAAGACACACGGGAGCGGGCCATTGCCTACTGCGACACCGTGAAAGCACATTTCGACACCATCCGCCGCTCCGTGGACAAGCTGGAGCTGATGGTGGCCGATGAGGACTGGCCCCTGGTGAAGTACCGCGAACTGCTGTTCCGGCACTAACAGCCAAGGTCAGAGTCGGGCCGGAGTTGGGTGGGAATTTTCTCCGCGCCCCGACTGCAAAAAAGCCGTTTCCGGGTGGGAACGGCTTTTTTTGTTGGGTAATAATAAAAATGCCTATACAAAATGTACAAGCATTTTTATTTGATAACAATACTGCTTAGTTAAAACGTAGGTCAGTGTCTTAGCTTATACCCAATTCGCGAGTTAGCTTTACGTTCAAATCGTTGTCAATAATACCTGAAAAACGACGAATAGCTCGTCTATTCTTAGCAGTCTCTGTGAGTAAATTTAGGGCATCAATAGTTTCAGGTCCCATAACATCTGTATTTTCTAACATAACAGCTGTGCCCGACATACATACCATTAGCATTCCTTTTTGGCCACCAACTTCTGCATAATCTATGTCCGTTCCTAAAATAGCATTGCCGCCCAACTCTATACATTTGAGACGGAGTTGAGTCTGACAGATACTCTCGCCACCAGCAATTTTTTGATTGTATGCTTTAGACTGTGCTCCAAAGAAATCTGTCCAACTGCTGGCGAATTCACTGAATACGCCTGTTCCAGTAACACTTTGCCCTGTCACCATACCTAGTGGATAAAACTTCCAGTTAGTGGGGGCTTGCAAAGAGAGAAGAGGTACGTGATGAATATTTTGGTTGAGAGTAGCACTTAATTGTTGATGCTTCGCTTTTGCAGCATTGCGGCCTTGCTCAATTAAAGGCTTGCCACATTTTTCACAATAGCCTTCAGCCTTACTGTTTGTGAATGTGTGGATGAATTCTTTTGCATGGTCATTCAAAGGATAGTTGGAGCCAAAGAAGCTGTCTTTAAGCTCAGACTCGCAATTAGGACAAACTGGCATTATTATGAGATTGTAAGATGTTTGACTTTGTCTTCAATGAACTATTCATTCAAGAAATTAGAAGTGGCGAATGCCTTACTTCAGAGTTTGGTTGCGAATAATTTATTTGTATTTTGTTCTCAGCATAGGCATAACAGTATATAAACTGTGAAAGAAGAATTAGCTGCACACAGTGCACAAGCAGAAGCGAATATAGAGCAAAACGTCGCGTCCTGCCAACCCTCCAAGCGCGACCGTGCGGCTAGCGCCCTCGCCTCCACGGCTACGAAGCTGATGCCGCTGCTGGAACTGGTGGAGCGCGTCCGGCCGCACGTGGAGAATGACTCGGTGTTCAGCTCCCGGCGCGACAAGATCCGGGCGCAGCTGCGGGTGGTGCAGGAGCAGCTGCACGCCGACCAGCCCAAGCGCAAGGCCGTGGCGCAGGCGTTTAAAATCCTGAGCGAGTTTGTGCGCGAAGAGGCCCACGACGTCACCAAGGACGAGGTGAAGGAGTCGGCGAAGCGGTTTGTGGTAGCCACGCTCAAGAACGCGCCGCAGCTAATCAGCGCCGCGCAGCAAGCGGGGCTGCTGCGCTAGCGGTTACGCCGTTGCGTGAGCGTTTCGGCCGAAGAGAGCGGCGGCGTGTTTAGGCAAACGGGGCCAGGGCCGCCAGCAGCGTGGTGGTTACCTGGCGCCAGCAGCTGTAGGAGCAGGGCTTGGCCCGGTCGGTTTGGGAAGCCGTGTGCTTGGCGGTGGCCAGCCAGGCCAGCAGCACCGAGCGGGCCGGCAGGGGCTGGCTGCTGGGAGACAGTCGGTCGGGCCACTGGTCGGCGGGCCACTCGTGCAGGAAGTACTCGGCCTGGTCGGCAATGCGGGCGAGGCGGGCGGCGGCGTAAGGTTCTTTGTGGGAAATGTAGCGGGCCGACCGGTAGAGCTGGCGCAGGGAAGCTTGAAGAGCAGAAACGGGGGAGGTGTCGTGGGGCGACGACGGAGCGGAGGGTAGTTTCATAGTGGCGCCACGTACGGTCCAGCCGAAGCGACTGGATTGTACAGAGGAGCTTCGAAACGCAGAAAAATCGGAAAAGTTTGTGCCGGGAATTTTCCCGGAAAAGATGGCGTTTTAGGCCGCTTACGCCGGCAATTGGTCCGGCAGCTTGGTGTCGTCGGGCAGCACTTCGGCGCCGGTGCCGTGGTCGGGCGCGAGGCGGCGCCACGCGGCCCGCTTCAGCTCGTCGAGGCGGGCCAGGGTGTCCTGCACGGGGGCGGCGGCTTTGATTTTGTCGAGGGCGCCGGTTTTCTGAGCTACGCTCAGGAGCTGCTCCAGCACCACGGGCAGCACCCAGCCCACCACGCTGGACGCCAGGGCCCCGCGCAGCCCCAGGCGCACGAGCAGGCGGGCGGCCATGCGCTCCAGCAGCAGCTTGCGGGCGGCGGGCAGGGCGGTATTGGTCAGGAAGTCGCGCACCAGCTGGCCGTTGCCTTTCTGCACTTCGGCCCGCAGCACCTCCTGAATGGATTCGAGGGCCGAGCGGGCTGCTTTCCGAAACAGCCGGCCAGTCTGCCAGGCCGCCAGCCCCGTGAGTTGGCTAGCCGTGCGGAGGAAATGGGGAAGGAGAGACACGTTTTTCATAAGTAGAGAGGCGCGTTGCACGCGCCCGCCGTTAACGAACCGTTTGCACGTGAAGTTCGGCGGATGGCCGCGCACGATTGTGGAGATTGTGGAGGGCAGTGGAACCCGAAGTCATGCTGAGGGTGGTTCGTCATGCTGAGCGAAGGCGCAGCATCTCTACCTCTGGTTAACTTCAATCGTGTAGACAAAGTGGGAGAGATGCTTCGACTGCGGCTGCGCCTTCGCTCAGCATGACGGTCTTTTTTTCATACGCTTAGATTCATAGGCTTACATCTGAACGACTACGTAAAGCCCACGGGCGCGTGCAACGCGCCCTTACCTATGAACGCCATCGTCATTTCCCAACCTGGCCCCGCCGAAGTGCTGCGCCTGCACCAGCTGCCGCGGCCCAAGCCAGCGCCCCACGAAGTGCTGATTCGGGTAGCCGCCGCTGGCGTCAACCGCCCCGATGTGCTGCTGCGCGAGGGCAAGTACCGCGGCAGCGGCGACGTAACCGGCCTGGTGCCGGGCCTGGAAGTGGCCGGCACCGTGGAAGCCTGCGGAGCAGCCGTGTCGCGCTGGCACCCCGGCGATGCCGTGTGTGCCCTGCTGGCCCAGGGCGGCTACGCTGAGTATGCCGCCGTGGACGCCCGTCACTGCCTGCCCGTGCCAGCCAGCTGGACCTATACCGAGGCGGCTTCCCTGCCCGAAACCGTGTGCACAGTGTGGCATAACGTGTTTCAGCGGGGGCAGCTCCGGCCCGGCGAAACCCTGCTGGTGCACGGGGGCAGCAGCGGCATCGGCGTCACGGCCGTGCAGCTGGCCCGCGCCCTGGGCAGCCGGGTGATGGCCACGGCCGGCTCGGCGGAGAAGTGTGCCGCCGTGCGCGCCCTGGGCGCCGACCTGGTAATAAACTACCGCACCGAAGACTTCGAGGAAGCCCTGCGCACCTTCGGCGGGGCCGATGTGGTGCTCGACATGGTGGGCGGGCCGTACACGGTCAAAAACCTGCGCCTGCTGCGCGACGATGGCCGCCTGGTCTTCATCAACGCCATGCAGGGCGCTGCAGCCGAGTTCAACGCCCTCGACCTGATGGCCCGCCGCCTCACCATTACCGGCAGCACCCTGCGCCCCCGCTCCGCCGAGTTCAAAGCCGCCCTGGCCACCGCCGTGGAGCAGCACGTATGGCCCCTGATAGCCACCGGCCAGTTCCGGCCCGTCATGCACCGCACTTTTCCGCTGGCCGAAGCTGCCGAAGCGCACCGCCTCCTGGAAAGCAGCCGCCACATCGGAAAGCTGGTGCTGGAAGTGTAGCATACCTGAAACCGTGTCACGCGGGCTGGCGCGAGTTTAGCGCAGCGTAACTCGTGCCAAGCATGGCGTGGAGGCTGCGCCTCCACTGCCGCGCCAGCGGCAAGCCGGAACCGGGCCGTTAGGGGCAGGCGTGGGTCGTTCTGATGGGGGAGGCTCAGCCTCCCAGCATGGTCGGCACGAGTTACGCTGCGCTAAACTCGCACCAGCCCGCGTAGCCATGCTACGCCTTCTTCCACTTGATGGTGCAGCCGATGGCCTTGGTGGAGTTCACCGAGGCGGGCTTGCCGGCCAGAATGTTGGTCATGGCGTTTTCTACGTAGCGGGTTTTCACCTGCTTGGCGTCTTCGGAGTTGTCGTCGATGGCGCCGATGTAGGCCACGGTGAAGCTGTTGCCCTGACGCTTGAGCACGTAGAGGTGGGGCGTGCGGGTGGCGCCGTAGGCTTTGGCTACGGCTTGGGTTTCGTCGAGCAGGTAGGGGAAGGGGTACTTTTTCTCGCTGGCCCGCTTCTGCATCTCGGCAAAGGAGTCGCCGGGGGCTACGGCGGGGTCGTTGGGGTTGATGGCCACCACCGGGTAGCCCTGGGGCGCGTACTTCTCGTGCAGCTGCATGATGCGGCTTTCGTAGGCCTTGGCGTAGGGGCAGGTGTTGCAGGTGAATACGACGATGTAGCCCTTGGCCTGCTGGTTATCGGCCAGCGACACCAGCTTGCCGTCCACGTTCTTGAGCTTGAAGTCGATGGCTTGGTCGCCCACGCTGTAGCCGCCGGCCAGCGGGCGGGTGGCACTGCTCAGCACCAGCAGCAGGCCGGCTAACAGAAAGGAAAAGAGCGTTTTCATAAGCGAAATGAGGTAAGGTGAAAAAAAGAAAACCGGTGTCAGCGCAGAAATTTCTGCACGGCTGCCGTCAGCTCAGCCTGAGTGAATTCCTGCTCGTAGGCAGTCCGCTTGCCGCGGGCGGTGCTGAGCAGGAGCGTAAACGGCAAGGCCCCCGACCACGTGGCGTCCAGCTTTTCCACCCAGGTGTTGGGGTCTTGCTCGTTCAGCAGCACCACCTCCGACTTCAGCCCCCGCTTGGCCACGAAGGGTCGCACCTTCTTCTCCAGCTGAGAAGCATAGTCGAGGTTCACGAGCAGCACCTTCACCTTCTGGCCCGCGTAGGCCGCGCGCACCTGCTCAAAGTAAGGCAGCTCTTTCACGCACGGCGCACACCACGTCGCCCAGAAGTTGACCACGTAAGTAGTATCCGAAGGCCGCGCCAGGCGCTGCTGAAGGTCAGTGAATTTGAGTACGGCCACCCGCTGCGCCTGGCTTGGTATGGCCAGCAGCAGAGCAGCGGCTAGCACAAGGAAAAGGGTCTGTTTCATAGTGAAGAGATACTGCGCACCGCTCCCGGACAGTTGCGTGACTTGGTGCTGACGCCGGCCCGCTGGCGCGCTGCTTACCCGAGCCGGCACGTAGCAGTACGCTGCCGTTGACCCAACTCGTTCAGCAGGCAGGTAGTCGGATGCTTATGCTGACCAGCCCGCCGGCACGCGCCAGCAATAAGAAAGAGGCACTCCTGCAATAGACAGCCACCCGCCGCAGAAGTTGCCCCCAGCCGCCGCTTACTTGGCTGTAAAATCTGGCACTACCTGGAGGCACACCGGCGCGGGCACCTCCGCCGACCGGCCGGTGGGCGTCAGTTGGCCCGTTTGGGCGTTGATGCGGAACGTGACGATGGTATTAGAGTTCTGATTGGCGGCCAGCAGGATAGTGCCGCTGGGGTCGAGGGCGAAGTTGCGGGGCGTTTTACCCTGGGTGCTCATGTGCTGCACCACTGTGAGGCGGCCGCTGCCGGGCGCCACGGCAAACACCACGAGGCTGTCGTGCCCGCGGTTGGAGGCGTACACAAACCGGCCGTTGGGCGCCACGTGGATGTCGGCGCAGGTGTTGGCGCCAGTAAATCCCGCGGGCAGGGCCGACAGCGTATGCAGCTCCCGAAACGTGCCCGCGCCGGCATCGTAGGCCAGCGCCGACACACTGGAAGTCAGCTCGTTGATAAGGTAGGCCCAGCGGCCGTTGGGGTGAAACGTGAGGTGGCGCGGGCCGGCGCCGGGCCGGGCCGTAAAAGCCGGCGCCGCCAGCGGCGTAAGCCGGCCCTGGGCCGCGTCCAGTTGATACCCAAGCACCTGGTCGGTGCCCAGGTCCACGGCAAACGCAAAGCGGCCCGCCGGGTCGGGGATGATGCAGTGGGCGTGCGGGGCCGTCTGGCGGTCCGGATTGGGGCCGGCGCCGCGGTGCGGGTGGGTGGCCGCCGGGGGCTGCACCGGCCCCGTGGGCGCCACCGGCAGCAAGCTCACGCTGCCCCCGCCGTAGTTGGCCACCAGCGCCGCCCGGCCGGTGCCGTCGAGGCGGAGGTAGCACGGGCCCGCTCCGCCGGAAGGCTGCTGGTTGAGCGGAGTAAGGCCGCCCGTGCGCGGGTCGATGGCAAAGGCGCTGACAAAGCCGCTGGGCGCGCCCTGGTACTCGCTTACTTCGTTGGCCGCGTAGAGGTAGCGGTGGCCCGGCGCCAGCGCCAGAAACGACGGATTTTCGCCGGCTTTCTCGGCCCGCAGGCGGGTGAGGGCGCCCGTTTTCGGGTCGAGGCGAAACAGGAAAATGCTGTCGGCATCCGGCCGGGCGTAGGTGCCCACGTACACGAGGTAGGCGGGCTGGGGGCGGCCCGCGCGGGTGCCACCAGCCGCCGCTGCCACCGGCCAGCCCGCCAGGCCCAGGCCGGCCAGCTTCAGAAATTCACGGCGAGAAGAAGAGAGGTCGGCCATAGGATGAAAGTTGTAGCGCGGGCTGTAGCCCGCCGCTCCGTGATACTAATGCGTGTGAAGATAAAAGAACACCGTACCAACTGCTGTAGACGCGCCGGAAGCTCCAGGCAGGCCACAAGTGAAAGGCTGTAGGGAGCTACGGGCTGAAGCCCGCGCTACTGGTACCGTAGCCGTTAGCTTGTACCTTTGCCCGTCAGCGCAACTTTCGCCTCCCGCCGCTGGTTTTTTTGCCATGAACAACACGTATTGCCCCAGCCTCACCGAGTACAAGCGCCGTCTCAGCCGCGAAGTTCAGATTGGCGACGTGCCCCTGGGCGGGCTGCACCCGATTCGGGTGCAGAGCATGACCACCGTGGACACTATGGATACGCTGGGCTCGGTGGAGCAGACCTTGCGCATGGTAGCGGCCGGGTGCGAGTACGTGCGCATTACGGCCCCCAGCGTGAAGGAGGCCCAGAACCTGCTCGAAATCAAGAAGGAGCTGCGCCGCCGCGGCTGCCACGTGCCGCTCATTGCCGACATCCACTTCACGCCCAACGCCGCCGAGCTGGCCGCCCGCATCGTGGAGAAAGTGCGCGTGAACCCCGGCAACTACGCCGACAAAAAGAAATTCGACCTCATCGAGTATACCGATGCCAGCTACGCCGCCGAGGTGGAGCGCATCCGGGAGCGTTTCCGGCCGCTGGTGCAGATCTGCAAGCAGTACGGCACGGCCATGCGCATCGGCACCAACCACGGCTCCCTCTCCGACCGGATTCTGAGCCGCTACGGCGACACCCCGCTGGGCATGGTGGAGTCGGCGCTGGAGTTTCTGCGCCTCTGTGAGGAAGAAAACTACTACAACGTGGTGCTGAGCATGAAGGCCTCCAACACCCAGGTGATGGTGCAAGCCTACCGCCTGCTGGTGCAGAAGCTCGACGAGGAAGGCCTGCAACCTTACCCCCTGCACCTGGGCGTAACCGAAGCCGGCGAAGCCGAGGACGGCCGCATCAAGAGCGCCGTGGGCATCGGCACCCTGCTCGAAGACGGCTTGGGCGACACCGTGCGCGTCAGCCTCACCGAAGCCCCCGAAGCCGAAGCCCCCGTGGCCCGCGCCCTCATCGACCGGTACACCACCCGCGCCCAGGAGGCTAAGCCTATTCGGCCGTTGACCTCACCCCCTAGCCCCCTCTCCAAAAGAGAGGGGGAACTAGCTGCTAGTTCTCTAGAGCTAGTATTCTCATCTACAGCTAGAGCTAGTTCCCCCTCTCTTTTGGAGAGGGGGCTAGGGGGTGAGGTCCCCATCAACCCCTTCCAGTACCACCGCCGCGCCACGCGCGAGGTGCTGAACCTGGGCGGGCAGAACGTGCCGCGGGTTATGGCCGACCTCTCGCGCCTGCCGGGGCTGGAGTACGCCGACCTGCGCGCCGCCGGCCACCTGTATTCGGCGTTTCTGGACAAGTTTCAGATGAATGACCTGGGGGCCGACTACGTGTATGCGGGTCAGCGCCCGATTCCGTTCATGCTGCCCAACGGCCTGAAAGAAGTAGTGGACTACAGCGCCTGGCTCGACGCCGGCCAGCGTCCCGACCACTACCCGGTGCTTACCCACGCCGAATACGCGGTGGCCGCCGCCCGGCATCCGGAGCTGAACTTTGTGTGGCACGAGCTGGCCACGCTCACGCCCCCGGCCCTGGAGCAGCTGCGCCACGATGCTACGGCCGTCGTCATGCTGCGCACCACCAACGCCCACGCCATGCCCGAGCTGCGGCGGGCGTTTTTCGAGCTGCTGCTCCACGGCGTGCCCAACCCGGTCATCATCAACCGCCAGTACCCCGAAGGCCTCACGCCCGAGCAAACCCAGCTCTACGCCGCCACCGACGTGGGCGGCCTGCTCCTCGACGGCCTCGGCGACGGGGTGCTGCTGAGCACCGAGCGGCTGGCCGACCGCCCCAAAGCCGAGTGGCTGCCCATCATCGACCAGCTCAACCAGCTCAGCTTCGGCATCTTGCAGGCGGCCCGCACCCGCATGTCCAAAACCGAGTACATCAGCTGCCCGAGCTGCGGCCGCACCCTGTTCGACTTGCAGGAAACCACCGCCATGATCCGCAAGCGCACCGACCACCTCAAGGGCGTGAAAATCGGCATCATGGGCTGCATCGTGAACGGCCCCGGCGAAATGGCCGACGCCGACTATGGCTACGTGGGCGTGGGCAAAGGCAAAATTGCCCTCTACCGCGGCCAGGAAGTCATCAAGAAATCGGTACCCGAAGAACACGCCGTGGACGAACTCATCGAGCTGATGCGCGAAGACGGCCGCTGGATTGAGCCCGTGCGGCTGGAGGAGCCGGTAGCGGGGTAAAGAAAGCCGCCTCTGCTGCTGATATACTTGTTCCCGCCCGGCGTCCGGCGCGTCAGGCAGGAATTATTCTGATTACACGTACCTTCAACCACTATGGAAATCATCTTTGAAGTACCCGCCGAACGGGCTGCGTTTATGCTGGAAATGCTGCGGAGCATGTCCTTCGTGCGCAACCCGCGCCCGCGCCCCGATGCCGCTCTGGATACCAGTGAGTATCTAGCGGCCTCGCCGGCCAATGCCGAGCGGCTGCGCCAAGCGTACGAGCAGTTTGACCAGGGCCAGCGAATTGACTTCACGCCGCCCGCCGAATGACCTATGCCCTCGCCTTTGTGCCGGTAGCGTGGGAAGATTATTTGTATTGGCAGCAAACAGATAAAGCAGTGCTCAAGCGCCTGCACGCGCTGCTGAAGGAGCTGCAGCGTACACCATTTGAGGGAACCGGCAAACCAGAACTGCTGAAGCACGAACGAGCCGGCACCTGGTCGCGCCGCATAACCGACGAGCACCGGCTGGTATACCGGGTGGAAGGGGAGGTAGTTTGGCTATTGCAATGCCGGTACCATTACGGCAAGTAGTATACTAACTACCTTATATTGGAGCTAGATAGATTGCAGCTTGCCACTGCATTAACAAAACGCATTTTTTCAGCTTCTGAGCCAATATCGGAACGGGTGTTGCCGCCGAAAAGCTTACCGACCTCCGTTTCGGATAAAGCAATGACGGCGTTGTTAACCCCGCAGGAGAGCTGCCGGGGGTAGCGTTTGTATTCCATACCTAAAACCAAACATAAGCCGGCCAAAAGTACGGTTCTCAAAGTATAAGGCCCTTTCATCCGTCTTCCCACCCATGAAACTACGCGTCATTGTAACCGGGGCCACCGGCATGGTAGGGGAGGGAGTACTGCATGAATGCCTGAACCACCCCGAGGTAGAGCAGGTGCTGTCGGTCAGCCGCAAGCCCAGCGGCGTGCGTCACCCGAAGCTGCGGGAGCTGCTGCACGCCGACTTTCACGACCTCACCGCAATTCAGGACCAGCTGGCCGGCTACAACGCCTGCTTTTTCTGCCTGGGCGTGTCGGCGGTGGGGCTACGGGAGCCGGAGTACCGCCACCTCACGTATGACCTGACCCTGCACTTCGCCCGGACGCTGCTGCCCCGTAACCCCGGCCTCACGTTCTGCTACGTGTCGGGCGCGGGCACCGACGGCACCGGGCGGAGCCGGCAGATGTGGGCCCGCGTGAAAGGCCAAACGGAGAATGACCTGTTGCACCTGGGCTTCGCGCGGGCTTATATGTTCCGGCCCGGCTATCTGCACCCCACGCCGGGCCTGCAATACGTGTTGCCGTACTACAAGTACTTGTCGTGGCTGTATCCGGTGGTGCGGCGGGTGCTGCCGCAGTACGTCTCCACGCTGCGGGAGCTGGGGCTGGCTATGGTGGAGGCTGCGCGGCGCGGCTACACCAAGCCGGTCTTGGAGGTGCCCGACATCGTGGCGCTGGCCAGGACCTGAGGCGCACAGCGACCAGCAATATCAGCGGTGGAGGGCGCCTGCGCAACGGACGAGCCAAGCCGGTTCCGTACCTTTCAGGGAATTCCTACCTGAGCTTTCCATGATTCGCACCGTTATTTTCGATATGGACGGCGTGCTGGTAGACACCGAGCCGCTGCACCACGATGCTTATTTTCGCCATTTTGCCGAGCTGGCTATTGTCCTGACCCAGGAGGAATATGCCACGTTTCTGGGGCTGTCTACCCGCAACGTCTACCAGCGGCTTCAGCAGCAGTTTGGACTGGAGCAGGGCATAGACGAGCTGATGAGCCGCAAGCGGGAGCTGTTCTTTACGGCCTTCGACGAAGCTCGCGGGCTGGAGCTGCTGCCCGGCGCCTGGGCGCTGGTCGAGGGCCTGTACCGGGCCGGCGTGCCGCTGCAGCTGGCTTCGTCGGCTTCCATGGAAACCATCAGCCGGGTGTTTACCCGCTTCGGGCTGCACGCCTACTTCGATAACCTGGTTAGCGGGGAGAGTTTCCCGCAGTCGAAACCGCACCCGGCCATCTTCCTGCACGCCGCCGGGCTGGCTGGTGTGCCGCCCGCCGAGTGTTTGGTCATTGAAGACTCCGTGAACGGCGTAGCGGCCGCTAAGGCAGCGGGCATGTATTGCATCGGCTACCGCAGTGCCCATTCCGAAGGTCAGGACCTGCACCACGCCGACTGGATAGTATCGGACCTGGGCCAGCTGAGCGCGGCCCGTATTCTGGCGCTGCCCACGGCAGTCCTGGAGGGCAGCGGTACGCAGGCACGCTAGGTGCAACGCCGCCCCGTGCCGGGTGGGTGGGGCCGGCAAGTACGGCGCCAGAGCGCCCGGTTTGGCCTCTGGCACTTGGTAGCTGAAACAATTCATGGATATTTGCCGGGATTTCTGGCCCTTCTATCTGCGTATAGTCACTTGAGTCGACCAACAGACTTAGCTTCGCCGCTGGCCCTCGTGCTGCCCTGCTACAACCCGCCGGCCAACTGGGCGGCCAACATTATAGCCAGCCTGGCGCGGTTTGAAGCTCTTTTGCCCGCAGAAGCCCAGCCGGTCCACCTGTACCTCATCAACGACGGCAGTGCCGGCGTGCCGCCCGCCGCCGTGGAGCTGCTGCGCGCCAGCCTGCCGTGCTTCACCTACCTCAGCTACCCCGAAAACCGGGGTAAGGGCTACGCCCTGCGCACGGGCATTGCCCAGGTAACGGAGCCTCTGTGCTTGTTTACGGATATCGACTTTCCCTACGAGGAAACCAGCATGGCCACGGTGTTTGAGGCCCTGCGTGCCGGCCACTGCGACGTCGCCGTGGGGGCCCGCGACGAAGCCTACTACGCCCAGGTGCCGGCCAGCCGGGTGTTTATTTCCCGGCTGCTGCGCCGCAGCACCCGCCTGCTGCTGGGGCTGGCCGTGTCGGATACTCAGTGCGGACTGAAAGGCTTTAACCAGCAGGGCAAAGAGGTGTTTCTGCGCGGCTCCATCGACCGGTACCTGTTCGACCTGGAGTTTATTTTCCTGGCTTCTCGCCCCACCTCTCGCCTGCGCGTGAAGCCCGTGCCGGTGCGCCTCAAGCCGGGCATCGTTTTCTCCCGCATGAGCCCCAAAATTCTGCTCAACGAAAGCGGCAGCTTCCTGAAAATCCTGCTAGCCCGCTACGTGTAAGCCAGAAAGCGGCGCGGTGGTGAGTGAAAAAGAACAGTTCTGCTGATAGAAAAAGAACGTCATGCTGAGCTTGCCGAAGCATCTCTACCGCTTCGTTGCTGCTCTAGTTGATTAGCCCGTGGTAGAGATGCTTCGACTTCGCCTCCGGCTCCGCTCAGCATGACCGTCCACCCGTCACCTGTCACTTGTCCCCTGTTACCGGTCACCTATTCACCTGTCACTCTCTACCCCATTTACTTACACTTTTCCTTGCGGCGGGTGTCGATGATGTGGGCGATGCGCCACCCGTCGGCCAGCTTCACCAGCTGAAACGAGTTGACGCCGCAGTGGCTAAAGGTGCTGCCCAGGTAAAACTCGTAGGGCGCCCAGACACTGGCCAAATTGGCGTCGATAAGCACCGGCCCGAAGCTGATGCGCTCATCCCAGACCTGCGGGTGCGGGGTACCCACGGCCTTTACAAAATCCGCTGGCTTTTCGGGGCGCAGCTGCGGCTGGCCGCTGCGGCTCCCGATGGTGTGAAACACGGCGCCGGGCGCCAAAGTGCGGCGCACGGCGGCGCTATCGGCGCGGCGCATCCCGTCGAAGAACGCGCGGATGGTGGCTTGCACGGCCTCGGTTTCCGTGGGAGCCGGGGTGGTTTGGGCCAGGGCAGGGGCTGCCGGGAGCAGCAGAGCAGGCAACAGGTAGCGGTAGGGCATAAGAAAGAGGCAGAGGAGAATCGGGCCAGAGAGACACCAGGCCAGCACAGAGGTTGCGGCCATCGGCGGCTGGCAACCCAGGGCCCCGGCCGCTGGTGTACATACCGCAGCTCAACCGAGGGCTGTTACTCACCAAAAAGCCGGTCAATCGGGTGGTAATGAAAGTAGGAGGACAGCACTAGCTCTTTACCAGCAGGCGCCGGGAACCGTGCCACCGGGCTTGTCGGGGCCAGGCCGGCGGCCCTAAAATAGTTGGAGCAGAATAGACTTTTGTAAATCATTCCGGGGCTCACGGTGTTATCATTGCAGACCAGAAAACGACCTTTCTCATGCGCAAAGACCTGTTTAACCTCGGCCCGGCCCTGGGATACTTCTTCCGCAAGCCCGACCCCAATCGGCACACCAACTTCAACCTGCGCACCATGCACTTTATCAATAAGCTCAGCCTGGCCATGTTCCTGGTGGGGTTTATAGTGCTGCTGTACCGGTGGTTTCTGCGGTAACCTCTGTTTAAAACGCCCCGGCCACCGGTCGGGGTTTTGCTTTTCAGATGAACATCGAAGACTACCGCGACTATTGCCTCGCCAAGCCCGGCGCCACCGAGGAAACCCCATTCGGGCCCGATACGCTGGTGTTTAAAGTAGGCGGCAAGCTGTTTGCCCTGCTCGACATCGAGCAGTTTGCCAGCGTCAACCTGAAGTGCGACCCGGAGCGGGCCCAGCAGCTGCGCGAGCAGTATGACTACGTGCTGCCCGGCTACCACATGAATAAAAAGCACTGGAACACAGTGCTTACCACGGCCCCCGCCGCCCAGCTCCGCCAGTGGACCGACCACTCCTACGACCTCGTGCGCGCCTCCCTGCCCCGCACCCTGCGCGACAAGCTGGCCGCCGCCGAAGCAGAGTAGATACCTAATATAGTAAGGCTATAAAGGAAATATGTGTCCAGGTGCCCGACGAACAGCGTGAGGGAGGCAACCTACTCCGGCAAAAACGGTTTCCTATACAAGCCAAACGACCCGCCAGCTATAGCTGGCGGGCCGTTTGGCTTGTAGCGTGGGCTTCAGCCCACTGCTCCGATGTTGCCGGGAGCTGCTGAAAAAGTAGAGCAATGGGCTGAAGCCCGCGCTACACCACCACGTTCACCATGCGGCCGGGCACTACGATGACCTTTTTGGCGGGCTTGCCTTCGGCATAGCGGGCCAGCAGGTCGGTGGCGCGCACGGCGGCTTCGATGTCCTGGGCCGTGGCGGTGGCGGGGAACTGCAGCTGCTCCCGCACCTTGCCGTTGATGGCTACGGGATAGTTCACGGTGTCCTCCACCAGATATTCCTCCCGGAACTCCGGGTACCGGGCGCTGCTGATGGAGCCAGCCGGGTGGCCTAGCTTTTCCCACAGCTCTTCCGCGAGGTGCGGAGCGTACGGGGAGAGCAGCACCACCAGCGGCTCCAGCACAGCGCGCTTGTGGCAGTCGAGGGCCGTCAGCTCGTTCACCGTTATCATCAGGGCGCTGACGGTGGTGTTGAACGAGAACTTCTCAATGTCTTCCTCCACCTTGCGGATGGCCTTGTGCAGAGCCTTCAGCTCCTGGGGCGTGGCGGCATCGTCCGTCACGGCGAAGTCGCCGTCCTGGGGGTGGTAGAGGCGCCAGAACTTCTTCAGGAAGCCCGCCACGCCGCTCATGCCGTTGGTGTTCCAAGGCTTGAACTGCTCCAGCGGTCCCAGAAACATTTCGTACAGGCGCAGTGCGTCGGCTCCGTACCGCTCAATGAGCGTATCGGGATTCACCACGTTGTACTTCGACTTCGACATCTTCTCGACTTCAACCCCGCACACGTAGGTGCCATTGTCTTCGAGAATGAACTCAGCATTGGCGTATTCCTCGCGCCAGTTTTTAAAAGCTTCGATGTCGAGCACGTCATTCTCTACCATATTCACGTCGGCGTGGAGTGCAGTGAAGGTCGGATTCTCAAAACCTGCGTTAACAAACTTGTGTGTACCAGTCGCAGGTGACATCATGCTGCCAAGTATCTCCCGAAGCCGAGTGCGAAGTGTACCGGATCTGCTTTGCAACACTTCCTCCAAAGAAGAACCCTGTATCGTGTCATAAACACCTTTTGATACGAAGATATTTGGGCCGTTTACCTTCTGTAACTGAAAGTTTTCATCGGCTTGACTATATGCCAGATTCAGTCGGTACACAAAGTTCGAGCGGCCCAGAATCATCCCCTGATTAATCAGCTTCTGAAACGGTTCATGAGCCGTAACCAGGCCCAGGTCTTTCAGGAACAAGTGCCAGAAGCGGGAGTAGAGTAGGTGGCCCGTAGCATGTTCTGCACCACCGAGATATAGGTCTACATTCTGCCAGTATTTTTCGGCTTCTTCGCCCACGAACCGCTCGGTGTTGTGCGGGTCCATGTAGCGGAGGTAGTACCAGCTAGACCCGGCCCAGCCGGGCATGGTGCTCAACTCGTAGTCGTACTGGCCCTTATACTTCCAGTCCTTGGCGCGGCCCAGGGGCGGCTCGCCGGTTTCGGTGGGCCGGTACTCGTCGATTTCGGGCAGCACCAGGGGCAGGTCGGCCTCGGCCACGCCGTAGGCGGTGCCGTCTTTGTAGTAGATGGGAATGGGCTCACCCCAGTAGCGCTGGCGGCCGAAAATGGCGTCGCGCAGCCGGTAGTTGACCTTGCCTTTGCCGATGCCGCGGACTTCCAGCTCCTGCACCAGCTGCTGGGTAGCTTCGGCGTAGGTCATGCCCTGGATGGAACCGTGCAGGTAGCGGCCTTCCTTGGTGGGGTCGGCTTGCTCGTCGATCTGCTGCTGATCAATCACCTGCACAATGGGCAGGCCGAAGTGCTTGGCAAACACGTAGTCGCGCTGGTCGCCGGAGGGCACGGCCATGACGGCGCCCGTGCCGTAGCCAGCCAGCACGTAGTCGGCAATCCAAATCTGGATGGGCTCGTTGGTGAACGGGTTGAGGGCATACGAGCCCGTAAAAGCCCCCGACACGGTTTTGGTATCGGCCATCCGGTCGCGCTCCGAGCGGCGCTTGGTGGCGTCGATGTAGTCCTGAACGGCCTGCTGCTGCTCCGGCGTGGTCAGCTCCGCCACCAGCTCGTGCTCCGGGGCCAGCACCAGAAAGGTAGCGCCGTAGATGGTATCGACGCGGGTGGTGTAGACTCGAATGGTAGAAGTGAGAGGTGAGAAGTGAGAAGTGAGAGAAGACGAATTTGCGTCGTCAGAATTCTCACTGCTTAAAACCTGAAACGTCACTTCCGCGCCGATGCTCCGGCCAATCCAGTTGCGCTGCATCTCCTTCACGGCCTCGGGCCAGTCGATGGAGTCGAGGCCCTGGAGGAAACGGTCGGCGTAGGCGGTGATGCGCAGGTTCCACTGGGGCATGAGGCGGCGTTCCACCGGAAAGCCCCCGCGCTCCGACACCCCGTCTTTCACCTCATCATTGCTGAGCACCGTGCCCAGGCCGGCGCACCAGTTCACGTAAGTGTCCTGCTGATAAGCCAAGCGGTAGGGATGCACCGCTTGCAGGCGCTGCTTCTCGCTCATCATCTGCCACTGCCCGGCCGTAAACTCGTGGCGCTCCTCTTCGTCGCCGGCCGCCCGGATGCCCGCGCTGCCGCTCTCGGCGAACTTGTCGAGCAGGGTTTTGATGGGCTCGGCGCGGTTGGTGTCGAGGTTGTACCAGGAGTTGAACAGCTTCAGAAAAATCCACTGTGTCCAGCGGTAGTAGCTGGGGTCGGAGGTACGGATTTCGCGGCTCCAATCGTAGCTGAAGCCCAGGGCCGAGAGCTGCTCGATGTAGCGGGCAATGTTCTCGCGGGTGGTCTTTTCGGGATGCTGGCCGGTCTGGATGGCGTACTGCTCGGCGGGCAGCCCGAACGAGTCGAAGCCCATGGGGTGCAGCACATTGTAGCCTTGCAGGCGCTTGTAGCGCGCTACAATATCGGAGGCAATGTAGCCCAGTGGGTGCCCCACGTGCAGCCCGGCCCCGCTGGGGTACGGGAACATGTCGAGCACGTAGTACTTAGGTTTAGCGGAGGCATTGTCGGCCCGGAAGGTGTGCTGCTCTTTCCAGTGGGCCTGCCATTTTTTCTCGATGTCCTGGGGATAGTAGCCGGGCATGGGATACGTCTTCGTTGAGCCGGCGAAAATACGGGCAATTGCCGGGAATGGCTAATGCCGCGCCGAGAGGTGGGCCGGCTACCAGAGCAGCTGAGAGTGAGCGGCTAGAATAGGGGGGACCGGTTGCCCCGATTATCAAGTGTATAAAACGCTTCGCCCTCTATCCACACCGCCTGCATGTATCCCTGGGCTGTATTCTGCTGATGAGGCAAGTCAATGGCTACTACACGGTTACCATACAAGGGCGTAATCTTATCAACTGGCGTGTGCCCCACTACCATACGAGTAGCTTGGTACTGCTGCAGAATACGCCCCACGTCATCGTCGGACGCCGTTTGCTGCACCAGGCCCCGGTACCAGTCGGGGCTGGCTTGGCTACTGGTAATGGCTTCTTCTGCCGAGCCCTTAGCTGGCGTACTGCCTGGGGCCCGGTCCAGGCCCCGGCGGGCCAGGGTGTTGATGGCAGTGAGGGAAAGGCGGTGCGCGGCTACCTCGGGGCTGAGTCCGCCGTGCAGAAAAAGGGTAGAGCCGATTTTCTCCACCACATTCTTAGTCCGCAGCCACCGGCCCAGCTCGGTATCAGCTGCGTACCAGCTCTCATAAGGAAGCCCCAGCGAATCGGCATTGACGAGGTACTTGCGGCGCACATACTTGAGCTTGCCCATCAGGTTCATGATTTCGTGGTTGCCGAGGATGAAGTGCACTTTGCCACCGGCCTGCTCAGCTTCTTGCTCCAGCTTGTAAATCAGCCATAAGCACTCCGTTACGTTCAGGCCGCGGTCAAAAAAGTCGCCTACCAGCACGAGGTGTCCTCTCCCAAAGCGCCAGGCATACTGCTGGTCCATCACCCCAGCGCTAGTCAAGAGCAGTCTGAATCCCGCAAAATTGCCTTCGATATCCGAGACAACGAGCATCTTCTCAGGCGCCGGGTAGTGGTCGGGCTCGGTGGTGGGCGGGCTTGCGCGGACCGAGACGTGAAAGAAACTGCTGTCGGTGGGGTAGCAGGTGAGGAGGGCAGGCTGATTGGGAGGCAGGGTATCCGTCACGCTGCGGTAGCCCGTTTTGCTGGGTATAATCTGCTTGCTAATGCCGTAGCCCTGACGCAGAAGGAGCACGGGGCCGTCGGCCGAATACCCGGAGCGGTCCTGCTTATACTTGATGGCGAAGTAGGGAAAGAAGTAGAACCTTTCAATAGCTCCGAATTGAATGGCGGCAACCCCTGCGGCGAAGTACAGAGCATATAGAACCAGCAGCGCAATAACAATCTTCTTCATAGCAGCAGGCAGATAGGGGAAAACCAATACAAGCGGTTACCGAGCAGTGGGCCCCACAAGCTCCGACCGTAGCACACAGCAATAGTAGCATATAGTACTATGTATAACAAGCTAATAGGCAAAATATCTTGTCAATGAGAGCCGCAGCAACTCAAAAATGGTGGAAGCCAAGGCTGCAAATAGCAGCTAGTGGCTTTGTTTGCAGCGGTTATACCGTCCGGCCATCCCAGGTGCCCTCGGTACTCAGCACCTGAAATCGGGCAAACAGCTCCTCGCCGTACCAGTTCTCCTGGCGCGTAAGCCGAATAACTTCGCGGTGCTTTTCGCTGCGGTAGGCGTAGTGCTGCATGGCCTCCGCCGACTCCCACAGGCTGAACGTGGCCTGGCGCACAACAGGCAGCTCACCCAGGCCAATAGCGGCCTGCACGCCAGGAACCTGGGCCACCGTGGCGCTGGTGGGGGCCACGTAGCGCCAGAAGCGGGGCGTTTTGTGCAGGCGAATAGCGGCGCGGGTCAGCACGGCCACCGGGGCACTGGCCGGGGCAGCGGCAGGGGTATAGTCAAACGGATTCACGCCGTCCCAGAGACCGTGCGACTTCAGCGGGGCTAGCCGGGCGGTCCAGATTTCCGTGGTGCGGCGCTGGTATTGCTGCCACAGCGGATGCGTGGCAAAGAAGGTGGCCGCCGCGTCGTCTGATTCCCACACGGCCATCAGGCCGTAGCGGTGCAGGTTGGGCAGGGCCCCGAAGCCACCGGCCCCGCTGCCCAGCAGCTTCTGAAACCGCAGCCCCGGCACCTGTTGCAGGGGCCGCTGGGCGGTGCCCATCTGGGCCAGGCCCCAGCGTTTCTGGCCGGGTTGCAGGGTGAGAATGGAAAGAGTAGTGAGCAAGAGAAAAGTAGTAGCGGAATAGAACAGCTCTGCGCCCTCTGCGCAAACTTCTGCGTCCTCAGCGGGAACCAACGCCCGCTCGAAACAACAAAAAAAGGCCGGAATTGCTTCCAGCCTTTTCCAAACGCACCGCAGGTCGTTTACGGATTTACTTTGGCATGCTCGTCGCCGGTGGGCTGGTACCGCTCCCCAGTGGCCAGGGCTTTCACGTAGCCGAAAGCATGCACCAAGGCACTGCTGGGCTGGTCCCAGTACTCGCCGCGCAGAATGTCGATGCGCAGCAGGCTGATGTTGGGGTCGTCGGAGCCTTTGGGAAACCAGGACCGGAGCGGCTCGCTCCACAACTCCTTGATCTTCTGGCGGTCGTTGATCACCGTCGCAATGCCCGAAATGGATACGTATAGGTTGTCGTTGGGCTTGGAATAGCCCAGGTTGACGTGGCGGTCCTGCTGCACTTCGTCTATCTTGGCGGAATCTCGCTCGGTGAAAAACCACAGCGTGCCATCTTCTTCGGGCTCCTGGGTATACATGGGGCGGCTGTGCAGCTCGCCACCGGCTTCCACCGTGGTCATCATGGCAATTTTGATGTCTTTGATGCGCTCAATCAGCTTGGTGACATCGTGGCTAACGGCTACTTTCTCGGCCATGGCGTTTCAGGGTTTTGGTGAAATAGAATGCAGCCATAGGGTACGGCCGCGCGGCCCGAAGGTTCTGCTGGAGGGGCGCGCGGCCGCGCCCGGTCGTTGAACGAATCCTCGTGGGCCAGCGGCAGAACTAGTACCGCGCGGGAAGCAGCCGCCTTGTGGCGCACCCATGCGCTGCCTTGCCGTGGTTCGCAGTACCTTGCCGCTCAACGGCGCGGGCGCGTACAACGCGCCCCTACAGCAGAACCACCAGGCGCCCCCACAACTGATGAATTTTCTGGCCCACCTGCTGCTTTCCGGTCCGCCCTCAGCGCCTCACTACACTGATATTGTGGTGGGTAACTTTGCGGCCGAGGCGGTGCGGGGCCGGGCGGCCGTGGCGGCGTACCCGCCCGCCGTGCAGCAGGGCATCCGCCTGCACCGCTTCATTGACTCCTTCACCGACCAGCACCCGGCCGTGCGCCGCACCACCGCCCGCCTGCGCCAGGCCGGCCTGGGCAAGTGGGCCGGCGTGGCAGCCGACGTCGGCTACGACCACCTGCTGGCCCGCGACTTCGGCCTATATCACCCTCCGGAAACCCTGCCGGCCTTCGCCCAGCGCCACTACGAGCTGCTGCACCAACGCCGCCACGAGCTACCCGCGCGTCTTCAGCACCTGCTCGCCTACATGCGCCGCGACGACTGGCTCAGCGGCTACGCCCGCCCCGAGGGCCTGCACCGCGCCCTGCTGGGCCTGAGCCGCCGCGTGCCCGCCGCCGAGGTACTGGCCACTGGCGCCGCGGCGTTTCTGGCGGAGCTGCCGGCGTATGAGGAGGACTTTTGGGAATTCTGGCCGGAGCTGCGGGCGGCGGTGGCACAAACCCATTTTACAAACTAAACTGTCCGCTAAAGATGCTAGACAGCTTCTTCAGCGGACAGTTTAGTTTGCCTGAACTTCAGGCTCGGATGTTTTAAAAAAGCTTAGGGACGCAGCGTGTCGAGCTTATCAAGGATAAGGCTCAGCTTATCATCCACACCAGTTAGGCGGACATTTATCTCGGCTTGCTCCTGTTTCATCTCGGCTTGTTCCCGTCTCATCTCCGCCTGCTCCTTTTTCATCTCAGATTGTTCGCGCAGCAAGAAGCTCAGCGTATCACTGTGCTGGCCGGCTATGGTTAGGAGTTGGCTGGTTGTATTGGTAAGCTGGTTTAGCAGGAGGGTATGCTGCTTGAGCTGGGCCGTGTGGCGGTCCAGGATGGCCATGGCTTCGGAAAGCAGGGGTTCTAGCTGGTCGAGACGTTCGTCAGGATTCATAGGGGGTAAAAAAGGATGCCGGGGGGATAGAGGTTATTTTAAAACGGTGCGTGTGCTCTGCAAGGTGCAGAGAAATCATGGCAATAAAAACAAGCGGGACGGAGGAGTCCCCCGTCCCGCTTTACCGGCTGGCGATTAAGAATATAGCCTAGTGATGCACGCCGCCTTCGCCGTGCACGTGGCCGTGGTCCAGCTCCTCGCGGGTGGCGTCGCGCACGGCGGCTACCTGGCCGTCGAAGTGCATGACCATGCCGGCCAGGGGGTGGTTGAAGTCCATTTTCACGGTGTCGGGGCCGATTTCGACCACTTTGCCCTGCATGTGGTGGCCCTGGTTGTCGGCCATGGGCAGGAAGTTGCCGACTTGCAGCATCTCGTCGTCAATCTGCCCGTCGATTTCAAATACGTTTTTCGGGATGTCTACCACGGCCTGCTGGTCGTAGTCGCCGTACGCCTGCTCGGGGGTGAGGGAGAAGGCGAAGGAGTCGCCGGCCTGCTTGCCGTCGAGCTGGCGCTCAAACTCCTCGGGCAGGCCACTTTGGCCAAACAGGAACACCATCGGCGCATCGGCTTCGGCCGATTCCACCAACACTTTCTCCTGGTTTTCGTCGGTTACGCTCAGGTCGTAGGTGATGGTAACAACTTTATTCTGGCTGATCTGGGACATGGGGAGTTAGAAAGTTAGAAAGGTGAGAAGTTAGAAGGTGGGGCAGTGGAGTGGCATAGGTAGGAAAGTTAAACGAGAAGTGCGGCAGGAGCGGGAAAGACGAGCCCATCAACTGCCCACCTTTCTACCCGTCAAACCTCTCAACTTTCTAACTACACTAGGTCAGCTCCCAAGCCGTGCGGTAGGCCCCGATGCGCTCGACGTAATCCAGAAAGGCCTTGTAAAACGGGTGGGAGCCGAGCGTGGAGGAGTCGCCGACGATGAGCAGCTTGCGGCGGGCGCGGGTCATGGCCACGTTCATGCGCCGGATGTCCGACAGAAAGCCGATTTCGCCCTGGGCATTGGAGCGGGTGAGGCTGATGGCAATGATGTCGCGCTCCTGGCCCTGGAAGGAATCCACGGTGCCGATGCTGAGCATACGGTGCTCTAGCAGGCCCACCAGCTCGTCGTTTTCCTCCACGGCGTCCTTGAGGTAGTTGATCTGGGCGCGGTAGGGAGCAATGACGCCGATGGTGAGCAGGTCGTCGGTGTGGTCGGCGGGGTCGTAGGGCTCCAGCAGCTGGGCCAGGCGCCGGAGCAGCAGGTCGGCTTCTTCGGGATTAGCAATGGAGCGGCTTTCATCCAGGCCCAGCTCCTGGAAGCCAAAGCCAGCCGTGTCCAGAAACTCCACGGCCAGGTCGGGGGCGAAGCGCAGGTCGTAGGCAGGCAGGTCGGCGTGGGCCACATGGGGCGCGGCTTTGAGGCGGCCCTCGTAAAACTGCTCCGAGCTGAAGGCCATAATCTGCTCGTGCATCCGGTACTGCACCTCCAGCATGCGGGCCGTGTCGGGCTGGCGGCGGATGCACTTCTCAAACAGGGTTTCGCGCAGACCGTCGCGGGCCGCCTGCTCACTTTTCACCGTGGGCGGCAGCTGCTGATGGTCGCCGGCCAGCACCACGCGGCCCGCCTTGGTTATCGGAATCCAGCAGCCCGGCTCCAGGGCCTGAGCGGCCTCGTCGATGAACACGGTTTCGTAGGTGAGGTGGCGGATGGCACGGTTACCGGCCCCCACCAGCGTGCACGTAATCACCTGCACCTGCTCCAGCAAATCCTCGGTGATGTAGCGCTCCAGGTGGTCCGACTCCTGCAACAAATCATGGGCCTGCTGCTTGAGCAGGCGGCGCTGCTCACGCTCCTCCCAGCCGTAGTGGCGCTTGTACTTGCCGGCCATCTCGCGGTACTGCTCGGCCGTCTGGCGCATGCTGCGCAGCTCAGCGTAGCTTTTGTGGTTCATAATCTGCGCGTCCAGCGTGTGCTGAAGCAGCAAATCCGACACCCGCGAGGGGTTGCCCATGCGGATGACGTTGACGCCGCGCTCGGCCAGCTTTTCGGTGAGCAGGTCCACGGCCGTGTTGGAAGGCGCGCACACCAGCACCCGCCGCTCCCGCCGGATGGTTTCCAGAATGGCCTGCACCAGCGTGGTCGTTTTGCCGGTGCCGGGCGGGCCGTGGATAATGGCCACGTCCTGGGCGGCCAGCACGTGGCGCACGGCGGCCACCTGCGAGTCGTTCAGGGGTGAGGGGTAGTAGAGGGCGGCCTCACTTTCGGGCTTGAAACGGGGCGGGCGGGCGCCCAGCAGCACGTCGCGCAGCTCGGCCAGCCGGCTTTCGTAGGCGCCCATCACCTTGCCCAGGGCGTACTCCATTTCGCGGTAGCTCACCTCGTCGAAGGTCAGGTCCACGCCCAGCTTGCCCTCGTCGGTCCAGTCGGGCAGGTCTTCCTTGGTGGTAGCCAGCAGGATTTTGTTGCGCTTGACAGCGGTGATGACGCCCGACAGGGTGGGCCTATCCGAGCCGGCGCGGCCAGGAATGTTGGCGAAGAGGGCAGCGTTTTTGCCCACCTGAAACAGGTGCAGGCCGCCAGCGCCGGCCGGGCGTTCCAGCTCCAGCACCAGCTTGCCGCCGAAGCCAATGTCTTCCTTCGTGATTTTGACCGGGTACCAGGTCAGGCCCCGCTTCTGGCGCTCGGCAATGGTGGCCTGGGCGCTCTTGATTTTAAATTGCTCCAGGTCCTCCTGCTGCTCGAGTTTCAGCAGGGCCTGCACCTTGCGCAGCTCCTTTTCCAGGGCGTACGGATCGGTATACGTCGTGTGTTCAGCCAATTCGCTTCTAATGTTGTGCCGTTGCTAACAACGCAAACGGCAAAAGGGTGGCCGAAGGTCGGAAGGAATTTCAGGATAGAAAGCCGATTAGGGCCTCAATCGTACTTGTGTAGATGAGACAGTAAATGGCGCATCTGCTAAAACAGTAGTAGCATAGGTATAAAAGCACCTTCTATACGCTTGCACAAGTGTAGTCAGCATATCCAACTCGTCGAACTCCGCGGTGCCGGGCGAGGCTTCAAAGATACTTTCAATGCGGGCCAGCGCCTGCTGGTAGTCTTCTTCCGTGCGAATGGGTGTGATGGCGTTCATATAGTAGCCGCGGCTATTTTGTCGTACTGCGCGTGGGTACCGATAGGCGGAAGACACTTGCAGAATAGTTGGTTTGATAGGACCGGCGGGCGCGTGCAACGCGCCCCTACACTGCTAACGTCTGTCCCTGAATGGCGGCGGCCATCAGCTGCGGAAACTTGTCGGGGGTGCAGGCGAAGCTGGGAATGCCCAGGGCGGCCAGCTTTTCGGCTACGCCCCGGTCGAAGCTGGGGGCGCCGTCGTCGCTGAGGGCTAGGAGGGCCACCACTGTCACGCCTGCTGCTGCAAGGGCCGCCGCGCGCCGGATCAGCTGCTGCTCGTTGCCGCCTTCGTACAGGTCGCTGATGAGGACGAGGATGGTGTCGGTGGGGCGGGTGATGAGCTGCTGGCAGTAGATGAGGGCCAGGTTGATGTCGGTGCCGCCGCCGAGCTGCACGCCAAACAGCAGGTCCACCGGGTCGTGCAGGTCCTCGGTGAGGTTGACTACGGCCGTGTCGAAGACCACCATGTGCGTTTTTACGGCCTTGATGGACGCCAGCACGGCCCCGAACACGCCCGCATACACCACCGACGAGGCCATGGACCCGCTCTGGTCCACGCACAGCACCACTTCCTTCAGGGCCTGCCCGCGGCGCCCGAAGCCCACCAGCTTTTCGGGCACGATGGTGCGCTGCGCGGG
The DNA here is from genome assembly GCF_025979885.1 of Hymenobacter sp. YIM 151500-1. Taxonomy (NCBI): domain Bacteria; kingdom Pseudomonadati; phylum Bacteroidota; class Cytophagia; order Cytophagales; family Hymenobacteraceae; genus Hymenobacter; species Hymenobacter weizhouensis. The sequence continues at coordinate 958,456 of NZ_CP110139.1, forward strand.
CTGGTAGTGCTTGAGGTTGGCCCGGATGGTGGCGGCCCAGTCGATTTCGCGGTAACGGGGGCGCGGGTTGCGCACGGCCCGGCTCAGGGCGCCCTGCACGGCTTGGCGCAAGGGGTTAGCCAGCTTCTGCTCCAGCTCGCGCACCACCTTGGCCACCACCTCGCGGGCCGTGCTCTTTACCTTGGCGGGCATCACGCGGCTCAGCGACATCAGCGTGCCCACCAAGTGCACATCGGCCTGCACCGAGCCCAGAATTTCGGGTTCCATCAGCAGCCGGTGCAGGCCCAGACGGTTCATGGCGTCGCGCTGCATCACGGCCACCACCTCCGCGGGAAAGTAGGTGCGAATGTCGCCCAGCCAGCGGCTGACGCGGGGCGCCGAGCCGCCCAGGCCCGCCCGGCGCTCCGCCCGGTCCTGGTCGTAGAGGGCCGTCAGCACGTCATCCATGCCCTGGTAGTCGGGGGCGAGGGGCGTCTGGTTGTCGGCATCGGCAGCTGAGCCCAAAACAAGTTTCCAGCGGGTAGCGGTGTCGGACATAAGTAGATGGTTATGGTAAGAACGTCATTCCGAACGTAGCGAGGAATCTGGCTGCTTGCGTGTGCGCCTCACTCTCCGGCCCCCGCAAGGCTTGATGCACCTTGTCTTTGAAGAGGAGGAGCCTGACGAGGAAAATTAGTTGGAGTAGAAATGGCTTGGGTAAAGTCGGTATAGTGCCCTGAGAGGCGGCAAGCCACCCGCAGCGGACTCTATTTCTTGAAGATGTATTCAATAGCCTGTTGCATAACTCTTCAAAAGCCAGATTCCTCTCTTCGTTCGGAATGACACGGCCCAGCTAGCCCTAGACTCCCAGCAGCTCCCGCAGCACGGGCAGCACCAGCCGGCCGCGTTCCAGGTCGAAGTCGTCCTCGGCGGCGGTAGCAGCCGGGGGCTGGGGGCCCTGGCGGGCGAGGTCGAGGAGCTGGCGGCGCTCGGGCAGGCTGAAGTCGGTGAAGGCGCGGCGCAGCAGGGGCACGATTTCGCGGAAGGTGTCTTCCGGCAGCTGGCCCAGCCACTCGTCGAGCAGGTTGAACAGAGTGGGATGGTGAAGCAGGAGCAGGCCGCTGCCGCCCAGAAACCCTTCAATCCAGCTCGTGGCGTAGTCGGTGGGCTGGGCCGGCGACAGGGCCAGGCCGAGGGCCGTGGCCGCTTCGTCGGCGGAGAGTTGGTGGGCCTCAAAGAGCAAGCGGGCGGCCCGGCCGGCCAGCAGGCCCGCCGAGGTAACGTTGCGCTGCACCACGCCCAGGGCAGCGTGCCAGTCGGGCAGGAGGGCTTCGTCGGGCAGCAGGCCCAGGGCCTGGTGGGTGGCTTCGAGGCGGGGCAGGAGCTGGCGGGCCGCGTCGTAGTCGAGGCCGGCGCAGGCCTGGGGCAGCCCGATGCACAGGCGCGGCACGAGGTGGTGCACCACGGTGGCTACCTGGGTTGTGTTGGTGCGGCGCACGTTGCCGTAGCGCAGCACGCTCACCAGCGGGGGCAGGGCCGCCAGCAGGTGGGTCACGTCGCGGGTGTCGGCCGACAGCGTTTCGAGGCGGGCCACCAGCCCGGCCAGGGCCGGGCCCAGGTCGGCTTGCAGGGCGGCGGCCAGCAGCTGGCTGATGGTTTCCAGGTCGGGCGCTTCGGCGGCCTGGGCGGTGGCGCGGGCCGCGGCGGCCGACGCTACCGTATTGCCCCAGCGGCCGGCGTCGAGCACGCTCAGGGCATATTCCGGGTCCCAGCGCAGGTCCCACAGCTCATGAAACGTGCCGGCCTTGCCTTCCACGGGGCGGGGGCGGCCCCAGGGCACATCCAGCAGGTGCAGGCGGTGCAGCAGGTGGCTGCGGCTCAGGTCCAGCTCCTTGCGCAGGTCCAGGTCGAGCAGGCGGGGGGTGGCTTCGGGCTTGAGGCGGGTGGCTTTCTGCTGCAGCAGCAGGTCTTGCTGTAAGGGCGTGGCGGGCACTTCGGGCGGCACTTCGCCCAGCCGCTCCCCAATCACCAGCTCGCGCTGCACCAGGCTCAGGGCCTCCTCGTAGCCCCCGCCCAGGATGGCTACGGCGGCTTCCTGCAATTCTTCCAGACCCGGCAGCTCCCGGCCCCGCACGGCGGCCAGGGTTTCGGCCAGGCGCACGGCCTCAATGGCGTGGGCCGAGGAGGCATCCAGGTCGCGGCCCCGGAGCAGGCGGGCGGCGCGCACCATCCAGTGCGTTACCACCTCCGGGCGGGGCACCTCAAACAGCAGCTCGTACCAGGCCGGCGACACCACCCCCGCCCCGTAACCCGAAGCCAGCGACAGGCGCTCAAACGTCCACGGAATCCAGGTGGCGGCGGTGGGCACCTTCTTCAGGCCCTTGAGGCGGGCTTTGTCTTCCTGTTGCAGCAGCTCGGGCCGCAGCACCGGGGCGTGCCAAGCCCCGCACACCACCGCCACCCGCGGGTAGCCCTGCCGCAGCGTGGCGCGCAGGGTTTCGCGCATGTAGGCCTCGCGCAGCAGGGTTTCCTCGGTTTCGGGCAGGGCCAGCTCTTCGCGCAGGGCCGTCATCATGTCCAGCACCACCGCGAAGGTGTCGGCGTGGCCGGGGGCGTGCTCCAGCCGCAATTCCCACCACCGCTCCCCGTCCGAGTAACCGTCCAGCTCGGCCAGGTAGGAGATGGGGTCAGAGGGCACCTCACCCCCTGGCCCCCTCTCCGAAAGAGAGGGGAGACTAGTTTGTAGCTGGTTTTCTAGCTCTAGTTCAGAAGACGGCTCTGACTCTTCCGAGCTAGAGTTCGTCTCTAGTTCTAGAGCTAGTTCCCCCTCTCTTTGGGAGAGGGGGCCAGGGGGTGAGGTCCCAAACCGCACACTTGCCGGCAGGTCGAAGCAGCGGAGGCGGGCGCCGTGCTGGTGGCACCACTGGATGGCCTGCCACTCGGGCGAGAAGGCGGCGAAAGGCAGAAACAGGGCCTGCTGGTGCTGCTTGGGGTTGTAGAGCAGCAGGGCCACGGGCGGCACCAGACCGGGGCGGGTGGCTGCTTGCAGGGCGGCTTCCGCATCGGCGGGGCACTCCAGCAGCACAAGGTCGGGCCGGAACTCGTCCAGGGCTTTGAGCAGGCTGGCCGTGCTGCCGGGCCCGTGGTGGCGGATGCCGAAAAGGCGGAGGTCGGGGGCGGGCATAGAGCGAAGTGGCAAATCAGAATACGCCAGGCAAGAAAGTAAAAACGTGCCTGGCAGACCAGAATGCGGGTGGGCCGCCTGCTACATCCGCACCCAGCAGCTTCCGGGCCAGCCTGTATCTGGGGGCCAGGTGATGCCTGCTTCGGCGGACTAGGTAAAGTATTTGCGGGGTTATTTCGTTTGATCAGGCAGAAGGCGAGCCGTGCGGGCGGCGCGGGCTAAGTCCCAACAGCCGCATGCTCGCCGAAGTTGATTCCGAAAACAGCCTATCTAACAAGCAAATTACTGCGCAGCGCATGAGCAAATTTCTGAGAGTAGCCGGCCGGCTAGCCGCCAGTGTGGTGGCCAGCGTGCTGATTGGGGGCGTGGCCTTCGCCAACCTGAGCCCTGAGCTGGGAGGCAAGCCCACCAAAGCCCAGCGGGCTGCCTACGCCAAGTCGGGCCACTACCACGACGGTGAATTCCAGAACCTGGTGCCTACCACGCTCATGACCGGGGGCAGCACCTTTTCGGCACTGTGGAAGTACGTGTTTGGGAAGTCGGCGGAGCACCGGGAGCCCGCCGCGCCCCTACCTATGCAGCGCCTCGACTCGCTCAGCATCACCCGCAAAACCCCCGACATGGTGCGCGTGACGTGGTTTGGGCATTCGGCCAGCCTGGTAGAAATAGCGGGCCAGAACATTCTGCTCGACCCCATGCTCAGCGTAGAAATGGGGCCCATTTCCTGGCTCACGCCCAACCGCTACAACCCCCAGCTGCCCATCACGGCCGAGCAGCTGCCGCCCATTGCCGCCGTGCTCATCTCCCACGACCACTACGACCACCTCGACTACCAAACCATCCGGCGGCTCAAAAACAAAACGGCCCATTTCTTCGTGCCGCTGGGCGTGGGCGCCCACCTGCGGGCCTGGGGCGTGGAGCCGGCCCGCATTCAGGAGCTGGACTGGGGCGACTCCGTGCGGCTGCCGGGCCTCACCATCGTGAGCACGCCGGCCCGCCACTTCTCCGGCCGCGGCCTCACCAACCGCAACTCGACCTCCTGGAGCTCCTGGGTGCTGAAGTCGGCCACCAAGCGCCTCTTCTACAGCGGCGACGGCGGCTACGGCCCTCATTTCCAGGCCATCGGCCGGCAGCACGGCCCCTTCGACCTGGCCCTGATGGAATGCGGGCAGTACGACGCGCAATGGGCCCAGATCCACATGCAGCCCGAGCAAACCGTGCAGGCCACCCTCGACCTGGGGGCGCGGGTGCTGCTGCCGGTGCACTGGGCCGCCTTCACCGAAGCCAACCACCCCTGGAACGACCCGGTACAGCGAGCCGCCGCCGAAGCCGCCCGCCACCAACTGCCCATGACCACGCCCCAGCTCGGCCAGCCCGTCACCCTCGATGCCGGCCCGCTGCCCCAAACCACCTGGTGGCGCTGAGCCTGAACGGGTTTGGAAGCCTGTTTTTCAGTTTTCGAGAAAGAAGCTCCCACCAGACCCGATGCGCTGGCGCCAGCGGCACTGCTGCGCCCGTGGAGGCGGAGGTTGGCGGGTAGGAGAAGAAGGCTGAAGAAGACCGGGACCTGTAGGGTGCTTTTCAGTGAAACTGTCTAGGAAGTTGAAAGGCCGTCATGCTGAGCTTGTCGAAGCATCTCTCCCGCTTCGTTGAATGATTGAGTTAGCCAGAGGGAGAGATACTTCGCGGGGCTCAGCATGACGGTCCGGTATATTTTAGACGGCTTCCTAAACAGCTTCCTGATGTGAAACTGGCCGGCGGGAGAGAAGAAATTCCAAGAATACAGGCATCGAAGGCAATAAGAACACGATAAGCAAATCAGCTTTCTTACTCCACCACTTCCCGGCACGCTCGGTACAAATCCTTCCAGCCGTCGCGCTCCTTCACGACGGTTTCGAGGTATTCGAGCCAGACGACGCGGTCCTGCACGGGGTCTTTGACCACGGCGCCGGTGAGGCCGGCGGCCAGGTCGTGGGCGCGCAGGCTGCCGTCGCCGAAGTAAGCGGCCAGGGCCAAGCCGCTGTTCATCACCGAAATGGCCTCGCCGGTGCTGAGCGTGCCGCTGGGGCTTTTGAGCTTGGTTTTGCCGTTTTCGGTTACGCCCGAGCGCAGCTCCCGGAAGATGGTGACCAGGCGGCTGATATGTTCCAGGGCGGGGGCTTCGGCGGGCAGCTGGAGGGCCTTGCCCTGCTTTTCCACGCGGGTTTGCACGATGCGTACTTCCTCGTCGAGAGAGGTGGGCAGGGGTAGCACTACGGTGTTGAAGCGGCGGCGCAGGGCGCTGCTCAGCTCGTTGACGCCCTTGTCCCGGTCGTTGGCGGTGGCAATGACGTTGAAGCCGCTCACGGCCTGCACTTCGGTGGCCAGTTCGGGAATGGGCAGCACTTTTTCGGAGAGCATGGTGATGAGCGTGTCCTGCACGTCGGAGGGGATGCGGGTAAGTTCTTCGAGGCGCACCAGGCGGCCTTCCTGCATGCCTTTGAACAGGGGCGAAGGCACCAGGGCGGCCGGGGAGGGACCTTCGGCAATGAGGCGGGCGTAGTTCCAGGAGTAGCGAATGGCATCTTCGCTGGTGCCCGCCGTGCCCTGCACCAGCAAGTCGGAGTGCCCGCTGATGGCGGCCGTCAGGTGCTCTGATACCCAGCTTTTGGCCGTGCCCGGCACGCCCAGCAGCAGCAGAGCACGGTCGGTGGCCAGGGTAGCCACGGCAATTTCCATCAGCCGGCGCTGCCCGATGTACTTGGGCTCGATTTCAAAGCCGCTGTCCAACTTCCCACCCAGCAGGTAGGTCACCGCGGCCCAGGGCGAGAGGTGCCAGTTGGGCGGCTTGGGGCGGTGGTGGTCGGCGGCGCGCAGGGCGGCCAGCTCTTCGGCGTACAGGTCTTCGGCGTGGGGGCGGAGGATGGTCGTCATAAGCAAACAGAGAAGGTAAAAGCGGCTGGGTGTCGGAGGATAAAGGGACAGAAAGAGCAGCGCGACGAACAGCCAACTTAGCTTGTCTCTGGCTCGATGAGGCTGGCGTCGAGCTGCTGGCGAAAGTGCAGGGCATCCAGTACCTGCTCCACGAGCGAAGTCACGGGCGAGGTACTGGTCGGGGAGGCCTCCAACAGGGCCGTAAGCATCTGCTGGTACCGCGGCAACTGGTCGTCGGGCACGCAGCGAGCCAGCGCGTGCAGCACGGATGCCAGGCGCTGGTAGGCCTCGGCGTAGTGATTGGTGACGGCGGGAGCCAGCACATCGGCCGCGTAGCGCAGGGCTGCATCGGCAATATCTGCGGGCCACGGCGTGGGAACGTACCGGAGAAACTCGGGTAGGAAATCGGGCGCCGTGGCAGTCTGCGGTGGGAGATGGGTGCGCAGCAACGCCAGTTTCTCCTCATCCGTCAGCAACCCCATGAGCTGGGTGACATGCTGGTGAGGCAGTTGGTGCACCTGGGTGAAGTGGCGCAGGAGCAGCAGTGGGGCCACGGCTTTGTCCTGGTGCAGGTAAGCCGCCCGGGCCCAGGCGCGCAGCAGCAGCTGGCGCCACTCGGAGGCTTCGGTCAGCGTAAGCAGCTCGGCTATGGGCACCTGCAAGTGGGCGGCCCAGCGGCTGGGCGGCAGCAGGGCCAGCAGCTGCCCGAGCCAGCCGGCCCGTTCGCCGCCCTCAAAATCAGCGGTTTGCTGCTCGATGCCATCGGCCAGCCAGGTTTTGTTCCAGCCCTCGGGCAGGGTCACCAGTAGCTTGGCGCGGCCCAGCAGGGGCCGCTTCAGCGTGAGCAGGGGCGCGGCCCGCTGCCACAGCCGCTCCACCAGCCCCGATTGGGGCAGGCGCACCAGCAGCGGCACCACTGTCTGGCGCACCTCTTTGCTGCGCGCCCCCAGGTACTTCTCCAGCAGCGGCGCATCGGCCGGCGTGAGGTGGTGTTCCAGCTCACTCAGCAAAGCAGCCTGGGTGGCGGCCGGCTCGGTGGGCAGGGTGGCTTCCAGCAGCTGCCGCACCTGCTCGGGGTCCGACTCGTGCTTGCGCCGGATAAAGAAGCGGCGCTGGTGCAGGGTGCCGGTTTCCCAGGTAGTGAGGTCGTCCGTGGGGTGCATGGCGGCCAACACGGGGTGCCAGTCCGGGTTCAGTTGCGCCAGCCAGTGGCCTCGCTCACCCAGCAAGGCCGACCAGGGACCCGGCAGCTGCTGGCGGAAGCTTTCTGCTTGCAGGGCCGGCACCAGCAGCGAAGGCGGAATAAGACGCTGGTGCCGCGCCATCTGCTCCCAATACGGCGTGCGAAACTGGCCGTAGTGGTTGCTGGTAAGCAAGGCGCGCAAACACTCCGCGCCCAGGGGCCCCAGCGGCTCCCAGGTTTCGGCGGGAGCCGGGGCGGGCGGCAGAGCGAAGGTGCTGGGAGGCTGAAAGCCGGCTTTCCGCATCAGCGCCGCCGTACCGGCCGCCAGCAGCAGCCGTTGCTCGGGGCTGGTGGCGGCGCCTACCGGCGGCTCCGGCAGGTCGGGGCCGTTTTGGCGGGTGCCGAGCAGGGCACTGCGCAGCAGCTGGGGCCAGGAGGGCAACGGAGCGGGCCCAGCGGCTCCGCCGTCCGAGGCGGCCGGCAGAGTAGCCGCCGCCGAGGACGCACTGGCCCCATGGGCTGCTGACGCGCTGGTGGCGGGCTTCGCCGGGGCGGCGGTGCCAACCCAGCTGGCCAGCGGGCGGAAGGCCTGGCCGTCCCACTCGCCGAACAGCGTGAGGAACTGGCCGCCGCCCTGCGCCAGCAGCTGCCAGGGGGCATCTTCGGTGGCAAAGCGCACCGGCAGCACCGCCGGCGCGGCGGCAGGATGATATAAAGCCCAACTCTGGTCGGGTTGCTGAAGAAGCTGCACCTGCGCCAGCAGCGCGGGCCACTCGCGCAGCCAGGGCAGGCGGGCCAGGGCGGCGGCGTACTCGTGCAGCAGGGCGGTGGGAGAGAAGCCCCCGGCCGGAACATCGGTGGCCGCCCGCAGGCCCGCAAACGTGAGGGCGCCCGTCACGGCCCGCAGCGGCAGCAGGCCGGGGTAGAACGTGAGCGGTCCGCGGAAGCGCCCAGCGGGCACCAGCGACGCGGAGAACGGCTGGCTGCCGAAGGAAAACTCAACCACCACGGCAAAGCGGCCGGTGCCTTGCCCACGCAGCCAGGAGCGCCGCACCGTCAGGCGCTCTTCTTCGGTGGTGGTTTGGGCCAGCACGTGCCACTCGTCTTCTACCGGCGGCTGGGCGGCTAGCAGGTCTTCCTTCTTCACCGTCACGCCTACCTGCTGCAAAACTTCTTCGCGGGCTTCCGCCGCAAGCTCCGGCAGGCGAAGAAAAGCCCGTACCAGCAGGTACAGCTCGCCCAGGCGGGCCAGCAGCCGGGCAGGCCAGTCGGGGCCCTGGTGGCGCAGCGCGGGCAGCTCCCGCACCAGGGCCGCCAGCCCCGGCAGCTGGCCGTCGACGAGGCGGGCCGCCTGGCTTTCCCAGAAGCTGCGTGGGTGCTGGTCGGTGGCCGCCAGCCCGGCCCGGATGATGTCCTGCAGCCAGGTTTCCAGCTCCTGCGCCCCGCGCTGCATGCGGACCAGGCGCTGGGCTTCGCGCTTGCGGCGGGCGTCGTCGGTGGGGGCCGGGTTGGCGGCGGGTGCTGCCGCCGGCTCCGCGTCAGGGGCGGCTTTGGCGGCTTTCTTATCCTGGGTTTGCTGGCGCTTGCCGAGCCACTCTTGTAGCCAGGCCGGGGCCGCGGTGCTGCTTAGCAGCTGGGGCTGGCGGGCCAGCAGCAGGAGCAGGCCGGCGCCGTGCTTGCACGGAAACGCGCGGCTGGGGCAGGAGCAGATGAATGCCGGCCCGGTCAGGTCGATGCCGGTGCGGTAGGGCTGGCTGCCGCTGCCTTTGCACTCGCCCCAGGCGGCGGTGGCAGTCTGGCCCAGGGTGGCCCATTTGGTGGGGGTAGCCAGGTCCTGTCCCCGCTTTAGGGTGCCGGCGTCGGGCACCAGGGCGCGGACCTGTTCTTCAGTCCAGGTCAAGAAAAGTCACGTTTACGACTGCCGCCGCGGCAGCGGGATACACGCCCCAAAGTAGAGGCTGGCGCGGTAAAATCCGCGCCAGCTGGCCGACTTTTCTAGCCCACCCCAACACTCTCCCCGGTAGAAAGGGGCTTTGGCTCTGAGTTTCCTGAGGCTGAAAGGTACGGCGTCTCAGAAGTGACATAAGGGCCTCAGCGCTAGTTCTTCTCCGCCGTCTGATGCCCGAACTCTCTGAACATAAGTAACGGGAGCTGCCACGAAAGCCCCTCCCCACCGGGCGGAGGGTGGGGCTACGCCTGCTTCCGGCGCCGGGCGGGGGCGGCGCTCAGGCGGCTGCGCAGCTTGCCCACGTACACCAGCAGGCCCGCGCTCAGCGCAGCCAGGGCAGCGGCCAGCAGCTCGCGGGTGGTGCGGGCCTGGTCGGCTTCCTGGGCGGCGGCTTGCAGCTCCTGCATCTTTTTCTCGCGCTGCTTGTCGCGCAGCTGGAGGTTGTCGATTTGGTTTTGCAGGGCGTAGAACCGTTCCCGCGTGCTGGTCTGGTCGGTTTGGGCCACGGTTATCTGCTGCTTCACCTGCTGGTTCTCGGCCACCACGGCCGCGGCCCGGCGCTGGGTCTGGTCCTGCACGGCCCGCACGATTTCGGTGTCCTTGCGGATGATGCCTTTCAGGGCGGCTACCACTTCTTCCAGGTCCCGCTTGCTGGGCTTGTTGCCGAACAGACTGTTGCGCTGGGCACTGGCTTCTTCGTACTGCTGCACCATCTGCTGGCGCTCCTGGATGAGGCGGGGCAGTGGGTCGTCTTGAGGCTGTTGGAGGGTGAGGAGGAGCAGGAAAGCTTTCATGCCGGCAAAGATGATATTTCTCGCAGTGTTTCGCAGTAGAAAAGCGCAGTGGTTCGCAGTGTTCAGGCGTCAGCACACTGCGAACCACTGCGAGAAATCCTATCCACCCAGCGCCGGCACCGGCTGCCGGATTTCCGCGGGCTTGTGGCGGTAAAACCACAGAATCAGAATCGGCAGCAAGGTCAGCTCGGCCACCACCCCGAACAGCAAGGTCAGGCCGATGAGCAGCCCCACGTAGAAGGTGCCGTCGAAGGAGGAAAAAATCAGCGTCGAAAACCCGCCCACCAGAATCAACGACGTCACAATCACCGCTTTGCCGGCCATGAGGTAGGTTTTGCGCACGGCCCGAAACAAGCTGGGCTCCTCCAGCAAGGTCAGCTTGAGCTTGCTGATAAAGTGAATCGTGTCGTCCACGGCAATGCCGAAGGCAATGGTGAAGATGATGCTGGTGCTGACTTTCATGTGCACGCCGGCCGCGCCCATCACGCCGGCCACAATCAGGATGGGCACCAGGTTGGGCACCAGCACCACCAGGGTCATGCGCAGGCTCCGAAACAGGGCCAGCACGATGAGCGTCACCATCACAATGTCGATGCTCATGCCCGTAATCATGTTACGGGTGAGCGTGGCGTTGTTTTTATCAATGAGGTTGGCCGAGCCCGTGAGCCGGGTCTGGAGCACCTGGGGGTTGATTTCGGCCTGCAAAAACCTCCGTAATCCAGCATTAAGCCGCTCGGCCCGGACGGAGCCCACGTCGGGCATGCGGCCAGTGAGGCGGCCCCGGCTACCGTCGGGCAGGGCCAGGGGCCGAAACTCCGGCCGCTGCCGAAACAGCTTCACCTTGCGCAGCAGGCGTTGCAGCTCGGCCTGGGAGCCGGGCAGGCGGTACTCTTCTAGCAGGCCCCCATTCAGGGCCTTGCGCACCGACTTGACGAGCGTAACCGGCGAGGCCACGAAGTTCAGGCCGTAGGTGCGCCGGAGGTAGTTTTCAATCTGCTCGGTTTGGCGCAGCACCTCCAGGTCGTAGATGGTGTGGCCGGGGGCCGGTTGCAGGTTCAGCTCGAAGGGCCGCACGCCGGCAAACTGTCGCTCAAAAAACGCAAAGTCCAGCTTCACGGGGTCGTCTTTCGACAGGTCGTCCAGCAGAGCCGAGTTGATGCGGATGCGCGAGGCCGAGGCCACCGACGCCACCAGCACCACGGCGCTGATGCCCACCACCCAGTGCCGCCGCGCCAGCACCACCCGAAACAGGCGGCCCAGCACCCCGTCCCAGCTGTGGCCCTGCCGGCGCGGCACCCGCAGCTGCGGCCTGCGCAGCAGCACCAGCATGGCCGGCAGCAGCGTGAAGCTGAGCACAAACGTGAGCAGCACCGAGATGCCCGTAAACAGCCCGAAGTTGTAGATGGGCCGGATGGTGCTGGTCATCAGGGTGAAAAACCCGATGCTGGTGGTCAGGGCCGACAGCCCCGAGCCGAAGGCCGATTCCCTGAGGGCTACCAGCAGGGCCGCCCGCTTGCCCGCCCCGTAGCCCAGCTCCGTAACGTAGCGCGTGATGATGTGAATGGTGTCGGACATGCCCACCACGAACAGCATCACCGGCAGCAGGGCCGTCATCAGGTCGATGCTCACCCCGCAGGCGCCCATCAGCCCCAGCCCCCACACAATGGCGCCCAGCACCACCACCAGCGGCAGCACCACGCCCCACCACGTCCGAAACGTCAGCCACAGCAGGCCCGTCACCAGCACCACCGACAAGCTCATGAACACCACCAGCTCCCGTTGCAGCCGATCCACGAACACCGACTGGGCCACCAGCTTGCCGGCCAGGTGGTAGCTGGCTTCCGCAAAGCCCTGGCGCTGCAATTCCTGGCGTACGGCCGCCAGCAGGGAATCGCCGGGGGGCTTGCTCAGGTTAGGCGCGGTCTGAAAGAGGATGGTGACGGCGCGGGCGTCCCGCGAAATCAAATTGCCCACCAGCCCCGGCGTGCGGTACACCAAGGCCGAGTCCTGGGCCCGGCGCTGGGGCTCCTGCGGGTGCAGGTAGGGAATGTTGAACACGCCCAGCCCTTCCACCACGGGGTTCGAGGCAGTGGTAGGCGAGGTGACGCTGACCACGTGCCGCCGCCCCCCGATAAAGCGGGTGAGCGAGTCGAGGCGCGTGAGGAAGCCGGGCTCAAATACGGTGCGTCCCTCGGGAGCTTCCAGGCCCAGCAGCACGTAGTCGTTGTCGTTGCCGAACTGCTCGGAGTACGTCAGGTAGTAGTCCAGGTCCGGGTCGCCGGCGGGGTAAAAGTCGTTGAAATTGTAGTTGAAGCGCAGCTGGGCCGCGAAAAACAGCGCCAGGCCCGTAACCAGGCCCAGCGCCACCAGCAGGGTATAACTAAGTCGGCGAAGGGGCATTGAGAGCAAATGTGGCGCAAGCTTAACGGCGTTTTCCTCCTGTTCAGCTTGCGCCGTACCGGAGCCAAACGAAAAATCAGCCCGCAACGGACTGTTCCCGGTCCAGCCTATCCGGTAATTGAAGTATCTTAGACGCGGCCGGCGAAGCTGCCGACGCAGCCAGCCAACCATTGCTTTCGTCCTTTTGTTTCCACTTCCTTGCTCACGCTGTCAAATGAAAAACGCCCTGCTCGCCCTCGCCCTGTTCTCTTTCGTGGGTACTGCCGCCGCCCACGACGGCCACACCGCCGGTAAAGCCAAGAAAGGCAAAAAGGCCGCCGCCAAAACCGAAGCCCACTGCGGCAAAGGCATGGCCGGCACGCCCTTGTGCTGCCAGAAGAAAAGCACGAAAACCGCCGCCGTAACGCCAGCGCCGGCTGCTGAGCCGGTGAAGTCGTTGTAGGGTAGTTGCTGCTCACCGAGAAAAAGCCACTCTTTATCGAGTGGTTTTTTTGTTTCTACCCCTTGAAAATACCTTGATAGCCATATACCAACCTTACTTCTACCGTATGGAGCTTATTGACCAGCTTACCAATTTGGCGTCGAGGGCGCAAAAGCAAATCTTCCACATTCAAACAGAGGAGGCCACAAAGAATGCGCTGGTAATGCCATTCATCAACGCACTGGGCTACAATGTGTTTGACCCCACGGAAGTCGTACCAGAATTTGTCTGCGACATTGGCACGAAGAAAGGTGAGAAAATAGATTATGCCATTGTCCGGGACGGAAAGCCAATTATTCTCATTGAATGCAAGCATGTGGGCGGCGACTTGCATATCAACCACGCCAGCCAGCTGTTCCGCTATTTCCACGTGACGGAAGCCCGAATAGCGGTGCTCACCAATGGCGTTACGTACCGGCTGTTCACCGACCTGGAGCAACCGAACAAGATGGATGAGCGGCCCTTCATGGAATTTGACCTATTCAACTTCCAAGAAAATGATGTGGCCGAAATCAAGAAGCTTAGCAAAGCCTCCTTCAACATAGAAGACATGCTATTTGCCGCGTACAATTTGAAGTACATGCGGGCTTTTAAAAAGTATTTCGACGAGCAGTATACCCAACCTTCTACTGACTTCACGCACTTTATATCGAAACAGATTTACGACGGCGTGCTTACTCCTAAACTTAAGGAGCAATTCAGCATCTTGGTGCACCGAGCGTTTCACCAGTTTTTGAACGATAAGATTACCATGCGCCTGCGCTCAGCGATGGTCGACACCAACAGCCAGGCATTACTGGTAGCGGATTTGCCCGCTGCACCAGCCGCCGAAGCTGCTTCTGTAGCTGCTGAAGCAAGTACTTCCGATAAAGGAATTGAAACTACCGTAGAGGAAACCGAAGGCTTTATGATTGTGCGGGCTATTCTGCGCAAAACCGTAGCCGTTAATCGAGTTGTCATGCGCGACGTGCAGTCGTACTGCGGTATTCTGCTGGATGACAACAACCGTAAGCCGATCTGCCGACTTCACTTCAATGGCAGCAAAAAGTTTGTGACGCTGTTTGATGTGGAAGGCGGTGAGCGGGTTGATATAGCTTCTTTGGATGATTTGTATGGCATGGCTTCACGTATTCGCGCCGCAGTACAACGGCACGAAGCAAAGCCGGTGGAAGCAGCCAGCAACTAATCAGCCACTATTTGCAGAGAAAAAGCCGCCCAGTCAGGGCGGCTTTTTTGTGTTTTCAGGCTTCCTCCAGGTCCGGCGTTGCGGCCAGCCGTTACGCTCCGGTCCGGGCGCGTTGCTCATGGGCCACTGGGAAGCGGCTGAAGCCTGTCTCACCACTTCCCAGATGCGGCTTGTATACCAAGCTGTTACCCAACAACGCTGGTGCCGGTCGGCCTTGCCGCTGCGCTGGGGCTAGCGGGTAGTGGCCAAACGGCGGGTAGCCGTTTTGGTGCCGACCTGTACCTGCACCAGGTAGGCGCCCGCGGCAAGGTCGGTGGCGGGCAGGGCGAGGGTGTGGAAGCCGGCGCGCTGCGTAACGGCGTTAAGCAGGGTGCGCACGGGGCGGCCCAGCAGGTCGGTTACGCGTACCGTTACGGGCTGAGCCGAGCCGGCCACCTGGTAGGCAAGGGTGGTTTCGCCCTGAGCCGGGTTCGGAAATACGCTCAGGGCCACCACGGCGTCGTCGGCGCGGCGGCTGCTGAGCACCACCACGTTCAGCGTGGCCGACTGCGTGCCGGCCAGGGCGGTAAAGTCGGGCTTGAAACCGAGGTTGGTGTTCCCGTTGCCAGGAATTTCCGGTATCACGTCCGACGACCAGAAAGCGTCGCCGCTCACCTGCGCCGCCATCAGCCGCACCACCGAGGCCCCCGACGGCAAGCCCAGTGCGGCGCGGTCAAACTCTATTTCCAGAGCGTAGGAGCCGGCCCCGCCGCCGTTGGCGTTGCCGGGGTTGGTGGTGATGTCGCCGGTGGGAGCCAGGTAGGCCAGGCGCGTGCCCGCAAACAGGGCGTACGCGCCGGTGGTTTCGGTGGCCGGCAGGGTGCTCACGCTGCCGTCGGGCAAGATGCCCGCCCCGCCGGTCAGCGACTTGGCCTGGGCCGTGGTGGCGTTGGGGTAGATGGCGGCCTGCACGTCGCCCTGCCCCGTCACGGCAAAGGCCGCGTCGGCTTCCAGCTCCAGCTTCGTGCCCCCGATGCCCTGCGTGGCGCTGAACGTGCCGAACACCGTTGCCGGGCCGGGCACGTCGGGCAGGGCCGTGCCCACGGGCACGCCGGCGCGGCCCGGCAAATCCAGGTACAGCTGGAAGTTGTTGCCGGTGCCCTGCACGGTGCCGGCCAGCGCCACGTAGAGCTTGGTGCCGGTGTTGGCGCCGTACAGGCGCAGCAGGCCCCAGTTGCCGAAGCCCATGTTGCCGACGTGCGGCGTGGTAAAGGCGCCCAGCGACACGTAGCGCCCCGCGCCGGCCGCCCCGATTTCGTTGGCGTTGACGATGCCGTCCAGCGTAATCTGGGCCTGGGCCGCAACGGCGAAAAGCGTACCGGCCGCGGCGAGAGTAAAGAATTTGTGCATGGCGAAAAGGGGGTAGAAGTGAGGTGAAAAGAAAGCAGGACAAGCCCACCAGCCCGGAGCCGCAACGGCTGTAGCCCCTCGCAGCTCCGGGTGGGGGCGGGGTTACTCGATGACCACTTTGGCGGTGTAGGTGGCGGCCCCGGCCGTGACGCTGAGCAGGTACAGCCCGCGCGGCAAGCCGGCCACGTCGAGTGTGGCTTGGCCGGCGCGCAAGGTGGTGTGGCGCTGCCGCACCAGCCGGCCCTGCGCGTCGTAGAGCTGCGCTTGCGCGGCCGCAGCGCCACCGCCGGGCACCAGCAGGGCCAGCTCGCCGGCGCTAACCGGGTTGGGGGACACGGCCAGCTGGCCGGTGGCCGCCGCGGCTGTACCCGGCGCCGGGCGGTTGCCGCTCACGGCTTGCAGGGTCCAGTGGCCGCTGTAGAAGCTGGCATCCACGGTTCCGCACTGGGCAAAGCCGGTCTGGTTTTCGACGTGCACGTAGGTGCCCTTCCACACGTTGCGCAGGCGGGTGTAGCCGGCGTAGGGCTCCAGGGTCCACTGCCCGCTGGTGAAGTAGTCGGGCACGGCGCTGCTTTCCACATAGCTCAGCTGCCCTTCCACGTTCAGGTAGCGGCCCGAGGCCACGTTCTTGATGCGCTGGTTGCCGCCCACGCTTTCCAGCGTCCACTGGTAGGCCGCGCCGCTGGGCGCGGCGGCGTACTTCACCTGCTGGTTGTCGTCGTAGAGGTAGGTGCCTTTCCAGCGGTTGATAAGGTAGAAGGCCGCCGGGCCGCTGGGCGCCGCCGCCACCGTTACCTGCACCTGGTCGGTGGCCGACAGCGCCCCGTCGCTGACCGCCACTTGGAAGACGTAGGTGCTGCCACTAGCCAAGCCGCTCACCGTGGGTGTGGCGCTGGTAGGGCTGCTGAAGGTCACGGCCGGGCCGCTCACGTTGCTCCAGGTGTAGCTCAGCGCGCTGCCTTCGGGGTCGGAGGAGCCGGTGGCCGTCAGGGTAGCGGCCGTGGTGCCGGCGGGCAGGTTCTGGTCGGGGCCGGCGCTGGCGGTGGGCGCCTGGTTGCCGCCGGCCAGCGTGCCAAAGGCTTGCAGCTCGTAGATGCTGTAGCCGTAGGGCTGCGACTTGTGGGTGCAGTAAATGGCCAGGTAGCGGCCCGTCAGGTTCACGGCCTGGTCGTCGAGGCGGGCCTGGTTGGGCCGGCCGGTGAGGCTAACCTTGGCCCAAGCCGGGTTGGTGGGGTCGGGCGTGAGGTTGCTGGCCGAAGCCATGATAAAGTAGGCGTCGGCGTTGGCGTTTTCCCACGACACCCGCACCCGGCTCAGGGCGTAGGTGGCCCCCAAATCCACCTTGATCCACTCCACCTGGTTGGCATTAGCCGAAGGCGCCGTCGACCAGCGGCTGGCGAAGGAGTTGTCCACGCCATCCACGGCCAGGTTAGGCGTGTAGGTGGTGCCGCTGAAGGTTTCGCTGCTGGAAGCCGTAGCCGGCTTGTTGAGCGCCAGGTTGGGCAAGGCCAGCGCCAGGCTGCCGGTGAGGGCCGGGCTGCTGCCGTTGGCGTTAACAGCTTCCACCCAGAAAGTGTACGTGGTCTGGCTGCTCAGGCCCCCGGCCGTGTAGCTGGTAGCATTGGCCGCCGTGGTGAAGTTGGGCGTGGCCGGCTTGGGGCTGCCCGCCACCGCCCAATACACGCGGTAGCCGGTTTCGCGGGCGGAGTTGTCGGTCCAGGTCAGCGTGGCCGCAGTCGGGCTGGCCTGGCTCAGCGCAAGGCCGGTTGGCGCCTTGGGCAGGTCCGTGACGGTGGCCGTGAAGGTGCGGCTGGTGGTGTTGGCGCCGCCATTGGCCGTGCCGCCGTTGTCGGTGACGGCCACCGTCACGGCCGAGGTGCCGGCGGCCAGCGGCGTGAGCGTGAGCGTGCCGGTGGCGTTGCAGGAGGTGTAAGCCACGGCCGGGGCGCCCAGCACCGCGGCGTTGGTCCGGGTGGCCGCCACGCTTACCGCCTGCGAGCAGAAGTTGCCGTCCGAAATGCCGGTCAGCGCCACGGTTTTGGCGCCGTCTTCCAGGTTGAAGGTTTGGTTGGCAATGGCGTCGAGGGTGGGGGCGACGTTGGGGCCGGCCGGGCCGGTGTTGAGCTTGAGCACGTAGAAGCCGTTGGCCGGAATCGAGGCCACTGGCACCCAGTTCGAGATATTGCCGCCCGATACCGTGACGCCGTTCACCGGCTGGGCCGGGTTGAGCAGGTTGGTGAGTGAGTAGGTGCCGCCCGGAATGCCCGTGCCGCTCACCGACAGGGCCACATTGTTTTGCGCCGCCGCGGCCAGGTTCAGCACCACCACCGTTACCTCCGAGCCGTAGGTGCGCAGGAAGGCGTACACGCCGTTCGAGCTGGTGTTCACGGTTTTGTAGCCGCCGCGCCGCAACGACGCCTCGGCTTTGCGCACCGCAATCAGCTGCTTGTACAAACTCAGAAACGACCCGGCCACGCCCTGCTGGCTTTGCACGTTGTACGTGCTGTAGTCGCTGCCCAAAGCAATCCAGGGGCTGCCCGTCGTAAAGCCTGCGTTAGCCGAGGTGTTCCACTGCATGGGCGAACGGGCGCTGCCAGAGTTGATGCCCACCTCCTCGCCGTAGTAAACGAAGGGCACTCCGGGGGCGGTGAGCAGCCAGGCGGCGGCCAGCTTGGCCTTGGCGTCCTGGTTGTTGGCCAGCCGCGACTTCAGGCGCAGCGCATAGTAGGACTTGTCGATGTACAAGTCGTGGTTCGAGATGAACGTACCGAACTGCAGAAAAGGGTAGTAGCTCATCGATTCTTCCACCGGGGTTTGCAGCAGGCTCTTGTTTTCGCTGTTAAGCGCGTGCTGTACGCCGTAGGCAATGTCGAACTGGAAGCCGATGTCGAACCCCTGGTACACGTACTTGGAGGCTTCAAGGACGGTGGAAGGCGCGGGGCCGTCGGTCGGGTCGAAAAGCCAGGTTTCGCCCACCGAAAAGGCGTTGGGGTTGGCGGCCTTGAGGTGGTTGCGCCACTCGCGCCAGTAGGCGTAGGTGGCCGGCAGGCTGCGCTGGTCGCTGATGTCGCCGGCGTCGCCCCGCTCGAAGAGGAACATGGGCGCGTCGAGCCGGAAACCGTCCACGCCCCGGCCCAGCCAATAGCTGCTTACGTCCTTAATGGTGTTGCGCACGGAGCGGTTGTAGAAGTTTAGGTCCGGCGTCTTTGGCACGTATTTGCCCCAATAATGATTGAAATTGGCGTTGCTGTGGGCAATGGTGTTGTCGCGCCAGGCCGACTTGTTGGGCGGTAGAGTCGGCCGCCACACGTAGTAGTCGTCGTACTTGCCGCCCGCGCCCCGCGCCGCGCTCTGAAACCACGGGTGCTCGTCGGAGGTGTGGTTGAACACCATGTCCATAATCACCTTCATACCGCGGGCGTGGGCAGCGGCCACAAACTGGTCGAAATCAGCCTGCGTGCCGATTTCGCCGATGATGCTTTTGTAGTCTTTCACCTGGTAGCCGCCAAACCACGGCTCCGAGGCGTCGTGCACCGGCATGATGTAGAGCGCCGTTACGCCCAGGTCGGACGTGGTAGTGGCGTTGCCGTCGTTGAGGTAGTCCAGCTTCTGGGTTATGCCGGCCAGGTCGCCGATGCCGTTGCCGTTGGTGTCGAAAAAGCTGCGCGGGTAAATCTGGTAAAACACCGCGTCGTTCCACCAGCCCAGGGCCGCATCCACGGTGGTCACCGTCACGGTGAGCGTGCGGGCCGTGGTGCTGCCGCTGGCGTTGGTGGCGGTCAGGCCCACGGTGTACGTGCCCGGCGCGCTCCAGGTAGCCGTGGGGTTTTGCGCCGACGACGTGGCCGGGTTGCCGCCCTGAAACGTCCAGCTCCAGCTCGTGGCCGCGCCGCCTTCCGAGTCGTCGTGGAAGCGCACCACCTCGCCGGGAATGGCTTTGGTGGTGGACGCGAAAAACCTGGCGTACGGGTAGGGCGGGAGTTGGTCGTTCCACCAGTCTTGCAGCACGTTGGCGGCCGAGGTGGGCTGCACCACGTAGCGGCGCGCGGCCACGGTTTCGTTCACGGTGGTGGTGCCCCGCGTGATGCGGAAGTTGTAGGTGAGGAGTGCGTCGGCCGCCAGGCCCGTAGCCGTACCGGAGTACACATTGTCGCCGTCCGGGTCGCTGAGTGCTATACCCGCGCTGGAAAAGCTGCCCACAACCCGCACCGCGTCAGTGCCGGCCGTGAACTGGCCCTGACGGATGCGGTACTGCAAATTCACGCTGAACGTGACGTCGGCAGCCCGCGCGCCGAGCCCGGTCAGGCCCAGCAGCGCCAGCAGGCTCCAGCAGACTTTCAAGAATGGTTTTCTCATGGAATGGTGGGGATTTTGGGTGAGGAAAGGAGGTTCGGTGAAGAGCTTGGAAAACGGCAAGAGCGTAGCCGTCCAACCTTTTGCAAGGCCGTGGAAAGGGTTATGGTAGCTGTGGGAAATGCGCTTTGCTTGCCCTAAGCGAAAGAGAAAGAATCAGCTAAGCAGCGACGAGAAAAGGCGGGCGTTGAGGGGTTAAGTGCTGTTGGATGATGGTGCGTCTGTGGACCCCGCCTCAACCCCCGCCGCTTAATGCTCGGAATCCTCCGGGGAGGGGCTCTGGTTTTTTAGCGGTAAGCCGTTAGCTTGTTTGAATAGGCTTGCCGCTTGAAGCTTGTGGCTTGCAGCTGCTAGCCAGAGCCCCGCTCCATTTGGGGAGAGGCCGGGGGTGAGGCTGTTAATTTTTCCACACCACGTAGCCGTAGGCCGGCAGCGTGAGCGAGGCGGTGGCGGGCACGGCCTGGCCACTGAGGGCGTCAACCCACGCGGTGCTTTGCCAGGCGGCGGGCAGGGTGAGGGTAGTGGCCTGGCTGCGCACGTTCACCAGCACCGCCACGCGCTGCTGGGCGTTGGCCCGCAGCACGCTCACAATGCCCGGCGCCACGGGGGGCGTGCTAACGGTGCCCGTGCGCAGGGCGGGCAGCTCGTTGTGGGCTTTGAGCAGGCGGCGGTAGAAGCGGGTGGTGGCCGGGCTGTATTCCCAGCGGATGGTTTGCTTCTCGAACAGGCTTAGCCGGGCCGGGTCGCCGGCTTCCTGGCCGTTGTACACCAGCGGGGTAGCGCCGTAGGCCAGCGTCGCCACGAAAGCCGCCTGCGCCGCCGCGGCCGAGCCGTACCACTCGGGCGGGGTGCCGTCGGTAAACGAAAAGTCGTGGTTGGTGGTGAAGCGCAGGCGGTAGCGGCCCAGGGGGGCGTTTTGCAGCTCGCGCGCGTGGGTGGTGCCCAGCAGGCTGGCGTCGGCGTTTTGCCGAAACACCTGCGCCAGCGCCGGGTAAAACTCCCAGCCGTAAATCAGGTGGGCGCCCGAGGCGTAGTGCGACGGGCTGCCGCCTTCGGCCAGCCAAAACAGGTTGGGCCGCACCCGGTTCAGCGAGTCCAGCGCTTCTTTCCAGAAGGAGTCGGGCACCATGTCGGCCGCGTCGAGGCGGAACCCATCCACGCCGTGGCGCTGCACCCAGAAGCGCATGGCCCGGATCATCTCCCGGCGCAGGGCGGGCTGGCTGTAGTTGAGGTCGGCCACGTCCTGCCAGGCCGGCAGCGGCGACTGAATGGTGCCGCTGGCGTCGCGGGTGTACCAGTCGGGGTGCTGGGTTATCCAGGCGTGGTCCCAACTGGTATGGTTGGCCACCCAGTCTAGCACTACCACCAAGCCGCGCTGGTGAGCAGCGGCCACCAGCCGGTCGAAAGCCGCCAAGTCGCCCAGGTCGGGGTGGGGGGCCGTGTAGTCGCGCACGGAGTAGGGGGAACCTTTGGAGCCCACGCGCCGCAGCTGCCCAATCGGGTGGATGGGCATGAGCCAGAGCACGTTGCAGCCCAGGCTTTTAATGGAATCGAGCCGCGGAATCAGGCCCTCGAACGTGCCCGCCGCGCTGGCGGCGCGCACAAACGCCTCGTACACCACCGCCTCCGATGCCGCCACCGCCGGGCCCGCCGAGGCGGGCGGCGGCGTGGGGCGCGCCTCGTCTTTTCCGCAGCCCGCGCCGGCCAGTAGCACCAGCAGCAAGCCACTCCGCAGCCGTCGGGTAATCAGGTGTCCTAAGAGAAAATTCATTGGAAAATGTTGAATGGTGTAGCCCTGCCCGCTGAAGTGGAGCCAGGCATTCTGCCAAAATCCGTCAGCTCCTCAGACCGGGCCTACTGAAATACTGTACACGCCTCGGTGCAGCGGCACTGAGCCCCGCTTAGGCCCGGCACCTCCTCCCATCACCTGTCTCACTTCTCACTTCTCACCTCTCACCTCTCACCTCTCACCTCTCACCTCTAATCTCAATACCCCGGATTCTGGCGCAGCGTGGGGTTGGCCACGAGGTCGGTGGAGGGGATGGGGTAGAGGTTGAGGGTGAGAGCCACGCCTTGGCCGGCGCGCACGTTGCCTTTCCAGGGCCACAGGTAGCTGCCGCTCGTGAAGCGGCCGAAGCGCACGAGGTCGGTGCGGCGGTGGGCTTCCCAGTACAGCTCCCGCGCCCGTTCGGCCAGCACAAAGTCCAGCGTGAGGTCGGCCGCTCTGATGGTGCCGGTGGCGTTGCCGTAGGCGCGCTGCCGCAGCTCGTTCACGTAGCCCAGGGCCGTGGCGGCGTTGCCGCCGCTGCCCCCGCGCAGCACGGCTTCGGCGTACATCAGGTACACGTCGGCCAGCCGAAACAGCGGAAAGTCGGTGTCGACGAAGGTGCCGGTGGGGTCGGCGCCGCGCGCGCCGGTGCTGGTCAGGTTGCGGTACTTGGTCACGGCGTAGCCGTCGGTGAAGGCAATCAGGTCGTTGGTTTCCAGGTTCTGGCCGGCGGTGAAAAACATGGCCCGCCGGTCGAGGCTGCCGTTTGCGGCCGGAAACAGCAGGGGCAGATTTTTGCGGCTGCGGTTGCCGGCCCAGCCGCTGTTCACCCCAAACCCCGACGACAACATGCGCCCGCCCACGGCCGCGTGCACCAGGTAGGTGGTGCCCCCGTAGCCCTGCGCGCGCAGCCCGTCGCAGGCAATGGGAAAAATAATTTCCGAGGCCGCCGTGGCGTGGTTGTCGGCCAGAAACAGCAGCCGGTATTCGGGCACCAGGCGGTAGCCGGCCCCCAGCAGCTTGTTGCAGTAGGTGAGGCAGTCGGTGTAGCGGGCCGTGCCGGTATACACTTCGGCGTTCAGGTAGAGCTTGGCCAGCAGCATCCAGGCGGCTCCCTGGTCGGCGCGGGCGTAGCCGCGCTGGCGCGGGGCGGCCAGCGCGTTTTCAATGGCTTGCAGCTCGCTTTCGAGGTAGCCAAACAACTCGGCGCGCGCAATCTGCCGGGGCAGGTTTTTGCTGGGCGCGTCGGCCTCGGTCACAAACGGCACGTTGCCGAACAAATCCAGGGCGTGGTAGTAGGCCAGGGCGCGCAGAAACCGCGCCTCGGCCCGGTACAGGCGGGCATTTACGGCATCTTGCCCCGTGATGCCGCGGCGGCTGAGCTTGTCGTCGGAGGTTTCGCGGATAAACTCGTTGCACAGCGCCACCTCGTAGTACACCCGGTTGTACATCAGCCGCACGTAGTCGTTGGCGGAGGTCCAGGTAAGCTTGTTCAGGTCCTGAATCGAGCCGTCGTTCCAGGCCACGGCGGCTTCGTCGGTGGGCAGCTGCTGCACCTTCCAGTAGGCGCGCAAGTACGACGAGGCGCCCTCATCAGCCCCCGACACGTCGGGGGAGCCGGTAGTGGTTTGGCCCGACAGGTTGAGGCCGGCGTAGAGCTTGGCCAGCACCTGCACGTAGTTGGCCGGGTCGCGGTACACCGATTCGGTGTTCAGGTCGTAGGCCGGGGAGCGGTCCAGGTCGTTGACGCAGGCGGCCGCGGGGCCCAGCAGCACGGCGGCCAGCAGCACGCGCAGGCCGCGAAAGGAGAGGTTCTTCATGGCAAGCCAGCGGTTAGAAGCCCAGGTTGAGGCCCAGCGTCAGGGTGCGGGGCAAGGGGTAGAAGTTGTTGTCGATGCCGTTGAACAGCTCCGGATTCAGGCCCGAGTACTGACTGAGCACCAGTACGTTCTGCGCGGCCAGCGAGAGGCGCAGGCTGGTCGACTGGTGCACCAGGCTGCCGAAGTCGTAGCCCAGCGTCACGTTTTCAAGCCGCACAAACGAGGCTTTTTCCAGGTAGTAGTCCGAGAAGTACTGCGGGGCCCGAAACTGCGTCTCGTAGATGTTGGGCACGGCCCCGTAGAGGAACGGCTGGGCCGGAAACGTGCCGTTGTAGGTGGCCCGGTTGGAGTTGATGTTGTTGTAGACGTAGTTGCCCAGGTTGGCGCGCGTCGTAAACGCCAGGCTCAGCTTGCGGTAAGCCAGCGTGGAGCTGAAGCCCAGAAACGCCTTCGGGGCCGGCGACTCGCGCCGGTAAAAGTCCCGCTCGTTGATCAGGCCGTCGCCGTTCAGGTCTTCGTACTGGCCCTCCAGCGGCCGGCCGTTTTCGTACTTCTGCCGGAGCACGTAAAACGAGTTGGCCGGAAAGCCCACCGAGTTGATTTGAATCGTGTTGCCGGAGCCGCCCGAAATGCCGCCCACCTGCGCCCCCACGTACGACGGGTCGTCCACCAGCGTAAGCTTGGTGATTTTGTTGCGGTTCATGGTCGCGTTGAAGTTCACCGACCAGTCCAGCACGTTGGTGCGCATGGCCTGGAAGTTGAGCGCCAGCTCTACGCCGCGGTTTTCCAGGTCCCCGATGTTGGTCACGAGCCGGTCGGTGAGGTTGGAGCCGGCCGCCACCGGAATCACGGCCAGCAAGTCGCGGGTTTGGCGGTAGTACACGTCCACCGAGCCGGTAAGGCGGTTGTCGAGCAGGCCGAAGTCGAGGCCGGCGTTGTAGGTGGTGGTTTCCTCCCACTTCAGGTTGGCGTCGTAGCCGGCCGGGCGCAGCGTGAAGTAGTAGGCATTGCCGAACTGCTGCTGCACTGAGCTGGCCCCGCGGCTGTAGCGGGCCAGGTAGGGGTAGTCGGTGCCGGCCGCCGCGTAAATGTCCTGCTGCCCCGTGATGCCGTAGCTTGCGCGCAGCTTCAGGTCCGACACCCCCTCGGCGTCGGCCAGAAACGCCTCCTGCCCCAGCCGCCACGCCACCGACACGGCCGGGAACCAGCCCCAGCGGTTGGCCCGGCTGAAGTGCGACGACCCGTCGCGGCGCAGCGTGGCCGTGAGCAGGTACTTGTCGCGCAGGGCGTAGTTGAGGCGGCCGTAGAACGAGAGCAGCGTGTTTTGGGTCTGAAACGGGTTGGGCAGCTGCGCCGTGGTGTCGAGGCGGGTGCCGGCGGCCGTCAGGCTGAAGTAGGCCGGTTCAAACCGCTGAAAGTCCTGGTACGAATAGCCGCCCAGCACCTCCATGCGGCTGCGCAGGCCGGGCAGCTCCTTGGTGTAGTTGAGGTAGGTTTCAAGCAGCTTGTTGTCTTTCTCCTGGCGGTAGCGGTTGCTGAGCCCCTGCGTGTCGAAAGCCAGGCTCGACCAAGCCGGAATAAAGATGGTGCCCGCGCTGCGCGACACGTCGTAGCCCAGGTTGAGGTTGGCGCGCAGGACCGGGAAGAAGGGCAGCTTGTAATCGAGCTGCACGTTGCCGATGCTGCGCTTCACGGTGCTCCGGTCGCGCTTCTGCTCCAGCAGGGCCACCGGGTTGCGAAACGCCAGCCGGTTGGGCAAGCCGTTGGCCGGGTCCAGCCATTCGAAGTAGCCGCCAAACTGGTCGGAGCCGCTGCGCAGGGGCTGGCTGGAAGGAAACCCGGCCGCGGCGCCAATGGCGCCCTGGTCGGCAAAGCGGCTGTCCACCCAGGTGCCCTTCAGGTTCAGGTCGATGCGCAGGTGGTCGTTGAGCAGCCGCGGCGACACGCCAAACGAGCCGGTATAGCGCCGGATATTGCCGGTGCGCAGCGTGCCATCCTGATTCAGATAGCCCACCGAGGTCCGAAAAGGCACTTTCCGGGCCACGCTGCCCGTCAGGCTCAGGGTGTTGTCGGTGGCCCAGGCGGTTTGGTAGATGGCGTCCTGCCAGTCGGTGTTGGCCGAGCCCACCAGCGCGCGGCGGTCGGCCGGAATGAGGCCGCCGGCAATGGCCTGGTCCACCAGCGCGCGGTACTCGTCGCCGCTGAGCACGTCCAGCTTGTTGGCATTGCGCGAGCGGGACACCTGCGTGGTAAAGTTTATGCGCAGCTTCTCCCCGGCCAGGCCCTTTTTGGTGGTGATGAGAATAACGCCGTTGGAAGCCCTGGAGCCGTAAATGGCCGTGGCCGAGGCGTCTTTCAGCACCGTGAAGCTCTCGATGTCGTTGGGGTTGATGAGGGCCAGCGGGCTGCCCGTGCCATTGATGCCCTGGTTGTCCACGGGCACGCCGTCGATGACGATAAGCGGGTCGTTGTTGGCGTTCAGCGACGAGCCCCCGCGGATGCGGATAACGCCCACTTCGCCGGGCGCCCCGCCCCCGGCCGTAATCTGCACCCCGGCCACCTTGCCCTGAATAAGCCGCTCGGGGTTGGTGACCTGGCCCTGCACAAAGTCGCGGGCCGTGACGGTGGCAATGGCGCCGGTCACGTCCTGGCGGCGCGTGGTGCCGTAGCCCACCACCACGGCTTCGTTGAGCAGGGTGGTGCTTTCCTGAAGGGTGGTGTTGAGGACGGCGTTTTGCCCCTGCTGGCTGGTAAACGGCAGCCGCACCGTGGTGTAGCCCACAAACGATACTACCAGCGTGTGCGGGCCCGGCGGCACCCCCGCAATGCTATACGTGCCGTCGGCGGAGGTGGCACTGCCCAGGGTAGTGCCCTCCACCAGCACGGTTACGCCGGGCAGGCCCGCGCCCGTCGGGTCGGTTATCCGCCCGCTCACCGTGCCGTCGGCCGCGGGTGGGCGGGCGGCGGCGCCGGTGCCGGAGGGCAGGCTGCCGCTGGCCACCGCCCGACTGATAACCACCTGGCCTTGCAGCACTTCGTAGCGCAGGTTCAGGGGCGTGAGCAGGCGGCTGAGCACCACATCGAGGCGCTGCTGCCGCACTTGCAGGCTCACGCGCTGCCGGGGGTCAATCACGCGGGAGCTGTACACAAACTTTACCTCGGCCAGCTGGCCGATGCGTTGCAGGGCGGTTTGCAGCTCTTCGTTGCTGAGCCGCACGCTGATGGAGCGGGTAAGCACCTCCTGGCCTGGGCCAGCCGGGCGGGCCAGGGCACCGGCCGGGCCGGCCAGCAGCGCCACCACGCCCAGCCATAGGGCGGGCCGCCCCAGCCGCAGCCGGCGGGGTAGATTTTTAGCCATACTTTTGGGGGAATTTGAGAAGTTGGATAGGCGCCACCGTCTGGCCGGACGGTGCGGCGCGTACAGGGCCGGTGGAGGTGCGAACTTCACTGGCCTTTTGCGTACAGTGGGGCGAGGGTCAGGTCATAGGCGGCAGGGAAAAAGGTGGTTACTGGCAGCCGTGGCCGGTCACGACAATCTGCGCATCCAGCACTTCGTAGTTGGCCTGCACGGCTTTGCAAATCAGGTTGAGCTTCTCAAACAGCGGCTCGTCGCGGAGCGAGGCCGTGAGCGGGCAGTTGCCCAGCGCGGCTTCGTCGTACACGATATCCACGCCGTAGGCCTGCTCCAGCTGGCTGAACACCTGGCGAATGGGCGTTTCGGCGTACTCAAACGCGGGCATGTGCCGGGCGCCGGGCTGCAAGGCGGGCTGCGGCACCAGCGTGCGCAGCAGCTTGCGGTCGGCGAGGCGGAAGGTGGCTTGCTGGTTGGGCACCAGCACAAAGCCTTCCAGCTTGCGCGTGCGGGCGTGCAGGGAGGCCGCGCGGCTGGCCCGCGGGTACACCGACACGCGCCCGGTGGTGACGGTCACCGTCACGCGGGGCGCTTCGGGCTGGGCCTGCACCTCGAAGCTGGTGCCCAGCACCTTCGTAACCAGGTGGGCCGTGTGCACAAAGAAGGGCCGGCCCGGATTTTTGGCGACTTCAAAGAAAGCGGCGCCTTGCAGGTACACCGGCCGGGTGCTCCCGGCCAGGCCGGCCGGAAATGCCAGCCGGCTCTGCGGGCGCAGGAGCACCGAGCTGCCATCGGGCAGGCGCACGAGCTGCCCGGAGGCCTTGTCGTTCCGGATTTCGCGCCACGGGCCGCTGCGCCGGGCGTGGGCCAGCATTTCTTCGTAGGTGGCGCCAGGGCCGGCTGGGCGGAGCGCCTGCCACAGCTGCCAGCCGCCCAGCAGCGCCACCAGCAGCGCCGCCGCCGCGGCCCAGTACCACACCGGCCGGCGGGTCATTTGAGTGGGGCGTTCTTCGGGAGCCGGCGGCGGCGCCAGCTGGGCGAAGATGCGCTGCTTAAGGGCTATTTTCTCGTCGGCGGCCAGCCGCGGCTGGGGCAGCTGGTGCAGGGCCAGCAGCAGCTGCCGCGCCGCTTCCACTTCTTCGCGCCGAAACGGATAGGTAGCCAGCCAATCTTGCCAAAACGCCTCAGTGTCGGCGTCGGGCGTGAGCACCCACCGCACGAACCACTCGTCCTGGGCGAAATCTTCAACAGAATACTGGAGGTAGTCGGGGAAGGCGGGCATCGGGCAGCGGCCCCCGCCTGCGGCCGATGTGCCGGCAGACCAGAGGCCTTGTACCAGCTAAGAGCACGGCACCCCGGTTTTCTACCACGCCGCGCCGCACTTTTTTTGCAAAAGACCGGCTACGACAACCTGGTGGGCTCGAAAAGGTGCTGCGCTTACTACAGTAGTAGCCACGACAGGGTGCTTAGCAGCAGAGAGTTACGTAGCTTTTGCAGCGCCCGGTACAGCAGGTTCGATACCGTTTGCTCGCGCACGTGCAGCAGCTCGGCAATTTCCCGAATCTTGAAGTTGCTGAAGTACTTCAGGTTGATAATCTCCTTTTCGCGGCCCGACAGCGCCTCCAGCGACACGCCGAGCCGCACGGCCAGCCGCTGCTCGTCTTCGGCCGCCACCAGCCGCTGCTCCGCCGACGGCTCACTCTGCTCGTCGTCGGCGCGCACCACGCGCATAACGGGCGCCGCACCACGGGCTTTCAGCAGTTCGCGGCGCAAACTGCCGTACAAGTAAAACTTCACCGACACATCCGCCGCCAGCGTTTCGCGCCTAGCCCACAGGTGCACAAACACCGTTTGGATGGCGTCTTTCACCGCTTCCTCGTCGCGCACGATGTGGTGGCCGTAGGCGAACAGCTGTTGGGCGTACCGGTCGAAAAGTGTGCCCAGGGCCTCCTGCTGCCCCGCCCGAAACGCCTGCCACAGCGCCAGGTCCTCGGCGTGGCGTTGCTCGTGGTGGGAAGGGGCAGGAGTGTACACAGAGGCAGCAAAAAAGTGTTTAGCGGACGGGCCGTAACGGAGCAGTGCGTTAAAATTAGCAAAATAGTCCTAACGTTCAAGTAGCCCGAAAAGGCTCGTCCGCCCCACACCGACAAGACGCTTCTTGGGCTTGCAAAGCCTACCATCTCATAGCCATTTGTTGACGCCTGGCCTGTGAGGTGTACTGTGTCCACTATCGAAAAGCCAGCAATTCAGCAAAACGCACCGCCGATAAGCCGGTTCGGCCAAGCCGATATGTGGCGGTTTGGTATACACCTAATCTGGATTCAACTGCTGTAGAAGCATTCTCAACGAACAGCGTTGTGCTTAGCAATGAGGCCAGCCCGACTGGGGGGCTTTTCTTATTTTCGGGCCCTGTCCCAGCCCAGCGCAAGCTCAACCGAAGTAAACCGAAGGTAAGCTTGCGCCACATTCCGCCTTCCTATGCGTCAGTATCACAGCCTCCTGCAACACATTCTCGACCACGGCACCCGCAAAACCGACCGGACGGGCACCGGCACGCTGTCGGTGTTTGGGTATCAGATGCGGTTCGATTTGCAGGAGGGCTTTCCGCTGGTGACGACCAAGAAGGTGCACCTGAAAAGTATTATTCACGAGCTGCTGTGGTTTCTGCGCGGCGACACCAGCAACACCTCCCTGGAAGAGGTGGGCGTGACCATCTGGCGGGAGTGGGCCGACGAGAATGGCGAGCTGGGCCCCATCTATGGCAAGCAGTGGCGCAGCTGGCAAACCCCCGACGACCAGAGCATCGACCAGCTGGCCCAGATGGTGCACCTGCTGCGCACCCAGCCCGATTCGCGACGCATGGTAGTGAGTGCCTGGAATGTGGCCGACCTGCCGCAGATGCGCCTGACGCCCTGCCACGCCCTGTTTCAGTTTTACGTGGCCGAGAACCGCCTGAGCTGCCAGCTCTACCAGCGCTCCGCCGACGTATTTTTGGGCGTGCCGTTCAACATTGCTTCTTACGCCCTGCTCACACTCATGATGGCCCAGGTGGTAGGCCTGGAGCCCGGCGAGTTCATCTGGACCGGCGGCGACACCCACCTCTACCTCAACCACCTAGAGCAAGCCCGCCTTCAGCTCACCCGCGAGCCGCGCCCCTTGCCCCAGATGCACCTCAACCCCGCGGTCAAGGACCTGTTCAGCTTTCAGTACGAGGACTTTCGCCTCGAAAACTACGACCCCTGGCCCGCCATTAAGGCACCGGTGGCCGTCTGAACCACGGATTCGGGCGAAGTGCTACTAGCCTCCGACTTTTCCGACCCCGGCACTAAACCGGCCGACTTGGAAGCGGCCCGTAATGCTATGATTCAGTAGGCTAGACTGGTAGTGCGGGGCCTGCGCTTCGTACCCGCCGCTACTGCCACGCAGGAACTGCTGACCATCACCTACCACATAGAGTAACGTCCGGTTTATCGGACTAGCATTGACCAGTTACCCTTGCGCATCCCACCGCCGCAGCTGCTCCAGCAGCGGGTGCTTTACATCGAATACCTGCTCTTCCACCTGCCGCACGGCCCGAATACCGGCCACGTTGGCGGTAAATACGGCTTCGGCGGCCAGCAGCTCAGCCGGCTCGGCCAGCACCTCCTGGACAGACAGGCCACGCTGCCGGGCGGCGGCCAGCAGATGGGCCCGCCGCACACCCGCTACGCAGCCGGTGGCTAGGCTAGGAGTGAACAATTCACCATTGCGCAGCCAAAACACGGCCGCTGCCACCGCTTCAGCCACGTGGCCGACGGTACTGAGCAGCAGTAGCTCATCGAGGCCGCGGCGCTGCCGCTCCCGGGCGGCCAGCACGTAGGTCAGCGCCTGCGGACCCTTGCAGAACGACACAGAAGAAAGCTGCATCCGCACCGTTTCGGCGAAGCCGGCGGTGGCTACGGGCGCGTTCTGCGGAGTGAACGGCCGGGCGGTAGCCAGCCATTCGGAGGCATTGGTTTCCGGGGTGTAGAGGCCAGCGCCGCCCCGCCACAGTTGTATCCGTAGGCGCGTGGGGTTACCATCAACAGGGAGCAGGGCGACTAGTGTGTTTTCCAGGCTTTCCGCCGAGGATAGGGTAGGAGGCAGGTCAAGGTTCAGCGCGGTGGCAGCCCGTTGCATCCGCGCCGCGTGCAGTTCCCGGTAGCGCAAACCACCATCAGCCCACACCAGCGTCTCAAAGAAACCGTCATTAAAGAACAACCCGCGGTTGGGCAGGGGCAGAGCGAAATCAGTGTCGGGCAGCAGGCGGCCGTTGTAGAGGAGCATAAAGATGAATGTAACGCGAAGATGTACTTCGCGAGGCGTCCATGCCGTGTGCGTTTTTCATACAACATCGTTCTGCTGCTTCGCGAAGTACAGCTTCGCGTTACATTTCGCAGCGGTCAAAACCGCTACACCAGCACGAACCGCTTGCCAGGCAGGGCCTTTACCACGCCCCGAAACTCCAGGCCCAGCAGCAGGGTGGCTACCTGGTGCACGGGCAGCTGGGTTTTCCAGGCCAAGTTGTCCATGTGCTCTTCCTTGGTGGCTTGCAGCACACTCAGCACACCAAATTCCTCGGGCGTGAAATCATCGGGGTCGAAAACGGTGGGGCCTTTGAACTTGCCGTTGAGGTGGAGAGCGGCGTCCCAGTTCAGCAGCTGCTCCAAGTCGCGGGGTTCGGAGTAGAGGGCGGCTTTGTTGGCTTTAATCAGCTCGTGGCAGCCCTCGGAGGCCGCCGAGCCCAGCGAGCCGGGCACGGCCAGCACGTCCCGGTCGTAGCCCTGGGCCAGGTCGGCGGTGATGAGGGCGCCGCCTTTCTTAGCCGCTTCCACTACCACGGTGCCATCGGCGAGGCCGGCAATGATGCGGTTGCGGGCGGGAAAGTTGTACTTGTCGGGCTGGGTGCCGAAGGGAAATTCTGTGAGCAGGCCGCCCTGAGTCAGCATTTTCTCGGCGGTTTTGCGGTGGGCGGCGGGGTAGATAACGTCGAGGCCGGTGGCCATGACGCCCACTGTCTCCAGGCCTTCCTGCAAGGCGGCGCGGTGGGCCGCAATATCGATGCCGTAGGCCAGGCCGCTCACCACCAGGGGGCGGTGCGAAACAAGGCCGCGCACCAGCCGCTCGGTTTGCTCCCGGCCGTAGTCGGTGGCCTGGCGGGTGCCCACCAGAGCCACGGTTTTGGGGTGGTTGAGGTCGGCCGTGCCCTGGTAGTAGAGCAGCACCGGCGCATCGGGCAGCTGCTTGAGCCGCGCCGGGAACTGCTTACTGGTGTAAAATAAGAGCTGCACCCCGTCTTTCTCGGCCTTACGCAGCGTGTCCTCGGCCCGCTTCAGGGCCGCGGTGCGCTCCGGCCCCGTGAGCACCGCCACCGTAGCCGGCCCCACGCCCGGAATCTTGCGCAGCTTGCCCGGCGGCAGATGCAGTACGTTCCGGGCTGAGCCCCCATAGCTCATCAGCTGCCGCGTCAGCTGCGGCCCGATGCCGGGGAATAACGTAAGGGCGACTTCGTGGAGGAGGGTATCAGTGTCGGGCATGTGGTGGACCTCACCCCCTAGCCCCCTCTCCAAAAGAGAGGGGGAACTAGTTTTTAGCTTTCTAGAGCTAGAAAATCTAACGGGTGATGAGGTATAAGAAGGTAAGTTGGAAACTACTTTTTAGAACTAGAGCCCCCTCTCTTTTTTCGGAGAGGGGGTTGGGGGTGAGGCAGCTGGAAGGCTAGTCCCCTCTCTTTTGGAGAGGGGGCTAGGGAGTGAGGTCAGCCTCTTCCCAGCACCTCCAGCTCCTTTTTCATATCCACCAGAAACTTGCGCACCTTTTCCAGGCTTTGAATCACGTCGATTTTTTCCTTGAGCTGGGGGCCTTTCTGCTTGAGCATGTCGCGGGCGCCGGGGATGGTATAGCCGCGCTCCTTCACCAGGTGGTAGATGGTGCGGAAGATGTCGATGTCCTGGGGCGTGTAGAGGCGGTTGCCCTTCTTGCTTTTGCGCGGGCGCAGCTCCTCAAACTCCGTCTCCCAGAACCGAATCAGCGACGGGGCCACGTTGAACTGGGCCGCCACCTCACCGATGGTGAAATACTGCTTTTCGATGTCGCGCTCTTTGTAGGGCATACGTAGGGGCGCGTCGCACGCGCCCGGTTTGGTAGGGTATCATGGCCTCCGCAACAGATGAAGCAGGCTACGACGTAGGCTGCGTTCCATCTTCGGGTTGAAGTGGCTACTTTTGCCGAAATGACTTCTGCCAGGCCGCTGCGGTGGTGTCGGAGGTCGAAAAGTAACTAAAAACCCGGCTTCGGCCAATTTACCGTTAGCGTCCGGGCGCGTCCGGTGCCGTTGGGGCGGCGGGCGCGTGCAACGCGCCCCTACTATGCTCCCTACCGCCTCCCACGTCCGCCAGCAATTCCTGGATTTCTTTGCTTCCAAAGGCCACCACATCGTGCCCTCGGCCCCGCTCGTGGTCAAAGACGACCCCACGCTGCTGTTCATCAACTCGGGCATGGCCCCGTTCAAGGATTACTTTCTCGGCAATAAGCCCGCCCCTCACCAGCGCGTGGCCGACACCCAGAAGTGCCTGCGCGTGAGCGGCAAGCACAACGACCTGGAAGAGGTAGGCTACGACACCTACCACCACACCCTGTTCGAGATGCTGGGCAACTGGTCGTTTGGTGACTACTTCAAAACCGAAGCCATTGCCTGGGCCTGGGAGCTGCTCACCGAAGTCTACCAGTTGCCCAAAGACCGCCTCTACGTCACCTACTTCGAGGGCGACGCGGGCGACGGCCTGGGCGCCGACACCGAGACCCAGCAGCTGTGGCGGCAGTACACCTCCGACGACCGAATCTTGCCCGGCAATAAGAAGGACAACTTCTGGGAGATGGGCGACACGGGCCCCTGCGGCCCCTGCACCGAAATCCACATCGACCTGCGCGACGAGGCCGAGGTGGCCGCCACGCCCGGCCGCGAGCTGGTGAATGCCGACCACCCGCAGGTGGTCGAAATCTGGAACAACGTGTTCATGGAGTTCCAGCGCCTGGCCGACAAGAGCCTCATCAAGCTGCCCCAGCAGCACGTCGACACGGGCATGGGCTTCGAGCGCCTGATGATGGCCGTGTCGGGGGTGAAGTCGAACTACGACACCGACGTGTTCCAGCCCCTGATTCGGTTTATCTCGGAGGCGGCCGGCGTAGCTTACACCGGGGGCATGGAGAAAACGGACATTGCCATGCGGGTGCTGGCCGACCACGTGCGCGCCATTGCCTTTACCATTGCCGATGGGCAGCTGCCCTCCAACGTGAAGGCCGGCTACGTGATTCGCCGCATCCTGCGCCGGGCCGTGCGCTACCAGTTCTCGAGCCTGGGCTTCAAGCAGCCCTTCCTGTACACGCTGGTGCCCGTGCTGGCCGACCAGATGCGCGCCATCTTCCCCGAGCTGAAGCAGCAGCAGCAGTTCGTGCAGCGCGTCATCGAAGAAGAAGAAATCAGCTTCCTGAAAACCCTGGAAAACGGCCTGCGCCGCCTCGAAAGCCTGGAAGAAAGCTTCCGCCAGAACGGAGGCCGCATCGACGGCAAAACCGCCTTCGAGCTGAGCGACACCTTCGGTTTCCCCCTGGACCTCACGGCCCTGATTGCTCGCGAAAAGGGTCTTTCGGTGGACGCAGAGGGCTTCCAGCAGGAGCTGGAGCAGCAGAAAAACCGCTCCCGTAACGCCCAGGAAGCCGAGCAGAGCGACTGGGTGACGGTGCACGATGCCGAGGAGCAGCCGCAGTTTGTGGGCTACGACCAGGAGCAGGCCCCGGCCCGCATCCTGCGCTACCGCCGCACCGACCGCAAAGGCAAAACCGAGTACCAGGTGGTGCTCGACCAAACCCCGTTCTACGCCGAGTCGGGCGGACAGGTGGGCGACACGGGCTACCTGGAATCGGACCTGAGCAAGGTGCGGGTGCTGGACACCAAAAAGGAAAATGACCTCATCGTGCACACCGTGCTGGACCTGCCCCAGGATCTGGACGCCGAGTTTACGGCCCGCTACGACGCGGCCCGCAAAGACCAGATCCGGCGCAACCACACGGCCACGCACTTGTTGCAAGCCGCCCTGCGCGAGGTGGTGGGCCCGCACGTGCAGCAGAAAGGCTCCTTGGTGAATGAAAAGCTGCTGCGCTTCGACTTCAGCCACTTCACCAAAGTAACCGACGACCAGCTGCGGCAGGTGGAAACCCTGGTGAACCAGAAAATCCGCCAGCAGATTCCGCTGGATGAGCGCCGCAACGTGCCCATCGACGAGGCCAAGAGCCTGGGCGCCACGGCCTTGTTTGGGGAGAAGTACGGCGACTTCGTGCGCGTCATCACCTTCGACCCCGGCTTCTCGGTGGAGCTGTGCGGGGGCACCCACGTGCGCACCACCGGCGACATTGGCTTCTTCAAAATCACGAGTGAAAGTGCCGTGGGCGCCGGCGTCCGCCGCATCGAGGCCGTAACGGCCGAGGCCGCCGAAGCCTACGTCAACCAGCAGCTCGACCTGTTGCAGCAGGTGCGCGAGGCCCTCGGAAACCCCCAGCACCTTATTCCCAGCATCGAGAAGCAGAGCGAGGAAATGGCCGGCCTGCGCAAGCAGATCGAGCAGTTTGCCCAGCAGAGCATCAACCAGCAGAAAGAGCAGCTGGCCGTCCAGGTAAAACCCCTGCACGGTGTAAACTTCCTGGCCGCCCAGGTGCAGGCCGCCTCCGCCGACGCCCTCAAAAAGCTGGCCTACGACCTGCGCCAAACCGTGCCCAACCTGGTAGCCGTACTCGGCGCCGACATCGACGGCAAGCCCCAACTGGCCGTGATGCTGGACGACGAGTTGGCTAAAGCCGGCAAGCTCAACGCTACCACCCTGGTGCGCGAGCTGGCTAAGGAAATCCAGGGTGGGGGCGGCGGCCAGCCCTTCTTCGCCACGGCCGGGGGTAAGAATGCTGCCGGCCTCAGCGCCGCCATCGGCCGGGCCGAGGCGCTGGTAGGGCAGGGGCTGGGGTAGTCAGTTGAAGTTTCCGGCGTAACGCTGCAATGCTGCCTGGCTGTAGCCACCGAGGCCCTGTATCAGCTGCTGAAGGTGTACTCCGAAGACTACAAGGCCGTGGACTTGCTGGCGGCCACGCGCACGGCCACCGTCGAGAACATGGAGCAGTACTTCAAGCTCCAGGAAATTGCCGAAGCCAAGCTGCAAGTCGTCAACGACTCGGTGGACGCGGCCCAGCAGCGGTTTGCCCGGCGCCACGGCATGACCCTCTCGGAAGACCCCGAAGGCAAGCGCCTGGCCCAGTACATGCGGCAGGTATCGGAGGTGAATAGCTACCTGCACAAGGTGTACCTGGCCCAGTTCCGCACCGAAAAAGCCACTGCCCGCCTCACCGACGCCCTCACGGCCCAGGACCAGGCCGCGTTTGAAGTCGCCCGCCTCCAGCTCATCGAAGATGCTCAAAAGGCCACCGCCGAGCTGGCCGCCCTGCCGGCTTTTCGCGGCAAGGACGCCCGTTACCGCGACGCGGCCCGCAACCTGGTGAAGTTCTACGCCTCCTTTGCCGCCGACCAGGCCGCCCAGATGAAGCCGCTGATGGAACGCAAAAACGGGCTCACCAAGGCCGAAGCCGACCGGATGAACGGCTTCATCAACGTGTACAATACCCAGAACCAGAAGCTGAGCCAGGCCTTCAACCAGGCCGCCAACGCCTTGCAGGCCACCTACATTCCGGTGTTCAACGACTGAGTGGGCTAGGGCGCGTTTACAATTAGAGCCACGTCAGTGCCCGGCTGTGGAGACGCACTATGATGGGTTTCTACAGCCGGGCACTGACGTGAAACCTGCTCTTGAGTCAGGGAAAACCGGCGGTTACGCCTGGTCGTGTTCTCGCAAATACGCCAGCACGTGGCCTACGGTGAGTTCATGGCGGGCCAGCATGCTGAGCAGGCTGTGCTCGTAGGGCACCAGCGGGCGGGACGCATCGTGGGTGAGGGCCAGGGCCGTTTGTATCAGCTTCTGAAGGCCCTGCTCAGTGTCGAGCAGCGAAGGCTGCTGGCTCAGCCACAGCAGAAGAAAGAATTGCATTCTCAAAAGTCGCGGCAGGGCGGGTGGAGTTCAAGCTCCGCTATGGGCCGTTTCGAGGATCGGGAGTGAAAACCCGCCCAAACCGGTCCAGGCCTCGACCAACGAGTGGCGTGGTGGGGGCCACAGCTGGCCCGGCCGGTAGCGGTAGGGGAGCAGGCGGGGCGGCGGGAAACTTGCCCATCCTCGTTACCTTGCGTCAGAAATCAGCGCTACCAGTAAAATCAGCGCGAATCTGCGATTCGATTCTATGGACGAGAGCATCAAACAGAAATACCAGCCCGTCATCGGCCTCGAAGTGCACGCCCAGCTGCTCACGCGCAGCAAGATGTACTCCTCGGACGAAAACGAGTACGGCGCCCTGCCCAACAACAACCTGAGCGTCATTACCCTGGGCCACCCCGGCACCTTGCCGCGGGTAAACTACACGGCCGTGGAGTACGCCATGAAAATGGGCCTGGCCACGAGCTGCCACATCCGCCGCGACAACCTGTTTGCGCGCAAAAATTACTTCTACCCCGACCTGCCCAAGGGTTACCAGATTACCCAGGACAAAACCCCCATCTGCACCGGCGGCCACGTGGAAATCCGCCTCCCCGATGGTGCCACCAAGCACATCGGCATTACCCGCATCCACATGGAAGAGGACGCGGGCAAGAGCATGCACCTGGCCGGCGAGACGGAAACCCTCGTGGATTTGAACCGGGCCGGCGTGCCGCTTATCGAAATTGTGTCGGAGCCCGACATCCGGACCTCGGAGGAAGCCTACGCCTACCTCTCGGAAATCAAGAAGTTGGTGCAGTACCTGGGCATCTGCGACGGCAATATGGAGGAAGGCTCCCTGCGCTGCGACGCCAACATCTCGGTGATGCTGCGCGGGGCCGCGAAATTCGGCACCAAGGTAGAAGTCAAGAACATGAATTCCTTCCGCAACGTGCAGCGAGCCATCGAGTACGAAGTGGAGCGGCAGATTGCCATCCTGGAAGCTGGCGGCGAGGTGGACAGCGAAACCCGCGGCTTCGACGCGGCCACCGGCACCACCAGCGGGCAGCGTAGCAAGGAGACGATGAACGACTACCGCTACTTCCCCGAGCCCGACCTGCCCCCGGTGGTTATCGACGACGAGTGGCTGCACCGGGTGCAGGCCGAGCTGCCGGCCCTGCCCCAGCAGCTCTACGCCCGCTTCACCGGCGAGCTGGGCCTATCGGACTACGACGCCACAGTGCTCACCGCCGACAAGGACGTGGCCCTGTTCTTCGACGAGCTGACCCGCCTGACGCCCAACGCCAAAGCCGCCGCCAACTGGACCACCGGTCCGGTGAAAGCCTACCTCAACGAGCGGGCCCTGACCCTGGACCAGTTCCCGC
The DNA here is from genome assembly GCF_025979885.1 of Hymenobacter sp. YIM 151500-1. Lineage (NCBI taxonomy): Bacteria > Pseudomonadati > Bacteroidota > Cytophagia > Cytophagales > Hymenobacteraceae > Hymenobacter > Hymenobacter weizhouensis. The sequence goes on from NZ_CP110139.1 coordinate 996,670, forward strand.
TGACGCCCCAGCACCTGGCCGGCATTATCCAGCTTATCGACGAAGGCAAAGTCGGCCACTCGGTAGCCAGCAAGCAGCTGTTTCCCTACCTGCTCGACCACCCCGAGCAAACTGCCGCCGCTGCCGCCGAAGCCCTGGGCCTGCTACAGCAGCCCCAGGATGCCGGAGCCCTGGAAGCCATGGTGCAGCAGGTGCTCGACGCCAACCCGGCCAAGGTGGCCGAGTACCGGGCCGGCAAAAAGTCGCTGACCGGCATGTTTATGGGCGAGCTGATGAAGCTGACCGGTGGCAAAGCCGACCCCAAGCTGGCCAACCAGCTCCTGCGCCAGAAGTTGGAGGCGTAGGCAGTTGTACTTATTTTCGGTAAAAACCACCAGTCCGCCACTGGTGGTTTTTGCGTTTTGAATACCTTCCCTGGCTTCCCTGGCGCGAGGTTAGCGCAGCGTACCTCGTGCCTGAGCATGAAGTGGAGGCTGGGCCTCCACTGCCGCACCAGCGGCAAGGCGGCACCGGGCCGTGCTGGCGTCAGTCGTTCTGGCGTGGGGAGGCTCAGCCTCCCGTCATTCTCGGCACGAGGTACGCTGCGCTAACCTCGCGCCAGGGAAGCCAGGGAAGGCAAGCACCATTTGTGTTATAAAGAAAATTGTATATAGAGGCTAGAACCTGCTTACTCAGCACAGTGTGCTTTGTTTCGACTCCTGCTATATGATAACCTCTTTACTATCATTCTGGCTCGGCCTGATGCCCGCGCCACCCGCTTACGTGGTGCACGTCCAGCTTGGCAACGTGGCACCCGGCACCACGCTCTACCTCACCCACTACCGCGACGCGTGGCGCACACTCGACTCGGCCGTGGTGGATGCGGCGGGGCGCTGTGAGCTGCGCGGGGAGCTGCCTGCTCCCATCATGGCCTCGCTCAAAATAGGCGGCCAGAAGGCCCTGTACCAAGTGCCCCTGCACCCCGGCGACGAGCTGACCTGCACGCTGGCTTACGACAAAAAAGGCCGGGCCCGGTTCACGGCCCAGGGCTCGGTGGGCGTGGAGCATTGGCAGGAGTTCCGGGAAAAGATTAATCCCTACATCATCGGTGTGGCCCAGCTGCCGGCCGAGCACCGGGGCTTACGCCAGCTGCGGGCCCTGGTGCGCCGCACCCCCGACGATTTTCTGGCCGCCTACCTGACCAAAAACTACCTGAGCCGCCAGGCCAGCCAGCAGCCCTTCGTTGACTCGATGACCACGGTACTGGCCGCGCGCCAGCCCGCTCTGGCCGAAACCCAGGCCCTGACCCAGCGCGTGCGCACGGCCGCCCTCACCGAGAAGGGTGGGGAAGAAGCCCCCGATTTCACCCTGCCCACCGTGGCGGGCCAGTCCTTCACGCTCAGCAGCTTGCGCGGCAAGTACGTGCTGGTGGATTTCTGGGCCTCGTGGTGCGGCCCCTGCCGCCAGGAAAACCCGCGCCTGCGCAAGCTCTACGGGCAGTACCAGAGCCGGGGCCTGGAAATTGTGAGCGTGTCGGTGGACAGCGACGCGGGCAAGTGGCAGAAGGCCGTAACCCAGGACCAGCTGCCCTGGCCGCAGGTGTCGGATCTGAAAGGCTGGGACTCGCGGCCGGCCCAGCTCTACGGGGTGCTGGCCGTGCCCACCACTGTGCTCATCGACCCCAACGGGCGCATCCTGTCCCGTAACCTGCGGGCCGAGGCGCTGGAAAAGCGGCTGGCTCAGCTGCTGCCAGCCAGGTAGGCGCGGCAAAACTCGACGGGCCGGAACCGGGGGCAAGGCGGGTCGGTTATCAGGCGGCCGGGCTGTTCCGGGTAAATTTGGCAACTTGCGGCGCGGTTTCGCACGTTCCGACTATTCGACTGCCGGCCTGCGGGCTGGCTTGCCTTCCGACTGATGCATAAAATGAAGAGCTTTCTGTACCTGGGGGCCTTGCTGGGCATGGCCAACGCCTGTAACAAAAACACCCCGCCCACCACGGGTGCCGCCACCGACGCCAGCAGCTATCAGGTCAGCGGGCAGCTGCAAAACGCCCCGACCGGCACCAAGGTGTACCTGGCCGAGCTGGGCGAAACCCAGCTGGTGTCGCGCGACACGGCCACGGTCGATGACAAAGGCAATTTCCGCTTCACGGGCACCCTGCCTGAGGCGGGTATTTATCAGGTCAAAATCAACGACCAGAACCAGGTGATGCTGGCCCTGGAAAACGGTGCGCGCGTGGAGCTGACCGGCAACGCCCAGCAGCTGGGCCAGACCTACACCGTGCGCGGCTCCCGCGACTCGGAGATGCTCCAGCAGCTAAGCCGCACCATCGAACAGTCGCGCCAGCAGATGCAGCGCCTGGAGCAGCGCTTCACCAGCAACAGCCAGCAGAACCGTCGCGACTCGCTGGTAGTGTTGCAGCAGCGGGCCCTGGACCTGCAAAACCAGAGCACGGCCAGCCTGCGCCGCCTCGTGCGCCAGAACCCCGGCTCGGTGGTGTCGGCGTTTGTGGTGGGCAGCATGATGAACCCCGACGACAACTTCACGCTGGCCGACTCGGTGGCTACCGAGCTGAAGAAAACCCGCCCCGACTCCCGCTACACCAAAACGCTGGTAGCCAAGCTGGAGCCGCTGCGAACCACCGTAGTGGGCGTGCAGGCCCCCGATATCAGCCTGCCCACGCCCGAGGGCAAAGCCGTGAACCTGAGCAGCCTGCGCGGCAAATATGTGCTGCTCGATTTCTGGGCTTCCTGGTGCGGCCCTTGCCGCCAGGAAAACCCCAACGTGGTGGCCGCCTACCAGAAATTCAAAAACAAAGGCTTTGAAATCTACAGCGTGAGCTTCGACCAGGACCGGGACAAGTGGCTGAAAGCCATTCAGAAGGACAATCTTACCTGGACCCACGTCTCGGACCTGAAAGGCTGGGAAAGCGCCGCCGGCCAGACCTACGGCGTGCGCGCCATTCCCCAGTCCTACCTGCTCGACCCCCAAGGCCGCATCATCGCCAAAAACGAGCAGCTCCGCGGCCCCAACCTGGAAGCCACGCTGGCGTCGGTGTTGAAATAGGGGCTTGGGGTCTTAGGGACTTAGATTTTCGAGCCGACAACAAAAAAAGGCGACTCTTCCTATAGGAAGAGTCGCCTTTTTTGTAACCCAAGAATCCGGAAAACATACGCCCTAAGCCCCTAAGCCCCTAAGCCCCTAAGCCCCTAAGCCCCTAAGCCCCTAAGCCCCTAAGCCCCTAAGCCCCTAAGCCCCTAGCTCATAAACATTCGCTGGATGGCTTGCCAGAGCTGCTTTTTGCGGCCGGCGTCGTATTCGAGCATGCTGATTTCGCCGGCGCCGAGGAAGGCGGTGTCGCCGAACAAGAGAACGGGCTCGTAGGGCTGGGTGGTGTACACGGCCACGTCGAGCAGGTTTTTGCCGAAGGCCAGGAACTGCCGGGCCGCCATGGTCTGGCGCAGGGTGCACAAGGCCACGGGGTAGCTGGGGTGCTCCACGTTCACCAGCACCACATCTTCCATAATCAGCCGGATGGCTTTCAGCAGGTTGTTGAGGAACACGTTGCGCGGCAGCTTGCGGAACTCCTCTGGCGTGAGACGCACCAGGACAATGAGGCCGTTGGGGTTGCTGCCCAGCGTCGAGAACGGGATATGCGCCACCGGCGACTGGGTGGGCGTGGGCTGCACCCGCCCGGCCGGCGCGGGCGCCGCGGCCGGCAGCTCGGCCACCGTAGCCTGCCCCGGCTGGCGCGGCGCCGTGGCGGGAACCTCCGGAACAACCGGAGCAGTGGCGGCTGGCGGCGCAACTGGTGTGGCCGTCGGCATCGGCACTGGCGGAATGGCGGCCACAGCAGCTACCGGAACGACTAGCGGTGCCGGATGCGGTGCCGAAATAGAAGGCATAGGCGGCACGGCTGGCGGTTGGGCCGGAGCCGTAGCTACTGGTACCGCCGCCGTAACCGGCGTTGCAGCGGGAGCCTCTGCGGCAGCGGGTGGCGGTACTTCGGCCGGGACTGGCGTAACCGCCGCGCTGGCTGGCTCCGGTACTACATACAGCGAGGTATCGGCGTAGAAGTTCTGGAAGAAGGCGAGGGTAGAAGCGGTATCCATATTGGGAAGATAGAAAAAGCTGGCGGCAGACTTAGCCAGCTGTGCTGGCGCGTCTGCCCGCCGGTAAATGGGGCAAGTCTCCCGACTTGCGGCCGCCGCTGGCGGCCATTCGGGACTGCGCCGCGTGGATGTGGCGTTAATCTCCCGCTTTGCGCATGTTTTCCTGATTTTGGCCTCATGTCTGAAGCCGTGGGCTATGCAGGGCTCAACGTTATTCGTTACCTACGGCTTCAGCCCTGGGACCAGCAGACGCAGCTCGGCGCCGTTCTACCGCGTCGCGAAGTAGAACGGCGCGTTACATCATTTTGGTCTTGCCGTGCACCCACACGGCGCGGTACCGGCTGGCCGCCTTCGGCGGCCGCAAGTCGGGAGACTTGCCCCATTTACCGGCGGGCAGACGCGCCAGCACAGCTGGCTAAGTCTGCCGCCAGTTGTCAGTTAGTTTACTCCATCTCAAACAGGGCCTTCAGCTCGGTGGCTTCCTGGGGCTTCATGCGGCCGCCCAGCACAAGGCGCAGTTGGCGGCGGCGCAGGGCGCCGTCGTAGAGGCGGATTTCCTCTTCCGTTTCGGGTGCGGCTTCCGGCACGTCGATGGGGCGGCCCGACTGGTCGACGGCAACGAAGGTGAAGAAGGCCTCGTTCGACTTGAACTTGGTACCGCTGGGAATGTCTTCGGCCCACACGTTGATGTGCACCTCCATGCTGGAGCTGAATGCCCGCGTCACCTGAGCTTCCAGGGTCACAACGTTGCCCAGCTTGATGCCCTCCCGAAACGATACGTTGTCGACGGAAGCCGTGACGACGATGCGGTTGGAGTGGCGCTGGGCCGACACGGCGGCGGCCACGTCCATGAGGTGCATCATGCGGCCCCCCATCAGGTTGTTGAGCGTGTTGGTGTCGTTGGGCAGGACCAGCTCGGTCATGCGCACAAAGGATTCTTTGACGGGTTTTTGTTTGCGCATCAGTGTAGGAAGTGCAGCGAAGAAGTGTACAAAGGTAGAAGTACACGCCGCAAATGCCGCGCCCCTGCTGGTACGCCGTCACACCTCAGAAAAACGCCCCACCCAGGCGCCGCCCTTACAGCACCAGCACCCGAATGGGGTAAGACGCTGCGCCGAGTTGCAGATGCACCACGTAGGCGCCGGCCATCAGGCGGGCCGGGCGCGGCAAGGGCAGCACGTGCCGGCCAGGCCCGAGCACCTGCACCGGCGAGCTAACCACCAATCGGCCCAGCATGTCGGTGATGCGGACCTGCGTGCTCTGCGCGCTGGCTAAGGCAAAGTGAATAGCCGACTTATCGGTCAGCGGGTTAGGAAACAGGGTAATGCCGTTGGCATCGGTGCCGATGGCCGTCAGGCGGAAGTTGTCGAGGTAGACGTTGTTGCCGCCTCTATTGAGCATTTGCAGCCGCACCTGAAACTGGGAGCTGCCCTGGAATGCGGCCGGTACCACAATGGAAATAGGCTGCCATTCCTCGGCCGTGCGGGGCACGTACTCAGTGCTCGTCACCAGCCCGGTGTGGCTGAGGGTGCCCGCCACGTACACCAGCGGGGCCGACCAGGTACGGCCGCAATCAGCGCTAAAGGTCACTCGCAGCTCACTTTGGTCGTTCACGGAGAGGCGGGCGTAGGCCCGGTCAAACGTGAGCAGGGCCGGGCCTGGCAAAGCTGCCAGGTTGATGTTGGGCGAGGTGAGCGTACTCACGTTGTTCTCGCGCAGCTGCCAGTTGCGCAGCACCATGCCCGCCTGCCCGTCGCTGACGATGGCCCCCGCCCCACTGAACCGTTCCCAGCGCAAGGTCTGGTTGGTGCCGGCCGCGCCCCCGGCCGCGCTGATGCGCCAATTGCGCAGCAGCGCGGCGGGGTCGTTGATAGGGAAGGTGGCGCTTTCAAACGACTCCCGCAGCGGGGCCGTTTCGCCGGTGGTGGGGCCGTTGACGAGCACTGCGGCGGAGCGCGTGGTGGTGCCACTGCCCGAGGGTGTGCTCACCGTGAGCGTGACGGGATACACGCCGCTGGCCCGGTACTGCACGCGCGGCTGGCGGGCGGTGGAAACGGCCGGCTGCCCGCCCGGAAACGACCACTGGAAGCTAGTAGTGGCATCGTCAGCGTGGGCGTAGTAGGCGTCGGCTGAAAAAGCAACCGTACCACCCTCGCACACATCGGGAGTAGACGCGAACTGCAAGATGGGCACGGGCGGGCAGGCCGGGTTGTGGTAGCCGTCTTGGGTGCCGGTGGCGCGCAGATTGGCGGGCGACACCAGCGTGGAGCGGCACGTCAGGGCCAGGGCGGCCCGCATCAGAGCCTTCTGGCCGTTGGTAAACATGCCGCCGCACGTGGCGTAGTCCATGTAGTTCTGCACGTTGGAAAGCACGCCGCAAGGAGCAAACGACAAGTCGCACTGCCCCGGCGCCGAACCGGTGGTTGGCGGCGTGTCGGCCACGCCGTCGCTGAGGCTGCAATTACCGGGTTGGCCCGCCGAGTTGCTGGGCCCCCAGGTGTGCAGCAGGCCGAAGTAGTGGCCTAGCTCGTGCGTGAGGGTGCGAACCGCCAGGTTGGCCGCCAAGGCAGTGCCGATGGAGCCAAACTGGGCATGGCGCACCACAATTCCATCCCGCGAGGGCCCCCCGGTGCAGGGCAGGTAGGCGTAGCCGCCGGCGCCGTTGGCCCGCTCCACCACCCAGATGTTCACGTAGCGGTTGGGGTCCCAGCGCACCAGCTGTTTCACCTGCTCGTCGCCCACCTGAGTTAGCGACGAAACCGTGCGCGTAATGCCAGTGGTGCACTGCCCGCTGGGGTCCAGCTTGGCCAGGCGGAAGCGGAAGCCCACGTCGGCAATAATGGGCTGAAAGGCCGGGATGATGGCCGTGGTGTCGGGGTTGTTTTTGCTGAAGTCGATGTTGACCACCCGCAGGGCGTCCAGCACCTGAGCGTCGGTGATGTTGCTGCTGCCGCCATCGTGAATAATGTGCACCACCACGGGCACGGTTACGTCGGGCGCCGGCCGCTGCCCGCGGGCCTGAGCGGCTGCCAGCGCCGCGGCTTGCTGCAAAAAGGTGGTGTAGCGGCGTTCGGCTGCCGGGTCGCGCCGAAACTCGGCCTGCTGCACGCTGTCGAAGGCGCAGCCGCGCGCCACGGCCGGGCGCTGGGCGGCGGCCGGGCGGCTTACCCCGAAAACAAAACTTACGCTGAGAAGAAAATAGAGGAGTAGCTTTTTCTGCATGCAGATGGGAGTACAGGGTAGGGTAGAAGGGTGCGAAGAGCTGCCGACAGCCCGACGCGTGCAAGCCAATATAGAAAGAAGAAGGGTGCCCCGGAGGCCCGGTTCGGTGAGCAGTGGTAAAGGGCCGGCCTACCTTGCCGGGTGCTAGCCGAAACACAATTCTTTGGGTACATCCTCCCGTAAGGAAAAGATGCCTGCTAGAGGTTATGGCCAGTGGTAAAAAGCACGTCCTGCTCCATCCAACGTCCGCTTGCCGAAGCATCCTGCGTGCAGACGTTGGAGGCTAACCGTCATGCTGAGCGCAGCGGAGCGGAGCCGAAGCATCTCTCCCGCTTCGTCTGCACGATTGAAGTTAGCTAGCAGTAGAGATGCTTCGACTTCGCCTCCGGCTTCGCTCAGCATGACAGACGTGTTACCTGTCACCTGTCACTTGTTACCTCTCACCTCCTCACCTCACTCTCCCCAGCCGCCTTTGCCCAGCAGGGGCACAAAGCGGAACTCGTCGAAGACTTCGCGGGAGAATTCTTCCTCACTTTCGCGCACCACGCGCATCATGCGCTGGCTGTGCTCGTCGCCGACGGGGATGACCAAGGCGCCGCCCACCCGCAGCTGGCGCAGCAGGGCCCGCGGAATGACGGGGGCGCCGGCCGTGACCAGCACTTTATCGAAGGGGGCGTGCTGGGGCAGGCCTAGGGAGCCGTCGCCGCAGAACAGGTGAGCCGCGCGGTGCAGGCCGGCCAGGCGGCGGCGGGTGCGCTCAAACAGCACCGCGTTGTACTCGATGCTGAACACGTGGGGCGTCAACTCCAGCAGCACGCAGCACTGGTAGCCCGAGCCCGTCCCGATTTCCAGCACCCGGTCCTGGGCCTGCACGCGCAGCAGCTCGGTTTGGTAGGCCACCGTGTAGGGCTGCGAAATGGTTTGGCCCTCGCCGATGGGAAATGCTTTGTCCTGGTAGGCGTGCACCTGAAAGCCGGCCTCAAAAAACAGGTGGCGCGGCACCGTGCCCAGGGCCGCCAGCACCCGCTCGTCGCGGATGCCCTTGCGGCGCAACTCCTCCACCAAGGTGCGGCGCAGGCCGCGGTGCCGGTAGGTATCGGTGAGGGGCGTAGACATGGGGAGTGAGCAGCAGCAGGACCCGCGGATTGCCGGTAATGTCTACCTTTGCCCACCGTAAAACCGGCCCTGGCGGCCGGTCCCTGCTTTTTTCTGAAGCGCGAAACTACGGTTTCGCCTCCACAAAACCCACCTGTTGCCGGCTCCAGCCGGGCTGTTCTGCTTGCCCTTGATTCGCACCTTCCAAAAACTGAAGCTGATAGCCGCCGACTTCCTGGCGGCCCTGTTGGCGTGGGTGTGCTTTTATCTGCTGCGCAAATACCTGCTGCGCGAAATCAACGAGGGCTACCGCTTCGTGGAAGATGCCCTGCTGTTCGTGTCGGGCTCGGCTGCGCTGGTGGCTTCGTTCTGGACTGCCCTCTACGCCCTCATGGGCGAGTACCGCGACATCTTCCGCAAGTCACGCCTGGGCGAAATCATCCGCCTGGGCCGGGTGTCGGTGCTGGGGGCAGTGGTCATTTTCTTCGCCCTGCTGCTCGACGACGAGGGCGTGAGCAACTACCGCCTCTACTACAAAACGATTTCGGCCTACTTCCTGCTGCACTTCACCATCACGGCCGTGCTGCGCACCTGGGCCATTTCCAGCGTGCAGCGCCTGGTGCGGGGCGGCGTCATCTACTTCAACACCCTGCTGGTGGGCTCCAACGACCTGGCCCGCGACACCTACCACGAGCTGCGCCGCACCGGCCGCCACCTGGGTTTGCGCATCATCGGCTTTTCCACGGTGGGCGAGACGGTAGATGCCGGGCTGGCCGCCGAGCTGCCGGCCCGCGGCCCGTTCCGGCGCCTGCCGGCCATCATCCGCAAGCAGCGCGTCGAGCAGGTTATTATTGCCATTGAGCCCTGGGAGCACCTGCGCATCCAGGAAATCTTGACCCTGCTGGAGGGCACGCCCGCCCGCGTCAGCATCCTGCCCGACCTCTACCAGATGCTGCTGGGCTCGGTGAAGGTAAGCCACGTGTTCGGCACGCCCCTCATCGAAATTAAGCAGGACCTGCTGCCGCCCTGGCAGGAAGTAACCAAGCGCGTGCTCGACGTGGTGCTGGCGGGGCTATTTTTGCTGCTGGCCTGGCCGGTGTACGCCTTCACGGCCATCATGGTGCGGCTGTCGTCGCCGGGGCCCATCTTCTACGCCCAGGAGCGGGTGGGGCGGCACGGGCAGCCCTTCCGCATCTACAAGTTCCGGTCGATGTACCAGGACGCCGAGCGGCAGGGTCCCGCCCTCAGCTCCGACTACGACCCGCGCATCACGCCCTGGGGCCGCTTCATGCGCAAAGTCCGCCTCGACGAGCTGCCCCAGTTCTGGAACGTGCTCAAGGGCGACATGAGCCTGGTGGGCCCCCGGCCCGAGCGGCAGTTCTACATCGACCAAATCCTGAAAGTAGCGCCCCACTACCGCCACCTGCACCGCGTGCGGCCCGGTATCACCAGCCTGGGCCAGGTGAAGTACGGCTACGCCGAAACCGTGCAGCAAATGGTGGAGCGCCTCAAGTACGACATCCTCTACATCGAAAACATGAGCCTGGCCATGGACTTCCGCGTCATGCTCTACACCCTCAAAATCATCATCGAGGGAAGAGGGAAATAATTGCAATGTGGGTGAATGTGAAAATGTGCGAAATGTGAGAAATGAATAGTTCGTCACAGACCACACACCATTTACAGGCTAACACTGTTGTTGCCAGAACATTTACCACATTTCTCACATTCACCCACATTCCTCACGTTAACTACATGTTCACCGGAATCATTGAAGCCCTGGGTACTATCCGCGACGTGCGGCGCGAAGGCACCAACGTGCATTTCACCGTGGCGACGCCATTTGCCCAGGAGCTGAAGATTGACCAGAGCGTGGCCCACGACGGCGTGTGCCTGACGGTGGTGGCCGTGGATGCCGCGGCTGGCACGCACACGGTCACGGCCATCGACGAAACCCTGCGCAAAACCAACTTGCGTACCTGGACACCCGGCCGCCGCGTGAACCTGGAGCGGTGCCTGGCCGCGGGTGGCCGCTTCGACGGCCACATTGTGCAGGGTCACGTGGACCTGACGGCCACCTGCGAGGCAGTGGAGGACCAGCAGGGCTCCTGGCTGTACCGCTTCCGCCACGAGCCCGGCCCCGGCCGCGTCACGGTCGAGAAAGGCTCCATCTGCATCAACGGCACCAGCCTCACGTGCTTCAACTCCACCGACGACGGCTTCTCCGTGGCCATCATCCCCTACACCTACGAGCACACCACCTTCCAGGACCTGCGCCCCGGCGACCCGGTAAACCTGGAGTTCGACATCGTGGGCAAGTACGTGGCCAAGTTGCTGGGCCGGTAGGGGCGCGTCGCACGCGCCCGGTCGTTGCACGGCAACGAAAGACCGTCATGCCGAGGCGTAGCCGAAGCATCTTGTCAGATGAAGCAGGACGTTCTTTCGGGGGCGTTCAACCATTTGCAGCCGGAGTAGGGGCGCGTCGCACGCGCCCCTACTCCGGCTGCAAATGGTTGCGCCGGACAAACTCCTGAAACGCCCGGCGGTAGGTGTCGCTGATGGGTAGCAGCCGGCCGCCAATCTGCACCCGGTCCTTGTGCACCACCTCAATGCCGGCCAGAGCCACGATGTAGGAGTGGTGAATGCGGATAAACTGCTGGGCCGGTAGCTGGGCTTCCAGGGACTTGAGCCGCTGCAAGCTCACAATCTTCTGCTGGCGGGTGTGGATGGTTACGTAATCCTTCAAGCCCTCCACGTACAGGATGTCGGCCCACTGCACTTTGATGAGCTTGGCTCCGTCCTTCACAAACACAAACGGCGCCGGGGCATCGGCGGCCGGAGCGGCTGGGGGCACGGAAGGCGGCGCAGGGGCTTGCAGGCGCTGGGCGGCTTTGTGCACGGCCCGCAGAAAACGCTCCAGCGTAATGGGCTTGAGCAAGTAGTCTACCACGTCCAGTTCGTAGCTTTCGAGGGCGTACTCCGAGTAGGCCGTGGTCAGAATCACCAGGGGCTTTTGGGGCAGGATGCGCAGCAGGGTGGTGCCCATGATGTCGGGCATGTGCACGTCCAGCAACAGCAGCTCCACCGGCTGGCGGCGCAGCACGTCCAGGGCCGCCAGCGGACTGGCACAGGCGCCCTGCAAGGCCAGAAACGGCACCTTGCGCACGTAGTCCTCCAGCAGGTTGCGGGCCAGGGGCTCGTCGTCGACGATAAGGCAGCGGAGTAGGGAAGGAGTAGTCACGACAAGCGCAGGGTAAGTTGCACGCGGTACCGGTCGGGCTCGTCGTCAATGGCCAGGTGGTGCTGCCGGGGGTAGCTCAGCTCCAGTCGGCGCCGCAGGTTGTGCAGGCCCAGGCCGGCGGGTGCCGCGGGTGTGGTTTGGCCGGCCGGCGTCTTGCTGTTCTCAACCGTAAACACGCACACCGGGCCGGCCAGGCGAATTACGGCCTGCACCCAGGCGGCCGGGTTGTTGTTGCTGACGCCGTGCTTAAAGGCATTTTCCAGAAACGTAATAAAAATCAGGGGGACGATGCGCACATCTTCCACGGGCCCCTCCACGGTCAGGTCAATAGGAATCGGGTGGTTGAGCCGCAGCTTTTCCAGGCTGATGTAGTTCTGCATGTACTCGATTTCCTTGCTGAGCAGCACCTGCCGGTGGTTGGAGTCGTCAAGCATGTAGCGCATCATCTGCGAGAGCTTGGTGATGACCTCCGTGGTGTTGGGCGACTGGGTGTAGGCCAGGTAATACAGGTTGTTGAGCGTGTTGAAGAGGAAGTGCGGATTGATCTGGGCCTTCAGAAACTTTAGCTCGGCCAGCAGCCGCTCGTTTTCCATGGCCTTGGCACGGGCCTCCAGCGCAAACCAGTCGGTGGCAAAGCGCAGCATGCTCACGAAGGAAACAATGAACAGCGTGCCCACCGCCGTGTAAAGCGTGTAGGCCGGGGAGTAGAGGTAGGCCCGCTGCTGGGCCGAGTTGTCGGTGAACAGAAAATAGCGCTGGGCGTACACGCGCAGCGTCACGACCAGCGTGAAGGCCGCCGCAAACTCCAGCAGGTAGCGGCCCGTGTTTTTCTGGTGCAGCCAGCGCGGCAGCAGGTAGCAGTAGTTGGCGTAGGCCAGTGTGGCGTTGAACACCAGCGGCAGCAGCGCAAAGCGCAACGCCTGCTGCCAGTCGTATTCCTGCTGAGACTGGTAGAAGTAAAAGGAAAAATACACGCCCCAGAACGAGGCGTGCAGCAGCGCGACGCGGTGGCGCCGGATAAAGGCGAGCATAGAAGCAGAGGTAAGCCAACGGCAGACCGCTCAAGGTAAAGCTTCCGGAGCGGGTTCCAGGCCGGGAGCCGGGTTTATTCTACCATCCGGCCTGGTTGTCCGACGCTCCGGCGCAGTGCTTCGACCATCCGCCACGGGCGGATATAGCCGCCCAACTGCCAATCTGTCGGGCTGGTAGGTCGAATACCACGGTGCCGGGCTGGCAATACGGTTTCCTTTGCCGCATACTCATTTCGCCAACCACAACTCTCTGCTGTATGAAAGCCCCTTCTTACTGCGGGCGGCACCTGGCCACCTGTGCGGCGGTGGCGCTGTTGCTCCTGTTGCCGGCTGCCGCCGCGGCCCAGCACCCGGCCCCGCCTGCTCGCCACCCGGCCGCCACCGCCGACACAGCCGGTGCACTGCCGGGCCGGCCCCTGAAGACCTTGCGCGAAGGCACCCGCCAGTACCTGGTGAGCGTGCTCAAGCCCGACCAACCGGCCAGCTTCAACTCGTCCGCGGTTTGGATTCGGCGCGTGCAGCTGGACCGGGCACGGGGCGAGGTGCGCATCACCCAAACCTGGCTCGGCGGCGACACCCTGCGCAACCGCCAGGTGTTTTCCATTTGCCGGCTGGCCGATTTTGCGCCTCTCTACCACCGCACCCAGATGCGCAAAACAGGCATCGAGGCTTTCACCTTCACTTCTACGGCCGTGGTCGGGGCCGATTCGGTGGCCGGCAACGGCAAGCGGGGCTTCTCCCAGGCCCTGCCCGGCCCCACGCTCAACTGGGAGCTGGACCTGGAAACCTTTGAGCAGCTGAACTATGCCCCCGGCAAGAAGTTCTACCTGCGCTTCTACCACCCCGGCAGCAAAACGCCGCCTAAAGGCTACCTGTACTACGTGACAGGTGAGGAAGATTTGCCTGTGGCCGGCAACCAACGCCTCCGGTGCTGGCAGCTGCGCGTCGACTACGACGCCAAGAACTACGCCGTGTTCTGGATAGCCGCCAAAACCCGTGAGGTGCTGAAAATGGAGGAGCACTACAACAGCTACGTGCGCTACAAAGTGAAGCTGGCTACCCCGGCCGTGGAGCTGGCGCCGGGCAGGCAGCTGTTCCAACCCGCGCGGTAAAACTACTCGGCCCAAACCTCGTATCGGGAAGAACATCAACCTGTTACTGTCATGGCAAAGTCCAAGCGCGAACTGATAGAGCCTACGCCCGGCGACAAGCGCTACGTGCGCCGCAACGAAAAGGGCGAATTTACCAGCGAGGTAGACCTGAACAAGTCCCTGTCGCAGGACGACCGACACAACTCCAAGATTACGAGCAAGCCCGGCCAGGGCGACAAAGGCGACGGCCACACCGGCAAGCGCAAGCCCGCTAAGTAAATTCAATTCCCGGCTTAAAAAGCCCCCGAAACGTAAGTTGCGGGGGCTTTCCTTATACGTATGGCTTATTTCCACGACACGCTGCTGGCGCGCGGCTTCGCGCAGGTGCGCCCCGGCTTCTACACCCGCCCGCTCAGCCCCCAGGCCGGGGGGCCGCTCTACTGCACCACCGGCGAAGATGGCCGCCCCCGCAAGCTGCTGCTGTGGCAGGCGCGGCGCGTGCTCCTGCAAGGCGACGTAGTAACCCTGGCTGCCCTGGAGCAGGTGCTCAGCCGGGTGCTGGGGCGGGAAGCCGGGCCAGCCCGGCGCCGGGCGTAGCGGCTGATAAGATATTTCAGTAAAAGTATGGAAGCCTGCTGTAGGTGCGGCGGTATAGAACAAAACTGCCTATGAGGTGTGCGGCACCAGAGCTATTCTCACGAGTTTTGATGTCACAACCGGCAAGTTCCAGGGGCAGCTGGGGCAGCTCCCGCTAAACCAGCACACCACGCTGGAAGACGTGCGGAAGCGGTTTCCGACGTCTGGGCAGCAGGCTAATGTAGACGCCCCAGGCCAACCCGGCGTAACGGTTAGCCTCCACTATATCTATCAGGGGCAGCCTACCGAAGGCGCCCTCCGGTTGCACTTTGAGCACGGCCGCTTGGTGGATGTGGACTTCTGGTTTTCCTGCTGATGCCGGCCACGGGGCCTGCTCCTAGCTCCTGGGCTGCGGCCACCACCGCGCCGCCAGGCGCGAGTAGGCCGTAGCGCAGGCCCAAGCCAGAGCGGAGCCCAGCAGGGCGCCGGCCAGCACATCGGAGGGGTAGTGGGCACCCAGGTAGATGCGGCTGTAGCTAACCAGCGCGGCCCAGCCCAACAGCAACACTTTGGCCACGCGGTAGCGGGCGGGCAGCACCAGCGCCACAAACACAGCCAGGGCAAAGGAGTTAGCCGCGTGCGAGGACAGGAACCCAAACTTGCCGCCGCAGCCATTCACCAGGTTCAGCGCAGCGGTTAGCTCCGGGTTGTGGCAGGGGCGGAGACGGGCGAAAAATGGCTTGAACACGCGGCTCGACACCACATCGGCCAGCAGCACGCTCAGGCCGAGCAGGGGCAGCAGCAGCCGGGCCCGCCGCCCGTAGAGGTAAACCAGCACCACCAGCAGCACGAAGTAGGCCGGAAACCACACGAGGCGTTCCGTAAAAAATACCATCCACGCATCAAGGCGGGGCGTATGGTGGCGGTTGGCGGCTAGCAGCAGCCACCGGTCCAGGGCGTAGAGCGGGTCGGTCAAGCGGCAGCAGGTGGGTCAGAAAGCCAGTCGATGCCCTTTTGGAGCCACTGTTGGGTTTCGGCTTCGGGCGAGCCGGGGGCGGGAATGAGGTTGTAGTGCCACTCGGCCTGCGGGGGCAGGCTCATCAGGATGCTTTCGGTGCGGCCCCCGGTTTCCAGCCCGAAGCGCGTGCCCCGGTCGATGGCCAGGTTGAACTCGGCGTAGCGCCCGCGCCGTACCAGCTGCCAGCGCTTCTCGGCCTCGGTGTAGGGCAGGTCGGCGTTCTGGCGCAGCAGCTCGCAGTACGTGCGCCCGTACACCTCGCCCACGGCCCGCACGAAGGCAAACAGGGCCTCCTGGTCGCCGTCTTTGCCGACAACCTGGCGGTCGAAGAAGATGCCGCCGATGCCGCGGGTTTCCTGGCGGTGCGGCAGGTAGAAGTACTCGTCGGCCCAGGCTTTGAAGCGGCCGTAGTAGCCCGGCTGGTGGGCTGCGCACACCTCGGCAATCTGCCGGTGAAACCAGCGGGCCTGGGCCACGTCCACGTAGATGGGCGTCAAATCCAGCCCACCCCCGAACCAGGCCTCACCGTTGCCGGCCTCGAAGTAGCGCACGTTCATGTGGGAGATGGGCACGCGCGGGCTGCGCGGATGCTGCACCACCGACACGCCGGTGGCGAAGTAGCGCGGGTCGGGCATGAGCAGCTGCCGGGCCGCGGCCTCGCTCATGGTGCCTTCCACCGCCGAGAAGTTGACGCCGCCTTTCTCAATGATGCCGCCTTCGGTGAGGATGCGGCTGCGGCCCCCGCCGCCGCTGTGGTGCTGCCAGGCATCTTCCCGAAACCGGCCCGCGCCATCAGTAGTCTCCAGCTGCCGGCACAGCCAGTCCTGAAACTGGCGCATCCATTCTTCCACGGTGTCGCGAAAGCGGGGCTGCGGGGTGGGAGTGGGGAAGCTGGATTCGGGCATATAATTCAGGTAGTATTTCGCGCAGGGTTGCGCAGAGGAAAAACGCAGTGTTCCGCAGTGTTCAGACGACGGTAGCACACTGCGAAACACTGCGTTTTTCCTCTGCGCAACCCTGCGCGAAAAGCTTTGTTGGCAAAGGTACTAGTCAAGAAGGTTTTCCCGCTATTCGGCCAGCTCCTTGCGCAGCACCAGCAGCTCCAGCGGCTGACGCGGCTGGCCAAAGCGCGGATCGGCGGGAAAAGAGGCGGTTTCGCCGGTGCGCGCGAAGCCGTGCCGCTCGTACCAAGCCAGCAGTTCGTGGCGCACCGAAATAACGGTCATTAGGATGCTGGTGCAGCCTAGGCTGCGGGCGTGGGCCTCGGCTGCCGCCAGCAGCTGCTTGCCCAGGCCGCGGCCCTGCTGGGTGGGCACCACCGTAAGCATACCCAGGTACAGGTCAGGAGCTTGGTGCTTGAGGTACACGCTGCCGAGCAGCTCCCCGGCCGCGGTGCGAGCCAGCAGCAGCGTGGCGCCGGGCGCGGCCAGGATGGAGTGCAAATCGTCGGCGTCCGTGCGGGAGCCGTCGAGTAAATCGGCCTCAGTAGTCCAGCCCTGGCGCGACGATTCGCCGCGGTAGGCGCTGTTGACGAGGGCCACCACAGCAGGAATGTCGGCGGCGGTAGCCGGGGAAAAGGTGAGCATGAGGCAAAGGTAAGGTGATGAGGGGATGAGGTGAGTAGTGACAAGTGACAAGTAACACGTCTGTCATGCTCCATCTGGCGTCCGCTTGTCGAAGCATCTCTACCGCTTCGTCCTCACGATTGAGATTAGCCAGAGGCAGAGATGCTTCGGCAAGCGGACGCCAGATGGAGCATGATGGTCTACCTGTCACCTGTTACCTGTCACCTGTTACCTCACTACCTCTCACTTCCTCACCCCCGCATTCCGTACTTTCGTCCTTGCATTTACCAGCCTATTATGCTCACCCACGCCGCCCCGACTCTGGAAACTGATTTTACCGCCGCCCGGCCCAGCCGCGACCTGCTGGCGCGCGCCTACCGCCTCCTGCGCACGGCCGACGATATGGCCCGGCTCTACGAAGAAAACAAGGCCGTAACGGCCAAATACGTGCACGCCACGGCCCGCGGCCACGAAGCCATTCAGCTGGCCGCCGCCTGCTTCCTCGGCCCGCACGACTACGCCGCCCCTTACTACCGCGACGACGCCTTGCTGCTCGGCCTGGGCCTGGAGCCCTACGAGCTGATGTTGCAGCTTATGGCCAAGCGCGACGACCCGTTCAGCGGCGGCCGTACCTACTACTGCCACCCCTCGCTGCGCCGCGCTGGCTTTCCTACCATTCCGCACCAAAGCTCGGCCACCGGTATGCAGGCCATTCCGGCCACCGGCGTGGCGCACGGGCTCAAATACCTGGAAAGCCAGGGCCTGAACCCACTCACGCCCGACCCGCGCGACTTCTACGAATCAGGGCAAGCCGTGCCGGGGCTGTTCGGACTGCTGCCGGCGGAGGTGCGAACGGCTGCGCCGTTGGTGTTGTGCTCCATCGGCGACGGGGCCATGACCGAGGGCGAAGTGAGCGAGGCCCTGCAAATGGCCGTGCTACACCAGTTGCCCATCATCTACTTGGTACAGGACAATGAGTGGGGCATTTCGGCCACCGGCCGCGAGATGCGCGCCATGGATGCCTACGAGTTTGCGGCCGGCTTCAAAGGCCTGCACCGTTTGCAAGTGGACGGGGCCGATTTCCTGGCCTCGTACGCGTGCCTGAGCGAGGCGGCGGCCACCGTGCGCGCCCGCCGCGGCCCGGTGCTGGTGCACGCCCGCTGCCCGCTGCTGGGCCACCACACCAGCGGCGTGCGCCGCGAGTGGTACCGCGGCGACAACCTCGCCCAGCACGCCCTGCAAGACCCGCTGCCCCGCCTGCATCAGCAGCTGCTGGAGTTGGGCTTCCAGGAAGAGGAATTGCAGGAGCTAGCCCAGCAGGCCCGCGCCACCGTGCAGGCCGACTACCAGCGGGCCCTGGCCGCTCCCGGCCCCGACCCGGCCACCTTCCAGAACCACGAGTTTGCGCCCCCGGCCGTAACCCAGGAGCAGGGCGAGCGAAGCCCCGCCGGCGCTGAGAAAGTGACGATGGTGGACGCCGCCCTGCACGCCGTGGACGATATTCTGCGGGAGTTTCCGGAGGCCCTGTTCTACGGGCAGGACGTGGGTGGAGAGCTGGGCGGGGTGTTCCGGGAGGCGGCTTTGCTGGCCAAGAAGTACGGCGACGCCCGCGTGTTTAACACGCCTATTCAGGAGGCCTACATCGTGGGCAGCACGGCCGGCATGAGTGCCGTGGGAGCCAAAGCCATTGTCGAAATTCAGTTTGCCGACTACATCTGGCCCGGCCTCAACCAGCTCGTGGAGGAGCTGAGCAAAAGCTGTTACCTCTCCAACGGGCAGTTTCCGGTGCAAAGCCTGATTCGGGTGCCCATTGGGGCCTACGGCGGGGGTGGGCCCTACCACTCGGGCTCCGTGGAAAGCACCCTGCTTACCATCCGCGGCATCAAGGTGGTGTACCCCAGCAACGCCGCCGACATGAAGGGCCTGCTGCGGGCCGCTTTCCTCGACCCCAACCCCGTGGTGCTGCTGGAGCACAAGGGCCTGTACTGGAGCAAGGTGCCCGGCACCGAAGACGCCAAAACCATGGAGCCGGCCGCCGGCTACGTCATCCCGCTGGGGCAAGCCGCCGTGGCCCAGGCCGCCGCCGAAGACAAAGTGCGCGGGGGCGAGTCGTGCGTGGTCATCACCTACGGCATGGGCGTGCACTGGGCCAAAACCGCCAGCAAGCAGTTCTCCGGCCAGGTCGAAATCCTGGACCTGCGCACCCTGAATCCCCTGGACTGGGAAGCCGTGCAAGCAGCCGTGCGCCGCCACGGCAAAGCCCTGGTGCTCACCGAGGAGCCCCTGCTGAACTCCTTTGCCGAAAGCCTGGCCGGCCGCATCCAGCGCCACTGCTTCCCCCAGCTCGACGCCCCCGTGTTTACGCTAGGGGCCGCCAACCTGCCCGCCATTGCCCTCAACGTGGACCTGGAACGCCAAATGCTCCCCAACCCCGACAAAGTAGCGGCGGCACTGGAGGAACTGCTAGGGTATTGAAAAAACAACGGCCCGCCCCAGCGGGGCGGCACAAATGAGTAGATGAGTGAATGAGTGAATGCAGGAGTGAACGGCCAGCCCCAGCGGGGCGGCATATCGGTAGAGGAACGCGCAACAATGAATTCAAAAGCCCCAGCGGGGCGACACCCGGTCGTGCTGACGATTGGTGCCGCCCCGCTGGGGCTTTATAGTTCATATTGACTTGTTTTCTACCGATATGTCGCCCCGCTGGGGCTGGCCGTTCTGCTGGTTTTTATGTGCCAGGCTGTGTGGGTAATAAGTATAAAAGACCGTCATGTTCCATCTGGTGTTCGCAAAGGCGCAGCATCTCGTGTACTGAGGTTGCAGTGGTAACCGTTCTGCTGAGCGCGGCCGAAGCATCTCTCCCGCTTCGTTGCAATACTATTCAGACGAAGCGGGAGAGATGCTTCGACAGGCTCAGCAGGACGGTATAGATTAAAAAAGCGGCTCCCGAGTGTCGGGAGCCGCTTTTCAGATCAGAAAAACTAAGCTTACTCTTTTACCAGCTTCAGCACGTGCTGGCTGGGGCCGGCCAGGCGCAGAAGGTACACCCCTTTGGCCAGGGCAGCCGTGGGCAGAGGATTGACGATGCCACCCTGTGCCGGCCACACCGCCACTTTCCGGCCTTCGGCGCCCAGCACCTCCACCGTGTAGCTGCCGGTGGGCTGGCTCGTCAGGTCGAGGGTGGTGGCGTCGGTGGTGGGGTTGGGGTAGAGGGCCACACCGCCCAGCTGGTCTTTGCCGAAGCGCACTGGTTTTACGGGGCTATAGTGCACCGTGCCGTCCTGGTCGCGCTGCTGGAGGCGGTAGTACACCAGGCGGGCCGTGCGGCCAATGGCCAGGTCCGTGAACTGGTACTGCTGGGCCTGGGAGGTAGTGCCGCGGCCGGCCACCTGACCCACGGGCACAAACTGCACCGCATCCACCGAGCGTTCTACCGTGAAGCCGGCGTTGCGCACTTCCTGGGCGGTTTCCCAGGTCAGCACCCCATCCACACCGCGGGCCTGGGCCTCGAAGCGGGTGAGCGTAACGGGCAGGGGCGTTACGGTGCCGGCAAAGCGGAAGTCGGCGTCGGCCTGGGCGGGGGTGCGCTTGGGCGCCTTGGAGGGTACGCCACCGAAGGTGGGGTCTACCAGGTCGGCCAGGCCGTTGCGGTTGGTGTCGCGGAAGTGGTTGCTGTTGGCATCCATGAAGTTCGGCACGTTGTCCGCATCATCGTCGCGCAGCCAGGCGGGGTTGGGGCCGCCGGGGTAGTTGTCGGCCCGGCCGGGGTTGTTGCCGCGGAAGCCCTGGCCCCGCTGCATCAGGTCGTCGGCCGCGAAGCCGCTGTGGTTGTCATCGAAGCCCTCGGTCCAGTCGGGGTAGGTGTCGTCGTCGGTGTCGGCGTCGAGGTAGTCCCGCGAGCCGGTAGCGTCGGTGTTCACGGGCACCAGGGCCGTACCGGCGGCGGTACCGGCCGGGTTGCTCGGGTCAAACACGTCGGCTACCCCGTCCCGGTCCGCATCGGTTTTGGCATCCTGGTAGGCCGCCGTGGTCTGGGCTTCGCGTAGGTCCAGGATGCCGTCGTTGTCGGAGTCCTGGTCCAGCGGGTTTACTACCCCGTCGCCGTCGGTATCCGGGGCAAGGAGGGGCGTGGTCTGGAAGGCGTCGTGCAGGCCGTTGCCGTTGGCATCCACGAAGGAGGCCGGGGCAACGCGGCCGTTGGCGTCAAAGGTACTGGCCACCGGGAAGCTGGCGCCACCAGGGCCGGTTTCGCGGGCGTCCACGATGCCGTCGCCGTCGGCGTCGAGGTCGTGGTGGTTGGGCAGGCCGTCCAGGTCGGTGTCGAACAAATCATTCACCCCGTCGCGGTTTACGTCGCGGAAGCCGCCGAGATTGGGCGTCACGAAGGCTCCGTCCAGGTAGCTCACCACGCCGTTCGACAGCGTCTCGGGGTTGACGTTGTTGCTCTCGGCCAGGTCCGGCAGGCCGTCGTTGTCGTCGTCCAGGTCCTGGCTGTCGGCCACGCCGTCCTTGTCGAAGTCGCAGTCGAAGGCAAAGGTGTAGGTGATTTCGCTCGGGGCCGAGATGAAGCCGTAGGTCCAGGTGTTCACCGTCACGTTGTTGCCGGCCTCGTTGGTGGCGTCGCCCCAGCGGTGCACGCCCTGGTAGGCGTCGGTGCTGGAAATCACCCCGTCCAGGCGCACGTTGCTGCCATCCGGGGCGGGCGGGGCGGCCGGAAAGGAGCCGGCCCGGGCGGCGGTCAGGCGCGAGTCGTCCCAGTACAGCCGGTCGTAGTAGATGTTGCCGCCCACCGAAGGCCGGATGTTCTGGATGCGCAGGCCGTCGGGGTTGCCCTCGGCGTCGTACACCGGGAAGTTTACCGGGGCTCCGTTGCTGACAAAGCTCAGCTTGATGGCCGTGTTCTGGGCCACGGGGTTGCCGCTGGCGTCCAGGCCGTTCCAGACGGTGGTGTTGGCGCCGGGCACCACGGTTTGCTCCAGCAGCACGTCGCTGCCGTCCTTCACCTTGTTGCCGTTCAGGTCAATGAGAATCGACACGAAGCCCTGCTCGTCGGACAAGGTGGTGAAGGCTACCCCGCCGCGGCCGGTGCTGGGGTTGCAGAAGCCCTGGGAGGAAGTGGCAAACACGGGCGTGGGGGCGCTGGGCCAGAACTCCTCGTCGGGGTTGTTGACGAAGATGGGGTACTCGGCGTAGCCCGTGTTGCCCACCTGGCTTTTGCGGCGCTCGGCGAAGGTGGTGCCGTTGGCGGCGTTGGCCACCGAGCCGTTGGCGTTGGCTACGAAGTAGAACACGAACGGGCGCATACCAGCCAGCTCAATCTGCTTCACGTAGTACAGGCCGGGGTTCTGGGGGCTGGTAATCAGCGGGTACAGCGCAAACGTCGACGACAGCCGGTGCTCGTACTGGGTGCCCGTCGACTGCCCGGCCGTAAACGACCAGAACTTGCTGAACAGGCGGCCCGGCTTCTCCTTGCCGTCGGCGCCCAGCACGGTAAAGTCCCAGAAGTCGTACTCGGAGCGGCGCTGGGCCGAGAAGCCGCTGGCGCGGGTGCCCAGGTCGTTGAAGCCCGGCTGGGTGCCCGTGTCGGTGTACTCGCCGGCCTGGGTAAACTCAATGAAAAAGTCGCGGGTCTGGCCGGTGGTGTTGGTGTAGGTCAGGGCCTGGTAGCCTCCCGCGCCCAGGGCCGCCGGCCCGATGCGGCTTTGCGCCGCATCGTCAATTACGCCCGGCTGGTTGCTGTTCAGCAGGTGCTGGTTGGCGCTGCTTTGGTCGCGGGCCAGCGTGTTTTGCTTCACGATGGTGCCTGCCCCGGTGCCGTAGCGCAGCGTCAGCTGCGCGTCGGCGTAGTTGCTGGGGCCAAAGTTGGAGCGGTGCACGCCGTAGTGCAGGGTTTCGCCGGGCTTCAGGCGGATGTAGAGCCGGTAGTCGTCGGTGAAGCTCAGCCCCGACTGTTCCCAGGATCGGGGCTTCAGAAAGCCCAGCGACACGTTTTCGTTGCCCACGGCATCGTGGGTGAGGAAGCCGGCGCGGGTATTGGCCGGGTCGCGCAGGTCGGTGGGGGTGGCGGGGAGGTTGGGCGTGAGCTGGCGGGAACCTTCAGCCCAGGCCGCGGCCACGGGGGCACACAGGAGCAGAAGCGCCCCAAAGCGTAAGCGTGTTTTCATATAGTGGAAAGGAAAAGGAGTGGCTTCAGCAATGATTCTGTCGGGCGGAAACAAGCCAGCCAGATAGAACAAAACAGGAAGCAGACAGAGCGGCGGCGTCTCGCATGACCAACCCGAAAATTGAACAATGCCGTACTGCAGTACGAAGTCTTCAGCACACATGAGACGGCCAAATATAACCAGTAAACCTCAGTGTAGCTTTTACTAGCTGGGAATTATTGTATGCTTCACAAAAAATAAAGCAATCTGTTTCCTATACATAAGTATCTAATTGTCTTGATTTTGGATATAAAGAAGGTAAAGTTGCTTCTTTTATTCAACTCAGCAGTCAAGCGAAATTGACTGCTACCGGGAGCAACCCCAAGGTGCGCAGCTTGAAAAGCTCCGATGGAGGGTAAACTGTCCTGCTTCATCCGGCATCTGCTTGCAGAAGCATCCCGCGCGCTGGCGGTAAAGGATGCTTGTCACAATAAACGGAGCGGAATCGAACCGCAGGAAGGTGAAGCCAGGCAGCTCGCCCGCTTCGGGGCAGTCGTCAGAAGGTAGCCCGCGGGAGGGGTGCTTCAAGGGGCGGACGCCAGACACAGCAGGACGGCCTTTTTGCTTTCCGGGGCTTTTTCCGCGGGAGGTAGCTGGACTGAATCAGAAAGGATACCCAATGCCCAGGTTGAAGGCGGTTTGGTCTTCGCGCAGGCTGAAGCGCCGGATGGCCCACTTGCTGCCCGGCGCCGTGGGGTCGTACACCTTGGTGGCCACGTCGAGGCGCAGAATCAGAAACTCGAAGTCGAAGCGGAAGCCAATGCCTGAGCCCACGGCCAGCTGCCGGTAGAACTTATTGAGCCGGAACGTTGCGCCGGGGCGTTGCGGGTTGCTGCGCAGGGCCCATACGTTGCCGAAGTCCGTGAACAAGGCTCCCTTCACGAAGCTGTACAGCGGAAAGCGGTATTCCACGTTGCCTTCCAGCAGCACCTCGCCGGGCTGCTCCAGGTTGTAGTCCCGCTCCGAGGTAAGAACTCCGGTGGTGTCGTACCGGTACTGGGTAAACGAGCCCGGCCCCAGGCGGCGCGGCTTCCAGGCGCGCACACTGGAGCTGCCCCCCGCAAACAGGTACTTGTCGTAGGGAATCAGGTAGTCAGTTTCCTGCCGGAGAATCACGCCGTTGTCGCCGCGGATGGTGGTGCGAGTGCCGGAGAGGGCCGTGGCCAGCCCGCCCGAGAGGCGGTACACAACGTAGGTGCTGGGCCCCAGCTTGTGGTAGCGGCGGTAGTCGGCCGTGAGCTTGCCGAAGTCGTACACCTTGAGGCGGTTGCTGGCCGCTTCCAGCGGCTGCCGCTGGTAGAGGCTGCGCGTCAGGCCCCCGGCCTCGGCATACAGGCGCAGGTAGCGCGCATCACGGGTCTGGTTGAAGTCGTTGGAGTTGTAGACCGACGTGGCACTGCCGCTGGGAATGAACAGGTTATCGAAGGCGCGAATCAGCGGGGAGCCCTGCGTCAGCTGTAGCAGCTCCAGGTCGCGCCGGAACTCGGCGCTGATTTGCGGGGTGCCGATGATGCTGATGTCGAGCGGGGTCAGCACGTACTGCTGAAAAGCATTGCGCTGCCAGATGTAGTCGTAGGTGGCTTCGGCGTTGGTGCGGGTGTACTCGGGCCGCTGCACGTAGGTGTAGGCGGCGTTGATGCGGGTTTGGGGATTGTAGGAAGCCAGGTAGCGGTTGGTGCGCCAGGGCACCAGAAACTGGGGCAGCACGAGGTTCACGTTGGCGCCCAGCTGGGTGGTCAGCACGCTTTCCAGGCGGGTACCGTCGCCGCCGGTGGCGCTGAACTGGCCTTCAAAACCGGCTCGCAGGCCCAGCTCCAGGATTTCGGCGCCCCCGAACACGTTGCGCACCTTCCAGCGCACGTTGCCGAACGGCCCCACCCGCTCAGCCACGTAGGTTCCGCCGAACTCGGTGGTTTCCTGGTACTTCTTGGCCGGCGAGGCGTTGATGGTGGCGTCGAGCAGGCCTTGGGCTGAGTCGGCGGGGGCCTCGGGGCCGCGCACGCGCCGGTAGGTCACGGCGCTGAAGCGGAACATGTCCAGGTTGGCGAGCTGGCGCTGGGTGAGCTGGGTGTTGCGCTGGCTGTAGAGGTGGCCGGGGCGCACGCTCAGCTTGCGGTCCAGGGCCTTGGTGCTGAAGCGGTGCTCGTAGGCCAGGTAGTGTACCGAGTCGCGCACCAGCGTGTCGCGTTGCCGCCCGAAGCGCACCAGCCCGGCGTCGGTTACCATGGTTACGTGCCGGATGGCGTACTGCCGGTGGGGCCCGCCGGTGGCCGGCGGGGCCACCAGGGTGCGCAGGCGCACGGTGGCCGGGGCAAAGCTGGTGTCGGCCTCCAGGCTGATGTACTGCTCCCGGAAGTCGTAGAAGCCCTGGTTTTTCAGTAGGTTGTCGAGGCGGCTGCGCTCCTGCCCAATCACCTCCTCGTCGTACTGGTCGCCTACGTGCAGCAGGCTCTGCGGCTGGCCCGCCCGCACGTACCGCGCCACGGCCGAGTCGGCAATGTCGTAGTCGAGCTGGGAAAGCCGAAACGGCACGCCTTCCCGCACGCGGTACACCACCGTCACGCGCCGGGGCTCGGCCCGGAACGGACTGCGTAGCGTCAGCAGCCGCAGCGGGGCGAAGGTGCGGGTGGGCACGGTGTCCACGGCCGTCACGGAGTTGCGGAAAAAGCCTTTGGAGCGCAGAAAGGTGCTGAGCTGCTCCACGGTCCGGGCCGTGAGCGAGGAGTCGTACACCACGGGCGGCTCGCCCAGGCGCATGATGGCGTTGCCTTTGTCGAGGGCCAGCTGGTGGCGGCGCACGTGCCGCTCGCGCTTGGTAAGCAGCTTGCCCACCTCAGCCGAGTCGGTGCCGGCCGCTTGGATGCGCTGGGTGTAGTGGGCGTACTCCTCGGCCAGGTTGCGCTGAATCCGGTCGGGGTTGTAGAAGGTGCGGCCTAGCTGGTAGATGGCTACCTTTGGCAGCGGAAACGTGCTGTTGGGCTGCTGCTGCACCAGGCTTTGCAGGCGCTCCGCGTCGGCCCGCTCCGTGCCTTCCACTTTCACGCGGTGCAGCAGGCGCTGGCCTGGCGCCAGCAGGCGCAGGGGCGAGCAGCCGGCCAGGCTGCCGGCCAGCAAGGCCCCGCCCAGCCCCAGCCCGGCCGAAAACCGCTTCCAAAAAAGCCCCGCTGAGGGCGTTCCGTTCGACGACGAATATGGTATCAAAAGCAGTAGCGAAATACGTGCACGCGCTGCACCTGAAAAAGTACCGGCTCCGGCACGGCGCCTTCCTGGTGGAGGGCGGCAAGAGCGTCCGGGAGTTGCTAAGGTCGCAACTTACAACGGAACGCCTGTGCCTGACAGCCGATTTCGCCGACAAAATTCAAGCCGAGCTGCCCGCTGGCGTGCCCCTCGACCTCGTGAGCGAGGACGAGCTGACCCGCCTCAGTACGCTCAGCACCAACACCACCGCCCTGGCCGTAGCCCGCCTGCCCCCGGAGCCGCCGCTGCGCCCGGTGCCCGGCCAGCTGCTGCTGGCCCTGGACCAGGTGCGCGACCCTGGCAACGTGGGCACCCTCATCCGGTTGGCCGACTGGTACGGCCTGGCCGGGGTGGTGTGCTCCGACACCTGCGCCGACCCCTGGGCCCCCAAAACCGTGGCCGCCACCATGGGCTCGTTTACGCGGGTGCCCGTGTGGCAGCGCAACTTGCCCGCCTGGCTCGGCACGCTGCCCGCCGGCCTGCCCGTGTACGGCGCCGACCTGCACGGCGACAATGTGCACCGCCTCAGCCTGCGCCCCAGCGGCGTGCTGGTCATGGGCAGCGAGTCGCACGGCCTCACCCCCGAAGTGGAAGCCGGCCTCACCCAGCGTCTGCACATTCCCGGCCGCGGCCAGGCCGAAAGCCTGAACGTAGCCGTGTCGGCGGCTATTCTGCTGGATAATTTCTACCGGAATGCGTGAGGGAGTGGTGAGGTTATGAGGTGAAGGGTGACAGATAAGAAGTAGAAAAGCATCCTGCGTTATGCGAAGGACCTCTTCCCACCAGAACGAGGCTCGTATCAACGATTCGCTCTAGCGGAAAAAGGTCCTTCACTGTGCTCAGGATTACAGAACCTGCGCCTGTCATATCTTACTTTTCACCATTTACCTCATTCCTAATTCAGCAACGAGGAGAAGCCGAAGCTAAGGGTTTGGGCCTGGGGGCCGCGGTTGTCCTTGAACACTTCGTTCAGATTGTACTTGGCAAACAGCTCGATGCCGCGGATGCCAATGATGCCCTGCACGCCGTACTGAAAGTCCTGGAGGTTGTAGCCGCCACGGTCCTTGTCTTTGCGGGTGCGGCCGTCCTGCTCATATTTCAGCTTGGTGTGGGAGCCCAGGCGGTAGCCCACAAACCCGCCCGCCCCGATGCGGAAGGCGTCTTTGCCCTTTTTGTTTTGGAAGCTGAGCTTGGCCATCAGCGGCAAGTTGATAGTGGTGACGGCCAGCTTGCTTTTTTCCAGCTCCCGGCCCGCGGGAGCTTGCGCAATTTCCGTCCGGTTGTCGGCGTCCGCAAACTGATAGTTGCCATCGAGCATGTAGTTGTTAAAGGCCAGCTCGGGTCCGGTGACTAAGTATAGAGGAGAACCCCGGCGGCCTACGCGGATGTCGTAGTGCCAGTTGAGGCTTAGGTAGCGGGAGCCGAAGGGCCGCAGGTCGGGCTGCACGTCGGTGGTGGTGGAGCCCGCCTGGTTTACCCAGGCGTTCAGCCCCAGGTTCAGGTTGAAGTTGCTGCGCACGGCGCGGTTGGCTCTTTCCTCCTGCTTGGCTTTGCGCCGGGCGTTGTTAATGGAATCATCCTTGGGGGTAGAACCCAGGTGAACTTCCACCCGGTCGGAGCCATTGGCGCCGGTGCCTTCTTCCACCTTCACCCCAAACAGGCGCCCCATGGTTACTTCCACTTTGTCGCCTTTGGCGCCAGCAGAGCGGGTAGCGCCATCGTTGCGCACCGTCACCCGGATTTGCTCGGGCAACTGCTTGCCGGGCCGGTCTTTGGCGGGATAGAACTCCAGGGTCACTTTATCGGACTTGGAGTTTTTGCCGGCGGCTTCGGCCTGGGTGATGTAGCCTTCGAGCAGCAGCAGCAGCGAGTCGAGCTTGTAGCTGCGCAGCTCCCGGAGCTGGGCTTTGTTTTTCACGAACAGCGTCATGGTGGCCTGGTTGGGCAGTTTCACCAGGATGGTATCGTCGGGGCCGGCTGGGGGCGTGGCGGCCAGCAGGCGGGAGGGCAGAGCACCCACGAGGAGCAGCAAAGCGAGGAGAGAGAGGAGGCGTTTCATGACCCAAAAAGTGCGGGGAAAGAGAAATTAGAGTTGAATTACAGTGGTGAGGGTCCGGCCGCCCAGGCGGGCCTGCACGGTTACCTTCTCCGGCAGGGCCAGCCCGGCTTCGCGCAGGCTCACCTGGTCGCCGCGCACGGCATTGCGGGCCTGCCGCAGCACCCGGCCCAGGCGGGGGCGCCCCGCCGGGGCGGCCACTGCGGCCGAACTGTTCGGCGTGGGGTGCACCTCCACGTCGATGGGTCCGGTGGCCAGGGCGTTGGGAGCCACGGCCGGCGTTTGGGCCAGGGCCGCAACGGCACCGGGCGTAGGTTCCGGGGCGGAAGGCTCCGGCAGGGGCCGGGCTTCGGCGGGGGCCAGCGCCAGCTGTTCCGGCGCCGGAGCGGCTGGTGCGGGCCGGGGCTCGGCCGGAGTGGTGGTCCGGGCTAACTTCCGGGGCCGGGTGGGCTGTGCACCGCCCGTGCGGGCTGCGGAAGTCAGGCTCGGAGCCGGCGTTTTGGCCGGGGGCACCACAGCGGTGGTCGTTGCCGTGGCCAGAGCGTCAGATGCAGCAGCAGGGGCGGGAGTTGCCTGGGGCTGGCTTTTTTTCTGGGGAGCGGGGCCGGCGGGCTGGGGCCGGGGGGTGGAGGCCACGGGCTGGGAGGCCGGCCCGAAGGCGGGGCCTTGTAGGAGCAGCCAGGCGGTGCCACCCAGCAGGGTGAGCAGGGCCATAGCCGCGGCGGCCAGCCACAACACGGGCCGGCGGCGCTGGGGCTGCAGCTCGGCCTCCAGGTCGTGCCAGAGGTAGGCCGGGGGCGGGGTGGCATGGCCGTCGAGCCGGTCCCGGAACAGCTTATCAATATCTTCCGGTTGCATACAGTTCTTTGGGTGAGGCGGTAGAAGAGGGGCGGGCCTGGGCAGCGGCAGCGGCCAGGCGGCGCTGCAGCATGGCGCGGGCCTTGCTGAGCTGCGACTTACTGGTGCCTTCCGAAATGCCCAGCAGCTCGCCTATTTCGGGGTGGGTGTAGCCCTCCAGGGCGTACAGGTTAAACACCGTGCGGTAGCCGGCGGGTAGTTCGGCTAGTACGGCCAGCATGTCGGCGGCGTTGAGCTGGCTTTCGGCGTCGGCCGGGGTGGCGGGCGTGTCGTAGGTGAGGTCGTCGATGGCCAGGTGCAGGGGCTCCTTGCGGCGCAGCTGCCCCAGGGCTTCGTTCACCATGATGCGCCGCACCCAGCCCTCAAACGAGCCCTCGTGGCGGTACTGGTCCAGGGCCCGAAACACCTTGGTAAACCCCACCATCAGGGCTTCCTCGGCGTCTTCGCGGCGGCGCAGGTAGCGCAGGCACACGGTCAGCATCAGCCCGGCAAACCGCTCGTAGAGCTGCTTCTGGGCGCGGCTGCTCCCCTGGCGACAGGCGGCTATCAACTCGGCATCAGTCACGGCAAAGAAGTAAAGTTCAGGTCAGGAGCAAGGCATTTGGCTGGCTAGATGGCAAAGGTTGCACCGGCGTTGCCTGCCCCCGCAAGAATTTTTACCCACCCTCCATAATTTTCTGAAAAAGAGGTGAGAAGTGAGAAGTGAGAAGTGAGAAGTGAGACAGGAGAACCGCAGCCCCGGAGGGGCGACATATCGGTAGCAGAAGTAGGCAGAAAAGAACGAAAAGCCCCAGTGGGGCGGCATATCGGTAGAAAAAATCGGTAGAAAAAGAAGAAAGAAAAAGACCAAGCCCCAGTGGGGCGACACCACCATCCGCGGACGATTGGGTGTCGCCCCGCTGGGGCTTTAAATCATTATTGCCGGATGATTTCTACCGATATGCCGCCCCGCTGGGGGGCTGCGGTTCTACTATCTCACCTCTCACCTCTCACCTCTCACTTCTCACTTCTAGTACTGACCCACGCTTAGCATCACCAGCGTGCAGGCTTCCTCGGTCCGGATGCCGCGCTGCTGGGCCAGGCGCTCCAGCTCGGGGTTTTCGGTGCCGGGGTTAAAGATGATGCGTTTGGGATTGAGGGCCAGGATGTAATCGTACCAGCCGGGCTGGTTTTGCGGGCCCACGTACAGGGTCACGGTGTCTACATCGGTGGGGTGGGGCCGGTCGGTGTGAATGGCAAGGCCGGCCACCTGGCCTTTCCGGATGCCCACGGGCACTACGTCGTAGCCGTGGTTTTTGAGCTGATGCACGGCCCGGTAGGCATAGCGGGCCGGGTTATCGGAAGCGCCGAGAACAAGGGTCTTTTTCATATGGTAGGGGCGCGTCGCACGCGCCTAGTCGTTAGGGTAAATTCAGTTTAAAAACGGCAGGAAGCCGCGCAAGTTGCCGGATGGCCTTGCTGGTCGGGCGCGTGCCACGCGCCCCTACCGCGCAAATACCGCCTCGGCGCACCGCTCCCCGTCCATGGCCGCCGACACGATGCCGCCGGCGTACCCGGCGCCTTCGCCGCACGGAAACAGCCCGCGCACCTGCGGATGCTCCAGTGTGTCCCGGTCGCGGGGAATGCGCACGGGCGAGGACGTGCGGCTTTCCACGCCCACTAGCTGGGCCAGGTTGGTGGCGTAGCCCGGAATCTTGCGGCCGAAGTCGCGGAAGCCCTGGCGCAGGCGCTCCGCGAGGCCCGCGCCCAGCACCTCGTCCATGACCACGGCGTGCAGGCCGGGCTGGTAGCTGGTTTCCAGCAGCTCCCGGCTCACCTTTTTCTGCAGAAAGTCGCCGAGGCGCTGGGCCGGGGCCAGCTGGGTGCCGCCGGCCAGCTGGCAGGCCCGCCGCTCAATGTCCTGCTGGAGGCGCAGGCCGGCCAGCGGGCCGTGCCGGCGCAGGTCCAGGTCTTCCAGCTCCACGGCCGCCACAATGCCGGAGTTGGCAAAGCGCGAGTCGCGGCGGCTGGGGCTCATGCCGTTCACCACTACCTCGCCGGGGGCCGTGGCGGCCGGCACAATGAAGCCGCCGGGACACATGCAAAACGAAAACACCCCGCGCTGCCGGCCCTGCCACTGGGTTTGGTGCACCAGCGCGTACGAAGCCGCCGGCAGCGGCCCCCGGTCGGGGCGGCGGTACTGGGCCTGGTCGATAAGCTGCTGGGGGTGCTCCACGCGCACGCCCAGGGCAAAGGGCTTGGCCTCGATGAGCACCCCGCGCCGGTGCAGCAGCTCGTAGATGTCGCGGGCCGAGTGGCCGGTGGCCAGAATCACGGCGTCGGCTTCCAGGGCTTCGCCTGCGGCCGTCACCACTCCGCGCAGGTGGTCTTTTTCCAGGATGAGGTCGTCTACGCGGGTGTCGAAGCGCACCTCGCCCCCGGCCGCCCGGATACTGTCGCGCAGGGCGGCCACCACGCCGGGCAGCTTGTTGGTGCCAATGTGGGGGTGGGCATCCACCAGAATGTCGGGGGTGGCGCCGTGCTGCACCAGCAGGCGCAGGATGCGCTGCACGTCGCCGCGCTTGGTGGAGCGGGTGTAGAGCTTGCCGTCGGAGTAGGTGCCGGCCCCGCCCTCGCCGAAGCAGTAGTTGGAGTCGGGGTGCACCACGTGCTCCTTGTTCAGGGCGGCCAGGTCGCGGCGGCGGGTGCGCACGTCCTTGCCGCGCTCCAGCACCACGGGCCTGATTCCCAGCTCAATGGCGCGCAACGCCGCAAACAGCCCCGCCGGCCCGGCCCCCACAATAAGCACCGAGCGCCGGGCGCGGCTCACGTCGGGGTAGTGAAACCAGGGGCCGAACAGGTCGGCGGGCGGGGCGGAGTGGTAGATGTCGGCACGCAGGCGCACCAGGGGCTGGCGGCCGCGGGCATCAATGGACCGTTTGCGCAGGTGCACGAAGTCGGCCTGGCCGGGCCTGAGGCCGGCCGCGTCGAGCAGGGCGCGGTAGCGGGCCAGCTCGTCGTAGGCTACTTCCGGCGGAAGCAGCAGTTCCAGTTCTTGTTTGTCGGGCATGGGAGAGGGCGAAAGGTAGTTAGCCTTTGAACCGTAGGAAAACCGTTGCTGAGGCAAAGGTAAGGGGCTAACACGGGCCGGTGGCGTTTGGTGCGCGGGTTTCAGCGCGGTGCCAGGCAAACCGACGCCACCAGCACCGTGCCACTGAAGAGCAAGTGGGTGCGTTACGCAGCTGCCATCTGCTTACCACCGCCTGACCTGGTACACGCCCGGCCGGGCGGCGTTCAGCAAGTCTTGAAGCCTCAGTGTAGGCAAGGCCCTTGCCTAGGGTTTCACTGAAGCTGTTCAGGCAGTCGAAAAACGGTCGTGCTTTATCTGGCGTCCACTTGTCGAACTGAAGGTTAACGTAGCGAAGTATCTCTCCCGCTTCGTGGTATCTTTCTCCGACCAGCAAACGGTGCCGGGCGGTTGCAGGCGGGCGGCCCCAAAGCCGCCCGGTGGGTGTGGTGCTGACAGCCGGGCGGCAATGTGACAACGGGGGGGCTGTTCTGTCGGCAACTGGGCAGGCGGCTTTGGAGCCGGCTACCCCTGATACACTGCCCCAAAAACCGCTTTAAAGTAAAGGAGCAGGAATCGTTTCAGGTACGTTAGGCGTAGGTATGAAAAGAAAGATGCGCTGCCACGCATGAGGAATAAATCATTTGCAAACCACCCAAATGGTAAGTACTCTACCAAACGGTAGGTACTTGCTTGGTAAGCAGTCAAGTGTCAGCTTTGCCTCAAACCAATCGTTGCTTATGAAAACCATTGCCCTTTTCGGCGCCTCCGGCAAAACCGGCCAGCAATTCTTGCCGCAGGCTTTAGCGCAAGGCTATAAAATCAAAGCGCTGGTGCGCACGCCGGCCAAGCTCAGCACCCAGCACCCCAACTTGGAAGTAATCCAAGGCGACGTGCTCGACCCCGAGGCCGTGGCCCGCACCGTGCAGGGCACCGACGTGGTGGTGAGCCTATTCGGCCACGTGAAAGGCTCGCCGGAGTGGCTGCAAACCGATGGTACCCGCCACATCGTGCGGGCCATGCAGCAGCACGGCGTGCAGCGCATCATCAGCCTCTCCGGGGGCGGCCTGCCCACCACCGAGGACAAGCCCAAGCTGCCCGACCACCTCATCCGGGGCATTATGAAGCTGTTCGTGCCTAAAATCCTGAACGACGCCATTCGTCACGCCGACGTGCTGCGCCAGAGCCCGGCGCGCTGGACCATCGTGCGCGGCCCCCGCCTCACCGACGAGCCCCGCCGCGGGCAGTACCGCGTGGGCTGGGTGGGCGTAAATGCCAGCACCAGCGTCGGCCGCGCCGACCTGGCCGACTTTCTCCTCAAGCAGGTTGAAGACGAACAGTTCGTGGGCAAGATGCCGTTTGTGAGCTATTAGCGGGTTTTGCCGTACGCTGGGCTTCACAACCAGTTCGGGCGCATCAGTCCGCGCAGCAGGAAGCCACACACCCGAGCCCCGAAAGCCACAGAATGTTTCCTCTGGCTTTCGGGGCTCGGTTACGTTGCGGAAGCAGGTATGCTCGGGGGCAGGAGGCAGCTCACTAGACCGGCGTGGTACTGCGCCCGAAGGCAACGTCTGCCAGGTCCTTAGGGTAGTAGCGCATGGTTTGCAGTTCAGTGTCATCCACGCGCAGGGCAAACGCCACGGCCGCCGCCTCCCAGCACCAGTAACCCGTGAAGCCGGCCGCATCGGTTCGGTGGGCGTGGATATTGTACCAGACCGTATCCAGGCTTTCGTACCAGTGGGCCAGAAAGGCTTTGAGGAAGGGGGGCGTCAGGTCACGCGGGGCCTGGATGGCGTCGCGCAGGCGGGCGTAGGTCTTGGGAAACAACAGCTGCACGGTCGGCGGGCGGTGGGGCAGGCGCCGCCCGGCCAGCCATTCCAGCAGGTAGTCCTGCCCATTGAGGCCAATGGCTTCGACTAACCGCTTAAATACATCGGTGTCTACGCGCAGCAGTAAGCCGAGCGAGAGGAGGGCCACGGCCTGCATGTACTCGTCCTGCTCCCCGTTGAAAAAGAAATCTTCTGCTTGCGGGTGTTGCTTGTAAGCTGCTAGCGCGTCAATGGCAGCCAGCAAATCAGGTACTAAATCCTGAACAGGGTAGCCGCGCGAGTATTTTAAGCTAAGCAGTGCATAACGCTTGTTAAAAACGGCGAAAAGAAATACCTCTGGCTTGGCGATGGTTTCATATTGGTCTCGTAACGGAGCTGCAAAGCGTTCAATTGAACTTTGAGTAAAAGACACTGTCTGTTCAAAAAAGCTCTCTGTCAATAGTGGTTCTCGTTTATCCATCTGGTTGTGGGTTCTTCTTCCGATTAAAGTATGTGTTCTACCAAAGTACCAGTAGAATCAACCTTGTGTAATCTTTTTTCAATCCTTCCCATACCCATAGCGAATATAATGTCATCAGCAGCTTGCTGACCCACTGCTTTCTTCAGCCGGTCACTCCCCAGAATCCACGAATCACTCATCTGCTTACCGTCCTTGGTCATGCTCAGGCGGCTCTTGCCATATTTGGCCTCAGTGATGATGTAATCAGGTGGGGGACTGGCATGGCGCCACACCCCGTCAATGCCAGTGCCACGGGCTGTGCCGCCGGGGGGTGGGGGCGTGACCAGGCCGCCGTCGTTGAGCTTGGTATGGCCCTGGGCGCGCATAAAGGCGTCGCTGCGGTGCTCCCCGTACACGCCTTTGTCGGCGTTGGTGGACAGCGCGGGCGGAGCTGTCTTAGCCGGGGCCGACACTTTCAGCTCGGGGTGGGGAGCGGGCATGGCGGCGGCCTGCGGCAGGGGCCAGCCCTCGAGGCGGGCACGGCGCTCCACCTCGGGCGGGGCATCCCAGGGGATGACCGTGTGGCGCTGGATGGTGGTGCCGTCGCGCAGCACCAGGGCGGCGGCCGACAAAGCCAGGCGCTGGCGGTGGCTGGGCTCCTGGCCAGGGCCGGGGCGCAGTTCTTCCACGAAGCTGACCAGGTGGGCGGCCTGCACCGTGAGCCAGGGGCGGCAGGAGCCGTCGGCGTACTCCAGCTCAAACACGCTGTGGGCGCGCTGGTAGGAGCAGGCCGCGTACGCTACCACGTCGGTGTGAGCGTCGGCATCGAGCAGGGAGAATTCCACCCGGTCGGCCAGCACCTGGGTGCTGCGGCGCCGGGCCGCGTCCAGGGCCTGGTAGAGGCGGTACCGCATGTCGGCTACGCGGTAGCGCCAGGAGCCGAAACACCAGTACAGGGCCTGGGCAGGAGCGGGAGGAGGCATAGGGCTATAGTAAAATTCAATGTAGCTGGAAAAAACACCTGCGGGCAATAGGTAGGTAACTTGTTGTTCACGGGACGGCTAAGCGGCTTCAAGATACCCGCTGCCGCTCCGGGAAGCAGGCTAGAAGAACGGCGGCCGGTGGCCCTCACGCACGTAAAACGGAGAATAGCTGCGCAGCTGCTCGGCCACGCGGGGCAGCTTGCTGATAAAGAGCTGGGGGTCGAGGTAGAAGAAGCGCACCGCCGGCAGGGGCCGGCCGTCTAAGCCGCTTTTGGGAATGGGTGCCAGGTAGTGGGGCCTTTCCTCATCCAAGTGGGGCGTCAGGACAAACACGGCCAGGCCGGCGTCGGGGTGGTCGGGGGGCAGGTTCCACTCGGCCACGTAGGCCAGGTGCAGGTCGGGTGTGCGCTGCTCCCAAAAAATGCACTGCAAGCCGGTTCGGAGACTATCCGGCAGGCGCTCTGCCAGGGGGCGCAGCTCTTGCGTGGGCAGGTCGGCCACGTTAAGTAGCATAGGCTCCCGTACAATGTTAATGCGCAGCAGTTCCGCCACTTCCTGCCGGGGCAGCCGCCACGAGTGACGCGAAAACGGGTTGAGCACCAGGTCATGCTCAGCCAGGTCGGGCAGTATCTCAAACCCATGCCCCTGCGCCACCGGTACTAAGGGCCGCATGGTAAGGTCGCCGGGCTGCGGCTTGGGCAGGCCATCATAGGCTCGGCCCAGCGACGAAAACAGCAGCAGTTTTCCATCGTCGCGCACGAAGGGGCGCCACGGGTGGCCCTCGTACTTGACGCCTTCCACGGTGCCGGTGGGCTCGGCCGGCACCACCGCTACCCGCAGCACATGCAGAAACAAGAGCCGGTGAAGCTCGCCCAGGCAGTCGCCGGCCGACTCATGTACCTGATGCAACATAGCTTCCAGCGGGCCAAACGGTGCGTGTTCGGGTAGCTCATGGACCGGGCGCCGGGGGCGGCTGAAAAAATCAAGTAGCTCCTGGTTCGTCATCTAGTGGGGATAATGCAATACATGAACATGAAACAGAAGGCTTGCCTATGCGTGAAAGCAGGTAGAGTGTGTTGGGCGCCTCTTACCCTTCGCCCAGCACGCTTTCCACCCAACCTTTGCCCCATTCGGCCAGCTCCTGGGCGCTCCAGAGCGGGGGGTAGAAGATGCGGCGCTGAAACTTCGGGGGCAGGTACTTTTTCCAGTTGGTGCCGCCCGTAGCCGGGATTTCGCTGGGGTGGCGCTCCAGGTAGCGCACCGCCGACTTGTAGTGCATCAGCGGCCAGTTCACGTTCACGTTCACGTCGAGCTGGCGCAGGTGGCGCACGAGGCGCGGGTGCTGCTGGCCATCGGGGCCGGGCGGCAGGCGCTGCACCACGGCCCAGAGGTTGCGCTGCTCGAAGCGGCGGGCGTGCTCCATCAGCTGCTGGGTGTACTTCTGCTCAAACTGCAGCAGCGTCAGGGCCTTGGCGCCGGTGTCTTCCACCGTGGCCCCCGACTTCCAGTAGATGCAGCCCAGCAGCTCGTCGTGGGCGGGGGCCTGGCCCAGCAGGCGGCGCTGCTCCTCGGGCACCAGGTTGGAGAGGGCCGTGCTGGCCAGCTCAATCATGCGGTACTGCACGCTCTGAAACCCCGAAGCCGGCATCAGGGCCATCCGGAACTGCAGAAACTGCTGCTTGTCCATGCCGTCCACCATCACATCGAACGAGTCAATCAGGTTCTCGAAGTAGCGGTTGATGCGGCCCACGCGCAGCACCACTTCCTGCACGGTGGGCTCCTGCAAGTCGCCCAGCTGCTCGTACTCGCAGAGGCAGAGCTTGAAGTACAGCTCCGTAATCTGGTGGTAGATGATAAAAATCCGCTCGTCCGGAATCTGGGTCAGGGGCCGTTGCAGGCTGAGCAGGGTGTCCAGCTCGATGTAATCCCAGTAGTTGACGTAGTCGGTGTAATACAGACCTTCGAGGTAGGCGGCCAGGTCCTGGCCATCGGCGGCGTAGCGGGCTTGCAGGCGCCGAAGCTGGGCCAGCACGGCCGGCGAGAACTCTTCTTCGGGGGTAGGCATGAGCAACTAAAGGTGATAAGCAGCGGTGCAAAGATGGGGAAATGGGTGATGGGGTGGAGGTGAATGGTGACAGGTGACAAGGAACAGGTGACAGGTAAATGGTAACAGGTGACACGAAAGAGGACGGTCATGCTGAGCGGAGCCGGAGGCGAAGTCGAAGCATCTCTACCGCTGGCTAATCTTAACCGTGAGGACGAAGCGGGAGAGATGCTTCGGCTGCGCTCAGCATGACCGTCCTCTTACCTGTCACCTGTTACCTGTCACCTGTTACCTGTCACCTGTTACCTGTCACCTGTTACCTGTCACCTGTCACCTGTCACCTGTCACCTGTCACCTGTCACCTGTCACCTGTTACCTGTCACCTGTCACCTGTCACCTGTTACTTGTCACCCTATCACCTCATTTCCCCTACCTTTACTGCGTCTATGGCTGAGAAATCCAGTATTTTCGATATGATTGGGCCGGTGATGATAGGACCCAGCTCCTCGCACACGGCCGGAGTGGTGCGCATTGCGCGGGCCGCCATCCGCATCCTGGGCAGCGTGCCCACCCACGCCACCATCACCTTCTACAACTCCTTTGCCCGCACCTACGAGGGCCACGGCTCCGACCGCGCCATCGTGGCCGGCCTGCTGGGCATGGCCACCGACGACGTGCGCATCCGCGAGGCTTTCGACCACGCCCGCGCGGCCGGCTTGCAGTACACGTTTCAGGGCGTGGGCAACGCCTCCACCATGCACCCCAACACCATCCGGCTCCAGCTGCGCGACGAGCGCACCGGCCATGCCGTGGAGGTGGTGGGCCAGAGCCGGGGCGGGGGCGTTATCCGCATTGTGGAGGTGGATGGCTTCCCGGCCGACTTCTCGGCCTCCCTGCACACGCTCATCATCGACGCCGACGACGTGCCCGGCTCCATTGCCTTTATTGCCTCGGTTATTGCCCACGACGACTGCAACATTGCCACCATGTTTGTGTCGCGGAAAGGCAAGCGCGACGCCGCCCGGCAGTTTATCGAAATGGACTCCGGCCTGCGCGACATC
The DNA here is from genome assembly GCF_025979885.1 of Hymenobacter sp. YIM 151500-1. Taxonomy (NCBI): domain Bacteria; kingdom Pseudomonadati; phylum Bacteroidota; class Cytophagia; order Cytophagales; family Hymenobacteraceae; genus Hymenobacter; species Hymenobacter weizhouensis. The sequence continues at coordinate 1,035,356 of NZ_CP110139.1, forward strand.
ACCCTGGAGTACCTGCGCCAGCTGCGCTGGGTCCACCGCGTTACTTACATTCCCACCATCGATTGAGGACTGATTGATGGAGCCGGCCGCTGGGTTGGTGGCCGTTTTCGGCGGGTTGGTTGATTGCCAAGGCCTCTGGTATTGCCTGCTACCTATATTTGGTGGCCCAGGCCACCATTCAGGCCGGGTTGGCGTCTGTAAGCTAAGCCGTCGGCTCACCTTTTTGCGCACATAAGCTATTCCTTCCCTATGAAGCGTTTTACCTGGTTGCTGATGAGCATGTCGGCCGGGCTGCTGCCGGCACCGGTGCTCGCCCAGACCTCCCCAAGCCCTGCGCAGCCCCCGGCGGGAGCGTTGGCCGCGGCCCCTACTGGCCCCTGGACATTACAACGCGCCGTTGACTATGCCTTGCAAAACAACCTGGCTGTGCGCCAGCAGCAGCTAACGGCAGAGCAGCAGCAGGCTAGCCAGCGCATCAACCGCGCCGCCCTGCTGCCCACTGCGGGCCTCAACGCAACGCAAGGGTTTAACTTCGGTACTAACCGCGACCCACTTACCAATCAGTTTCAGCAGCTGAATGTGCGCTCCAATAACTTTTCTGGTACGGTCCAGGCAACCTTGTTTTCAGGGTTTCAACTGCGTAATACGGTCAAGCAGGGCCAGCTGGATGCGCAGGCAGCCAGCATAGACGTAGACAAAGCCCGTAACGATTTGTCGTTAAACGTGGCGTCGTCGTTTTTGCAGTTGCTACTAGCCCAGGAGCTGATTCGGGCATCAGAAGCTCGCTTGAGTACTGTGCGCGAACAAGTGACGCGCAGCGAAAAGCTATTGCGGGCCGGCGCCGTGGCGGAAAGTAATGTCCTTGACAGCCGCGCCCAGTTAGCCAGCGAAGAACGGACCTTAGTGACAGCGCAAAACCAGCGCGACCTAGCCAAGCTAGCGCTGATGCAGCAGCTCAATCTGGACCCCGCCGCCACACCCAGCTTTGAGGTGGCAGTGCCCGTGCTACCCGACTCCGATGATGTGTTGGCTGCCAACCTGCCCGACCCCAATTCAACGTTTGACGTGGCCCGCCAAAACCAGCCCGAGGTGAAAGCCGCGGAGCTGCGCGTGCAGAGCGCCCAGCGCGGCTTGGATATTGCCCGCGGTGCCTATTATCCCCGCCTGACGGTGGCTGGGGGTGTCCAAACGGGTTTTTCATCTGTGCGCGAACAACCAGTGCTTGTATCAGACCGCTTCGAGACGGTGCCCGTGCTCGAAGAAACTCCCGGCTTGCCAAGTTCATACCGGCCCACCTCGTTTGTATTGCTCCAGCCAGCCTACGACCGGTTGCCCTATAAATTTCTGGATCAACTGCGCGACAACCGCGGCGAGTTTATTCAGTTTACCCTCAACATCCCCATTCTGAACGGTCTGCAGTCCCGCGTGGGCGTGCAACGCGCCCGCATCAATCAGCAGCAGGCTGAGCTGCGAGCCGAGCAAACGAGCCTGCAGCTGCGCCAGACCATTCAGCAGAGCTACGCGGATGCTCTGGCCGCCCAACGCCGCTATGCTGCTAGCTCCCGCCAAGTGGAAGCTCTGGTGGTAGCGTTCCGCAACGCAGAAATCCGCTTCAACAATGGCCTGCTCAACGGCACCGATTTCAATATTGCTCGCAACAACCTCACGGCCGCCGAATCGGATATGATTCAAGCTAAGTACGAATTTATCTTCCGCCGCAAAGTGCTCGACTTCTATCAAGGTCGGCCGTTGGCATTGTAGGGGCTTAGGGACTTAGGGGCTTGGGAACTTAGTTGACGTTCAACGACAGTCGCCCACACCCTAGTTTAATCCTCAAGAACCTAAGCCCAAGCCTCAAGTCCCAAAAACCTAAGACCCTCAGCCCCCAAGTTCCTAAAAATGAAAAATAACCGTACCCTGTACATACTGCTCGCCATTCTGGTCGTGATGATTGGCGGCTTTATGGTGGCCAAAAGCCAGGGCTGGGTGGGCAAGCCGGCTGGCACCGAAGTGCTGGCGGCCAAGGCGGCCCCGGCCAATATCGTGGAGAAAGTAAGTGCCTCGGGCAAAGTGCAGCCCGAAACTGAGGTGAAAATCTCGCCCGACGTGTCGGGGGAAATCATTGAGCTGTACGTGGAAGAGGGCGACTCCGTGAAGCAGGGCCAGCTGCTGCTCCGCATCCGCCCCGACAACTACCAGGCCATGGTCAGCCAGCAATCGGCCATGGTGAACACCCAGCGCGCCAACGTGGGCCAGAGCCAGGCCCGTTTGCAGCAGCTCTTGGCCAACGCCAAGCAAACCGAGCTAACCTTCCGCCGCAACGCCTCGCTCTACAAGCAGAAGGTGATTTCGCAGGCCGATTACGAAGCCAGCAAAGCGGCCTACGAGGCGTCGCAGGAAGAAATCAACTCGGCCCGCCAGAGCATCCGGGCGGCCCAGAGCAACGTGCAGAGTGCTCAAGCTTCGCTGGAAGAAGCCCGCCGCAACCTGGTAAAAACCACCATCTTCTCGCCGGTGAACGGCACGGTAAGCAAGCTCAACGTGAAGAAGGGTGAGCGGGTGGTGGGCACCTCCCAGATGGCCGGCACCGAAATCATGCGCATTGCCAACCTCAACAACATGGAGGTGCGGGTAAGCGTGAATGAAAACGACATTATCAACGTGGACCTGGGCGACTCGGCCGACGTGGAGGTGGACTCCTACGCCAGCCAGGACCAGAAATTTCGCGGCATCGTGACGGCCATTGCCAACACGGCCAAGGACGCCCTCACGGCCGAAGCCGTCACCGAGTTTGAGGTGCGCATTCGGCTGCTGCCCGAGTCGTACCGCCAGCTCACGCGCACGGTCAAGGGCCGCACCATCGTGCCGTTCCGGCCCGGCATGACGGCCTCCGTCGACATCATCACCAACCGCAAAGCCAACGCCCTGAGCGTGCCCCTGGCTGCCGTCACGACCCGCTCCGACAGCGCCCGCACCGACGCCGACGCTAAGAAAACGCCCGCCGTGCGCGTAAACCGCGGCCCCAGCGCCTCGGCCGAAGACCAAGCCAAAACCGCTCCGGCCGACGTGCAGGAAGTGGTGTTCGTGATTCGCAACGGCAAGGCGGTGATGACGCCGGTGAAAACCGGCATCAGCGACTTCCAGAACATCGAAATTATCAGCGGCGTGCAGGCCGGCGACCAGGTGGTGAGCGGGCCGTTCCGGGCCGTGTCGAAAACCCTGAAGGACGGTGCCCTGGTGGTGGTGAAAGACGCCAAAAGCCTCGACAAAGCCGCCCTGAAAGAAGACGCCCCGGAGGAAGAGGACAAGTAAGCCGCTATATTGCGGACCGTCATGCTGCGAGGAACATGCCTAGCCGAAGCAGCAAGCTGGAAACTAGCTCCCCGCCTTGGCAAGAAGGGGCTGGCGGTGGTTGATAAGCTCTCGAACGATTGGTAGAACTAGCGCTGGTTTCTAGTAAACGTTCTTGCGAATAGCAACCACCGCCAGCCCCTTCTTGCCAAGGCGGGGAGCTAGTTTCTAGCTTTGTAACCCCTGGTTCTCTTCCCACTCCCAACCTCTCCCAATCCCCCCTTGGAAAAAATTGCTATGCTCGGCGGCGGCTCCTGGGCCACCGCGCTTACCAAAATACTGGCCGAAAACGGAGCCCGCGTGGGCTGGTGGATGCGCAGCAAGGACGACGTGCAACACCTGCTGCGCACCCGCCACAACCCGCGCTACCTGTCGTCGGTGGCCCATGACCTGAGCCGCGTGTACCCCACCACCGACCTCGACGACGCCGTGGACGGGGCCGACTGGCTGGTGCTGGCCGTGCCGGCGGCCTTCGTGCAGGGCACCCTGGACAAGCTGGACCGCGACGCCCTCAAGCACAAGCGCATCGTGTCGGCTATCAAGGGCATGATTCCGGGCCGCAACGTGCTGGTGACGGACTACGTGGCCGAGCGGTTTCGGCTGCCGCACGCGCGGGTGGGCGTGGTGGCCGGCCCCTGCCACGCCGAGGAAGTGGCCCTGGAAAAGCAGAGCTACCTGACCATCGGCTCGCCCGACCCGGAGCTGGCCGAGGACTTCTGCCGCCTGTTGCGCAACCGCTACGTGAAGGCCAACCCGGCCCCCGACCTGGACGGCATTGAGTACTGCGCCGTTATGAAGAACATCATTGCCCTGACCTGCGGCATTGCCCACGGCCTGGGCTACGGCGACAATTTCCAGGCCGTGCTGGTGAGCAACGCCGTGCAGGAAATTCGCCGCTTTGTGCACGCCCTCAACCCCCAGCCCCGCGACCTGTCGGGCTCGGCCTACCTCGGCGACCTGCTGGTGACGGCCTACTCGCAGTTTTCGCGCAACCGCACCTTCGGCAACATGGTGGGCCGGGGCTACTCTGTGAAATCGGCGCAGATGGAAATGAACATGGTGGCCGAGGGCTACTACGCCGTTAAAAGCATCTACGAGCTGAACCGCCGGCTGCAAGTGCCCATGCCCATCACCTCGGCCGCCTACCACGTGCTCTACGAGAAGATTTCGCCGGCTATTGAAATCGAGTTGCTGCGGGAGAAGCTACGGTAGGAGAGAGAAGGCAATGTGGAACCTCATACGCAGCCAAGCTGACGCAGAATATTTGCTTCAGACGTACCGGTACTTTCATGATAGCTGCATCAAGGAACTAGTGGTGCAAACCCGCGAATTCGTGGATGAACAGCTTGCTATGCATTTTGACAATAAGACCAGTGTCAAAATGCTGTTTCAAAGCCAGTTTCGTGAAGCCTCAGTCATTGAAGTAGAGTTCCAGGACGTAGTTCAATTCAACTGGTGTCAAAGCCAAAGCGCAGATTCTGGAATGACCGTGTTGATGCAGGCAGTTTGCTTTTGGAAGGACAATACGCTGTATTGGGCTGAGGATATCGACTGGAGCTTGGAAGGACTTGACCGGAACGATTACCGTTGGATTGCCGCAAAAAATGTGCGTTGGCGCATTATAGAAGCAGCGTTAGGGCCAGATCCTAGACTCCTTAAGCCAGTCAACTAATATCAGCAGTATAGTGGAATTCTATAAGGTACGGTCTAAGCTCTAGGTTCTCATCTCTAAAGTCTCCATCCATGAAAGTTGTCGGCTTCACCTTTGTGCGCAACGCAGTGCTCTATGACTACCCGGTGCTGGAAAGTCTCCGGTCCTTGCTGCCGCTGTGCGACGAGGTGGTGGTGGCCGTGGGCCGCTCCGACGATGACACGCTGGGGCTGATTCGTAGCCTGGAGTCGCCGAAAATCCGCGTCGTGGAAACGGTGTGGGACGATACGCTGCGCGAGGGTGGGCGGGTGCTGGCCGTGGAGACAGACAAAGCCCTGGCCGCTGTGCCGGCTGATGCCGACTGGGCCATCTACCTGCAAGCCGATGAAGTGCTGCACGAGCAGGACTACCCGGCCATTCGGGAAGGTATGACCCGCTGGCTGCCGCAGCTGGGAGTGGAAGGGCTGCTGCTGCGCTATCGGCACTTCTACGGCTCCTATGACTACCTCGGCGACTCGCCCCGCTGGTACCGCCGCGAAATCCGCATCATCCGGCCCGGCATCGGCGTGTACTCTTACCGCGACGCCCAGGGCTTCCGGAAGGCGCCTAACCAGAAGCTGCGCGTCAAGCTCATCGACGCCACCGTGCACCACTACGGCTGGGTAAAGACGCCCGCCGCCATGCAGCGCAAGCAGGAAACTTTCAACCGCCTCTGGCACTCTGACGAGTGGGTGGCCCAGCACGTGGTGCCCGCCGCGGAGTTCGACTACAGCCAGATTGACTCGTTGCAGCGCTTCACGGGCACCCACCCGGCCGTGATGCAGGAGCGGGTGCGGCGCCAGGGCTGGCAGTTCGAGCACGACATGTCGCGCAACCGGTACCGCCTCAAGGACCGGCTTAAGCAGGCGGTGGAGCAGCTGACCGGCTACCGCCCCGGCGAGTACCGTAACTACAAGCTGGTCTGAAGACCAAGCGAGCGGCACAGCTACCGGCTGGTTGGTCTCGGCCGGCGTATACTTGCTCACTGATTTGTAGCTGACTTTCTATGCACTGGCTTCTGCTGGCCCTGCTCACGGCCCTGTGTCTGGCCCTGTACAACTTCTTTATCAAGCTGGCGGCCGACCACATTTCGGCGGCGGCTGGGGCCGTGATTCTGCAGCTGGTAGCCGCGGCCCTGGGGGCCGGGTGGCTGCTGTGGCTTCGCCTGAAGGGTCAGCCCGCGGAGTTCAGCAGCCGGGGCGTAGGCCTGGCCGTGCTGGCCGGGGTGGGCGTGGGGCTGGCCGAAATCCTGACATTTGTGGTATTCGGGCGGGGCGTGCCGTCGTCGGTGGGCACGCCGGTGATTGTGGGCGGCTCGGTGCTGCTCACGGCCGTGCTCGGCTTGCTGCTCTTGCGCGAAACGTTGGCCTGGCCGCAGGCGCTGGGCCTGGTGTGCATCGTAGTGGGCATTGCCCTGCTGGCCCGCGGGCACTAAGCTTTGGTGTGCAGGGTGGGGGAAGGATAGGAGCGGAAAGCAACTCGTTAGAGCCGCACTGCCGCCGGGCTAGAGCCAGTTGCATAATGCGGCAGCGGCAGCGCTGGTAGGCTACCAACGCCGCCGCTGCGGGTGTTCTGAGGTGGTGTGGAGCGCTACGTGGTGCTTAGCTGGTCCTTGTGCCGACGCAGGCGCCAGGCCAGAATGCCCAGCAGGATGCCAAACCCGAAAGCGTAGGCGCCCAGCACCCAGCCCAGCGCTACCACGCCCGCCTCGGGCCGGAAAAACAGGTAGAGTCCGGCCACCACGCTCAGTATTCCGCCCAAAATCAGGGTCCACTCGCCGGTGAGCTGGCGCCGGAGCCGGATGGCCGTCACAATTTCCAGGATACCGGTAACCAGCGCCCAGGTAGCCACAATGTAGAGCAGCACCAGCGCCGTTACGCCGGGCACCATCAGGGCGGCAATGCCCGCCACCAGGCTCACCACGCCTTCCAGCAGCAGCGTCCACCACCGGGGCTCCTCCCGGCTGCTCCGCGCCGCCGCCCACAACGACAGCACTCCATCAAACAGGCAATAGCCAGCCACCAGCGTAATCAGCAGCAGCAGCGACAAGCCCGGAAACAACAGCAGCAACAGGCCGGCAATAGCCGCCAGAAGACCCCGCAGGGCCAGCACCCACCAGTGGGCATGTAAAGCAGAAAGGAACATAGGTAGCAGGTAGTAGTTGGTTGTCGCTGCCAGTGTACTTTCGGAGCCAGCCGGAGGTTGCGGCCGAGCCGCCCGTTACTGAGGAGTTAGGTAATAGCCTCCCAGGCAACTTTTCTACAGCGAAAGCAGCAGCCGAAAAATTAATTTCAATTCTATACAGTACGCTCAAATCCCAGCTACAATTGAGGAACTACCGCTTTAGTGCCGCATTTCAATTCCACACAGTCCGATTAAAGCCACTTCTCCCACTGCTCCTGCTCTGCCCAACCCCACATTTCAATTCCACACAGTCCGATTAAAGCCTCGGCCGCATCCTGGGGCAGCTGCTCCAGGTTGTCATTTCAATTCCACACAGTCCGATTAAAGCCGTGCCGGCCCTACTTATCTTTGACGAAGCTCACCAATTTCAATTCCACACAGTCCGATTAAAGCCCCGTCCCTCAACCGCTGGGCTGAATGAAGCTCTTAATTTCAATTCCACACAGTCCGATTAAAGCGAAGATGTTGCTCTTCTGGAAGCCCTTCTTGTAGCCATATTTCAATTCCACACAGTCCGGTTAAAGCCGGCGACGCGCAGGTGTTCGGGGACGCGCAGGTGTTATTTCAATTCCACACAGTCCGATTAAAGCGGCGGGATGGGGCCGTTAGCCGCTTCGTAGGCGGCTAATTTCAATTCCACACAGTCCGATTAAAGCCTCTACCTTCGCCAACGTCAGCGAGGCGCGCCGGGCCCTGTACAATTTCAATTCCACACAGTCCGATTAAAGCGCGCCCGACGGCCGCGGCCCGCCTGCGGGAAGACAAATTTCAATTCCACACAGTCCGATTAAAGCTTTGACGCCCCGGCCTACGTGCTGCTCACGCAACCCAATTTCAATTCCACACAGTCCGATTAAAGCCACGAAAGTAACGCTCAGCTACGGCACCCAGAACAGATTTCAATTCCACACAGTCCGATTAAAGCTGGGGCGTTCTCAGGCAGAAGTAGCGCAAGCTATCAATTTCAATTCCACACAGTCCGATTAAAGCAAGGCACGCAGGAGCTGAGTATGCTCGTCTGCATGAAATTTCAATTCCACACAGTCCGATTAAAGCCCCGTTGGGTGGCGGAGGCAGCCGAGCCCCAGGACATTTCAATTCCACACAGTCCGATTAAAGCGACAGCGCGGCCAGGGCGCGGGCGTGGTCTTCCTCCATTTCAATTCCACACAGTCCGATTAAAGCCCGCGTGTGCGGTACCGGCTACACACAGGACGCGAAATTTCAATTCCACACAGTCCGATTAAAGCCCGACAAGCAGCAGAACGACGCCACGGGCGCGCTGGCCTATTTCAATTCCACACAGTCCGATTAAAGCGCCCGTCAACGGGGCCGTGCTCTACGAAGGCTGCGAATTTCAATTCCACACAGTCCGATTAAAGCCCGCCCACAACTACCCCGCCGCCACCTGCCAAGCCAGATTTCAATTCCACACAGTCCGATTAAAGCCTCCGCCTGCGTGGGAAACAGCTTATGGTGCAGAATATTTCAATTCCACACAGTCCGATTAAAGCAAGGCTACGACACAGTGCCGGCTTACCTGCTCCGCTATTTCAATTCCACACAGTCCGATTAAAGCCCAGCTTAGCCCCATCGGCCAGCGTATAGGTGCCATATTTCAATTCCACACAGTCCGATTAAAGCGCGGGCCGTAGCGTTCCAGGGAATCCCGGCCATACAATTTCAATTCCACACAGTCCGATTAAAGCTTTAACTGCTCAGCAGTGACAACTTCCCCGTTGGCGTATTTCAATTCCACACAGTCCGATTAAAGCGGTAACCCTGCACGGTCAGGCGGCTGCCCTGCTTGCATTTCAATTCCACACAGTCCGATTAAAGCATGCCCCGGAAGGCGTAGTTCTGCTGCGTATTCTTGATTTCAATTCCACACAGTCCGATTAAAGCGCCATCAGCGTCAGCGCCTTCCGGCTCATCACCTTCATTTCAATTCCACACAGTCCGATTAAAGCCCGGGATGCTGGCCTGCTCAGGCGTGCTGTGCAGCATATTTCAATTCCACACAGTCCGATTAAAGCGATTCGTCCGAAATAGAAAGACTTTTTGCCTTTTGATTTCAATTCCACACAGTCCGATTAAAGCGTGCCGGGCGGTGTGCGTGCTGGCTGCCTGCCACTTATTTCAATTCCACACAGTCCGATTAAAGCGGCCGGTGTACAAGGCCCTGCGCAAGCTCGGCATAACATTTCAATTCCACACAGTCCGATTAAAGCACGCCGATGGCAGCGAGTCGGTGGTGTACGTGAAAGAATTTCAATTCCACACAGTCCGATTAAAGCCAGCGAAGGCCAGCCGGGCGTGCTGACCCAGCTGGCAAATTTCAATTCCACACAGTCCGATTAAAGCGCCCCGGCGCCAAAGAACTCCAGGAGTTCACCACGTATTTCAATTCCACACAGTCCGATTAAAGCGGCACTATTTGCCGTGCGCTCCACCTGAGCCGTGTATTTCAATTCCACACAGTCCGATTAAAGCCCGCAGAGCGAGGTGCTGCTGCTGCTGGCCGCGCAGTTATTTCAATTCCACACAGTCCGATTAAAGCCGCAACGGCTTCTTTGCCACCGCGATGCTCACGCTGCTATTTCAATTCCACACAGTCCGATTAAAGCACCAATACGTCCACCCCGCCAGCGTGACGGAGCTTCAATTTCAATTCCACACAGTCCGATTAAAGCCTGCAGAAACACGGCAATCGGGCCACTGCTCGCCACAATTTCAATTCCACACAGTCCGATTAAAGCACTTCCACTCCAGGTCGCCCTGCCGGGCCCCGACCATATTTCAATTCCACACAGTCCGATTAAAGCTGGTCTACCAGTGTAGCAGATTGCGTCACGTTGTAAATTTCAATTCCACACAGTCCGATTAAAGCCCACCGCAAAGGCTTTATGACCCGCAGAAATTAACATTTCAATTCCACACAGTCCGATTAAAGCGCGTACCGGATGAGGAACGCCACGCCGTTGTTGTAGCATTTCAATTCCACACAGTCCGATTAAAGCTGCAACCACAAGGGAAGGCCAGCCACTTGGTGCCTGATTTCAATTCCACACAGTCCGATTAAAGCGCGTAACCTTCTTGTACTCGGCCGACCCCTCGCCCAATTTCAATTCCACACAGTCCGATTAAAGCACTGCCCTTATTTAAATAGGTGGCGGTGTACTTGCATTTCAATTCCACACAGTCCGATTAAAGCTGGCCTCGACAACCTGGAGCTTCGCGGCTCTAACTAATTTCAATTCCACACAGTCCGATTAAAGCGAAGGTACTGTTCAGCATTTGCGGGCTGCTCCTACTATTTCAATTCCACACAGTCCGATTAAAGCCGACACCCGCCGGGTGCTGAGTGCCCTTTCCAGAGGATTTCAATTCCACACAGTCCGATTAAAGCGTCACGCCGGTTACCGTGCCGTCGCTGGCGCGACTAAATTTCAATTCCACACAGTCCGATTAAAGCGCACACGGAATCCGCACTGGCCCGCGCTGAAACCTAATTTCAATTCCACACAGTCCGATTAAAGCTCAAGTACTCCATTTCAGTGCCATCCGTGTAGGTCAATTTCAATTCCACACAGTCCGATTAAAGCCAGGGCACCCTTGCCGGTCCCGATGTTGAGGATTCCATTTCAATTCCACACAGTCCGATTAAAGCTCAATCTGCTGGCAATGCACCGTCTTTCCGTGCTCTATTTCAATTCCACACAGTCCGATTAAAGCCGGGGCCGGGCCTTCGATTCGCAGCCGGCCAGCACCCATTTCAATTCCACACAGTCCGATTAAAGCGCCGGTGTACAAGGCCCTGCGCAAGCTCGGCATAACATTTCAATTCCACACAGTCCGATTAAAGCCTCGTACCCTCATGGAAAACCCAAAAGACTATCTCAAATTTCAATTCCACACAGTCCGATTAAAGCCCCCTTACTCGCTTTTCGATGAACGCCCCCAAATCCTATTTCAATTCCACACAGTCCGATTAAAGCGCTTGGACTCTACCTTCTTGATAAGTTCCAAGTCTTATTTCAATTCCACACAGTCCGATTAAAGCTCGTACCCTCATGGAAAACCCAAAAGACTATCTCAGATTTCAATTCCACACAGTCCGATTAAAGCCCCTGGCCCGCACCGTGTACCAGGCCATGAACAATCATTTCAATTCCACACAGTCCGATTAAAGCGAGCCGCCCCACTCGGAACGGCTCTGCAAAACAGCAATTTCAATTCCACACAGTCCGATTAAAGCTCCGCCTGGGCTTCGCGGGCCACCGAGTAGAATTTCAATTTCAATTCCACACAGTCCGATTAAAGCGGGCCCCCACGTGTGCAGCAAGCCCAGGACTTGTTCCAATTTCAATTCCACACAGTCCGATTAAAGCCTCGGAACGGCTCTGCAAAACAGCACGGCTTTTTTGAATTTCAATTCCACACAGTCCGATTAAAGCCATTGGCCGCCGCGGTGCGTTTGCCAAAGCTTTCGCCAATTTCAATTCCACACAGTCCGATTAAAGCTTCCGTGTACAGGCCCGTCCGCAGCTTGTGGGCTAATTTCAATTCCACACAGTCCGATTAAAGCGGAGGTAACGCCCAGGGCGGATAGTCCTGCTGTAAATTTCAATTCCACACAGTCCGATTAAAGCTGCAGCAGCCCGGAGCCCAGCAAAGCTCCCTGACTTATTTCAATTCCACACAGTCCGATTAAAGCCGATTTACCTCGTTGGGGCTAGCGTTGACACAAACTATTTCAATTCCACACAGTCCGATTAAAGCATAGATAAGCGGGTCGCCTAAAGGCTGACCCGCTTTATTTCAATTCCACACAGTCCGATTAAAGCCTCCACGCCCGCCCCGCCCGATACGCGCTACCTGCATTTCAATTCCACACAGTCCGATTAAAGCCGCAGTTTGCGGGCGGCTTTGCGGCGGCGTTTTTCCTATTTCAATTCCACACAGTCCGATTAAAGCCCGTGACGAAAAGCCACATTTGAGCGTGTAAAGCTACTATTTAGGTGATGAAAAGAAAGTGTAAAGTCGTCGGTCGGAAATGATATGATTTTGCTGGGGTATCGACGACTGCTGATGCTCAGTTACTTGAGCGGTAGGCGGTGACTGATGAAGGCAACATTAGGCTGCCAGGGAGAGAGCGACGACCTCGGGTCTGGTTTATAGAAACGTATCCAACTGGTTCCGCTCCTTGCCCAGGACCTGTTTCTGTAGCCATTCCTGGCTGCGGCTTTTAAAAACAAGTACGCTGTCCTCGTCTGTGTCCAGGAAGTCGGCGGCTTTGGCCAGCAGTTCCTTCAACTTGACCTCCGTGATTTCGCCTTCAAACACCGAGTTCTGAATCCAGTTCAGATAGCGGCGGCAGAGCTTGAGCATTTTGCCCACGCGCTTTTCCTTGATGTCATATACCAATAATACGTACATCTTACCACCAGGCTTTAAAGGGTTTATACTCTTCCAGCTGCATCAGGTGCTTGGTGAGCTTGTAGCATTCCAGCTTGATTAGGTGCTGATAGCTGACGCTGCGCTTGAGGCTGCGGTGCTGAATCGTTTCCTTCAGTCGTTCCTCAAACACGCGCACTACCGTTTTGCGGGCGGGCTCTTTGAGCACGCACCGGCCCAGGTCCTGCACGAAGTCCTTGGGCTGAATTTCTTTTTTATTGAGCACCCGAAAGATGAGCCGGTCCACCAGCAGGGGCTTGAAGACCTCGGCCAAATCCAGAGCCAGGGAGAAGCGGCGAGTGCCCGGCTCGTGCAGGAAGCTGATGGTAGGGTTGAGCTGGGTGTGGTAAATCTGCGACAAGCAGGCTGCGTAGCAAAGCATGTTGCCGAACGACATCAGTGCGTTCAGCTCGTTCTGCGGCGGCTGGGTGGTGCGCGTGCCGAAACTGTAGTCACCCGGCACCAGCCTATCGAAGCCGGCGTAGTAGGTTTGGCGGATGTTGCCTTCCAGCCCCATCAGCTCGGGCACGGCCGCGGCGTGGGGAAGGGCGGCCACGTAGCCCTCAATCTGGTCGATGTACACGGCCACGTCGCGGCCCCGGCCCTGGTAGTAGCGCAGGTTTTTGAGCAAGTTGAAGGCCGAACCCTCCACAAACTTACGGGCCAGCGCCATCCGCTTGGGCTTGGAGATATAGTGCTGGGTCTGCTGCACCTGTAGCTTGCCGGCCAGCAGATACTCCTTGGCCATAAACGAGCCGGTGTAGTGCTCGTAGTAATCGAAGAAGTGCACTGAGATACCCTGCTTACCCAGAAAGTTGTACAAGCTGGAGTTGGCATCCAGCGAGCCGAACACATATAGGTCGGCCACGTCCTCTACGGGCAGGTACTTTACCTGGCCCGGCAGACCGTCCTCGTCGTAGGCCGTGTATTGTAGGGTGTTGTCTTTGCGGGCCAGCCGGCCGGGGTTAAACAGGTAGTAGGTTTTTCGCATAGACCACGGATGTATTGAATTTGACGGGTGTAGCAGCTGTTGTAGGCAACTCACCTGCGGCTGTACATTGGGGCAGGCGTTAATGGGCAAGTGGGCACCACCTCGTTATTTCTCACCTCACCACTCACTCGCCCACGTAGCAGAAGTCGTAGTAGCTGCACTGGCGGCAGAAGGGCTTATTGATAGTGGGCGGACAGGGAGCTTCTTCGGCTTGTAGCTGCCGGATGCCGGTTAGCCACTGCTGAATGGCCGTGCGGTCGTCGGCGGTGAGCGAGACGTGCAGGGTCTGGCGTTGCTTGGGGTACTCCAGAATGGCCGTGGGGCCTTCCACACCGGCTTCTTCCAGTAGCCAGAGGTAGTATTTGAGCTGGGCCACGTGCGACTCTTCCAGCTTCTGCGACGACTTGATTTCGTGCACCACGCGACGGTGTGGGTCGTAGAAATCAATCTTGCTGCCGCCGAGGCTGATTTCCCGGTACCGCTCGGCCCGCTGGGGGTAGGCCGTCTGGTGCAGCAGCTCGCCACCCTGCACGGCCTCGGAAGTATGCTCCATCCACAGGTCCCGGTCAAACAGCCACAGCTTGCGGTGGCAGACGTGGTAGTACTTGACGTGGGTAGCGGTGATGATGCGCATAATTATTAATCCAGAACAGCGTCAGAAGCATCATAAGCGCTCTGGCCCTCAAAATCGTCCCGAAACTCTTCGACCTGAAATTGCAGGCCCAAGTCCGAGCTATAAGGTCGGTTGATGATGTAAAACGGAACAGTGGTCAGACCAGGGTTTTCCTCAGCGGCACCTGATGAAGCAACAACGGCTGTCCGCTGCTCGATAAACCCTTTGCTTTTTTCGCCGGCAAACCGTCCGCCGCGGATGCTCACCGCCACTGCTTCGGCCTCAATGAAGTTGGCCTTTGCCATCAGCCGCAGGTAGTTTGCTTCCAGGCACTGTGGCACTACCGGTACGCCGTCGAACTGCTTGTAAAAGTCTTCCTCCCGGTTGGGGTCGGCAGAGAAGGGTTGCAGGCTTTTCAGATGATTGTCGAGCAAAGCGAGGTGGTGGTCGTAGGTGGCCTTTTCTTTGGGCTGCCAGCCGGGGTATACGTGCGCCAGGTAGCCGGACAGGGCGCTTTCTGCCAGCGTACCGCCCACAGCTTCGGCTTCGCGCAACTTTTCCAGGGTGCGCGCCACGGCCTCCCGGTTCGGGTAAATGAATTTGTCGGTGTCGTTGGCTTCCGCGAAAACAAAGCAGTCGGCCAGGCCCTTCTGGCGGCGGCGGTTCACGCGGCCGAAGCGTTGGATGAGGGCATCGAGCGGGGCCGGCTCGGTGAAGATGGCGTCAAAATCAATGTCCAGGCTGACTTCAATGGCTTGCGTGCCCACCAGCAGCTGAATGTTTTCCGAATCTTCCAGGGCCGTTTCCTTGTCCGTCCGGTCGCGGGTGGTGAAGCGGCCGTGCAGCAGCACGGCCGCCGGGTTGCTAGGGGCGCGGTCGGGTACGAGGCTGCGCAACGCCTGAAACGCTGCCTGCGCTTCGGCCACGGTGTTGGCCACCACCAGCACCCGCGTGGGCTTGCCGGCTGAGTTCGGGCTTTGCAGCCGCTGTTTGATAAGGTCAAGGTTTTCGGTTAGGCAGCCGGGCAGCACTTGCACGCGGTGACGGTTAAAGGCCGGGTACAAGCTGGGCGCGGCCTGCAACGCGGTATGCTCACCCAGGGCCTGGGCCAGCTCAGCGCGCAGGTGGTCGGGCAGGGTGGCCGTCATCACCAGCACCCGCGCTTGCAGCCGCGTGGTCAGCAACCGAATCAGAAAAATGATTTCGGCGAACAGCTTGGGCTCGTAGGCGTGAATTTCATCGAACACGAAACAAGCGCCGACCCACTCGAACCAGCCTTTTTCAAAACCTTTGAGGCCGTACAGGTGCTTGATGGCCTGAAAGGGCGTCATCGTCTTGGCGGGGCGGGCCAATGTGCGGAACTGGTCGCGCAGCTGCCGGGCCCTACGCCCGCGCTTCACGGGGCCGTCTTCCAGTGCGGTGGCGGTTCGGTACAGGTAATCGGTCATTTTGCCGTGCAGCACGGCCGTCACGTCGCCGTTCAACTCTTGTTCCAAGCGCCGGTGCATGGCGTTGATGGAGGCGCGGTTGGGCAGCACGTAGAACAGGCGCGTAACACTTAGTTCGCCGGGCTGCACCTGGCGTCGCAACCACAGCAGGGCGGTTTCGGTTTTGCCCGCGCCGGTAGGGGCCGTCAACAGGGCGTGGCCGTGGGTGCGGGCAGCGTCCTGCTGGTGTTGATGCAGCGTCCAACCTTTCAGCTTGTCGTCAAACGGCTTGAACCGGGCCGTGTTCAGGGCAGTGATTTGATGCACCCGCGCCGAGCCAAGGTGGTCGCAGTGTTGGAAGGCACCGGCGAGCAGCGTCAGCGCCAGGCCGTCGGGCTGGGCCACGTGGTAGCCTTCGGCGGGAAGCTGCACGATGGTTTTGGGGTCGATCGGAGCCACGGTTTTCGGCACGGCCACGTTCCAAATACCTAGCACCCCACGAATATCAGCCAGGGGCACGTGCTCAAAATCGGCAGCGAAGGTGCGCTGCGCGCGAAGGTGCTGCAACATCGGGTTCAGCTCCCGGTACCGCTCGGCCAGAAAGGCGTATAGCCGTTGAAAGTCGCGGTGGTGGCCGGCTACGGCCCACAGCACGCGCCGCCGGCTTTGCTCGTCGGGCACCAGCGCGGCCACCAGCGGCAGCGAGAACAGCTCGTGCCGCTGGTGCTCCCACTGGTTCGGCTTATCGGCCAGTAGCTTCTGAAACTCTGGGTGGGCCTTGCCTACGTCGTGCAGCAGTAGGGCCCACCACAGGTCGTCCCAAAACCACG
Organism: Hymenobacter sp. YIM 151500-1; assembly: GCF_025979885.1. Classification (NCBI taxonomy): domain Bacteria; kingdom Pseudomonadati; phylum Bacteroidota; class Cytophagia; order Cytophagales; family Hymenobacteraceae; genus Hymenobacter; species Hymenobacter weizhouensis. Next base: position 1,051,899 of record NZ_CP110139.1, read on the forward strand.
GCCCGGCCACCGCGGCGGCTTTCGGAAACTGTGCGCGCAGCAGCTGCCGCACCAGCAGCACGTCCATGATGTGCTGCGGCAGCGACAGGGCCTCCTCCCCGTCGCGGGCCGATTTGGCCAGCAGCTTACCCGGCTGCGGCATAGGCGGCAAGCTGTAACTGGTGCAAAAAGATGTCGGGCGCTTCGGGGCGGCTGCCCACCTGCTGGCGGCGCTGTGCTGCAGCCTCGTCGCGGGCGTCGGCGTCGTACCAGGCGGGTACTGCGGCTTCCACCGCGGCTTCGCGGGGGCTGAGTACGGAGTACGCCTGGGTGCCCAAGTTCTGGCGCGGCAGCGTGTTGGTGAAATACTGCGGCAGGGCCTGCACCTGGCCGGGCAGGTAGTAGGGATGCAGGGGCACCACCTGCCCGCGCAGCCGAGCCGGGCCCGCCACCGGGTGCAGCGTCACTTGCCGGATGTCGTCCACGGTGGCCAGGTCGCCGGAGCGGCCCAGCAGCAGCTGGTATGCCGGTTGCCGGAACGCCGCGGCCAGCGCCTCGTCAAACAAATACAGCGTAAGGTGGCCTTCAAACAAGAACTCCCGCCGCACGGGGTTGGACTTGACGTTGTTGGAGGCCACCACTACGTCTTCCTTTTGGGCGTTTTTGCGCTTGGCCCCGGCTACCATCCAGATGGTTTCCACGTCCACGGCCAGCCCGGCAAAGTCGAACACGTAACCCAGCTCCAACTGCTGGTGGGGCAGGTAGCGGCCGGCGGCGGCGTTGAGCAGGCCCAGCACCGTGCTCAACGGGGGCACGTGCAGCGTGGGCTGAAAGCCGCTGATGAGGTTGGGGTAGCGGAAGCTGCACGTCCAGCTACTCAGCCGGACGCGGTACGCCGGGCGCGGGGCGGGGGCTAGGGCATCCATTGCTCTAGCTCCTGGCAGTACCCTTCGATGGCCTCTACCACCGAGCCCAGCCGCACTTGCGGAAAGTCTTGGGCCCACGCGGCGAGATCAGCAAACTCTTCTTCCATAAAGCCGCGCCGCCGCCCAACGAACACGGTGCCCTGTAGCTGGTCGGCGTAGTCGCGCAGGGCTTCGCTAAGAGCCTCTTTGTCGAACACGGTTTCGGTGCCGAACAGCCCGCCGCTGCGCACGATGTGGCCGAAAGGGTGGTTGCCGCTTTGCAACGTGGCCAGCACAATGAACTTGGGCGTTACGTCGGTGTAATTGTTAGTTTGCATGGCCCCGCCCGTAATGGTTTTTAGAGCCCGCAGCGCGTCCTGCACCCGTTGCAAGCGCGTGGGGCGAGGCAGGCGCACGAGCTGCTGCGCCTCGCCTTTGGGGTTGCGCATGGTTTCGTCGGGCACCAGCTCGCCGCCGTTTTGCAGGGCTTTCTGCTGCAAGCTGGCCGTGAGGTTCTTGAAGCCAGTGCGGTTGTAGGTGGCAAATGTGCCCACCTGCTGCAAATCAATAGAAAACATACCCTTCAGTACAGTACCGTACTCCTCCTTCACGTAAGGCACGGGGTTGCCATCCATACGCGACATCACCGACCAGGAGTGCGCCGTTTGCACTGAGCCCACCGAAATCAGGGCCGAGTTTTTGAGCGGCGACACCCGCGTAACGGTGGCATCCACCTTAACTGGATTGCCTTTCTTATCCAACTTGGTTTGCCCAGTGGCGGGGTCCACGTCATCATCTTTAGTGGCGCGCATGTAGCCAAACACGTCGTCGTCGGCGTATTGCAGCGGGTTGGCTTCGGTAAAGGCTACGTCTCTGGTGCGTTCCACCGGCGACATATTCCAGTCGCAGTCCTTTTGCAGCGTTTGCCGCCACCAGTAGCGCCACGCCTGGCCCGACACGTACACGTGGGTGTTGCGGCCCTTCATAATCTTCTTGGTGGCCACGGCGTTGTCGTAGTTGCTCTGTGTATCCTTACCGGAGTTGTTGAGCGCGGCCACGTCAGTATCGAGCAGCACGAAGCCCTGCGTTTTGAGGTTTTTCATGGAGAAAGCAGCTTATTCTTGGTCGGTATCCTGTTCGTGTTCGTCGGAGCCGGCGCCCACTTCTTCTAGCCCTTCTTCCAGCTCCACGTGGCGGTTGCTCAGGTGCAGTTGCTCGTAGAGCGAAATCAGCAGTAGGTCCCGGATTTCTCGCCAGCTCGTGCCGTCCGGGAACAGATAGCGCACGTAGTCTTCTAGGCGGAGCAGCGGCTCGGTGGTTTGCTGGTTGGTTTCGTAGTTGCGGCGTTGCAGGCCCACTAGCAGCAGGCGCACTTCGCTGCCGGTGCGGGCTGTGCTCAGGCGCGTAAGAGTGCGCTTGATGGCAGAATCGTCGGTTTCAGTGGCCACGTAGCGAGCCACGTGCGCAATTAAGTCGAGGGTTTTGCGGTCCATAGCCAGCAGGTATTGACAGTAAAAGGCGGTTAATTCAAAAGGAAACGGCTGGTGGCGCGCCCAGGCCCGCATTAGTGGTAGTAGGCTCTGGCCCTGAATCAGCCGCAGGTACACGCTGTTGGGCCACGCCTGGTACACGGCCGGCTCCACCACCGCAGGTGCTTCGTTGGGCTTGCCGGGCACCAGCAATGCGGTGCTGTCTGGCCGGGCGCGGGCACTCCGGAACTTGCTGTGGCGGTAGTGCGCCCGCACAAACCACGTCCAGGGCTCTTTGAACACGCTCATCACCTGTCGGTAGAAGTCGAAAACCCAGGCCGACAGATGGTGCAAGGTCACGTCGGGCTTGGCGCCGAAGTTGGTGAAGTTGTACAGCGTGAGGGCCGGAGCCGGGCCAGCTGGAAGTTGAAGACTAGCCTTTTCTACTTCTAGCAAAATGTCGTCAACGAACCTGAAGAGCGTGTTGGCGGCATTGCTGCGGGTTGATTTTGCTAGCCCCGGCTTCAGCTCCGCGTTGGTGGGCCGCAGGTTCTCTTTGAGGTTTTTGGCCGCCAGCAGCGCCGTCACGTCCGGCTGGCTGCTGTGTACCAGAGCTGGATTGCCGCCTACCTCAATGCAGCCCAGCGGCGCGAAATACAGGTGTAGCAGGGTGCTCCGCCCCACGCGCAAGCCTTGCTCCAGGCCGTGGTTGAAGTTCAGGAAAGTACCGGAGCCGGCCAATATCTGATTCTCGCGCCCGGCTGGCAGCAGCACTTCGTTGCGGCCCGAAACCCGGCACCACCCTGTTCCGGCGGCTGCCGCATCTTCCAGCAGCGGCTCGTAGTATTCCAGCGTCCGCTCGGTTTCTTTGCCTTTGTTGGATGGGTTAGTGATGCCCGAGTTCAGGAAGAAGGCGTGCAGCTTGCCCTGCCAGCTTTGCACGTACACATCGGTAGCGAAGTGCAGCACCTGTTTGAGCGTCCACTCCGGGTTTTGCGCCAGTAGCTTGCGCAACACCGCCGCACCCACGTCGGCAAATGGGTCGCCGGATTGGGTGAGAATTGCGGGAACAGTTGTATTCTGTACTTCCATAAGGATGCAGTACTAACAAGTCAACAAAGCCGTGTAAAACCCTACTCCAGCGCTCCGCACCCCAGCCCGGTACTATTGCCTACGCCTACGCACCAGGCAAACCGAATCTGCTCGGCCGTGCCGGTGATGATAACCGGGCACTGGCTGGCACGGCACTGCACCTGCTTATAGCGGAAGAGCTTAGTCTTGGCACCGGCATGATTCCGGTCGAAGCGGACGGACGCACCGGCGTCGTCGAGGCCGGCCTGGCGGAGTTTGTGGCACAGGGTGGCGGTGAGCAGCTCGTCGGCGCGCGGGTCGAGGTAGGTGAGGTGGTCGGCGGGCTGGCCGGGCTCCGTTTCCCACTTAACAAAAACGGGGCTGAGCACGCGAAACCACTGCTCACCGTCCTGAAATGCTGGAGCATTAACCAGTCGGGCGTCGCGTACGGTTAGGCCCAGACCCAGATTGGGCTCCCGGATAACGCCCCCAACCAAGGCGTGAATCAGCTGGGGGTCGTGGGCGGAGATGCTCCAATGGGCGCCGTCGCGGAACCAGAGGCCGCCGCGGCTGCCCCGGCTGCCGCGCAGCCAAGAGAGGGAGTAGAGGGAGAGGCCGTCATGCAGCTCATCGTTGTGACCCAGCCAACGGTGGAAAGCGCCTTTCAGCGTAGCGAGATGGTCAAATGGAACAGCTTGACTGGCTGTTAGGTACAGCTGCAAACGCATAGGATAATTTGTTGTAATATTCCAGCAAGCAGTTTTTGCTCATCCGGATAAGATGCGGTAATATCTGTATTTTGTTGTTTGCTAAACAATACTTCAAAGCAATATTTTTTTATAAACCTCCATGAGTTTCTAATTTATTCTATAATCTCTAGAAATAGAACATTTTACTGTTGACTATTTGGTCTCTATTCACGGCAGTGAAGCTCTGGTTGAGCGGGCAGGAGTGGATGCTCCACAATCCAGCCGAGGTTCCTATTACTGCGGCCGCCACACCACAGTGAGGCCGGCCGTGCCGCCGGGCCACACCATGGGCGAGGCCTGCAGGCCCAGCAGCCGCGGCTTGCGGCCCCAGCGGTAGCGGTGGGAGAGGTAGCCCAGGTGCGCCGACAAGATGCCGATGCCGGCGCCGGCAAACACGTCGGACTGCCAGTGGCGGTTGTTGAGCATGCGCAGGGCGGCCACGCTGGTGGCGATGGTGTAGGCGCCCACGCCGTACCACTGGCTTTTGTGCCGAAACTCGGTGTGCACGATGCTGGCCGCCAGAAACGCCTGCGCCGTGTGGCCCGACGGAAACGCGTTGCGGGTGGTGCCGTCGGGGCGGAGCACCCCCGTGGTTTTCTTAAGCACGGTGGTCAGCACCCCGAAAATCAGCTCCGACTTGCCAATCACCAGCAGGGTGTTGATTCGGTCGTCGCGCGACTCCACGCCGGCCAGGGCCGCGGCGCCCAGCTCCAGGTAAGGGGCGATGATGAGAAAGTCGTCGACGCGGGTGCGGAAGTTGGGAAACTGCTTTTGGATGTCGCGGCGGGCGTCGTAGCTGCTATAAAAGCCCCGGTCGTAGATGGTGGACACGCCGTAGCCGATGAGGGCAGCCGGCACGATGGTGGCCTTGACCAGCTTGCCCCGGTACCAGGGCCGCGGTGGGGCGGGCTGGTCGGCGGGCTGTTCGTACTTGTGCAGAGTATCGGCGGCGGGGGCGGCGGGCACCTGCTGGGCCGCCACGGGCAGGCAGCAAACGGCGCTGAGGGCCAGCGGCCCTACCACCAGGCGGGCAGAAGAGAATTCCAGCATAAAGACAATATGTGGGTATGGCCAGCTTCACGCCTGTGAAAGCCAGGCGTAGTTGCGGGCGGCTACGCAAATAAGCACACCCCACGGAAAATGACGGCCGTTCAGGCCTGACTCCCGGCCAACAGCTCGCCGGTTTCCCCGCTACCTCTACCCCGGTAGCCCGCCCCGACAGGGCAAGTCAAGAAGCAAACGCCCACCACCAAACCAGCCAGAAGCGCATACGCGGAAGCCGAAAAGCAAGCTTTTCGACTTCCGCGCATGGTTGTGAAAAAGGGGACGGGGAGCGGAAGCTCACCGGGAAAGGAACCCCAGCGAGCAGGAGGGATATGCAAATGTCTTAGATGCCCGGTGCCTGGCCAAGTCCAATTCCCCGCAAATTGTGACAGGCTATAGCGTAGCATTTGCACCGAATTCCGGCAGCTAAAGCCTGCAAAACAAAGGTGCGTGCCCCGCATAGGCCCTGCAACTGGTGGGTTTGTGACATAGCGCAGAAGGCAGAGAGGCTTCGGCGGCGCCCCGCAGGGCGGGCCGGCGACTTCCTGAGCTGCTTTCCGCCCCCAGCCAGCCCGGCCCGTTCCTTCCCGCCAGGTACCCCTGGGCAACTGCACGGGTTTCGGCGCCGGCCCCGCTTCTGCGTGAAGGCGAAGCAGCCCGCCTCCCAGGAAACGACTTGTACCAGGCGCTTTTGCGCGGCCCGTTGCTAGGCGGGTAGGGCTGGCACCTCAATGAAAAAGGTGGTGCCGGCACCTTCGGCACTTTCAAGCCAGATGCGGCCCTGGTGCAGCTCCACGATGGTCTGAATAATCGACATACCCAGCCCGGTGGTCTTCTCCCCGCGCAGCCCGGTCCGCCGCGCTTTCGTGAACTTATCGAACAACAGCGGTTGGAGTTCTGCCGGAACCCCGATGCCCGTATCGGTAATCGTCACCAGCACGAGGGCGTCCTGGCGGGCCACGCGCACGGTAAGCGTGCCTCCGTCGGGCGTAAACTTGATGGCGTTGGAAAGGAGGTTGTTGATGACCTGCTGAAACTTGTTGATGTCCAGGCTGACAAAGATGGACTCTTCCGCAGCCTCGAAGTGAAACTGCAGATGCGTATGCCACTCCGAGCGTTGGTACTCCTCCATAATCGTGCGCAGCCACGCCACCAGGTTGGCCCGCTCCCGCTTCAGCTCCACGTTGGAAGACTCCAGAAACTCGTTGTCTACAAAGTCGCGGATCAGGTGTACCCCGTCCGTGCAGGTGCGCTCCATCAGGCGCAGCAGCTCCTGTACGCCCGCGCCGTCCTGGGTTTCCAGCCGCAGGTGCTCGGTTAGCTGCTGCAACAAGACCAGCGGGGCCGCCAAATCGTGCGACAGTATTTCAAGCGTCGCGTCTTTCTTGGTGTTGAATTTCTGGGCGTTGATGGCCGTTTCCTGCACTTTGGTAATGTCCAGCACCGTGCCGCTGAGGTAGCGCTGCCCGTCGGCAAGAACTTCCAGGCTGCCCGCAAAGCGCAGCCACTGCACCCCGCCACCAGCAGGGGTAGCTACCCGCACGTCCACATTCTCAACCAGCTCGCCGGCCAGCGCCTGGGTTAGCTGCTGGTGCAGCAGGGGCCGGTCATCGGGGTGGACGCGGGACAACCAGCGCGGCAGCTCGTCGTCGGCGCGGGCGGCGGGGCCCTCAAACACCCGCTCGTACGCCTGGCTGACGTACACCACCCGCGCCGCGGCGAGGTCATAGGAAAAATAAACGGCTTGGCCGCCGTCAATCAGGGAGCGAAACAGGGGGGAGAAGTCTGGCATAGGGCAAGGGGTAGCACCCGAATGTACTGTTGATCCGGCGTTTCGTTGCCTGCCAACCCCAGCCGGAAAAGCGCCGGCCCGCAGCTTCACCCAGTTGCAGCTGCGTAAGCAGTTTCAAGAAGTGTCGCTTCTGCTGCCAGTAGAGAACAGGCCGGCTATGCAACCGCCCGCTGCGGGCCGAATACAGCCAGCTAAGCCGGTGTGGGCGCCCCGAAAGCGTGGGTAGCTTCTTGGCTGGTAACTCTTTTGCAGAAAAAACGGTACAGCGTAGAATTCTTTTTGTTTCGCCAGGACGAAAGGGGAAGTACCAGCACCCCCACCGCTTGCAGGCCTCCAGCCCCGGCGGACTGTCCGCGCGGGCCAGGAGGGCCCCCAGGGACTGTTGCCGGGGCAGCGTAGAGGGCGGCGGGCCGGTGTTGGCCGGACCCGCTGTTGCTGCTGGGTTTGTCCGGGCGCCCGGCCGGGTTTGTGCCGGCTTGTTTGCAGTTGCTTGCTCTTATCGTTTGCCTTCTCCCCGTATGATTCCTCGATTTCTGTTTGCCACCGGCATCGAAAACAGCTACCCCACCATCGAGAACGGCCGCCTGCGGGTGGATGAGATGGAGAAGTGCGGACACTACCAGCACTGGCGCAAAGACTTCGACCTGGTGCAGGAGCTGGGGATTCAGTTTCTGCGCTACGGCCCGCCCATTCACACCACCTGGCTGGGGCCCGGCCGCTACAACTGGGACTTCGCCGACGAAACCTTTAACGACCTGTGCCGGCGCAACATCGCGCCCATCGTGGATTTATGCCACTTCGGCCTGCCCGACTGGCTGGGCAACTTCCAGAACGGCGACTTCCCGGCCTTGTTTGCCGACTACGCCCGCGCCTTTGCCCGGCGCTTTCCGTGGGTGCAGCTCTACACGCCGGTCAACGAAATGTTTATCTGCGCCACGTTTTCGGCCTTGTACGGGTGGTGGAACGAGCAGCTGACCACCGACCGGGCCTTCGTGACGGCCCTCAAGCACATTGTGAAGGCCAACGTGCTGGCCATGCACGCCATTTCGGAGGTCCGGCCCGATGCCTTGTTTATTCAGAGCGAGTCGTCGGAGTACTTCCACGCCGAAAACCCGGCCGCCATCCGGCCCGCCGAGCTGATGAATGCCCGGCGCTTCCTGTCCCTGGACTTGAACTACGGCCGGCGCGTGGATTCGGAGATGTACGAGTACCTGCTCGACAACGGCATGACGCGGGAGGAGTACCACTTCTTTCTGCGCCACAAGCTCAAGCACCAGTGCATCATGGGCAACGATTACTACAAAACCAACGAGCACCGCGTGAAAGCCGACGGTAGCACCCGCGCCTCCGGGGAGGTGTTTGGCTACCACGTCATCACCCGCCAGTACCACGACCGGTACCACCTGCCCGTGATGCACACCGAAACCAACCTCAACCAGGGGCCCTGCGGCGACGAGGCCGTGAACTGGCTCTGGAAGGAGTGGGCCAACGTGCTGCGCGTGCGCAACGACGGCGTGCCCATCATCGGCTTCACCTGGTACTCGCTCACCGACCAGGTGGACTGGGACACGGCCCTGCGCGAAAACAACGGCCGCGTGAACCCGCTGGGCCTCTACGACCTGGACCGCAACATCCGGCCCGTGGGCGAGTCGTACAAGCAGCTCATCAAAGACTGGTGCCAGGTGCTGCCCGCCCAGAGCATCTGCCTGCAAGTGCCCATCGTCATGCCCCACGAAAGCAACCAGGCCTGGGTTCGGCAGCAGCAGGAAGCCGCTCAGCAAGTGCTCCGGACCAAAACAGCGGCGCCCACCGCCACCGCTCCCGTAGAAGCCGGAGGGTAACCTGGCCGGCACACCCAGACAGTAGCTTCACCACCTCCTGACTCACCATTTCACCTTTTTCCATGAGATTTCAAGATAAAGTAGCTATTGTGACCGGTGGGGCCAGCGGCATTGGCCTGGCTACGGCCAAGCGCCTCGGCTCGGAAGGTGCCCGCCTGGTGCTGGTGGGCCGCGCCCAGGACAAGCTCGACCAGGCCGCCGAGCAGTGCCGGGCCGCCGGCGCCCCCGCCGTGTGGGGCAGCGTGTGCGACGTGGCCGACGAGGCGCAGGTAGCCGCCGCCGTGCGGGGCACGCTGGAGCGCTTCGGCCGCCTCGACGTGGTGGTGAACAACGCCGGGGTGATGCAGTTCAAGCCCCTGGAGGAGCAAACCGGCGCCGACTGGCAGCATGTGCTGGGCGTGGACCTGCTGGGCACATTCTTCTTTATCAAAGAAGCCTTTTTGCACATGAAGCCCGGCGGCACCATCGTCAACGTGTCCAGCATCCACGCCGTAGAAACCAGCCCGCTGGTGGCGTCTTACGCCGCGGCCAAGGCTGCCGTCAACTCCCTGACCCGCTCGGCGTCGCTGGAAGGCAAGCCCAAGGGCATTCGGGTGAATGCCGTGCTGCCCGGCGCCATCGACACGCCCATGCTCTGGGACAATCCCAACGTGAAGTCCGGCGTCGAAAAGATTGACCCCGCCGACGTGGGCCGCCCCGAAGACGTGGCCGCCACCATTGCCTACCTGGCCTCCGACGACGCCGCCTTCGTGCAGGGCGCCGCCGTGCGCGTGGACGGGGGCCGCCTCAGCCAGCTGTAAATAAAAGGCAGCTGTAAGCCAGCGGCAGCCGGAGCAGGCACCCCGGCCGCTGCCGCCAACGTCGCTCCGGCGTGCTGCGTAGGCTACTGAGCTGATTTCTGTTATTCACCCTGTATTACCTTCCCCTCATGGCTGCCGTTTTACCTCAATTGCTCGAGCACAAGCTGGTGGCCATCATCCGCGGTGCCCAGCCCGCGGATCTGGTCCGCATCGTCCGGGCCCTGCACGCAGGCGGCGTGCGGGCCGTGGAAGTCACCATCAACTCCGACCGTCCCCTGGCCGGCATCGAGCAGCTGACCGATGAGCTGGGTGACCAGATGCTGATTGGGGCCGGCACGGTGCTCGACCCCGAAACGGCGCGGGCGGTGCTACTGGCCGGGGCCCGGTTCATCATCTCGCCGACGCTTAATAAAAAGACGATTAAGATGACCAAGCGCTACGGGGCCGTCAGCATTCCCGGCGCGTTTACGCCCACCGAAATCCTGACCGCCTACGAGCACGGCGCCGACCTGATTAAGGTGTTTCCGGCCTCGCTGGGGCCGGCGTATTTCAAGGATGTGAAAGGCCCGCTGCCCCACATTCCGCTCATGCCTACCGGCGGCGTGAAGCTGGACAACATCCGGGACTTCCAGCGGGCCGGCGCCGCCGCCTTTGGCCTGGGCAGCGCCCTGGTGGATACCAGCCAGCCCGTCACCGATGAGTACCTGCGCCAGCTCACCGAGCGCGCCCAGCAGTTTGTGCAGGCCATTTCTTTAACGCATTAATTTCTTGCTCTTGGCTTTATGAAAATCACCGGCTACAAGCTTTACCAGGTGCCGCCGCGCTGGCTGTTTCTCAAACTCGAAACCGATGAGGGCCTGGTGGGCTGGGGAGAGCCCGTGATTGAGGGCCGCGCGGCCACCGTGGCCGCTGCCGTGCGGGAGCTGATGGAATACCTCATCGGCAAAGACCCGCTGCCCATCGAAGACCACTGGACCGTGCTCTACCGCGGCGGCTTCTACCGCGGCGGCCCCATTCTGATGAGCGCCCTGGCCGGCATCGACCAAGCCTTGTGGGACATCAAAGGCAAGTTTTTCAACGCCCCCATCTACCAGCTGCTCGGCGGCAAGGCCCGCGACACCATGCGCGTGTACTCCTGGATTGGCGGCGACCGGCCCGCCGAAGTGGGGCTGGCGGCCAAGAACATGGTGGACAAGGGCTTTACGGCGGTGAAGATGAACGCCACCGCCGAAATGAGCTACGTGGATTCCTACGTCAAGATTGACGAGGCCGTGGCCCGCATTGCCGCCGTGCGCGAGGCCGGCGGCCCGGCCCTGGGCATCGGCGTCGACTTTCACGGCCGGGTGCACAAGCCCATGGCCAAGATGCTGGCCAAAGAGCTGGAGCCGTTCCGGCCCATGTTTATTGAGGAGCCCGTCCTGGCCGAAAACAACGAGGCCCTGCGCGACATTGCCCGCAGCACCAGCATTCCCATTGCTACCGGGGAGCGGATGTTTTCGCGCTGGGACTTCAAAAAGCTGCTCATCGACGGCTACGCCGACATCATCCAGCCCGACCTCTCGCACGCGGGCGGCATCACCGAGTGCAAGAAAATTATTTCCATGGCCGAGGCCTTCGACGTGGCGGCGGCCCCGCACTGCCCGCTGGGGCCCATTGCCCTGGCCGCCTGCCTGCAAGTAGATGCCACCTGCCACAACGCCTTCATCCAGGAGCAAAGCTTGGGCATTCACTACAACCAGAGCAACGACCTGCTCGACTACCTCACCGACGCCACCGTGTTTGAATACCACCAGGGCTTCGCCAACATCCCGGACGGCCCCGGCCTGGGCATCGAAATAAACGAAGCCTACGTGCAGCAACGTGCCGAAGAAGGCCACAACTGGAAAAACCCCATCTGGCGCAACCCCGACGGCAGCCTGGCGGAATGGTGAAAAAGCTGCAAGCCGTAAGCCACAAGCTGCAAGCTCATTGAACAGGCTTGCAGCTTGCAGCAGTTCTAACTTCTCATATCTAAGTGCTAAAAATGCGTTTTTTGAGCTGTGACTGGGGCACCACGTCGTTTCGGCTGAAGCTGGTGGAGGGGCCGGAGCTGCGGGTGGTAGCTGCGGCTACGTCCAAGGAGGGCAACGCGGCCACGTTTGAGCGGTGGCAGCAGGCTAGGCAGCCGCCGGAGCAGCGGCTGGGCTTTTACCTGGAGGTGGTTCGGCCGCACGTGCGGCGGCTGGAGGAGCAGGCAGGAGAGTCGCTGGCCGGGGTGCCGCTGGTGGTGTCGGGCATGGCCTCGTCTACCATCGGCATGCTGGAGCTGCCCTACCGGCCGCTGCCCTTCGCCGCCAACGGCTCCGACCTGCTGACCCGGCTGCTGCCCGCTACGGCCGGGTTTGCGCAGCCCGTGCTGCTGATTTCCGGGGTTAAAACCGACGACGACGTGATGCGCGGCGAGGAAGTCCAGCTGGTGGGCTGCGGCTTTGCGGCCACGGAGCAGGAGCAGCTGTTTCTGCACCCCGGCACCCACGCCAAGCACGTGCTGGTGCGGCAGGGGAGGGCCGTGGAGCTGAAAACCTATATGACCGGGGAGTTCTTTGCCCTGCTCACCACCGAAAGCATCCTGGCTTCGGCCGTCGAATCAGGCGCGGGAGGCCTCGACCAGCCGGCCCACGCCCAGGCTTTTGCCCAGGGCGTGCAGGCCAGCCAACGCGGCAATCTGCTGCACGAGGCGTTTCTGGTGCGCACCAACCGGCTGTTCGAGAAGCTCTCGAAACCGGAAAACTTCTTTTACCTCAGCGGGCTGCTGATTGGCACCGAGCTGCGCGACTTTCCCACCGATTTCACCGGGCCCGTGGTGCTGGCCGGGGAAGACGTGCTGGTGCACTCCTACGAAGCCGCGCTCCGCCAGCTCGGCATTACCGGCCGGGTTGCGTCCGTGACGATACAAGGGGCCGAGGCAGTGACGCTACGCGGCCAGGCGGCCGTTCTGGAGCGGGCGCAGGCCGCCGGCCAGTTGCTCGCGCCGCCAAGCCAGTAAGCGCTGCGCAAGCAGCCGGCCCGTGAAAAGCCACCGCCCGGTTATTCGTTGAGCCAGGAAGGCCGTGGCCGTTGGGAATTTTCGGTTACGATAAACCGGGGTCTGCGGGCTTTTCTTTTCACAGTCCGCAGACCCCGGACAAGTAGATTCTCTCACCAAAGATGCTTGGCTATGCTGCTCTGCGAGTGTACGTTTGCGCCGCTGCGCTCAGCTTGGCGGTTAGGTCCTTTTTACCACGCACTACCCGTTTCTATCGTATGACGCAGCAACTACAAGCCCCGGCGGTCCGCGTGGCACTGCCGGCGCAGGCGCAGCTGGGCGAAGGCGCGCTCTGGAACCCGCTGGACCAGCGGCTGTACTGGGTCGATATTGAAGGCCAGCTTTTGCACATCTTCGACCCGGCCACGGGCCAGGGCCGTTCGTTGCCCACCGGCGCCCGTATCGGGACGGTGGTGCCCACCGGCCAAGCGGAGGAGGTGCTCGTGGCCCTGCAAACCGGCCTGCATCGCCTCAACACCACGACCGGCCAGCTGACGCTGCTGGTGAACCCGCTACCGGACTCCAGCCTGCGCTTCAACGACGGTAAGTGCGACCCGGCCGGCCGCTTGTGGGTAGGCACCCTGGATATGCAGGGCCACCCCCGCCGCGCCGCCCTCTACCGCTACAGCCCCGACGGCCACCTCCAGACCATGCTGACCCAGGTGAGCATCTCCAACGGCCTGGCCTGGGCGCTGGACCAGCGCACCATGTACTACGTGGACACGCCTACCCGCACCGTGCAGGCCTTCGACTACGACCCCGCTACCGGCGCCATTACGGGCGGGCGGGTGGTTATCCGCATCCCGGAAGGCCACGGCTACCCCGACGGCATAACCCTGGATGCCGAGGGGCAGCTGTGGATAGCCTTGTGGGGCGGCGGCCGGGTGGTGCGCTACAACCCCACCACCGGCCAGCTGCTCGCCACTATTGCGGTGCCGGCGCCGCACACCTCGTCCTGCGCCTTTGGCGGCCCCGGCCTGCAAACGCTGTTTATTACCTCCGCCCGGCAGGATCTTAGTCCGGAGCAGTTGCAGGAATACCCCTTGAGCGGCAATGTTTTCGCCGTGGAGCCTGGCGTAGCTGGCCTGCCAGCTGCTCTATTCGGGCAGGCCAGCGCCGCGCGCCGCTAGCTGCCGAGCCCCAGAATGGCAAACCCCACGGCCTAGCAGGCGTTGGGCAACCGGTCCGGCCGCTGCTACGGAGGGCCCTGATGAGCCGGTTAAAACACAAGTTGAGTCTGCAAAGGCAACCCGGACCGGCGGGGTGCGGTATTGCTAGGTACGTATTCATGGGCCGGTTTCTACGGCTGGGGCCCGCGTAGCCATCTTGTGTATGCTCCTGCCTCAACTCATCATCTTCAATCATCTTCGCCAGCGCCGTATGACGAGTACTGACCAGCCCCAGGCCGCGCCCGTCGGCCCCGACGAAGCCTCCAGTCTACTCAACCGCCTGAAAAACCTAGGCCTGATTTTGCTGGGAATTCTGAGTGCGGGCATGGGGCTGAAAGGGTTTCTGCTGTCGAGCCATTTTATTGACGGCGGGGCCACGGGCATTTCCATGCTGCTGGCCAACGTGCTGCGCCTGCCGCTTTCCTGGGGGCTGCTGATTATCAACCTGCCGTTTCTGCTGCTGGGCTACCGCCAGATGGGGGCCCGCTTTGCCCTGAAGAGCGCCCTGGCTATTGGCGGGCTGGCCCTGTGCCTGGCCGTGGTGCCCTACCCCGATGTCACGCCCGACCTGCTCATCACGGCCGTGTTTGGGGGCGTGTTTATTGGGGCCGGTATCGGGCTGGCTATGCGCGGCGGGGCCGTGCTCGACGGCACCGAAATCCTGGCCCTGCTCATCAGCAAGCGCAGCGCCCTGCTCAAAGTTAGCGACGTCATTCTGCTGCTTAACATCGTTATCTTCGGCGCGGCTGCCTTTGTGCTAGGCGTGACGGAGGCGCTGTATTCCATTCTCACCTACGTGGCCGCCTCCAAAACCCTGGACTTCATCCTCAATGGCATTGAGCAGTACACCGGCGTAACCATCATTTCGGAGCGCAACGAGGAGATTCGCCGCGTCATCACCCAGCAGCTAGGCCGGGGCGTGACCATCTACAAGGGCGAGCGGGGCTACGGCAAGCGCGGCGAGCAGGAGCGAGACATGGACATCATCTTCACCGTACTCACGCGCCTGGAGCTGCCCGCGCTGCGCCAAGAAGTTAAGCGCGTCGACCCCAAAGCTTTTATTGTTCAGCATTCCATCGACGACACCGTAGGCGGTATGCTCAAAAAGCGCCCCTTCCATTAAGCGCGAGTACCGGCGCGTCTTTACCGGATTTGCCGAAGCCGGCCGGGAAGAGAATCACTGGAGGCGACTCAGGAGCATCATCGGGCGGTGCAGGCAGTACGAAGCAAATGTGTCGGCTAGCACGTCTGCCTGCTCGCGGCCCACCACGTGATGCGCAGCCACTAATGGCAAGACTACTGGTTGCCGCGTTACCCCGTGGCGTTTGCGCAGCCGCTGAGCAGGCAAAGAAACTTCTGTCATGGTACAGAGGCTTAGGTAAAGCTATCAGTATTGATAGTTTTACTATTACATACACGAGCCGAAGTTTCCAGGTTGCACGGCGGCGTCCCTATTTTTACAGTGCCCACTCAGAAGCTACTGGCTAAACCCTGTTTCTGCAATCAGAAAGCTAGCCGTAGCATGCTGGCTACAACTGACTAGGTGGCACCTGATTGATATGCCGGGCCCTTCCCGCGTGATATAACAAGTGACCAACTTCAGGCTTCAGAGTGGCTTATAGGCAGTTCACAGATGCCTTTAGGTAGGCAGCGGCGAGGATGGAAACAAGGAGGCTAATAAGCAGCAGAGCACCGCAAACAGGCGGGCGCTTCATGCTACTAAAAAAGGGCTGTGAATAGAAATGCGCAAAGTCCTTAGCTGCCAATGGTATTTTTCTACAAATATCAGTGCAGCAACTACGCGCTACTACACTTTTTATCTACTATTTATTTCATAAGCTGTGCCCTCGGTGATACTGTTGATGTACAGGAGTGTTTTGTGATTTATATGACGCCGTGATTGGCTGACTATTTTCGTGGTTTAGTACAAGTATCCCATGAAATGTGGAGCGGTTACACTTATAAAAATCAAAGAAGTCCTCTTACCTTATCGGCCTCTATGCCCCTGCTTACTTTCCTGCGCCGCCCAACTTGTCGCTTGATGCGCTACACCCTGCTCCTGGTACTCAGCGTGTTCCTGAACTACACTACGTGGGGGCAGCAAGCCAGGATTGACAGCCTCAAACAGGCACTGACCACCGCCACCGACACGCAGCGGGTGAAGGTGCTACAAGCATTGTCAAAAAGGACATATTTCAGCAGCTATGAACAATCATTGTCCTATGCCCAACAAAGTCTAGCAGAAGCTAGACAGCTTGATTGGCTACCAGGACAAGCTTTAGCTTTAGAGGTTATTGGAAGACTGCAATGGCGCCAGGGGCATTTTGAACAAGCCCAGCAGTGTTTCCTTAAGTCATTAACATTGTGGCGCCAGCTACATCGAAGGGAAAACGTTGTACTCCTTAATCACACTATTGGCACCTTACTGAGTGCTACACATCAATATGAGAAATCAATGATGTGGCAGAAGAAGGCTTTAATCGGTGCACTAGCTATTAACGATACTGCTGTACTAGCGCGTGCTTATTCATCAATAGGATTGCTTTATGTTCGACAACATCGTCCAACCATTGGGTTATCCTATTATTCTCGGGCCTTAGAGTTAAGTCAAAGCTTTGCAAAAGATGTTAACTTAACTACTGCAGTCCTAAACAATTTGGCTGATGCTTACATAGAACTTAATCAGCCCCGACAGGCTCTACCTTACTTATTTAAAGCAATCAAAATTGCGCGTCAAACCGATAACAAAGCGGGATTGGCTCTTTATGAACATACTATAGCACAAGCTTATGATAAATTAGGAAAACCAGAAATGGCTATATATCACGCGCTTAAGGCTCGGCAATTACATAAAAGAAATCAAAATAAACCTACGTTAGTCATAACAAACGACCTGCTAGACACTCTGTATGCCCAGCAGGGCAACTACCGCCTGGCTCGCCGCCACACGGCCGAAAACCGCCGGCTGGAAGCCCAGCTGCGCCAGCAGGAGCAAGAAGCCAAGGTCGCCGAGTTGCAAGGCCGCTACGACACGAAAGAAAAAGAGCGCAGCATCCAGCTACTGCAGCAGCAAAACCGCATTACGCAGCTGGCGGCCCTGCAGCAGCGCACGCTGCGCAACGCGGCCCTGCTCACGGCCGGGCTGCTGCTGCTGGCCGTGGGCGTGCTGGTGAACCGCTACCGCCTGCGCCAGCGCACGGTGCAGCAACTGGCGGCGCAAAAGCAGGTGCTCGAAACCCGCGACCAGGAAAAAGAGCTGCTGCTGCGCGAGAAGACGCTGCTCTTGCAGGAGGTGCACCACCGCGTCAAAAACAACCTGCAAATCGTGCTCAGCCTCTTAAACACCCAGGTCAACACCCTGCACGAGCCGGCCGCCATCGAGGCCATCCGCGACAGCCAGAGCCGGGTGCAGACCATGGCCCTGATTCACCAGAACCTCTACCAGTCCGAGAGCTTGGCCCGCATCGACATGCTCAGCTACTTCGGCGAGCTGACCGAAGCCATCAGCGAGGCCTTCCGGCAGGAGGCCGCCCGCGTGCAGCTGCACGTGAGCGTCGAGCCCCTGCAACTGAACACGCACACGGCCGTGCCCCTGGGCCTGATTGTCAATGAGCTGGTGACCAATGCGCTGAAGTATGCCTTTCCGCCCGGCTATCCCGACCAGCGTGTGTGGGTGACGCTGGGGCAGGTGGAGGCCGGCCGTTACCAGTTGGTGGTGGCCGACTCGGGCGTGGGCCTGCCCGCCAGTGTGGTGCCCACCAAGGTGGCCTCGCTGGGCTTGCGCCTGGTGGCCGGGCTGGCCCAGCAGATGAAGGCCCGCCTGGAGGTGGCGGCCGCACCGAGCGCCTGCTTTACGCTCACTTTCCGCGAGCTGCCCCAAACGCCGGTGGCTGCCTAGCCCTAGTGCCGGCTGGGTGCCTAGACCATAAAGGGTAGTCTAGAAGGTAGCGTCGCGGCTGCTCCGAAGTGAAAGATTCGCGCCCAGGAAACCGAGTGCTCCACACGCAAAAAACCCGGAAACCCACTTTCGCAGCGCGAGAAGCAAGTTTCCGGGCGTACCGGGGTAGGTAGAATGAGCCCCCTGCCGGGATCGAACCAGCGACCTACTGATTACAAGTCAGTTGCTCTACCAGCTGAGCTAAGGAGGCGTAAGTGCGGCAAAACTAGTATGCGAGGTTGGTTTTGCCAAGCATCAGTACGGTTTTCTTGCCGCCAGATACCTAACCGGTTCGTTAGCAGCGTAAAAAACTGCAGCAGGCCGAGGCCCGCTGCAGTTTTAAGTAAGCCAAGCATCCGGCCTTTAGCTGCGGATGGTTTTGAGCTGCTTTTTCAAAGCGTCGATGCGCAACTGGGCCTCGTCGATGCGGCCCTGGTACTCCTGGCGGAGCTGGCTGGCGTTTTTGGAGCGGGCGAAAAACTCCAGGTTGGTACGCAGAGTGGAAATGTCGTTTTCCAGCTCATTGATTTCCCGGCGCAGGGCTTGTTCTTTCTTATAGAGCTGCTGTCCCGCGTCGGGGGAGGCTTTTAGCCGCTCCACCTGCAAGCCAAACAACAGTTCCGAACGGTCGGAGTAGGAGAGGCCGGGCACGGTATCCAGGTACTTGCCCATCAGTGCCTGGAACCGTTCCTCGGCTCGCTCGTTGGAGCGGGCGCCACTAAAGGCCCTCCACTCACTCACGTACTGGCGGAAGCCGTCTAGGGAGCCGGGCTGCTCAGCCGAAGCGGCGGCCACCTCGGCGGCAATCCGGTCGAGGGTGGCGGCCTGTTCCTGGCCGAGCTGCTGCACCTGCTGCTCGCGCTGCCGGGTTTCCTCCTTGCGGCGGTCAAAGAACGAGTCGCAGGCGGTACGGAACCGGTTCCACACCTTGTCCGACTGCTTTTCCGGGACGCGGCCAATCAGCTTCCAGTCCTTCTGCAAGCGGATAACGGTTTCGCGGGCTTCCTCCCAATTCGGATTTTGCAGGGCGGCTTCGGCCTGCTCACACAGCTCCAGCTTACGCTTGAGGTTGGTGTTCTTCTCCTCATCCAGCGCCTTAAAAAACTGGTTTTTGCGCTGGAAGAAGCCTTTGTAAGCTCCCCAAAATTGCTTGTTCAAGGCTTCGGCTTTGTCGCGGGGGACCAGGCCGGCGGCGTCCCATTCCTCCTTGAGTTTCTGCAGCTCGTCGGTTTTGGAACGCCACTCGTTTACGCGCTCCGTCTGGAACTCTCCGAAGGGCCGCAGGCGCTCCAGCAAAGCTGTTTTTCGCTCCAGATTAGCGTTTTCCTGAGTAGAGCGGGTGGTCAGAAACTCCTTTTTGCGGTCGTGCACTTGCTCGGAGGCCTGTAGGAAACGCTGCCAGAGCGGCTCACGCTGCTCGTTGGGCACGGGCCCGATGTGCTTCCACTCCTCGTGCAGCTGCCGCAGCTCCTGCAAGGCTTTGTTGATGCTGGGCTGCTGGGGCAGGGCCTCGGCGCGGGCAATCAGCGCTTCTTTGGCTTCCTGATTGCGGCGCCGGTCCAGCTCCTTCATCTCAAAGAACAGGCCGCGGTTGTTGTAGTAGATGTCCAGCAGAGCGTGGTAGGAATTCCACAGCTCCTGGGCGTCTTTCTGCGGCACGGGGCCGGTGGCCTTCCAGTCGTTTTGCAGGGCCTTGATGCGGGAAGAGCTGTCCTTGGTTTCGGCCGACTCCACCAGCTGCCGCAGCTGCGACAACAGGTACTGCTTGTGGGCCAGGTTTTTGGCCCGTTGCTCGTCCTCGTTTTTGGCGTCGCGGGCCCGGCTTTCCCGGAACTCCTGCAAGGCCTTGATTAGCTCAACGTGGCCGGCCGGGGCGGCGTCCGCCGGCTCGTTGCCCTCGATGGCCGGTTGGGTGCGGGCAGCCTGCACGTTGGCTTCGTACTGGCGGTTGAGGTCCAGGATTTGCTTGCGGTTCTGGCGGGCGTCGGGGCGGCGCAGCAGCTCCAGCAGGTGCGTCGCCTGGGCCGGCAGGTCAAGGGAGGTAAAATCCAGCGCCGCAGCATCGGCCACGTACTCCTCTTCCTCTTCCGCAGCGTGCTCAGCGGTATGTTCAGCGGCGGCCGCCGCGGCTTCCTTAGCTCCCTCATTATCGGAAGTGGGCAAGGAGGCCAGCGCCATGGGGGCGTTTTCGATGTCGGCGGCCGTGTGCAGCGGGAAAGCCTCCAGTGTAGTAGTCAGCGGCGCTTCGGGGGCTTCGGCGGGGGCCTGTGCCACTTCCGCCGCTGGGACCGGGGCGCCGGTCAGTTCCTCCGGAGTAGAGGTAGCCACGCCGGCCGGCGCCGGCTCGTAAGCAGCAAAGTCGGGGATAGGCAGGGCTTCCGGCGCGGGAGTGGCCGCGGGAACATCTGCTGCGGGAGTGGTGGTGCCGTAATGCGCCAGGGCACGCTCGGCCGGGGCCGAGGGCTGGGCGGCTTCCGGAGCGTCCGGCGCTGAACTGACCGACTCGGTGGCGGCGCTGGCTTCGGGGGAGCCGGGAGCCGGGGGCACCAGGGGCGCGGCCGGCGGGTTGTTGGCCGGAGCCGCGGCCGTTTCAGCCGGCGGGGCGGCCGGTTCGTGGGCGGGGTCCTGCTGGGCGCGGATTTCGGCCAGGCGGCGTTCCAGAATGCTCATCGGCGACTCCGAGGCATTGTCGGAGTGAGTGGGGGCGGAGGTATCGTTGTCGGGTAGCATACAGTTCTTCGGAAAGGGGGCCGGCCAACCGGGCCGGGCCAGCGGGCAGGCGGGAATTAGTTGAGCCGGGGGTCGGAGGGGTAGTTGGACAGCACGCGGAAGCGGCCGCCTTTTTCGCGCAGGATGGACTGCCAGAAGGCATCGTTATCCAAAGTAAATACTTTCCCGGCAGCATTGGGGTGCACAATCCAAACATTTTCCCGCAGTTCTTCGGCCAGCTGACCGGGCGTCCAGCCGGAATAGCCGGCGTACAGGCGCACCTCGTCGGGGCTCACCGAGCCGCTGAGCAGCAAGCCCAGCAGCACCTCAAAGTCGCCGCCCCAGTACACGTGCTGGCCCAGGTCCACGGCGTGGGGCACATCGGGGCGGAGGTGCAGGTAGTGGAGCGTGTCGGGCTGCACGGGGCCACCTACGCCCAGCGGCGTGTGGGCAGCCGGCAGGGCGTGCCCGCCGGGCAGCTCCAGCACGTCGCCGAGCTCCAGGGAAGAGGGGCGGTTCAGCACCAGCCCAAAAGAACCTTCCTCGTCGGAGTGGCTGCACAGCAGCACCACGGTCCGCTCAAAGTTAGGGTCGCCCAGAAAGGGCTGGGAAATCAGGAGGCTACCAGGACGAAGGCGAGGCATGAAGGTATAGCTAAGTAGGTAAGACAACACAATGCGGCGGGCACGGGGCCCGTCTTCGGCCCTACGCAAGCAGGCAAGCCTAGGGTTGTGCCCGGCCCCCGCAGTGGCCAAAACAACACTGCCCGGCCAATTTCAGTGCAACTGCGCCGGCGGGTGTGGTGCAGAAGTGGGCCGCATGGGCGCGGACTCTATCTTTACGGCCTCATTGGCTGGCCGGCGGCGGCTGCCACCTCGCTTTTTCTTGTGTTTATGCTCGATTCTCACCTGGCCGACTTGCGCAAAACCTACGCCCAGCGCACCCTCACCGAGGCCGACGTGCACCCCAACGCCGTAGAGCAGTTCCGGCAGTGGCTGGACGAGGCCCTGCAAGCCCAGCTCGACGAACCCACGGCCCTGACCCTGGCCACCGTGAACGAGGCCGGCCAGCCGGCCGCCCGCGTGGTGCTGCTCAAGGGCCTGCCCGACAACGAAGGCTTCCTGTTTTTCACCAACTACGACTCACGTAAAGGCCAGGAGCTAGCCCGCAGCCCCCTGGCGGCCATGACCTTCTTCTGGCCCGGCCTGGAGCGGCAGGTGCGCATCGAAGGCCGGGTGGAAAAGGCCCCGGCCCAGGTCTCGACCGAGTATTTCCAGAGCCGGCCCCGGGGCAGCCAGGTGGGCGCCTGGGCCTCGCCCCAGAGCCAGCCCATCGGGAGCCGGCAAGAATTGGAAGAGCGGGAGCGGGCCGTGGAGGCCCGGTTTGCCGGCCAGGAGCCCCTGCCGCGCCCCGACAACTGGGGCGGCTACGTGCTGCGGCCCCAGCGGGTGGAATTCTGGCAGGGCCGCCCCTCCCGCCTCCACGACCGTATCGTGTACGAACTCCACACAACAGGATGGCAGCTAAGCCGCCTGGCGCCGTGAGGTGTAAAATGAGTGAATGAGTAGATGAGTGAATGAGTAGATGAGTGGTAGAGGTCGTCCTGCGGAGCGTAGTCGAAGCATCTCTCCCGCTCCGTTGTGGTGCTATTGTTCTGCTGAGCTTGTCGAAGCATCTCTACCGAGGGTAACTGTTGATGACTGCAACGAAGCGGGAGAGATGCTTCGGCAAGCTCAGCAGGACGGTCTTTTCTCGCTTAGACATTCGTTTCTCTCCTATCAATTAAGCCCCTAAGTCCTCAAGCCCCTAACCCCTAAGTCCCTATCCATTTGGCTGAAATTCAACCCGTGCGCGGCTGGCGCTATTCAGAAATCCTGGGCCGGCAGATAGACGCCTACGTGTCGCCGCTGTTTGATGTGGTGTCGGCCAAGCAGCGCGAGGCGCTGTATCGTAATCCGCTCAACAGCATCCACCTCTCGGTGCCGCGCGGCCCAGACCCGGCGGGCGAGGCCCTGCGCCGGCTGCGGGAGTGGCAGGAGCAGGGCGTGCTGCGCCAGGATGAGCTGCCGGGCATCTACGTCTACTACCAGTACTTCCGGCTGCCGGGCAGCCCGCGCGAATACTGCCGCAAAGGCTTCATGTGCCACATCCGGGCCACCGACTGGCCGGAAAACGTGGTGCTGCGCCACGAAAACACCCTGCCCGTAGCCGTCAACGACCGGGCCGAGCTGCTAAGCCGCACCGAGTTTCAGACCAGCGCCACCCACGGCCTGTACCGCGACGACAGCTTCGAGCTGGAACGCTACCTCGACGAGGCCATCCAGGCCCCGCTGTATCAGACCGAAGAAGACTATCAGGGTGCCCGCGACGTACTGGCCGTGATTCAGGACGTGGCCGTGATTCGGCGGTTTCAGCAGGTGCTGGCTTCGCGCCAGGTAATTCTGGCCGACGGCCACCACCGCTACGAGGCCTCGGTGGCCTACCGCCACGCCCGGCAGGCGGCGGCCGGAGCGGCGGCCACCGGCCAGGAAGGCTGGAACTACCACCTGATGTATCTGACCAACTCGGCCGCCGACGACCTGCGCATCCTGCCCACGCACCGCCTGCTGCTGGAGCTGCCCGGTGAGCTGACCGCCGACGAGCTGCTGGCCCGGCTCACGCCCTACTTCACGGTGCTGACCCTGGACGACCCCTACGACTTGCCCGAGCGGATTGCCGGTAAACTCTGGGCCTTCGGGCTATACCTGGGTGAAGGGCAGGTGTACAAGCTTCGGCTGCGGCCGGAGGTGCACGCCCAGCTGGCCTGGGACACCACGCCCGAAGTCAAGGCCCTGGACCTGACCGTGCTGCATTACTTTGTGCTGGAAAAAGCCCTGGGCATCGTAGGGCCCGAGGCTCAGCGCCAGTGGCCGGGCGTGGCCTACGTGCGCAACTTCCCCGAGTGCCTCACCCGCGTAGACCGGGGCGAGGCCCGCGCCGCCCTTATCACCAACGAGGTGACCATGGACGAGGTGGAGCGCGTCTGCCATTCCGGGGCCGTGATGCCACCCAAGTCCACGTTCTTCTATCCCAAAACCATCGGTGGCTTCCTGTTCAGCAGCATCCGCCCCAACGAAACCCTGCACCCGTTCTATGACGCTTTCCGCGCCTGATTCTGGGGCCGCGCCGGCCCGCCCGCGCCTGGTGCTGGCTTCTGGCTCCCCGCGCCGCCGCCAGCTGCTCACCGACTTGGGCCTGACCTACGAAGTGCGCCTGCGCGAGGTGGAGGAGAGCTTTCCGCCGGAGCTGCGCCGCGCCGCCGTAGCCGAGTACCTGGCCGCCCGCAAAGCCCAGGCCTACGCCCCCGACCTGGCCCCCGATGAGCTGGTTATTACCGCCGACACCATCGTCTGCCTCGACGACGATGTGCTGAACAAGCCCCAGGACGAAGCCGAAGCCGTGCACATGCTCCAGCGCCTGCAAGGCCGCGCCCACGACGTGTACACCGGCGTGTGCCTGCTCCCCGCCGACGGCCGCCCGGTGGTCTTCTCCGACCAGACCCGCGTGCACTTTCGCCCATTGAGCCTTCCGGAAATCGAGCATTACGTGCAGCACTACCGCCCCCTGGACAAAGCCGGAGCCTACGGCGCCCAGGACTGGATTGGTATGGTGGCCGTGACGCGCCTGGAAGGTTCCTACTTCAACGTAATGGGCCTGCCGGTGCATCGGCTCTGGGAGGAGCTGGCCAAGCTGGGCGCCGTGGGGGTGTAGCCGGCGTTGCTCCGGGCCGTCTTCTGGCTTACGTTGCCAGCCTATAGCAACTGGGCTTGCTCTATTCCAACCGCTTCAATACATCTTCCTGCACGGTTTGCCACTGCGGGAGCCGCCCCGAGGCCTGCCACTGCTCCCGCAGCTCGGAGTCGTGCAGCACGGCCTGCACGGCCCGGCGGGCCAGGTCGGTTAGTTCTTCTTCGTCGCTGATGTCAAGGTCATCAACTACCGCTTCCAGTTCGGGCGGCAGGGCCGGGCTGGGCTCCCCCAGCCACGCCGCTACCACTTCGGCAGCGGCCAGAGCTGCGGCGGCCTCATCGGTTTCCAAGGAGCCGTCGGCTTCGGCAGCCGTGACCAAGGCCTCCAGCAGCAGCACTTCGCTGGGGTCGTCGCGGAACTCGTCGAGAAAATCCGTGGCGGCAGGGTGGTCGAAGTTGGTGAGGCTGAACGTAGGCATGGGCGGGTAGAAGATGTACGCCGCAAGATACGCGGCCGGGCCGCTCAGGAGGCGGCCGGCAGGGGTCGGGCGCCGCTGTCGTCGGGGCGGGCGTAGTCGTAGCGGGCCAGCAGCCGGGCCGCGTGGTAGCCGTCGAGGCCCGAGACGCACACGGTTTCGGCCGCGTCCAGGTTCAGGGAGCCGTCGGGGCGCAGCACTTCGTCGGGGAGGTGTACCTGCTGCACGCTGCCAATCAGCAGAATGGTGCCGTTGGCTTCAATGGGCAGCTCCTGAAGTAGCTCCAAGCCTATCTTGATACGGCTCTCCCGCACGTACGGGGCCCCGAAGCCGGCCAGGGTTTCCGGCGTCAGCCCGCAGGCCGCAAACTCCGATACTTCCCGCGGAAAGTTGGCCGACGTGAAATGGGCCGGCCCCATAATACCTGCGTGCACGTGGTTGAGCGTGTACAGCCTGGTGGCGCGGATGTTCTCGTAGGTGTGGCGGGCCACGCTGGTGGGGCGCATCACAAACCCAATCAGGGCTGGGTTGGACCCCAGGTGCACCACGGAGCTGACAATAGCCAGGTTGAGGGTTCCATCCGGACCGGCCGTGCCCACCAGGTTGGCGGGCTTGTAGCCGGTGATAGAGTTGATGAGGTTGAGGCGAAAAATCGTATCGAGCTGGGGCAGCTCGGCGGCAGTGAAATGAGGCATGGAAGAAGGAAAAGGAAAGCCGCTCTCAGCAAGCTATCCGAGCTGCTGTATGATTGATAGCTGCCGCAAAACTACCAGCTGGTTTGGCAAAACAGCGCCGTAGCCGCGTTCCATCCGTGGAGGGCGGCCGAAAACTGCCCTTCTGCAGATTCTAGGCAGCCGGCCTACTTTAGGCGGGCGTCGAACGGGTGGGGTTCCAGGGCCACGATGCGCAGGCGGGCGTGGTCGGGGTGGAGTGGATTGAGCAGGTAGTTCCACTCGTTGGGGGCGTGAGCCGAGGGCACGCGCAGCAGCCAGGTGCGGCCTGCTTCTATCCAGGCTCGGGTGAGCTGGGCCAGCTCCAGCGGATAAGGCAGCTGCTGCCAGCTGGCCGGCAGTTCCTCGGGAAGTACCTGCTGATAAGGCGTGCCGTCGGGCACTTCCAGCGTCAGGGCGTGGTAGTTGACGGGCAGCGAGGCCGAGTTGGCCAGTACCTCCAGCTTGGCCAGCGACAGGTGCTCGGAGGTGTACAGAATCTGGGTTCCGACCTCGTGCCAGCGGCCGGCGTAGTACAGCCCCCCGGCCCCCGACAAGTCACGAATGTAAGGCAGCTTGCCCAGGCGGTACAGCAGCACGAGACCAGGTAGAAAGTTGAGAAGTTGAGAAGGGAGAAAGTGGAAAGTTGAGCAGGGGAGGTCTGGAACGCAAAAAGCATGGCGAATAGAGAAGCGAATAGAAAGCAAGCAGAGGCCGCTGCAACCGTCATCAGCCGCCATTCCACAACTTTTTAACTTCTCAACCTCCCAACTTCTAAACTCAAGAGTAGTGCCCGTACAGAATGCGGCCGAGAATGTCGCGCACCTGCTCCCGCCCAATCACCGACGACAGCAGCTCCTTGGGCCGAATCCCGCCCAGGGCCACGTTGGGCGTGTTAAGCCAGTGGTGAAAGTCGGCCTCATTCTCGAACACCTCCAGGCCCTTGGCCAGCACCGCCGACAACTGAATGGCCTTTTCGCCTTCGTCCAGCGTCAGGTGGCGGTGGGTTTGCTCACGCCGAGTCAGGGTGCTTTCCGACACGCCCAGCACCGTGCTCATTTCCTTGTTGGTGAAGCCCAGCCGCTGCTGCAACGCCCGCACCGCCTGCACCGAGAGGCCTTTGATGGCCACAGCCAGTAGGTCCAGCTCGTTCTGTACCAGCTGCGGAATTACGGCCGGACCGCCCATCAACTCCACCATGCTGGCTACCGAGGTTTTACGAATGGCTGTCATTTGCGTACTTTTAATCCGTCATTTGACGGCAATATACGTACAAACCAGCTTCTCGTTCGGAAAGATTCCCGCAACAAGCCAAATGGCCGTTCGTGAAAACACTATTCATCTCACCTCTCACTTCCATCCATGTCCAACTCGCACATCGTCCGGCTCAGCAAGTTTCTTAGCAAGCACCTGCGGCACGCGCCCCAGGCGCTGGGGCTGACGCTGGAGCTTGGCGGCTGGGTTGGCGTTGAGGAGCTACTGGCTGCTGCCAACCGCGCCGGGGTAACCTTGGACCGGGCCATGCTCGACGAGGTAGTGGCCTCCAATGACAAGCAGCGGTTTGCCTTTGATGCCGATGGCACCCAAATTCGGGCCCAGCAGGGCCACAGCGTAGCCGTAGAACTAGACCTGGCGCCGGCCGTACCGCCCGCGGTGTTGTACCACGGCACGGTGGCCACCGTATTGTCCGCCATTCAGCGCGAGGGGCTGCAGCCGATGCGCCGCCACCACGTGCACCTGTCGGCCGACGAAGCTACGGCCCGCCGCGTAGGAAGCCGCCGGGGCCAGCCGGTGGTGCTGACGGTGGATGCCGCGGGCCTGCACGCGGCCGGCGGCGTATTCTATCAGTCCGGCAACGGCGTGTGGCTGACCGAGCACGTGCCGCCGGCGTTTCTGCAGCTGCCCCTGCCTGGCAGGTCCAGCGGGCCGGTCGGGTAGGAGGGAAGCCCCAGGGCGCGGTACCTTTGGCCGGTATCTGCGCCACACATGCGCTGTACAAAGACCACCTCGTCTAAGGTCTACGCTCTAACTTCTCACTTCTTTCTATTTTCTCACTGCTGCTTCAATGCCTGCCGCTGATTCCGAACTTATTGAGCGCACCGCCGACTTCATCCGCCAACAATTCCTGCACGAAGGTTCCGGCCACGACTGGGAGCATATTCGCCGGGTGTGGCAGGTGGCCCGCGCCCTGGCCCGCCACACGCCCCAGGCCAATTCGCTCATCACCGAGCTGGGCGCTTTGCTGCACGACGTGGCCGACTGGAAGTTTCACGGCGGCGACGAGGAAGCTGGCCCCCACGCCGCGCGGCAGTGGCTGCACAGTCAGCAGGCCCCCGAAGCGGTAATTCAGGCCGTCGAAATCATCATCCGCGAAATCAGCTTCAAAGGGCTGGGGGTGCCCACGCCCATGAGCACGCTGGAGGGCGAGCTGGTGCAGGATGCCGACCGGCTCGACGCCATTGGGGCCATTGGCGTGGCGCGGGCTTTTGCCTACGGCGGCCACAAAAACCGCCCCCTGCACGACCCCACCATTCCGCCCGCGGCGCACGATTCCTTTGAGAGCTACAAGAAGAACACCAGCCCCACCGTCAACCACTTCTACGAGAAGCTGCTGCACCTGCAGGACCGCCTGAACACGCCTGCCGCCCGCCGCGTGGCCCGGCA
Organism: Hymenobacter sp. YIM 151500-1; assembly: GCF_025979885.1. NCBI lineage: Bacteria > Pseudomonadati > Bacteroidota > Cytophagia > Cytophagales > Hymenobacteraceae > Hymenobacter > Hymenobacter weizhouensis. The sequence goes on from NZ_CP110139.1 coordinate 1,080,006, forward strand.
GCGCCACGCGTTTATGGAGCAATTTCTCACTCAGTTTATGCGGGAGTGGGACGGGCAGGACGTCGAGGCCAGTGCAGAAGCTGAAGATAAGCCGTAGCTTGAGGCCTGAACCATATGTTTCCCTGTTCCGTGGCTTCTTTTTCCCTTCGTTTGTTCACTTTTCGCTGGGCGTTGGCGTTACCCATACTAGCCCTGGGCCTGACCACCAGCTGCCGCACCTGTCCCATGGTATCCTGCCACACGCGCAAGGTGCATTTGCACAACGGCGTGCAGTACCGCGGGCAGCCATTTTACAAAAAGCAAAACCCCGCCATCGGCGAAAAAATCAAGGTGCACAGGCAGGAAGAGCGCCGGCACAAAAACGACCGGAAAAAGACCCTGAAGTAGTCCTCGAATCGGGGTTCTGGCTAGGTTAATCGGCCTTTTTTGTGTATCTTGCAGGCTTACTGTACTACTCATTCACGAGGCCGGAAGCCCTGGTTCACCAGGGATATTCGGCCACTTAGTTGACCCTATGGCGGAAGGCGAAAAGATCATTCCGATAAACATTGAAGATGAGATGCGTGGAGCCTACATCGACTATTCGATGTCGGTTATCATCTCCCGGGCCCTGCCTGACGTGCGCGACGGCCTCAAACCCGTACACCGCCGCGTGCTCTACGGCATGAGCGAGCTGGGCGTATCCTACAACAAGTCCTATAAGAAGAGCGCCCGTATCGTGGGGGAGGTGCTTGGTAAATACCACCCCCACGGCGACTCCTCCGTGTACGACACGATGGTGCGCATGGCCCAGGACTGGAGCCTGCGCTACCCGCTCGTGGATGGGCAGGGCAACTTCGGCTCCATCGACGGCGACTCACCGGCGGCCATGCGCTACACCGAAGCCCGCCTCAAGCGCCTAGCCGACGAGCTGCTCGGCGACCTGGACAAGGACACGGTGGACTTCCAGCCCAACTTCGACGACTCGCTGGAAGAGCCCAGCGTGATGCCGGCCAGGTTTCCGAACCTGCTCGTCAACGGCACGTCGGGTATTGCCGTGGGGATGGCTACCAACATGGCCCCGCACAACCTCACGGAAGTAGTGGATGGCATCGTGGCCTACCTGGCTAATCCCGACATCACCATCTCGGAGCTGATGGAGCACGTCACGGCTCCCGACTTTCCTACCGGCGGCATCATCTACGGCTACGAGGGCGTAAAGCAGGCCTTCGAGACTGGTCGCGGCCGGGTGGTGATGCGGGCCAAAGCGCACTTTGAAACCACGCCCAGCGGGAAGGAGCAGATTGTGGTGACCGAAATTCCCTACATGGTGAACAAGGCCTCGATGATTGAGCGGACGGCGGCCCTCATCAACGAGAAGCGCATCGAAGGCATTTCCGACCTGCGCGACGAGTCGGACCGCGACGGTATGCGCATCGTGTACGATTTGAAGCGCGACGCCATGCCCAACGTGGTGCTCAACCAGCTCTACCGCTACACCCAGCTGCAAAGCTCCTTCGGCGTCAACAACGTGGCCCTGGTAAAAGGCCGCCCCATGACGCTGAACCTCAAAGACCTGATTCATCATTTCGTCGACCACCGCGCCGACGTGGTGGTGCGCCGGACCCGCTACGAGCTGGCCGAAGCCCAGAAGCGGGCCCACATCCTCGAAGGCCTGCTCATTGCCCTCGACCACCTCGACGAGGTAATTGCCCTGATCCGTGGCTCCCGCGACGGCGAAGTGGCCCGCGCCCAGCTTATCGAGCGGTTTTCGCTTAGCGACGTGCAGGCCCGCGCCATCCTCGACATGCGTTTGCAGCGCCTCACGGGCCTGGAGCGCGAGAAGCTGGTGCAGGAATACGACGAGCTGATGAAGCTCATCGACCACCTGAAGGCTGTGCTGGCTTCTGAGCAGATGCAGCGCGACATCATCCGCGACGAGCTGGTGGAAATCAAGGAGCGCTACGGCGACGCTCGCCGCACGGCCATTGAGTACGCCGGCGGCGACTTCTCGATGGAGGACATGATTGCCGACGAGGCCATGGTTATCACCATCAGCAGCGAAGGCTACATCAAGCGCACCCCGCTCGATGAGTACCGGGCCCAGGGCCGGGGTGGGGTAGGAGCCCGCGGGGCGGCTACCAAGCAGGACGACTTCACCGAGCACCTGTTTGTGGCTACCACCCACGAGTACCTGCTCTTCTTCACCGAAGCCGGCCGCGTGTTCTGGCTTAAAGTGTACGAAGTGCCCGAAGGCAGCAAAGCCTCCAAAGGCCGTCCGATTCAGAACCTGATCGAGATTCCGCGCGAAGACTCGGTGCGCTCCGTGCTCAACGTGCGCGGCCTGCGCGACCCCGACTACCTCGATAACACCTACCTGATGTTCTGCACCGAGCAGGGTACGGTGAAGAAGACGCCGTTGGAAGCCTACTCGCGTCCCCGCGCCGCCGGTATCAACGCCATTACCATCAACGAGGGCGACCGGCTGCTCGACGTGCAGCTCACCAATGGCAGCTCCGAAGTGGTCGTAGCTCTTCGTTCCGGCCGGGCCGTGCGCTTCCCCGAGGAGAAAGTCCGCTCTATGGGCCGCACTGCCGCCGGGGTGCGCGGCATCACCCTGGCCGACGACAGCGACCGGGTGGTGGGCATGGTGTGCATCGACAAAGACAGCCAGGAGGAACTGCTCGTAGTGTCCGAGAACGGCTATGGCAAGCGCAGCCCCCTGGAGGAGTACCGCATCACCAACCGCGGCGGCAAAGGCGTCCGGGCCATGAAGATTACCGACAAAACCGGCGCCCTGGTCACCATCAAAGCCGTGAGTGATGCCGACGACCTGATGATTATCAATAAATCGGGGATTACGATCCGTCTGCGCATGGCCGACTTGCGCAGCATTGGGCGGGCAACCCAGGGCGTGCGCCTGCTGAAAATCAGCCCCGGCGACGAAATTTCGTCGGTGGCGAAGGTGGCTACTGATGAGGAAAAAGACCCTGAAGCAGAGGCCGCCGAAAACGGATTATTCCCCGATGGTGGTTTGGACGGGGAGGGGCTGGCCACCGCCGCGGATGCGGACCTGGCCAGCCTAACGGACCCAGATTCCATCAGCGCTAATTAACTTGCAGCGGCAGAACTCAACTTTGGGTTCTGCCGTTTGCGTTACAATTCCTTTCATTCACCCGACCATTCTTCAACCTACTCCCATGAAGAAGATACTATTGACCCTGATGACCGCGGCCGCGCTACACACCGCTTCGGCTCAGAACTCAGCGGTTACCAACGCCATTCTGTTCCAGCGTCAGGGCACTCTGGACAAGGCTCGCACCGAGATTGACAAGGCTATTACGCACGAAAAAACTCAGGGCAAGGCTAAGACCTGGTACACCCGGGGCGAGATTTACGAAGGCATGGCGTCGAGCCCCATTTATGGCAAGTCGCTGGCACCCGGTGAAGGTACCAAGACGGCGTTTGAGTCGTACCAGAAAGCTATTTCCCTAGAGGGCAAAGATGCAGAATATGGCAAGCTGGCCTCGCAGAAGCTAGACGGGCTGTACGGCCTGGCGCTGAATGCCGGGGTAGAAAGCTACAATGGCAAGGAGTACGACAAGGCTATTGAGTCGTACCGCATGGCCCAGCAGATTCGCCCGCAGGACACCACGGCCTATCTGTACGCAGCCTTTGCGGCCGAGGCTAAACAAGACTTCGGCTCGGCCAAAGATATGTACAGCAAGCTGCAAGGCATTGGCTACAAGTCGCCGCAGATGTACGGCCGTTTGTTGCAGATTGCCCGCCAGGAAAAGGATGACGCTGCCGCTCGCAAAGTAGTTCAAGAGGCGCTGGTGGCGTACCCGAACAACAAAGGCTTCATGTTAGAAGACCTGAACATGGAGTTGAGTGCTGGTCGGGGTAGGGAAGCCATCAGTAAAATTGAAAAAGCCATTGCGGCTGACCCTACAAACTCCAACCTGTATGCTGTGCTAGGCTCGGTGTACGACCAGGATAAGCAGCCGGCCAAAGCGCTGGAGGCATATAAGAAAGCCGTTGAAGTTGATCCGAATAACTTTGACGCCAACTTTAACCTGGGTGTGTACAACTACAACAAAGCAGCCGAGCTCTATACGAAGGCCAGCAAGATGAGCTTGGCTGAGTATCAGAAGTCAGGCAAGAAGAACGAGGCCGACGGCAAGAAATACTTCCAGGAATCATTACCTTATTTTGAGAAGGCGCTACAGATCCAGCCCGATGACCGGGCTACCATTTCCTCCTTACAGAAAGCATATCTGCGCGTGGGCCGCACGTCTGATTCAGAGCGGATGTCAGCCAAGCTAGAAAGCCTGAATAAGAAATAGCTTCCCGCAGGTAGGAGACTCTATAAAGCTAAGCCCAGCATCGTGCTGGGCTTAGCTTTATAGATATAACTTAACATAATATAAATTATAAGACATATATGCAGAATTATTATGCAGAATTATATTGTTAGTCAGGTCCTACTGTTGTCGTACAATAGTACCAAACTGGTACATTTTGTAGCTGCAGTTGCGGGGCTTAGGCTGGATGTGGTGTTGATTTTCGTTCCGTGTAGGATGAATAGAGCAACGGACCCACGAAGAATACTTGGTGCTGTGTCGAGATGTCGAGGTTGAGATTAAGTGTTAAGGGATATGGTAGTTTCGTTGACAATGACTATTCCCTAAGTTATCAGATGTACTATGTGGGCATTTTGAGTTCTATAGTTCTATAATTAGTGAAGCATCAGGCACTATAACTGAAATAGTGAACAGAATCAATGGTCGGTCGTCAAATCTAATGCTGAAGCTGGTAAGCTCTGTGTCTTCTCGTTGCATATGAAGCGGGTCCCTTATTTGTGAATGTTTAACGTGCCTTAAGACACTCTAACAAAAATAGGCTTCACAGCTGGAGTTATTCAAGTATTCGATTGTGGATGCGTAAGGCCTGTTTAAGAAAATTTAGGTTTCCCCTACCCAGTTGCTAGTTGCTATGTGCTGGAAAGTATATGGTACTTATTTGGTAAAGAGTGCATGGTGGAATAACACTTATTAGTAAAAAAAAGTATATAAAGTATAATAAAGTTAAACTTTTATATACTTTATACTGCTATTTAGTACTAAAATTCTCAACTTTATGCCCCATCTTTCGTATATTTACTACACAATCGCCAACTATATATTCATCACATGCCTAAAACCATTGACTACCCACGTACATCTTATCAAGGGGCTTGGGAAGTAGCTGAAGTTGTAGATGATACTGGTGGCAAGTGTGCCATTGAGACGGCAGCCCGAAAGCTAAACCGTAAGGTTAGTGGCTCTTTTAAAGCCATTATAGGATCAGCCGTTAAGTTTGGGTTACTAACAAGCAAAAGGGAGTTTCTAACAACCACTAACCTTTTCCGACGCATTAAGCATGCGTATGATAAGCAGGAGGAGAAAATCTATCACCGTGAAGCGTTCTTACACCCACCTCTCTTTACACAAATTTGCCGCAAGTTTCGCAACCGGGAGTTGCCGGTACATATGTTCGACGTCATGCTCATCCGCGAGTTTGGTGTTGAGGAAATAAATGCGCAAAGCGTAGCTAAAGCCTTTATTGATGGCGCCCGGATGGCTGGAATCATAGATGAGCGCAACGTCATAGCCGATATTGATCAGCTAGCGGCACAACAAGCGCCCCGCCGGGAACTTTCCAGCACCGAGATGCCTGCTAACCTGTTCAAAGCCGGGACAGTACCCCCTCAGGTTAGTACCTCTCCAGCGGGCGCAACATCACATCCCGTACAGGCGAAAGCTCACTCTCACAACTCGTCCAACGAAAGTCTATCCCCTGGAGCAGGTTTTGTACCTGCTGCTGCTAGGGGTTCGGATGCTGTGTCGTCGCTGTTTGGGCTAGATACAGATGATTTAGAGGAAGATTTTTCTGCTTCGTCTGAATCGGAGAATGAAGCTGTTGGCTCAAGCGCCGCCGAAACGAATACGCATCCTGTTTCACTTGCTGCTCACGCCGCCAATGAGCTGGCCCCAACGGTACGACAGGTACAACAGAGCCAACCTACTCCTCCAGCTGGTCATCTGGTTGCTGCGGATCCATCGGCTCCGCTACCAAACCCGAGCATAGCTTATACCATACGCATCAGCGGGCCGGGGATGGACACCCAGCTGTCTGTCCAGGAGCTTGATGATCTGGATATCGTTGAGGCACTCTTGGGTAGGATTAGGCGACGATTAGGTAGCTGATATACGGACGGACCTCTTCCCTCCTAGAATAGCCTTCCTTATCTCATAAACTTAAATTCCTAAGTATGTTTATTAGTTATGTTAATGTGAATTGAGGCGTTCAATAATATTTGATGAATCCTGAGTATCTGCTCCTTCCACCGCACCGTCTTGCGTGACAACCTCGCCTACCTAAATGACTTCCATTCTAGTAACCGGATGTGCCGGATTCATTGGCTCGCATGTAGCAGAACATTTGCTTCAGCAGGGATATCGAGTTGTCGGTCTCGACAATTTTGACCCATTCTATAGCCGCAGTGTAAAGCAGCATAATCTTTCCTTCTGCCTGCAACATCCCCATTTCAGCTTTCACGAGGCTGACCTACGCCATGGCGTTGATGCGCTGGTGGATGCCTTACCAGCTGATCCACTAGTTGCAGTTATTCACCTGGCGGCCAAAGCCGGTGTGGGTCCCTCAGTACAGGCCCCCGTGGCTTACTTGGAGAATAATGTGCTGGGTACAACACACCTGTTGGAATGGATGCGGCACCGTGATATTAAGAAGCTCTTCTTCGCCTCCTCCTCCTCGGTGTATGGTAACAGCCCCACCCGCCCCTTCCGGGAAGACATGGACGTGCTGACAGCCTGCATATCCCCGTACGCCGCTTCCAAACTGGCCGGCGAGCAGCTTACCCACACCTACCACCACCTCTACGGCCTGGATGTATTGAATGCCCGCTTTTTTACCGTGTATGGTCCGCGCCAGCGCCCTGACCTTGCTATTCACCGGTTTGTGCGCCAACTACGGGCCGGACAACCCATTTCGGTCTTTGGCGACGGTACCACCGCTCGCGACTATACCTACGTGCTGGACACCGTGGATGGCATCGTGCGGGGGGTAGACTATTTACTGCGACATACCCACGTTCACGAAACCATTAACCTGGGCAACCATCGCCCCGTACCGCTGCTGGAACTGGTTCAGACAATTGGGCAAGTGCTAGGCATTGAACCCCAGGTGGAGTACCACCCCATGCAGGCCGGAGACGTGGAGGTCACGTACGCCGACATTCACAAAGCCCAGCAACTGCTCGGCTACGCCCCCCAGACCTCGTTGCGGGAAGGATTAGGCGCATTTATCCAGTGGCTGGACAGGGCTGGCTTACCGGAAAGGCTGTCCGTCTAACTTCCGCTTACACCACCTCTTCCCTACCCTATTACGTGCTGGCCGGCCGCCGCCTGACTATGGCTCTTGTACGGGCTGGGCTGCCGGCCGCCGGGCTTGCTGCCGCCGTAGCAGCACGATGTTGCGGGCGTAGACCACCGTTCCAAACATGTTGCCGAGGATCAGCACCTCGTCGCGGCGTAGGAGGGCGTACACCAGAATCAGCACCGAGCCGACGAAGCTGATAACCCAGAAGCTCAGGGGCAAAGACGATTCGCCTTTGCGCTCTGAATACAGCCACTGGTAGACGAAGCGGAGCAGAAAGATGGCTTGGCCAAGGAAGCCCAGCACCAGCACTCCTCCCGGAATGCGGCGGCCCAGCATGGTCTGCAAGCTAAAATGCCGGTTGCCGGCCACAAACCACCCCAGCATGGCCACCGGAAACGCGTAGGCTCCCGCCCGAAACCAGGGGCTGAGCTTCTTCCACTCGCCTAGCAGCTGGAGGTTGCGGATGTAGATACCGTAGCTGATGAGCTGGGCCCCCAGAATCACGGGGTCGTGCCGCAGGATACCATAGACAATCATCAGAAACGAGGACACCAGGCTAATCTGCCAGAACAACGTGGGCACCAGTACGCGCTTGGCCCGCTCGCTCTGCACCCATTGCAGCACAATGCGGCTCGAAAACAGCAGCTGCGACACCAGTCCAATGGCCAGGGCAACAGAGTGCGGGCTCATGGCAGCAGGCTAGCGGACCACGGCAACGGAGGCCCGCTGCTGCTCACTGATGTCGTAGTTTTTCCAGCGGCTGCGAATCCAGCGGAACCCGAACGTATCGACCAGCGGCTTCCAGGCGCGGTTCCAGAGCGTGTACTTGGCCGTGCCGGCAAACCGCGGGAAGTGGCGCACCGGCAGCTGCTGCACGCGCCCACCCTGCAACTGCACCAGCGCCCCCAGAAACCGGTGCATGCCGTGAAACAGCGGAATCCGGCGGGCATATTCCGCCTTGATGATTTTCAGCGGGCACCCCGTGTCCTGGATTCCGTCGTTGATGAGGGTGCGGCGCACGGCGTTGGCTACCTTCGAGGACAGCTTCTTCACCACCGTATCCTGGCGCTGGGCCCGAATGCCGTTCACCATATCGTACTCAGGGAAAAACGGCAGAAACTCCAGGAAGTCGAGCGGGGTGGTCTGGATGTCGGAGTCGATGTAGCCAATCAGGGTGGTGCGGGCGTGGTCGATGCCGGCTTTCAGGGCCGTGCTCAGCCCCCGGTTCTGGCGCAGCGACAGGTACTCGTACTGGGGGTTAGTCTGGCAGATGGTGCGGAGCAGGGCCAGGGAACCATCCGTGGAGCCGTCGTTGATGAACAGCACAGTGGTGGGCACCGGGCTCAGGGCCAGAAACTTGTCCATTTCCACCACAAACTGCCCCAGGCTCTCTTCTTCGTTGAAGACGGGCACGAGCACCGTCAGGCTTTGCTGGGCGAGGTAGGCGGCAGTAGACATGAGGGCAGGCAGGTAACGGGCGGCAAGGTACTCAAGAAGTAAGACGTTGCCCCTCTCCTACGTAAAAGCGCCCAGCCGGATAAGCCGGGCGCTACCCACTCACTTTCCATCAAGCAGACCCCAGGCTGGGCGCTTCAAGGTAGGTTGGAATTTCACTTAATGAAAAAGGACAGGAAAACGCAGGCGTGCTCAGCCACCCACCGGCGCGACGGTGACGCCCTCAAAGGCCGTGTTTTCACCGACCGAACGCCATTGGGCGAGTTCCTGGTCCAGGGCGGCGCGCTTTTTCTCCCACAGGCCATAGGCATCGGCGCCCAGCATCAGCCGCAGGGGCGGCCCGGCCGACTCAACGGCAGCCATCATGGCCAGGGCGGCTTTGTGCGGGTCGCCGGGCTGCTGGCCGGCCCCGCCGTACAGATACTGCCGGATGGGCTCAATGACCGGCTGGTACTCTTCGATGGTCTGGGCCGGGCGCATGTTTTTGTCGCCGGCAAACTCGGTGCGAAACGCCCCCGGCTCCACGATGGTGACGTGAATGCCCAGCGGCTTTACTTCGTCGTGCAGGGCTTCGGAAAAGTCTTCCAGGGCGAACTTCGAGGCGCAGTACGCCGAGAATCCGCCCACCCCGGCCAGGCCACCTATGCTAGTCAGGTTGAGAATGTGCCCGGACTTCTGCCGGCGAAACGTCGGCAGAAAAGCGCGCGTGAGTTCGGCGGCGCCCCAGAAGTTGACTTCCATTTGCTGCCGCAACTGCTCGGAGGAAAACTCTTCCGCTGCGCCCAGGCTGCCTTGCCCGGCGATATTAGCCAGCACGTCTACCCGCCCGAACCGCTCCACCGCCGCGCGCACGGCAGCCTCGCGCGCGCTGGCGTCGGTTACGTCTAAAGCCACGAACAAGGCGGTATCAGGGTAACGCTGGGTCAGGTCGGCCACGGAATCGGCCTTGCGGGCGGCTAGCACGGCCTGGTGCCCGTCGGCCAGTACGGCTTCGGCTAAGGCGCGACCAAAGCCGCTGGAGGTCCCGGTAATGAAGTAGGTTTTGCTCATGAGCTTTTGCGAGTGCAGATGAAGAGGCTGGAACTAAGCATTAAATGGAGCCTGCCGTTTTAACCAGACTGGAAATTCAATGTTCAGGTAGTTCGCTTTTTCTATCTTACTCGTAAAGGCTCACGCTCAAACAGGCCCAGCAAGCGGGCACCATTCGGGAGCTGCTTGCTGGACCTCTTATTTGAGGACCCGCGCTTCCTAATTGATACCCGTCTGCCGCAGGGGCACCTGCTGCCAGCGGGCAAATGCCAGCCACTGCCGCCGCCAGTACGTATACTCGCCCAGCACGCAAATCACCTTATCGCCCCGGAAGTAGATACGGGTTTTCACTTGCTGATTTTTCCAGGCAATCGGGCCGGCTTCATCGGGCTCCATATCTTCCACGTTCTGCCACAGAAAGGAACGGGGAGTTTCGTGTTCTTGGCCCAGCATATCCTGCCAAAGCCGCATAGCGTGCGCAACGGGAGAAGGGAACATACAAGCAAAAAGGTATTCGAAAACAATGCGCAGGTGCTACTGAATTCTGAGCAATGCCAATATAATATAAACGCTAACGGTAGCTTATCTTCTACCAAAAAATATTATCTCCAACTGGTCACACTACGCATAAACAAGTAGCAAAGCTTTTAAAGTCGGTTCAGTAGTTTTAAGAGTTGAACTATACACACATTACTTCTGGCACATCTAGTTTACCATCACTAAGAATAATACAGTATTTCATCTTTACTCCCGCCGCAAGCCGCTGGCAATAGTAGTGTGCCGCTGGCGCAGCACCTGCACTACATCCTCGAGCGACAGGCCGGAGGCGGTGAGCAGCACCAGCAAGTGGTACAGCAAATCGGCGGCTTCGCCTTGCAAGCCTTCCCGGTTGCCGGCTACGGCATCAATCACCGTTTCCACGGCCTCCTCCCCTACTTTCTGGGCAATCTTAGGCAGGCCTTTGCGAAAGAGCGAGGCGGTGTAAGAGTTCGGGTCTTCGTCGGGGAACTGCTGCCGGCGCTGCACCAGGCGCTCCAGCTCGGCCACGAAGCTCACGGCCGGGGCCGGGTAGGCCATTTGGTCGGGCTGCTCGAAGCAGCTGGTGGTGCCGCGGTGGCAGGTGGGTCCGTCGGGAATAGCCCGGATGAGCAGGGCGTCTTGGTCACAGTCGGGGTGCTCACTGACCACCGTGAGGTAGTGGCCCGACGTTTCACCCTTGGTCCAGAGGCGCTGCTTGGAGCGGGAATAGAACGTGACGCGGCCCGTTTGCTGGGTGACGCGCCGGGCCTCCTCGTTCTGGTAGCCCAGCATGAGCACCTGGCCCGTGTGGGCATCCTGTACAATAACTGGGATAAGCCCATCGGGCATTTTGGCAAAGTCCATTGTCTTGGTTTGTGGTGGGTGGTTTTTGGTAGTCGTTCTTACTTTTTTCGGTCGTCACTTTATGCCCAAGAGCCAAAAGCCAAAAACCGCTAACTAAAAACCAGATGTTACAGCCTAACCGGTATACCGTCCTGGCGCAGGTGTTCCTTCAGCTCCCGGATGCCGATTTCGCCGAAGTGGAAGATACTGGCAGCCAACCCAGCGTCGGCCTGGGCCTGCTGAAAAACGTGGGTGAAATCCTGCTTGGAACCAGCCCCACCCGAGGCCACCACCGGCACCGACACAGCCCGGCTCACGGCCCCGGTCAGGTCCAGCGCAAAGCCATCCTTGGTGCCGTCGTTGCTCATGCTGGTGAGCAGGATTTCACCGGCGCCACGGTCGGCGGCCTCCCGGCACCACTGCACGGCGTCGAGGCCGGTGTTGTGAGTGCCGGCGCGGGTGTAAATCTGCCAGCCTTCCGGCGCGTGGTAGCGGGCATCGGCGGCCACCACAATGCACTGGCTGCCAAAGCGGGCGGCCAGCTCATCAATCAGCTCGGGCCGGGCCAGGGCGGCAGAGTTGATGCTTACTTTGTCGGCCCCGTTCAGCAGCAGGGCCTCCACGTCGGCTACCGTGCCGATGCCCCCGCCCACGGTGAAGGGAATGTCCAGCTCCCGGGCCACGTCGCGCACCAGGGCCACCAGCGTGGCCCGCTTCTGGTTGGTGGCCGTGATGTCGAGAAACACCAGCTCGTCGGCGCCCTCGCGGGCGTAGCGGGAAGCCAGCGCCACCGGGTCGCCGGCGTCCCGCAGGCCCTCGAAGCGCACCCCTTTCACCGTGCGCCCGTCCTTCACATCGAGGCAGGGAATGATTCGTTTAGTTAGCATTTGCTTGGTTTTTGGTGGGCGGTTTTTGGTTTTTGGCTGATGTTGTGGTGCTTTCTATTTTGTTTTTGATTCTTATAGGGAATGCTATCCAATAAGAGCCAACAACCAAGAACCACCCACCAAAAACCAACTACTACAGCCAGGGCTGCAACTGCTCCAGGGTAATGGTGCCTTCATAAATAGCTTTGCCGATGATGGCGCCATGCATCCCCATGGCGGCCAGGGCTTCCACGTCGGCCAGGGTCGTGACGCCGCCGCTGGCAATGAGGCGGGCGGCGGGCAGCTGCTCGCGCAGCTGCTGGTAGGTAGCCACCGACGGCCCCTGGAGCTTGCCATCCTTGCTTACGTCGGTGCAGATAAAGGTGGTGGCGCCACTGGTCAGGTAATCGGCCACAAACTCCCGCAGGGTCCGCTCACTCTGCTCGGCCCAGGCGTTGATGGCAATGTGGTTGTCGCGGTAATCGGCCCCAATAATAACGCGCGCGGCCCCGAACGTCTGCAGCCAGCCGGCTACGGTGGCCGGCTCGCGCACGGCAATGCTGCCCGCGGTAATCTGCCCGGCGCCAGCGTCGAAGGCCTGCCGCACAGCCTCTTCGCTCTGCAGTCCCCCACCAAAGTCGATGTGCAGGCTCGTGTGGCGGGCAATGCGCTCCAGCACCGGCAGGTTGACGGGGCGCTTAGCGCGGGCCCCATCCAGGTCGACCAGGTGCAGGCGCCGCACCCCGTGCTGCTCGAAGCGCTGGGCCACGGCCAGCGGGTCGGCGTCGTAGGTGGTTTGCTGGGCAAAGTCGCCCTCGGTCAGGCGCACACACTGCCCGTTGATAAGGTCAATGGCAGGAATTATTTCCATGTGGTGGTTATTCAGGGCTGGAACTACTATACTGTCCTGCTCTATCTGGCGTCCGACCTGGCGTCCGCGCAGCCGAACCGAAGGTCGCCGTAGGTAAGCATCTCTACTTCTGGCTAAGATGCTTCGCGGGACTCAGCATGACGGTCAATATGCACTTACAGCTTGAGAAAATTTTCCAGGATGCGGGTGCCGACCGGGCCACTCTTTTCGGTGTGGAACTGCACGGCGTAGAAGTTCTGATGCTGCACGGCGGCGCTGAAGGGCGCGGGGTACGTGGCCTGGGCAATGGTGTAGCTGCCCACCGGGGCGAAGTAGCTATGCACGAAGTACACGTAGTCTTCTTCGCGCAGGTCCTGGAAGAGCGGACCGTGCAGGGCGTGCAGGGTATTCCAGCCCATGTGCGGCACCTTATACTCCGGCGCCGCCGGAAACCGCACTACGTCGAAAGGCAGGATGCCGAGCAGTTCGGTGCCGCCTCCTTCCTGGGTGTGGCGCCCCAGCAGCTGCATACCCAGGCAGATACCCAGGAAGGGTTGCGTAAGCGTGGGCAGCAGAGCGTCGAGGCCTTGGGCGCTCAGCTCCCGCATGGCCGAGGCTGCCTCCCCCTCTCCCGGAAACAGCACCTTGTCGGCCCGCCGGATTACCTCGTGGTCGGCCGTAAGCGTGGCTTGCACCCCCAGGCGCTCCAGGGCAAACAGCACCGACTGCACGTTGCCGCCTTTGTAGTCTACAATTGCTATTTCCATTTGAAAAATACAGAACTAGTTGAGGCCTTATCCATTTGTTTTAACATTTGAAAAATCTGATTCGTACTGTCAAAATCAGGCGAGCTTGACTTTGCACGTTAGGCGAAGAACAACAGAAACAACCGTCATGCCAGGCGTCAACTATCAGCTGGGAGAATTTAGAGACGGCTTACCCATATGTTTAAACATATGGGTAAACTACAGAACCCCCTTCGTGCTAGGTATTTCCATGCGGCCGGCGTCGCGCACCAACGCCATTTTGATGGACTTGGCTACGGCCTTGAAGATGGCTTCAATTTTATGGTGCTCGTTCTGCCCCTCGGCTTTGATGTTGAGGTTGCAGCGGGCGGCATCGGAAAAGCTCTTGAAGAAATGGTAAAACATTTCGGTAGGCATGTCCCCTATTTTCTCGCGCTTAAACTCAGCCTCCCACACCAGCCAGGGGCGGCCTGAGAAGTCGATGGCGGCTTGGGCCAGCACGTCGTCCATGGGCAGTAGGAAGCCGTAGCGGGCCAGGCCGCGCTTGTCGCCCAGGGCCTGAGTGAAGGCCTCGCCCAGGGCAATGGCCGTGTCTTCGATGGTGTGGTGCTCGTCGATGTGCAGGTCGCCCTGCACGGTGATGCGCATGTCCACGCCGGAGTGCTTGCTGAGCTGGTCGAGCATGTGGTCGAAGAAGCCCAGGCCGGTGTGCATGTCGGGGCGCCCCTGCCCGTCCAGGTTCAGCTCGATGCGAATCTTGGTTTCGTTGGTGTCGCGCTGCACTAGGGCGGTGCGGGCCGGCAGGCGCAGAAACTGGTAGATCTTCTCCCAGCTCATGGTCGTCAGGACCGCGCGCGGGTCCCCCTCCCCTTCCGGCCGGAGCAAGATGGCCTGGCAGCCCAGGTTCTGGGCCAGCTCCACATCGGTCAGCCGGTCGCCGATGACGAAGGAGTTTGGCAGGTCGTAGCCGCTGGCCTCGCCCAGGTACTGCTGCAACATGCCGGTGCCGGGCTTGCGGGTGGGCAGGTTCTCGTGCGGAAAGCTCCGGTCGATATGCTCCCGCGCAAACGCCACGCCTTCCGCGCGCAGCACGTCGAGCATGAGCTGGTGGGCCGGCCAGAAGGTGTCTTCCGGGAAGCTCCCGGTGCCGAGGCCATCCTGGTTGCTGACCAGCACCAGCTCATAGTCCAGCTCCCGGGCAATGCGGGCCAGCCCGGTAACAGCGCCCGGCACAAATTGAAACTTGTCCGGCGTCAGCGCGTCAATCTGCTGGCTGGGCTGGGGCTCGATGAGGATGGTACCGTCACGGTCAATGAAGAGAACTTTTTTCATGTGTGGGTGTAGCGCAAACTGTTTAGTTCGCACTTGGTAAGTCAAAGAATGCGTGCCATATGAGCCACTCGCTACTACGGAACTACAACCGACGATCCGCGTAGCTAAAGTTCGCGCTACCCTGGAAACTCCCGTAGCGCCTGCAGCAGTTCCTCGTTTTCCTGAGGCGTGCCCACGGTGAGGCGGAGCGTGCCAGCGCAGCCAGGCTGGGTGGTGCGGTTGCGTACGATGATGCCGCGGCTCACCAGGTAGTCGTACACGGCCGTAGCGTCGGGGCGGAAGCGCACCAGCAGGAAGTTGGCATCCGAAGGAAACACCTCTTCCACAATATCCACCGCGGGCAGGCGCTGGGCCAGCCAGTCGCGGCCGGTGAGCAGCTGCTGACGCAGCGCCTCGAAGCGGGGCGCGTCGTGCAGGGCGGCCAGGGCGTGCTGCTGGGTGGCCGCGGATACGTTGTACGGCGGCTTGATTTTGTTGAGGTAGCCGATGATGGCGGGCGAGGCGAAAGCCATGCCCAGGCGCAGACCGGCCAGGCCCCAGGCTTTGGAAAAGGTTTGCAGCACTACCAGGTTCGGGAATTCGCTCAGGCGGGTGGTCCAGCTGGGCGCGGCGGCGAAGTCGGCGTAGGCCTCATCTACCACCACCAGCCCGCGGAAGCCGCGCAGGATTTCCTCCAGGTACTCGGCGTGGAGCAGGTTGCCGGTGGGGTTGTTGGGCGAGCAGAGCCACACGAGCTTGGCCTCCGAAGCCAGCACCCCGGCCACGATGTCGGGCGAGAGCTGGAAATCCGGGGTCAGCGGCAGGCGCTCCACCCGCACGTCGTTGAGGTTGGCGGCCACCTCGTACATGCCGTAGGTGGGCGGCAGGATGAGTAGGCTGTCCTGGCCCGGCGTACAGGTCAGGCGCACCAGCAAGTCAATGGCCTCGTCGGAGCCGTTGCCGAGGAAGATTTGCTCGGGACGGACGCCCTTCAGCCGGGCCAGCTCCTGCTTCACGGCCCGCTGCAAAGGGTCGGGGTAACGGTTGAACCGGTCGGGGCCGGCGCTGCCGAGGCTGTTCTCGTTGGCGTCGAGCATGACCTGGGCCTCGCCCTGGAATTCGTCGCGGGCCGACGAGTACGGTTTCATAGCCCGAATATTGGGCCGCACAAGGCTAGCAAGGTTGAACATAAATCACGGATTTAGGACCCCACCCCAACCCTCCCCAAAAGATGCCGCGCATCAAGCGGGAGGGGCTTATTTTACTTTGGCAACGAATCAGCATTGCCATGAAAAAGCGGTAGGGTTTAATGAGAGAAACGAACTGTCGTTGTGATGCTATTCTAAGCCCCTCCCTGTTGGGCAGGGGTTGGGGTGGGGTTCCCGCCAGCCAACGCCTCCAGGCGGAGCGTGACGGCGCGGGCGTGGGCGCGGAGGCCTTCGGCTTCGGCCATGGTTTCGACTACGGGACCCAGGTGGCGCAGGCCTTCGGGGGTGAGGCGCTGGAAGGTGATTTTCTTCAGGAAAGAATCCAGCGACACGCCGCTATAGTTGCGGGCGTAGCCGTTGGTGGGCAACGTATGGTTGGTGCCCGAGGCGTAGTCGCCGACGGCTTCGGGCGTAAGGTGGCCCAGAAACACCGAGCCGGCGCTGGTGATGCTCTCGGCCAGCTGCTCGGGGTTGCGCACGGCCAGAATCAGGTGTTCGGGGGCGTACTGGTTCGAGAAGTAGAGCATTTCCTCCGGAGTACGCAGCAGAATGGCCCGGCTTTCCGTCAGGGCCTGAGCAGCTACTTCGGCCCGGGGCAGCTCGCGCAGCTGCCGTTCTACCTCTTGCATTGTCCTCTCCAGCACCTCCGGCGAATCCGACAGCAAGATAACCTGGGAGTCGGGGCCGTGCTCGGCCTGGCTGAGCAGGTCGGCGGCCACGAAGGCGGGGCTAGCTGAGCTGTCGGCAATGATGAGCACTTCGGACGGGCCGGCCGGCATGTCGATGGCCACGCCGTAGCGGGTGGCCAGCTGCTTGGCGGCCGTGACGTAGCGGTTGCCGGGCCCGAAAATTTTGTCTACGGCCGGTACCGATTCGGTGCCCCCGCTAAGGGCGGCCACGGCCTGGGCCCCGCCGGCTTTCACAATGGTGGTAATGCCGAGCAGCTGGGCCGTGAACAGGATAACCGGGTGTACCGAGCCATCCGGCTGCGGGGGCGTGCAGAGCACAATATCGGGGCAGCCGGCCAGGCGGGCCGGCACGCCCAGCATAAGCAAGGTGCTAAACAGAGGCGCCGTGCCGCCCGGAATGTAGAGGCCCACCCGCTGCACCGGCACCGCCCGGCGCCAGCACGTCACGCCCGGCATGGTCTCGACGCGTTCCTCCTGGGGCACCTGGGCTTTGTGAAACCGCAGAATGTTGGCCTGGGCCTGGCGAATGGCAGTTTGCAGCGCGGCCGGCACCTGGGCCGCGGCCGCCGCTAGCTCCTCCGGCCCCACGCGCAGGCCCTGGGCTAGCTCCACCCCGTCGAAGCGGCGCGTGTAGTCGAGCAGGGCCGCGTCGCCGCGCTGGCGCACATCGTCGAAAATCTGCTGCACGCGCTGCTCCACGTCCTGGGCCTGCTGCTGCATGGCCCGCTGCTGCAAAGCCGCCCACTCGGCCTGGGCTGGGTAGTGAATAAGTTGCATCTAGGTTAGAAGTGAGATGTTAGAAGCGAGAAGTGAGACTTGGTTCGGCGTCAGTAGGGCGAAGCATGCAGTGTAGTAAAACGATTCTCACTTCTCATGTCTCGCCTCTCACTTCTCAACTAATCATTTTCTCAATGGGCAGCACCAGGATGCCTTCGGCGCCGACGGCTTTGAGCTGGCCGGTGATGTGCCAGAAGTCGTCCTCGTTCACCACCGACTGCACCGACACCCAGCCTTCCTCGGCCAGGGGCGTAACGGTGGGCGACTTGATGCCGGGCAGCAGGGCCTTTACCGCGTCGAGGGCGGCTGCGGGGGCGTTCAGCAGGATGTATTTGTTGCGGCGGGCCCGGCGCACGGCCTGCATCCGAAACTGCAACTGCTCCAGCAGCTCCCGCTTCTCGGCCGTCAGCTGTTGGTGGGCAATGAGCACAGCTTCGGAGCGAAACACGGTTTCTACCTCGCGCAGGCCGTTGCCGAGCAGCGTGGAGCCGCTGCTCACAATGTCGCAGATAGCCTCGGCCAGCCCGATGCTGGGGGCAATTTCCACCGAGCCGCTGATGGTGTGCAGGTGGGCCTCCACGCCCCGCTCCCGCAGGTAAGCGCCCAGAATCTGCGGGTACGAGGTGGCCACGTTCTTGCCGTGCAGGTCCGCCACCGAGTCGTAGGCGGCGGCGCGGGGCACGGCCAGGCTCAGGCGGCACTTGCTGAAACCCAGGCCTTCCAGCTCCAAGTGGGGCAAACCAGCCTCCACCAGCACGTTCTGGCCCACGATGCCCAGGTCGGCCACGCCATCCTGCACGTAGCCGGGAATGTCGTCGTCGCGCAGGTAGAGGATTTCCAGGGGGAAGTTGGTGGCTTCGGTTTTGAGCTTGTAGGACGAGCTAAGGAAGCTAATGCCGCATTCCCGAATCAGGTTCAGGGAATCTTCGCTGAGGCGGCCCGATTTCTGGATGGCCAGACGGAGCATGTCTAATTAATTAAAAATTAAGAATTAGGAATTAAAAATTGGCCGGTGGTTGGGCCGCTTAATTCTAATTCGGAATCGGGTGGTGAGGGCAGGGAGCAGACCCAGCGTTGGGGGTGGCCATGTGCTGGCCGGGCCACCGGTTTGCGGGGGCCGGCCAGCCACGGTGCGGCTTGCCCAACGGGGTCAATATGATGCGTGCATTCCTCTAGAAAGAGGAATGATGCCCGTGGTGATGGTGATGCTTCGGCTGCTGCGACGCGCACAGCCCGGCCTGGCGGCGGCCCGCTGCGGGGGCGGCCGGGTGGCACTGGGGGCTCAGAAAAAGCGCGGAGCAAAGCATACGGGGCTGGCGGATAGCGGGGCAAATGTACACCCCGATCCGGAAGATGAAAATTTTTCGGGAAGAATTTTACTTTGCCTCCCCACCTTTACGTTTCCGATGCCCCGCCACTGCAAAGTTGGCATTATTGTTTCAGAAACCGCCGAAGCCTGACGCGGTCCGCTGCTTTCCTTTCTCACGCCTCTTGCCTATGCGTTTTGCCCGGTTTTCAGCCCGTTGGGGGCTGGGAGTAACTATCCTGCTGGCCTGCTCGGCCCCAGCCTGGGCCCAGAGTCCGGCCCCGACCAGCCCTGCTCCCCAGGAGCCCACGGCCACCCCGGCGGCCCCTGCTGCCCCGGCCAGCGGGCAACCGGTGCAGTTGCCTTTGCCCCAGGCCAGCCCGCGCGCCGTGGTTACCCAGACCTTCGGCCTGACGGAGGTAACAGTGGACTACCACGCGCCTTCCGTGCGGGGCCGGACGATCTGGGGCAACCTGGTGCCCTACGAGCAGGTATGGCGGGCCGGAGCCAACGAAAACACGCTCATCCGCTTTTCTACCCCGGTGCTGCTGCGGGGCCAGACCATTCCGGCCGGGCAGTACTCGTTTTTTGTGGTGCCCCACCAGGAGCGGGAATGGGAGCTGGTGCTCAACCGCGTCACCACCCACTGGGGCACCGAGGGCTACCAGGCCGCCCAGGACATCGTTCGGGTGCCGGTGATGCCCGAAACGGCGCCGTTTCACGAGAACCTGCTGTACTGGTTTTCCGACATCAAGCCCACCGGCGCCCACCTCAACCTGACCTGGGAAAAGCGCACCCTCACCCTGCTTATCGAAACCGACGTGCACAACCAGGTGCTGGCCGGCATCGAGCAGGTGCTCCAGCAAAACCCCGGCAACTGGCAGCTGCTGGCCCAGGCCGCCGACTACCTGGTGCAAAACAACCTCCAGCCCGAGCGCGCCCTCACTTACATTAACGAGTCCATCAAGCTTCAGGACGCGGCCACCAACAACTGGATTAAGGCCCGCCTGCTGGCCCAGCAGCAAGACTTCGGCACGGCCATCGTGTACGCCCGCCGGGCCATCAAGCTCGGCGACAAGGAAGACACTGCCTTCAAGTCTCAGCTGCCCAACATGCGCATCGCCCTCACCGAGTGGCAGGCCAAGGCGTACTGAAGCGGCGAGGCTGCTACCTTTAGCTGCATGGATGAGTTTCTGCGGGTTTGCTCCGCCATTCAGCCCTTGTCGGCGCCGCTGGAGGCAGCCCTGCGCCAGCTGGTTCGGCGGGAACCAATAGCGCCGGGAGAACAGCTCCTGGCGCCCGGCCAGACGGCGCAGCGGCTTTACTTTCTGGAGCAGGGCCTGGTGCGCGGCTTTTACTTGAAGGATGGCAAGGAAGTGACGTCGTGGTTTATGCGGGACGGCGACTTCGTGATTTCGATTCTGAGCTTTCTCTCCCGCCAGCCATCCCAGGAATATCTACAGGCCCTAACGGCGGGCGTGGTGTGGTCGTTGGGGTATGAGCAGCTGCAGCAGCTGTATCGGCAGTTTCCCGAGTTCAACTTTGTGGGCCGGGTGCTGACGGAAAAGTACTACGTGCTTAGTGAGCGGCGGGCCCTGCACCTGCGGATGCTGTCGGCCACGGAACGCTATCATCTGCTTTTGCAGGAGTTTCCGGACATTTTTCAGCGGGTGCCGCTCAAGATGCTGGCTTCCCACCTGGGCATTACGCCCGAAACCCTGAGCCGCTTGCGCGCCCGCCGTTCTTGACAAATGTCAAGCGCAATGGCCGGTAGAGAGCTGACTTTTGGAACATGGTTTCACCCTCATGTTCAATGTCATGCCTATCTCCCCGTTTCCATTATCCGTGTCAACCGTGAGTGAGCTGAATTGGAGCCCGCCACCCCTGCTCACGGTTATTTTTGGCGCCTTTGCATTCTGCTTCTTGCTGGAGCGCCTGGTGCCGGGCTGGAAGCTGCCCCACGTACCCACGTGGCCCCTGCGGGTACTCACCATCAACCTAGCCCAGCTGCTAGTGGTTGTGGTGGCGGGCCTCACCTGGGAAAAGTGGTTTTCGGCGTACTCGCTCCTGCACGTGTCGCGCTACCTCGAGCCGGTAGCGGGCGGACTGCTGGCCTATGTGGTGGCCACGTTTGTGTTCTATTGGTGGCACCGCTGGCGCCACACCCAGGATTTTCTGTGGCTGCATTTCCACCAAATTCACCACAGCCCGCAGCGCCTCGAGGTCATTACCTCCTTCTACAAGCATCCGCTGGAAATGACCGTCAACTCGCTGATTGGCGGCTTGCTGGTGTACACGCTGCTCGGACTGGATCCGGCGGGTGGCGCCGTCTACACGCTGTGCACGGCCTTGGGCGAGTTCTTCTACCACACCAACGTGCGCACGCCGCGCTGGGTCGGCTACATTTTCCAGCGGCCTGAGATGCACCGCGTCCATCATCAGTACCAGCAGCACAGCCACAATTACGGCGACCTGGTCGTCTGGGACTGGCTGTTCGGTACCTACCGCAACCCCGCCACTTTCCAGGCTACCTGCGGCTTCGACCCGGAGAAAGAAGAACAGCTTGGCTCCATGCTACGCTTTCGGGACGTGCATAAAAGCTAACTGCCAGGCAGTTTTCGCGTCGTAGCCGCATAAGCCCACTTAGTTGACCACAGCTGCCAGCTGAGATTTTCAGGACGCAAACACATCATAACTCGCCTTTAACTCCTGCTGCTCGTGTTACTTTCGTTACTTTCTCCATTCCTAGCATTCCTGACCATTGGGCTATGGTTCACGCTCATAAAGAAGAGGTTAGGCGTCAATTTGCCTCTGCCAACGGCCACACTCTTATCCCTAGCTCTTGCACTTATCAATAACGTAATCGGGCATTTCTTTCCTCCTAATGGCATACTGCTAACCCCGGCGGTTGTGAGTGCCGCAGCGTGTCTGATTGGCACTGCGGGGCCTGGGGGAAAGTCCATTACAAAAGTGTTCCTTATTGCCTTTGTAGTTTCTGTGCACGACGTAGGCACAAAACTGTACGCTGGAGGAACTCACGATGCGGAGGGATTTGGCTTTATGTTCCTTTTCCTGCTCTATGGACTGATTCCCTCCTACCTCATGCTCATCATCTTACTGATCCGAGACCGACAAGAAACTCTCTTTAGTAGAATAACAGCCATCCTTTTGTTTCCTGTGCTGCTATTTGTCCATCTGCATTTTTCTAACGGGCTGGGAGCTGGCCGCCATTACGATTCCCTTTTTAGCTACTGATGTTACCAGGAGCCGACCTTGCGTAAATCCTCACTTACTCGTTACCCCTAAGACTCCACCTCAAAACCTGGCAATAACCCGCAGGTTGACGAGGCGGCGGGAAAGGAAGTTAGGCACGGCGTAGGTGCGGGCGTTCAGGTCCTGGATGTAGCTGTAGCCAGCCAGGTTATTGGCGCCCAGCACGTTCAGGATTTCCAGGCCCAGCCAGAGGCTTTCCAGCTGGCCGGGGCGGCGGGTTTGCTCATTACCCGTGTGCAGGCTCACCACCTTGGAGAAGCCTAGGTCGACGCGGCGGTAGGCGCGCGTGAGGCGGCTGGTGCCGCGCAGCTCCGGCAGCGTGGGCGGGCTGAAGGGCAGCCCCGTCCCGAACACGAAGTTCACGTAGCCCTTCACCGAGGGGTTGCCCGGCAGCTGGTCCTGGAAAAACGCCCCGAACGTGACGCGCTGGTCGGAAGGCCGGCGAATGAAACCCTTGGACTCCCGCCCAATCAGCTGGCCATCGGCGTCAAATACACTCAGCGAGTCGGCGGTCAGGTTTTCGCGGGTAGTCAGCACGCCCAGGCTGAACCACGATTCCACGCCGGGCACAAACTCCCCGCTCACCCGCGTGTCGAGGCCGGCGGCGTAGGCCTTGGCGTTGTTGCGGGCAAAGTAGCGCAGGCGCACGTTGTCCACGTCGTAAGGGACCACGTCGGTCAGGTACTTGTAGTAGGCCTCGGCCGTTAGCTGGAACGGCCGATTGCGCAGGCGGAAGCGCCGCTCCTGCCCCACAATAAGGTGGTAGGAGCGTTGGGCCCGCAGCTCCGGGTTCAGCACGCCCTGCTGGTTTTGCGGGGCGCCGGCCTGGGCGCGCAGCTCCCGGTAAAACGGCGGCTGCACGTACACGCCGGCGGCAGCTTTCCAGGCTACCTGCGGGCGGCGGGCCGGCCGGAATGCATACTGCAGGCGGGGGCTGAAGGTGGTCTGCCCATTCACGGTCCAGTGGTGCACGCGGGCCCCGTAGGTGAGCGTGCGGAGCGTGTCGAGCTGCCAGGTGTGCTGCACGTAGCCCTGGAGGCGGGTGCTTTCCAGGTCCAGGCTGGAGCGCAGGCGGGTGCGGCGGGCATCGGGCACGAAGTCGGCCGAATCCACGAAGCTGTACTCGTTCAGTACATCCTTGATCTGCTCCCGCCCGGCCTTAAGGCCCCAGCGCACGGCGTGGCGGAGGCCGGGCGTCCAGGTGCCGCGGGTTTCCAGCGTGGCCAGCAGGGCCGTGAGGTTGTTGCGCGAGTGGTCGAAGCGCGCCCCCACGTCGCGCTGGCGGATGGGCAGGTTGAAGTCGGGCGAGTTGGGGTCCCGGTTGATGTCGGCCAGGCGGTAGGCGGCTTCGACGTCGCGGTACTCAAACTCACGCGAATAGAGCAAGCCGGCCAGCAGCTCGGCGCGCAGGGTGGGCCGCAGCTCGTGGCGTAGGCTCAGGCCGCCCTGGTAGGTGTCGTACTGCATTCGCTCCCGCCCCTGATAGCCAATATTGAGACGGCTGAGCTGGTTGACCGCCGTGCTGAAGGTGGCCTCGCCGCTTTCGGGGTTGAAGCGGAAGTCGTTATGGGCCACCGTGTTCAGCAAACTTAATGTAGTGCGCTCCAGGTTGCTTTTCGGGCCCAGGGCCACCGTAATCAGGCTTTGCGCGTCGTAGAAGGTGGGGTTGAAGCCGCCTTGCTGCTGGCGCAGGGTGCGCAGCACGTAGGTGGCGTTTTTGTAGCGCACCCCGGCCAGGTAGCGCACCCGCTGGTTGGGGGAGGCCGCCTCCACGTGGGCCGTACCGCCCACCAGGCTGCCCGTGGCCGAGGCCGCAAACCGCGTGGGCTGCTTGTACTCAACATCGAGCACCGACGACAGCCGGTCGCCGTACTTGGGCTGCCAGCCCCCGCTCGAAAACTCCACCCGGTTCACCAGGTCGGGATTCACGAAGCTCAGCCCCTCCTGGGCCGCCGCCGTCACCAGAAACGGCCGGTACACCTCGAAGCCGTTGACGTAGACCAGGTTTTCCTCGTAGTTGCCGCCCCGCACCGAGTAGGTGCTGGTCAGCTCGTTGGTGCTGGCCACGCCGGGCAGGGTTTTCAGAATGGCCGTGAAGTCGCCGAAGGGCGAGGGCAGCTCCTTGGCCGCGCGCGGGTCCAGGGGAATGATGCTGACTTGCTCGCGGGTGTCGGCGGCGTCGGAGCGGCCGCGGATGGTTACGTTGTCGAGGGCCCGGGAGTCTTCAAGCAGCGTGATGCTGAGTTCCCGCTGCTGGTCCAGGTCGAGGGGCAGGCGCTGGGTGGCGAAGCCCAGGCGCCGCACCACCAGCACGGGCGGGCGCCCGCCCAGCGGGCGTACCACGCTCACGGCAAACCGGCCCCGGTCGTCGGTGCTGGTGCCGCCGGGCAGGCCCTCCACTCCTACCGCCACCTGGCCCAAGGGCTGGCCGGCGGCGTCCAGCACCGTGCCCGTTACCAGCACGCGGGCGGCCTGCTGGGCCACGGCCACGGGCCGGAAGGGCGCAGCCAGCAGCGCCGGCCCGGCCAGCACACTGGCGCGCAGAGCCAGCCGGAGCAGCGGCGCTTGGCTTAACAAGGGCAGAAAGGGCCGCATGGGCTAGCGGTAGTCGGGGGGCGGGGGCGCTACCAGGGCCGACAGCTGCTCCCGCATCTGGGCCAGCGTCGCTACCGGGTCGGGCGAGTTGAACACGAAGGAGCCGGCCACCAGCACGTCGGCACCGGCTTCCACCAGGGCGGCGGCGTTGTCGAGGCTCACGCCCCCATCAATTTCAATCAGGGCCTCCGAGCCGCTGTCCACCAGCAGCTCCTTGAGGGCCGCCACTTTGCGCAGGGTGTTCGGGATGAAAGCCTGGCCGCCGAAGCCAGGGTTTACCGACATCACGCACACCAAATCGAGGTCGGCGGCCACTTCTTCGAGCACCCACACCGGCGTGTGGGGGTTCAGGGCCACCCCGGCGCGGCAGCCCAGCTGCTTGATTTGCTGCACAACGCGGTGCAGGTGGGGGCAGGCTTCGTAGTGCACCGTGAGGGTGGTGGCGCCGGCGTCGCGGAAGGCGGCCAGGTAGTGCTGGGGCTCCTCAATCATGAGGTGCACGTCCAGGGGCTGGCGGGCGTGGCGGTGGATGGCTTGCAGCACCGGCAGGCCAAAGGAAATGTTGGGCACAAACCGCCCGTCCATCACGTCGCAGTGCAGCCAGTCGGCGGCGCTGCCGGCCAGGCGCTCGGTTTCGGATTGCAGGTTGCCGAAGTCGGCGGCCAGAAGCGAAGGCGCCAGCAGCGGCGCCATACGACGGGTTGGGTTCATGCTGCGAAGGTAGGAAATAGCCTCGGGATGAGGTAGCTGCCTTGTGGCGGGCCGCTACCCTCGGCTGCCGGTTTTTGCCCACTGAAAACGGCACCACATGCAAAAGCCCCTGACGCCAACGCCGGCGTCAGGGGCTTATTTTATAGTCGGGCGGCAAAGTTTGCCGCCCGCTGCTTACTTGGCTTCCTTTTCCCAGACGCGCCAATCGAGCTTGCCGTCTTCGGTTTTACGCAGAAACACGGTCTGGTCGTCGTCCTGGCGCTTGCCGAAGGTCACGTCGCCGCGGCAATCCAGGCATTTCAGGGAGGTGTACTTGAACTTGTCCTGGGCCACGCGGGCGGTGAGGTCGAGGTTGTCGGAGCCGCAGAGGCCGCACTTGGCCACGTCCGGGAAACTCAGCCGGTCATACTCGGCCACAACTTCGTGAAAATTGGCACCCTGCACGGTAAAGTGAAACTGCCGGCGCCCCAGGCGCTTGGTGACCATCATTTGCAACATACGGGAAGAGAGAAAATGGGCTGTTAAGCTGAATCAGGTGGCTAAAATAACACATTCAGCAACAAAAGGAGTCCGCCAAAGCTAAATAATTACGCAATTCGCTAATTACTTTAGCCAATATCTTCTAATCCTCTTGCCAACAACGAACTAGAGCTTCAAAAACCGTATCGTGCGCTGCTCCCGCCCCGCCGTAACGATGCAGGTGTAGGCGCCCTTAGACAAAATGCCCGGCTGCAACTGCACTTCTGAAGCAGTAGTGGGAGCCAACTTCTGCTCAGCTACCAGGCTGCCCCGGCCATCGTAAATGCGCACCAGCAGCGGCTGGGCCCGGAACGGGGCGCTCAACTGCAAGTACAGCTCGTTGTCCTTGGTGGGGTTGGGGTAGATGTACAGGTCGGCGCGGGGCGCCGGGCCGGCTACGGGCAGCGGCGTGCCGGGATTGGCCAGGTTGTAAGCTCGCCCGAAGTTGGGCACGCCGTAGCCCACTTCGTCATCGGGCGCGGTGGCGCGCGTGCCCGAGCGTTGGAGCAAGCTGATGACCTGCTGGGCCGTGAGCCGGGGGTTAGCCTGCCAGAAGCCCGCCGCCACGCCCGCCAGCACCGGGCACGCATACGACGTTCCGTTGCCGCGCACCACCGCGCCGTCGGGCGTCAGCACGGCCGTTTGCGCGCCCATGGCGGCCAGGTTGGGCTTGATGCGCCCGTCGGCAGTGGGCCCGCGGGAGCTGAAGCCGGCGTAGGTGGAAAGCGAATCCACGGCCCCCACAGTCAGAATAGAATCGGCGTCGGCGGGGGCAAGGATGTAGCGCCACTGATGGGCGCCCTCGTTGCCGGCGCTGTTCACCACCAGCATGCCCACACGGGCCGCCACGGTGGCCGCCCGCGTCGAAATGGCCGTGCGGCCGTTCAGGTCGTTGTAGGTGTAGTCAATCGACGGATAGTCGAAGGTGCTGTAGCCCAGCGAGGAGCTGATAATGTCCACCCCGGCCGAATCGGCCCGCTCGGCGGCCAGCAGCCAGTTCATTTCCTCCACCGGATGCTCGGAGCCGGTGTCTTCGGTGATGAACAGGTGGTAGCTAGCCTTGGGCGCCGTGCCCACGAACAAGCCCGGCTGGTCGGCCGCCAGCACCGACAAGCACCGGGTGCCGTGCTGGTCGCGCTGAAAGACGTTGGCTTGCTTATCCACGAAGTTGAAGGTGCTGGCCAGGCGCTGCTCCTGCCGCAGGTGGGCGAAGGGCGCGGCCTGGTCGACGCCGGGAAACCCACTGTCGAACACCGCAATGTGCAGGCCTTCGCCCCGGAAGCCGGCCTCGTGCATCTGCAAGGCCCCTACCTGCTGGTTTTGAGCGTAGGCCGCACCGTACTGGGGGCGGGTGCCGCGGCGCAGGTCGGGCCGCTGCTCGGCAATGCCGTGCTTGCGGGTGCCGGGCAGGCCGCGGTTGAGCGTGCGCACGGTTTTCACGCAGGGCAGGGCTTGCAGCCGGGTGAGCGTGGCCGAGTCGCAGGCTACCACGGCCGCGTTAAACCAGCGCGAGGTGTACCACAGCTCGGCGCCCGGCACGGCCTTTACCTGGGCCACGTAGCCGGGGTTCACGGGCAGGTCGCGGGGCTGCACGGCAATGCCTTGGCGCTGCCGCCGCTGCACGGCCCGCGCCGACAAATAGGCCTGGGGCTGGGCTAGGCTGTAGGGCGAATTCGCCTTGTCCTGAAAGTAGAGCAGGTGCCGGCGGACGGTGCCCGTCGGCCGATTCGAGGCTGGGGGCGGGTCGTGCGGACGCGTGGGGGCGGCCAGTGCCGCCGGCGCCCACAGGCTGGCCAAGAGAAGAAGCCGGGGGAAGTGCATAGGTATCACCAAGTCGCCTGGTAAGCAGGCGGAAGTTACGCAGGATTCCAGGAGAATTGCACTTTTCTGCCGAGCATCCGGGCCTGTTCAACGAGCAAGCGGCTGGCCCTACCCAGAACCAGCCGCTCGTAAAGCCTCTCTTTTCTTGCGGCAGCCAGGCTACCGGCCGCTTTCCACCAGGATTTCGCTGCGCGACTGGCCCTGGTGAATGTAGGTGGGCCGGGGCACGCAGGTAGGGTCGTTGCTGCAAAACGTGAAGCGGCGCCGCACCCGGTACACCGGCCCCACGCCCTGGGCAAACACGTCGCGCCGGATGGTGGCGTAGAACGCGTTGACGTCGTAGCGCACGTCGTTGATGGTAGTTACGGTGTTGGGGTACTGAAACTGCCGGCCGTTGCTGCTGACGGTCAGGGGCCGGCCCACGTGCACGTACAGGCGGTTTTCGGCCTCAATGGTGTCGAGCGTATTAAAGGCGTTCAGGTTCCAGACTTTGCCTTCTTCCACCGGAAACACCAGCTCCACGGTGCGGCGGTTGTTGCGCGCAAGCAGCACGTGCTTGGGCGTGGCCGTTACGGTAAACACACTGTCGAACTGCCAGCTGTCGGCCGGGGTGGCGCGGCGGCTGCGGATGATGCGGTAGGCCGGCTGCCCGGTGGCGTCGGGCTCCATCTGCGCATCTACCTGCTCCCGAAACTGGAAGCGGCTCACCGTGGGCACGTTGGCCCGAAAGGTGGTGTCGGCTACGTCGTAAATGCGGTACGAGCCCAGCTCCAGCGGGTAGTAGCTCTGGCCCTGGTCGGGGGCGGGCTCGGTTTCGGTCTGGCAGCTGGCCGCCAGCAGTCCGGCGCCAGCCAGCAGCAACTCCGCCACCTGCTTAATGCGGCGCGGGGCTTTCGTAATCATCATTGAAACGTAGGAATGGAACATATATTCAGGCCTTATACATGAGAATGTAGCGCGTAAACAGTGAATGCACTGCTAATCGGGCGTGGTAGTTTCTTCAGCCAGCAAGATACGCAGGGAACAGCCACCGCAGTTTGTCAACGGCCAGCTTCCGGCTAGTGGTATACCGGGAGCTGGCCGTTGAAAGAAACCACCTTAGCCAGCCGCGGCCACGGCCGCCGAGGGCTCGGGAATCTCGCCGATGGTGTGGCGCTCAATCCAGCCCCCGCCCAGCACGTCGGGCCCGTCGTAGAACACGGCGGCCTGGCCGGGCGTGACGGCGTGCACGGGCGCCTCGAAGTAGACGTAGATTTTGTCGCCGTGTTGCTCCAGGAAGGCCGGGGCCCCGTCGTGGTTGTAGCGGATTTTGGTGATGCTGGGCACCAGCCCGCGGCCTTCCAGCGTGGCGTACTTGCCCATGTTGAGCTTGCCCACCACCGTGCGGGTGCTGGCCAGCTCCTCGAAGTTGCCGAGCACCACCTGGTTGGTATCGGGGCGGATTTCGGTGACGTAGGCCGGGAAGCCCAGGGCCACGCCCAGGCCCTTGCGCTGCCCGATGGTGTAGAACGGGTAGCCCTCGTGGCGGCCCACCACGGTGCCGTTGCGCAGCACAAACTCGCCGCCGGCCACGCGCTCCTCCAGGCCCGGCACCCGGCGCCGCAGAAAGCCGCGGTAGTCGTTGTCGGGAATAAAGCAGATTTCGTAGCTCTCGGGCTTGTTTACCAGCTCCGTAAAGCCCCGTTGCCGGGCAAAGTCGTAGATGGCCGTCTTGCGCAGCTGGCCCAGCGGGAACAGCGTGCGGGCTAGGCTCTGCTGGGTGACGCCCCACAGAGCGTAGCTCTGGTCTTTGTTGTCGTCGAGGCCCTTGCTGATGACGTAGCGGCCGTTTTCATGGCGCACCTGGGCGTAGTGGCCGGTGGCAATAAACTCGCAGCCAAGCTGGTCGGCGCGGCGCAGCAGGGCGTCCCACTTGATGTGGGTGTTGCAGAGCACGCAGGGGTTAGGCGTGCGGCCGGCCAGGTATTCTTCGGTGAAGTTGCTGATGACAAAATCCCCGAACTCGTCGCGAATGTCAATGATGTAGTGCGGGAAGCCCAGGTCCACGGCAATCTGGCGGGCGTCGTTGATGGAGTCCAGCGAGCAGCAGCCGGTTTCCTTTTTGCTGCCGCCCGCCGAAGCGTAGTCCCAGGTTTTCATGGTCATCCCGACCACCTCGTAGCCTTGCTCGTGCAGCAGCACCGCCGCCACCGAGCTGTCGATGCCGCCGCTCATGGCAACCAGCACCCGTCCTTTCGAAGTTTGCATAGTAACTGAAAAAGCGCCCGAAGCGTGAAAGGTTCCGGCCGAATACGCAAAGGTAAGGGCTGGCGCGCGGTTCGTTTTTTTGTTGTTCGCCGTTCGTTTGTCGTCTTTTGCGGCTCGTTTCAGCTTTCGGCGCTTGGTTTCGGCTTGCTGAAAAGCGGCCGGCATCTGGCTCGGCCATGTCGTACGCGGCGTCCAGGCCCTTCTCGAACAACGAAAAACAAAAAACCAACTCCCTATGTCCTTGCTTGTTCCCGTCATGGTGCGTGGCATCAACAACCTGTCGGATGCCCGCTACTGCGCCGGCATGGGCGCCGACTCGCTCACCTTCCGCCTCGACCCGGCCCTGACGGAGGCCCTCACGCCCGAAGCCGTGCAGGAGCTGAGCGGCTGGGTGGCCGGCGTGCAGCTCATCGGGGAGTTCGACACGCTGCCGGTAGCCGACATCAGCGCCGTGGTGCAGCAGTGCGGCCTGCACGCCGTGCTGCTGCACCGCCGCCGCCCCGCCCACGAGCTGGCCCAGCTACCCGTGCCGGCCCTGCGCCTGCTGCCCTGGGTTCCCGACATGCTGCCCGAGGACGTGGACCTGCGCTTCCGCGAGTTGGCCTCGCACCACCACGGCTTCGTGCTGGCTGCTCCCCCCACCCCGCTGCCCACACCCGCCGACCTGGTTCGCCTCACGGAGCAGGCCCGCACCTACCCCCTGTGGCTGAGCGCCGGCTATGCCCCTACCACACTGCGCGACTTCGTTGAACTGGTGCAGCCCGCCGGCATCGTGCTGGAAGGCGGCGACGAAATCAAGCCCGGCCTGCGCGACTTCGACGAAATGGAAGCCGTATTTGAGCAGTTGGAAGAGCAATAGTCAAAAACAGAAACCGCCCCGCAGCCAAGCTCCGCAGCGGTTTCTGTTTTCTATCCTAACCCATTACTGTCACCAGGGAAAAAATGGGTTGCGTCAGCTCCGTGGGGCCTTGTAAGCGCAGGTGCGACGCGGCTTCGGCCGGGGGCAGGCTTTTGGTGAACAGCCGCCAGGCCACTAGCCCGTCCAGCTCTATTTCGGCTTGCACCGGGCCGGGGTAGTGCTGGCCCAGCGTCCATCCCGTGGCGGTACGCACCAGAAACCACGTATTGGCAGCCGGGCCGCTGATATGCAGGCGCACGGCCACACCGGGCGCGGCTGGCACCGGGCGGTAGTGGTGCGGTAAAGCCTGTACGCAGGTGGCCAGAAAAGGCCCGTACAATTCGGGACGCAGCAGCGGCTCCTCCTGCCCCACCGCCTGGCGAATCTGCTGCTGGTGGTGCCATTTTTCGGTGTACTCCCGCGCTACGTGAAAGTGGTTGGATGAAGTGGTTTCCCCAGCCCAGGCTACGGCGAAGGCGGCCGGAGTGGCTGGGTCCAGGGTGGCCAGGAAGCCGTTGTAGGCCGGCCCCACCAGCTCCAGCAGCCACGTCAGCACCGCCGGGCTCAGGCGCTGCCCGGCCTGCACCCAGGCACCGTTCAGCGCATTCAGGTAGCGCACCACGTCGGTGTACTCGCCGCTGGCCGGTCCCGTGCCGGCAACGTGGCCGTCGCGCAGCATCGACAACGTACGCAGGCTGCCATCGAGCAGGTGCAGAGCTACCTCGTGCACCCGCCAGCCAGGGGACAGCGTGGGCCACTGCCACTCAGCGGGCGGCAGGCCGCGCAGCACCTCCAGCAGCAGTCGGTCCAGTTCCGGGAATAAGGGCAGGGTTTCGGGGATGGGAGCCGCTTGCATGAGGTTGAAAAACAACGATGTGGAACACCATGCGGCGCAAATCGTACCCTGCCTCTTTCGGTAGGGCGACCTGGGGCGCTTAAGGAGCGGTTGGAGTTATTGGTCGAGAGGCCAGCGCGGGGTAGAGACGCGACCCTTCGCGTGTCCCCGCCGAACAGTACGCCCGCGAAAAGACCCAGGATGTTGCGTCTCTACACCGGTCAACCAACCTGGTAGCGTAACGCAAACCGCTTCTAACCCAGCCTTCTAACCCAGCCGAAATTGCAGGTACTTGATGGGCACGCCCAGGGTGCGGTATTTCCGCTCGAAGGTGGTCTGGATGTCTTCGGCGTGCGGGAGCAGCTCGGGGGTGGCGTAGAGGTCCTTGGTGTGGGCCAGGATGGTGGCGCCGGGGCGCCGCTGCACGGTGGCCAGGGTGAAGTCGAACAAGTCCTCGTTGTCGGTTTTGAGGTGGACGAGGCCGCCGGGACGCAGGAGCTGCTGGTAGAGGTCGAGGAAGCGCGGGGCGGTGAGGCGGCGCTTGATGTCCCGGTCGCGGGGGCGCGGGTCGGGAAAGGTAATCCAGATTTCGTGCAGCTCCTGGGGCGCGAAGTGCGTGAGCAGCTCGTGGGCCCGGGTGCGGATAAAGCCCACATTCAGCAGGCCCAGGGCCTCGGCGCGGGTGCTCCCCCGCCAGATTCGGTCGCCCTTGATGTCGAGGCCCAGGAAGTTGCGCGCGGGGTAGCGCGCGGCCAGGCCCACGGTGTACTCGCCTTTGCCGCAGCCCACTTCCAGGGTAATCGGGTTCGGGTTTCGGAAAAACGCCTCGTGCCAGCGCCCACCCAGCTGCTGGTAAGTAGGCTTGCCCGGTTCCACAACGTCGGCCCGCTGGGCATTATCGGCAAAGCGCTTCAGTTTAACGCGACTCACGGGGAAGTTAGAAAGGTAAGAAGTGGTGAAGTTGGGAAGTGAAGGTCAGCGGCGCGGCGTAGGCGTCCGAGCAGCAGGCCCGCTGGAAAGCAGGGTGCAGAATGGTGGTTGCCTGGCTTGCGCCGCGCGGCTACAGCCCCTCCACTTCCGCTACCACAAAAGTACTGCCCCCAATGAAGACCACATCTTCGGGAGCGGCGGCGGCACGGGCGGCGGCTACGGCGGCAGGTACCGGCCCCCACTCCTGCCCTACCAGGCCCACGGCCGCCGCTTGGCTGGCCAGCTCTCCGGCTGGCAAGGCTCGCGGAATGTTGGCCTGGCAGAAGTAGTATGTGGCTTCTTTGGGCAGCAAGGCCAGCATCTTGCTCATATCCTTGTCATTGACGACGCCCAGCACGAAGTGCAGCCGGCGGTAGGGCAGCCGCGCCAGCTGGCCCGTAATGAAGCGGATGCCCGCCTCATTGTGGCCCGTGTCGCAAACCACCAGGGGGCGGCGGCCCAGGACGGTCCAGCGGCCCCGGAAACCGGTAAGGCGACCTACCTCGCGCAGGCCCTCCCGCACGGCCGCTTCGGGCAGCTCGAACCCCTGGCGGCGCAGCTCATCCAGGGTGGCCAGCACGCCGGGCAGGTTCAGGCGCTGGTAGTCGCCCACTAGGCCTAGCTCCAGCTCATCCAGGTACAGGCGGCCGTCGTGGTCCACGCGCAGGAGCTGGGTGGCTTCGTCGGGGGCCGGCTCGCGCAGCAGGGTCACGCGGTAGTGCTGGTCGGCCAGCAGCAGCGGGGCTTGCTCCTGGGCGGCTTTCTGCTCGAACACGGCTTGCACTTCGAGCTGGGTCTGGCTGATGATGGCCGGCACGCCGGGCTTGATGATGCCGGCTTTTTCACTAGCAATCTGGGGCAGCGTGTCGCCCAGCAGGGCCTGGTGGTCGTAGCTGATGTTGGTGATAAGCGAGACCAGGGGCCGGATGATGTTGGTCGAATCTAGCCGCCCACCCAGGCCCACTTCCACCACGGCCACGTCTACCTGTTCGGCGGTAAAATAGTCGAAAGCCAGGGCCACGCACATTTCAAAAAACGAAGGCTGCACCTCGTCAAAGAGCCCGCGCCAACGTGCCACCCAGGCCACCAGGTAGTCCGGGGCCAGGTCCTGGCCGTTGACTTTGATGCGCTCCATGAACTCCTTGAGGTGGGGCGAGGTGTAGAGGCCTACCCGGTAGCCGGCGGCTTGCAACACCGCCGCCAGCAGGTGGCTGGAGCTGCCCTTGCCGTTGGTGCCGGCCACGTGCACGCAGTGCAGGCGCCGCTCGGGGTTTCCCAGGGCGGCGGCCAGTTGCTCGGTGCGCTCCAGCCCCGGCTTGTACCCCGCCGCCCCCACCCGCTGAAACATAGGCAGCTGCTGGTAGAGGTAGTCGAGGGTTTGCTGGTAGGTCATCTGAATCGCGGATTGAACGGATTTAAGGATTGCGCGGATTTTGGTGACGGCTTGGTTCAGCTAAGGCACGTTAGGCTACGGCCCGGTTCGGCTACGGCCCGGTTCGGCTACGGCATGTTAGTCTAGCTGCTTCGTAAGCAAAATCCGCACAATCCTTAAATCCGTTCAATCCGCGATTCAGCGCACCGTAATGCGGAAGGTGTAGAAACCCGTGGCCCCGCCCTCAGCCGAGCTGGTGCGGCGAAACTCCACGTTTTCCAGAGCGTCGCGGCAGGCTTTTTCCTGGGCCGGCGTCACGTTGCCCGATACTTTAGTTACGGACTCAATCTCGCCGTCGGCGTTAATCTTGATTTTGAAGCGCACAAAGCCCGAGGTATTGTCGATGGCCGGGGCTACGGGCTTGCTCACAAAGGCCCAGCCGGCCATTTCGAGGCCGCCGCTGCCGGGGCTGGTGCCACGGCCACCGCTGCCTGGTTCGCCGCTGTAGGCCGTGCCGCCGTAGGTGCCGCGCGGGTCACCCTTGTCGCCCACGGTGCCGGGGTTGTCGCCGTTGTTGTTGCCGGTGGGCGCGTTGCTGGTGCCGTTCACGCCGTTGCCGCCCCCGTCAGTGCGGTTGGCGCGGGGCGTAAATACGGCCCGCTGGTCTACTTTCGGGCGCGGGGGTTCGGGCTGAACTTCTTCCTTAGGCGGAGCAGGCTTTTCCACGGGCGGCACCGTCACGGGGCTTTCCTCGGCTTCGCTGGTGACGACTCGCTCCTCGCTGGGCGGGGTCGGGTCGGGTTGGGCTACGGGCTGGGGCGGCGTGGGGTCGGGCTGGGCGGCCGGCGGGCGGCTGTCCTCCCGGTTCGGTGACTCATTGGCCGGGGCCTGGCTCTGCACGTCGCCGGAGCCCACTTCGTCGACGCCGTAGTTCAGCTCCACGCCGTCGCCGCCCAGGGTTTCCAGCGGCGGGTCGGGGCCTTTGAACACGGTAAACACAAACAGCGCCGCCAGGGCCGCGTGCAGCACCACGGTCCCAATTACTGCCTCGCGCCGGTGTTCTTCCCGATACTCCATGTTCATTTTTCGTGGTTTGTTGCTAGCAGACCGTCCTGCTCCATCTGGCGTCCGCTTGTCGAAGCATCTCTACCGCTTCGTTGCAGTGCTATTGATTAGCCAGAGGGAGAGATGCTTCGGCTCCGCTCAGCATGACGGTCTTTTCTAACTCACTTCCCCTGCTGGGCCTGGGTGGCCATGACCATTTTTATCTTCAATCGGTTGCCAATTTCCAGGATGTCCACCAGCTTCTGGACGTTCAGCGAGGCATCTACGCGCAGCACGGCGGTGGGGCTTTCCAGGCCCTGTACGCGGCGGGCCAGCTCGGGTTCCAGCTGGGCCGGGCTGATGTTCTGCCGGTCGATAAAGTACTGCCCGGCCGCATCCACCGACACGGTAATGGGCTGCTTCATGGCCTGCTTGCCCGAGCGGGCATTGGGCAGCATGAGCTTGATGACATTGGGGTTCACCATCGTGGACACAATCAGGAAGAACAGCATCAGAAAGAACATGATGTCGTTCATCGAGCCCGTCTCGACGTGGGAAGAAAGCTTACGGCGCCGGCTGAGGTCCATGCAGTAGTTGAGAAGTTGGGAAGTTAAAAAGGTAGAAAGTGCGTGAGGTGCGTTAGAAGCAGGTGTCAATCAGTCCTTTTACTTCCTAACTTCTCAACTTTCTAACTTTTTAACTGACCTTAATTATCCTGAAGGATGTCCATGAACTCGATGGCGGAGTTTTCCATGCGGAAGACCATGCGCTCCACCATGATGCTGAGCCAGTGGTAGCCGATGTGGGCGATGATGCCCACGATGAGGCCGGCCGCCGACGTTACCATCTTCGTGTACAAGCCGCCGGAAATCTGGGCAATGCCGAAGTCGCCGGTGGAGCTGATGGCGTAGAAGATTTTGATTACGCCGATGATAGTACCCACGAAGCCCAGCATGGGCGCCACACCGGCCACGATGCCCAGCACGTTGATGTTCTTTTCGAGGCGGGCAATTTCGATTTTGCCCACGTTCTCCACGCTGGTTTCGATTTCCTTGAGCGGCAGGCCCACCCGCCGGATGCCTTTCTCTACCATGCGGGCCAGAGGCGTGGGGTTCTGGGCGCAAAGCATTTTGGCGCCCTGCAAGTCGCCCTTCACCATCAGTCCCCGGATGCCGGGCATAAACGACTCGGGCACGGCCCCGGCCTTGCGGATGGTGAGGTAGCGCTCCAGAATGATGTAGATGGAGATGATGGAGAGCAGAAACAGCGGCACCATAATCCAGCCCCCGGCCAAGATCAGGTCAATCAGCGACAAGTCCGAAGCGGCGGCGTTGGCCGTGGCATTGGCCGCCGTGGCGGCGGAGTCGGCAGCGGCGGGGGCGGCGGCGGCGGGGGCGGCGCCGCCCACTTGCATTTGGAGCAACAGAGAAAGCAAAAACGTCATGCGAGCTTGAAATGGGAGAGCGTAAACGGACAAAGTGAGAAGCGAGGGAGCTTAGGCCGTCCGCTTCTCACTTTCGCTGGCGTACTGCCCCGCGG
The DNA here is from genome assembly GCF_025979885.1 of Hymenobacter sp. YIM 151500-1. Lineage (NCBI taxonomy): Bacteria > Pseudomonadati > Bacteroidota > Cytophagia > Cytophagales > Hymenobacteraceae > Hymenobacter > Hymenobacter weizhouensis. The sequence continues at coordinate 1,116,847 of NZ_CP110139.1, forward strand.
TAGTTAATAATTCAGCACCCACAAGTTGCCCATGCGCTTGCGCAGGATGCTGGCCTGGCGGTCGGCGGAGGTGCGGTCGGCGAAATCGGCCACTGACAGCTTGAACTGGCGGCTGCCGGGCTGGGGCAGAATCACGCGGGCCGGGTGACCCAGCCGGGCCAGGGCCTGGCGGCCCTTTTCGGCGTTTTTAAGGCTGGTGTAGGAGCCGGCCACCACGAAGAAACGACCGGTGCGGCCTTTAATTGTCGTGGCCGCTGACCCGGCAGCAGCATTCGTAGCGGCGGCTTTTTCCCAGCCGGGAGCTTTGGGCTTGGCCTTGGCCGGGGTTTTGGCCGCGGGCTTGCGGCCCTGGCCGGCGCCCGTAGCCGCCAGCTTGGCGGCCCGCGCCGGGGTCTTGGCCTTAGCTGGCGCCGGCTTGGCGGCGGCTTTTGCGGGCTGGGCTGGGGCCACCGTGGGCGCCGGCGCGGCCGTCAGCTCCGAGGTAGAAGCCAGGGCATTGTTGCCGAGGGCGGCTTGCTGGCGCTGCATGGGCTGGGTGTCGGCAGCCGGCTGGGCGGTGGATTGGGATGCCGCCGACGCCGCGTCCGACAGGCGCCAGGATTCGGGCAGGTAGTTGTAGCGCTCGGCCACCAGGTAGTTGGCCGACAGCACCAGGCCGGTAATGACCACGGCCGCTGCTGCGCGAAACAGGCGCAGGGCGCGGGGGCTGCGGCCACTGGCCAGCAGGGGCGCCGGAGCCGGCCGCTCCCGCGCCAGCAAGGCATCGGTAGCCCGCACGGGCCTCGACACTAATTCGGGCAGGCCGAAGCTGGCGTTGAGCAGGTTTTGGGCGCCGGTGTACTCAAACTCCACCCCGCGGCCGGGGGCGCGGCGGAAGTTGCCCACCCCGCTCAGCTCCACGCGGCGGCCGTTTTCCAGCTCCTGCTGCATGCGCAGCACCGCTTCGCGCACCAGCTGCCGGGCCTGGGCCGTGCTCACGCGCAGCGCGCGGCTCAGCGCATCCACCAGCAGTCCGTCGTTGCGGGTCAGGGACTGGTTGAAGGCCACGCGCTTGGCCGGCGGGGCCAGCGTGTGCCGCACCGGATGAATCTGGGCGGGCGCGTAATCGGCAATCAGGCCGCCGAAATCGGGGATGATAACGCAGTCATGGTCCCGGAGCAAGGTGCGGATGTGGTCGGATAGCATGCTGGAAATGTGCAAAGGTGAAGGCGGAGCGAAGGCAGGCTGGCAAGCAAAGCACTTGTCGTCTAACGTACGCAGCGCGCAGGACCTGCTCACGCAAGAACGATGGTCGTACCAACGACCCGTTCTCACGTGAGCAGGTCCTGCGCGGTGCTCAGGATGACGGTTGATACTGCTGCTTACTGTCTTGCATCAAGTCCGGACAAGTTAAAAGTCGTAGGTAACGCCGGCCAGCACGTTGATCTTCTTCACCGGATAGTTCAGAAAACGCTCGTTGCTACGGCCCAGCAAATTGTTGCCCAGAGCAAAGATGGACAGATTTTCCAACATCCGATAGTCGGCCCGCAAGTTCAGGTCGATGACTGTCTCGGTGGGCTGCACCACTTCGCGGAAGGAAACCGGCAGTGGCGCCACGCCGCCCTGGCGGCGCAGCACCGAACCGTAGCTCGAGCTAATCGTGTACAACTCCGCGCCCAGCAGCAGCTTTTCGTACACGTTGTAGGTGCCGAACAGCACCGACTGGAAGGCCGGGCGGTGGAAGGCCTGGGCCAGGGTTTTCACGTTGTAGCCGTTGTAATCGGCCTTGAAGCCCAGGCGAAACTGCTCGGCCTGGTTGTAGATGATTTCGCCGTGGATGTTGACAAGCTGGGTGGCCTTGGGGTCGTACACCAAGTCGAACTTGCTGGAGTCGCGGCGGGAGTTGTTGTAGAAGTACAGGTTCCGGTCGTTGGCCAGGGTAAAGCGGGCGTTGACCTCCAGGTTGCGGGCGGGCGTGGCGTTCAGGCCGGCGTAGAACGTGGGCCCGCGGCGGGTGTCGGCCACGCGCACGTTGGGCGCCAGCCAGGGGTTTTCGGTGGTCAGGTCATACAGCGTCACGCGCTGGATGGCCCCGCCCAGGCCCGCAAACACTACCAGCTTATCCTCGGTCACGGTGTAAGCGGCGCGCAGGGCCGGGTAGGCGTTGAACTGCCGGGCCCGCTGGATGGTGTCGCCGGTGTAGCCCAGCGTGGCCCCGGCCGATACCACCAGGCGGTTCAGGGTCAGCTCGTAGGCCGGCGTCACCTGCACGAAGGGCCGCGAAACGGTCAGGGAATCCTTGTGCGAGATGAAAGACAGGTCGCCGTTGATGTTCACGCGGCTGGTTTCGGAGAGGCGGTAGCCGGAGCGCAGGGCGGCGTAGATTTTGCTTTCGCGGGCCTGGTAGTGGTCTTTCCAGAAGTTGTAGCCCAACGTTAGGTCGTACTGGAAAGCGGCATCGGCGGCCCGGTTGCGGGCGTACACTTTGAGGGCGGCCCGGCCAAACACCTGCTTGATGCTGTCCGGCTCGGGCAGCTCGCGGAAGTTGCGGTTGTAGCCGTAGAAGTTGTACCGCTCCCGGCCCAGGTCCAGGCGGGCGCCCAGGGCGGTGCTGCCGCTGTAGGTTTCGCCGTTCAGGCCCAGGCTGGTCTGGCTCTGGGCGGAGTTCCGGCGGTCCACCGGCCCCCGGCTCGACGACAGGTGCTGGAAGTTCAGCCCGTAGGAGGCGGCGTCGGAGCGGGTGTTGTGCAGGTAGCCGCGGGCGTAGAGAGTGCCGTAGTTGCCGAGGGCACCCTTGAGGTAGTTGCCGGTTTGCGGGGCCAGCTCCTCCTGCCGGATGGTCAGTACCCGCACCGAGGGGTTGAGCTTGTCGGCGGGCAGGCGGAAGTCAGGAAAGGTGTAGGAAACCTGCTTCTCGGTTTTGGTCGGGGCCTCAATCTTTACCTTTTCGAAGTTGCGGGTAGCTTCGGGCAGCTCGTTCACCCGCTCCTTCACAATCTCGATTTCGGCGTCCTCAATCTTGCCGCGCGACTTCTGCGCCCAGGCATCTGTAGCGGAAGCAGTGGCAGTGAACAGGGCCGCGGCGGCCAGCAGTTTATGGGTCATGTGGTAGGGACTTAGGGGCTTGGGGGCTTAGAGACTTGGGTGTTGTTTTGGCGGCATCTTTTCCCTATACCTCTCCCCTATTTATTTCTCTTTATCAGTTATTTGCGTACGCCTGCTTGATGTATTGGTGCAGACTGTAGAGACGCGACCCTTCGCGTCTCCTCGTCGGTGCCGGCTGGCTATTTCACTCGTTCGGCCGGGTGCGTCGCTGAGCAGTTGGCTGGGCACGATGACGTCCAGACGGCGCGGCCGGCCGGGCGCGTGCGACGCGCCCCTACTCCTCGGCCGGCGCGGCTGTGGAGTCGGCGGGCTGGGCGTTGGTGGGTACCAGGGAGTTGCGGCCGGCGGTTTTGCCGGGGGCCGGCCTGCCCGTGGGCTTGGTGGTCGGCTTGGTGGGAGCGGGTTTGGGCGCGGGCGTGGCGGCAGGGTCGGCGGGCAGGGCAGCCAGCTTCTGCCGGGCGGCTTCCACGATTTCGGCTACCGGGAATTTGTTGTCAATAATGGAGTTGAGCGTGGCGCGGGCCTGGAAGATTTCGTTCTGGGCCGTGTACACATCAGCAATCAGCAGGAAGGCCCGGCCCAGCCATAGGTCGTAGTTGGCGAAGTCGGAGTTGCTCTTGTAGGCGGCGTCCAGGGCTTCGGGAAACTTCTTCTGCTGGTACAGAGCCTCGGCCAGCAGGTACTGGGCTTCGGCGCCGCTTTCGTCTTTGGCGGTGCTGGCAGCGGTGATCAGCTCCGCAACGGCTTGGTCGAGGTTGCCGGCCCGGTAGCTGGCCTTGCCCAGGTAGAGCAGGGCCAGGTTGGTAGCGTTCAGCGAAGCCCCGCCCTGGGCTTGCAGCTCCTGGGCCACGCGGCGGGTGCCCTCGTAGTCGCCGGACTCGAAGTAGCTTTTCATCAGCCCGATGCCGGCGTTGGCCACCTCCCGCTTGTTCTGCGACACTTCGCGCAGGCGGGTGTAATACTTGGCGGCCTCGGCGTAGTTTTTATTTTCAAACTCCAGGTCGGCCACCCGGCCCACAGCCCGGTTCACAAACTCGCTTTTGCCTTCTTCGACCACGGCTTTCAGGCGCGGCAGGGCGTCGGCTTTGCGGCCGGTGCGCAGGTAGGAATCGGCCAGGAAGTAGCGGCCATCCACGGCCAGGGCGTTGTCGGGGTACTGCTTGAGGTAACTTTCCAGGCGCGGAATGGCCTGCTGGTACTTCTCAGCCAAATACAGCGACTTAGCCGCTTCAAACTCCACGCTCTGGGCGGCCTTGCTGTCGGGGTTCTGCTGGCGGAACGTGGCCAGGTACTGGTCAAACTCCTCGGTCTTGCCCTGGGCCGATAAGCTTTCCTGCAAGCTGTAGATGGCGCTCTGGGCGGCTTTGGTGCGCGGGTACTCGGCCAGCACTCGCTTGAAGTCCTCGGCGGCTTTGGCGTGCTGCTCCAGGTTCTGGTAGGCCACGCCCCGCTTCTGCAAGGCCGACGGAATCAGGGGGGAGTTAGGGCGGTTCTGAATCAGCTTGCTAAAGCCCTCCACCGCCGGCTGAAAGGCCCCGGCTTCGTAGTCGAGCTGGGCCTGCTGGTACACGGCGTCATCGGCGTAGCGGGAGGTGGGCGCGGTTTTGAGTAGGGTAGCCAGGGTGCGCGAGGCTTCCTCGCGGCGGCCCATCAGCCCCAGGGTCACGCTCTTCTGGTAGTAGGCGTAGTCCTTGTCGGCGGCGTTGGCCTGAATCACCTTGTCGTACTGCTCCAGGGCCTGGGCGTACTGCTTGCCGATGTAGTAGGTGTCGCCCAAGCGCAGGGTTACGTCGTAGTAGTTGGGGTCGGTGGGCTTGGCCGCCGGGTCTTGCAGCCAGGCCTGGAACTGCTGCCGGGCCCGGTCGTACTGCTTGGTGTTGTAGTAGGCGTAGCCCAGGCCGTAGCGGGCCTTCTGGTCGAAGTCGGTGGCGGCAGCGGCGCCGTCGCGGGCGGTGCGGGCGGCGGCGGTATAGGCCGTAATGGCGGGCTGGTACTGCTGGCCCACGGAATAGATTTCACCCTTGAGCACCTGAGCGGCGGCGCGCAGGGCGTCGTCCTGGGGGTGCTTCAGGCTCTTGTCGAGCACGGGCAGGGCCTCCTGGTAGCGGTTGTTGTTGTAAAGGGTGGCTGCCTGCAAATAGGCCACGCGCTGGTAGGTGGCGTTGAGGCGGGGGCTGCGCTCCTCCAGGTTGTCGAGGTAGGCCAGGGCCTGGGAGTAGTCGGAGGAGTTCAGGAAACTCTCGCTCAGAATATCGTCCACGGCCGCCTGGTTTTTGGAGCGCGGAAACCGTTTCGGGAAGTCGCGCACGGCGGCAATGACTTCCTGGGTGTTGCCCAGCTCGTAGCTGACCTGAGCGTAGCGCACGGTGGCGTTTTCGCTGATGTTCTTGTCGAAGCTGAGCTTGCGGGCCGCGTCAAACGAGTTCAGGGCCAGCTGCTTCTGGTTGGTTTTGAGGTAGCTCAGGCCCAGGTGGTAGGCCGCGTTCTGGCCCAGGGAGTCGCGGCGGGCGGCCACGCCTTTCAGGCTGCCGATGGCGCCCTTGAAGTCGCCCTGCTTGAAGTTAGCGTACCCGATTTTGTACTGCACCTCGGGGTCGATTTTCTTGCGGCCCGCGGCGTATTTGTCGAAGTACTCGGCGGCCTTGGCGAAGTCCCGCTGCTGGTAGTAGGCGTCGCCCACCAGCAGCTGAATCTCGTCGGCGCTCTGGGGCGGCGGGGTTTGCTTCAGGGCCGTGGCGGCGTAGTCAATCAGCCCGGCGTAGTCGCCTTCTTTATAGTAAATCTGGGCCATAACGGCCGGCACCACGGGGCGGTAGGCGTCGTTCTGCTCGGCCACGGCTAGGTCGGTGCGGGCGCCCTTGTAGTCGCCGGCCCGGTAGGCCAGGTAGCCGGCGTAGTAGGCGCTGGCGTAGCGGTACTGGTGCTGGCCCTGCTTGTTGCGGTCAAATTGCAGCTTGGCCTTATCGAACTCCTTCTGGGCGAAGTAGGCGTAGCCCAGCTTAAACTCCGACTCGGCCCGCTGCTCGTCGGTGAGGTTGTCGGGCCCCACCTTTTGCAGGTAGCTCACGGCGCGGGCGTAGTCCTTTTTGTCGAAGTAGAACTTGCCCAGCTCGAAGTAGGCCTGGGCGGCTTTGGGGTGGGCCGGGTTCTGGGAGGCGAAGCCCAGGATGCGGTCCTCAGCATCGGGCCGGAACAGGTAGAGGCCGGTGAGGGCGGTGTAGTATTCGGCGTCGATGGTGCGGCCGGGGGCCAGCTCGGCGTGGCGGCGCTGGGTCAGGTCGAGGTAGCGCTGAAAGGCCTGCTGGGCGGCGCCGTACTTGCCCCGGTCAAACAGCTCGAGGCCTTCCTGGAAGTGGCGCTCATCGTTGGTGAACACCTGGGTTTGCTGGGCCAGGGCGGCGGCAGGCGCGGCCGTGGTCAGCGTGGCGGCCAGCGCCAAACGGGGTATCAACTTCATTCTGGAGAGTTACGCGGAGAGAGGCCAAAGCCGCCAGGGCTTCGGAGCTAAACCAAAAGTAGCGAAAAGTTCGGCCGGGGTTGCCCCGGAAACGGCCTTTTTGCCCGTGGTAACGCGGTGCGGGGTGGGTTTGGTGTGGAAGATGGTTGGAGGCTGATGTAAGAAAAAAGCCTTGCTTTTACGGGCAAGGCTTCCATTCACTCCTGATTTTTTCGCTTCAGGGCTGCTCTACCTAATGAAAGCGCGCACCCCAGTGTAAAGAAAAGAGCGGTGAACTTTGCCGTGGCGCTTAAGAAACCAGGAATCAGGTTTATTAAAGACCCACCGCCGCGCTCTACGTATCGTGTCAACAGTAGCACCGCCACCATCAGCCCAGAATACCCCGCTATCTGTGGCAGGGTCTTCACCTCCTTCTTTATAATCTCTATGTCGAATAAAGGCATACACTGAGAGTTTGAAACAGGGTACAAGATAAAAAACAGGCCCGCCCTCTGTCTGCGCTTGTAAGTTAGTCGGCCTTTCCTATCTCCCGCCAGCACCAGGATACTCCGTCTGACCAAACCCGTTCGGGCCCAATTGACCGGAAGCAGTTGCTGGCTTCGCTCAGAAGTTACAGTAATCCTGGCTGCCCGTCATCTGTGCCCACCGCGCCGAGAGCAGCTTGGCGTAGCTCAGCGGCGTCAGGCCATAGGCGCCCAGCGAGTAGCCGTCATTGACTTCCACCACTACAGTGCGGCCGTCGTCCGTCAGGCCCACGTCGAGCGAGTAGCCGGCGGGTGCATCGGCGTAGGCGGCTACGGCCTGCTCGACTACGCGGGCGTCGAAGTGCACCCGCCAGTCGCCGCGGTAGTGGCGGGCGTCGAGCACCTGCCCGTAGCGCACAAAGCAGCGCCACTCGGCCACAAAGCTGACCGGCTCCGAGCACCACACGGGCGTGTCTTCCTGTTGGTCGCCGCAGCCTACCAGGTCGCGGGTGCCGCGCACGAGTACGCCCGTAAACTTCTTGGCCGCATAAATAGGCTTAACAAAGACCGGCCACAGCTCCGGGCTGCTGGCAATGGTGTTGATGGTAGATTGCCACAGCCGCCGTCCCAGCCAGGGCCGAATAGCCACCGGATAGCCCAGCTCGGCCGGCACGTCCCGGCCCAACTGCCGCAGGGCGTACCGCACCTGCCCAATGTGGCCTACTACCACTTCGTCGGGGGCGTTGCCTTGCAACTCACTGGCGCCGACGAACGGCACTATCTCCCAGCCCATAAGCCGGAAGCCTTCGAGGGCCACAAAGCCGTTGACGCTCGTGCATTCGCCGTCGGCCCCTTTCTGAATGTACACTTTCATACGTGGCGCCGAAGCTAGCTGAAATTACGCCACCCGCTCCAGCGTCACCTCGTCGCGGGTGAAGTCGAAGCGGCTTTTGTCGACGGGGCCGCGGCACACCACGGCGCGGGGCGGGGCCAGCTTGCCACGGCGGCCGGCTTCCAGCTCGGCTTCGCCGGTTACGTCCAGGGTGGCTACCAGCTCGCCGTTGCAGCGCAGTTCCCAGGACCCGGCCTGCACGGGGCCGGTAGGGTAGCCAATCAGAAACGTTTCCTGCGGGGAGAAGCGGATGATGTCGAGGACTCGCATAGGTGGGCGTGAGGCAGGAATAGTGTGGGGACAAGTGTCGTTGCACGGAGTTGCGTGGTAAAACCCCTATCGGCACAAGCTAAAGCGTGTGCTACAAGCATGTGCTACACCTCATCCGACTTGATGCGCGGGTCGAACCGAAACTCCTCGCGGCCCACGATGCGAATACGCTTGAAGTCGGGGTGGCGGCTGTGCAGGATGTAGTTGTGCTCCTGGGGCACGATGGACGAGGGCACGCGCAACACGGCCGAGGTGCGCCGCTCGTACCAGGCGCTGCCCAGGGGCTGGCACACGGCGTAGCGGCTGGCCCGCTCCCACTGCTCGGGCAACTCGGCCACCGGGATTTCCTCAACCAGCAAGTCGTCAGGTACGTCGATGATCAGCACCCGGAAGTGCTCGGTGAGGCCCTCTCCGCTGCGGTGCACCACGTTTTCGAGGCAGGCCAGGGCCCGACTGGCGGCGGTGTAGATGACAAACTGGTCTTTGTAGTTCCACCGCGCCCGGTAGCCCGAGGCAAACAGGTCGTCGGCGTAGCGGGCCAGGCAGATGCGGTAGATGAGCATTGCCTACGATAAGTCGCCGTAGGCAATGCGGGCCAACTCCTCGGCTACTAGGTCGATGCCGCCGCTGGTTTCGAGCAGGCGCAGGGGCAGCTCCCCGTCGAGGCCGTGGGCGGGCTTGCCCAGCCAGCGCAGGAACGCCGCCGCGTCGCCGAACACCTCCACTCCGCGGTGGTAGAGGCTGATGATTTTCAGGGTCTTTTCGCTGCTGGCGGCGCTCAACAGCTTGTTTTCCTGGGAGTAGGTGCGCAGGGTCTTAGTGGATAGCTCGTAAATGGCTTCCAACTCCGGCGCTTGCAACTGGTAGGCCTCCGCCACCTCAAACGCCGTGGCCGCCGGCACGCCCTTGCGGGCTTCCATTACCAGCGTAAACGAGTCGTGCCCGGCTTCGCTCCAAACGGCCCATTTCTGGCGCAGGAAAACCGGCATAACGGCCGTGATTTTAGGTTGGTGGGCAGCAGTGGGCATAAGCTTGTGATTAGATAAACCGAAGCTAGAGAAATTTTTCTTAGCAACATGGAAAAATTTCTCTGAGTTCTTATAGGCTCCCCATACGCCCGCTTTTACCCCAGGGTGGAAGGGACAAACATATCCAGTTGGTCGAAGTGCTTTCTTGCTGTTGTCACCAGTAAGTGGGGAGGTGTTTTCTAAATAGTGTATCTTGTTTTTAGAATATCAAGCAGATGTGATGAGGATTACTGGCCTACTGATTTTGCTACTCCTGCCTTTCGCAGTACCGGCTCAGGACCTGAACGCTGCCGTGTATGACCGTTACCTGGGAACATATCAAACGGCTGACCACAAGGAGCTAGTAATAGGCAGATCATTTGTCCGGCTATTTTCTTTTGACCCACAAACATTCGATTTCCGAGGACTGTACCGCTTAAACGATACGACGTGGTTTTCGGGGAAGACTATCCTACCGGACACTCCCAGGACTGCCTCCACCACCATTACATTCCTATCCGCTAGCCAAGGACCAGTACCGCAAGTTCTGGTAGCCAGCCCGGCAGGCACGGCGCAACGTGCGGTAAGAGCCACTCTGCTGTATCGGGAGGAAGCCGTACGCTTCAAGAATGGTAACACCACGCTTTCCGGCACACTGCTCCTACCTGACCAGCCGCGCCGAGTGCCTGCCGTCGTGCTCCTTCACGGTTCTGGCGAACAAAACCGGCACGGCTACGCCTCCTACATGCGCATTATTGCCGACCACCTGGCAAAAAACGGCATTGCGGTGCTCACCTATGACAAGCGCGGTTGCGGCAGCTCGACGGGCCGCTGGCAAACGGCTTCTTTTCGGGAGCTAGCGGAGGATGCACTGCAAGCCCGGCAGCTCTTGGCTCACCACCCGCGCATAGATCCGCGGAAGATTGGTTTTGGGGGCAGCAGCCAAGCTGGCTGGATACTGGCCAAGCTCACGGCCCTCCAGCCCGACACGCCTTTTATTTTTTGCCTGTCGGGCGCGGGCATGGGCACTAGCGCGGCTCAGCAAAACCTGTACAATACCGCCACTGAGCTGCGGGCCAACGGCGCAACCGAAGCCCAGGTAGCAGCCGGCGTACAGGCATGGCGCAATCTGTACAACTACGTCGGTTCCCGCCGCCCCGAGGACGCCAGCAAACTCGATGCTTCAGTGGCTGGCCTAGCCTCTACGAGCCCGGTGCGTGACTTCTTGCCGCCGCTGTCGACTAGCATCGACTTCCAGAAAACAGATCAGTGGTTTCAGGCCCTGGAAATCACCTACGACCCTACCACCGATTGGGCAGCCTACCGGGGTAGCTTGTTGGCTATGTTCGGCGAGCTGGACGCGTCTACTCCAGTACAGGAAGTAAGCCAGGCGTTAACTCGCAGTCTGACAAAAGGCCGGGCAAAAAAGTCTACTGTCATTATCTACCCCCAAGCCAATCACCTCCTGCTGCGCGCCTCAACGCGAAGTGACAGTGAGTTTGGACGACTAACGTCCTTTGAGCCGCACTTCCTGCCTGACTTGAGCAATTGGCTGCTGGCGGTAACTACCAGCGAAAGCGCAGCTATTACGCAGGTCAAGCAAGCGGAAAGAGCGTGGCTGACGGCTTACGAACAGGGCGACACCGCCGCCATGAAAAACATTCTGGCCGACACCTTTACGATAACCTTCCCCAATGGCCTGACGCAAACCAAGCAGCAGGTTGTGAAGGAACTACCCAACTTGCGCATCTGCTGCCCAGGCGCCAGGCTCTATACCTCCGTGCAGCGAGCCGCTGACCACGGAAAAACCGTGGTCCTAACGGGCGTCGTGACCACAGAATTCCTTAAAAATGGCGTGCCCGAGGTTATCCGGCAACGATACACCGATACCTACGCATACACCGGCCGCCGTTGGCAAGTAGTGACATCACGGCTCGTTGACTACAAGTAGCGTTTTACCCCGCTTTCAGTAGTCCAAGGCTACCGTGGTGCAGACAAGGCAAAATTTCCAGATGCCATACGTACCGCCGGTTTTTCGTAGCCTAAAACTACGCTCCCACCACCGCACTCAGCGGCACCGGGTGCAGAATCAGCCACACCAGCTCCCGCAGAATCTCGCCGTCGGTCATGGAGCCGGCGTCGATGCCTTTGCTTTGGGCGTCGGCGCGTCGTATCAGGTGCACGATGTCGCGGGTGCGGGCGAAGCTGAACACCTTCAAGCCGGTTTGGTAGTCGCGGCGGGCGAAGGTGCTAGCCAGGTTCAGGCGCTTCCAGTCGGCCTCGGTGGGGTTGGGCAGCTGGTGCAGGGCCAGCAGGCGGGAGAAGTAGTTGAACAGCAGCGTCAGGTTCGGGATGAGCGGATTGGCCTTGGGGTTGGCCTCGAAGTAGAGCAGGATGCGGTTGGCCTTGAGCACGTCGCGCCGGATAAGGGCGCTTTGCAGCTCGAAGATGTTGTACTCCTTGCTGATGCCCACCATGCGCTGCACCAGGTCCTCGTCGATGGCGTGACCGGGCAGCAGGTTGAGCAGCATCTTGTCCACCTCGTTGGTCAGGCGGCCCAGCTCGGCCCCGATGTACTCGGCCAGCATGGCCGTGGCCTGGGGCGTAATCTGCTGGCCCTTGCTGCGCACGTACTGCGTGAGCCAGGGCGCCACCTGGTTGTCGTAGAGCTTTTTGCTCGTCATGAGCACCGTGCCGGCCGGGGCGGGCTCCTTCTTGTCGCCGGTCAGTAGCTTGCCCAGCTTCTTGCGCGCATCCAGGGTTTTGTGCTTGTAGCACAGCACCAGCACCGTGCTGTGCAGCGGGTTCTTCAGATACGCCTCCAGAAACGGCCACGCCTTTTCCGACTCCAAATCAGCCACGGCCTGGGCCTCTTTCACAATAACCACCGAGCGGTCGGCCATCATCGGAAACCGTTTGGCCTGGCCCAGAATGCCGGCCACGTCGGTGTCCTTGCCGTAGAGCACCACCTGGTTGAAGCCCTTCTCGTGTTCTTGCAACACCGTGCGCTCCAGCAGGTCGCTTACCAGGTCGATGTAGTAGGGCTCCTCCCCTTGCAGGAAATACACGGGCGCAAACTGCCGCTGCTGGAGCTGCTTGAGAACTTCGTCGGGGGTCAATTTTTACTTGGTAAGTAAGAAGTAGCAAGTAAGAATTTACCTACGGCAGCTTGCTAGGCTATGCCGGCAATTCTTGTCCGCCAAAGGTACAGCCTGCCTCTTACCTTTGCGGCCTGACTGGTAAGAATCAGGTCTGATTGGCATTGCGTGGATGATCTTCTGTTGCTTGCGCCATCAGACAAATTCTTAATTACTAATTCCTAATTACTAATTCACCCTTGGACCTGATAGAAGAACTGCGCTGGCGAAAGATGCTTCATGACAAAGGCATGATGCCCGGCACGGCCGAGCACTTACGTGCCGGCGCGCCTGTTACTGGCTACATCGGCTTTGATCCCACGGCCCCGTCCCTGCACATCGGCAACCTGGCCACCATTATGCTACTGGTGCACCTGCAGCGGGCCGGCCACCGCCCCGTGGCCCTGGTGGGCGGCGCCACCGGCATGATTGGTGACCCATCGGGCAAGTCGGCGGAGCGCAACCTGCTGGACGAAGACGCCCTGCGCCGCAACCAGGCCGGCATCCGGGCCCAGCTGGAGCGGTTCATTGAGTTCAACGACTCGCCCACCGGTGCGCTGGTCGTCAACAACTACGACTGGTTCAAGGACTTTGGTTTTCTGCAGTTTCTGCGCGAAGTAGGCAAGCACCTTACCGTGAACTACATGATGGCCAAAGAATCCGTCCAGAAAAGAATAGGAATCAATAAGACCATGGAGCGTATCAATGTAGGTATCGATGACACGGTATCTTATGTTGACGGCATAATTAACTTGCTTGATGACCCAACAACAGACATTCAAAGTGTTCAAAAGAATTTGTCTGAGCTAAAAGGTGCGTTGCTAACTCTTAAGCACATTTCAGAGCCTGACTTTGAAAAAAAGGCTGAAGCATCCAGATCATTCCTTCAAGAAACCATTTTTCGCAAAGCAGAAGAGGCGGGCATCAGCTACACCGAGTTTAGCTACCAACTGCTGCAGGGCTACGACTTCTACCACTTATATAAGGAGTTGGGCTGTACCCTGCAAATGGGCGCCTCCGACCAGTGGGGCAACATCACTGCCGGCACCGAGCTAATACAGCGCATGACGGGCGGCGAGGGCAAGGCTTACGCCCTCACCGGCCAGCTCATCACCAAGGCCGATGGCACCAAGTACGGCAAGAGCGAAACCGGCACCGTGTGGCTCGACCCCACCCTGACCTCGCCCTATCAGTTCTACCAGTTCTTCCTCAACGCCGCCGACGCCGACGCGCCCCGCCTCATCCGCGTCTTCACGCTGCTCAGCCAAGAGGAAATCGAAGCCCTAGAAGCCGAGCACGCCCAGGCTCCGCATCGGCGGGTTCTGCAAAAAGCCCTGGCCCAGGACGTAACCACCCGCGTGCATGGGGCCGCAGCCTACGAAGCAGCTCTGGCCGCCTCGCAGGTGCTGTTCGGGGGCGGCGACCTGGCCTTGCTGGATGAGGCTACCCTGCTCGACGTGTTTGCCGGCGTGCCCCACGTGGAGGTGGCCCAAACCGAGCTGGCCGGTATGGACGTCCTCACGCTGCTGAGCACAGCCACCGGCAACGTTATCTTCTCCTCCAAAGGCGAGGCGCGCAAAATGGTGCAGAACAACGGCGTGAAGCTCAACCGCCAGAAAGTAACTCCCGACCAGTCGGCCACGGCCGTAGCGCCCCTGCCAGGCAACTACCTCGTTGCGCAGAAGGGGAAAAGCTATTTCCTCATTAAGCTGATCTAACCGGCCGCGTCTTTATCTAAGCAGCGGTTTGGATTAGCTAACTAGTTGGTTAGCCCACTGTAGAGACGCAAGATGTTGCGCCTCCTCGTTGAACGACCAGCGAAGAACAATGCCGTTCTAGTGGCGCGGACGCCGAGACGCGAACCGTTGGTCGGCGTAGCCAAGGGTCGCGTTTCTACAGTGGCTAGACGCTGCAACAACTAACGCCAACCGCTTCTAAGCTTTACATGAAAAAAGCCTCCCGAGTGGGAGGCCTTTTTATTGGGAGAGAGGTTCGTCCACAAAATCCGACTCATCCGAAAAATCCGGATGAATCCGTGGTCTTACTTCTTTTTCGCCGGAGCGGCTTTCTTAGCGGCGGGAGCGGCGGCTTTCTTGGCCGGAGCAGCTTTGGCAGCACCGTTGCTGGCGCCACCGGCAGCAGCACCGCCTTCGTTCTTCTTGTTCTGCACCTCGGTGCGGATGCTCTGGGCCATATTCTTCAGCTCCTGCATGCCCTTGCGCACGCGGGTACCAGCGGCAGAGTTGTTCTTGTCGTAGAACTTCTCGAAGTCAGCTTCCAGCGACATCACGAGGTCTTTCAGTTGGCTAAAATTGTTCATGGGGGAAGAGGGTTATGTGGTGTGGAAAAATGTGTTTAACGGGCCCTAATATACAGGGATTTCAAATACAAGCAAGTTGCCAACTTTTTTTATCAAACGCCCTTACCGGCTCGTACAGGGCATTTTTACCCCGCAATAGCTGCCCCTCTTCTCCCCTCCACTTAGCTTCTCACTAGGAATAGTCCTAAATACAAAAGCCGAGCACCCGCTGGACACCCGGCTTTTGTATTTAGCAAAGCACAGGCTAAGCCTGTAGCCCCGCAGGCACTTCGGCTTTGGAGTAAAGCCCTTTTGAGAGCTTTTCCTGCACCGCCTCAAAGGCCCGGATGGTGGTGGCTACATCGTCGAGGGTATGGACGGCGGTGGGGATAAGGCGAAGCATAATTACGCCCTTGGGCACCACCGGATACACCACAATAGAGCAGAAAATGCCGTGATTCTCACGCAAATCGAAGGTAATCTGCGTGGCGTCGGGAATTTGGCCCTCCAGCAGCACCGGCGTCACGCACGAAGTGGTGGTGCCGATGTTGAAGCCTTTTTCGCGCAATCCGCTCTGCAAGGCCCGCACGATAATCCAGAGGTTTTCCTTTAGCTCGGGGCGGGTGCGCAGCAGCTCCAGGCGTTTCAAAGCACCCACCACAAGCGGCATGGGTAGGCTTTTGGCGAAAATCTGGCTGCGCATGTTGTAGCGCAAATATTCAATTACGTTCTCGGGGCCGGCTACGAAGGCGCCGATGCTGGCCATGCTCTTCGCAAAGGTCGAAAAATATAGGTCGATGCCGTCCTGCACCCCCTGTTCTTCGCCGGTTCCGGCGCCCGTAGCGCCCATCGTGCCGAAGCCGTGGGCATCATCCACGAACAGGCGGAACTGGTATTTCTCTTTCAAGGCCACCACGCCGCGCAGGTTGCCCTGGTTGCCCGACATGCCAAACACGCCCTCGGTAATTACCAGAATGCCGCCGCCGGTTTCGTCGATGATGCGCTGGGCCCGCTCCAGCTGCTTTTCCAGGCTGCCCATGTCGTTGTGGGTGTACACAAACCGCTTGCCCTGGTGCAGGCGCACCCCGTCGATGATGCAGGCGTGCGACTCGGCGTCGTACACAATCACGTCGTGGCGGTTCACCATGGCATCGATAATGCTCACTACGCCCTGGTAGCCGAAGTTCAGGAGCATGCAGTCGGGCTTCATCACAAACTCAGCCAGCTCACTTTCCAGCTGCTCGTGCAGGTTGGAGTTGCCGGACATCATGCGCGCGCCCATGGGCAGGGCCATGCCGTACTCGGCGGCGGCCTCGGCGTCGGCGCGGCGCACCTCGGGGTGGTTGGCCAGGCCCAGGTAGTTGTTCAGGCTCCAGGTGAGCACCTCTTTACCGCGGAAAATCATGCGGGGCTTAATCTCGCCTTCCAGCTTGGGAAACGTGAAATAGCCGTGTGCATAGTGCGAGTGGCTGCCCAGCGGGCCGCGGTTGGCGGCAATCTTCTCAAATAGATCCACGAGGGAACGGGTTGAATGTGAAAGAAATCAGGAGGTTACACAGGGGCGTAACTCCCGGAAGATGTACAAAGTTATGGCAATCCGCAAAGGTAGCCGCCCGCAGGCCGGCAAACAACCGCCTAGGAATTGCCCGCGCGCGTTTTACGGTGCCAGTGGAATGACGTTTCTTTGGGTAATGAACAGCATTATTCAGCTGCCTTGAATAGGCATGTCATTCCGAGCGAAGCGAGGAATCTGAGTTAGCCTCTTGGAAGTAACCCAGATTCCTCGCCTCGCTCGGAATGACACCTTTTTCTACCGTACCTCTCTCCCACCCGCATCCGCTCCCTTACATGAAGAAAATTACCAAGCTGCTGGTCGCCAACCGGGGCGAAATTGCCTTGCGCGTGCTGCGCTCGGCCAAGGAAATGGGCCTGCACACCGTGGCCATCTACTCAGAAGCCGACCGCAACGCCCTGCACGTGCGCTACGCCGACGAGGCCGTGTGCGTGGGCCCGCCCGCCTCGAAAGACAGCTACCTGCGCGGCGACAAAATCCTGGAGGTGTGCCGGCAGCTCGGCGTCGATGCCATCCATCCCGGCTACGGCTTCCTGTCAGAAAACGCCGAGTTTGCCCGCATGGTGCAGGAGGCGGGGCTGATTTTCGTGGGTCCTTCGCCGGAGGCCATGAACATCATGGGCGACAAGCTGTCGGCCAAGCAGGCCGTGAAAGCCTACAACATCCCGCTGGTGCCCGGCACCGACGAGGCCATCCAGGATGTGGAAGAAGCCAAGCGCATTGCGGCGGGCGTGGGCTTTCCGGTGCTCATCAAGGCCTCGGCCGGGGGCGGCGGCAAGGGTATGCGCCTGGTACACTCCGAAGCTGAGTTCGAGGAGCAGATGCAGCTGGCCGTGTCGGAGGCCACGTCGGCGTTTGGCGATGGGGCGGTATTTATTGAGAAGTTCGTGACCGGGCCGCGCCACATCGAGATTCAGGTGCTCGGCGACGAGCACGGCAACATTGTGCACTTGTTTGAGCGGGAATGCTCCATCCAGCGCCGCCACCAGAAGGTGATTGAAGAGGCCCCCTCGTCGGTGCTGACGCCGGAGCTGCGCGCCGAAATGGGCCGCTGCGCCGTGGACGTGGCCCGCGCCTGCAACTACACCGGAGCCGGCACCGTGGAGTTTCTGCTGGACGACCAGCGCAACTTCTACTTCCTGGAAATGAACACCCGCCTCCAGGTGGAGCACCCCGTCACGGAGCAGATTACGGGCCTCGATCTGGTGAAAGAGCAAATCCGCGTAGCTGAGGGCCACCCCCTGCCCTTCCGCCAGGAAGACCTTACGATTCAGGGCCACGCCCTGGAGCTGCGCGTGTACGCCGAAGACCCGCAAAACAACTTCCTGCCCGACATCGGCACGCTGACTACTTACGTGCGCCCCCAGGGCCCCGGCGTGCGGGTGGACGACGGTTTCGAGCAGGGCATGGACATCCCGATTTACTATGACCCCATGATTGCCAAGCTCGTCACCTTCGGGGCCACCCGCCAGGAGGCCATCGAGCGGATGCTGCGCGCCATCGACGAGTACCAGATTACCGGCATCGAAACCACCCTGGGCTTCGGCCGCTACGTGCTGCAACACCCCGCTTTCGTGAGCGGCAACTTCGACACCAACTTCATCAAGGACCACTTCACCCCCGAAGCCCTCCGCCCCGCCGCCCCCGACGACTCCACCGCCAAGCTCGCCGCCGTGCTCACCGCCATGCTCCTCACGGAGAAGAAGCCCAGTTCTACTGCCGCTTCGGCAGATGCGCCGGCCGCTACGGGCTCGGCGTGGAAGCGGAATCGGTTGGGGGTGCGGTAGGGTAACGGGTTAAAAAACGTAGCTCGGTTTTGACTAGCTGGGCTGCGTTGTGAATCTTCACTTTTGACTTGCCTACTTCGCGGGGAAGTTTACATAATCAAAAGAGCCTCAGCAACATTAATTACTGAAACTCTTTTGATTAAAAGAACATAATAGACAAATTGATTTACTAACTAGACACTTTTTTTGCCCCACCTTTAATCATCTTGTGCGCTGGATTGACGCTCGATGAATTAATATACTTCACTTTAAGAACTGCACATGCTTGTTGTTTAACTGCAAAAGGCGTGTTAAAAAGATAAAACTGATTAAATGTTAAGCTTTTCAGCACTTCAAGCGCAAGTGTATTATTTTTTACTTTATCATAAGCTTTAGTCAACACATTAACTGGAAATGTATTAGAATGGTCAAAATTCAGCGAAGAGTATACTAGCTGAGTTGCGGGAGATGAATCTACCTCGATCATTTTTTCATAAACTTGAGTTAATTGCGGTGAGCCTATTGCATTCGAAATTCGTTTCACAATAGCATATGTGTTCATATGAACCACACTGAATAAAGATGCAATTGCCCTTTCTGTAGCATCGCGTTGAGTTAGATTAGGACTTTCATTTCGAAAAATCGTAGACATAGTTTCCAGAAAAAACTCTTTATTTGATTCCAATGAGTTCATCAGAGAAGCCAGTGTTCTAAAGCCAATACCTTTGCATTCATTCACAAGTATGGTTTTAGTCGGACCATCCATTGTACCAACATAGTTCTTCAATAATTGTCCTAGTATTTGTAACGTTTTCATTGCTACACCTATATTTTTCATATACTCTTCCTGTTCTTTTGTTATAGCTATAGTTTTTCCATCATCTTCCTTGTAGGACAATTCCTCTATCGCCTCAACTTCTTCAATATTTCTATCTTTTTGACTGTACTGCATTTCAATTTCATCTAATCTCTTATTCTTAGCATCTCTTGATTCTGTTACATCTCTATCTTCATAACTCGCCTCAATAAATGTATTCAAATCAGAAAATACGTTAACCTCCGATAGCATGTTTTCACTTTTGACAGATGAAAATACACCTTTAGCTGCAATTATCATCTGGTCGATTATAAATCTATCTTTTGTCAAGTGAGTCAAAAACAGAAGTATATTGGCACTTTCCTCCTCATGCAACGTAGACGCTAGCCGTGTAACATCAGCTTTCGCACCATCGTCAGAAAGTCTATCACGCAGGCTTGATGCAATGAAATAATAAAATATGTATGGGTACTTAAATGCATAAAAATCACCCCTAACTTCAATAAGGTGAGTTTGGATTAACACTTCAATTATTGACGAATAATTAACAGATATAAAATATTCATCTTCGTATCTTGAGTGGAATTCACGTAATTGTCGCTCTGTCAATCCACGCAATTCTTGCTCAAACATAAACTTGGCGAGAAATGTTAAATAGCCATTTTTAACATCAGAGGATACAACATTTACTCTTTCTGTTAAAGACTTAATAATAAGCAGCTCATAAAAGTACCCGTATGTACTAGCATTTGTATTTACTTTCTCATTATGCTGCTGCGCAAGTAACAGTGGTAAAAGCACTACTGGATAAGGGGGTATATAGTTGTTTCCAATTATCGTATCAAGCAACTTTTTGATTTCTTCAACTTTTCGAATAAACTCTCCACTATTTTCCTCCAATGTATCATCAAAGCCAATCCATTTTTTCACCAATAATTCTCGACGATAGTGACCAAATGGCTGTATTCTATATTGTTGAAAAGTTTTTTCTCCTTCAGTTATGAATGCAAAACCTTCACTTGCCATCTCGGACGCATGCAATGCTAAGTCATTCGAAAACAGTATTACATACTGCGCAAATCCAGTCATTAGCTCAACAACACTTTTGACGGACCTACCTCCCTTTTTGAATTTTATCTTATCGAAATTATCGATTATAATTATCCTTTTATCCTTATCTAATTGCCGATATTCCTCGGCGCTCATACCAGTATATTGCTCGGTAAATTCCGATAATATAAAAGCAATACCTCGCTCATCGCCTGCTATAGTTTTACCACTTCCACCATTTAGGTACAGTGGTATTATTCCTTTGTGATAAAACTCCTCAAAATATTGCTTGGCTAAAGTTGTTTTACCAGCATCATCCGTTCCTGATATAATAATTCTATTAAAATCGACAATTTTATCCAATATTTCTTCTCCTTTAATATAGCGTACAGATTTTTTTCGATAATTATCATCGCGCAAATCAGGGTATACAAATATATCATTACGTCTGAGCAAACCCTTATTGGGATGCCTAACCTGTAATCCAAGGTCAGACAACCATTTGGTCATAGATTCGCTTAACGCAAACTCATTTTTACTTCGTATACGATTAGGTCTATAGTCTGACCACACCAAGCTTTGTGTATTGCCATGATAAAGTCCTTCACTCCATCTGAATGGAATAATAGCATTACGCTTCTTATGTGTGTCTATCAGAATACAATTAAACTCGCTAGTCGTATTATTGTAAGAATCCTGCAATGCTCCTCCTTCAACATATGTATTGTGCTGGTGCCTACCGGAAGATGAAACTCGCTGAGTCATATCATGTTCATGTCCAGTTATAATAAGGTCAGACACCTCTTCTATCTTCTTCCTGAACTCTCGTCCATTATCCGGTGAAAGCCAGTTGTACGGATGGTGAAACATAGAAATTACGAATTCCGAACCAATACTTTGATTTGGAATATAGCTCACTGGATAGTACATCTCGCCTGGCTTTTCTCGAAGCTCAGAGTTCCAAGCAGTATTATAACATCTAAAAAGTAGTTCCTGGCCTTTTGCGTCGAATTTATATTCCCAATATAGTTTATTAAAAAAATGAACATTTCTTGAGAAATAAATTTTAAATAGCTCGAAAAAGTTATTTTGCACATTTGTGCAAATATCAATTATCGAATCATCAATAATATTGTTTACGCGCATAGACTTAATTATACTCTCACGAGCTAAACCAGGGTTACCAAAATCACAATCATGATTTCCTGGTATCGCGACCATATGAACAGGGACGGCAGTACCTAAGTCTTTCTGAAGTACGTGGCGTATATGCTCAAAAAGTTCTAGCGACTCTGCGTATTGCGTTTCACTGCCAGCATATGCTATATCACCTGTGACAGCAACAATACACATATCCAATTCAAAAGTCATATTCCGGACTGCTTCCGCAATCTTGGTCCTTCTTGCAAGAACTTTATCTTGTGCTCCCTTTATGTGAATGTCGCTGAGTTGGATGAGGAGAAGTTTCATGTACTGATGTCAATGATTGTGTACTGTTTCTTATTGAGCTGCTGGTGGTTAAATATTAACATCAAATAAACAAAAATAATATATAATATATAATTTTTGCTTATCGAATACTAGAATGCATAATACAACAAAAAAATCTGTTTATAAATAGGCTTTTTTTATATAACATCTAAAGCGTATGCTCTACAAAGCCGTATACACATCTAATTACAATTGGCAACACGGCCCGCGCCGGCAGCGCCTCGCCACGCCGAATGTGTTGAAGCACCAGGTTGGTATCAAAGACCATCTGCTTCCCGCTCGTCCTGCGTCAACTGGTCCATGCGCTGCTGCTCCTCCGGCGTGAATCCGAGGTCAGGAATGGCAAACGGGGTTTGAGGAGCCACTTCCGCCATAAACCGCTCTACCCCCCACCGTTTGATGTCTTCGGGACGAAATGTACTGACGCGGCCCAACTGCAGAGATGGTAACGCTTCAGGGATTTGCGGATTCAGCATATAGATGTTGTTACAAGCGGACAAATGGATTAGCAACACAATGTAGTCACAAATAAGTCTTCCCTATGCTTGATCCATATCACGTAGGAGCAGCGTCGCGCAACGTGTATATGTGTTCTACTAAGCTGCCACTGGCTCCATGGAACGGGGTACAGCAACTTCCTCCTTCTTTCCCAGCCACTTCCGTAGCACCAGGTGCGTGGGCAGGTACGCTACCACGAACAATGCCGCCATCCAGGCTACCAGGTACACCGGGGCGGGCAGCCAGGTTTGGGGGTGGGCGTCGTCGAAGCCGAAGACGTAGTTGATGTTGACGGGGATTTTGGGGTCGGGCATGACGGCGCCGGCGGGCGGCAGCAGGAAGTAGGCTACCAGGCACAGTCCCCAGGCCAGGCCGGTCCAGGCCCAGAGGGCGCGCCGGTCGTAGCCGAGGCGGCGCACCAGATACACCAGCAGGAACGGCAGCCAACCGTGGAAAAACGACAGGCCCCGCAGAAACAAGGAGCGGTTCGCATCGAACATGTAGGACGTCATGCCCAGCAGACGCACCCCGCACAACTCGCCCAGGAAATCGGCGCACCACAGGATTTGGGGCAGCAGGATGCCCACGGCGGCCATGGAAGCGGGCAGGCGCCGCTCGGTCCAGATGCTGATGAGGCAGAGCAGCAGGGCCACGTCGCAAAAGTACAGGAAGTTGGTAGGGCCATAATTGACCCAGTACACCGGCACCATGACGGCCAGGAAAGCGGTGAAAAGTAATTTTAGGCTGAGAGGAAGGCGGGGCTGCGTAGTGTGCATAAGGCGAAAAGCAGGAGGTGAATTCGTGAACTGCGGCCGGAAGTAGCAGAAAGGGTTTCACCTGCCCAGCTCAAGATTTCACCTCATCAGACTTTTCAGCACACTAGCTTTCAGCCCTATATTGGGCGTAAATTGGTTTACCTGCTTTGTAAATAGACTTTTTACGGGGCTTGTATTGCTTACTCATTTAAAGAGAAGCATGACGGTCATAGGCCCCGCTATTCCCCCGTCACCAATAAAAAAGCCCGGCCTGCTGAGCTGGGCTTCTATTTTCACTGCGCAAATTGCCTACAGCAGCTCCGTCACTTCACGCACGCCCAGGGGACGCTGGCGGGTGAAGCCCTCCCCGAATTCTACGCCAATCAGGTGGCCGAACTCTCTAGCCCGCGCTTCCATAAACTTGCTGAACTCAGGGCTCGACAGGTAGGTGGTGGGCTCGGTGCTTTCGGGGTCGTAGAACTGCGTTTTGTAAGCCCGAATGGCCTCCCACTTCTTGAGCCAGTGGGCGGTAATATCCACCACAAAGTCGGCGGGCAGCTGGCGGTCCTGGATGTAGTGGTATACCGCGCGGGGGCGCCAGGGCTCCTGCGGCTGGCCGTCGTGCCCGTGGGTTTCAATCCGGCGCAGGCCGCTCAGAAAGCAGGCGTCGGTGGCAAGCTGGGCGCCGCGGCCGTGGTCGGGGTGGCGGTCAGCGGTGGCGTTGCACAGCACCACGTCGGGCTGGTAGCGGCGCAGGGCGGTAATCAGGGGCAGCTGGTGCTCCCGGTCGTTGCGGAAGAAACCATCGGGCAGGCCCAGGTTTTCGCGGGCACTCAGGCCCAGAATGCGGCTGGCAGCCTCGGCTTCCTGGGCGCGGGTTTCCGCAGTGCCGCGGGTGCCCAGCTCACCCCGCGTAAAATCCACGATGCCAATCCGCTTGCCGGCCGCCGCCGCCGCCAGCAGGGTGCCGGCACACGACATTTCCACGTCATCGGGGTGGGCCCCGAGGGCCAGAATGTCAAGTTTCATTTTGTAGGGGCTTGGGGACTTAGGGGCTCGGGGACTTAGGGTTTGCTGAATGCCACTTGCACGTCAACCAAGCCCCTAAGTCCCCAAGCCCCTAAGTCCCTACTTTATTCTCAACGTGCGGCCGGGGCGCAGGGTACCGACGCTGCCATTCAGGCGGCGCAGCTGCGCCTGCGACACGCCATACTTATCGGCAATTTCCGACAGCGTGTCGCCCGGACGGATGCGGTGCGTGACCGTGCGCCGCGCCTGGGTGGGCTTGCCGCTGCTGCGGCTACTACTGCCGCTACCCGCGCCCGGTACGCTGCCGCCCCGGTAGCGCAGGGCCTTGCTGTAGTAGGCAAACAGAGCCGCCGTAACCTGGAAGTTGTCCTGGATAAGCTTGTAATCCGGGAAGTCGTACATCTTTTCCGGGTCGATGGGGTTGCCTTCGTAGCGCACCTCAAAGTGCAGGTGGGAGCCGGTGCTGCGGCCCGTGCTGCCGCCGTACCCAATCAGCTGCCCGGCTTTCACGAAGGTGCCCGGCGTCACCAGCGACTTCTGCAAGTGGCCGTACAGGGTCTCAATGCCGTTATAATGACGCACGAGGATGTAGTTGCCGTAGCCGGAGCCGTCCCACTTGGTTATGCGCACCACCCCGTCAAACGCCGCTTTCACCGAGTCGCCGGTGTTCAGGTCCAGGTCTACGCCGTAGTGCCAGCGGTAGCCGCGGAAGCCGAAGTCCGAGGTCAGGGGCGTGCTGTTCAGGGGCATCTTGGCGTAGCGCTGGCGCTCCGGCTCCGTGAGGCGCAGGTTCAGCGTGTCCTTGATGCGGCGGCCATCCACGCGGTAGGGGTTGATGTTGTGCGTGTCCCAGATGGCGTAGTAGCCGGCCACCTGTATCCACGACGAATCAATCTGCACCTCTTCCTTGACTTCCACAATTTCCTGCCCGCCCTCGTTGAGCGACGACGTATCCTCGCTCACGATGGACAGCTTTTTGGCCGGGTTGAAGAAGATGGACTTGGCCGCGTCCGAGCTTTCGTCGGGCAGCTCCTCCGTCTCAATCAGGATGGTGGTATCGGGCCGCACGTAGCGGATGGTCGGGGATTTGATGCGAAAGAAGTCCTTCCGCTTGCCGGCCGAACCCGCTTTGGCTTTTGGCTCGGGCACTTTGCGGCGCTGGGCCCGCAGCTGGCCGGGCAAGCCTACAAACAGCCCGATCAGTAGCAGCGGCAGCAGCCAGTGTCTTACAAAATATAGCAAAGGCGAAGAGTTAATGAGTGAATGAGCGAGTGAGCGAATGAGTGAAGGAAGAACGGGCAACCTGAACGTACCAACCCACTATCAAAGTGCAGTACCAACTTGCCTACTCACTCATTCACTCATCCACTCACTCACCTAATGGTCGCCTAGCGCGGCCAGGTAACGCTCGGCGTCGAGGGCAGCCATGCAGCCGGAGCCGGCGGCCGTCACGGCTTGGCGGTAGGTGTAGTCCTGCACGTCGCCGCAGGCAAACACGCCGTCCACGTTGGTTTTGGCCGTGCCGGGCAAGGTTTTCAGGTAGCCCTGCTCGTCGTGCGTCAGGTAGGGCTGGAAGATTTTGGAGTTGGGCTCGTGGCCGATGGCCACGAAAAAGCCCTTCACCGAAATCTCGCGGGTGCTGCCGTCCAGCGTGCTCTTCACCCGTACGGCTTCCACAGCGTGCTCGCCCAGGATTTCGTCGGTTACGGTATTCCAGAGCACCTCAATCTTTGGGTTGTCGAGCACGCGCTTCTGCATGATTTTCGAGGCGCGCATCTCCCCTTTCCGCACAATCATGTACACCTTGGAGCACAGGTTGGCCAGGTAAGTAGCTTCCTCGGCCGCCGTGTCGCCGGCGCCCACAATGGCCACGTCCAGCCCGCGGTAGAAAAACCCGTCGCACACGGCACAGGCCGACACGCCCGAGCCGTTCAGGCGCGCCTCCGAGGGCAGCCCCAGCCACTTAGCCGACGCGCCCGTGGCAATTATCACCGTGTCGGCGGTGAGCTGCTTGGTTTCATCCACGGTGATGCGGTGCGGATGGCCCGAAAAGTCCACGGCCGTCGCAATGCCGTACCGAATATCAGTGCCGAAGCGGGCGGCCTGCTTTTTCAGGTCTTCCATCATCTCCGGCCCCATGATGCCGTCGGGGTAGCCGGGAAAGTTTTCCACGTCGTTGGTGATGGTGAGCTGCCCGCCCGGTTGCAGGCCCTGGTACATCACCGGCTGCAAGCCCGCCCGCGAGGCATAAATAGCGGCCGTGTAACCAGCCGGACCCGAACCAATAATTAAACACTTTACGTGTTCCGAGGTCGTATTTTCCATAGGAGGAAGAAAGCTCAGGCCCAGGCCTGCGCCATGAAAGGTTTAGTTGGGACGGCAAAGGTAACACGAGCCGCTCGTGTGTAGCACGCGGCTGTCATTCCGAGCGCAGCGAGGCATCTGGGTGCTGACGCCTGAGTGGTATTGTCCTGCTGAGCTTGTCGAAGCATCTCTCCCGCTTCGTTGCAGCCGTTAGAGGTTAGCCAGCGGTAGAGATGCTTCGCAGGGCTCAGCATGACCGTTAGCTTCTGGTGTCAGCATAACATCTTAACACTCTCCCAAAGCACAACAAAAAACCCCAACCAGCGGCCAGGGTCTTTTGCAACGGGGTAAGAATCGTTACCCCAGATACGGTTTCAGCGCTTTGGAGCGCGAGGTGTGGCGCAGGCGGCGAATGGCCTTTTCCTTGATCTGCCGAACCCGCTCGCGGGTCAGGTTAAACTTTTCGCCGATTTCTTCCAGCGTGAGCGAATGTTCTCCGTTCAGACCGAAATAAAGCGTAATCACATCGGCTTCGCGCTTGGTGAGCGTGCTCAGGGCGCGCTGCACTTCCTTGCGGAGCGAGTCGTTCATC
Source organism: Hymenobacter sp. YIM 151500-1 (assembly GCF_025979885.1). NCBI lineage: Bacteria > Pseudomonadati > Bacteroidota > Cytophagia > Cytophagales > Hymenobacteraceae > Hymenobacter > Hymenobacter weizhouensis. The sequence goes on from NZ_CP110139.1 coordinate 1,143,332, forward strand.
AGCCCCGTGTCGGGCGACTCTTCGTCTTCGTTTTCGAGCACGTCAAGCAGGCGGTTTTCCTCGCCCTGCACGAAGGGGGCATCCACCGACACGTGGCGGCCCGAAATCTTGAGCGTGTCCACCACTTCTGAAGTGGTTAGCTCCAGCACTTCGGCAATTTCCTCGGGCGAGGGCTCCCGCTCAAACTTCTGCTCCAGCTCCGAAAACGACTTGCTGATTTTGTTCAGCGAGCCAACCCGGTTCAGAGGCAGACGCACAATGCGGCTTTGCTCGGCCAGGGCTTGCAGAATGCTTTGGCGAATCCACCACACGGCGTAGGAGATAAACTTAAAGCCGCGGGTTTCGTCGAAGCGCTTGGCAGCTTTGATCAGGCCGAGGTTGCCCTCGTTGATCAAGTCGCCCAGCGACAGACCTTGGTTCTGGTATTGTTTGGCCACCGACACCACGAAGCGGAGGTTGGCCTTGGTCAGCTTCTCCAGCGCTTGCTGGTCGCCTTCCTTAATGCGTTGCGCCAGCGTCACCTCCTCATCGGGGGTCAGCAGGTCCACCTTGCCAATCTCCTGGAGGTATTTATCCAGCGACTGGCTTTCGCGGTTGGTGATCTGCTTGCTGATTTTTAGCTGTCTCATTGCGGGCGCGAGAAAGGTAAATTGGGGGGTTCTAGAAACGTCGTTAGTGAATAGTCCGGTATACGGAGGATACCTAACACGGGTATCAGGATGATGTTGAGAGCAACACCCCGATACCCGCGAAAGTTCGGCGGTTTACACCTGAGCCGTACCGTTGGAATCGGCGGCCCGCTCAGGCTTGGGCAGCAGCACCTTGCGCGAGAGGCGGTACTTGCCGGTTTTCTTGTCGATGTCGAGCAGCTTCACGTCAATCTCCTGCCCTACTTCCAGCACGCCGTCCAGCGAGGCCAGCCGTTCGTGCGCTACTTCCGAAATGTGGAGCAGGCCGTCTTTGCCCGGCATAATCTCCACGAAAGCACCGTAGGGCTGAATGCTGCGCACCTTGCCTTTGTAGGTTTCGCCTACTTCGGGCACGGCCGCAATGGCGCGGATGCGGCTGATGGCAGCTTCCATGTCCTCCTGGTTGGAGGCGAAGATGCTCACGTGGCCTTTTTCTTCTTTTTCTTCAATAATAACTGTGGCGTTGGTGTCCTTCTGAATCTGTTGAATGACCTTACCGCCGGGCCCAATAACCGCGCCAATAAACTCTTTATCGATGAGCATCTTGTGCGAGCGGGGCGTGTGCGGCTTGAGGTCAGCGGCTGGCTCGGCAATGGTCTTGGCCATTTCGCGCAGGATGTGCAGGCGGCCTTCGCGGGCCTGATGCAGGGCCGCGGTTAGGATTTCGCTGCTCAGGCCCTGGATTTTGATGTCCATCTGGCAAGCCACAATGCCTTTCTCGGTGCCCGTCACCTTGAAGTCCATGTCGCCGAGGTGGTCTTCGTCGCCCAGAATATCGGACAGCACGGCGTATTCGCCGGTTTCCCTGTCCTGCACGAGGCCCATAGCAATGCCCGACACGGCGGCGCGCATCTTAATGCCCGCATCCATCAGGGCCATGGAACCGGCGCACACCGTCGCCATCGACGACGAGCCGTTCGACTCCAGAATGTCCGACACCACGCGGATGGTGTAGGGGTTTTCGTCTTCCGGGGGCAGCACCTTCTTCAAGGAGCGCATGGCCAGGTTGCCGTGGCCTACTTCGCGGCGGCCGGGGCCACGGTTGGGCTTCACTTCACCGGTCGAGAAGGCCGGGAAGTTGTAGTGCAGCATAAACTTGTTGTAGCCCGACACCATGGCCGAGTCCACAATCTGCTCGTCGAGCTTGGTGCCCAGGGCCACCGAGGTCAGCGACTGGGTTTCGCCGCGGGTAAACAGGGCCGAGCCGTGGGCGCCCGGCAGGTAGTTGATTTCCGACCAGATGGGGCGGATTTCGGTCAGCTGGCGACCGTCGAGGCGGGTGCGCTCCTTGATCATCATGTCGCGGATGGCCTTCTTCTCGGCCGAGCCGTAGTAGCGCCCGAACATTTTCAGGTCCAGCTCCGGGTTTTCGGCCTGCAACTCTTCCAGCAGGGGCTTCTTGATAGCGCCGAAGCCTTCCTTACGGCCCGACTTGCTGGTGTTGCCCGACTTGGCTACCTCATAAGCCTTCTGGTAGACGGCCTGCGTGATGCGCTGCTTCAGCTCGTCGTTCTCGTCGTACTTGGGATAGTCGCGCTTCACGTGCGACTTCTCGATTTCGGCGGCCAGCTCCTGCTGCACGCGCACCTGCTCCTTGATGGCTTCGTGGGCGTAGGCAATGGCCTCTACCATTTCCTCTTCGCTCACCTCGTTCATCTCGCCTTCCACCATGGCCACCGAGTCGATGGTAGCCCCCACGATAAGGTCGATGTCGGCCCGCTCGATGTCGGCGGTTAGGGGGTTAATCTGGAGCTTGCCGTCGATGCGGGCTACGCGCACTTCCGAAATGGGACCCGCAAAGGGAATATCCGACACCGACAGAGCGGCCGAAGCGGCCAGGGCGGCCAGGGCGTCGGGCTGCACATCCTTGTCGGCTGAAATCAGCGAAATCATCACCTGCACCTCGTAGTGGTAGTCCTTGGGGAACATGGGGCGCAGAATCCGGTCCACGAGGCGCGAAACGAGCACTTCGTAGTCGGAGAGGCGGCCTTCACGGCGCTGGAAGGAGCCGGGGATTTTACCGGCCCCACCGAACTTCTCCTGGTAATCAACGGACAAGGGCAGGAAGTCCACGTCGCCGCGGGCGCTGGGCTGCGACACCACCGTGGCCAGCAGCATGGCGTCGCCGAGGCGCACGACCACGGCGCCGTCGGCAAACTTGGCCAGCTTGCCGGTTTCGATGGAAATCTGCCGGCCGTCCGGCAGGGCAATGTGTTTGGTAACCGCGTTGTAATTGGGCATCTTCTAAGGGTGCTTGAAAAAGCGTGCAGCGGGCGAGCAGCCAAAAAAACGGGGCCGCCAGTGGCCCCGCTTTGCTCTAGGGAGGAAGAGCGTTGTTCCTCGGGAAAGATAACACCGAAACCGGCGGCAACATTCAGCCGGCCCCGAATCTGGACTAAAAAAAGAGCAGGGAACCTCTCGTTGCGGAAAGGCTCCCTGCTCCGGGAACGGGGGCTTATTTACGGATGCCCAGTTCTTTGATAATAGCGCGGTAGCGGTTGATTTCGCGGTGCTGGAGGTAGTCCAGCAGGCGGCGGCGCTTACCAACAAGTTTCAGCAGACCCAGGCGGGTCGAGTAGTCCTTTTTATTCACCTTGAGGTGCTCCGTGAGGTGAGTAATGCGGTGCGTGAACAGCGCAATCTGCGACTCGGCCGAGCCGGTGTCGTTAGCGGACTTCTGTAGGCTATTTTTCTCGAAAATGGCCTGTTTTGCTTCAGTAGTGAGTTTCATCGGCAGATAGGTTTCCCCGTCTTGGATTTAAAATATGAGAAAAAATCACCCCGCACCTCGGGGTGGCCGCAAAGGTAAGCGGTTACTATGAGAAATGTGAAGTGAATGTGAAGAATGTGGTGGAATGTGAGAAATGTGGTGAATGTGGGAAATGCGTAGCCCCTGCGGGGTAACACCTACCGTCCATGAGCGGCTGTGTCCTTCCGGTGGGGCTTTGTCATTCTCATGTACTATTCATTGCCGATATGTCGCCCTACTGAGGCTACGCATTTCCCACATTCACCACATTTCTCACATTCCACCTCATTCACACCTTACGCTGCCTTCCAGTAGCCCCGCAGCGGCCAGCGCAGCCAGGTGGGCGCGAGGCGCTGCCAGTTTACTTCCAGCAGGCCGGAGTCGCGGCGGGCTTGGTAGAGGAAAAACAGCCCGGCGGGCAGCAGCAGCGCATTGGCCATCCACATTCCCACGCTTACCGGCAGGATAATCTCGCGGCCGTACTTCTCGCCCATGATGGAGAGGACGTAGTAGATGATAAAGAAGACAATTGAAATCAGAATGGGCACGCCCAGGCCGCCCTTCTTGATAATGGCGCCCAGCGGAGCCCCAATTAGAAACATCACCAGAATGGCTACCGACTGGGTGTACTTCTTGAATAGCTCGATGCGGTAGTTGGCTGTGTCGCGCTGCAGGTTGGTGAGCCGTTCGGCCGAAGTACCCAGATAGGACCGCACGTTGCGGGCCCGGTTGGCGGCGCGCTGGGCTACGTCGAGGTCGACGGCGTGCAGGCGCCGGGCGGGTACCTGCCAGCCCGCCACCCGCCGCGCAGCAGCCTGGTCGGTGGTGTCGAAGCGCACGTAGGTGTAGTAAGGCGTGAGTTGCTGCACCAGCTGCCCACGCTCCGTATTCAAGCGCATCCGCAGCGAGTCCGTGACGTGCGTCAACTGCTGGGTATTGAGCATCATCTTGTTCTGGTTGAACAGCTCCTTCTTGGTGCGGTCCAGGCCAAACGACGCCAGGGAAAATGTAATCAGGTTGCGGTCGAAATTCTGGCGGGTGAAGCTGGCACCCGAGCGGTTCTCGACGCTGGGTTGCTCCATGTAAGTACGCCCTTTAAATAGCTCCAACCCCAGGTACTGCCCCTCAAATCGGCTGAACATGCGCCCTGAATCAGCTAGGATAACAACACTACCTCCGCGGGTCTGAGTGTGCTCATAAATCATGATGCCCTTGAGCAGGTCACCGTTTTCGCCTAGCTTGCGGTTTACCTTGATGGTGTAGCCCGGAATGCCATTATAAAACACGCCCTCCCGGATGTCGAGGGCCAGTTTTTGCTGGCGCACGTCCCACAGCAGGCTGTAGGCTTCCAGATTAGCCAGCGGCACAATGGTGTTGTTGAACCAGAAGGCCCCGCCGGCCAGCAGGGCGCACACCACCATTACGGGCCGCAGAATGCGCGTCAGCGAGATGCCCGAGGTTTTGATGGCGGTTAGCTCGTGGTGTTCCCCCAGCGTGCCGTAAGTCATCAGCGAGGAGAGCAGCACGGCCAGCGGCAACGAAATCGGGACGATAAGCACGCTGAAGTAGAACAGCAGCTGCAGAATCACGCTCAGGCCCAGGTCCTTGCCCACCAGGTCGTCCATGTACTTCATCATGAACTGCATGAGGAAGATGAACTCCACAACGGCAAAGGTCAGAAAAAACGGACCGGCAAAGGCCCGCAGAATTAGCTTATCAAGTTTTTTCATACCACGTGGCCGCCCCTAAACCCGCGGGCAGCGGCCTATAAAAAGAAAGAGCAAACGGGAAACGAAGATACGCCTCGTTTCGCGTCTGCTCCCCTGCCAACGCTAAACCGCCGTTAGCCGCCTACCTGTTCCCGCAGCTTCTGAATCAGCCCGTCCCACATCTCCTGCAGCTCCACGTCGTCGGTTTCCTCGGAGTAGTCAATCACGCGCAGGTACACTTCCTGGGTGAGTTGCGACTCTTCCAGCAGAAAGTCCAGGTAGTTGGCGTCGGGCGTGTGGCGCTTGTTGTCGTCGAGGAACACGTAGCGCACCGAGCGGTTGGTGCGGTGCGAGTTCATCTCGGCGTAGTGGGGTTGGTTGTCCCAGATAAAGTTGTAATAGTGGTGGTCTTCCAGCCGCACATCCTGACAAAACCATTGCGTCAGCCCCGAGGCCGTAGCCAAGTACGGATACAGAATCTTGGGCGAAGCATTAATGGGGTATTCGACCGTAAACCGGTGTTTGAGGCGGGTGGCGGAAAGCGGCATAAGCTAAACGAGGTGAAGAATTACTGGGGTCGGCTTCCAGCTGGAAAGTCGCCCGGCAGCCAATATACGCGGGTTTTTTTTTGCACAACGCTTGCATTGGGTTAAATCTTGTCCCTACCTTTGCCCCACCAAAACGAGGCGGGGTAGCTCAGTTGGTTAGAGCACAGGATTCATAACCCTGAGGCCACGAGTTCAAATCTCGTCCCCGCTACACCACGCACCGCACTGGCTCTGGCTGGTGCGGTTTTTTGTTTGGGTGTTGGCAGGGGCAGGCAAGCTCGACAGTGCAGTTTTTAGCCTCGGCAAACGGGTATTCTACCGACGCAAAGGTGCTGTTAGTCTAAAAAACTTGTGCAGGCCGGGCCATCCTTCCTTCTTGGCTGCATGCGTCAAGAATTTGCCAACTCGTATGGCTCTACGTACCTAACCGTCGAGTACGACCACCAGAATAACTGGATTTACAACGACTGGCACGGGTTGCTCAGCACAGCCGACGTAATTGAGGGCGCCACGGGCGTGCTGCACGTGCTGGAGCAGTTGCGCTGCCCCTACATGCTGAACGATAATACGGCAGTGCTAGGCTCCTGGAAGCAGGCTAACGAGTGGATTGAGCAACACTGGATACCACCGGCCCTTAGTGCGGGCTTGCAGTACTATGCCCATATTGTGGCACCGGGCGTTTTCGGGCAGGCCTCTGCCGAAGACCTGCACCTGCGGGCGGGGCTTCGCATCGAAATGCGCCTGTTTGAAAATGGCCCCGAAGCCCGGCACTGGCTGCGCACCATGCAGCAAGCCAATCCACAAACCGCCCGCGCCTAAACTACCGACCTAGGTACAGGCAACGGTAGGCGCGCTTCCCTGACTGATGTGCTGTTTTGCGCGCTGCCAGGCGCACCTTGTGCGCTTCTGGTAGCATAAAAAAAGCGTCCGGCTCAGAAGAGCCGGACGCTTTTTCGTGTGTCTCAACCAAGCGGGGTCTACTTGATTTTCTCGATGATACCCCGGAACGCCTCGGGGTGGTTGAGAGCCAGGTCAGCCAGCACCTTGCGGTTCAGGTCGATGCCGGCTTTTTTCAGGCCGCCCATGAACTGCGAGTACGACAGGCCGTGCTCACGGGCCCCGGCGTTGATACGCTGAATCCAGAGGGCACGGAACTCGCGCTTCTTTACTTTCCGGTCGCGGTAGGCATACAGCAGACCTTTCTCAACCGCGTTTTTAGCAACGGTCCACACGTTTTTGCGACGGCCGTAATAGCCTTTCGCCAAACGCATTACTTTCTTCCGACGGTGGCGCGAGGCCACGTGGTTGACACTTCTTGGCATAACCTGCTTTGTTTTTGGCGGCCGGCGGCGGCTTTTCTGCCGCGGCTTATGGGGCTACCGGACGCCTGGTTTTGAATGAATTAAAAAATTAAAAATTGAGAATTAAAAATTAGCGTAATGAGGCGTACAGCGTCAACTCTTAATTTTTAATTGTCAATTTTTAATTCATTTAGATGTTGAGCATATCCTTCACCCGGCCCATGTCGGCGGGGCTCACCAGGGTGGCGTGCGTAAGGGCGCGCTTCTGCTTGGTGGTCTTCTTGGTCAGGATGTGGCTCTTGAAAGCGTGCTTGCGCTTTACTTTGCCCGTGCCGGTCAGCGAGAACCGCTTTTTGGCGCCGGACTTGGTTTTTACTTTCGGCATTGTGCTGGAGGTAAGTGGTGAAAAACTGCGGCGGTCGGCTGCCTAGGGCCGGTGCGCCAGCTGGAAAAACGGAGCCGCAGCTCCGGAGTAGTAAGCTATTCGGTGTCTTGGTCCGAGGCGGTAGCGGCGGGCTTGGCCTCTTTGCTGCCTTCCTTGGTGGGGGCAGGCTTGGGTTTGGCCGGGGCCGCTGCCTTGGGCGCCAGGTACAGGAACATGCGCTTGCCTTCGAGCTTGGGCAGCTGCTCTACTTTGCCGAGGTCTTCCAAGGCTTGGGCAAACTTGAGCAGCAGAATTTCACCCCGCTCCTTGAACACGATGCTGCGCCCCACGAAGTGCACGTACGCCTTGATTTTAGCGCCTTCGCGCAAAAATTCCTGGGCGTGCTTGAGCTTGAAGGCAAAGTCGTGGTCGTCGGTGTTGGGTCCGAAACGGATTTCCTTAATGACGACCTTGGTTTGCTTGGCCTTTAGCTCGCGGGTCTTTTTCTTCTGCTCGTACTTGAATTTCGAGTAGTCAATAACGCGGCAAACGGGCGGGACGGCAGTAGGCGAAATCTCTACTAAATCAAGATTTTGCTCCTGCGCCATGCGGCGGGCCTGCTCAATCGAGTAAATGCCCTGTTCCACATTGTCGCCAACCAGGCGTACTTCGCGGGCCGTAATCTTTTGGTTGATTTTAAACGGCTCCTCGACCTGGGTGCGAGGGATATAGCGGCGGTTGGGGGTAGCTATGGCAGTTCTCCTTAAGGTGAAAGTCGATTTTCAGTGGCTGAAACGCCAACAGGCAAGCCCGGTGGGTTCAATCAGCGGGCGAATATCCGGCATTTTTTCCAAACGCTGAAAAAAAGGCTATATAAAATTGGCGGTCAACTATGTTCTGCTCTCTTGTAAGCAAGCCTGGCCAAGACCTACAGCGGCGGCTACGTGACGTCTTCTCTCCTACTACCCCACTGAATGCAAAGCCCCTGACGCTGGTGCGAACGTCAAGCTGGTGTGAACGTCAAGGGCTTGCTACACTCGGGCGTTTTCAGAGACAAGCGGCACCGTTTACCGCCGGCCCGCCAGAACCCGGTGGTTATTTGCCGTCCATCATGTCATTCACCTGTGTTTGGAAGCTGCGGATGAAAGCGTCCAGGGGCATGGAGCCCACGTCGCCCTCGCCGTGCTTGCGCACCGACACGATGTTGTTCTCTTGTTCCTTTTCGCCCACGATGAGCATGTAGGGCACTTTCAGCACTTCGGCGTCGCGGATTTTGCGGCCGATTTTCTCGTCGCGGTGGTCTACAGTGCCGCGCAGCTCGGCGGCCTGGAGCCGGTCGTAGATCTGCTGGGCGTAGTCGTGGTACTTCTCCGAGATGGGCAGCACGGCAAACTGCTCAGGCGTGAGCCAGAGCGGGAAATTGCCACCGCAGTGCTCAATCAGCACCGCCACAAACCGCTCCAGGGACCCAAACGGGGCCCGGTGAATCATGACGGGACGCTGGCGGGAGTTGTCGGAAGCCACGTACTCTAGCTCAAACCGCTCGGGCAGGTTGTAGTCGACCTGAATGGTACCGAGCTGCCACTTGCGGCCCAAAGCGTCGCGTACCATGAAGTCGAGCTTGGGGCCGTAGAAGGCGGCCTCGCCCAGCTCAGTTACGGTGTTGAGGCCTTTTTCGGCGGCAGCTTCCTGAATGGCGGCTTCGGCGCGGGCCCAGTTTTCATCGGAGCCGATGTACTTGGCCTTGTTTTCCGGGTCGCGCAGGCTGATTTGGGCCGTGAAGTCGGGGAAGTCCAGGGCTTTGAGCACGTAGAGCACAATGTCAATCACCTTCAGGAATTCCTCCTTCACCTGGTCGGGGCGGCAGAAGATGTGGGCGTCGTCCTGGGTGAAGCCCCGCACGCGGGTCAGGCCGTGCAGCTCCCCGCTCTGCTCGTAGCGGTACACGGTGCCAAACTCGGCCAGGCGCACCGGCAGGTCGCGGTACGAGCGAGGCTTGCTGCGGTAGATTTCGCAGTGGTGGGGGCAGTTCATGGGCTTGAGGAAAAACTCCTCGCCCGGATTGGGGGTCTTAATGGGCTGGAAGGAGTCGGCCCCGTACTTTTCGTAGTGGCCGCTGGTCACGTACAGCTCCTTGGCCCCGATGTGGGGCGTCACGACGGGCTGGTAGCCGGCCTTCATCTGGGCGCGGCGCAGAAACTGCTCCAGCCGCTCGCGCAGGGCCGTGCCCTTGGGCAGCCACAGGGGCAGCCCCGCTCCTACCTTTTCCGAAAACGTGAACAGCTCCAGCTCCTTGCCCAGCTTGCGGTGGTCACGGCGCTTGGCTTCCTCCAGCTTTTCCAGGTATTCGGCCAGCTCCTTGGCTTTGGGGAAGGTAATGCCGTAGATGCGCGTGAGCTGCTTGTTCTTCTCGTCGCCGCGCCAGTAGGCCCCGGCCACGTTCAGCAGCTTCACGGCCTTGATGGGCGAGGTATCGGGAATGTGGGGCCCGCGGCAGAGGTCGGTGAAGCTGCCCTGGGTGTAGAAGGTGATGGAGCCGTCTTCGAGACGCTCCAGCAAATCCAGCTTGTAGGGGTCGTTTTTCTCCTGAAAGTAGGCTACGGCATCGGCCTTGCTGACTGCGCGGCGCTGGTACTGGCTTTTCTGCCTGGCCAGCTCCAGCATTTTGGCTTCGATTTTGGCGAAGTCGTCGGTGGAGATGGAGCGGCCCTCGCCCAGGTCAATGTCGTAGTAGAAGCCGTTTTCGATGCTGGGGCCGATGCCCAGCTTCACGCCGGGGTACAGGGCTTCCAGGGCTTCGGCCATGAGGTGAGCCGAGGAGTGCCAGAAGGTGGCTTTGCCGTCCGGGTCGTTCCAGGTCAGGATTTCCACGGTGGCATCCTGGTCAAGGGGGCGGTGCAGGTCGCGTACTTCGCCGTTGACGCGCACGCCCAGGGCATTGCGGGCCAGGCCTTCGCTGATGCCGGCGGCCACATCGTAGCCCGTGGCGCCATCTACAAACTGGCGCACCGAGCCGTCGGGGAGGGTAATCTGTAACATAAAAAAGAGGAATTATGGCTATACAACCAGCCGTGAGGCCGCAAGATAGGGAAAGAGGGACTTAAGGTCTTGGGGACTTAGGGGCTTAGTTGCCGTTCTAGCGTCATCCTGAGCATGTTGCGCATCAAGCGAAGATGAAGCTTTTGTTATGGCAGAATGACGTACCTGTACGGTAAAGCCATTTTGCCGTCATGTCCTCAGGTGAGCAGGTTCTTTATGGTGTGGATGCCTGATGAGGGGATGACACCAGCATGATAAACCAAGTCCCTAAGTCCTAAGCCCCCAAGACCCTAAGCCCCTATCTCACAACCCAGAACGCTGCACACTGATGGGCTCGATGAGCTCTACGGCTTGGCGGGGACGCTCATCCACGATAATGCCCTTGGCGCGGTTGCCCACTTTCCAGACTTTGTAGGTCCAGTGACGGTTGCCGGGGTTTTCCAGCACCAGCAGGCGGTACTGGTCGGTGGCTTCCTGGTAACGGCCGAGGCTTTCGAGACTTTCGGCCAGCATTTGGCGGGCGCCGGCCAGGCGTGGGGCGCGGCGCAGAGCCCGCTGGAGGTAGGGCACGGCCTGGGCGTACTGCCGGGCTTTGAAGGCCACCAAGCCCAGGCGGTAGTCGGCGCGGTAGAAGGTGGTATCGAGCTGCACCACGCGGGCGTAGCTGCGGGCGGCGCTGTCGGGTTGGTTTTGCAGCTCGAACTGCCGGCCGTAGTCGTACCACAGCGGGCCGTAGTCGGGAGCCAGCTTCAGGCCTTGGGCGGCATACATGGCGGCTTCGGCCGGCTGCCGAAACGCGTTCAGCAGAAACGCCAGCTGGTGCAGGGTTTCGGGCTGGCGTGGGTCGCGGGCCAGGCTGGCCCGCAGGTAGTCGAGAGCCTGCACCGTGTCGCGCAGCCCCACGAAGGCCATGCCTTTGTAGAACAGCGCCGCCGTGTGGTCGGGCTCCTGCTGCAAGGCCCGGTCGAGCTGGTCGAGGGCCGGCTGGTACTCGCGCCGGGCCAGGTGCATCTCCCCTACCAGCAGGTTGAGGTCGGGGGAGGAAAAGCCGCGGCGGGCGGCTTCGGCTGCGGCGGCCAGGGCTTCCGGGAGCTGGCCTTGTGCCCGCAGGGCGCGGGCTTTGGTGAAGTAAAACTCGCCGGGGGCGTCGTCGAGGTCCAGGGCCTGGTTGATGTCTTGCAGGGCCGGGCCTACCTGGCCGGCATCGAGGCGAAACGCGGCCCGCCGGGCGTACAGCGACGCATTCTGGGGTTGGCGGGCAATGGCGCCGTCCAGCTCCTGGGCCTGAATGGCCGGCCCACTTTGCACGGTGCGCAAATTCACCATGCGGGCCGGCTGCTCCACGGGCACTTCGGCGCAGCCCGCCGCCAGGCCGGCGGCCAGCACCAAGAGCAGACGAGCAGCAACAGGAGGCATCGTGGTCAGCATAGCTACGGGCAAAGATACGGCGCGGGGCCCCGCCAACGGGCCGGCCTGCTACAGCGTTTTGACGCGGCGGGCAATCTGGCGGCGCAGGTGGCGGTTCTGCTGCTCCAGCAAGCGGCGGCAGCGGCGGCTCAGCTCCAGCTCATCGGCCGTAACGGGCTCCATGGTCACGGCTTCCTGGAGCACACTAATGGCCTGGCGGCGCTGGCCCTGGTTGAGGTGGACGCGGGCCAGGTCGTAGGCAAACTGAATGCGCTGGGGCGCCAGTTCGTGGGCCCGGCCCAGGGCTTCCAGGGCTTGGCGGGTGCTGGCCCCGCTGGGCGTACCGCCCAGAAGCACCCGGCTGAACACCCGTTCCAGCAAGTTGTAGTGGTCGACGCGGTAGTGCCAGCGGCCCAGCAGCTGCCAGGCGTCGGCCCAGGTGGGGCGGGCGGCCACGGCGGCCTGCACGTGGGGCTTCATTTCGCGGTAGGCCAGCAGCCGCCCCCGCGCCGACAGCAGGGTGGCTTGGTTGGCCAGGGACAGGGCTTCGGCGTAGTGCCCTTCGGCGCCGTCGGGACGCACCACCAGGGCGCGGTTGGCGTAGAGGTGGGCCGCCGCGAAGTAGGCAGCTTTGCGGGTTTCGTCGGTGTAGCGGGCCCCGATGCGGACACTAAGCACGGCCGCCTGCCATAGCGCCTCGTACGTGGCCGGAGTCCGGCCCAGCACTTCCTCATACGTGGCCAGAGCTTCCGACTCTTTGTACCGGGCTTGCAGCTCCTGGGCCTGCCGCAGCAGCCTATCCACTTCGCTGGAAGGAGGCGCTTCCACGGCGGGCTTGGGCGCAGGCTTGGCCTTGTGCAGCTGGGCCTGAGCCGGAAAAGCACCCAGCCCCGCCAGCAGCCCCAGGACAAACAGACAAATGCACAACCTCATACCTCTGAATAAGCTCTCAAAGCTGGGGCTTTTCTGGCAGATGCCACACGCTAAGCAACACAAAAAACCCCGCCGCGAGGTGCAGCAGGGCTTTTGGGGTAAGATTAAAACAGCTTCAGCTGGGACTTCGGCGTCTTGAGCACGGCCTGGGCCTGGGCAATGTCGGCTTCCGAAATATCCACCGGGCCGCTCAGCTCCGGCAGGGGCGCTTCGGGAGCTGCGGTGCTGCTGCCAGCAGCGGCCGGACGCGGAATGGTGGCCGGACCGGCCTTTTTCTTTACGGCTTTGCGCTCCGGCTCGGGGCCTTCGTCGGTGAGCAGGGTGAGGGCGTGGATTTTGAAGTAGTTGAGTTTGTTGCCCAGGGCTTTCCAGCCTTTCACGTCGATGAACTCGTGGAGCAGGTGCTGCACGGTTTCTTTCTCGGCTTTTTTGTCGCGCTGCAGCTTCACCTCAATCCGGGGCTCGGCGTGGCAGGTGGCGCACAGCAGCTTCGAGCCCTTGGTTTCCGAAATGAAGGTGAAGCGCTTTTCCAGGGTGCTGGTTTCGATTTTGAACCGCTTGACGTAGTGCGTCTTGGTTTCGCCCTCCACGTAGGCGCTGCTGATGACCGTTTCGGGCTCCAGCTTGCGCAGCAGCACAATGTTGGGCACGTCGGCGTGCCAGGCCAGGTCCGGCAGCCGCACCTCGTAGGAGCCGTCTTTGTACACCACCAGCAAAGTGTCGTCGGTGTCGAAGGTGCCCAGGTAGCGGCCGTGGCCGGCGTGGTTGAGGCGGCCCACCACCACGTCGAAAAACACCTCCCGGCCGCCCAGCGTCGAGTCGCCCACGGCTTTGCGGGTGATTTTCTTGATGGGCTGCTTGGTCACGATGTTGCCCATGGAGCCCTTGCCTTTGATGGCCAGCTCGGCAAAATCAAAGTCGAACTGCTTGACCCGCGCCGGGGCCTTGTCCGAAAGTTGCACGCTTACAATCTCCGACTCCGAGTTGGGGTTGGCCGTGAGATAGAGCACCTTGGTGCCCTTGGTGCCTTTGGTCAGGTCGTAGGTTTTGTCGCGGGTGATGCCCGTCACGAGAAAACGCTTGGCAAAGGAGATGCCCGAAGCCCCGTCCTGGTACACCAGGTTGTACACCAGCCGGTCGTCGTTTTTGTTGTAGACGCCCACGTGCAGGATGTCCTTGCCCACGAAGGTTTTCTCGGCAATCTTGGTCACCATGAACGTGCCGTCGCGGCGGATGGCAATGATGTCGTCCAGGTCCGAGCAGTCGCACACAAACTCGTCTTTCTTCAGCCCGTAGCCCACGAAACCGTCCTGGCGGTTCACGTAGAGCTTCTGGTTGGCCACGGCTACTTTCTGGGCCGTTACCACGTCGAAGGTGCGCAGCTGAGTGCGTCGCTCCCGGCCGGCGCCGTATTTTTTCAGCAGGCCCTCGAAGTAGCCGATGGCGTAGCGGGTGAGGTTGGCCAGGTGGTCGGCCACCTCGGCCAGCTCAGTTTCCAGCTTCTGGATGTATTCCTCGGCCTTGAAGCCGTCGTACTTGCTGATGCGCTTGATGCGGATTTCGGTCAGGCGCGTCAGGTCGTCCTCGGTAATGGCGCGGCGCAGCACCAAGCGCGGGTCGTTGGCCTTGGGCTTTTCGCCGTCGATGCGCACGAACTTGCGCAAGCCGGCGTCAATGGTCTGGAGAATGTCTTCCCAGGTTTCGCACTCCTCGATTTTGCGGTAGATGCGGTTTTCGATAAAGATTTTTTCCAGCGAAGCCGAATGCCACTTCTCCTGCAGCTCCTCCTGGCGGATTTCCAGCTCCCGCTCCAGCAGGCGCACCGTTTTCTGGGTGCTCAGGCGCAGCATATCCTCCACTCCCACAAAGCGCGGCTTCTCGTCGATGATGACGCAAGTGTTGGGCGAAATGCTGATTTCGCAATCGGTGAAGGCGTAGAGGGCGTCCATGGTGAGGTCCGGGGAAACCCCGGCCGGCAGGTGCACCTGGATTTCCACCTCGGCCGCCGTGTTGTCCACCACCTTCTTGATCTTGATTTTGTTGGCCTCTGAGGCCTTCACAATGCTTTCCATCAGCGCCGTGGTGGTGGTGCCGTAGGGAATGTCGCGGATGACGAGCATCGTTTTGTCGACCTTCTCGATGGTGGCGCGCAAGCGGATTTTAGCCCCGCGCAGGCCGCCGTTGTAGTTGGTCACGTCGCAGAGTCCGCCCGTGGGGAAGTCCGGGAACAGCTGGATGTCGCGGCCCCGTAGCACGTCGATGCTGGCCTTGCACAGCTCCCGGAAGTTGTGGGGCATAATTTTGGTGCTCAGGCCCACGGCAATGCCCTCCACGCCCTGGGCTAGCAGCAGCGGGAACTTCACCGGCAGCGTGGTCGGCTCCCGCTTGCGGCCGTCGTAGCTCATCTGCCACTCCGTAATGTCGGGGTTGAACACCACGTCCAGGGCAAACTTGCTCAGGCGGGCCTCAATATAGCGGGGCGCGGCGGCGCCGTCGCCGGTGCGGATGTCGCCCCAGTTGCCCTGGGTTTCAATGAGCAGGTCTTTCTGGCCCAGGTTCACCATGGCGTCGCCGATGGAGGCGTCGCCGTGGGGATGGTACTGCATGGTCTGGCCGATGACGTTGGCTACTTTGTTGAAGCGGCCGTCGTCCATCTCCTTCATGGCGTGCAGGATGCGGCGCTGCACGGGCTTCAGGCCGTCCTCAATAGCCGGCACGGCCCGCTCCAGAATCACGTAAGAAGCGTAGTCCAGAAACCAGTTCTGGTACATGCCGTTCACGGTGGCCACGTCGTGAATCATCTCGCCGGGCGCAAACTTAGGTTCCTCCTCGGCTTCTTCGGTTACCGGCTCCGGCTCGGTCACAGCCTGCACGTCAGCCGACGATTCGGCCAGCAATAATTCGCCGGTTTCGCTCACCACGAGTTGGGGCGTAGTGTCGTCGGCATCGGCTGGGCCGGCCGGCTCGGCCCCGAACTCAAAGGAGTCGCCGGCACCAAACAGGTTGGGCGCTTGCTCGTCGTTGCGGTTCAGGTCCTGGGGGTCTTTCTCTTCTGACATAAGGGGTGTGGCCGGGGGCCACGGTTGTTGTTCTTGTACCTCTCTTCCGCTTGGCGGGGCGGAAGGACAATTCTCAATTAAGATAACCGCAGATAGTTCACTGCGGCTTCAAAGCTGTTTATATCGACAACGCTGCACCCGCAGCTCCTGCACCAAGCGAGTCGCTTTGAACGCCTTTTCATCGCGCGATACAAACAGGCATTCTTCCTGCTCTGGCTCGTTCAGCAATTGCTGCTGCACGCTTGCCAGCACCAGCGCGTCGTGCAGGCTCAAGCTGTTTTCAACGAAAGCCCGTTGTCCGGCCACTACGATTTCGGGAGTTATGGAAATCATGGTAGCTGAACGGGTAAACCGTTCCACAACCTGAAACAGCCGTTCGGTTTGGGTTGCCGTGCGCGCTAGCAGCACGCCCCGCAACAACCGTCCGAGTGTTTCCATATCGTCGGCATCGGCTCCGGCTTCGCGTTGATGCTGTTTTATTTCTTCCTGAATAGCAGCCACCAACTCATCCCGTCCCTGCTTTGCGGTCCGCAGCCTGTTAAATACTTCAGACAGCCCATAAACAGGAGCTATTAGGCGGATGACATGCTGCTCGGCAGCTTGCAGTATTTTCTCGCAAAACGATGCTTGTTCTTGTTGAAAGGCCAACTCCAGCAAAAAATTGGTTTCTACAAAGACCCGTCTCATTCAAGCGGCCTGAAGCTGAATGTCGCCGTGATAAATAGCTTCGTAGAGGCCAGTATCAACCAACCACCGCTGCGCGGGCTCGTCGATTAGCTGTTGCTTTGGCTTAAACTGGCTAAACATCAGCCAAGAATAAACAACGGATTCTAGGTTGCGCTCGTCCAGCCGCGAGAGCGGGAACCGCTGCACATCCAACTGCCGCTCCAGAACTGCGCTTGCGTCAACGATGATGTCCGGTGCGCGGCGCGGTGCGGCGCCTGGTCGCCACAACGCAATTTGGCGGGGAGTCACCAACATGAAGTAGTAGTCGTTGTGCCATGTGGCTGGCTCAGCGCTAGGCTTAGCAGGATCTGGGAACCACGTTTCGGTCAACTCCTGGAAAAAGTTTTCCTGCCAATCCTGCTCGTCCCATGCGGCTAAGTCTTGGCTGGCCCAAAAGGCACCGGCCTTCACTTCCACCAACAGCCGCAGCTCGTGCCGGGCTGAATAGCCCACTAGGTCGGCTACGTAGTGTTCGGGAACTCCAAAAGGGTTTGCCATAGCACTTGAAAGTTTAACCAGCTCTTACACCGCCTCCGCCTCCACTACCTCGCTTACGGGCAGCACGTCGGATGTCACTAAATCCTTCTCCAAACGCAGGTTTTCGATGATGAATTCCTGGCGGGCGGGGGTGTTCTTGCCCATGTAGTAGTTGAGCACCTGCTGGATGGAGCGGTCCGACTGCAAAATCACGGGCTCCAGCTTGATGTTGTCGCCGATGAAGCGGCCGAACTCGTCGGGGCTGATTTCGCCCAGGCCTTTGAAGCGGGTAACTTCGGGGTTGCGGCCGAGCTGGCGCATGGCGGCCTGTTTCTCCTGCTCGTTGTAGCAGTAGATGGTGGTTTTCTTGTTGCGGACGCGGAACAGCGGGGTTTCCAGGATGAACACGTGGCCGTTGCGCACCAAATCAGGGAAGAATTGCAGAAAGAAGGTCAGCAGCAGCAGGCGGATGTGCATGCCGTCCACGTCGGCGTCGGTGGCAATGACGACGCGGTTGTAGCGCAGGTTCTCAATGCCTTCCTCGATGTTGAGGGCATGCTGCAAGAGGTTCAGTTCCTCGTTCTCGTACACGATTTTTTTCTTCAGCCCGAAGCAGTTCAGGGGCTTGCCGCGCAAACTGAACACGGCCTCTGTCTCCACATTGCGGCTCTTGGTGATGGAGCCCGAGGCCGAGTCACCCTCGGTGATGAACAGGGTGGTAAGCAGCTCTTTTTCGGCGTCTTTGGTTTCGCCCAAGTGGAGGCGGCAGTCGCGGAGCTTGCGGTTGTGCAGGTTGGCCTTTTTGGCCCGCTGGTTGGCCAGCTTCTTCACCCCGGCCATGTCCTTCCGTTCCCGCTCGTTCTGCTCGATGCGCTTTTTCAGAGCTTCGGCCGTTTCGGGATTCTTGTGGAGGAAATTGTCGAGGTGCTCTTTGACGAAATCCAGAATAAAGCCGCGCACGGTGGGGCCATCGGGACCCATGTTGATGCTGCCCAGCTTCGTTTTCGTCTGGCTCTCAAACACCGGCTCCTGCACCCGCACCGAAATGGCCCCGATGATGGACCCGCGCACGTCGGCGGCGTCATACTCCTTCTTGTAGAACTCGCGCACGGTTTTTACCACGGCCTCGCGGAAGGCGGCCAGGTGGGTGCCACCTTGGGTGGTGTACTGCCCGTTCACGAAGGAGTAGTACTCCTCGCCGTAGTCGTTGCCGTGGGTGAGGGCCAGTTCGATGTCGGGGCCTTTGAGGTGGATGATGGGGTAGCGCAGGCTCTCCGGGTCGGCTTTGCGGGCCAGCAGGTCCAGCAGGCCGTTTTCGGAGTAGTACTTCTGGCCGTTGAAGTTGATGGTCAGCCCGGCGTTCAGGTAAACGTAGTTCCAGATCTGGTTTTCCAGGTACTCCGGGATAAAGCGGTAGTTGCGGAAAATCGTGTCGTCGGGCTGGAAGGTAATCAGCGTGCCGTTGCGCTGGCTGGTCTTCTGGGGTTTAGGGTCCTGCACGAGCTTGCCTTGAGCAAACTCGGCCGACTTCACCACGCCGTCGCGCACGCTCTGCACCAGAAAATAATTGCTCAGGGCGTTAACCGCCTTGGTGCCCACGCCGTTCAAGCCCACAGACTTCTGGAACACCTTGCTGTCGTACTTGCCGCCGGTGTTGATTTTGCTTACCACGTCCACCACCTTGCCCAGCGGAATACCGCGGCCGTAGTCGCGCACCTGCACGCGGTGGTCCGAGATTTTCACTTCGATGGTGCGGCCGTGCCCCATCACGTGCTCGTCAATGGAGTTGTCGATAACTTCTTTGACCAGCACGTAAATGCCGTCGTCGTAGCTGGAGCCGTCCCCGAGCTTGCCGATGTACATGCCCGGCCGCAGGCGGATATGCTCACGCCAGTCCAGGGAACGGATACTGTCTTCGGTGTAGCCGTGGGTGGCGGCAGGTACTTGTTCTTCAGCCATTAGAAAACCGGAAATCAAATTTGAGGTAAAATAACGCAGAAAATTGACCTTTTCCGCTTTTGATTTTCGCTAGCCAAGTTAGCAAAAACTTCTTTCTCAACCTAACCTCATCAGGCTTGGTTCCCGGAAAATAGCCAGCTCAGCGCACTCCATTCGTTTCCTTCCCACGCCCGCTACTACTAACTTCATTAGCAACATGCGACTTCCCGGTACTCAACATCATCTTCCACCGACTGCCCCCAAAACCAAGCCCGAGGTAAAACAGGAACCCATCGTGCAGTTTGCCTTCTTTATGGTGGGCGCTGTGCTGCTGGTGTATTCCCTGCGCGTCCTCGACGACATTCTGCTGCCGCTGCTGTTTTCGGCCTTGTTTACGCTGCTGCTGCTGCCGCTGTGCCGGTGGCTGGAGCAAAAGGGGGTGCCGCGGGTACTGGCTATTACGGTGTGCTTGCTGGTGTTGCTGCTCATCATTGCGGGCATTATCCTGGCTTTCGGGTCCCAGCTTACCAATTTCAAAGACGAGCTGCCCAAGCTTCAAACCAAGCTGATAGAGTTTTTTGAGCAGGGCCAGCGCTGGGCCCACGACCGGTTTGGCTACCAGCCCATGAGCCTGGAAGAACTGAAGGACTCGACCGTAAATGCCCTGAAAAAGTCGGGCGGCACATTTCTGGGCACTACGCTCAACACCACTACCGCCACGCTGAGCAACCTGGCCCAGGTGCTGATTTACATTTTCTGCTTGCTGCTGTACCGCGACCATTTGCGGCAGTTCATGTTCCGGTTTGTGAACCCTGAAAAGCGCACGGCCGTGCTGCACACCGTGGATAACATTCAGACCGTGGTACAGGCCTATATCTCGGGCTTGGTGAAGGTGATTGTGATTGTGGCCGTGCTCAACGCCATTGGATTGCTGGCCCTGGGTGTCAAGTTTGCGGTGTTCTTCGCCATTTTCGCCTCGGTGCTGGCAATCATTCCCTACATCGGCATTATGCTTGGGGCGGCCCTGCCCACCATTGTTACGCTGGTTGAAACGGGCTCGGTGGTACAGGCCGCGCTGGTGGTGGGCGTGTTTGTGATAGTGCAGTTTCTGGAGGGCAACTTCATTACGCCCATGATTACCGGCACCTCGGTGAGCATCAACCCGCTGGCTGCCATCCTGGCCCTGATTCTGGGGGCCGAGCTGTGGGGGACGCCGGGCATGATTCTGAGCATTCCGCTGGTGGCCGTAATTAAAGTGGTGCTTGACGCTAACAAGACCACCGAGCCCTGGGGTTTTTTGCTGGGCGACACAGCTGAGGGCGAAGACTCCACCAAACCCGGCAACGAGCGGCCGGGCTTTGTGCATCGGTTGTGGAACCGGATGCTGGGCAAAGTAGCGGCCAAATAGACCGGCCTGCGGGGTGGCTGCCCGAATTTTGTACTGCCCGCCAAGTAACCCCAACCGGAGCGGAACGGTATAAAGCCCAGGTTGCCGCTGCACTGGCGGCATACTGCCTTGAACCACCACCTAACCTCCTTCTAGTTATGGCAGCTATTTCCGGCGACACCGCCCGCGCGTACAACGACCTCGTAGAAATCAACAAAACGGCCGCTAAAGGCTATCAGGAAGCGGCTGAAGGCATCAGCAGCCCCGACCTCAAATCGAAGCTCAGCCAGCTGAGCCAGCAGCGCGCCCAGTTTGCTTCGGAACTCAGCCAGCACGCACGGCAGTACGGCATCAATGCCGAAGACGGTACCACGGTAGAAGGCCTGGTGGCCGACGCCGCTGCCGCCGTACACCGCGGCTGGATCAACATCAAATCGGCCATTACGGGCCAAGACGACTCGGCCATCCTGGGCGAGTGCGAAACCGGCGACGCCGTAGCCTTGCAGTCGTACGAAACGGCGCTGAAGTCGGCAGAGCTGCCGGCTGAGGCTCGCAACGTACTGCAAAAGCAGCACGGCGAAATTCTGCAAGCCAAAAACTGGATTACGCAGCAAAAAGGTGCCCGCTAAGCTTTTTAGCGCATCACTTGTTAAAAGACCCGCTTCCTGGCGGGTCTTTTTTTGTGGGGTTACGGACTAGTACTGCCCTGCTTTGGCCGCTGCAACCATCCGGACCGGTATCTTTGTTACTACTTACATTAGCTCATCTCGTTACCCGATTCTCTGCCGCTTTTGTACGCCATCGTCGACCTTGAAACGACCGGGGGCCAGCCCACCCAGGACCGCATCACCGAAATAGCCATCTACATTCACGACGGCGAAAAGGTGGTGGATGAGTTCAGCACGCTGCTCAACCCCGGCCGACCGATTCCCTTCTTTATCACCCAGCTCACGGGCATCACCGACGACATGGTGCGCGAGGCACCCAAGTTTCATGAGGTGGCCCGCAAGATTGTGGAACTGACGGAGGGCTGCGTGTTTGTGGCGCACAACGTCCGGTTTGACTATTCTTTTCTGAAAAAGGAGTTTGCCGACCTGGGCTACAACTACTCGCGCAAAACCTTGTGCACCGTGCGCCTGAGCCGCTCTTTGCTGCCGGGCCAGCCCAGCTACAGCCTGGGCAAGCTGTGCCAGAACATCGGCATTCCGCTGCACGACCGGCACCGCGCCGCCGGCGACGCTGCCGCCACGGCCATTCTGTTTGGGCGCTTGCTGGGCATCAGCCAGCAGGCTGAGGACCTGGCTGCCCCCGGCCGCAGCCCGGCCGAAACTCTGGCCGCCGTGGATGCTACGGCGCCGGCCGGCCGGCGGCCCGGCGCGGCGGTTGGGGAAAAGCTGCCCTCGGCGCGCAAGATTAAGGCCGTGCAGGAGGCCATCCGGACGGCCCTGCTGCCGCCCAACATCACGCCCGAAAAGATGGCCACGCTGCCCCAGGAAGCCGGCGTGTACTACTTCCACAACGAGCAGGGCGAGGTTATCTACGTCGGCAAGAGCATCAACATCTACAAGCGTATTCAGCAGCATTTCGCCGTCGATTACAAGTCCCGCAAGAGCATCGAGTTCAAGAACTCCATTGCCGATATCACCTGGGAGCTAACCGGCTCCGAGCTGGTGGCTTTGCTCTACGAGTCGCACGAAATCAAGCGGCTGAAACCTTTGTACAACCGGGCCCAGCGCCGCTCGGTGTTTCCAGCGGGCATCTTCCTGCGCACCGACGAGCAAGGCTACAAGCACCTCTACTACGGCCGCGCCGACGACCACGCCCAGTCGCACCCGCTGATTGCGCTGGGCAACCAGTACAAGGCCAAGGGCTTCCTGTTTCATAAGGTGGCCAAGTTCAACCTCTGCCAGAAGCTGTGCGACCTGTACAAAACCAACGGCTCCTGCTTCGACTACCAGGTGCACCGCTGCAAGGGCGCCTGCGTGGGCCTGGAGCCGCCCGAGGAGTATAATCTGCGGGTGGAGGCGGCCATTGAGTCGTTTACCTATGAGCACGGCTCGTTTGTGGTCATCGGGCCGGGCCGACACGCCACCGAAAATAGCGTGGTAGTAGTGGAAAACGGCCGCTACCTGGGCTTCGGCTACGTGGACGAGTCCTTTTCGGCCCGCCGCCTGGGCGACTTCCGCGAGGTTATTACCCGCTACAACGACAACAAAGATGTGCAGCAGATTATCCGGCAGTACCTGCGCACCAAGCACAAGGATAAAGTGAAGGTGTTTCAATAGCGCCTGGGCGGCTGCAAGTTGTGCACCGGGTTTTAATAAAAACCAAACGAAAATTCAGACCGTCATGCTGAGCCCCGCGAAGCATCTCTCCCGCTTCGTTGAACGATTGAAGTTACCCGCGGTAGAGACGCTTCGGCTGCGCTCAGCATGACCGTTCTAGGTTTTCAGTAGGCTGTTAATACAGCCGGTGCCGGAGCAGCCAGCCGGCGCCGTCGAACTCGTGGGCGGGGGGCTGGTATTTTACCGCCCGGATATTGCGCAGGCGCAGGGTGTTGCCGTCGCCGCTGTCGTAGATGGTGACGCGGCCCCGGAGCCGGTCGGGCAGGTTATCGGCCTGGATGACGTCCTGCCCGGCGCCGTCGTAGATGCCGATTTCGAGGTGGCGGTCCGGGTCGCCGCGCAGTTCAAACAGGTCGTTACCGCCGAGGCCAAACAGGCGCAGGCGGCGGGTAAAGCGGGCGTCGTAGGTGCGCTGGTGCAGCAACTGGGCCGGGCCCTCGGCTACCCGCCGAAACACCTGCACCCGCACCTGGTTCGGGGCCACGGCTTCTACCACAAACCGTTCGGCCTCGTCGGTGCCGGGTAGCTCCACGTCGCGGGTCAGCAGCTCGGCGAAGCGGGCCGCCACGGCGGGTAGCTGCTCCCGGCGGGCGCGCAGCTTGCGCGTAAACTCCTCGGTGCTCAGGGCCCGTACCTCCGGGGGCCACACGGCCAGGGCTTCGGCAATTACCTGGTCCGAGAGTTGGTGGCGGAGGGAGTCGGCAATCTGCTGGAAGTCCTGGGGCGTCAGGTACGCCAGCAGGCTTTTGTCCATGGGCCGGGCGGCACGGTTGAGGCCCTCCACGTTGTGCAGGCGGATGGTTTCGTGGAAGCTTTGGTAGGTGGGCCGGAACTGGGCAATCAGCCAGGTGAGCAGGCCGTCATCGAACTGGAAAAAGGCATGGTCCCGGTCGCGCGGGATGGGGCGGTACACGGTGCGGCCCCCGCGGCCCTCGAAAGCGGCCCAGCGCCACTGGTCTTCGCGCCGGCTCCAGTCGCCCAGCCACATATCAAACAAGCGGCTGCGCAGGTAGTGGCGGGCATCCACCTGAAACCGAGAGCTGGCCACGAGGTTGGTAAACACCAGCCGGGAGCTTTCGACGCGGGCCGAGTTGCCGAAGCTGCGCACGGCCCGCTGGTCGCCTTCGGGGCGCTCCTCAAACAAGTACAACGCGTGGGCGAACTGCTGCCGAAACTCGCCCAGGCCGGGGTCGTCGGCCACATATACCAGGCGGGGATTGGTGTGGTACACCCCGGCAGCCTGGGCCAGGCGCGGCACGATGTAAGCGCCGTAGGGGTGAATAACGCTGGTTTGGTCTTTCATCAGCCGCCCGATGGGCCCGTTCTGCAAGCCTTCGGGCAGGGCTTTGGTGGCATCTTTATCTACGGAGCGGAGCACGTACTGCACCCCAGTGGCACTCACCAGGCGCAGGTTGCGGGTCTGGAAGCTGCCGCCCTCCTTTAGCGGCGTCAGCCCACCGGGCACGGCCGTGCGCAGGCTGAACACCCGCGCCGTGACGGGCAGGCTCCACAAGGCCCGGTAATGGGTGCCCCAGAAAAATCGGTGCACGGCGCCGCGCTGGTACTGGGGCCCGGCCGCCACAAGCACTGTCGAATCGGGGCGGATGGGGGGCGGCCCGGCTTGCAGGGCGGCGGCGGGCGGGTCCGAACACGCCAGCAGCGGGCTTAGCAGTAGCCCAGCAACCCGGCCCGAAGGACGCAACACGGAAGAAAGAAAGAGCACGCAGGCAGAAATAGAAAGTGAGCAGGAGCCACCAGCCGAAGCCGGTCCGCCTGTATACCGCAATCCGCCGGCCCCCGGTTGTGCCGGCTCCGGCCGGATTGACTTTTCCGCGTCAGTTGCGTTGAAGGAGGCAATCTGCGCTTTTTTGCTTTGCATGAACCACCGCTTCTCTTTTCTGCTGCTTCTGCTGGCCGCTTCTGGCTGCGGCCGGGAGTCGTACTTTCAGCCCGATGCCCGCCTGGTTTCTTCCCCTCTGCCTGCCTCCGCCGACAGCGCCCGCGTCACGGCCGGGCGCCACTACCAGCGTGGCCCGTTGGGCCGGCTGCTGCTGGGGCCTCACTACCGCCGGGCCTGGGCCACGCCCGTGACGCTGCCGGTGCTACCCCCCGCTACGGCCGTGCCGGGTGGGCTACGGTTTGGCAAGATGGGCGGCGGCTTTCAGACTACGAGCATGACCCTGGTGGCTCCCGACGGCCGCGGCTACGCCCTGCGCAGCATTGACAAAGACCCCTACCGAACCCTGCCCAAAGCGTTGCGCCAGGGCTTTGTGCTGACCACCGTGCGCGACGCTACCTCGGCCGGTATGCCCTACGGGGCTTTTGTGGTGCCGCCGCTGGCTGAAGCGGCCGGCGTGCCCCACACCAATCCGCGCCCCTTCTACGTGCGGCCCGATGAGCAGGGCCTGGGCCCGGCCTCGGAGCGGGTGCAGGGCAAGGTGGTGTTGCTGGAAGAAAAGATGGAAGGGCGCGAAAATATTGCCGGCCGCCTGCCCGGCGCCCAGCAGCTAGAAGAATCGGACGGGATGCTGGCCGCGCGGTTTGCCAACCCGCGCCACGCCATTGATGAGGAAGCTTTTTTGCGGGCGCGGTTGCTCGACATCTGGCTGGGCGACTGGGACCGGCACGAGGGTCAGTGGACCTGGGCTGCCTACGCCCAGCCGGACGGCCGCACGCTGTGGCGCCCCATTCCGCAGGACCGGGACCAGGTGTTTTTTCGGTTTGATGATGGGGTTATTTCCTGGGTGGTCAGCCGGCTGGTGAGCAAGTTCCGCACGTTTGGGCCGCGCTACGAAAGCATTGAGGGCTACACCCGCAACGCCCGCTTCATCGACGAGCGGGCCCTGGCCAGCCTGCCGCGCACCGCTTACCAGCGCACCGCCCGTGACTTGCAGCAGCGCCTGACCGATGCCGTGATTGGGCGGGCCGTGCGCCAGGGCCTACCACCTGAGGTATACACTCTGGAAGGCCCCCAAATGGAAGCGGCCCTGCGCGCCCGCCGCGACGCCCTGCCCGAGGCCGCCGAGGAGTTCTACCAGCTCCAAGCCCGCCGCGTGCTAGTCGCCGGCACCGACCAGGACGAGCGGTTTGTAGTAGAGCGCCTCAACGACACGGCCACCGTGGTATCGGTGTACCGCGTGCCCGACGAAGACGATAAGAAAGCCACCCGTACCCAGCTGCTTTACCGCCGTAGCTTCAACCCGCGCGACACGCGCACGGTGGTGCTGCGCGGCCTCGAAGGCAAGGATGAATTCATTGTGCGAGGCCAGGTGCGCCGCTCTCCCTTCATCGACATCTACGGCGGCCCCCACGAAGACACCGTGCAGGACAGCTCCCGCGTGGCCGGCCTGCGCAAGCGCACCCGCTTTTTCGATTCGCGCCGGAACAACGTGCTCGAAGCTGGCCCCGAAACCAAAGACCGCACCGAGCACCACGTCCTCTACCACGCCTTCGACCGGGACGGGTCCGGGAGGTGAGGTAGTGAATTGCCATTGCGAGGACGAAGGACGAAGCAAGCTGTCCTTTTCAAGCCGTAGAGCATCCGAATACGCCAAGCCCCTGACATCTGCTTAGATGTCAGGGGCTTGTTGTTTCATCAGGCTCCCCCTCTCCCTTTTCGGAGAGGGGGCCGGGGGGTGAGGCGTACGTCAGGGCTTTGAGAATTCAGATGCTTTACGCCTTGAAAAGGACGGCTTGCTTCGCCTTCGTCCTCGCAATGACAAGACAATTCACTACCTCACCTACTCACCACTGACCAGCTGCTCCTCCAGCTCCTGCAACATATCCAGGACCATGTGCTCGGTGGGGGTGAGCAGGTCGTTTTCGCTGGGGTCGGCGTCGTGGCGGCGGAGGTAGTCGATGAGCTTGTCGGAGTTGAACAGCTCGACCACCTGGGGATGAATGTAGTAGCGGGAGCACACGGTGGGCGTGTTGCCCAGGTTTTTGGCCACGTCCTTCACGGCCTGCTTGATGGTTTTGTCTTTCGGGAAATCCGGGTTTTCGTTCAGAATGGCCTCCAGGCACTCCACCATCTTCACGGTGCCGCCCCAGGTGCGGAAGTCTTTAGCCGACAGCTTCAGCCCCGTCACCTCCTGCAGGTACTCGTTCACGTCGCCCGATTCCAGCTCGTGGCGGTGGCCGTCGGGAGTGTAGTACTGAAACAGGTGCTGGCCCGGAATTTCCTTACACTTCTGCACCAGGCGGGCCAGCTTCCGGTCGTGGATGGTAAGGTCGTGGGCCACGCCTTTCTTGCCCACGAAGCTAAAGCGCACGTCACTGCCTTGCACCTGCACGTGCTTGTCGCGCAGGGTGGTGAGGCCGTAGGTTTTGTTTTTCTTGGCGTACTCCCGGTTGCCGATGCGAATAAACGACTGGTCCATGAGCGTGAGCACCAGGGCCATGACTTTGCGCTTGTCGAGGCCGGGGCGGGCCAGGTCCTGGTGCATCTGCCGGCGCAGGTCGGCCAGCTTCTCCCCGAAGGCCCGCAGGCGGCTGAACTTGGTGAGGCTGCGGGCCTGGTCCCAGGCCGGGTGGTAAAGGTACTGCTTGCGCCCCTTGGCGTCGCGGCCCGTCACTTGCAGGTGGGAGTTGGCCGAGGGCGAAATCCACACCTCGGTCCAGGCCGGCGGAATCACAAAGCTGCTGATGCGGGCCAGGGTTTTTTCGTCTTCAACTGGCTCCCCTTTAGCCGTGAGGTACTGAAAGCTGCCGTCGCGGGTGGGCTGGCGGGTGAGGCCGGGCTTGGTGTCGGCGAGGTAGCGCAGGCCGGCCAGCTCGGCCTGGCGGGCGGGGTCTTTGTACAGCTCGTGCGCCTCCGGCAGCGGGGCGAGTTTCTTTTTGCGGGTTTTAGGGCGCGGGGCTAGTGTGCTCATACGGAGTGGTGGGCAGCGCGCAATTCGGGCGCCGTCGTAAGCAGTGCTTTACGGCAAAAGCTCGGCGGAGGGTGCCAAGCCGGGACCGGGCACGGCCCCCCGGCTTCCGCGCAGGCTGCCCCGCTCCGGTTGCCTTCCGGCCCGAACTAGTTCACTTTCTTAGGTAGCTGGTTTAGGTCTAACCCGAACTAGTTGCCTGAAAAGCGGAATTAGTTTGGGTAGAGCCTAAACCAATTGCCTAAAAAGGGAAACTGGTTTGGGTTGGACCCAAACCAATTGCTCGAAAAGAGGAATCAGTTGTTCTCTTTCAGCAGTCAGTTGCCCGAAAAGGAAAACCAGTTGCCCTCTTCAGGCAACTGACTGCCAGAGACAAGCAGTTGGCCCGTACACCCAACTAGTTATGCTTTTTGCATACTCACTTGCCATACGCTTTCGGCCTGGGGTCAGGCTGGAGCAGTGGAGCAGCACCTCGGTGGTATGGCTGCGCGTACCGGAGGCCGCAGCATACGATACCCTCTGATTTCTCGTTTTTTAACGTCTGCGGGCCCTGCGCCGAGCAACTCCGCGCTTCCGGAGACGTACCGGCTTCCGTAGTTTTGGCACCGTTTTTTCAAGGTGGCCACCCATTCGCTTTCGCATTTCCCCTTTTCTGTTCTGTTTCTATGCATCGTTTGCTTCGTAAAACCTGGCTGCTCCTAGGCCTGGCCGCTTCCCTGGGCACCGCCGCTTCCTGCTCCAAAGACGGCGACGGCGTGCTGCTGTTCTCCGTCGAAGACGACAAAGCCCTCGGCGACAAGGTCGCCGCCTCCACCGACTCCACTTTCCGCGCCAAAGGTCAGCTGGTGGAGCGTTCCGCCAACCCGCGCGCCTACGACTTGCTGGGCCAAATCGTGAACCGCGTGCTGAACTCGGGCCAGTTGCAGTACCGCAACGAGTTTCCCTGGGATGTCAAGATCATCAAAGACGACCAGATGCAGAATGCCTTTGCCACGCCCGGCGGCCACATTTACGTGTACTCGGGGCTGATCAAGTTCCTGGACAACGAAAGCCAGCTGGCCGGGGTGCTGGGCCACGAAATTGCCCACGCCGACCGTCGCCACACCTCCCGCCTGCTGCAAAAGGAGTACGGCATCAACGTGCTGCTGAGCCTGCTGCTGGGCGAAAACCGCGGCCAGGTAGTGCAGATTGCCTCCAGCCTGGGCCAGCTTAGCTTCAGCCGCGACTATGAGCGGGAGGCCGATGAGTATTCGGTTATCTACCTGAACGGCACCAACCACTACCCCTGCGACGGCGCCGCCGGCTTCTTCATCAAGGCCGAGCAGCAGGGCCAGGCCGCCCCGCCCGAGTTCCTGAGCACCCACCCCAACCCCGGCACCCGCATCCAGGACATCCAAACCAAAGCCGATGCCCTGAACTGCCGCCAGCGCACCGCTTCCAGCGACACGTTTAATCAACTGAAGGCGGCGCTGTAGTGAAACTGTTTCTGGATATACACTATACATTTGGGCAAAAGGAGTGGTCCGTTTCGGACGCTTAAGAGGAGGACGTGCTTCGGCGCGGTGCATCCATCGCCACTCGCTAAGGCCAGCCGCTACTGCGACTGGCCTTTTGTTTTGTGGATGGTCTTAACAGCCAAATACTGACGCCGCTTGCCCGGATGGACGTTCAGTATAACGTTCCCTGATGCAGTAACAAGAACAAACTTCAGGCTGGCAACCTCCTGCCCTGGTTTTTGCCCGGCGTCATAGATCTGCTGAGGAGCTAGGATGCCTTCTTCAAGAACTAAAAAATCATCTGGTTCAACAGGTATTTGGCCACGCAACCGCTCCCTGCTTCCTCCATGCTGCTTGATTGTGTGCCGGATAGCTGAGTTATTAATGGTAATCTGGTACTGGTGTACGCTTTTTCCAGTGGCCTCCCAAATAGTGTCTGATAGCTGCTGTGATACATGACCAAAGGTATACATGCCTTTGTCCTGAGGCCCATCTTGTAAAGCGTATTCTACCAACTCTTGAATGGTTTGGAACTCTTGATGCATTTAGTTAAGAAAATCCTATTTCAGAGAAAATAAGGAACACTCTATACCCTTGTTTTCGAGCCATAACTGGCGTATCGCATAGTCGTTGGCAAAATATCAGCTTTTATTTCTTAGCATCAATTTGCCCTATTGTCGCGTATTTGCCGCATGTCTTCTCTCCTCGATAAACTCAACAGCTGGGCCGAGCGGGCCGACGAGCTGCTCACCCGCGGCCGGGCCCGGCTGGGGCTGCTGCACCCCTTGCAGCTGGTACCCTACCGCAGCTACGGCACTGCCAGCCGCCTGTACGTGAAAGGACGCCTCCTCACCGATAGAGGAGTGCAGGAGCCCGCGGCCGATGCCTCGCGCTGGCAAAATCTGCTGAACATGTACCGGCGCTTCGACAGCAATGAAATCAGCGGGGCCGAGCTGCGCGTGCGCCCCGCCGACGGCACCGATCACACCGTGGTGACTGACGAGGAAGGCTACTTCACGCTCAACCTCCAGCCCCGGCAGCTGCCCGAGCCCATTGACTACCTCTGGTACCCCGTGGAAGTACTGGTGCAGCAAACTCCCCCACCCCTGCCCGCGCCGGCCGGGCTCAGCGGGCAGGCTCTGGTGCTCATCCCGCCCCCCGACGCCGAGTACGGCATCATCTCCGACCTCGACGACACCGTTATCCAGACCTCGGCTACCGACCTGCTGCGCATGGCCCGCATCGTGCTGCTGCGTAATGCCCGCTCCCGTCTGCCGTTTAAGGGTGTGGCCGAGTTCTACCGCCAGCTCCAGCTGGGCCGCAACGGCAAGCGCAACAACCCGTTTTTCTACGTCAGCTCCTCGCCCTGGAACCTGTACGATTTGCTGGAAGACTTTCTCCAGCTGAACGATATCCCGCCCGGCCCCCTGCTGCTGCGCGACATGACCCTGAAACGCAAGCAGACCGGCGACGCCTCCGAGCACCACGGCCACAAGCTCCGGGAAATCGAAAACCTGCTACTCACCTATCCCACCCTGCCCTTTGTGCTTATCGGCGACTCGGGCCAGGAAGACGCCAACATCTACCGCGAAGTAGTGCGCCGCCACCCCGGCCGCATCCTGGCCATCTACATCCGCGACGTGCTGCGCCCCGACCGGGCTGTGCTGGTAGAACAGGTATCGGAGGACCTACGCGACGACAAGGTGGAGATGCTGCTGGTGCAAGACACCGTGCAAGCCGCCGAGCATGCCGCCCGCACTGGCCTCATCTTCCAGGAAGCCATTCCGGCCGTAGAAGAGGACAAACGGAAGGATGAGACGGCGGAGGAGAGTGATGAGGTAATGGGTAACAGGTGACAGGTAACAGGTGACAAGTGGACCGTCCTGCTGAGCGCAGCGCAGCGGAGTCGAAGCATCTCTCCCGCTGGCTAATTCTAATCATCAGCAACGAAGCACCCATTTGCAACGAAGCGGGAGAGATGCTTCGACTCCGCTGCGCTGCGCTCAGCATGACGGTCACCTGTCACTTGTCACTATTCACCTCCTCACCCCAACCCCTCCTCACCTCAACTCGAATGGTCGGCGACGATAACCCAGCGGCCGTTGATACGACGGAAGATGAGCAGGAAATGGCCTTGCAGGTCGCCCTGGGTGGGGCGGGCCAGGTGCCAGCGGCCGATAACGTGCGCGGCATCAGGGCTTAACGGCTGAATGCGCAGGCCCGTGAAGTCCAGCTGGCCCATGGCGGCGGGGCTGGGGTAGCTGCGGCGGTAGTTGTCGAGGGTAGGTTGCCAGCCGTAGGTAAGTCCGCTTTTGCCAATAAACACCAGGGAGTCGCTCTGCCAGTAGCCCTGCATGAAGCCGGCCACGTCGCCGCGGTTCCAGGCGGCCGTTTGGATGGCCAGCACCTGCGCTATGTCGCGGCGCGTGGCGGCTGGGTCGGCGGCTTGCGGACGGGCCGGGGCGCAGGCCGCTAGGGCGGCTGGGAGTAGTAGAAGTAGAGCCGGACGTTTCATGCCGGAAGATAGACGCTGCCAGAATATTCCGAAGCCAAAGGCATTGGAAAGGCTATTTCAGGCCAGGTGAGCTATTTGCCTTGCTAAAGTCTAAATCGGCAAGCCGACTGTTGGCGTTCTACTGCTCCAGCAATGCCCGCACGTAGGCCGTGCCGCCCAGGCGGCGCATGTTGCGCAGCACGCGGCGCTGCTTGGCGCGGGCTTGGGGACCGGGGCTACCGGCCTGAAACTTCAGCGGGTTGGGCAGCACGGCGGCCAGCAGCGCGGCCTGGGCGGAGGTGAGCTTGCGGGCCGGGCGGCCAAAGTGCTTCTGCGCCGCGGCCTCGGCTCCGAAAACACAGTCTCCCATTTCAGCCACGTTCAGGTACACTTCCATGATGCGGCGCTTGTCCCAGAGCAGCTCGATGAGCACCGTGAAGTAGGCTTCGGCGGCCTTGCGCAGGTAGCTGCGGCCCTGCCACAGAAACACGTTCTTAGCCACTTGCTGCGTGATGGTGCTGCCCCCGCGGATGGGTCCGTCGCCGCCGAAGTTATGCTTGGCCGCCTTCCACATGGCCTCGGTGTCGAAGCCGCGGTGGATGAGGAAGCGCTGGTCTTCGGCCGCTACCAGCGCCAGCGGCAGCTGCGGCGACACCTCGTCCAGGTGCACGAAGCTGTAGTGAATGCGGCGCGAGGCGCCTTCGGGCAGCAGGCCGCCGTAACTGGCTTGCGGGCGGTGGCTGCGGCGCTCCAGCATCAGCCAGGTGGCGGGCGGCGACACCCAGCGGTACACCAGCACCCAGGCCACCGACGTCAGAAACAGGGCGGCGGCCACCTGAAGCGCCACTTGCCCGGCGCGGCGGGCGGCTTGCCTGTAGTCAATCCCCATCAGCTCGGGCCTGTTCGTATGGAAAGGTAAAAAGGATGATTCGGGGCAAAAGTAGCGGATTTTTCAGCTGGCTTCTGCCCTTTTCTTCCTCGTTCGGCCGTACATTATCGGCTCCTCTCGGTTGTATGCCTATGACTCGCTTGCTTGCCCTGTTTCCGCTGAACCTGGTGGTGTACCCCGACGAAAAGCTTAATCTGCACATCTTCGAGCCCCGCTACCGCCAGCTCGTGCACGACTGCCTGGCCGAGGGCATTACGTTTGGCATTCCGCCCTTCGTGCAGAACGCCGTGAGCCCCATCGGCACTGAAATGCGCCTGGTGGCCGTGGAGAAAACCTACCCCAACGGCGAAATGGACATCCGGACCCAGGCCCTGGGCCGGGTCGGCCTGCGCACTTTCTACCGGCAGGCACCGGGCAAGCTCTACGCCGGCGCCGACGTGGAAGACCTGCCCGACGACCCCGCCGGCGACGCGCTGCTGCACGCCCACATCCGGGAATTGGTGGAGCGGCTCTACGACCTGCTGGGTTTGCGCCGCCTGCTGCTGGAGCTGCCGCCCAACTTCCGCGTCTACGACGTGGCCCACCACCTGGGCCTGAGCACCGAGCAGGAATACCAGGTGCTGGAGACTTCCTCGGAGGCCGAGCGGCAGCAGCTGGTGCTCAGCCATCTGGAGCAGGTGCTGCCCGTGCTGCAGGAAACCGAGCGGCTCAAGGAGCGGGTGCGGCTTAACGGCCATTTTAAGAACCTGACGCCGCCTAACTTCTAATGCCGGGCAGCTCCTTCTGCCGCGCCCGCCTCAGCCGGCCGAGGCCGTTAACCGCCGCTGTGCTTCGGTTTGCGTACTACACTCACCTTTCCTTTTGCGCCTGACCTGTGGCTGATTCATCGTTGCTTATCTACCTGCTGGCGGCCGGCGCGGCCCTGCTCACGGCCTGGCTGCTGCGGCGCTACTGGCAGGAGCGGCAGTACCGGCGGCAGCCCTACGTGGCCCCGGCCCACGCCCGCTGGGCCGAGCAGCCGCCCCCCGCTGCCCCGCCCCGCCACCGCGTGGCCCTGCTCGGCGACCCCGGCGCCGTGGCCACCGATGGCGCCGACCCGGTGCTACAGCTGCTGGCGCAGTGGCAGCACGAAACCGGCCCCGACGGCACCGTGGTGCTGCTCGGCGACAACGTGTACCCCACCGGCCTGCCCCTGCCCGGCCACCCCGGCCGCCCGGCCGCCGAAGCCCGGTTTAAGGCCCAGCTGGATGTGCTGCGGCAGTTTCCGGGCCGGGTGGTGTTCCTGAGCGGCAACCACGACTGGAACAAGGGCCGCCCCGATGGCTGGGAATACCTGCGCCAGCAGGAAGCCTTCGTGCGGGAGCACCTGCCCACGGCTCACTACCTGCCCCCCGACGGCACGCCCGGCCCCGCAAGCCTGCAATTGGCCGAAGGGCTGCTGCTGGTGGTGCTGAACACCCAGTGGTGGGTGCAGCGCGGCCCCCGCCCCGCCTCCGACCCCAAGGAGCCCCTGCGCCAGCTCTGGAACCTGCTCGATGCCAACCGCCACCAGCAGATCCTAGTGGCCGGACACCACCCGCTGTACTCCAATGCTATTCACGGGGGCAAGTTCACGGCCAAGCAGCACGTGTTTCCGCTGACTACCATCCACAAGCAGGCCTACGTGCCCCTGCCCCTGGTGGGCTCCCTGCTGCCCCTGTACCGCAAGCTGGTGGGGGCCGCCGAGGATATGGCTTACCCGCCCTACCGCAAGCTGCGGCGGCGCCTGCTGCGGGTGCTGCACCAGTTTCCCAACATCATCTACGCCGCCGGCCACGACCACAACCTGCAATATTTTCACTACCGCGGCGGGCACTACCTGGTGAGCGGGGCGGGCAGCAAAACGGCCTTTGTGCAGAAGGGTGGCCGGGCTACGTTTGTGCACGAGCACAAAGGCTTTTTCAGCCTCGACTTTTATGCAGGCACCGACGTATGGCTCCGGGCCCTGGAACCAGGCGCGGAGACTGGCAGCGGGTCCGAAGTTTTTCGGCTGAAACTGCCCAACACCACCCAGCTGGCCCCAGCCCCCACCTCAGCGGGCGGCCGGGGGCACCAGCACCCGTAGGCTGCGCGGGGCTATGCTAACCTCAACCGGGGCGGGCAGGTGGTACGGCTCGCCATCTACCTGTACCAGCACCTCGGGCTGGCCGGGCACCGTGATGCGCGCCCAGCGGCAGCGCAGGCGGCGGGTATAGTCGGAACGGTCGAAGCCGCTGGTGTAGAGGCGGTACAGGATGCCGGGCGCCGCTGTGCCGGGGAAGGGCTCAATCACGCAGATTTCAAACTGCCCGTCGTCCAGCTGGCTGTCGGGGTTGATGATGACGTTGCTGCCGAAGGTGGCGGCGTTGGCAATGGTCAGCATAAACGCCGCGCCCTCCCAGGTTTCGGCGTCGGTTTCCACGTGGTAGGTGGCTGGCGAGTAGCTCAGGTAGGTTTGGGTGGCAATGCGCACGTACGCGGCCGGGCCGCGCACCTTGCCCTGGTCAAACTCCTCTACTACCACGGCATTGAAGCCCAAATCAGCCAGGTGAGCCGAAAACTTACCGCCCACGCGCAGGGTGTCAATTACCCGCACCTCATGCTCCCAAACCAGCCGCAGGGCCTCTTCTACTTCCTGCGGAATGCCCAGGTCCTTGGATAAGCCGTTGCCGGAGCCCAGCGGCAGAATGCCCAGCGGAATCGGGCTGCCCACCAGGGCCTCGGCTACCAGGCTGGCCGTACCGTCGCCGCCCGCGGCAAAAGCGGCATCGGGTGGCCGCTGTTGCAGGGCGGCCCGTAATTCGCCCAGGTCGTCGTGGCCGCAGGTGTGGTGGAAGCGGGCCGTGCGGCCATGTTCGGTACAATAGCGGCTGATGGTTTCTTCCAGCTTGGTCTTGTCAATGTCGCCCGACACCGGATTGAGCACGAACAGGATGTCGCGCAGCAGCAATTCGGGGGAAGATGTGGCAGCAGCCGTCATACGCACGTCAACTAGAACTATCCTACACTGGCGGCGCCATTCCAGCGCCGCTACCGCCTATACGTACGCATGGCCGACGGGAAGGTCGGCCATGCGCAAAATTGAGGTACGGTAGTAGCTCTGCCTCAGGGCTTGAGGCCCGCGGGCACACCCTGCGGAAACTCGGCTTGAATCTCGCTTTCCAGCTCCTGAATCCGGTTGCCGGGGTTGGGGTGGGTGCTCAGAAACTCTGGCTGCCGGGAGCCGCCCCCGGCCTGCTCCAGCACCTGCATCACCTGCATCATGGCGCGCGGGTCGTAGCCGGCCTGGGCCGTAAACTGCACCGCCAGCCGGTCCGACTCCAGCTCGTCTTCGCGGCCGTAGCGCAGGGTCAGGAGCTTGCCCACCATGGCGGCGGCGGCCGAGCTGGCCATGGTACCGGGCCGCTCGGGGTCATACAGGCCGATGGCGGCGGCGCCGGTCAGGCCCTGGGTGAGCTGGGACTTGGCAATCTGCTCAGCCGAGTGGCGGGCTACCACGTGGGCCACTTCGTGGGCCAGCACGCCGGCCACCTGGCCCTCGGAGCGCAGGTTTTTCAGCAGGCCGGCCGTAATGAAAATCTGGCCGCCAGGCAGGGCGAAGGCATTGATGGTGTTTTCGTCGGCCAGCAGGTGAAACTGAAACCGGTAGGGCGTTTGCGACGCTTTGGTGCGCTGCACAATTTCCTGCCCAATCCGCTCCACGGCTGCGCTGGCCTGGCGGTCGGGGTGCAGGCCGCCGTACTGCTGGGCCATTTCGGGCGCGGCTTGCAGGCCCAGGGCTATTTCCTGCTCGGCGGTCATGTCGACGTGCTGCACTTCGCCGGTTACTTCGTTCACCGAGCGTTTGCAGTAGTACGATATCAGCGTGAAGCCTGCCATCAGCAGGGCTATCAGGTAGCGAAGATTTCCTCTCATGGGTGTAGGGGTTGAAAAATGGCCACACAAGCCCGCAAGGCCGGGGCTGGCCTTCTAACGCGAGCGGCACGGTTGGGTTGCTGGCCGGGCTAACCTCAACCGTGCTGCTCGCGTTAGAAGGCTCACTCTCCCCAGGGCCAGTGCTGGCCCTGGGCTTGGTTTCCCCCAACTCCCTGTTCCCATGAATCAGAAACGCACTTTCGGCAGCATCCTCACCATCCTGGGTATCATCGGCATCATTGCCGGCGCCCTGGGCTACCTCCAGATTGGCGGGCTCGGCCTGAGCAAGCTCAACTCCCTGGTTCCCTTTCTGGTAGGACTTATTTTCTTCTTCGCCGGCATCAACCTGGTCAAAACCACCGGCGACCGGGCCTGATGGGTTGAATCAGTAAGCTATTCTCCACAGGAAAGCCCCGGCTGCTGATTGCAGCCGGGGCTTTCCTGTGCAAGAAGCAGGCTATCTGCTGCGCTAACTCAGCAGGCGGCGGCTGCGGGCAAACGCCAGCACGGCCTGGTCCAGGTTCAGCCAGCTCGACGCGTATGCCGTGGTAACCGGGCCGTGAATAAACAGCACCGTTCCTCCCTTGATGGCGTTGATAACGATAGGAGTTTCGGCTACGGGCAGGGCCGGGCAGCCCTGGCTGCGGCCCAGTCGGCCGTGCTGGCGCGCAAACGCCTCGCTCACGTAGTCGGCGCCGTGCACTACCACGGCCCTGGCAAAGGCATTGGTATTGTAGCCGGGGTCGAGGCCGTGCAGCTTCAGCGACAGGCCGTGCTTGCCCTGGTAGGTTGTGCCCGTGAGGTAGAAGCCCAGGCTGCTCATCTCCGAGCCTTCCTGATTGGAAAAGTTGCGGGCCAGGTCCTCGCCGGTATTTCGGCCGTGCGCCACCAGCGTGTGGTGCAGCAGGCGACCCCGCACCACGTCCAACACCCACAGGCGCTTCTGCCGGCTGGGGCGGGAAAAGTCGATGATGGTGAGCGTGGGCCGGGCGGGCACTGCTCCGCGCTGCTGCATGCTGTAGTACCCTATCAGGGCCCGCCGGTAGGCCTCCACGGGCAAGCCTGTGCCGGCCAGGCCGGCCTGGGCGTAGCTTAGCAGCACGTGCTGGTCGAAGGCAGCGGTGTGGGCGGCGAGCCGGGCGGCACCCACGGCAGGCTTTTTGGGGCGGCCGTCCCCGGAAGCGGCCGGGCTAAGGCCGCACATGGTTAGCAACACAAACAGCAGGCTGGCAACGGCAGTCGGCTTACGTAGCATAGGCTGAACAAGTCGTGGCGGAGCAGATAAACTCCGGGAGGTGCTGAGGAGGCAGGCAAAAATAGTATTTTTGCTTTACCTATTTCCGGGCCCTAACTTCATTTTTGTGCATCTGGTTCCTCGTTCTCCAGGCAAGCCGTACGGTTGGCTGGCTCTGGTTCTCCTCTCGGCTACAATGCTAACCGGCTGCGGCCGGGCCCTGCCGGAGCTGCCCGGCTTTGATGCTCAGGCGTGGCGCCAGGACCCCTACGGCTGCCAAAGCCGCCGCGCCGGCCAGCTGCCCGTGCTGGAAAAGCTGCGCGACCAGCTCTACGACGCCCGAATCAGCGACGTAGACGCCGTGTTCGGCCACCCCGATGAAGAAGAGCTGAGCGAGCAAAGCGAAAAGGTGTACATCTACTACACCCGCTCGGGGCCTCAGTGCCTGGCCGGCCACCCGCGGGTAGCCACCGGCCGGGTTATCTTCCGCTTTGGCGCTACGGGCGTGCTTACCGAAGTTATGCTGCCCGTGTCAGGCCAGCCCTGAGCCAGCTGAACTCTATTCCTTCTCCGCCATAGGGGTATGGCGCCACCTTCCTATTCCAGTCCCGAATACCATTTACACGCCCGGAAAGGTTGCTCATTTGGCTGACTTGTAAACATGCAAAAAGCCGCCTCCTGACAGCTCAGGAAGCGGCTTTGGTATATGCGTTTTGCAAACCAGTGTTAGCCGATGCCGCCTTCGGTAGAGTTGACGGGCTGAGTTGGTACGGAGTCCCGCTTCTGCTCTTCGCGAAGCAAGGTCAGCTGCGAAGGCGTCAGGATGCGGCTGCACTCGTTTTCGTACTGCGACTCCAGCTCCATCAGCAGGGCGTTGCGGCGGGCGGGGTCATTCTGGTATTCCCACTGAATCTCATCCATGCGGGCCAACTTAACTTTATTGATGGCCCGGAGCTGAATGTACTGTGCTTCGTTGAGGCGGAGCTGCCGGCTCATCTGCCGGGTTAGCTCATCGACTCGCGCCGGGGCGGGCTCAGTGGTACCCGGCCGCTCCGAGTGCCGGTCCTTCATTTGGGCCTGAGCGGCGGTGCTCAACCCCACAAGTAGCAATAGGGTAAAAAGTGCGGTTCTCATAGGAGAAAAAGAGCAGAAAATGGCAGTAAAAGCTGATTCACGCGGATAAACCCTGCTTGCCTTCAGAAAATTCCAAGCTCATCAACAGATTCAGCTACAGTAGCGTTATTGGCTAGCTGCATCCAAAAATATGTTATTAAAAGCAAATTAGCAAACGTTATTTATTTATTTTGTATAGTTTTTTATTGGAATAATTACGTTGAAAAGTAACATCAACTAACTCCTGTTTTGCGGTGAGAAACAAAAAAGCCGGCTGTCCGGCCGGCTTTTGACAGACAAGGATTTCTGGCACTATTCCACGCCCGTCATGGGCTTATGGTCGGCGCTTTTGAAATACTGCATGGCTATCAGCGAGATGATAACGCCGCCCATAGCGCCTTGGAGCATAATGGCCAGAAAGGCAATGGTAACGGACAAGTCAAACCCGAACAGGTCGGTGCCCCGGATGCCCTCCATGATAGCCCGGTTGAGGACCCCGGCGTACACAATAAAGAAAAACCCAAATACCACCGAGGCTACCGACGCCGTAATAATGCCGGTGCCAAAGCCGTGCAGATAAGGCATCCGGTCTTGGCGGTACCGCTTGTAGTTGGCAATGGCCAGGCAGATACCCACCGTCAGAATGACCAGGTTCAGAAAGCTAAACTCAATACGTGCGTAGATACCGAGTAGGGAAGCCAGCACAAAGTACGCCATCATGCCGACGCCCGTATAGAGGCCGTAGCGGACGCCGTTGGTTTCGGGGGTGATGCGGGAAGCAGCCATAGAGGAAAGAACAGGGGTTGGGTGAAGGTGAGTGGTGGCGGAAGAGCAAATAGCCCGCCGCCCCGGAACTGCGCGGCCCGCGCGGGTTGTTGCCAACGCGCTGCCCGGCAGGGCCACGGGCCTTTGGACTATACCCGTGGGCTGTCCGGCTTGTTGTGCTTTTGGCCGTTTTTTTCGGTGAGGGCCGGGCCCAGGGTGCCGGTGCGCCGCTGACAGCCAGGGCATTTTGCGTAGTTTTGCGGCCCGAAGCCCCGGCGGGCCCCAACGTTTTGTTTCTCCGCACCCATTTCATATGATCAGCACCACCAACGTAAGCCTGCGCTACGGGAAGCGCGTATTGTTTGAAGATGTTACCATTAAGTTTATGCCCGGCAACGTGTACGGCCTCATCGGGGCCAACGGAGCCGGCAAATCCACGTTTCTGAAGATTCTGTCGGGGGAAATTGAGCCTAACACCGGCTCGGTGGATATGCCGGCCGGCGCGCGCCTGTCGGTGCTAAAGCAGGACCAGTTTGCCTACGACCAGCACCCCGTGCTCCAAACCGTAATCATGGGCCACCAGCGCCTGTGGAAGGTGATGGAGGAAAAAGACGCCCTCTACGCCAAGCCCGACTTCTCGGACGCCGACGGGGAGCGGGCCGCCCAGCTTGAAGGCGAGTTTGCCGACCTGGAGGGCTGGAATGCCGAGTACGAAGCCGCCGAGCTGCTTTCGGGCCTGGGCATTTCGGAAGACAAGCACTACTCCATCATGGGCGACCTGGGCACCTCCGACAAAGTGCGGGTGCTGCTGGCCCAGGCCCTGTTCGGCAACCCCGACGTGCTGCTGCTGGACGAGCCCACCAACGGCCTCGACGCCGAAACCGTGCTGTGGCTGGAAAACTTCCTCGACTCGTTCCAGAACACGGTGATTGTGGTGAGCCACGACCGGCACTTTCTGGATGCGGTGTGTAACTACATGGCCGACCTCGACTTCTCGAAGATTACCATGTACCCCGGCAACTACTCGTTCTGGTACGAGAGCAGCCAGCTGGTCCTGCGCCAGCGCCAGGAGGCCAACAAGAAAACCGAGGACAAGCGTAAGGAGCTGGAAGAGTTTGTGCGCCGCTTCTCGGCCAACGCCTCCAAGAGCAAGCAGGCCACCTCGCGCCAGAAGCTGCTCCAAAAGCTCACCTTGGAAGACATCAAGCCCTCCTCGCGCCGCTACCCTTACATTGCGTTCAAGTCGGAGCGGGAAGCCGGCAACCAGCTGCTGACGGTGGACAACCTGAGCAAGTCGGTGGACGGGCAGACCATCTTCCGCAACGTGTCGTTTTCGCTCGACAAGAAGGATAAGGTGGCCATCATCAGC
Organism: Hymenobacter sp. YIM 151500-1; assembly: GCF_025979885.1. Classification (NCBI taxonomy): domain Bacteria; kingdom Pseudomonadati; phylum Bacteroidota; class Cytophagia; order Cytophagales; family Hymenobacteraceae; genus Hymenobacter; species Hymenobacter weizhouensis. The sequence goes on from NZ_CP110139.1 coordinate 1,184,164, forward strand.
CGCGACGACCGGGCCGCCTCCCTCCTCTTCGACATCCTGTTCAACGAAACCAAGCCTGACACCGGCGAGTTTAAGTGGGGCACCACCATCACGCCCAGCTACTTTCCCAAGGAAAACTCTGAGTTCTTCAACACCGACCTGAACCTGGTGGACTGGCTGCGCCAGTACAGCACCGAGAAAGACGAGTCCTTTATCCGGGGCTTCCTGGGCCGGATGCTATTCTCGGGCGAGGAGTCGCAGAAGAAGTCGAACGTGCTGAGCGGGGGTGAGAAGGTGCGCTGCATGCTGTCGAAAATGATGATGGAGGGCGGCAACGTGCTCGTGCTCGACGACCCCACCAACCACCTCGACCTGGAAAGCATTACGGCCCTGAACAACTCGCTCAAGGAATTTACCGGCACGCTGCTGTTTGCCTCCCACGACTTGCAGGTGGTGGAAACCGTAGCCAACCGCATTATCGAGCTGACCCCGGACGGCATCATCGACCGGCGCATGAGCTACGAGGAGTACCTGGCCGACGAAAACATCAAGGCCCAGCGCCAGCGCATGTATCAGTTGGTGTCGTAATTACGTTAGCAGCAGCACTATGCAACGCCTTCTGCTTCTTACGTTATTAAGTGGGGCCAGCCTGGGGCTGGCCCCCGCCGTTTGGGCCCAGCGCACCGACAGCACCCGCACGGCTGCTCCGGCCAAGCCCCAGCTGAACACAGCTCCGCCGGGCGCCCAGCCTGCTCCGGCACCCCGCCCGGCCGCCCAGCCGGCCCCGGAGCCCCAGCCGGCGCCGGCCGTGGAGCCCGGCGTACCCGCCTCCCGCGCCCCCTACGACCCGGCGCGGCCCTCGGGTATGGAGCTGCCCCAGCGGCCGGGCACAACGGCCGCGGAGCCGCCCCTGCGGCGCTACTTTCTGTACAGCAACTTCGGGCTGGGGTTCAGCAGCATCTACGGCTTTAGTCAATTTAGTGCCAGCCTGGCCCCGGCCATTGGCTACCGCGTCAGCAAGCGGTTTGCCTTGGGGCCCGGCATTTCGTATGCCTACAACAGCTTCTCGGCGCGGGGCGCTGAAAGTCTGCGCACCAATAGCTTAGGCATCAAAGGCTTTGCGCAGTTCATGGTATTCAACCAGTTTTTCCTGCACGGCGAATACGAAGTAACCAGAGCTGAAGTCCTGTTCCAGGACCCCAATACCGGGGTGCTGTTTCCTCAGAGGCTGACGGTACGGACGCCGCTGGCCGGGGCCGGCTACCGCCAGCAAATCGGCGACCGGGTAGCGGCGGATATTGTGGTGCTGTACAATTTCAACGACGGCCTCTACGACATCTACGGCCAGCCGGTCATTCGCTTCAGCTTCCTATACGACCTCAAATAAGGCGCCTTACCCCACACAAAAAAGCCTTCCTGCGTGCAGGAAGGCTTTTTTGTGTTTTTTGGAATACCAGGTTCATCCTACAACCCGTGCAGGATGCCTCGGGTTAGACAACCCGTCCGCCCCGAATGACGCGCAGCAGAATGGCAATGATGGCAATAACCAGCAAGATGTGAATCAGGTTGTTGTTGGCCAGGCCGCCAATCACGCCGAAGAAGCCGAGCGCCCAAATGATGATCAGGATGACGGCGATGATATACAGGAGATTTCCCATGGTGGTGAGTGTGTAAGGAAGTGAAGGGAGAGATGAAAGGGAATCACTGGGAGAGTGATTTGGGGGGTTGTACGCACCAGCTTTTGGAAAAGGTTTAAGCTGAACTGACTTTTTTTAGAAAATACCTATATCTGAGTTGTTCCGCCGTCTGTTTGCCTGGGCTTATGGAGCAGGTAAAGCGGGCGTACATCTGCGGCAGCCAGAACCCTTACCGAGGAGCCAGGGCAGCTAAGCCGATTGGGCAGGTCGGGTTTCCGAGTAGCTTTGCAGCCGCAGCCCGCCGCGGTGCGGGCCACCCCGTTTCCCACCCTCCATTCATCAGCAGTATGCTCAACGTCGCCGTTATTGGCTCGGGCACCATGGGCAATGGCATTGCCCACGTATTTGCCCAGCACGGTTTCCCCGTCTCCCTCATCGACATCAACCAGCCGGCCCTGGACCGGGGCCTGGCTACCATCGGCAAAAACCTGGACCGGCAGGTAGCCAAAGGCGCCCTCTCGGAAGCCGACAAAACTGCCACTCTGGGCCGCCTGACTACGTTTACCAGCGTGGCCGAGGGCGTGCGCGCCGCCGACCTGGTGGTAGAAGCCGCCACCGAAAACGTGGAGCTGAAGCTGAACATCTTCCGGGAGCTAGACCAGCACGCCCCGGCTCAGGCCATCCTGGCTTCCAACACCTCGTCTATTTCCATTACCCGCATTGCCGCCGTCACGCAGCGCCCCGACAAGGTGATTGGCATGCATTTCATGAACCCCGTGCCGGTGATGAAGCTGGTGGAGGTAATCCGCGGCTACGCCACTTCCGACGAGGTAACCCAGCGCATCATGGACCTGTCGCGGGAGCTGGGCAAGACGCCCACCGAGGTTAATGACTACCCCGGCTTCGTGGCCAACCGCATCCTTATGCCCATGATCAACGAGGCCATCTACAGCCTGTACGAAGGCGTGGCCGGCGTCGAAGAAATTGACACTGTAATGAAGCTGGGCATGGCCCACCCTATGGGCCCCCTGCAACTCGCCGACTTCATCGGCTTGGATGTGTGCCTGGCTATTCTGCGGGTGCTGCACGAGGGCCTCGGTAACCAGAAATATGCCCCCTGCCCCCTGCTGGTGAACATGGTAACGGCCGGCCGCCTGGGCGTAAAGTCCGGCGAAGGCTTCTACTCCTGGAACCACGGCACCAAAGACCTTGTGCTGGCCGAGCGGTTTCGGAAGTAGAGTTTTAGAGTTTTAGACCTGAGACTATGCGAAGTGAGAGGTGAGACGATGTTCTAGCAACAAGTAGGTCGTCAGGACGAAGTCTCACCTCTCACTTCGCATAGTCTCAGGTCTACACTGATAGTCTCGGGTCTACACTGAAAACTTTTTTCCCTCCAACTTCCTTTCCTTCGTATGGTACGAATAGTAAGTACGGTTCTGCTGTGGGTGGGGGCGCTGACGGCGGTTCTGGCTCAGCAGACAACCCTCACGAAATCAACTACGAAACCCCAACGAATGGAACAGGCAACGTTTGGAGCCGGCTGCTTCTGGTGCGTGGAGGCTGTTTTTCAGGACCTCAACGGCGTCGAGAAAGTGGTGTCGGGCTACACGGGTGGGCGCATTGCCAACCCGACTTATAAAGAAGTATGCAGCGGCCTGACTGGCCACGCCGAGGTGGCGCAAATCACCTACGACCCCAGCAAGATTAGCTTCGAGGAGCTGCTGGAGGTGTTCTGGAAAACCCACGACCCCACTACCCTCAACCGCCAGGGCGCCGACGTGGGCACTCAGTACCGCTCGGCCATCTTCTACCACAACGATGAGCAGCGCCGCTTAGCCGAGGAATACAAAAAGAAACTCAACGACGCCCACGCCTTTCCTAATCCGGTAGTGACGGAAATCGTGCCGCTCGAAAAGTTTTACGCCGCCGAGAACTACCACCAGAACTATTACAACCAGAACAGCCAGCAGCCCTACTGCCAGTTCGTGGTAAAGCCCAAAGTGGACAAGGTGCGCCAGGTCTTCGCCGACAAGCTTAAAATAGAAGTGAGTACGAAGAAGTGAGACGTGAGCCGTTGTTCACTGCTTCGTTTCCCTGACTTAGCCATCTTGCTCCAACAAAAAAGACGCTCGGGTGAGCGTCTTTTTTGTTGGAGCAACCTGTCAGCACGAAGTCTCACTTCTCATGTCTCACCATCTCATGTCTACATCTGCTCTACCAGCTCGATCTGGAAGGGGCCGTGTTCCCGGCCGAGGGCGTAGAACATGGCTACCTGGTTCATGAGCGTGCGGGTGTAGAGGTCGAGGCCGCGGGTTTCCAGGATCTGGTTGTTCTTGACGATGATAAAGCTGACCAGCTCGCCGGGGTAGGCGCCATCTTCGCCCAGGGGCGGAATAGCCTCGAAGGGCGAAAACGACTTCACGGGAATAAACTCCTGCTTGGGCAGGTCCATCAGGGTTTTCTCCTCACTATAAGGAATGAAGCCTTTGAGGTGAGAATACCGATAGTTCGGGTTCCAGACCCAGCTGCCATTGAAGATGTAGTACTCGTCGGTGCCCAGGCGCAGGAACTCCCGCAACGATACGTTGACGCCGATGCGCCAATTGGTGCGCTCCTCCAGAGCCTGCTTAATAACGGCCAGGCGCGTAGGGTCGGGCACATCGGTGAGGGGCTGGGTGAGGCGGGCCTGCACCACCAGCTCGCAGCCGGCGTAGAGGTTGAGTAGCTGCTGGCGCCAGGCATTTTGGGTGCCTAGTTGATAAGCATCGGCGCGGCTAAACTCAAAGAAGTTGTGGGTGTAGGGCCCGGCCAGCGCCACGCCATCGCGGCCGTTGGGCTCGGCCCACTCCACCAGAAAGCACGGCCGGGTGCGGCCATCCACCCAAGGTAGCTCCCGGTTGAAGGCTACGCGGGTTTGAATGGAACCGGGTTCAATGCCCAGCTCCTGGGCTACGTAGTCGCGCACTTCGTCGCGGGCCTGAGCGGCCGATACAACTGGTCGAAGGGTACTCATTAAGCAAAAAGAAAAAGGAAGCGGGCCACCCGACCGATTACTGCCCTGGCCACGTCTTACAATGTTAGCAGTTTTGGCAGAAAGATGTAACGCGAAGTTGTACTTCGCGAAGCGCAAGAACGAAATCATAGACCCGGTATCGTCCCGCCGCTTCGTGAAGTACAACTTCGCGTTACATTTTTTGGTTTGCTTGTGCGCGAACCACAGCTAGAACTTCCCCTACACTGCTACGTTATGCTCCCGCAGGGCGTCGTTGAGGGAGGTTTTCAGGTCGGTGCTGGGCTTGCGCTGGCCGATGATAAGGGCGCAGGGCACGTGGTACTCGCCGGCCGGAAACTGCTTGGGCAACGAGCCGGGAATCACTACCGAGCGGGCCGGCACATGGCCGCGGTACTCCTTGGGCTCCGGGCCCGTCACGTCGATGATGCGGGTGCTGCCGGTGATGGTAACGCCGGCCCCAATCACAGCCTCCCGGCCCACAAAGCAGCCCTCCACCAAAATGCTGCGGGAGCCGACGAAAGCGCCATCCTCCACGATAACCGGCGCGGCCTGCACCGGCTCCAGCACCCCCCCGATGCCCACGCCCCCGCTCAGGTGCACCCCGGCCCCAATCTGGGCGCAGGAGCCCACCGTGGCCCAGGTGTCTACCATCGTCCCCTCGCCTACCCAAGCCCCGATATTGACGTAGCTCGGCATCATAATGACGCCGGGGGCCAGGTAAGCGCCGTAGCGGGCCACAGCCGGCGGCACCACGCGCACGCCCTGCTGCTCGTAGCTGGTTTTGAGTTGCATTTTGTCGCGGAACTCGAAGGGGCCGACCTCCAGGGTTTCCATCTGGCGAATGGGAAAATACAGGATGACGGCTTTCTTTACCCAGTCGTTTACCTGCCAGCCGGCGCCCTCGGCGGCGCCGGGCTGGGCCACGCGTAAGCGGCCTTTGTCCAGCTCTTCGATAATGGTGTGGATGGCCTCGATAGTGGCCGATTGTTGCAGCAGGCTCCGGTCGTTCCAGGCAGCCTCAATTAGGGGTTGAAGTTCAGACATGTGGCTTGATTTCTGATGGCCTGGCCGGCCGTGCTGGCGCCGGCCAGAAGCCCAAAAGTACCATCTTCACGGCCAATATGCCGCCTCCGCTACCGATTTTGCTGGCCTCCGTGCTCAAGCCCCTCGACGACACCCGGATGCTGGGCAAGTTCGGCCGCACCCTGGCCAGCCGGCCGGGCGCGCAGGTGCACGTAGCCGGGCGCGCCGCGCCGCAGCCCGCTGGCTTGCCCGCCAACCTGCACACCCACGCCCTACTGGCCGGCTCCCGCCTCAGCCTAGCCCGCCTGGGCGCCCAGCTCCGCTACTGGCAGCTGCTGCGGAAGCTGCGCCCCGGTGTGGTGTTCGTGCACGCCCCTGAGCTGCTGCCGGCCACTATGCTCTGGCAGGTGTTGGGCAGGGGCCGGCGGTTTGTGTACGACGTGCGCGAGAACTACGCCCTTAACATTCAGACCCAGTGGGTGTACCCCGGCTGGGCACGGGGCCTGCTGGCCCGCTTGGTGCGGGGGTTGGAAACGCTGGCCGTGCGCCGGGCCAGTGCCGTGATACTGGCCGAGCGAAGCTACGCCGAGGAGCTGCCGTTTGCGGTAAGTGCGCAGAATGAGCAGGGCGGCTCCGGCCCGGCGCAAGCTGAAGCTCACACCCCATCAGCCCCCGAAAAATCAAGAGCCAAAAACCAAAAACCAGTCCTCATTCTCGAAAACAAGTACCAGCCCTACGCTGCGGAGCCGGCGCCTCCCCTGCTGCCCCGCCGCTTGCCCCCACCCACTGAGCCGCTCCGGCTACTGTACTCGGGTACCATCTCGGAGCTGAACGGGGTGTGGGAAGCCATTCGGTTTGTGCAGCACCTGCGCACTGCCTGGCCGCTGGCCCACCTCACCATCATCGGGGCCTGCCAGCAACCGGGGCTGCTGCCGCGCCTGCACGCCGCCGTAGCCGAAGCAGGTGACGCGGTTACCTTGCTCGGTGGCGCGGAGCTGGTGCCGCACGCGCGGGTGGTGGCCGAAATCGGGCGGAGCCACGTGGGCCTGCTGCCCTACCGGACCCACCCCAGCACGGCGCGCTGCGTGCCTACCAAGCTGTTTGAGTACCTGGCCCACGGCCTACCGTTGGTGGCCCCGCCCAATCCGCTTTGGCAACAGCTGGTGCAGCGCCACGGCGCGGGCTTCTCGTTCGACTTCCAGCAGGCCGCCTACCCGCCCGCCGCGGAGCTGGCCGACTGGCTGCGCCAGCCCGCTTACTACCCGCACGGAATTCCGCCTGAAGCCTTCTGGGCCTCAGAAGCCGAAAAGTTGCACGGCCTCCTGGATTCTATCCGGTAACTGCCGACCTTTGCGGCCCGTTTACGGGGCAGAGCGCCGAAAATTGCTACCTTCGGCTCCTTTTTTGCTGTTCTCCGCGCCCCGCAAATTCCCCACTGATGAACAACACCCTTCGACAATCTGAAATTGCCGGCGTGGGCCACTACGTGCCCGACCGTGTGGTAACCAACGCCGACCTCACCACCATCATGGAAACCACCGACGAGTGGATTCAGGAACGCACCGGCATCCGGGAGCGGCGTTGGTTTGAGGAAGGCAAAGACACCACCGCCAACATGGGCGCCAATGCCGCCCGCAAGGCCCTGGAAATGGCCGGCCTTCAGCCCAACGACGTGCAGATGATAGTGTTTGCTACCCTGTCGCCCGACTACGTGTTTCCGGGCTCGGGGGTGCTGATGCAGCGGGAGCTGGGCATTGAAGCCCCTATTCCGGCCTTCGACATTCGTAACCAGTGCTCGGGCTTCGTGTACGCCCTGAGCATGGCCGACCAGTTCATCCGTACCGGCATGTACGACACGGTCTTGGTGGTAGGCTCCGAAATCCACTCCTCCGGCCTCGACAAAACCACCCGCGGCCGGGCCGTGTCGGTGATTTTTGGCGACGGTGCCGGAGCCGTGGTGCTACGGCCCAGCACCCGCGAGGGGCACGGTATCCTGAGCACCCACCTGCACGCCCAGGGGGAGCACGCCGAGGAGTTGATTGTGAAGGAGCCCGGCTCGAACCGCGAAAACCGCGTGCAAGTGGCCATGGACAACCACCTCGACATGTACCCCTACATGAACGGGCAAAACGTGTTCAAGCACGCCGTGGTGCGCTTTCCGCAGGTTATTAAGGAGGCCCTCGACCAAAACGGCTACCAGCCCCAAGATATCACTCTGCTCATCCCGCACCAGGCCAACCTCCGCATCACCCAGTTTGTGCAGCAGAAAATGGGCCTTTCCGACGACAAGGTGTTCAGCAACATCCAGCGCTACGGCAATACCACCGCCGCTTCCGTGCCCATTGCCCTGAGCGAAGCCCTCCAGGAAGGCCGCATCCAGCGCGGCGACCTGGTGTGCCTGGCCGCCTTCGGCTCCGGCTTCACCTGGGCCTCGGCATTGATTAAGTGGTAATTGGTTAGAAGTGAGATAATAGAAGCGAGAAGTGAGACTGGCTGCTGAGAATATCTTAGCTCCAGTCTCACTTTTTCATTTGATTTTTGTCTATATCCCTGCTCCTATACTTCCCGTCCTGCCTCTCACTTCTCACCTCTAACATCTCACCTCTATATAATGCCCAGCTACACCGAGGAAAACTATCTGAAGGCTATTTATAAGCTGGCAGAAGCGCAGCCGGGCACCGAAGTCAGCACCAACAGCGTGGCGGAGGAGCTACAGACGCGGGCCGCTTCGGTGACGGATATGCTGCGCCGCCTCAGCGAGAAAGGGCTGCTGCACTACACCCGCTACCGGGGTGTGACGCTCAGTGAGGAAGGCCGCCGGCTGGCCCTGCTCACCATCCGCAAGCACCGGCTCTGGGAAGTGTTTCTGGTGCAGCACCTAGGCTTCAGCTGGGACGAGGTGCACGACGTGGCTGAGCAGATGGAGCACATCGACTCCGACCTGCTCATCCGCCGCCTCGACGAGTTCCTGGGCCATCCCCAGCACGACCCCCACGGCGACCCTATCCCCACGGCCGAGGGTGTGCTGCACCGCCCCCAGCACCGCCTGGTAGCCGACCTGCGGCCGGGCGACAAAGGCACAGTGGTAGCCGTGAAGAATACGTCAGTTTCCTTTCTGCAGTACCTCGATAAGCTGGGTCTTACGCTGGGCACCCGGCTTGAAGTGCTAGATAAAATACTGTTCGATAACTCGCTTGAAATCAAGGTGCACAACAAGGAAAAATATTTGATTTCCGCCGAAGTCAGCCGCAACCTGTACGTCGCGGAGTAAGCGCAGTTAGGCGTCTGTAAAGCAGCTGCCCCAGGGCGGTGCTTCGGTCCCGGGTGACCTGTCATGCCGAACCCCGTAAGGAATCTGAGTTAGCCCCCTGCGAGGTATTCAGGTTTCTTGCTGCGCCCGGAACGACATTCTCAATGAGCTAAAGTGCAATGCAGAGGCAGCTGCTTTTTTGCTGCCTTCCTCCCGCTGGTAGCCCTACCTTTGCAGCCGAAACCATTTTGCGCCGCTGTGGCAATTGATTTTCCTCCTTCGCTCACCGATACCATCGTGGCGCTGTCTACGCCGCCTGGGGTGGGCGCTATTGCCGTGGTGCGTCTCTCCGGCCCCGATGCCATCCGCCTCACCGACGAGGTATTTGCCGGCAAGCGCCTGCGCGACCAGCCCGGCCACACCCTGCACTACGGCACCATCCGCGACGATGGGCGCATCCTGGACGAAGTAGTAGTCAGTCTGTTCCGCGGGCCGTACTCCTACACCCGCGAGGATGTGGTGGAAATCAGCACCCACGGCTCCGACTACATTGTGCGGGAGCTGCTGGCCTTGCTGCTGCGGCGCGGTGCCCGCCTGGCCGAGGCCGGCGAGTTTACCAAGCGAGCCTTTCTGCACGGGGCCTTCGACCTGGCCCAGGCCGAAGCCGTGGCCGACCTGATTGCCGCCGACTCGGCTCTCTCGCACCAGGTAGCCCTGCGGCAGATGCGCGGGGGCTTCTCCCAGGAGCTAAAAGACCTGCGCGCCCGCCTCGTTAAGTTTGCGGCCCTGCTGGAGCTGGAGCTGGACTTTGGGGAGGAAGACGTGGAGTTTGCCGACCGTACCGGCCTGACGCAGCTGCTCCAGGAGGTGCAAACGCTGGTGCAGCGCCTGCTGCGCTCCTTTGAGCTAGGCAACGTCATCAAAAACGGTGTTACCACGGTTATTGCCGGGCGGCCCAACGCGGGCAAAAGCACCTTGCTCAATGCCCTGCTCAACGAGGAGCGCGCCATCGTATCGGACATTGCCGGCACCACCCGCGACTTGATTGAGGATGAAGTCAGCCTCGACGGCATCCGCTTCCGCTTCGTGGATACGGCCGGCCTGCGCGACACCACCGACGTGGTGGAGTCCATCGGCGTGGAGCGGACTCTCAAGCGCGTGCAGCAGGCGGCTATTGTGGTATATCTGTTTGATATTACGACCACTAGCCCTGCGCAGCTTGAAGCGGAGATTGAAGCCCTGCCCTTACCGACCGGCACCACGGTACTGGCCGTCGGCAACAAGCTCGACGCAGCTTCCGAAGCCCAGCCAGCCGCCTTCCGTGCCCGGCCCGGCACCGTGCTGATTGCCGCCTCCCAGGGCACCGGCCTCGCCGAGCTGCGCGAGGCCCTGCTGGCTCAGGTGCGCGGCGCGGGGCTCGACCGCACCGGCCAGAGCACCATCGTGACCAACGTGCGCCACGCCCGCAGCCTGGAGCAGGCCGCGCAGCATCTGGCGGCCGTGCTAGCGGGCCTGGGGGCCGGAACCGGCACTGAGCTGCTGGCCGCCGACCTGCGCCACGCCTTGGCCGCGCTGGGCCAGATTACGGGCGAAATCAGCAACGACGACCTGCTAACCAGCATCTTCACGGAGTTCTGCATCGGGAAGTAGCCTGCTGGCATTGCGGAGAAGTGAGGCTGGCCGGCGCCGGACTTCCAGAAAAAGCGCGGGAATATGCCGCATATGTCGCGCGGTGGGCCTTTCTTTGCGGCCTCCCTGAACTGCAAACAACAACCCCGGTGGAATTGTAGTATAGCCTGCGAGACGCTGGGAGGCTTTCGGCCTTGCCGGTAATTCTTTAGCTTCGCCCCGCAACCCACCCTTCACCCCACGCTTATGGCAGAATCTGCTGAACTGATCCTCGACGGCAAATCCTATACCTTGCCCGTCATCGAAGGCACCGAACGCGAAAAGGCGTTTGACATTGGCAAGCTGCGCGACCAGACCGGCTACGTGACCCTGGACTCGGGCTACAAGAATACCGGCGCCACCAAAAGCGCCATTACCTTCCTCGACGGCGAAGAAGGCATTCTGCGCTACCGTGGCTACCCTATCGAGCAGCTGGCCGAGAAGTCGAGCTTTCTGGAAGTAGCCTACCTGCTGGTCTACGGCAAGCTGCCCTCCCAGGCCGAGCTGGATGGCTTCAGCAACCAGATTACCAAGCACACGCTGGTGCACGAAGACGTGCGTAAGATCTTCGACGGCTTCCCGTCGGCGGCCCACCCTATGGCCATCCTTTCTTCCCTGATTTGCTCGCTCACGGCTTTCTATCCCGAGAGTGTATCGCCGGACCTGAGCAAGGAGGAAATCGACCTGAACGTGATTCGCCTCATGGCCAAGCTACCCACTATTGCGGCCTGGACCTACAAAAACAACATGGGGCACCCGCTGAACTACCCGCGCAACGACCTCGACTACTGCTCGAACTTCCTGTACATGATGTTCAGCTTCCCTACCGAGAAGTACGACATCAACCCCGTGGTGGTCAGCGCCCTCAACAAGCTCCTCATCCTGCACGCCGACCACGAGCAGAACTGCTCTACCTCCACGGTGCGTCTGGTAGGCTCGGCCAACGCTTCGCTCTACGGCTCGGTTTCAGCTGGCATCAACGCCCTGTGGGGCCCGCTGCACGGCGGCGCCAACCAGGAAGTGGTAGAGATGCTGGAGGAAATCCAGAAAGACGGCGGCGACACAAGCAAGTTCATTGCCAAGGCCAAGGATAAAAACGACCCATTCCGCCTCATGGGCTTCGGCCACCGCGTGTATAAGAACTTCGACCCGCGCGCCAAAATCATCAAGAAGGCTGCCGACGAAGTGCTGACGGCCCTGGGCATCGAAGACCCGCTGCTGCGCATTGCCCAGGAGCTGGAGCAAGCTGCCCTCACTGACCCCTACTTTGTGGAGCGCAAGCTTTACCCGAACGTGGACTTCTATTCGGGCATCATATATAAGGCCATCGGCATCCCCACCGAGATGTTCACGGTGATGTTTGCCCTAGGCCGCCTGCCCGGCTGGATTGCCCAGTGGAAGGAGATGCGCGAAAACAAAGAACCCATCGGCCGCCCCCGCCAGATCTACACTGGTGAGACTGAGCGCGACTACGTGAGCATCGAGCAACGGTCGTAGCTCTCAGAGCAGTTAGCATAGCCTCCTAACAACAAAAAAGCCCGCTTCGGCGGGCTTTTTTGTTGTGTAAGCTATACTGCTACTTCAGCAAGCTAAACAACTAGCTCTCAGCGTACAGTGCTAGCCGTAAAGTTGGTTTTGAGGTCGTCGTAAGCGGCCAGCTGCTTAGGGCCCAGAATGGCGGCCAGGTCCCATTCGTAGTGTAGCTGCGCTTCAGCCATGGCCTTATCCAAGGCGGCCTCGTCATTGGCGTAGCGCCGGCGCAGCTCGGATGTTTCAGTCAGCATCTGCCGGTTGAGCTGCCTGACTTTCACGTATTGTCCTTCGCTCATGCGGGTGCGCTCGGCCATGCGGCGGGTAAGCTCGGAGGCCCGGGCGTTGATGCGTCCTCCATCGCCTTGGCCGGCTTGCGCGGGGCCTTCTAGGCACAGTGCGGAGGTGAAAAGGATAGCAGCGAAAAAGTTTCTCATGGTTGTGGTGGTTTTGAGTAGTGAAAGTTGTAAGAACCAGCGAATGCTCTAAAGCTTCAGCTCAAAATGCAAATTATTTTAGATAATAGCAATATTTTTTATTGCTATTTATTTCTGTCGTTTTATGTGATTTGGAATGCTGGTCCGAGCTGGGAAAGCCGGTGTACCCCGGCCCTCCCAACTCAGGACTTGGCGCATTATTTAGCGCGTGCCGCTGCCAAGGGCCGTCATGCTATTCCGGTTTTCCTGATAGACGGCCAGCTGGGCCGGACGCAGCAGTGTCGTCAGGTCGGCCTCGTAACGAGCCTGGGCGTCGGCCAGGCGCTCATCCAGAATGGCGGGGTCGGCGGCGAAGCGGGTTTTAAGATCTTCCATTTCCGAGAGCATGCGGATGTTCAGCTGCTTCACGCGCAGATACTGGCCTTCGTCCAGGCGGGCCTTTTCGGCAATGGCACGGGTAAGGGCTGTTGCGCGGGCCTGAATGGAAGTCGGGCCATCGGACTTCGGGCGGTAGCCTGTAGCTACTACCGTTGCGGCTTGCAGGCTAATCAGAAGAGCAGCCAAGACACATACTTTTTTCATACAAGGGAGAATGAAGTGGTGAGAAGTAAAAATGAATGTTCCAACTATGACGTCTAATCCTAACAAGTGCAAAACTGCCGTCTGCCTCTCGTTATTGGACACTGCCAAAAGTAGAACAATTTCTTAAACTAAAAAAAGAATTTTTATAACTATTCTACTCAAACACTTTTTCACACAGTAATCAAACGTCTCATAGTGAGCTTTTTATAAACATCACCAAAAAGGATTACTCCAATAAAAAAACCTGCCTACACAGTAGACAGGTTAATAGATTATACCTGCAAAGTGCAAGTCGTAATTAAAGAATTCTCAGTTCAATGCGGCGGTTTTGTTGGCGGTGACTTTCCGAATCATTTGCCATCAGGGGTTTCGTTTCGCCGTAGCCGCGGTAGCGTAGCCGGTCAGCCTTCACGCCCTGCGACACCAGATAGCTGTACACCGACTTCGCCCGGTTTTGCGACAGGGCGAGGTTGTCTTCATCGGAGCCTACGTCGTCGGTGTGTCCGGATATTTCAACCTGCACCTCCGGGTACTGCTTCATAAAGCCTACCAGCCGGTTCAGCTCGGTCCGCGACTTAGGCTTTAGCTCGTATTGCTTTGTGTCGAAGAACAGGTTGTTGAGCACTATGCTGCGGCCGGCGCGCACGGGCTCCAGGTAAATATCCAGCGTGAGGGGGTCGAAGCTGCGCTTGTCGCTGTAGTCGAAGCTCAGGCTCTTCATCAGGTACTTGTCGGCGGCGGCGTACATGGCGTACTGCCGGCCTTCGTTGAGTACCACGGTGTACTCGCCGTTTTCGGCGTCGGAGCCCACGTATTGCACTAGCTCGTCGGTGTTGAGGTCGTAGAGCTGCACGTCGGCGCGGATAGGCTTTTTGGTAATGGCGTCGAACACGCGGCCCTGGGTGTAGGTGCTGGTTTCGCGGGAGCGGACTTCCTTGGGCACCTCAAAGCCAAACAGCTCCACGGGGCGGTCCTGCTCCTTACGCACGCCCGGCTCGGCGGCCCGGGAGCGGGAGCAGAACCCCCGGCGGTTGTCGGAGGCAATGAACAGGGAGGCCTCGTTCTCGAACGTGTTGAGCGGGTAACCCAGGTTTTGCGGTTCGCCCCAGGTGGCGGCGCCCTGCTGCTCGCAGCGGTACACGTCGAGCCCGCCCATGCCCACGAGGCCATCGGTGACGTAGTAGAGCGTGGTGCCGCTGGCGTGGATGAAGGGCGCCATGTCCTTGCCGGCGGTGTTTACCGGCGTGCCCAGGTTGCGGGCCACGGTCCAGTTGCCATCGGTGCCGAGCGTCGTCACGTAGATGTCTTCCTGCCCTTTGCCGCCGCGCCGGGTGCTGGTGAAGTACAAGGTGCGCCCGTCGGCCGAAAGCGTAGGCTGAGAGTCCCACTCCGGCGAGTTGACGTTGCGGCCCAGGTTCTGGGGCTTACTCCAGGCGTTACCGGTGCGCCGTGAGATGTATAGGTCGCAGTTGCCCACGGAATTAGGCCGGTCGCAGGACGCAAACACCAGCGTTTTGCCGTCGCCGGAGATGGTGCCGGCGCCTTCGTTGTAGGGCGTGTTGATGGCCGTGGAAATCTGCTGGGGCTGGCCGAAGGAGCCGTCCTTGTTTTGGCGGCTGATGAACAGGTCCTCGCCACTGTCGGCGGCTGGCCGACCCGTATACAGCAGGAAGCGGTTGTCGGCCGTGAGGGCGGGGAAATACTGAAATCGGAACGTGTTGAGAGGCTCTGACAACCGCTCGGGCTGCACACCGATGGGCGCGGCCATAGCTTTCTGGGCAAACTCGCAATTCTGGAGCTGGCGCTGAGCCCGGCCCACGTTGCGTTGGCTTTTCGGGGCGGTTTTGATGTACTTCTTGTAGGAATCGGCGGCCACAGTGTAGTCGCCGAAGCTCATGGCCAGCTCGCCCAGGGTGTAGTAGTCGTTGGCGCGGGCCGGGTCCAGGGCCATCTTGCCCAGGCCGTCGCGGTAGGCGTCGAAAGCCGGGCGGTTTTCGCCCATGGCTTTCAGCAAAGAGCCTTTCAGCAGGTACGGTTCGCCCAGGGACGGAAACTTTTGGTTGAGCAGGGTCAGCGTTTCAATGGCCTTGCCGAAGTCCCGGTCTTTGGCTTGGGTCTGGGCTTTTTCCCACAGGTTGCGGGCTTTGGAGTTGGTGGTACTCAGCCGGGCGCCCTGGGCCGCTACTTCGGCCGGCACCAGCATTCCACACGACAGCACTAGAACAAGCGGGGCAGATAGCAGACAGCGCATACGGGGCTTTAACGCTACGGAATATCGAGGAACTTATGGGTTTGCAGCGACACCTGCCAGCGCGGGTTCTCTTTCACGTAGTCGACAATCAGGGGCATCATCTGGGGAGCCTTGCTCCATTCGGGCTGGAGGTAGAGCCGGCAGCCGGGCCCCACCTGGGCCGCGTGCTGCTCGGCCCAGGCAAAGTCCGACTTGTTGTAGACAATGATTTTCAGCTCGTGGGCGGCGGCCAGCACGCCGGGCAGCGGGGCCTTAAACTTCTTGGGCGACACGCAAATCCAGTCCCACTCCCCGCTGAGCGGGTAGGCTCCGCTGGTTTCAATCCACGTCTGGCAGCCGGCGGCGTGCAGGGCCTGGGTCAGGGGGCCGAGGTCGTGCATGAGCGGCTCGCCGCCCGTAACAACCACGTTGCGGCCGGGGTGGGCCGTGGCGGCCTCCACGATGCCGGCCACCGCCAGGCGCGGGTGGGCGTCCACGTCCCAGGATTCTTTCACGTCGCACCACACGCAGCCCACGTCGCAGCCACCCAGGCGCACGAAGTAGGCGGCGCGGCCGGTGTTGTATCCTTCGCCCTGAATGGTATAAAACTGCTCCATCACGGGCAGTGGAGGCGCCGCAGCCCCCTGGGCCGGGGCCGCCGACGTAACAGGAAGTTCGTGCAGCAAAACGCGGGTATTCTGGATAAACGAGCCGAGCCGCTGGGGCGAAACAGAACGTGCTAATGCCCCACTCTTTCTCACGGCCCGACTTTAAAAGTAGTACACTGCCCCGAAATCTAAAAGCCGGAGGCGGTTTTAATTGAAACTGAATCGCGGATTGAACGGATTTCTTGGATTGCGCGGATTTTGGTTAGAAGGCAATTCATCTGATAAGACGTTGACCAGAGCCAGGCGTAACCAAAATCCGCGCAATCCAAGAAATCCGTTCAATCCGCGATTCAGACTTACTTCGGATACACCTCGCCTTTGGCAGCGCGCAGAGTATTGAGCAGCAGCATGGCAATGGTCATGGGCCCGACGCCGCCGGGCACGGGCGTGATGTAGGCGGTTTTGGGAGCTACCTCGGCAAAGTTGACGTCGCCCTTCAGGGCCCAGCCCGACTTCTTACTGGCGTCTTCCACGCGGGTCGTGCCCACGTCGATAACCACGGCGCCGGGCTTCACCATGTCGGCCGTGACGAACTCCGGCCGGCCCAGAGCGGCCACCAGAATGTCGGCGGTACGGGTAATATCGGCCAGATGTTGGGTGCGCGAATGGCATAAAGTCACGGTGCAGTTGCCAGGCTCTAAGTTCTTCGCCAGCAAGATGCTAACTGGCGTCCCGACGATGTTGCTGCGGCCGATAACCACGCAGTGCTTACCGTCGGTGGGCAGCTCGTAGCGGCGCAGCAGCTCCACGATGCCGGAAGGCGTGGCGGGCAGCAGAGCCGGCAGCCCAGCCACCATGCGGCCGATGTTCATGGGGTGGAAGCCATCCACGTCTTTCTCGGGCCGGATGGCTTCAATCACCTTGTTGGTGTCGATGTGGCGGGGCAGTGGCAGCTGCACAATGAAGCCATCAATCCTGGGGTCCTGGTTCAGCTCCTCCACCTTGGTCAGCAGCTCGGCCTCGGTAATGTCGTCTTCGTAGCGGAGCAGGGTGCTCCCGAAGCCCACCCGCTCGCAGGCCAGCACCTTGTTGCGCACATAGGTTTCGGAGCCGCCGTCGTGGCCGACAAGGACGGCGGCCAGGTGCGGCACCTTTTCGCCGGCGGCGCGGCGCTGGGCTACTTCGGCGGCAATTTCCTCCTTGATGGTTTCGGCAGTTTGCTTGCCGTCGATGAGGCGGTAGGCAGTAGTGGTAGTAGGCATGGTATCGGAAGTTGAAAGGAAGCTCGTCTTAAAAAATTCTGAGATTATTGGGTAAAACTCTATATTGGCCACTCACACATCTTTTCACCAACTCACTTTCTTTGCTTATGAAGTACTACTTACAAGTCATTAAGGACAAATACGCCACCTTTAGTGGACGTGCCCGCCGGGCGGAATACTGGTATTTTACCTTATTCCACGTCATTATCTCCTTTGTTCTCGGCTTTATCGACGGTATTTTGTTTCAACGCCAAGTCATCAGCGCCCTGTATGGCTTAGCTGTTATTATCCCCGGCATTGCCGTAGCAGTGCGCCGTATGCACGATGTGGGCAAAAGCGGCTGGTTTATTCTCATTCCCTTTTATAACTTGATCCTGGCTTGCACTGAGGGCGACAAGGGCGCAAACGAATATGGGCCAGACCCCAAAGGGGCAATTGAGTCCTCTTATTCTGCCACCATCTAGCTCTTGAATCAGAACAGCAGAAAACAAAAGGGCGGCCTCCATTGGGAAGCCGCCCTTTTTGCGGTTAATCAATTTTCAGTACCGCCAGGAAAGCTTCCTGCGGGATTTCCACGGAGCCGACCTGACGCATCCGTTTCTTGCCTTCCTTCTGCTTTTCGAGCAGCTTCCGCTTCCGGCTGATGTCGCCGCCGTAGCACTTGGCAATTACGTTTTTGCGCAGGGCCTTCACGGTTTCGCGGGCAATGATTTTCTGGCCGATGCTGGCTTGGATGGCAATTTCGAACTGCTGGCGCGGCAGCAGCTCCCGAAGCTTTTCGCAGAGGCGGCGGCCCCAGTCGTAGCTCTTGGAGCGGTGCACAATGGCCGACAGGGCATCCACTTTCTCCCCGTTCAGCATGATGTCGAGCTTCACCATGTCGGACTCGCGGAAGCCAATCAGCTCGTAGTCCAGGGAAGCGTAGCCGCGGCTAATGGTTTTCAGCTTGTCGAAGAAGTCGAACACGATTTCCGACAGCGGCAGCTCAAAGGTCAGCTCCACCCTTTCGGAGGTCAGGTAGCTCTGGCCTTTGATGATGCCGCGCTTGTCCATACACAGCGTGATGATGGCGCCCACGTACTCGGCGGCCGTGATAATCTGGGCTTTGATGTAAGGCTCCTCAATCAGCTTAATGGCGTTGGGCTCCGGCATTTCGGAGGGCGCGTTGATGGTCAGCAGCTGGTCTTTGGTGCCGATGGCGTGGAACTGCACGCTGGGCACGGTGGTAATGACCGTCATGTTGAACTCCCGCTCCAGGCGCTCCTGCACGATTTCCATATGCAGCATGCCCAGGAAACCGCAGCGGAAGCCAAAGCCCAAGGCCGCCGACGTTTCGGGCTCCCACACCAGGGCCGCATCGTTGAGCTGAAGCTTTTCCATCGAGGCGCGCAGCTCCTCGTACTCGCTGGTTTCCACGGGGTAGATGCCGGCAAATACCATGGGCTTCACATCCTCGAAGCCGTGAATGGGCTCGGTGGTGGGCCGGGCCACGTGCGTGATGGTGTCGCCCACTTTCACCTCGCGGGCTTCCTTGATGCCGGAAATCAGGTAGCCCACGTTGCCGGCCGAAATTTCGGGCCGCGGCTCCTGGTTCAGGCCCAGGATACCAATTTCGTCGGCACCATACTCCTTGCCGGTGGCCATGAAGCGGAGCTTGTCGCCCTTGCGCATGGTGCCGTTCTTGATGCGGAACAACACCTCGATGCCGCGGTAGGAGTTGAATACCGAGTCGAAGATGAGGGCCTGCAAAGGCGCGTTCGGGTCGCCCTGGGGGGCCGGGATTCTTTCGCAGATGGCATCCAGGATTTCCTTGATGCCGATGCCGGCCTTGCCCGAGGCGGGAATGATTTCGTCCCGGTCGCAGCCGATGAGGTCCACGATTTCGTCCGATACCTCCTCCGGCATAGAGTGGGGCAGGTCGATTTTATTAAGGACCGGAATAATAGTCAGGTCGGAGCCAATGGCCAGGTAGAGGTTGCTGATGGTCTGGGCCTCGATGCCCTGGCTGGAGTCCACAATCAGCAGGGCGCCTTCGCAGGCGGCAATGGAGCGGCTCACCTCGTAGCTGAAATCGACGTGGCCGGGCGTATCAATCAGGTTGAGCGTGTAGGGCTCGCCCTTATACTGATACTGCATCTGGATGGCGTGGCTCTTGATGGTAATGCCCCGCTCCCGCTCCAGGTCCATGTTGTCGAGCAGCTGGGCCTGCATGTCGCGCTGGGCCACGGTCTGGGTGAATTCCAGCAGGCGGTCGGCCAGGGTGCTCTTGCCGTGGTCGATGTGGGCGATAATGCAGAAATTACGAATGTTCTTCACTAGAAGCTAGGGGCGGTTTTTTCCAACCGCGAAGGTAGCAGATCGGGCGTGGAAAAACTAGCCAGTTCGGTGTGCAACGCCCTTCTTCTGATCAGAGCACGGGGATGCAGCCGTACGCATCTGGTGGCTACTCGCCGGCAGCGTTTCAGTGCCGGCTCTCCGGGCAGCATTCTACCTTATAGACCGTAGCAGATCCCGCCAGCGGGCAGTGAGTTTTCGGCCTCAGCCGCGCAAGTGCGCGTTCGGCAAGCATTCCTTGCGGTTCACCGAATACCGGGCCCGGTTGCCATAGCAAGGCCCCATCTTAGCGTCGGCATCAGCCTCACCTTTCCTCACTTCGGCGCTTTTCTATGCTTCAACGGCTACTCATTACCGGGGTGCTCAGCACCTTCTCTTTTGTATCGTTTGCCCAAACCACACCGGCCCCAACCTTGGCTTTGGAGGGCCAGGTGGTAAATGCCAGCACGGGGGAACCGGTGCCGTTTGCCACGCTGGGCGTACCCCGCCGCGGCCTCGGCACGGTGGCCGACGAGCAGGGCCGCTACCTGCTCCGCTTGCCTAGCCTCAACGACACGTTAGTGGTAACTTCCGTAGGCTTCTCGCGCGAAGTGATACCGCCCCAATACCTGGTTGGCGGGCAGCGGGTGTTTCGCCTGGAGCCGCAGCAGCTCACCCTAAAGGGCGTCGTCATCGAGCACGACCGGCTCACTCCCGCTCTGCTGGGCCGTAATACCGAGAAAGGCGACGTGCTCTGGACGGGCGGTTCCAGCGGCAAAGAAACTGTGGACGACGAGTGGGGCTGGGAGTTTGGTACCCTGCTCACACCCCCCAAGCGCACGGTGCTGGAAGAATTCCACGTGTTTTTATCGGCTAATAAGTATGAGCAGCTGCGCTTCCGGCTCAACCTCTACACCGCCGAAAAAGGCCGGCCCGGCAAGCGCCTGTTGTCGAAAGACGTGCAGCTGGTGTGCGCCAAGCAGCAGCACGGCTGGCTGACGGTGGATTTGCGCCCTTTCGAAATCAGCTTGGAGGCCGAGCCCATTATTGCCACCATTCAGTGGCTGCAAAGCGAGAAAACCGACCCCTGGGACAAGTACTTCTCGATTCCGGTGAAGCGCCAGTCGCGGCAAGTAACGGTGGAGCGCGAGAACAGCGAAGCCACCTGGACCATCCACGCCATGCAGCCCAGCCTGTATTTTACGGTGCTAATGGAGTAATGTGAAAGAAAGGAGGCCGGCCCTTACTTGGTGTTTTTGCGTATTTTCGCTTTATGCGTACTTCCTTTGAATCCGGCAATATTCTATTGGGTGGGCCATACCTGGGGCGCATGACAGATGACGAGTTTTTCGCTTTCTGCCAGCAGCACCCCGAGTTGCGCATAGAACGCACGTCCAACCACGAAATCCTGATTATGTCGCCCACCGGCAGCCGCTCAGGCAACCGTAATTTTCGCCTCAACCTTCAACTGGGTAAATGGTGGGAGCGGCATCAGCATTTGGGTGAGGCTTTCGACTCCAATACTGGATTCACACTCCCCGACAGCTCCGTATTATCACCGAATGCTTCTTGGGTTTCGGCTGCCAAGTGGAATGCGCTGACGTTGGAGCAACAGGACAAATTTGCGCCCGTGTGCCCGGAGTTTGTAGTAGAGCTAAAATCGGTAACGGATTCCTTGAAAACGCTTCAAGCCAAAATGCTCGACTGGCTGCGCAACGGTGTGCAACTGGCGTGGCTGCTAGTGCCTGAAACGGAAACCGCCTACATCTACCGCCCCAGTCAAGCGGAGCCAGAAGTGATACAGGACTTTGACAGGGAGCTGTCCGGCGAAACTGTGCTGCCAGGGTTTCGGCTGCGGCTGGCAGAGTTACGGTAGTCAACTTATTTGTACATGATAGTGCAACGTTCGGTGATGTAGATATGCTCATTTGGGCGTATTCAAAACCACTTTTCGCATGCGCCTGAGCCTCTTGTTGCTAGCTTGCAGCTTACCCCTACCACTTCTTGCCCAGAGCTTCCGCGGCCGCGTACTGCACGCCGATTCCACTGCTGCGCCAGTGCCTTTTGCCTCTATTGGCGTAAAGGGCAAGGCAGCGGGTACAATCGCCGATGCCCAGGGCCGTTTTCGCTTCTCCGACTCGCCCGAATTAGTAGCCACCGATTCGGTTATCGTAACGGGTGTGGGCTACCGACCCGCCCGGCTACTACTCGAGCAACTTAGGCAACCTGGCTTTACCATCCGACTGAAGCCCCAACCCCAGGCCCTGCGCGAGGTAGTGGTGCGCCCCCGGCAGCTGCGGCCGCAGGTGCTGGGCCGTACCGGCACCGGCGGCGTTGCGCACTGGGGAGTGAGCAGCATTGTAAAGGACAGCATCCGCCGCCGCGAAATGCTTGGCTCAGAGTTTGGCACCTTTCTTACCTCGTCCTACAATTGCTATGTAGACAATTTTAACGTGTATGTGCAGGCCAATCCGTTTCGGCAAGTGCGCTTACGGCTGCTGTTCTACGCCGTGCGTAACGGCCGACCGGCCGAACAATTATTGCCCGCTGATATCCAATTAGTGCTTGCGGAGCAGCAACGGGGGTGGATTACGATTGATTTGCGGCCGTATAATCTGCAATTCAGTGAAGGGCAAAAGGTGGTAGTAGCGTTGCAGTGGCTTGATGCGGTGGGGCAAACGCCCGGCTACCAATTCTTCGACATTCCGGCGCTACTTCCTTCTCCCCTACACCGCGTGTATACTCGTAATAAAAGTCAGGCCAATTGGAAATTCTACCCTGCTCAACCTAGCATCTACTTAAATGTGCAAAGCTGGAAATAAGGCCTAACACCCGTTAGCCCCGCCCACCCCCGGCGGGGCTTTTTTCGTACCTTCACCACCCCAATTTCCACCCAACCACCACCCGCCATGCAAGCCGCTCCTGTAGCTCCGTATAAGCCCCAGCACCACATCCGCATTGTGACGGCGGCGGCCCTGTTTGATGGGCACGACGCGGCCATCAACATCATGCGCCGCATCATCCAGAGCAGCGGGGCCGAGGTCATTCACCTGGGCCACAACCGCTCGGTGCAGGAAATCGTGGACTGCGCCATCCAGGAAGATGCCCAGGCCATTGCCATTACCTCCTACCAGGGCGGGCACAATGAGTACTTCAAGTACATGCACGACCTGCTGCAAGAGCGCGGCGCCGGCCACATCCGCATCTTCGGCGGCGGCGGCGGCGTCATCCTGCCCAGCGAAATCGAGGAGCTGCACCAGTACGGCATCACCCGCATCTATAGCCCCGACGACGGCCGCGCCCTGGGTTTGCAAGGCATGATCAACGACCTGCTCGAAAAGTCGGACTTCCCCACCGGCCAGAACCTCAACGGCGAAGCCAGCCACATCAAGGAGAAAGACGCCCGCAGCATCGGCCGCCTCATCTCGGCCGCCGAAAACTTCCCCGAAGAATTCGAGCGGGTCCGCCAGCAGCTCGTCGCCGACTTCCAGAAGGCGGAAAACGGCCAAAGCAGCCAGCAGAACGAAACCCAAGACCCTAAGTCCCTAAGCCCCCAAGCCCCTATTTTAGGCATCACCGGCACCGGCGGCGCGGGCAAGTCGAGCCTAGTCGATGAGCTGGTGCGCCGCTTCTTGCTCGACTTTCCGGACAAGACCATTGCCATTATTTCCGTCGACCCGAGCAAGCGCAAAACCGGCGGGGCCCTCTTGGGCGACCGTATCCGGATGAACGCCATCAACAGCCCCCGGGTGTACATGCGCAGCCTCGCTACGCGCCAAAGCAACCTGGCCCTCTCGCGCTACGTGCAGGACGCCGTGGACGTGGTGCGCGCCGCCGACTTCGACCTCATCATCCTCGAAACCTCCGGCATCGGGCAGTCGGACACCGAAATCATCGAGCACTCCGACGTGAGCCTGTACGTGATGACGCCCGAGTACGGCGCCGCCACCCAGCTCGAAAAAATCGACATGCTCGATTTTGCCGACGTCATTG
Source organism: Hymenobacter sp. YIM 151500-1 (assembly GCF_025979885.1). Taxonomy (NCBI): domain Bacteria; kingdom Pseudomonadati; phylum Bacteroidota; class Cytophagia; order Cytophagales; family Hymenobacteraceae; genus Hymenobacter; species Hymenobacter weizhouensis. Next base: position 1,207,689 of record NZ_CP110139.1, read on the forward strand.
CCCTCAACAAGTTCGACAAGCGCGGTGCCCTCGACGCCCTACGTGACGTGCGCAAGCAGTATCAGCGCAACCACCAGCTCTGGGACACGCCCCTGGAGCAGTTGCCCGTGCACGGCACCATCGCCTCGCAGTTCAACGACCCCGGCATGAACCGCCTCTACCGGGCCGTATTGCAGGTGATTGAGCAGAAGACGGGCGTCAGCTTCGCCTCCCAGCTCGAAACCACGGCTGAGGAGTCGGAAAAGGTCTACATCATCCCGCCCCACCGCACGCGCTACCTTTCTGAAATCACCGAAACCATCCACCAATATGACCAGTGGGTCAATAAACAAGCCGCCGTTGCCCAGCAGCTCTTCGGAATTCGAGAAGCCCTCGGTGCCGTCCAAAGCCTTGCCGCCGGAAGCCAGCCGCAGCCCGGAACAGTTAGCGCCGGGGACGGCCGCGACGGACTCGCACCCGGAAGCCTCGTGGCCGGCCTGGAGAGCACCTTCGAGGAGGTCAAGCTTCGGCTGGACGGCCAGAACTGGAAACTCCTGGAGACCTGGCCGCAAAAAGTAGCCGCCTACAAGGGCCCGGAGTTCATTTTCAAAGTGCGCGACAAAGAGCTGCGCCTGAAAACCCACACCGAAAGCCTCTCCCACCTCCAGATTCCCAAAGTCTCGCTGCCGCGCTACACCACCTGGGGCGATTTGCTGAAGTGGCAGCTCCAGGAAAACGTGCCCGGCGAGTTTCCTTACACGGCCGGGGTGTTTCCCTTCAAGCGCGAGGGCGAAGACCCCACCCGCATGTTTGCCGGCGAAGGCGGCCCCGAGCGCACCAACCGCCGCTTCCACTACGTGTCGGCCGGCCTACCCGCCAAGCGCCTGAGCACGGCCTTCGACTCGGTGACGCTCTACGGCGAAGACCCCGACCACCGGCCCGACATCTACGGCAAAATCGGCAATTCCGGCGTGAGCATCTGCTGCCTCGACGACGCCAAAAAGCTCTACTCCGGCTTCAACCTCGCCGACCCGCTCACCTCGGTCAGCATGACCATCAACGGCCCCGCCGCCCAGCTGGCCGCCTTTTTCATGAACGCCGCCATCGACCAGCAGTGCGAGCTGTACATCAAGGAGCAGGGCTTAGAGAATGAAGTCAACCAGAAAATCGACGCCATCTACCAGGAGCTAAGCCAGCCCCGCCCCCGCTACCAGGGCGAGCTGCCCGCCGGCAACGACGGCCTGGGCCTGCTGCTGCTCGGCGTCACCGGCGACCAGGTGCTGCCCGCCGAGGTGTACGCCAGCATCAAAGCCCGCACCCTGAGCCAGGTGCGCGGCACCGTACAGGCCGACATCCTCAAGGAAGACCAGGCCCAGAACACCTGCATCTTCAGCACCGAATTTGCCCTGCGCCTCATGGGCGACGTGCAGGAATACTTCATCAAGGAAAAAGTCCGCAACTTCTACTCGGTCAGCATCTCGGGCTACCACATTGCCGAGGCCGGGGCCAACCCCATCACCCAGCTGGCCCTCACCCTCAGCAACGGCTTCACCTTCGTGGAGTACTACGTGAGCCGGGGCATGGACGTGAACGACTTCGCCCCCAACCTGTCGTTCTTCTTCTCCAACGGCATCGACCCGGAGTACGCCGTCATTGGCCGGGTGGCGCGCCGCATCTGGGCCAAGGCCATGAAGCTCAAGTACGGGGCCAACGCCCGCTCCCAGATGCTGAAGTACCACATCCAGACCAGCGGCCGCAGCCTGCACGCCCAGGAAATCGACTTCAACGACATCCGCACCACGCTCCAGGCCCTCTACGCCATCTACGACAACTGCAACTCCCTGCACACCAACGCCTACGACGAGGCCATCACCACCCCCACCGAAGAGTCGGTGCGCCGGGCCATGGCCATTCAGCTCATCATCAACCGGGAGCTGGGCCTGGCCAAAAACGAAAACCCGCTGCAAGGCTCCTTCATCATCGAAGAGCTAACCGACCTGGTAGAAGAAGCCGTGCTGCTGGAGTTTGACCGCATCACCGAGCGCGGCGGCGTGCTGGGCGCCATGGAAACCATGTACCAGCGCGGCAAAATCCAGGAGGAAAGCCTCTACTACGAGACCCTCAAGCACACCGGCGAGTACCCCATCATCGGCGTGAACACCTTCCTCTCCTCCAAAGGCTCGCCCACCGTCATCCCCGCCGAGGTTATCCGCGCTACCGAGGAAGAAAAGCAGTACCAAATCACCATGCTCCAAGCCCTGCACGCCCGCCACGCCGGCACGGCCGAGCAGCGCCTGAAGCAGCTGCAACACGTGGCCGTGCAAAACGGCAACCTCTTCGAGGAGCTGATGGAAACGGTGAAGTTCTGCTCGTTGGGGCAGATTACGAATGCGCTGTTTGAGGTTGGGGGGCAGTATAGGAGGAATATGTAGCCCACAGAAAAGAACGTCATGCTTCGGCAAGCTCAGCATGACGTTCTTTTCTGTATTGTTTTATTTTCCACTCATTATGGCCTATACAGATTTCACCGTTTTCGACCTTCGCCAGCAATTCGGCGTGCATTTTCGAGCGGCACAGCTTTTCCCTGACCTCACCCCCGTTGAGCCAACTGACTGGTTGCGGCATTCCCTTCGCATTGGTCAGGAAGTAGGATTCAATAGCGAAAAGTCCCGCTCCGAACGCCTGGTAACGCCGGTGCTGCTGGAGCTGTGTGAGCGGAATAACCGCTCGTTTTCTATCTACTCCGGCATGAACCTCGACATCGACCCAGCTCAAGGCTTGCGCGGGGAGTGCGACTTTATCTTCTCCTTTAGCCGCATTCAGGACTTCATCACGGCGCCGGTATTTTGCATTGCTGAAGCCAAGAAGCAGGATTTAGAGCAGGGGGTTATCCAATGCGCCGCGCAGCTCATTGCGGCCCGCAAGCTCAACGAGCTGGAAGGCAACTCCCTCCACACGCTCTATGGCTGCTCTACCACCGGCACCGAGTGGCGCTTTCTTAAATATGAGGGCAACGATATGGTATTGGATGAGAAAAGATACCATCTCACCGAATTGCCGGCGCTGCTGGGCGTGCTGCAAGCTGTACTTGACCATTCATACAAACAGCTTGCCCCCGAAGCTTCATGAAAGCAGCTAAACCCGCCAAAACCTTCGACGCCGTAGAAATGATGCGCACCATCCGCGAGAACATCACGCGGGAAACCGAATACATGAGTTTCCAAGAGTTGCAGCAGTACATGCAGCAAAAGCTTAAAGCATCTGGCTTCCATCCTACTCCGCCCAGTTCCTGAGCCCTCTATGCCCGCCACGCCCACACCGCCGAGCAGCGCCTGAAGCAGCTGCAACAGGTACCCACGGCCGGCTAACAGTGGTACTACGCTACCGAAATGATAGTTACTGAGGCTTTATTTGCCGGGATTAAAGACCGGATTCATGCAGAAATTACGGCGGCTCGACGCTCCATTTTTGTAGCCGTTGCCTGGTTTACTGACCGGGACCTTTTTGCCGCTTTAGTGGAAAGGCAGCGGGCCGGAGTTGCCGTGTCGTTGGCAGTGGTACAGGACAGCATCAACGCCGCCATGCCGTTTGAACAACTGGCGGCAGAAGGCGGCACGTTTTTCCGGCTGGACGGGGCCTTGATGCACAACAAGTTTTGCATCCTTGATGGCCGCGACGTAATCACGGGCTCCTATAACTGGACGTATAAAGCCGCGCAGGAGAATTTTGAGAACATAGTTGTAACCAGCGGGGACTATGACTTGGCGTTCCGGTTTATTGCCGAGTTCAAGCGAATCACCGGCCACGCGGATGCACCAACGGCCGCGCAGGTTGATTTGGCAAAGGTCGTTCGTCGGTTGAAGGCCATCAGCAGCCTGATTCAGTTGGAGGAGGAAGAGGATATTTTGCGCCAGGCCCGGCGCTTGCAGGCCGAGTGGCCGGACGAGTTAGCCAATACTGTTGCGCAACACTTGGAAGCACGGCAATACGTGCAGGCGTCACGGGAAATACAGACGTTTTTGGATGCGCACGCGCGGGTAACAGTGTAGGAAGACCCACGGTTAGCCGCGTTGAAGCTCGAAATAAAAAACTTGGAGTATGAGGTAGTAGCCGTAGAAAACGAGCTTGCCGACATCGACCAGCGCATACGCCGGTACAACCACGAATTCGCGCTGCGCCTGGGCCTACTGGTGGAGGAAATTTTGCAGCTGAGGCGCGACTACGCGCAGCAGCACCAGGCTAAAAGCGCGTTTACGCAGCAGCAGTACGAGCAGGCGCGGCAGCAATACGAAGATTTCCGGCACGAGCGACTAATCGAGGAACAGACCACGTTCAATTCACTGGAAGAAGAGGAGCTGGCCCGATTGAAAAAGCTGTACCGGCAGTGCGTGGTTCGCTGCCACCCCGACAAGGTGGCGGAAGCCCAGCAAGCGGAAGCCACCGAGCTGTTCCGGCAGGTGCAGCAGAAGTACGAGGAGCAAGACCTGGCCGCGCTGGCCCGGCTGGCCGAACAGTTGGAGCGCAACGACTTCTGGGCGGCGGACAACGCCCTGTCCCAACTCGACCAGCTGCTTACGCGCCGGGAAAAGCTGGCCGACCAGCTTGCTGAGCTTAAGCAGGCATTGGCCGACACGATGGCAAGCACCGTGTACCGCGAAATCATCGGCATTGCCGACCTTGAGCAGCACTGGCAAACCCTCAGGCAGCAACTCGAACAGGAACTTGCAAGCTGGAAGACACTAACCCATGAATCAGCAACTATCTAAGAGTGTCTAACAAAACCTCAAGCATGCTTTAAGCGTGCTGAGGGCGCAGGCCAGCTTCGTGAAGGCCAGGTGGATGTCGTCCCGGCGTTCGTAGCGCACGCGCCGGCGCCGGAAGCGGTTGAGCCAAGCGAAGGTGCGCTCGACCACCCAGCGGTGGCGTCCCAGCCGCTCGCTCGACTCGATGCCACGCCGGGCAATGCGGCTTTTGATGCCACGCCTGCGTAGCGCCACACGACACTTGCGGTAGTCGTACCCTTTGTCGGCGTGTAACTGGGCGGCACGCTTGCGCGGACGGCCACAGGCCTGGCGCACAGGCTGTACCGCGTCCAGCAGCGTGTCGAATACGGTCGAATCGTGGCAGTTGGCCGCGCTCAGCTTCACCGCCAGCGGCGTGCCGCGCCGGTCAACAAGCAGGTGGCGCTTGGTGCCGGCCTTGCCGCGGTCCGTCGGGTTGGGACCCGTATGCGCCCCCCTTTTGCGGCCGGGATGCTTTGTGCGTCCAGGCTGGCGCGGGACCAGTCCAGCTGCCCAGCGACGCCCAAGCGGTCAAGCAGCACCTGGTGCAGGCGCTGCCAGACGCCGGCTTCGTGCCAGTCGCGCAAGCGCCGCCAGCACGTCATGCCCGACCCGCATCCCATTTCCGCCGGCAGCAGCTCCCACGGGATGCCGCTGCGCAGCACGAACAAGATGCCCGTCAGCGCTGCTCGGTCCGCTACGCGCGGACGGCCGCCCTTGGGGTATGTCGGGGCTGGTAGGAGCAAGGGCTCGACCACTCGCCACAGTTCATCGGTGACCAATTGCTTTGCCATACCACCAGCTTACGAAAACCGGTTTTGTTAGGTGCTCTAAATACACCGGCTCGGCCCACGTAATGAAGCGGGCGGCGCTAAGCTTGTCCACGGTAAACTCGTTGCTGGCCGAAGCTCGCGCGGAGCATTGGTACGAGCGTGCACTTGCCTATAAGAACGAAAAGGATTGGATAAACGCGGCTTACTGTTTTGAGCAGGTTGTACGGATTGAACCGGAGAACTGGCGGGCATGGCTGTTTGGTAGTATTGCTCATGCTTATTTAGAAGACGCTGACAAAACTAGATATTATTTTATAAATTTTGTTGTTAATAAATGTGATGACTTGGATGATGAAATTGAAGTTCAAGAAATATATTTTTCTAAATTAGAATGCTATAATACTTAGGTCTATGCTGGCTGTTATTTGGCTCAAGATATTCCAAATGGTTATTACAACATTTTTAGTAAAACCATTGCCATCTGGGAACATGGAGACAAGTGCAATAGAGAGCCTAAATGGCCTGAACCAAATACTTATTTTCATCTACATGGGTATTCTACTCAAACGCTAAATTATGTTCTTGCTCCTTCGTGCTTCGCGTGGTTTTGTTGGACCAATAAAATCGCATCTCACTCTCACCGAGGCATGTGCGTAGCCACTTCACACTTAATCATGGTGTTATTTTATTATGTTTAAAAAAGGCAAAACTATTCCTAAATATACTATTATGCTATTAGATATTTTAATTACAAATAATTTTTATCAATACATTATAGAAGGATGTGGCGACTACTCATTAATAAATTTATATCCAATAATCAATTCAATCAGTCACGAACATTTACAAGAATCGATTTATATTAAATATCATCTTGGAATTTTCCTTGAATCATTAGACTCACCAATAAGTCAAAAAATTACACATATTAATTATATTATACAATTAACTAACAATAATATTATTAAACATATATATAGATTAGATTACATGAAATTTTTTAATGAAAAATTTATTGAATTAAATCTTAAATATGATGCATGTAATTGATAAAAACAGAGATATTTGCAATCTTTTTCTACACGCAGATGCTAGATGTCGACAGGATTTGCACGAAGGTTACCTCGTTTCTGAACGAGATTATATATCGGCTTTCTGCACCCATATCCGTTATCCGCTAGGCCCATTGGTGGGAAATTTACTCAAAGAGGAATCTATAGAGTGCCTGCTTAAATCGTTTCCTAAAGTGATGGGCATCACAGTTCCTGGAACCACCGAAAAGGCTTTTGGCTGCGATGGAGCTATTCTAATTGGGGGTATTCAATTTGGCAGTGGACGGGAAGTATTCAAGCTGGGTATGTTTGAGGCAAAATGGCCCCGCCTCCACGGCGGCTTTACGCCCACTAAGTCCGAGAAATCTTATCGTTGGGACAAAGACAAACGATTCAGTCGCCAATTATCTTCGCAACGGAGGCTTGTACAACAAGGAGTTGCGGTATGGGAACAATTTATTTGCGAGGCAGACCCTACACAAGATTTTCGTACAACCTCTGGTATGTCCAACACTGGCTCAACCTGCGTATGGCACGATGATGCACTTGGTTTTGCGTTGAACAAGGGATTAATTGGAAAGCCCTGGAATGCTCACTTACTCCAAAAGTTGCTACGAAAACACGGCTGCTCGTTTCAGGATGTCATCAACGCTATTTGCAGTTGTAAAGCAGGGGCACCTGTGTACCTGGAACAGCCAGGCAATGAACTCTATTTCGGTCAGGAAACAGGCAAGTCGCCTATGGTTATACACGAGGACAATTTTTCCGATAACGGTAGGCAAATAGATATCAATCCTGTGCCGCTGTTTGAATCAGTAGCTGATATTCCGGCTGTAAAAGCCTTTATGCGAAGAACCGGAATTTCTATGTACTGCTTTGTTGACATGCGGACAATGCCCACTGAACAAAAGGATTTTTAAGCCAGACATAGCTAATGCACTGATACCAGGTCATCATTATACTATAAACCCAAATCTTTTCATAACTCAGACTGCTTCCACACACTAACCAGCGGCCCATGACCACCGATAACCTCACCAGACCCAATTCTTACGAAATCAACCGTGAATACCTTGAAGTGCAAGGCTTACCAGCGCCTTCGCATGTGAAGTTCAGCCGGGAATACCTGGATTATTTAAAATCCACACCTGAACCGTCCCAACCATCGTCCGCGAAGCCGCTACTTCCTCCGAAGGATACTGTGTGGCGCCGATTTCTATTGCAGCCTCGACAATTGGCACGCTTGCAGTAAGCTTGTGCTGAGTTGCTTGCTTCATTTGAAGCAGGCATGGTCAGCCACGCCTAGCGCCCAGCCCTGACCGAGAAGCCCCAACCTCCCTAAGCCGCCCCAGCGGCCAGCCGGTACCGTGCCGCTTGGAGTCGTCTGGGTGGTGCGGTTTATTTGTATCGTATCACTACCGTATCAAATCGTATCAAATCGTATCATTCTATACCTTCACGGTATGAATGAACACGTGCATACCGTTCGAGTAACGCTGGATTGGACTTTGCTGGGCATCATCAGCAAGCTGGACCGATTTGATGCCAGTTGGTCGGCTATTGAGCGGCGGGAAGGTCAGACGCTCAAGCAGCTCAAAGCCATTGCTACGGTGCGCAGCGTAGGCGCCTCTACCCGCATTGAAGGCTCACGTATGAGCGACGAGGAAGTGAACGTGCTGCTGCAAAACACCGACATCAGCAAGCTCGAAGACCGGGACTCACAGGAAGTAGTCGGCTACTTCCAGGCGCTGGATTTGATTTCGGAGTCGTACACGGACATCGACATCAGCGAAAACAGCCTCAAAGGGCTACATAACCACTTGCTGCGCTTCAGCCGCAAAGACGAGTGGCACCGTGGCAACTACAAGCAGCACAGCAACGCCGTGGAAGCCTCGTTGCCGGACGGTACCCGGCAGATTATCTTTCAGACCACCGCGCCGGGCTTCGCCACCGAAGACGCCATGCGCGAACTGGTAGCTTGGTACCACCGCGACAATACTACACACCCCCTGGTGAAGTGCGCCCTGTTTGCCTACGATTTCGTGAGCATCCACCCGTTCCAGGACGGCAACGGCCGCCTGAGCCGCTTGCTGGCCACCCTACTCCTGCTGCGTCACGGCTACGTCTGGATTCAATACGTGAGCCTGGAGCACGAAATCGAAAGCCGCAAGACCGAGTACTACCGGGTGCTACAGCAGTGCCAGTCGCAACGGCCGGGTGAAAATATATCTACCTGGTTGACCTTCTTTTTTGATGCCCTGCTGAACGTGCAGCAACAGTTGCTACAGAAGCTTACCGTGCAGGAGTCAGCCACGCACCTGTCGCCCCGCGAAAAAGCGGTAGTTAGCTTTATCGGCAATTATCCCGGCAGCAAATCCGGCCAGATTGCCGAAAAACTTGGCATTCCTGGGCCGTCGGTCAAACGTACGCTAGCCGAACTCCTGGCCCAAGGGCGCATTGAGAAGCAGGGTCAAGGTCCGGCTACGGCTTATTATTTGGTGTGAGCTAAAAGCCCCAGCCGCCCCAGCGGCCAGCCGAACCCGTGCCACCTAGAGCCATCCGGGCGGCCCGGTTGCGTCAGTTGAACCAGAAGTTGCCCGTTATTGCTTGAGTTGCCGCAACTTTTGCATCTTTACGCAACTTCCGGCGGCTGGGCACGGTTAAAACGCAAAGCAGAAAGAGCTTACCGCCCTTCCTGCCCGGCTAGGTTAGTGGTGTAGCAGCACGTAGAGGCTGCCGGCTACCACCAGCCACCGGCCAAGCTGCGCTAACAGCCTAACCGGGAGCCTGACGACGATTACCACGTAATCGTCGCCACTGCTTGGTTTGTTCTCCATGACTTCGCAAATTGGAGGCGAACAAATCACCCACTTTTTCGAAGCCCGTGGTGCCAGCCACGGGCTTCGCTCGTTTCGGCCGAGGCCAAATTGAGCACCGTGGTTGGCGGGAGACTACCGCACAGCAGGGCAAAGCTACTCAGCTGGGCATGGTTTGCAAGTGCAGTGTTGGCATATGGGCTGCACCACCCCAGCGGCAAGTCGATACCGCGTCGCCGGGAGGTATCTGAGCGGCGCGGTCTTTTCCTATCGTATTAACAACGAATCAAATCGTATCGAATTCGTATCACGAGGGCAGCCGTTAGGACCTACCCCTTGGCTTATTCTCCTCTGCCAGCAACGCCACTACTTCCTGCTTCAGCTGCGGCAAGTGGCGCACCACGATGCGCCACATCATTCACCGCGGTATTGTATTTTCAAACAGTATCTAACTTCTCTGCTACTACCCACCGAATAAAGCAGAACGTTTCCCGACTAATCAAAAACCTACCCCAACCTGGGGACTTACTTGCCGGTCAACATCCAGCCTCGGCTACGCATAAGGAGCAGCCGGGTACGGGCGCAGCCAATAGCATCAATAATCCGTACTTTAGGCCCGGATAAAGTGCAATGCTTTCCTATCGAAATGATACGCTATATCGGGTACGTCCTGGTGTTACTGCTGGCACTGCCTGCCCGCGGCCAGTCTCTGACCGGTATCTGGCAGGGAGTCGAAACAGATGAGGAAGAGCCGGGCGCCACTTGGCCCGCCGAGCTGCGCTTGCAGCAGGGCAAGGGCGGCGGGCTGTTTGGGGTGCTCTACCAGGAAGCCACTGGGCGGCCGGGGGTGTCGGTGACGTTTGAGGTGCGGGCGGCCCGCGCCGCGGCGGGCCTGCGCCTGGAGCACGTGCGCAAGCTCAGCGAAACCGGCCGCACTCTCTTCAGCTACTGGTGCGAGGGCTACATCAGCCTCACCTACGACCCGCAGCAGGAAAAGCTGACCGGCCGCGCCACCTACCGGCCCATTGGCGACTGTGACGCGGGCAGCTTCACGCTGTACCGCATCAAGCTGAAATCGGCGGCCACGGTGCCAGCTGGCGCTGAAACCACCCTTCGCGTATCGGGCCGCGACGTGACCTGGTACGCCGATGCCGACCGGAAGCAGCCCCTAGCTACCGGCAACACCTACCGCACCCGGCTCAGCAAACCCACCACCTTCTACCTCACCCAGGGCTACTACGCCACGGGCCAGAGCGCCGTGGTACCCATTACTGTCAACGTGGCCAGGTCCTCTGCCCCAGTAGCGGCCCGCCCGGCTCCCATTGAGCTGCTGCGCCCCGTTCAGGTGCCGGTTGAGGTTGATACGACCAGCCTGGCTCCGGCTCCGCCGCCCGCGCCCGCCCTCATTACCACCACCCCCGTAGCCTTGCCGACGGTGCTCTTCCGGCTAGGTACCGCTGAGTTGCTGCCGGAGTCGCGGCCGGCGCTGGAGCGGCTGGCCGCCGAGCTGCAAGCCCGGCCCGCGCTGAGAATCCTCGTAGCCGGCCACACCGACCGGATTGGGGAGCCGCAGAAAAACCAGGTGCTGAGCGAGCAGCGGGCCGAAGCCGTAAAGGCCGACCTGGTGCAAGCCGGTGTGGCCGCCGACCGTATCAGCACCATCGGCTACGGCGACGCCCGCCCCCTGCACCCCTCCCCCGATGCCCGCAACCGCCGCGTGGAGGTGCAGGAAGTACCGTAGCGGACGACTGACTATCCACCCAACCATGCGTATCCTCGTGTGCAACAGCGCCTTCCTCTTTGGTGCGGGCGGCCGGCGCCTGCTACTTGGTGTGGGGGCCGCATTGCTGACGGGTAGCCGCCAACCCATCGGCTTGCTGGCCGGCTTCGCTCCGGCCGCTACCCAACTACCAGCCGATTCGGGTAGCGCGCCGCTGGTCTGGAGCCCTGGCACCCTGCCCCCCACCGACCTGCTGGTACCGCCGGCCCGGCTGCACCCGCTGCGGATAGTGAAAAGCGGCGTGCCCATCTACAAAAGCAACAACCCGGAAGTATTCAGCGGCACGGGGTGGCTGATGCAGAACGCCCGCCGCGACGCCAGCCGCGGCGGGCGACGGCAGTACTTGACGGGCCGGAATGTGCTTTACTTGTTTCACATCAACAAAAGCGGCACACCCAAGTACCTGCACGTGCTGGCCGCCAATCCCTCCACCCGCCCGACCAGCGTAACGTACCGCGGCTCCTGCTACACCAACGCCACGTTTCCGCTGACCGGCGCGGCCACGGGCCCAAGCTACCACGTGGCCCACGACTGGCTAACGGGCACCTTTCCGGTGGCGGGCACCACCGGCGACTTTGGCCGAGGCATGGTGCAGGAGCTGTTTCGCACGGCCCTGGCCAACAGCAACATGGTGGACGGCCGCCTGGAAGTAACGTCCACCAAGCCCACCGTGTACTACGTGGTGGTAACGGCCGGCGGCACGCTGGCCGAGGCCACAGCCGCTGCGCAGGGCGCGGGGGCAGCCGGCGAGTACTACCCGGAAGATGCCAACCGCTTCGGCCGCGAAGCCGGCATCTACGCCTCTTCCGAAGTCAGCGCCGACAACACCCTGGACCTGCCGGCCGGCCCGGCTTACCTGGGCTTCTGCCTGAACACGACCAGTAAGTTTGCGCCCGTGGAAAACCAAACCGCCGACTCGCTGATGACCCTGAAGGCGGCAGCCTCCCGAACGTACGGCAACTACGGCCACCACTACCGGCTGACGTTTCGGCTGCGCAACGCCACCAGCACCTCCCGGAAAGTGCGGGTGTACTTCGCTTCCAACGCCACCAACCCGGCCCGCTCCAACGCCACCTGGAACGGCCCCGTGCGCGCCGACACCACCATTGTCGCCGTGTATACCACCTTAAACAAGCCGCGCATCGTGCTCAGCGAGTGGACCATTGCTCCCGGCCAGAGCCGCCACACCATCGAGTTTTACGTGCCCGGCCTGATAACTACCAATCAGCAGCTCATCTTCCAGGTGATGTAGGCCCGTGGTTAGGCCACCGCGTTAGCCTTTGCTGGACGCTCTACCAACCCCGCTAGTTACGGCCGGTAAGAGGGCTCCTGCTTTCGTGAAGTGTCGGTCATTGCTTGATAATTGCATTATTCAAACTATCCTAAACTCAGGTTGAGGCGCTGACCTTTTTATAAACTTCTGCCTGTATTATGTAAGTAACTCAGCACAGGTGCTGTTTCAGGCATTTTATCCTGTATCTTGCCAGAGGATGCCAGAGTCAGCTAGGCAGGTGGCTTGACATTCTTCTTTCTCGTTTTTATTGCACGTTATTATGAATGAGTTAGGCATTGTTGGCCTTGTTGTGTTGCTGGCCACGGTGTTTGTTTCGTATAAAGGCTTTCAGGAACCGGCTTATTTCGAGCGGTATGCCTTTGCCGTGGATGCCATTCGGCACCGGCGCGAGTACGAGCGGCTGCTGACGTCGGGCTTCCTGCACACGGGCTGGCTGCACCTGGCGTTCAACCTCCTGACCTTGTGGTGCTTTGGTGGCGTCCTCGAGGCCCTGGTGGGCGTGCAGCACTTCCTGCTGCTGTACTTCGGTAGCCTGCTCGGCGGCAACCTGCTTTCCTTGTGGCTGCACCGCCATGAGCCGGCCTACCGGGCCGTGGGCGCTTCGGGAGCCATTAGCGGCCTGGTGCTGGCTTCGATAGCGCAGTTTCCGGGCCTGGAGGTAGGAATGCTGGGCTTCTACCTGCCGGGCTGGCTGTACGGGCTGCTCTACGTGGTGGTATCGGCTTACGGCATCAAGGCCCGCCACGGCAATATCGGCCACGATGCCCACCTGGGCGGCGGGCTGGTGGGCCTGCTGACGATGGTGGCTCTGCACCCGCAGCTGCTCCGCCTCAACCCCCTGCCCATTGCGGCCATGCTGCTACCCGCCGTGGCCTTCGGCTACTGGCTGGTGATGAAGCCGCACGCCTTCAGGCAGGACCGTTTCTCGCCTCCTGCCGACTCCTACACATCTACCGACGACCGGTACTACGCTCACCACCGACAGCAGGAAGCCGACTTGGACGGACTGCTGGACAAAATCAGCCACAGCGGCCTGGACAGCCTGACCCCGCACGAAAAGCAGGAGCTGAAGAGGCTTTCCCGCTAACGGCCCAGGCCTCGGCCGCACGCCACACGGGCCCACCACTGCCGGGAAAGTGCTTAACATTACGTCCGCACTCATCACATCCGCTATTTTCTTTACTTATACTCATTCGGAATGAAGCACCTGATTTGGGGTTCCCTGCTAGCCGCATCCTTGTCTTCCTGCAGCGCCTTGTTTGGCGAAGAAGTAGCCCGCCTGCCGGTTAACGCCGTCAGCACCGCCGGGCGAGAGGTGGTGCGGGAAACCTCCCTGCCCCTGCGCAAAGACGACGTGCTGGCCGTGTGGTCGGACATGGACATGGCCTACGACGGCGAAGCGCCGGTGCGGTTTCAGATTTTGGTGTTGAAGAATGGCGCCCCGTTTAACCAGCTCGAAATAGACCCTACCGAGAAGAACGTCAGCGTGGGGGAAGTCAAGACCTCACTCAACGGCAAAACGAACTGGCGCTTTTCCGGCAAAAATGCGGAGGTGACCATTCCGGAAAATGCCACCTACACGTTCAAGGCCCGCCTCATTGCCGCCAACAACCCCACCCTGCTCATCAAGCGGGCCGAAGTGGTGTTGAAAAAATAAGTGGTTCGGTTCCGGCCCGCGCGGCTGCGCGGCCGCCAGGTTGCGGCGCTGGAGTCTATCAGCTGCTAAAGGCGTTGCAGAAGCTGCGGCAGCTGTAGCTAAGGCGGTGTCTGGCTTAATTGGCGCAGCCACGGCAGCCGGAGCCCGCCCGGCTTCAGAAACCACCGAAATTTGCCTGTCCTTTGCCGGTCCCCGCTGTTCCTGCTATGCCCGCCTCCAACGACGACCTCTCTTTGCGCACCGTGGACGTGACGCGCTACGTGACACCCCTGCGCGAAGGCGGTTCGCTGCCGGCGCTGGTGGAGGCCGATGATGGCTTTTTGTACGTGCTTAAGTTTCGCGGGGCCGGGCAGGGACTCAAGGCCCTGATTGCCGAGCTGCTGGTGGGCGAGCTGGCGCGGGTGCTGGGCCTGCGGGTGCCGGAACTGGTGTTGTGCCAGCTCGACGAAGCCTTCGGCCGCACCGAGCCCGATGAGGAAATTCAGGACCTGCTGCGCTTCAGCACCGGCCTCAACCTGGGCCTGCACTACCTGTCGCAGGCTAGCACCTACGACCCGCTGGTCACCACCATCGAGCCCCACCTGGCGTCCCAGGTGGTGTGGCTTGATGCCTTCACGCTGAACGTGGACCGCACGGCCCGCAACACCAACCTGCTTATGTGGCACCGGGAACTGTGGCTGATCGACCACGGCGCGGCCCTGTACGTGCACCACACCGGTCCCGGCTGGGCCGACAACCCGCGCCGGGCGTTTCCGCAGATCAAGGACCACGTGCTGCTGGCCCAGGCCACGGAGCTGGCCGCCGTCGATGCCGACTGCCAGGCCCGCCTCACGCCCGAGGTGCTGCGCGCCCTGGTGGCCCTGGTGCCCGACGACTGGCTGCGGGAGCCCGACCTTTCGCCGGCCGAGCAGCGGGAGCAGTACGTGCAGTTTCTGGCCGCCCGCCTGGCCGCATCCGAAACCTTTGTTCAGGAAGCCGACCATGCCCGACAAGCACGTGTTTGAGTACGCCGTGGTGCGGGTGGTGCCGCGCGTGGAGCGGGAGGAGTTTCTCAACGTGGGCGTGGTGCTCTACTGCCGCGCCCAAGGCTTCCTGCAGTGCCGCTTCGCCGCTCCCGACGCCCGCCTGCGCGCCTTCGCCGGCCCCACCCTCGACCTGGATGAGCTGACGGCCCGCCTGCACGCCTTCGAGCGGATCTGCCAGGGTCGCCGCACTGGTGGTCCCATCGGGCAGTTGGGCCTGGCCGAGCGGTTCCGCTGGCTCACGGCCCAGCGCAGCACCGTCGTACAAACCTCGCCCGTCCACCCTGGCCTCTGCGAAGACGCCGCAGCCACGCTAGAGCGGCTGTACGCGCAGCTGGTGGACCTCACCCCCTAGCCCCCTCTCCAAAAGAGAGGGGGAACTAGTAACCCCACCCCCTCCCCAAAAGGGAGGGGCTCTAGTTCTAACTTTTTAGTCTAGAAACTAGTCCCCCCTCTCTTTTGGAGAGGGGGCTAGGGGGTGAGGTCCCAAAAATACCTGTTCATTTTTCGGTTGCGGGCCGGGGCGGCGGCCGGTTCTTTTGTCTTCCAAAAAGACTATGCACCACGACCTGTACCACCGCTTCCGGCAGCTGCACTTTCAGCCGCAACCTCTATTACTGCCCAATGCCTGGGACGCGCGCAGCGCCGCGGCGTGTGAGGCGGCGGGCTTTGCGGCCGTGGGCACTTCCAGCGCGGCCATAGCCAGCCTGCTGGGCTATGCCGACGGCGAGCAGCTGTCTTTCCCCGAGCTGCGCTACATCGTAAGCCGCATCTGCGCCAGCACAACCCTACCCGTAACCGTTGACATCGAGGGCGGCTACAGCCGCGACCCGGCCCGGATTGGGGCCCACGTGCAAGAACTGGCGGCCCTGGGCGTGGTAGGCGTGAACCTGGAGGACTCCGTAACCGAAGGCGGCCAACGGCAGCTGCTGGACCCGGCGGCCTTCGCCGCCACGCTCCGCGCCCTGCGCCACCACTGCGAAGAGCAGCAGCTACCTATGTTTCTTAATGTGCGCACCGACACGTACCTGCTGCTGCCGGAAAATCAGGCGGCGGCCACCCGACAGCGGCTGGCCCGGTACGAAGCCGCCGGGGCCGACGGCCTGTTTGTACCGGGCCTGACTGACCTGGCCGAAATCAGTGCCCTGTGCCGGGCTACTGCTTTGCCCATCAACGTCATGGCCCTGCCTGGTCTGCCGGACGTGGCGGCGCTGGCCGCGGCGGGGGTGCGGCGCATCAGCATGGGTAATTTTCTGTTTGAAGCTGTAGCCGCCCGGCAGCAGGCCCTGGCCCGCCACATCTGGCAGCAGGGTAGCCTGGCGCCCTTGTTTGCCGAGGTTCCTGCCCTATGAAAGCCCTGCTTCTTCCTTCTGCCGCCGAGTGCTACCGGGCCCTGGTAGCCAAAAACGCCGCCTACGAGGGCCGGTTTATTGCGGCGGTGAAAACCACGGGCATCTTTTGCCGCCCCACCTGCACGGCCCGCAAGCCCAAGCCCCAGAACGTTGAGTTCTTTGCTACCGCCCAGCAGGCCTTGCTGCGCGGCTACCGGCCCTGCAAGGTGTGCACGCCCCTGGCTGCCCCCGGCGCCACGCCCGCCTTCGTGCGCGACTTGCTGCGGCAGCTGGAAGTGCAGCCCGGCCGCAAACTTACCGACTACGACTTGCGCCAGCAGGGCCTGGAGCCGGCCACCGTGCGCCGCTGGTTTCGGCGCCAGCATGGCCTTACCTTTCAGGCCTACCAACGCCTCTACCGCATCAACATGGCTTTCCACAATCTTCAGAACGGCGCCTCCGTGACGGATGCCGCTTTCGGCAGTGGCTACGAGTCGCTGAGCGGCTTTCAGGATTCCTTCAAGGCCGTGTTTGGGGTGGCGCCCTCGCACAGTCAAGAGCAGCAGGTCATCCACCTCACCCGCCTCGACACGCCCCTGGGCCCCATGCTGGCCTGCGCCACGGACGAGGGCCTCTGCCTGCTCGAATTCACGGACCGGCGCGGACTGGAAACCGAGCTACAGGAGCTGGCCCAGCGCCTCCAGGCCACCATCGTGCCCGGTGAGCATCGGTACTTTGCCCGGTATGCGCGTCGAGCTGGCCGAGTACTTTGCCGGCACGCGCCGCACGTTTACGGTGCCGCTGCTGGCTCCCGGCACTGCGTTTCAGCGGGCGGTGTGGGAGGCCTTGCAAACTATTCCGTACGGGGCCACCCGCTCCTATGCCCAGCAGGCCGCGGCCCTGGGCAAGCCCGCCGCCGTGCGGGCCGTGGCCGCCGCCAACGGCCAGAACCGCCTGGCTCTGCTCATTCCTTGCCACCGCGTTATTGGGGCTGGGGGGCAGCTTACGGGCTACGCCGGCGGGCTGTGGCGCAAAAAGCGGCTGCTGGAGCTGGAGCAGGGCCCGGCGGCGCAGCTACCGTTGTTTTAGTCGGACCACGGGAGCCGGCCAGGCCAGCGCAACATCGGGGCGGGTTCTTGCGGTAAACGGGCACGCGCCGCAACTTCTGGCCGGAGCGCCGGTTCTGCCGGGGTGCCGCGCGGCGCCATACGTCCTATCTTTTTCCTGCCACCTGCTTTCCTATGAAAAACCAAATCGGCCTCGATACCGCTCAGGCCCAGGAGCTGGCTACCAAGCTCAACCTGCTGCTGGCCAACTACCAGATGTTCTACATCAACGCCCGCGGCTTCCACTGGAACATCCAGGGCGAGAAGTTCTTCGAGCTGCACGCCAAGTTTGAGGAGCTGTACACCGACGCCCTGACCAAGGTGGACGAAATAGCCGAGCGCATCCTCACGCTGGGCCACCGCCCCCTGCACTCGTTCACGGACTACCTGCGCACGGCCACCATCCAGGAGGCCACCAACGTATCGGACGGGACGACGGCGGTGCAGACCGTGCTGCAAAACTTCCAGGTGCTTATCGGCCTGGAGCGCGAAACCCTGACCCTGGCCGCCGAAGCCGACGACGAAGGCACCAGCGCCCTGATGAGCGACTACATCCGCCAGCAGGAAAAGGAGGTCTGGATGTACAACGCCTACCTGGGCTAAGCCGCCCGCGTGGCCCCAGAGCCCACCTCATCAAGCAGCCCGCCGCATCTTTCGGATGCGGCGGGCTTTTTCTTTTTTGCGCGGCCCTTTCTCTTTCACTTTATTTTCTCCCGATGCCCTACCTCTACGTGCGCCAAAGCGTCCGAAAGTACGGCGTAGCCGCTGGCCTGCTGCTTTTCTGCTTCGGCTTCCGTGCAGTCTGCGCTGCGCAACAGCGCACTTTTTCCATTCCCAATGGCTCCAGCCACTACACGGCCACCATCACCGTAGCCGGCTGCCCCGATAACTACTGCCGGGGCCGGGGCACGGTTCAGCTCTTCGACAAGCAAACCAAACGGCTGGCGCACACCTTTTCTTCCGAAGACCTGACCTTCTTCCTGGACCCGCCACGCCACCAACCCACCGTCAATGTGGTGCAGCTCTACAACGAGCAAAGCCCGCTGATTTTTGCTGACTTCAACTTCGACGGCACCGAGGACCTGGCCATCCGCAACGGTAACAACAGCGGCTACGGCGGCCCTTCTTACGACGTGTACGTGTTTACTAGCCGCTCCCGCCGCTTCATTCGCAGCCGGGAGCTTACGGCCCTGGCCACCGAAAACCTGGGTATGTTTCAGGTAGACAAGAAACGTCAGCGCCTGATTACCTTTCAGAAAAGCGGCTGCTGCTGGCACCTAACTACCGAATTTGCCGTGGTGCCCGGTCAGGGCCTGGTGAAAATGCTGACCGAGGAGGAAGATGCTACCACTGAAACCATGGTAGTAACCACCCGCCGCCGCGTAAACGGCCAGTGGACCACCAGCGTCAGAAAACATCCGCGCCAGGACTAGCCTGCCCAGCAACTCTAGCAGCCTCAACACAACAAATTAATTATGCTTGCATAACAATTTGTTGAACTGCACGTAGTATCTTTGCGTCAACAAATTGACTAGTACACACATACACGCATAGCCATGAAAAAGAGCACTGCTGCCGTTTCTTCGCTGCTATTCCTGGGAGGCTTGAGCTCGTTGGGTTTCCTGGCCGCTCAGGTTCGCAACCTGAATCTGTTTTTCGACCTGCGCGACGAAGAGGAATACCACTACTGTTAAGCCTCGCGTCTTAGCTTAATTCACCTGCGGACCCTGCCTTGTGGCGGGGTCCGTTTTTGTTTGGGCTGGAAGAAACGGCCGGTAAAAATCAGGCAGTTACGGGCGTGTTCCGAAAAAACCACATCCATTCGCGCTGGTTTTCGGTACTTCACGGCAGCGGCCGTCCAGGGTGGGCGGTCCACGTGCGTTTCACCGGCTGGGGCCGGCCTGGGGCCTCCTGCTGCCCCGGCCACCCAGCCAAACCTCCTGAACCTATGGAATTGAGTAGCCTCAAAGACCAGGTAAGCTACATCATCGGGCGCGACATGGCCCGCAACTTCGCCCAGCAAGGCCTCGACCTCAACATCGACGTGCTGGCCCAGAGCATGAAGGAAACCATGGGCGGACAGCCCAGCCGCCTCTCGCCCCAGCAAATGCAAGCGGCCATGCAGCAGCTCCAGGAGCAGCTGCAAGCCGCCGAAGACTCCAACCAAGACCCCAACGCCATGAACAACAACCGCGCGGAAGGCGAAGCCTTCCTGAAAGAAAATGCCGGCAAGCCTGGTGTGCAGACCCTGCCCAGCGGCCTGCAATACGAAGTGCTGAAAGAAGGCAACGGCCGCAAGCCCGGCCCCGGCTCGTCGGTGACGACGCACTACCACGGCACGCTCATCAACGGCACCGTGTTCGACTCCTCCTACCAGCGCGGCCAGCCCGCTACCTTCGGCGTCAACCAGGTTATTGCCGGCTGGACCGAAGCCCTACAACTCATGCCCGAAGGCTCGAAGTGGCGCCTCTACATCCCCTCGGAGCTGGCCTACGGCAAGCGCGGCGCCGGCCGCGACATCGGCCCCGACTCGGCGCTTATCTTCGACGTGGAACTGCTGAAGGTGAATAATTAGGTGAGTGATGGGGTGATGAGGTGACAAGTGCCAGGTGACAAGTAGAACGTCCTGCTCCATCTGGCGTCTGCTTGCCAAAGCATCTCTACCACTTCGTTGTGGTGCTATTGTCATGCTGAGCTTGTCGAAGCATCTCTCCCGCTGGCTAATCAACCAGAGTAGCAACGAAGCGGTAAAGATGCTTCGACAAGCTCAGCATGACGACCTCACTTGTCACTTGTCACCTGTCACTTTTCACCTCCCCACCTCCTCACTTCATCACCTAGAAAACAATGACCGAGCTGGCTCCTGATATTCCTGAGGTACCGGAGGGGTACGCGGACGGAGCGCCGGAGCCGCTGCCCCCACCGGAGCCTGAGCAGTTTGCGGAGCTGCGCAGCGAGGATGGGCGCGTGGTGCTCGGCAACAACGTGCTGGAAATAGAGGGCCAGCGGTTTGCCTGGCGCGAGCTGGCCGGAGCCGACGTGCAGCCGGTGCGCTGGCTGCTGTGGTTTTTGCTGGGTGGCCTCACGCTGGCGGGCTTCACGCTGGGGTACCTGCAGTTCTGGCTGCGCACTATGCCGGCTGCCCTGGGCATGGCCGCTGGCGCCCTGCTGCTGGCCTGGGGACTGCGCGGTACCAACCGGTGGCGCCTGCACCGCTCCGGCCGCGAAACCCTGTTTTTTTCGTTGCCGGGCCCCGCCCGGTCCTGGCAGCAGCTGGCCCAGGAAGTGAACCGCCGCATCCGCCAGCGCCACGACGAAGCCGCTGCCGCCGCCGATTACTGGCTGCAACTCACGGCCCGCACCAGCCCCGGCCCCACCGGCGGCGCCCTGCCGATTTCCTGAGCAGCCTGCCACTTTTAGGGTGGCGTTGCGTAAGCGCGCCCAGGCCTTTGATTTCAGCCCAACAGCTACCTTTGGCCCCGTTTAGGTAAAACCGGCTTTTTCACCCCTTTTCCCCTTCCCATGGACGCCAAACACCCGCACACCGCGGTTTCGACGGCTGGCTTGCTGATTGCCCTCGGCATTATTTACGGGGACATCGGCACCTCGCCGCTGTACGTGATGAAGGCCATTGTGCCCGAGCAAATCAACCCCATGCTCGTGTACGGCGGCATTTCCTGCGTTTTCTGGACTCTGACGCTGCAAACCACCATCAAGTACGTGCTGCTCACGCTGAACGCCGACAACAACGGCGAGGGCGGCATTTTCTCGCTCTATGCCCTGGTGCGCCGGCGGGCGGCCTGGCTTACCATTCCGGCCATCATCGGCGGGGCGGCCCTGCTGGCCGATGGCGTCATTACGCCGCCCATCTCGGTGTCGTCGGCCATTGAAGGGCTGGAGGCGGTGTACCCCGATATTCCGACGGTGCCCATCGTCATTGGCATTCTGCTAGGCTTGTTTCTGCTCCAGAGCTTCGGCACCCAGATTGTGGGCAAGGCCTTCGGGCCGATTATGTTTATCTGGTTTACGATGCTGGGCGTGCTGGGCGTGAGTTGGATTGTGCAGCACCCCGAGATTCTGCGGGCCCTCAACCCCTACTACGCCTACGACCTGCTGGCGAACTACCCCGGCGGCTTCTGGCTGCTGGGCGCCGTGTTCCTGTGCACCACCGGGGCCGAGGCCCTATACTCTGACCTGGGCCACTGCGGCAAAGGCAACATCCGCATCAGCTGGATTTTCGTGAAAACCTGCCTGGTGCTCAACTACATGGGCCAGGGTGCCTGGCTGCTGGCTCACCAGGGCGAGCAGCTCAACAAGCGCAACCCCTTCTATGAGCTGATGCCCGACTGGTTCCTGCTCATCGGCATCGGCATTGCCACTATTGCCGCCATTATTGCCTCCCAGGCCCTGATTACGGGCTCGTTTACGCTGGTGGCCGAGGCCATCCGCCTCAACATGTGGCCCAAGGTGCGCCTCAACTACCCCACCGACGTGAAGGGCCAGCTCTACGTGCCCAGCATGAACCGCCTGCTACTTATCGGTTGCATTGCCGTGGTGCTCTACTTCCAGAAGTCCGAGAACATGGAAGCTGCCTACGGCTTGGCCATCACGCTTACCATGCTCATGACCACGCTGCTGCTTACCGTGTGGCTGCGGGCCAAGAAGGTGGCTCTGCCGCTGGTGGTTTTGTTTGCGGTGGTGTACGGCGCCATCGAGGGGTCGTTTCTGGTGGCCAACCTCATCAAGTTCCCGCACGGCGGCTGGGTGTCCCTGGCCATTGGTGCTGCCCTGGTGGCCGTGATGTACGTGTGGCTGCGGGCCTATTACATCAAGCGCCGGCTCACGGAGTTCGTCAAGATTGAGCCCTACATGGAGGCCCTCAAGGAGCTGTCGGCCGACGAAACCGTGTCTAAGTACTCCACTCACCTCGTGTTCATGACCTCGGCCGAGCGGGCCACGGAAATCGAGTCGAAAATCATCTACTCCATCTTCCAGAAGCGCCCCAAGCGGGCCGACATCTACTGGTTTGTGCACGTAGACACCACCGACGAGCCGTATACCATGGAGTACAAGGTAATCGAGCTGGCCCCCGACGACGTGTTCCGCATCACCTTCCGCCTGGGTTTCCGGGTGGAGCAGCGTATCAACCTCTACTTCCGCAAGGTGGTGGAAGACCTGGTGCGCAACAAGGAGGTGGACATCACCTCCCGTTACGAGAGCCTCAGCAAGCAGCACGTCACCGGCGACTTCCGCTTCGTGGTGCTGGAGAAGTTTCTGTCGGTTGAGAACGAGTTTCCGTGGGCGGAAAAGCTGGTTATGCAGGCCTACTTCTACATCAAGCAGTTTATTGCTTCGGAAGACAAGTACTTTGGCCTCGACACCAGCTCGGTGAAAGTGGAGAAAGTGCCCCTCGTCATCACCCCCGTCCGCGACGTAGCCCTCAAGCGCGTTTCGTAGGTTGTTGGTGATGGGGTGACAAGTAACAGGTGACAGGTGACAGGTGACAGGTAGACCGTCATGCTGAGCGAAGGCGGAGACGAAGCCGAAGCATCTCTCCCGCTTCGTTGGGCAAGCATCAGAAGTTAGCCAGAGGTAGAGATGCTTCGGCTGCGCTCAGCAGGACAGACGTGTTACCTGTCACCTGTTACCTCCTCACTTATCACCTCCTCACCCCATCACCGTTCATACCCCAGCCCCGCTGCCAAAAACAGCGGGGCTGGTTTGTTTTTAAGCGGGAGTCAAATCCGCAAGCTCAACCATAACTATCTGATTTGTTTGCCTGTATCATCTACAGTCTGGTAAGCCAGTCCCTGTTCTTTTCCCAACCCAAACCCACCACTTCATGCGTACTACTACCCTGGCCACGGCGGCCTTGCTGGCCGCGGCGTTGGCCTCGTGCCAGCACGACTCGGCTGAACAAGCAGCTCCTCAGCCTTCCAGTGAGCCGATGACCGTCCAGCAGCTCGACGAAACCATTTTGGACCAACTGCGCCGCACCGGCGAGTTCAACTGGAATCAGGCGCCCGAACACGTGGTCTGGAGTGCCCTGCGCCGCTCCGACCAGGTGCTGTCGGTGGGCTACCGGCCGGCGGGCTTCCGGGGGCGCATCCCCGCCCACGCCGCCACCGACCCGGCCTGGCAGGCCGCCCGCCAGCAGGTGCTCAACCTGATTTTGGCGGAGGAACGCGCCGGGCGCCCGGAGCTGACGGTGGAGCAGCTGCTGGCTTACGACGAAAACCAGCTGCCCGTACTCGACGTGAACGTGCGCGAATTGAGCACCATCCGGCGCCTGCGCCAGTCGGGGCTGGTGCGTTACGCCGAGCCTATCGGCTACGAGCCCAACCGGCCGCGCGACAACGGCACGGCTTCCACCCTGTTTGATTTCGGCTGCGGGGCCAACGTACCGACCCCGGATTTGGTGGCGGGCTCCGACTTTACCGTGCTCAGCAACGGCAGCCGGTCGTCGTGGCACCAGACCAACCGGTTTCACGGCATCCGGGCGGCCTGGAGCCAGAGCACGGGCCGGGGCATCAAGGTGCTCATCATCGACTCGGGCAGCGCCGAGGCCCAGGAAAACTTGGGCAGTGGCTTCAATCAGGGCCTAAGCAGCGGCCGCACCGTGGAGCGCCTCGTGACCCTGCCCCGCCCCACCTTCCTGGGCATCCCCACCGGCCCCCAGGAAACGCCCGACGACCCCTGCGGGCACGGCACCAGCATGGCCGGGGTGTGCGCCGCCCCCCGCGGCACCGATGGCGCCTCCGTGGGCGTGGCCTTCAATGCCGACCTGGTGACGGTACGCGCCACCACCGACGTGTTCCTAGATGAAAGCCGCGAGGTGAAAGGCGTGGCCGATGCCTTCCTGCTGGCCGGCAGCCGCCCCGACGTGCGCATTATTAGCATGAGCTTGGGCCGCCTCACCACGTCCTCCCAAATCACCGATGCCATTCAGTACGCCCACAGCCAGGGAAAGCTGATTTTCTGCGCCGCCGGCACTTCGCTCAGCTTCACGGCGGGCTTCGTGGGCGTCATCTTCCCGGCTTCCCTGCCCGAGGCCGTAGCCGTAACGGGCCAAAAGGACGACCTGAACACCCCTACCCGCTGCAGCGAGTGCCACGTGGGCCCCGACGTTGAATTCACGGTGGTCATGCAGAAAGCCAGCAACGACCGGCGCCCCCTCACCCTGGCCCAGGACGGCGACGAGCCCGCCACCGTAGGCGGCTCGTCGGTGGCCACGGCCAGCATGGCCGGCATGGCCGCCGTGGTGTGGTCCCGCTACCCCACCGAGTCGCGCGCCCAGATTATGAGCCGCCTGGTTGCGGCCAGTTCCAACCGCACCCGCCGCGACGCCAGCTTCGGCTGGGGCCGCGTAAACGTGGCTGAGGCCGTGGGCGCGCCGGCTCTTTAGGTAGAAGTGATTGTGTAGAAGTGATTGTGTAGAAGTGAGTACCGAGAAGTGAGAGGTGAGACTTTCGTTCTGAACCCATTCGGGCTACCAGAACGAGAGTCTCACCTCTCACTTCTTTGTACTCACTTCTATGATAGAACGAGAGTCTCACCTCTCACTTCTCGGTACTCACTTCTACTTACGAACTGGCAGCCACTTATTGAGCACGGCTTGCTGCTCGGCGGTGGGGTTAGCCTGCCGCTCGATGCGGTAGCGCTGGGCAGTGCTGGCCAGCAGCGGGAAGTTTAGCTCTTTGATCTGTCCGTCGCGGGAGACGAGCAGCTTCACCTGGGAGCCTACGGGACGGCCGGTCAGCAGGCGGTTCACGTCGTCGGTGACGCGCAGGCCGTCTACGCTCAGGATTTCGTCGCCCACGTTGAGGCCGCCCTGCCAGGCGCTGCCGTTGCGCAGCACGCTGGTCACGGTTTGCCGGCCGCCGGCCCCGCTGATGCTGGCGCCCAATGCTGGCTCGGTGGCGGGCGTAGCGGTGAGCTTGAGGCCGGCGTAGCCCAGGGCCGTTTCGTAAGGCAGGGTTTCGGTGCCGTACACGTGGCGGCGGAAGAAGTCGTCGAAGCGGCGGCCGGCTACTTTGGCTACGGCGTCCTGGTACTCGGCGTCGGTGAAGCCGCGGCCCAGCTTCGCGTAGTACTGGTCGTAGAGCAGGCGCATCACGTCGTCCAGATGCTTCTGGCCCTTGGTTTCCTGAATCACCAGCAGGTCTAGTACGGCCCCGATCAGCTCCCCTTTGTCGTAATAGCTGATGCCGGTGTTGGGCGAGTTTTCGTTGGGGCGGTAGTACTTAATCCAGGCATCAAAGCTCGACTCGGCCGCCGACTGCACCTTGTTGCCGGGCGTGTTTTCGACCCTGGACAACACGTTGCTCAGGTCGCCCAGGTACTCGTCGGGGGTCAGCAGGCCGGCCCGCTGCACAATCAGGTTGGCGAAGTACTCGGTGCCGCCCTCGCTCACCCACAGCATGCGGGTGTAGTTTTCCTGGTCGTAGTCGAAGGGCCCCAGGGCCACGGGCCGGATGCGCTTCACGTTCCAGAGGTGGAAGTACTCGTGCGCTACCAGCCCCAAAAAGCCCTTCCAGCCAGCCTCGGTGCTGTAGGCAGTGCGCGACACCGACAGCGTGGTGGAAAACAGGTGCTCCAGGCCGCCCGTGCCCCGTTCAATGTTGTGCACAATGAACACGTAGCGGTCCAGCGGGTTGCGGCCCACCACGCGGTGCGCTTCTTCGCACACGCGCTGCATACTCTGGAGCAGGCGGGCCTCGTCAAACTTCGGGTTGCCGAACATGGCTACCGTGTGGGGCGTGCCGTTGGCCGTGAAGGTCAGTACCTGCTGGTTGCCGATTTCAATGGGCGAGTCGGCCAGCTCGTCGTAGTTGCTGGAGCGGAACGTGAACGTGCCCCCGGCCGGCTTGAGGCTAGTGCTGACCTGGGCCCAGCCCGGCGCGGGCTTCACTTCCAGGGTGCTGGGCAGCTGCTGGCCGCCGTCGGGATACATAAACACGCTGGTGCCGTTCACGTAGCCGTGGGCGGCATCCACGAAGCTGGTGCGCACGCTCAGCTCAAACGCATACACCTTGTAGCGCACCGTAAAGTTCTTGGCCTTAGGGTGATACACCCGCCAGGTATTCTTGGCGACTTTTTCGGTGCGGAGCGGGCTGCTGCCAGCCGCGGCCTCGAAGCCTTCTACGTTTTTGGCAAACTCGCGCACCAGGTAGGAGCCCGGCGCCCACACGGGCATTTTCACGTCGGTGTAGGGCTTGCCGAAATCAGTAAGCGCCATTTCCACCTCGAAGTAGTGGGTCTGGGGCTGGGGCATGGCCAGGGTGTAGCGCAGGGCGGGCGCAGCCAGTGCCAGCCCGCAGGGGCTCAGCAGCAGCACCAGCACCGCTGCCGCCAGGTGGCGGGCACGGAAAAGGAGCATGGAGTGAATGTGAGAAGTGAAGGGTGAGAAGATGGGAAAGTAGGTTGAGACAAAACCGGCCTTGCCGCCAGCAGCCCGGCAAAAGCCCAGCCAGCTGAGCCCCCGTTCTGCCGGGCAACAGAGAGTACGCCAGCTTGCTGAGCTATTCCGGTTGCCAAGCTGCTGACAGCAGAAAGCAGCCAGGGTTGCAAAGTAAGCCCGAAATCCGGGCTGTTGGCTGCTTTTTTGTATTGTAGCGCTGGAACTGCTCCACCGCCCGGCACCCGAACTTCCACCGTGAACCACTCGTTACCAGGGCATTGTTGGGCTTATCACTTTCCGCTATGCGCTACGTTTGGCTTGTTTTCCTGATGCTGGTGGGCCTGTTGCTGGGCCGCTTTGCCTGCGCCCGGCGCCCCGCTCAACCTGCTACCCCTGCCGCCGGGCTGCCCGCGCACCGCACGGCCTACGTGGTGGCAGACCGCACCCCGGCCCGCGCCGACAGCATTGTGGCCTTTGCCCTGCGCCAGCTAGGGGCGCCTTACAGCTACGCCGGCACCTCCCCCACCACCGGCTTCGACTGCTCCGGTTTTGTTTATTACGTGTTTGCCCGCTACCGCGTGCCGGTGCCCCATGCCACGGCCCTGCTCATCAGCACCGGCCAGCCCGTACCTCGCGCCCAAGCCCGCCCCGGCGACATTGTGGTGTTTACGGGCACGGCAGCCACCTCCACCACGCCGGGCCACGCCGGCATCGTCATCTCCCAGCCTGGCCAAACGCTGCGCTTCGTGCACTCCTCTTCCGCCAAACGCGAACCAGGCGTTAAAATCAGCCAGGTAGAAGGCACCGACTACGAACGCCGCTTTATGGGCATACGGAGAGTTTTATGAGAGTTAAAAAGGTAGAAGGTTGAGAAGTTAGAAAGTGAATGCAACTATACAGAACGGCACCTCCCAACACGCAACTTTCTAATTTCTCAACCTTCTACCTTCTAAACTAAAACAACGATGCCCGGCCGCCTGTGCATGGATATGCTGGGCGGGCCGGGCATCTAATCCTTCAAATCTTACCAAGCGACAGGTCTGGGGTACAGCCCCGCCATCTTCTTATCAGGTAAGACCTTGCCGTGATGCGGGTGTCAACTCAACTAGGAGCGGACACCGCGCGAAAGCTGTTGTTTAAGCGCGTCCGGCGGTGAAGCGGACCACATTCGACAGGCTTGGCAGGATTTGGTTGGGACTACTAGACATTTTGTACCTCCTTTCTTTAGATCCGACATAACTCCGGCCGCGCTTCCCAGCACCTTAGGGCGGCTTGGCCGAAGCTGTAGCACTCGCTACGGAAGGTAAAGTTAAAAACCCAGTCGATGGTTCAAAATAACTAACCCATTATTTCTGGCTGGACAGGCCATTATTTTTCATTTACCTGAACCTCAACACCTTCCTTAGTTATATTTTTTTTCGTTTTCAACAGCCTTTACAGTTGGCCTTAAACTTGTCTTACTCCGTACACGCAATCAACCCGGTAGCTTGCAATTTCCCCCAACTTTTCTCCTATCTTTTCCCGGAAATTCACCTCTCTCCCTGCCCATGAAAAAATTCCTGTTTCTCTGCCTGAGCGTGTTGCTGAGCGCTGCCGGCGGGGCTTCCGCTCAGACCCTCTCTCCCTTGGGTACCTGGACCAACGCCGATAAAAAAGCCACGTTTGAAATCTATAAGTGCGGTAACAAGCTGTGCGGCAAAATTGTAACGCTTACCGTTCCGAACGACCCCAAAACCGGCAAGCCCAAAACCGACACCATGAACCCCGACCCCAAGCTGCGCAACCGGCCGCGCCTGGGCATGGTATTCATGCAGGGCTTCGAGTATGACGCCGACAACAAGTGGGACGACGGTAAAATCTACGACCCCGAAAGCGGCAAAACGTACTCCTGCTACATGAAAATGCTGAACGCCAACTCCATGGAGGTGAAAGGCTACATCGGCTTCTCGCTGATCGGCAAGTCGCAAACCTGGACCCGGGTGAAGTAAGCCAACCGCTACCGCCCCACAAGAAAGCGCCGCTCCCTCCCCGGAAGCGGCGCTTTTTTGTGAAGCGGTTGAGGAAGTCGTCAGAAGCACACTAGCCAGTCCGTCATGCTCCATCTGGCATCCGCTTGTCGAAGCATCTCTCCTGCTTCGTCCGCACGGTTGAGATTAGTCAGAGGTAGAGATGCTTCGACTGCGGCTGCGGCTGCGCTCAGCATGACGGGCTATGGACTTTCTAAACAAGCTTATTTTTTCACCTCTCGCTTCTCACCTTAAAAAATCTCCTGGATGCGGTAGGTCTGGCCGCGGAACTGAAAGGTGTCGCCGGGGTGGTGCGGGGCCATGGCCTGAAACAGGGGCGAGAAGGCCGACAGCGCAAAGTAAGCGGTATCGTCGACGCGGATTTCGCCCAGACTCAACGACACGTAAAAACGCTGGGTGTTGGTAATAACGACCGAGCCCAGCCCGACCTGGTTTTTGGGCGAGCGGGCTTCGGGCACGCGCTGTAGTACCTGCAAGCCACTCAGGGCCTCGTCGAGCTGGCGCGCGAACAGGTCGCGCTGGCGCTGGCAGGTTTCGCGAAACGACTCGAACACGTCTTCTGCGCTGTGGTCTTCGAGGGCACTTTCCTGCACTGCGAGCATGGCCTGGCGGGCGTGGTCGGCTTTCAGTTGCTGCATGCGGCGGCACTCGGCCAGCAGCCGCTGTTTGAGCGTGGTGCGTTGGGTGGTTGTCATAGCACAAGCAAGAAAAAATAGGACATAAATCAAAAGACGACGCGGCCAAGTGCAGGGCTGCATCGTCTTCCCGAAAACCATTTATGCTCCGCAGTGTTACCCCTGAAAGCTCCTCTCCTGCCGTGTCTACGTTTCTGCAACGGTTTTTTGGTGGCACCCGCCCCACCGCCCCAGCTGAGTGGCAGCCCCTGCGGCGCAGCGCCGCCCAGGAGCGGGTGCGCCAGGCCTGGGTGGCCGACCAGGTGTACCTGAACTGGATGGGGCCGTTTTTCAAAGCCTACCATTACCAGAAGGCGGGCCTGCCCGGCGCTACGTTTCGGGTGCAGCTGGCCCAGGAAGAAGGCCGGCGCGGGGCCGTGTTTTTCTACGACCCCAGCATTGGGCCCGGCAACTTCCGCCACCTATTTGATTTTGTGCGCGACCGGGTGCTGCGCCTGGGTTACAACCTGGCTTCCTCGGATGAGCGCCGCCTGCGCCATCCGCGCTACACCGAGACCGTCAGCAAGCACTTCCTCAAGCCCCAGCCCCACGACTGCACCAGCACCGGGCGCTGCAACCAGCGCTTCGGCAACGTTACCATCGACCTGGTGAGCATCAACGGGCAACCCGGCTTTCT
The DNA here is from genome assembly GCF_025979885.1 of Hymenobacter sp. YIM 151500-1. Classification (NCBI taxonomy): domain Bacteria; kingdom Pseudomonadati; phylum Bacteroidota; class Cytophagia; order Cytophagales; family Hymenobacteraceae; genus Hymenobacter; species Hymenobacter weizhouensis. The sequence goes on from NZ_CP110139.1 coordinate 1,238,018, forward strand.
GCGCTTGCTCAGCAACCCCTTCACCGACGACATCTTCACCCCGGCCGCATCGTTTGATGAGCTGATGGACGCCGTATTCAACCTGCCCTCTGCCCCGCCCGAAGTCGAACAGCTCATTCGGAAGTATTATAAGAAGTGAGTTTTTTAGACCTGAGATGGTGAGACATGAGACTATCGTGCTGATGTAAAAACCAACAGAACGGAGTCTCACTTCTCATATCTCACGGTCTCAGGTCTAAACTATTCCCGCACAAACCGGGCTTGCGACACCTCGCCGCCGGGGGCGGTGAGGCGCAGCAGGTAGAGGCCGGCCGGGAGCGGGGCGGTATGCAGCACGGGGTCGGTGGCGCGGATGGCCTGGCGCAGCACCACGCGGCCAGTGGCGTCGAGCACTTCGGCCTGGGCGGGGCGGCCAGTCAGGTCGCGCAGGCGCAGCTGCTCCCGGCACGGATTGGGGTACACGGCTACTGGGGCCACGCGCGCCACCTGCCGCGACGACAAGACCAAGCTGGCGTCGCGCACGACAGTACCAGCCGGGTTGTTCAGAATCCACTGCTCGGGGTCGACCTGCACGGAAGCTACCTCGCGGGTTTCGGGCAGGGTGAAGCCACTTACGGGCTGGCTCTGGCGCAGGCGCACGGTGCGGGAGCTGCCGTCGGTGAAGACCAGGCGGTAGTCTACGTCGGTGTCGAAGAAGGGCGTTACGCTGGGCATGGACACGGTTTCGGCGGCTTGCAGGTACACGGTGCCGCCAGTCTGGTTCCAGCGCACGGTAAACGTGGGGTACCCCTCGCCCCGGAACCACTGGTCGAAGAAATACTGCAAGGAGCGGCCGGCTTCCTGCTCAAACACCCGCTGCAAGTCGCGGGTGCGGGCCGTGCGGCCGGCGTAGGTGCTCTGGTAGGTACGCAGGGCCCGGAAAAACTTGGCGTCGTCCTGGAGCAGGTAGCGCAGCATGTGCACCACGGCCGCGCCCTTCTTATACGACAAGGCAGAGCTGAAAATGCGGCCCACGGAGGTGGTATCGGCGGCCCGCACGCTGCCGCCCGCCGCCCGCATGGCCGACTGGTGGGCTTGGTCGAGCCACTGGCGCGCGGCGGCCGGCGAGGACAGCTGGTGCAGGGCCAGGTATTCGCCGTAGGATGCAAAGCCTTCGTTCAGCCAGATGTCTTCCCAGGCCCCGCAGGTAACATTGTTGCCGAACCACTGGTGCATCAGCTCGTGGGCCGTGAGCGTGAAGTTGAAGGTAGTTTGCGTGGTCATGGTCTGGTGCTCCATGCCCCCGCCCATGGGTGCCATAGAGTGCCCGTACTTTTCGTTGGCAAACGGATACAGGCCAGCCACCTCCGAGAAGTACTCCAGAAAGCCCGGCGTCCGGTCAATCTCCGTGCGGAAGGTGTTCAGGGCCGCTTGGTTGTAGACGTAGTTGACGATGGGAATGCGCGGCCCGCCAGCGGGGCTGGCGTAGTTGACATACTCCAGGTACGGCCCCACCGCCACCGACACGAGGTAGTAGGCAATGGGGTGGCGCGACTTCCACTCGTAGCGGACTTTGCCCTCGCCCACGGGCGTGGTGGCCACCAGCACGCCGTTGGAACCCACTTTGTTGGTGGCCGAAGTCGTTACCCACACGTCGGTGGAGTCGGCCTTATCGGTGAGCACCTGCTTGCAGGGCCACCACTCGTAGGCGTGGTAGGGCTCCGAGAGGCTCCAGGTGACGTTGACGTTGTAGTTCGGGACTAGGCGGGTGTCCAGGGCGTTGCCGATGGCGGCCCCGCCGCCGCTGGGCGCCGTGCCGCGGTAGCGGATGGTGGCCGTGAACAGGGCGCCGGGCGCGGCCGTGGCGGGCAGGGCCGCCGTGACGTCGCCGCCGGCGCGGCGCAGGCCGGGGCTCGGCCGCCCGTCTACGCTCACTGCTTCAATGGTGTAAGTGGGATACAGCTCAAAGGCCAGGGAATCGAGGCCCTCGGTGCCGGCGCGGGCCTTGATGGTCACGGTGCCCTCTACGGCGCGGGAATTGTTTTCGAGGCTGATGTCAAGCTTGTAGTAGCTGACGTCGTAGCGGCTCATCTGCTGGCGGTGGCGCACAGAGGCGTAGGCTGGGCGCTGGGCGTCGCCCTCCAGCTGGCGCAATCGGGTGTGGGCGCAGACCTGGGCGGCGGTGCCATCAAGGTCGGCAGGGTCGAGGTGGGGGGCGGGAACCTGGGCGGCTACGGGGCCAGCCAGCAGGACCAGCACCCCGGCCGCACGGCGGAATAGTTGCTTCATACTCAGTTGGAAAGGAGGGAAAGAATGGAAAGGGAGCAGGGCGGAAGTACGGCCCAAGGTAAGCAGGGGCGGCGCAAGTTTCGGGCGCGCTGCACGGAAACCGGGCCGGCGGTTCGTATCTTCCCTCTATCGTTATCCTTTCCTTCCAACCTGCGCTATGTCAATTCCTTACCCTCTGCCCTGCCGATTACGCCTACTCCTCTTGCTTTTCCTCGTGCTGGCCGGCGCTCCGGCGGCGTGGGCTACGCACCTGGTGGGCGGCGAGCTGGACCTGCAACACCGCGAAGGCAACACCTACCAGCTCACGCTGAATCTGTACTTCGACGCCCTGAACGGCAACGCCGGCGCCCTCGACAATGAGCTGACAGCCAGCATCTTCGACCGTGCTACCAATGCCCGCGTGCTGGACCTGGAGCTGCCGCTCACCAGCAACACGTTTGTGAGCTACACCAACCCCGCCTGCACCTCGCCCACGCTGGTGACGCGCCGGCTGGTGTACACGCGCAGCGTGGTGCTGCTGCCCCAGAACTTCGGTAGCGCGGGCGGCTACTACGTGGCCGTGGAGCGGTGCTGCCGCAACGTGAGCATCAGCAACATTCAGGCCCCCGGCGACGCGGCCCAAACCTTCTACCTGGAGTTTCCGGCCGTGGTGCGGGGCGGGCAGGCCTTTCGCAACTCCACACCCCATCGGTTTGCGCCCCTGGGCGACTACGCCTGCCTGAACGAGCAGTTCACCTACCCCTTCGGGGGCCAGGATGCCGACGGCGACTCCCTGGTGTATGAGCTGACCACGCCCCTGAACGGCCACGCGTCGGTGTCGGTGCCCAAGCCCATGGTGGCCAGCCCCGCACCCTATGAGCCTATCCGCTGGAACCCCGGCCTGTCGGTGAGCCGGCAGATACCGGGCTCCCCCACCCTTACCATCGACCGGCGCACGGGCCAGCTGCAAGTGCGGCCCACCCAGCTGGGGCTGTTTGTGTTCGGCATCCGGTGCGTGGAGTACCGCCGGGGCGTGAAGCTGGGCGAGGTGCGGCGCGACTTCCAGTTGAAAGTGGTGCAGTGCCCGGTGAATGCCCGGCCCAAGGTGCTGCTCGGCATGCCGGGCCGGGCAGCACCCTACCAGGTGGGCCGCGACACGCTGCGCCTGCGCCCCGGTGCGCCCCGCTGCTTCCGCCTGCGCTTCACCGACGCCGACCCCTCGTCGGCGCTCAGCCTGAGCTTGCGGCCCGTCAACTTCACGGCCCCGCTACCCACGCTGAGCGTGCTGCAAGGCACCGTGCGCGGGCCCGGCACCCCCGACACGCTGGTGTCGGAGCTGTGCTTTCCGGCTTGCTTTAACACCAGGGGCCGGGTGTACTTGCTGGACCTGATAGTGGCCGACAACGGCTGCCCCCTGCCCAAGCGCGACACCGTTCGGGTGGCTTTCACGGCCCAGCCCGACCCCAACGGCCCGCCTACGCTGCGCACCACGGCCGCCCAGCCCCTGCTAGCCCGCCCCGGCGACCTGATAACGTTTGACCTCGCCGCCATCGACCCCGACAACGACCCCGTGCAGCTGGAAATGACCGGCCGCGGCTTTGCGCCGGCCAGCCTGGGCGCCCAGCTTACCCAGGCTCAAAGCGGCAACCAGCGCACCGGCCGCTTCACGTGGCGCGTAGACTGCCGGGCCGTGGACCGCCCGGTGTACGAGTTTGAGTTTGCGGCCGTGACAACGCCCTGCAACGAGCGGACGGTGGCTACCGTGGTAGTGCCCGTGCAGATTGTGTACGAAAACCGCCCCCCGGCCCTGACCAGTACCCTGCCGCCCGCCACGGGCACGGCCCCGGTCGTGATTCGCCGGGCCTTGGGCGAAGTATACGAAGCCACCCTCACCGGCCTCGACCTGGACAATGACGCCCTGGCTCTGACGGCGGCGGGCCAGGGGTTTGAGCTGGGAGCCGTGGGCATGTCGTTTGTGCCCCGCAACGGGGCGGGCCAGGCCAGCGGCACGTTCCGGTGGGAGGCGTCTTGCGCCGCCGTGGCGGGCAGTGGTTCCGGCAACGGACTAGAGGTAACGTTTCAGTTGCAGGAAACCACCTGCCGACCCCAGCCCCAGACCCGCACGGTGCGCTTCGAGGTCATCAGCCCCGACACTACTACCTTCCTGCCCCCCAACATCATCACGCCCCGCCAGCGCGACAACAAAAACGACTTTTTCGAGCTGGACAACGTGCAAGCCAAGCTCCCGCCCGACTTCTGCAACTCCCGGTTTGCGGGCGTTAAAATCTTCAGCCGCTGGGGCAGCCTGGTGTACCAGTCGGGCAACCGCAGCTTCCGCTGGGACGGCGGCGGCCGGCCGGCGGGCGTGTACTACTACCTGGTCGAATTCACCGACAAGCGCCGCTACAAAGGCACCGTGACCATAGCAGAGTAAGTTTTTGCGTTTTTGGGTAATGGGGTGACACGTAAACGGTCATGCTGAGCGCAGCCGTAGTCGAAGCATCTCTACCGCTTCGTCCCCACGAATGGAGTTAGCCCGCGGTAGAGATGCTTCGCGGGGCTCAGCATGACTGTTCTCTTATCACCTGTCTCCTGTCACCATTTACCTCATCACCCCATCACTTCTTCACCCCAAAAAACCTAATACAAAAACAGAAACGCCATGAACAGCGCCACCCACAGGCCGTCGATAAAGTGCCAGTAGAGCGTAATCATGTGCAGCTGGAGGCGGCGGTAGGGGTTGCGGATGAAGACGAGGCTGCGCACAGCGTCGCGGGCGGCGTGGCTAGTGCGCAGCAGCAGGGCTAGCAGAAATAGCATGCCGCCCAGCAGGTGTGCTACGTGCAGGGCCGAAATCAGGTAGATGTAGGTGCCGCTGGCCACGCCATCGAGCACCACGCCCTGGGCCATCAGCTCGCGCCAGCCCAGCACTTGCAAGCCCGCGTACACGCTGCCCAGCAGCAGGGTGGCGCCCAGGCAGCGTTGCAGGGCCCGCAGGTCGTCGGTGGCGTAGAGGCGCTTGGCCTGGCTGATGGTATAGCTGCTGATGAGCAGCACCACGGTACTCAACGAGAAAAAGCGGGGCAGCGGATACACGCCGGTGGGCGTCCCGCTGATGGCGCGGGTGTGGGCGTACGCCACTACCAGTATCACGAACAGCACCGTAATTCCGACCAGCCCCAGGTAGAGCATCATGAGCAAGGGCGGCAGGCGCTCCATGCGCTGAAAGGCGGAGGCGGGGCGGCCGGCCCCTACACGGTTGGTAGATTCTTTATCGGAGTTCATCGGGCGGAAAAATCGGGCGGGGTGCGACTAGGCAAACCAATCTAAAGCCCTTTAGTTCCGGCCCTGATGGGCATTTTCGGCGCAGCGGGCCACCAGCAAGCTACGCAAAACCCACGGCCCCCGCTATACGGAATTCCGGCTTTATTCGGCCCGGTGCCCGGATTTTTTCTGTGCCCTGCCGAGCTTAACCAGACCTTGTACTGAGGCGCTGGAAACCCTGCAAGTCGCCGCAGGCGGACAGTTGGCATTTTTCTATCGAATCGTCCTGCTGCGCAGGTGGCGCATCAAGCCAAGGTGCGGAGCAGGACGGTCTACTTGTCACCATTCACCCCATCACCACCTACTTTCCCCGGAAAAAGGAGCCGATTTTTCCCAGCACGGCATTCAGGGTGATTTTGTGGGTGCGGCCTTCCCCGAATACTACGTGGGTTTTGCCGGTCACGCGCAGGTCCAGCACCAGGCCCAGCTGCACGGCCAGGTTGTGGAGCTGTTGCAGCGGGTCGGGGGCGTTGGGGTTCTTGGGCTTAGGCGGCGCGTTGGGGTCGCGGGGCGGACCGGCCGTAATTTTGTCGAACACGCGCTGGCTGGGGAAGTTGATGATGAGGTAGCCACCCGCGGCGGCCACCTGGATATCGTCGCCATCGAGGGTAATCACCAGCCGGGCCTCCAGTTCCAGGCCGCTAGCCAAGGTGCTCGGGGCTAGCTGGGGGCAGCGCCGGGCTGACGGCCGGCAGGTTTTCGCCGCGGGTCCGGATGCGCAGGGAACCGTTGAGGCGCCACGTGGTGGGCACGGCGGGGTTTTGCGGATTGGGCACCTGCAATTCCATCTGCTCGAAATTCAGGGCCAGCTCTACCCCGCCCGAAAGCTTGGAGAGCAGCGAAGCGGCCGTGTCGGCCCAGGAAGTAGATTGATCAGCCATACAGAGCAATGCGGTAAGCCGGCGCGCCGCCAGCAGCGCAAAGATGCGCGGAAAGTGCAGAAAACAAACCTGGCCCAGGGACGCAGAGTGCACAACCGGACCCGCCGAACCTAAACCACGGCGCCCTGCGTATGCAAGCCCCACGGCAGAATGCCTCTTTTAGTGAGTGGTGATTTTTCGAGTATACTATGCTTCGTTCTTCTTTGCTTGGGCTGCTGGCTCTGGTTCTGGTTCCGGGAGGTGCGTGGGCGCAACAGCCCGCCGCGGCAGCACCCTCCACCCCTACCCCATTTGGCTTGCACGACGACACCGAGCTGGTGTATGAGCTACAGGACGGCAAAGGCCGGCGCACCGGCACGCTGCGCCAGCGCGTGGTACACTTCGGGGAAGAGCAAAACAAGAAAAAGACCGTCACGACCACTACGGCCCTGCTGAAAAGCGGCCAGTACGACGCCCGCGACCGGCTGCTGAATATGCAGGACCTCACCTTCCGCTGCCGCCAGGACACCAGCTTCACCGACGGCGCCAGTGAGCTGCCGCAGGAACGCCTGCGCTCTTTCCGCGACCGTCTCTTTACCTACTCGCCCGTGCCGCTGGCCTGGCCCAATCAGCCTACCGTGGGCAGCACCCTGCCTAGCGGCGGCACCAGCGTGCAGGTCAGCAGCACGGCCGTGGATATTGCCCGGGTGTACGCCACCGTCCGGAACCGCCGCGTGGCCGGTGGGCCCGCCCCGCTCGCCACGCCGGCCGGTACGTTTAGCTGCTACCAGGTGGAGGCCCAGCACGAAACCGGCACCGTCGCCCGCACCGACATGACCATGCGCACCGCCGTGCGCGTCGTCGACTACTACTCGCCCACGGTGGGGCTGGTGAAGTCGGAGGTGTACGACAAGAACGGCAAGCTGGAGCGGGTGCGGGTGCTGACGGCCGTTAACCGGACCGGCAACCCCGCCCCCGCCCCAGTCGGCAGCCAGTCGAACCGGCCGTAAGGGCAAAAAGTCGTATTTTCAGGCCTCCAACCTGACTTCCCGACTTCCCCCACGATGAACTACGCCCTTCTTCCCGCCGCGGGCCTGCTGGCAGTGCTGGCCGGCTGCCAGCCCTCGGCCCGCTCTGAGGCCGACGAGGCGGCCCAGGCCTCGTCCGCTTCCGCTACCCAAGCTGCCCTCAGCGGCAAAACCTACGGCACTCCCATTTCAGCCGCCGGCGCCCAGCCGGTAGCCAAACTAGCCAACCTGCTCGGCAGCAACGACTCGGCGCAGGTGAAGCTGGTGGGCAAGGCCACGGCCGTGTGCCAGGCCAAGGGCTGCTGGCTGACCATGCAAACCCCACAGGGGCAGTCGATGCGGGTGCGGTTCAAAGACTACGCCTTTTTCGTACCCAAAGACATAGCCGGCAAAACGGTAGTTATCAACGGCTGGGCCCACCGCGAAACCGTGCCGGTGGAAGACCTGCGCCACTATGCCCAGGACGCCGGCAAGTCGGCTCAGGAAGTGGCCGCCATCACCCAGCCCGAGCAGCAGCTCAACTTCGAGGCCGACGGGGTGCTGGTGGCCGAGTAATGGCCAGACCTGAGACTGTGTCAAGTGAGGGGTGAGACCCAAGCACAGTAGCCCCGGCGGGGCGGCATGTCGGTAGAAACTTCTCTCAACATCAAAAAGCCCCAGCGGGGCGACACTTGTTATCCACGGATAGCAGGTGCCGCCCCGCTGGGGCTTTGCTTTTCTGGCGGCGTACGTGTGCTGTAGATGTGCTTTTCTTCCCCTCAACCGGTTCAAGCGCAGCGGTTGAGCTTTGTCCGGTCTCCAATTCTCCGTTTCTACTCACTTGCTGACCTGGTTGGCCCCGACGTTTTTTGCGCCACCTGCCGTACCAGGGCTGGGGGGCGTTGCGTACTTTCGTCCTGGCTCTTCTGCGGAGGTAGCCGACCCGTTCCATTCTTGCTTTTTATGTCCGAAACCGACGTTCAAGCCCGCATCCTGGCCCTCACTGAGCGCCTGCACCACCTCAACTACCAGTATTACCAGCGCGACATCTCGGAGGTGTCGGACCAGGAGTTCGACCAGTTGCTGGCCGAGCTGGCCCGGCTGGAGCAGCAGTACCCGCAGTTTGCTCAGCCCAACTCTCCTACCCAGCGCGTGGGCGGCACCATCACCAAGCAGTTTCCCACGGCCGAGCACCGCTACCCCATGCTCAGCCTGGGCAACACTTACTCCGAAGCCGACCTGCGCGAGTTTGACGAGCGGGTGCGCCGCGGCCTGGAGGGCGCCGACTACACCTACGTCTGCGAGCTGAAGTTTGACGGCGTGGCCATGAGCCTGACCTACCAGGACGGCCAGCTTACCCAGGGCGTAACGCGCGGCGACGGTACCCGCGGCGACGTGGTAACCAGCAACGTACGCACCATCAAGAACCTGCCCCTGCACCTGCGCCGCGAAGGCCCGCCCCAGCCTCCGGAGTTTGAGGTGCGCGGGGAGGTGTTCATGCCTCTGCCCGTGTTTGCGGAGCTGAACCAGGAGCGCGAAGCCAACGGCGAGGCCTTGCTGGCCAACCCGCGCAACGCCGCCAGCGGCGCCCTCAAGCTCCAGGATTCGGCCCTGGTAGCGGCGCGGCGCCTGCGCTTCTACGCCTACGCGTTTCTGATGCCCGGCCGCAACCAGTTTGCCACCCATAGCGAGTCGCTGGAAGCTCTGGCCGCCTGGGGCCTGCCCGTGTCCGACACCTGGCGGCGCTGCCACTCCCTGGCCGAGGTGCTGGACTTCGTGCACGAGTGGGACAAGAAGCGCTTCACCCTGCCCGTGGCCACCGACGGCATCGTAATTAAGCTCGACGACTTCCGCCAGCAGGAGGTGCTGGGCTACACGGCCAAAAGTCCGCGTTGGGCCATTGCCTACAAGTACCCGGCCGAGGCGGCCCGCACCCGCCTGCGTGAGGTGGAGTACAACGTGGGCCGCACCGGGGCCGTGACGCCCGTGGCCCTGCTCGACCCCGTGCCCCTGGCCGGCACCGTGGTCAAGCGCGCCTCCGTGCACAATGCCAACCAGATTGCCGCCCTCGACCTGCGCCTGGGCGACCTGGTGTTTGTGGAGAAAGGCGGGGAAATCATTCCCAAGATTACCGGCGTAGACGTGGCCGCCCGCCCGGCCGATGCCGCGCCCATCGTGTACCCCACCGCCTGCCCCTCCTGCGGCACGCCCCTAATCCGGCCGGCCGGCGAGGCGCATTTCCGCTGCCCCAACGACCGGGGCTGCCCGCCCCAGCGCAAGGCTCGCCTGGAGCACTTTGTGTCGCGCAAGGCCATGAACATCGACGGCCTGGGCGCCGAAACCGTGGGCCGCTTCTTCGACCTGGGCCTTGTTTCGGACGCGGCTTCCCTGTACGACCTGCCGGCCAAAGCCGCCGAGCTGGCCCAGCTGGAGCGCCTGGGCGAGAAGTCGGTGCAGCGCCTGGTGGCGGGCCTGGAAGCCAGCAAGCAGGTGCCGTTTGATAGGGTGCTGTTTGCCCTGGGTATCCGGTACGTGGGCGAGACGGTGGCCGAGAAGCTGGCCGCCCACTACCGCACCATCGACGCCCTACTGGCCGCCTCGGCTACCGAGCTGGCTGCCGTGCCCGAGGTGGGCGGCGTCATTGCCGAGTCGGCGGCGGCCTGGTTTCAGGAGTCCGACAACCGCGCCATGGTGGAGCGGCTGCGGGCCGCCGGCGTGCAGCTGGCCCTTACCGGCGAGGCCCCGCAGGCCGTCAGCAACCGCCTTGAGGGTCTGACCTTCGTGCTGTCCGGCGTGTTTGAGCTGCACTCCCGCGACGAGCTGCAAGCCCTGATTCAGGCCCACGGCGGCAAGGTGACGGGCTCCATCAGCAAGAAGCTCAGCTACCTGGTGGCCGGCGACAAAATGGGCCCCGCCAAGCGCGAAAAAGCCACCGAGCTAAAGGTGCCCATCATCACGGAAGCTGACCTGCTGGCCATGCTGCCCACCGACACCGAAGCTGCCGAAACACCCGAGGAAGCGGATTCTGCTGCGTTGCCGGCCAGTGCAGCTAGTGCCGCAATCGGCTCTACTGATGGTCCGGTAGCAGCCTCCGCTGTGGCCCCGCCACTGCCCGGCCCGAAGGCTGGCACAGGTCAGCAAGGTTTGCTATTTTAGAGCCCTGAAACCGGCTCCCGGGCCGGAACTTCTCACGCTGTGCCAATCCGGGCCGCCGCGCGGCCGGACACCACTCCCACCTTGGCGCACCGGGGAAGCCTCCGCCCGGGAGTTCCGGTGGCGAACAGCCCTTCAGCTGCAACCTTCGCCCCGGCCGCGTATCTTTCGCGCATCTACCACCTTCTATCGGTTTCGGTATGCTTCGCTTTCTGACTATCAGCGCTTTCCTGAGCCTGCCCCTACTGGCTCAGGCCCAAACCCTGCCCACCACGGCGCCCGAGCTACAGCAACAGCCCCGTTTCACCGACACCGGCGTCGTAGCGCCGCCCAGCCTGCCCGTAGCGCCGTTGCCCGAGGTCAAGAAGGCCCTGACTCAGCCCGATGCGGTGCTGCTCGACGTGCGCACCCCGGCCGAGTACGCCGCCGGCCACCTGCCCGGCGCCCAAAACCTCGATTACCGCTCCCCGGAATTTGCTAAGCAGCTGGCCTTGCTCGACCCCCAGAAAACGTATGTGCTCTACTGTGCCTCCGGCAACCGCAGCGGCAAAGCGGCCGTGCTCATGCAGGAGAAAGGCTTTCAGAAGGTAGTAAATGCCGGTGGCTATCCGGCGTTGAAAGAGAGCGGCGTAAAAAAGTAATGCTGAGCTCCCGCTTGGCGCTACGAGCAGAGCGAGTATCCTTGCGGCTGCACCACAGGGTGCGGTACTAGATACTCGCTCTGCTCGTGGCGCCGAGCGGGAGCTCAGCGTTACATTAAAAAGACTGCACCATGCTGTTGTGCAGGGTACGGGGGCTCCAGTAGCCGCTGGCAATGATGCGGCGGATGGTGTAGAGTGGGTCCTGAGGGTCGCGCTTCTCGGCCAGGATAAAGGCCGCGTCCATGCCCCGTTTTTTCAGCTCCGGAATGGCCTCCGGGTTCCAGAGGCCGAAGGGGTAGGCGAAGTAGTTGATTTTCTTGCCCGTAATTTCTTCGAGCTTTTTGGTGGGCTCCTCGATTTGCGTCACCCAGTCCTGGCCCTGGTATTTCTTTACGTTGTGGTGGTCCCAGGTGTGGGAGCCGATGACATTGCCTTCGTCGGCGAGCTGCTTGATCTGGGCCTTGCTCATGTAGCGCGGCCGCCCGATGCTCACCGTCATGATGAAGTACACGGCCTTGAAGCCGTATTTGTCGAGCGTGGGCCGGGCCACGGTGAACTGGTCGAGGTCGGTGTCGTCGAAAGTCAGCATCACCGGCTTGGAGGGCAGGGGCGCCCCGGTGGTCAGGTAGGCGAAGAGTTGGTCGGGCAGAATGGTGTGGTAGCCCGAGTCGGCCAGCATCTTGATTTGCTCTTTGAAGCGCTCCACCGGCACGATGTAGTCCTTGGCGCCTTTGGAATCCTTGGGTCGCCACTCCCGAATCTGGTGGTAACACAGGATAGGCACCTGCGGGCGGGCCGTGATGGTGGCGGCGTCGGCCCGCTTGCCGGGCGGGATGGTGGTGGGGCTGCCGGTGTTGCCAGCGGGGGCGGCCGGGGCCGGACTGGCGGCAGAAGAGCCGGCCGTGGCAGCGGAGTCGGCGCCGGGGCTGGCGTTGGAAGCGGCCGACTCGGCAGCGTTGGCGGTTTTGGAGTCGGTACAGGCGGGCAGGGCGCCGAGGGTGGCCAGGGTAGCTGCGGCCAGCAGCGGGTAATGGGTAAGCTTCACGGATGAGGGATGTAACGCGGCGGGCGGGGCCCGGGCCGTACTGGGGAGAGAAAACAGGACGACCTTCGCCGCCGGCATTGTACCTTCGCCGCGGGTCATTCCTCCACAAATCAACCGCTAATTTCCCGCATGGACAAACTTGCCCAGCGTCTTCCCGCCGGTGGCGGCTCCCCCCTGCTTTCCCTACGTGGCACAGGCGTAGCCCTGGTTACTCCCTTCACTTCCACGCCCGAGCGGGCTGTGGATTACGAGGCCCTGCGGCGGCTCGTGGATTTTGTGCTTGACGGCGGCGTGGAGTACCTCGTGGTGAATGGCACCACGGCCGAGTCGCCCACGTTGACCACCGAGGAAAAGGCCGAAATCCTGCGCGTGGTGCGGGAGCACACCGCTGGCCGCGCCCCCATTGTATACGGCATCGGCGGCAACGACACGGCCGCCGTGGAGCGCACCATCCGCAGCACCGACCTGGCGGGCGTCACGGCCATCCTGTCGGCCTCACCCTACTACAACAAGCCCAGCCAGCGCGGCATCGTGGCCCATTACGAGCGGCTGGCCGACGCCGCGCCCGTGCCGCTGCTGCTCTACAACGTGCCGGGCCGCACCGCCTCCAACCTTACGGCCGCCACCACCCTGCACCTGGCCCGGCACCCCAACATCATCGGCACCAAGGAGGCCAGCGGCAACCTGGAGCAGTGCATTGCCATTGCCGCCGCCAAGCCCGACGATTTCCTGCTGATTTCCGGCGACGATATGATGACCACCAGCCTCATCAGCTTCGGCGGTGTGGGCATCATCTCCGTGCTGGCCAACGCCTTCCCCCGTCGCTTCTCCGACATGACCCGCGCCGCCCTGGCCGGCGACTTCGCGGCGGCCAGCCAACTGCTGTTCGGCTTCTCGGAGCTAAACCCGCTGATGTACGAGGAAAGCAACCCCGTCGGCGTGAAAACGGCTTTGGACCTACAGGGCGTGTGCTCCGGCGCCGTGCGCCTGCCGTTGGTGGAGGCCTCGGAGAGCCTGCGGGAGCGGGTGAAGCAGCTGGTGTAGCCTCACCCCCCGGCCCCGCAACTGCTTGATGCGCAGTATCCCGTGGAGAGGGGGAGCCTGACGACATTGTTCTACGCCGCCTTTTCGGCTCGCGCCTCCGAGGCAGCTTGCCAACCAGCACTAGAGAAGCAAAGCGCCACTCCTGCGGCAGGAGTGGCGCTTTATGATTGGTAGCAGTACTTGAGGCGGTAGCCGAAAGTGCTGCGCCGGGCGGAGCGTCAGGCTCCCCCTCTCCACGGGATACTGCGCATCAAGCAGTTGCGGGGCCGGGGGGTGAGGCCCTACCACCCACTAGCCAGCACATCGGCTACGTGCAGGGTCTGGATGGGCTTTTTCTCGCGACGGATGTAGGCGTCGAGGTGCATGAGGCAGCTCGTGTCGGTGCTGACGATGTATTGGGCGCCGGTGGCCAGCGCGTGCTCTACTTTCTGCTCGGCCATAGCAACGGATATGGCCTCAAACTTCACGGCGAAGGTGCCGCCGAAACCACAGCAGGTTTCGGTTTCAGCCATTTCCAGGCGCTCTAGCCCAGGCACAGCGTCGAGCAGGCGGCGCGGGGCCTCCCGGATGCCGCACTCGCGCAGGGCCGAGCAGGAATCATGGTAGGTGTAAGTGCCCTGGAGCCGAGCCTGCGGAATGCGGGTCACGCCCAGCACATCCACCAGAAACTCAGTCAGCTCGAAGGCCCGGCGCTGCACCCCGTGGTAGCGCCCCGACTCCGGCGTGCCCTCAAACAAATCGGCGTAGGTGTTGCGCACCATGCCGATGCACGAAGCCGACGGACTCACGATGTAGTGCTCCTGCTGGGTCGGGAAGTCGTCCAGAAACTTGCAGGCTACTTCGCGGCTTTGCTGCTTATAGCCCGCGTTGTAGGCCGGCTGCCCGCAGCAGGTTTGGTTGGCATTATAGTGCACCGTGCAGCCCACGCTTTCCAGCACCTTCACCATGTTCAGGGCGGTCTGGGGGAAAAGCTGGTCTACGAAGCAGGGAATGAACAGGTCGACGGCGGCTGGCATAGGTAGTGGAACTTCACCCCCTAGCCCCCTCTCCAAAAGAGAGGGGGAACTAGCTTTTTAGTTTTTAGAACTAGAAAACCCAGCTGGTGGTGAGGTATGAAAGGGTAAACTGGAAGCTACTGTTTTAGAGCTAGTTCCCCCTCTCTTTTGGAGAGGGGACTAGGGGGTGAGGTTCCACAAAGATGCGCTGATTCAGCTCCAAAGCCGCACCCAGGGCCTCTGTTAGCAGCACTGGCTCCTCGCCTACCTCGCGGGCAAACTCCAGCAGCCGCTCGGTGGGCATGTTGCCGGTGAGCTGGTCGGCGGCCATGGGGCAGCCGCCGTAGCCACCCAGGGCTCCGTCGAAGCGGCGGCAGCCGGCCTCGTAGGCGGCCTGTACTTTCTCCCGCCAGCTCTGGGGCGTGGTGTGCAGGTGGGCGCCAAATTGGATGTGGGGGAAAGCGGCGGTCAGCTCCCGGAAGGCGGGGCCGATGGTGGCCGGCGTGGAGGCCCCGATGGTGTCGGACAAGGCCACGCGGCGTACGGCCAGGGCGTCGAGGCGCTGAGTGAACTCGCCCAGCACGCCGGGGCTCCATGGGTCGCCGTAGGGGTTGCCGAAGCCCATGCTCAGGTACACCACCTGCTCCTGCCCGGTGCGGGCACACAGCTCCTGCATCCGAGTTACGTCGTCGAGAGCCTGGGCAATGCTCTTGTTGGTGTTGCGCTGCTGAAACGTTTCGGACACCGACAGCGGGAAGCCGATGTAGCGGATTTCGGGGTGCTGGGCGGCGGTTTCGGCCCCGCGCAGGTTGGCCACGATGGCCAGCAGCTGGGTACGGGTCTGGCTCAGGTCGAGGCCGGCTAGCACTTCGGCCGTGTCGGCCAGCTGCGGAATGGCCTTGGGCGAGACGAAGGAGCCGAAGTCAAGCACGTCGAAGCCCACACCCAGCAGGGCGTTGAGGTAGGCTGTTTTTTCTTCGGTCGGAATGAAGGCCGGCCAGCCCTGCATGGCGTCGCGGGGGCACTCGGTGAGGTGGAGCATGGCAGAAATGGGGGGAATGGGCCGGTAAAGGTACACGGCTCCGGCGGGTAGAGCAGCAGCAGAACTAGTCGGCGCCAGCTGGGGTTTAGCTCATACCGTCTATCCTTCATCCTACTGCACTTGTCCCTGCTTCGCTTGCGCGCCCTGCCGGCGCTGATTTTCGTTTTATTCCTCACGGCTTGTAGCCAAAGCCAAACCCTGCAAGGCATCTTCCAGCGGGGCACGCCCCACGAGGAGTATGCCCGCCGCCTGCGCCAGGCCGGCCTCCACCAAACCGCCCTGGGCCGCGACTGGCTACACGCCGCCGAGCAGGCCCTACGCGACTCGCTGGTCGTCACGTTGCCTTTCCAGGAAAGCGGCTTCTTCCCCGCCGACCGCGCCACCGCCGCCAGCTACCGCTACGGGGTGCGCACCGGCGAAACCATCCGCATCAGCCTCACGCTGGCCCCCGGCACCGAGGCCCCGCGCGTGTTCGTGGATGCGTTTGAGCTGAGCCCCGCCCAAGCCGCTCCTACCCGGCTGGCTTCGGCCGATACCGCCAGCCTGGACTTCAGCTACGTAGCCGAGGCCGACCGCCAGCACCTGCTGCGCGTGCAGCCCGAGCTGCTGCGCGCCGGCCGCTACACCGTGCGTATCCGGCGCGAACCTAGTCTGGGCTTTCCGGTGCCCGGCAAAAACGACGTGGCCGTGGGCTCATTCTGGGGCGTGGAGCGCGACGGCGGGGCCCGCCGCCACGAGGGCATCGACATCTTTGCCCGACGCGGCACGCCGGTGGTGGCCGCCGCCAACGGCTACATCACGCGGGTAAACGAGACGCCCCGCGGCGGCCGGGTGGTGTGGCTGGCCGATACCGAGCACGGCCAGCACCTCTACTACGCCCACCTCGACCGGCAACTGGTGCAGCCCGGCCAGCAGGTGCGCATCGGCGACACGCTGGGGCTGGTCGGCAACACCGGCAACGCCCGCTCCACCCCGCCCCACCTGCACTTCGGCATCTACCGCAGCGGCCAGGGCCCCGTCGACCCGTTCCCGTTCGTGCGGCGGGCCGACGCGCTGCCGCCGGCTCCCAAGACGCTGCCGGAGCAGCTGGGCCACTGGGTACGGGTGCGCGACAAGCAAGCAATCCTGCGCCTCTCCCCCGCCGACCGGGCCGCGGCCCTGGGCACGGCTCCCCGCCAGACGCCTCTATTGGTAGTGGGCGCCCAAGCCGGCTGGCTGCGCGTGCAGCGCCCCGATGGCCGCGTGGCCTACGTGTCGGCGAAGGCCGTGGCGCCGGCCGCGCCCCTGCGCCGGGAGCAGCTGGCCGCCCCCGCCGACCTGCGGGCCCTGCCCCACCCCGACGCGCCCACTATTGCTGCCCTGCCCGCCCAAACCGCCGTGGCCGTGCTGGGCGAGTTTGGCCGCTACCGCCTGGTGCGCCAGCCCGACGGCCGCACGGGCTGGCTGGGGTAAGAAGAGGTGGTTAGTGATTAGAAGATGCATCAGGTCTGCCGCTGGCAGACCACTTGTCAATTAACTCTATCAGATTTCTTTCACAAACAACAGCGCCGCCCAAATGCTTGGGCGGCGCTATTGCGTTTGTAGGAGGCTACGGGCGCGTTATTCGGCAATGACCACGGCCCGGCCCAGCTTGCGGGAGAAAGCCAGGCGCCGCTCCCGGCCATCGGCGGCGGGGTAGTCGAAGCCTACGGCGCGGTTGTCTTCTTTTACTGAGGTCCACGATTGGGCATCCACGTTTTCGGGCTGCACGGCAGAGCGGGGCACGGCCGGCTGCACAAACCGCTCCTCACGAAAGAAATTGTTCATGCCCTGCAAAATGGCAATTTCCTTGTCGCGGACGGTTGCGGCCCGCGGGTCGTCCAGGTCCCGCTCGTTGATGAGGGCTATGGCCGGCATGGCCTCTTTGCGGAGGGTGTCGCCGGTGCTGCTGATGATGAAAAAGTGGGCCTGCGAGGTGGCAATTTTCGGGCCCCGCAGTTGCAGCACAAACCGGTCTTTGGTGCGGGGGTTAGAGAAGGCGTGGGTGGCGTTGACGGTGCGCAGCACGGTGCGCTCCGTCAGCCGCGCCCGGGCACCTTCGGGGGTGGGCGTAAATACTTGCTGGGAATTTCTGGAAGTCCCTACCTCCCGCTCGGTGTTGATGCACGAGGTGGTGTGCAAAGCCAACAACAGCCCGGCGGCAGGGAGTACAATTTTTCTCATGAGTAAGAAAGTGACCTGTTTAGGTAAATCAATTCGGCAAACAACAAAACCGGCGGGCCACTCCTTGGCCCCTACCTACGTCCTTCTGATGCGTCTTGTGCTGACGAGAGCAGTGTACCGCAAAATGCAGGCCGGGGTTGTAGGCTCCGGTGCGCGGCAGGCGGTTTTTTTAGTTGTTTTCAATCGAAGCAAAAGGCTGACTTCGCTCCGGCACAATTCGCCTTCCAGCAGCCTCACGCTCTGCGCTTGCCCCCTGCCCTGCCCTGACCAGCACCTTCACAACCAGCCCAGCTCCAGGCCAACGGTCCAGCGGGGCAGCTCCGGGTAGCGCGACCGGGCTTCGGCGCTGAAAGCAGGGCTCAGGCGGTAGCGGGCCACGGCGGCGTAGCGGCCGGAGCCCAGGCGCGTGCCCACGCCGTAGGGCCAGCGGTTCAGATACGGCAAGCCCCGGTTGACGACCTGGGTGCGGGCGGCCCCGGCCGGGCCGGGCCGGTCTTCGTAGCGGTGGGCGGTGCCCGTTACCCAGCCGGCCCAGCCCGCCAGGTCGAGGTAGCGGCCCACCACGTTGCCGCGCCGCCCAACGTTGAGGCGCACGTAGGGCTCCAGCTGCACCTGCGGCAGGGTCAGCGACTCGGTGTGGTGGCGGGCGGGCGTGGGCAGCACCTTCCGGCCGTTTTGCCGCAGCCGATACGTGAGCCAGGCGTAGCGGGCATCCACGCCCACCGCCAGAGCTGGCGAAAGCCGAAACTTGTGGCGCAGCCCCACGAAGAAATCGGCCGAAACGCCGTAGCGCAGGTCGGCGCCCGGCCCGCTGGCTGCGCCCGCCACGGGCGCGTAGCCCAGGTAAAAGTGGCGAAACACGGCCCGGTTTGGCCCCCGGCGTACCTCCATGGAGTCGGTGGCGGGCGTGGCGCGCAGCAGCACCCGCTGCGCCCGCGCCGGGCCGGCGGCTAGCAGCAGGGTGCCGGACAGCAGCAGCAGAGCCGGTGCATGCAGGATTTTCATGGGGTAGGATACGTGAGGGTGTAGCCCCGGTAGTGCACCCGCAGGGCCTCACCAGGCTGCAGCAACTCCCGAGGCACGCGCAGCACGGCCCGCTGCTGCACCTCCACCACTTCGTACAGCCGCGGGCGGCCGGCCCGGTCCAGCACCTGCCAGTACAGATACGCCGGCGCCTCGGCGGGGAAGGCAGGACCGGTTTCGGGGGCCGCCTCCCCGGCCAGGGGCGCGGGCGCCGCGTCGGCTACCAGAGGCAACACGGCTGGCTGGGTCCGGGCCGCTTCCGGCCGAATCACCACGGCCAGCACCGAATCCTGGGGGGTAATATCGAAAGTGGGCAACGCGGGTGCCGCAGGCGGCTGGGTGAAAAAGCGGGCCTGGGGCAGGCCGTAGCCGTGGGCGTAGTCGAAGTACGGGTAGAGCGTGGCCGACTGCTGCAACCGCTCAAACAGCTGCATGACGGTAAGGCCGCGCTGCTGCTGCCACACGCAGGCCGCAAACCCCGCCACCAGCGGACTGGCAAACGAAGTGCCCTGGATACGCTCGTAGCCCCCGTTCGAGGCGGCAGCTACCACTTCGCCGAAGGCCGCCACGTTGGGTTTCAGGCGCTTGCCCGGCGCGGGCCCGTAGGAGCTGAAGTCGATGTGCAGGTACGTAGCCGGGTCGAGGCCGCCCACGGCCAGCACCGAGTCGCCATCGGCGGGAGTGCCGATGATGCGCCAGCGCGGGTCGTCGCCGGCGTTGCCGGCGGCATTCACCACCAGCATGCCCTTGCGCACAGCCAGCTCGGCGGCGCGGGCTACCAGGCTGGTGCGGCCATCCATCTGCTCCGGAAAGTAGCGCCGGTCGGTGTAGCCCAGCGAGGAGTTGATGATGTCGGCGCCCTGGCGGTCGGCCCACTCGGCAGCGGCCAGCCAGGCTTCTTCCTCGGCGTACTGCTCGCGGTGCAGGTGCTCGGTGCGGGCCAGCAGAAACTCGGCGTCGGGAGCCAGGCCCAGGGCGGTGCTGTCGGGCCCAGGCAGGCGGCCCGCCAAACACGACAGCACTTTGGTGCCGTGGCTGCCGCCCAAGTACACCTGCGGCGAGTGACGCAAAAAGTCGTAGGTAGCCACCACGGCCCCGCGCCGGTAGAGGTGGGCAAAGGCCGGGTGACGGTCGGTGCCCAGAAAGCCCACGTCGAACACGGCAATGCGCAGGCCCCGGCCGCGGAGGCCGGCCCGGCCCAGCTCGGCGGCGCCCAGGCTGCTGGTCTGGCGCCGGGCCAGCTGGCGGTCGGCGGCGGTGAGGGGGCGGGCGGCAGAAGCCGGCGCCGGGTGCGCCGCCACGGGCAGGGGCGCGGCGGGCCAGGGCTGCACCTGCCGCACGCCGGGCAGCTGGCGCAGGGCGGCGGCCTGGGCCGGCGTGGCGCGGCAGGCTACGGCATTAAACCACCGGCTCACCAGCGTCACGGTGTCTGCGGCGGCGCGCACCTGGGCCACGTAATCGGGGCGCACGGGAAAGTCGGTGCTGTCGGCGGCGGGCAGGTGCTGGCGCTGGCGGCGGGCTTGGGCCGGGGTGCTGAAGTAGGAGGCCGGCGCCAGCTGCTGGCCGGCTTTGTCGCGGAACACGACCCAGTAGCGGGCCGGTGCGGCAGCCGGCGGCGCCTGGCCGGCGGCGCCAAGCACGGGCAGCAAGCTGGCTGCCCCCAGGCCGGCCGCCAGGCGCAGGAGTTTCTGTACTTGAAGACGCAACAACACGGAAACGGGCAAAACCAAAAACGCAGAACGGGACGCCGAAGGTACGACAAAGCACCGCACCTGGTACGGCCGCAACTCGACGGCGCGGCGCCTCGTTTAGCAGGACAATTTCACCTGTCTAGCTTGTTTAGCGATGCGCTCTACCTTCCTGCAACCTGTTCTGGCGGCCCTGCTGGCCACGGGCCTGCTCGGCACCTCGGCCTGCGTTTCCCAGAAAAAATACGCCGCCCTGCAAACCCAATACACCGACCTGACCAAGGCCCGCGAGCAGCTACAGGCCGAGAAAACGGCCCTGGAGCAGGACAAAGCCCGCAGCGAAGAAGCCCTGCGCACCAGCCTGCTCAGCAAAAACCAGCAAGTCAGCCAGCTGAACGCCAGCCTGAGTGGGGCCCAGCAGGAAAACTCCCAGCTGTCGGCCGACCTGCGCACCAAAGAGCAGCGCATCGCCGACATGCAGCGCATCCTCGACCAGAAGGACGCCGCCGTGAAGGCCCTGCGCCAGAAAGTCGGCGACGCGCTGCTGGGCTTCAACGCCCAGGACCTCCAGGTAAACGTGCGCAACGGCAAGGTGTACGTGTCGTTGTCGGAGCAGCTGTTATTTAAGTCAGGCTCGACGAAAGTGGACCCCAAGGGCCAGGAAGCCCTGCGCAAGCTGGCCACCGCCCTCAAGGGCAACCAGGACGTGAACGTACTGGTGGAAGGCCACACCGACAACGTGCCCGTGGCCCGCGGCACGGCCGGTATGCGCGACAACTGGGACCTAAGCGTGCTGCGCGCCACCGAAATTACGCGCATCCTGACCGAAGCCGGCCTGTCGGCGGCTCAGGTGACGCCCTCGGGCCGCAGCCAGTACGTGCCCGTCGCCCAGAACGACACCCCCCAAAACAAGGCCCTCAACCGCCGCACCGAAATTATTCTGACGCCCAAGCTCGATGAGCTATTTCAAATTCTGGAGCAGAATTAGCGCGTATTGCACAATGTGTGGAGGTAGAATTGGTAAGGTTGAGCTTACCGAACCAGAGCAAGCGGCAACGCAAACCTGTTTTTAGCCTACGCAAGCTATTTTGTATAACAGCACGGTCTTTCGCGGCGAAGGACCGTGTTTTTTTATTCGGCTTATTCAGCTAAAAAAGAAACTGCCAATTGGTTTGTTTAATTTGGTTGGCTACCCCACCTGCGCTTTTAGAGCCGGCCATTCACTTCGGCTTGTAGATTTCTCAGGATTTTGTCTTTCCCTCTCTGCGCCAGTTATTGGCTAAGACTTGCGGGTTTTCGGTGCGAATGGGCGTGAACTGCCGGATTATAAGGCACTATTAGAACAAAAATCAACCAAAAGAGGCTGCCATATTTAATCAGACAAATTTAGTCTGAAAATTCACGTACTGTTACAATCTACAACCTACGTTGACGCCGCCCTGGTTTACAACTCGCTTACTATTTCTTCGTAAGCTGAGGTATTCTACTCTCTGCCACTCAATTGGGCTTTTTATGCAGCTTAGGGCGCGCTGAGGACTGATGGTTGCAGCTGCTTTGCACTGGCGAATTTTACTTGAAGAGAAAAACATTTTTCCTAAAGTTGACTTCCCAGTAATTTTCTTTGACCTTTGAGCCAAACATTTGTCTTTCCTGTAAGTAATCTACTTCCCTATGGCCACTGCTGACCTCAACAAGCTCCAACAAATTCTGGCAAGCGCCGAAGAAAACGAAGCCGTCATCTCGCAGATTCGCAAGAACATGCAGAAAGTAAACGAGCTGCTGACCGAGATTAATACGATGCTGGAGCCCGGCTACAAACCGGAGAAAAAAGAGCGTAAGCCGCGCGCCACTAATGGTACTGGTAAGCGTCCCGGCCGCCCCAAGAAAAATGTAAGCGCCGAGTAACAAAGAAATACTTCCGATTCTTTCGGAGAAAAGGCCTGCCGAACGAAAATTCAGCGGGCCTTTTTTTTCGTCAGCTAAAGCAATTATATGCACCGGAAGCCGTGTGTCGGAGAAATATATACCGCAGCAAGCCGCAGCCAAGGGGTGCATTACTACAGCTATTTCCCGGTGCATGAAAGTAGTGTAGCGAATCAGGCGGCTGATGCTACCAATTGCTTTGTCTGCCGAAGAGCAGCGGGCTGCTTTTCGGCGAAGTTAATAGTAGCCAGGACCTACCAGCACTTCCGGCCGGCAAGCTACTCCTCGGAGCACCGCCAGAAAAGCCAGTTGCTAAGCGGCTGCCGCAGCCCCCAGCGCGCAGTGTTGCAGCGGTACCCATTGCTGCCCGTCGTGCCGAAACAAAACCAGCTGCTCGGCTAGGCAGGTAGCGCGGTAGGTGCGGGCGGCAAAGTCGCGGCGCAGGCCGGGCACGTGCTCGGCGGGCAGGTCGCGGGTGGCCAGCGTAACGTGGGGCACAAACGGCCGGGTTGGGGCGGGCACTGCCGGCAGCTCCTGGGCCAGCCAGGCGGCCAGCGCGGCGTGCAGCTGCTGCACCGGGCCGGGCAGCACCCGCACGTAAAGGGTGCGCTGCCCAAACCACGCAAAATCGTGCAGCTCTAGCGGGCACGGCGCTTGCCCGGCCGCAAAGCGCCGCAGCACGGCGGCAGCTTTGGCGGCAAATGCGGGCGGCTGCCGGGTGGGCGGCACCAGGGTAATGTGCGGGGGCAGGCGCACGGCGTTGCGGCTGCCCGTGCGCTGGTGCACCTGCTGCTTCAGCTCCCACACCTGCCCGTGCACCGGCTCCGGCAGCAGCACTACCACGAGGTACAGGTCCATTTAGAGAGGTGAGAAGTGAGAGGTGAGCAGGGATACAGATGACGGATGCGCAGTACCGCGGGGCGTCTGCACATCCGTCCGCTTACGCCTGCTACCCGCTTTGCTCGTCGCGGAAGCAGAACCGCAGGAAGGCGGAGTTAAGCTTCGCGCTACAGGCCGTACTTGCTGAGCAGGTACACGAGGGCGGCCATGCTGGCGCCGCCCAGCTCCAGCTCCCGGCGGTTTACCTTGTCGAAGGTGTCGGCGGCGGTGTGGTGCAGGTCGAAGTAGCGCTGCGAGTCGCAGTCGTAGCCGATGAGGACGCGGGCCTGGCTTTTCAGCGGGCCGATGTCGGTGCCGGCGTGGCCGGGGGTCCAGTTGGTGCTGCCGTAGGGCCGCAGCAGGGGCTGCCACTGCCGCACGCGGCGCACTGTGGCCGCATCGGCCTCAATGTTGAAGCCCCGCGGCGTAAACCCGCCCCCGTCGGATTCCATTGCAGCCAGGTGCTTTTCGCCGGCCGCTTTGGCCAGCTCGGCGTACTTGTTGCCGCCGCGCACCCCGTTTTCCTCGTTCATAAACAGCACGGCCCGCACCGTCCGCTCGGGCCGCAGGCCGGTGGCCTTGAGCAGGCGCAGCACCTCCATGCTCTGCACGCAGCCCGTGCCGTCGTCGTGGGCGCCCTGGGCCAGGTCCCAGGAGTCGAGGTGGCCGCCCACGGTAATGATTTCGTCGGGGTACTTCGAGCCCTTGATTTCGCCCACTACGTTGTAGCTTTTCACGTCGGGCAGGGTCTGGCAGCTCATTTCCAGCTCCACGGTCAGGTCGGGGTCGGCTTTGAGCAGCTGGCTGAGTTGGTCGGCGCTGTTGGTGCTGAGCGCCGCGGCCGGCACCTTGGCCACTTGGTCGTCGTAGCGCAAGGAGCCCGTGTGGGGGTAGTCGTCGTGGGCCAGAGTGAGGCTGCGCACCAGGGCCCCCACGGCTCCGCGGCGGGCGGCGGCCGAGGGGCCGGCGCGGCGCTGGTCGCCGGCTTCCCCGTAGGCTTGGCCGGTTTCGATGTAGAGCGGGTTCATGGGCCGGTTGAACAGCACAAACTTGCCTTTCACTTTCTCGGCGGGCAAAGCGGCCAGCTCTTGCAGGCTCTGCACCTCCACCACCTGGGCCCGGAGCTTGCCGCCCGTGCCCACCGAGCCACCCAGGGCGCACACGGCCAGGTCGAGGCCCTTGCCCTTAGCACCGCGCACCACGGCCTTTTCCTTGGCCCCGCGCACCCAGTGCGGCACCATTACCTCCTGCAAATACACCCGGTCGAGGCCCAGCATTTCCATCGTAACCTTGCCCCACTGCACGGCCTGCTCGGCCTGGGGCGAGCCGCTCAGGCGCCCCCCGATGCGGGTGCAGAGGTGGCGCAGGTTGTCGTAGCTCTGCCCGCGGGCCAGGGCCTCGTCGTAGAGGCGGCGGATGTTGACGGAATCGGTGGTGGCGGCCGTTTGGGCCGCGGCGGGCAGGACCGTGAGCGTGAGGCCGGCCCAGAGCAGGCGGCGGAAAGTAGCAACTAGCATGTGCGAAATGAAACCAAAGCTGGCGGTGGAGTCACTGGAACCGGGGATACCCCAAGGGCTAAAGTAGCAGAAAGCGGCTACGAGTTGCAGAGCCGCAGCCGGAAGCAGCCTCTTTCTTCGCCGAAAAGGTAGCTTTCTGAAGACAATACCACCCTTGTCAACAAGGCGTGAATGCAGCAGGGCTCGTGCAATGACCCCACCATGCGCAACCTTAGCTGCGCGAATCGGCTGACCTGCAGCAGCCCTTGGTAAGCTGATGTGGTGGACCATAACAACGAGCCCCTCACTGGCTAGCTCCACGGGAGCAGCCGGCGCGGGGCCCGTTTGAGAAGGCGCGCAGCTACAGGCAGTCCTGGCCGGCGCTGAAGGCAACGGTGAAAGAAATAATACTATTTCTCGGAGACTCCATAGCGCCGGGCTACAGCAGTTACGGCCTGGGTCGAATCCTGGGGCAAACGCACTTCCAGCAGGTAGTCGTATTCGTTATCCTGAACAGCAGGCACGGGGCGCGGGGCACCCAGGGCTTCCACGGTTTCCAGAATGGTGTTGGAGTGGCCCACCACCAGCACGGCCTGGCCGGGCTTTTCTTGCCGGATGCGGCGCACCAGCTGCGGGAGCTGGCGGGCATCGTAGGGCAGAATCGTGAGCCGGCGAGCCTGGGCTAGGGGCTGGGCCGTGGACTGGGTGCGCAGCGTAGTAGTGCTGTAGATGGCCGCCACCGGCCGGCGCAGCAATGTGTCGCGCAGGGCCTGGGCACGCTGCTGCCCGGCCGGGGTCAGAGGCGGGTCCTGTAGGCCGGGCGCGAGGTCTTTCTCGGCGTGGCGCACGATGTACACCGTTGTGAAAGTCGGCTTAGGCGTTGTACGCGGGCCGGCGCAGCCACTCAAAACCAGCAGGGGCAGCAGCACGCACAGCAGCCAGTTGGCGAGGCCGCGGACCGGAGTCATCAGCAAGAGAATACGGATCATCGGTAGCAGCTTATTTCAGCGCCAGAATTTGCTTTAGCTCGGCTTCGCTCACGGTCAGCAGGCCCACTTTGGGCAGGCGCTCGGTGAGGGTGCGCCAGTTGGGGTCCTGCTTGAAGATGGGCTTCAGCAGCTTCAGGGCTTCGGGTACCTGCTGCTTGTTGGCCAGGCTGATGGCGTGCCAGTACTTCATTTCCAGGTTCTGCGGAAACAGCTTCTCGGCCGCCTCGTACTCGCGCAGGGCCAGCGGAATGTCGTTTTTCTCCACGGCCAGGTCGCCGGCGTTCATGTGCTCGTAGGCCCGGTGCAGGCGCAGCAGGCGCCCCAGTTCCCGCAGCGGCTCGGCCGAGTCGTCCACGCGCAGGTCGATGAGCCGGTCGGTCCAGGGCGCGGCCGTGGCTTTGGCGCGCACCACCAGCAGGGCCGCCGACTGCCGCCCCCGGATGTCGCCGCCCTGGGCCTGGGCCGCGTCCAGGGCCGTGAGCAGGCGCTCGGGCAGGGGCAGCTGGGGGTTGGCCTCGAAGGCTTGGGCCATGGCGTCGGGCACGGTGTTCTTGAGCATCATGTTGGCCTGCACCGAAAACTGATTGCCCTGGCGGTGCCCGGCCATATCAATGCACTTGCTACCGGTGTGGGTGGCCACGCGCCCCTTGGCATCCACAATGGCCACCTGGCGCACCTCGCGGCCTTCGTCGGTGCGCAGCAGCTCGTCCAGGGTTTCGCGCGCCGACTTGCCACTTTTCAGCAATGCCAGTCCGCGCGGCCCAAACGACTTATTGGTAAACGACTGCGTAGCAATGGCACCCACGCCCGCTTCGGCCCAGCTCACCGAGGTGCCCACCGAAAACCAGTGGCTTTGCACGGCCACGGCCAGGTCGCCGGTGAGCGGGTCGCGGGCCACAATGCTGTAGGTGTGGGCCAGGGGCTCGGCGGCGGAATAAATCTGCGCCTGGACGGGACGCACCAGCAGGGGCAGCCCAAGCAGCAGGAGTAGCAACAACAAGCGTTTCATGAAGGGGAAGTGGGAGTTGGGCCCCCAAGATACGCGCCCGCGCTAGTTTCCTTGCATTTGCGCCCGGCGCCTTGGTGGGCGCGCCGCCGCGGGCCGGGCGGCTCTACTGCTCACACCTTGTTTTGCCGGATGAGGCGCCGGTACAGGCGCACCAGCCGCTCCTGCGGCACGCCCAGCCAGTGCAGCACGGCAATCAGCGTAAACACGGCCTGCAACCGGAAGGCACCGTTTTCGTGGTATTTGCGGGCCGAGGTGGTAACGGCCTGGGGCAGCACCCGAAACGGGCCGTGCCGCCGCAGCCGCCCCACAATCTCCTGGTCTTCCATCACCACCAGCTCGGGGCGGTAGCCGCCGGCCTGCTCAAACACCGCGCGGCGCACAAACAGGCTTTGGTCGCCGAAGCGAATGGCATCCACGTCGAAGCGCGTAAACCAGGCGTTCAGGCGCAGAAACCAGTGCTGGCTGTCGAAGCGGAGGCGGAAGCAGCCGCTGCCCGCCCCGGCGGCCACCGCCGCCCGCACGGCCGCCAGAAAGCCGGGCGGCGGGTAGGTGTCGGCGTGCAGGAAATAGAGGATGGCCCCGGCAGCAGCAGCGGCGCCGTGGTTGAGCTGGGCGGCCCGGCCTTTGCGCGGGCACCGCAGCACCCGGGCCCCGGCGTGGTGGGCTACCTCGGCCGTGCCGTCGGGGCTGCTGCCGTCGGCTACCACAATTTCTACCGGGCCCTCGGCGTGCTGGCGCAGGTAGGCCACCAGCTCGCCTATTCCCGCTGCTTCGTTGAAGGTGGGAATGATGATGCTGACCAGCTCAGGCGACGCAGCGGCACCGGGGTGCATAGGCAACGGAACGGTTGGGGAAACCACACAACGGGAGCCTAATGCTCCTACCCCAGCCCCTCGGCCGACTCGCCGGGACCGGGCTGGGCACTGCCCAGGTGCGGAGCTTCTTCGGCGGGTCCGGTGGGCGCCGGGCTCAGCTGCCAGCTGGCGTTCATCTCGCGCAGGGCGTAGAGGGCCGTCAAGTCATACTGGCAGGGCACAATGGAAATGTAGTTCTGCCGGAGGGCGTACTCGTCGGTGTCCTGGCCCTGGTCTTCGTTGACGAAGGAGCCAATCAGCCAGTAGTACGGGCGGTTGTGCGGGTCGTAGCGCAGGTCGAACTCCTCCTGCCACTTGGCCCGCGCCTGCCGGCACAGCCGCGCCCCCCGGATGGGCTCCGCCGACTTTTTCGGAATGTTGATGTTGAGGGCCGTGCCCCGTGGGATGCCGTGCGCCAGGGCCTGGCGGGTGAGGTGCTCCACCCACTCCTCCACGTGCGAGAAGTCGGCGCCGTGGCCGTAGTCGCACAAGGAAAAGCCGATGGCGGGCAGGCCCTCGATGGCTGCCTCGATGGCCGCCGACATGGTGCCGGAATACAGCACGTTGACCGAGGAGTTGGAGCCGTGGTTGATGCCGGACACCACCAGGTCGGGGCGGCGGTCCTTGAGCACGTGGTGCTTGGCCAGCTTCACGCAGTCGGCCGGGGTGCCGCTGCACTCGTAGGCCTCGATGCCCTCGAAGATGGTGCTGGCGTCGAGGCGCAACGAGGTGCCGATGGTGATGGCGTGGCCCATGCCCGACTGGGGCGAGTTGGGCGCCACCACCACCACCTCGCCGATGCGGCGCATAATGCGCACGAGCGTGGCAATGCCGGGGGCGGTGATGCCGTCATCGTTGGAAATCAGAATCAGGGGGGTGCGGGCGGAAGTAGACACGGGCAAGCGGGAAAAGTGTACGAAAGCCGGGGCGAAGATACGCCGCGGCCGGCCGGGGCGCCGGCTGTACTCGCTGCTGCTAACGCCACGTTTGGCCTGGCGGTTGCCAACGCCCGGCGCGGGCTGTGCGTATGCCGCTGTATGCGCTGCCGTATTGTCGTTCTGCTTTCCGGGCTCGGCCTGGCCGGGCTCCTGGCCTGCGACGGGTCGGCTACCCGCACGCCCACCGCTTCGGGTGGGGCAGAGCCGCCGTTTGTGTCGCCGGCCGCGCCCGCCGACCCCGGCAGCCCCACCGCCACGCCCTCACCCAGCACCGCCCCCGACTCTCTGCACCTGCTCAGCCCCGACCGGGCCGGGCGCTTGCGGCTGGGCATGCGCGAAGATGAAATCCGGGCTCAGTGGCCCGCCGACCTACTTCGGCTCGGCACCCGCACGCAGGAAGGCCTGCGCAACCCCGTGCTTTTCCTCACCGACGCCCAGCACCCGGAAGCCCCGCCCCTGGAGCTGGAGCTAACCGCCGACCCCGACGGCAGCCAGCGCCTCTGGCGCATCCGCGTCACGGACCTGCACTACCGCACGGCGGCCGGCATTGGCGTTGGCTCGCCGGTGGGCGCCGCCCGGCAGCAGTACGGCCTGGACGTGGTGGAGCGCACCGAAGCGGGCCTGGTGGGCATGTCGAGGGCCGCGGGCATGACCTGGATGCTCGACGATGCGGGGCTGCCGGCGGCTCCCCGACCGGCGCAGGTGCCCCCGGCCACGCGCATCACCGGGGTATTACTTTACCAGTAGAGCCGGGCCGCGCCGGGGTTGCATTCCAGCGTAAATATTGTACTTTGGCAACCACGAACGTATGGCTATACGGCCATATGATGTTAAATCAGGCGCCCGGCCTTCTCCCTTTGCCTATGGCTCTGTTTGCAAACCAGTACCGAACCCACGACGTAGGCCTGCTGCTGCTCCGCGTGGGCATTGGCACCATGTTCACCATGCACGGCTACCCGAAGCTGTTTAGCGGGCCCGAAGCCTGGGCCCAGCTGGGCGGGGTAATGAAGCTGGTCGGCCTCGATTTTGCGCCCGTGTTCTGGGGGTTTCTGGCCGCCGTAGCCGAAACGGTAGGCGGGCAGCTGCTGGCCCTGGGGCTGTTTTTTCGGGTAGCCTGCGCCCTGCTGCTGGGCACCATGATTATGGCCACCGTCATGCACGTGAGCACCAGCGCCGACTTTCAAGGCTACTCCCACGCCCTGGAATCGGCTTTCCTATTTCTGGGCCTGCTCTTCGCCGGGCCCGGCAAGTACAGCATCGACCAGCTGTTGTTTCCGGCGCCCCGCCGCCTGTACTAGCGCCGGGCCGGTAAGGGTGCGCTTCAGAATAAGCCGCGGCGCTACTATTGGCCACTAGCTTGTAGCAAGGGCCTACTATTCATAACCACCAGGGGCTTTTTACCCGCCAACCCCATCTATTTACAGGAGCCGCATAACGGCCCAGAGGTGTGTAGTCTTACGAGCTAACAAGAACGTAGCGCCGCGTAGCGGGGCAAGAAACGTTCGGGCGCCTCTTGCCCCGCTACGCGGCGCGGTGGGATGCCTACTTCGTGTAACTACAAATCTTCTGGCCGCTATGCGGCTTTTCGACAGCTTGGTTGGCTCAGCAGCAGTTTACTACCGCCGAAGCCATATGCGCGCGTCGTTTCTTCACCATTACTTTTCTGCCCAAACTGTACATGCTTTCGGCTGGCTGCTACAGGCAGCGCGTAAGTTGTTTCGGGAGCGGCGAAGGGTACCCGCGGGGCGGTGGGTTCGGAAGTTGGCACTACCTTGCCGGCTCCATTTGCCGCTTCCGCTATGTTTTCCCTGCTGCTCGCGTTCCTGCTCTGCACTGCCCCTGCCTCACTGCCCGCCACTGATCCTGCCTCACCGCCCGCCGACTGGCGCACGCCTTTCGAGAAGGGCAACGGCAACACCACCGCCACCTACGCCGAGTGCCTGGCTTACTACCGCCAACTCGATGCCGCTTACCCCGAAATTCTGCTACGCGAAGCCGGCCCTACCGACAGCGGGGAGCCTTTGCACGAGGTGGTGGTGTCCCTGGACGGGGACTTCGACCCGGCTTCGGTGCGGGGCAAGGGGCGGCGCGTGGTGTTTGTGCAGAACGGCATTCATCCCGGCGAGCCGGAGGGCATCGACGCGGCCATGATGCTGGCCCGCGACTACGTGCAGAAGAAGACGCTGCGCCGCCAGCTGGCCGATGTGGTGCTGGTCATCATCCCGATATACAACGTGGATGGGGCCCTCAGCCGCAATGCCACCACCCGCACCAACCAGAACGGCCCGGCCGAGTACGGCTTCCGCGGCAACGCCCGCAACCTCGACCTCAACCGCGACTACATCAAGCAGGACTCGCGCAACGCCCGCTCGTTTGCCCAGCTGTTTCAGCGCTGGCAGCCTCATGTGTTTGTTGATACGCACACCTCCAATGGCGCTGATTATCAACACACCATGACGTTGATCACTACCCAGAAAGACAAGCTGCACCCAACCCTGAGCCGCTACGTGCAGCAGCGCCTGCTGCCGGCCTTGCAGGCGGGCATGGACAAGCGGAAGTGGCCGCTCACGCCCTACGTCGACTTTGAGGGCCGCACGCCCGACGCCCGCGGCCTGCGCGGCTTTCTGGAAACGCCCCGCTACTCTACCGGCTACACCACCCTGTTTAACACCATCGGGTTTGTCACCGAAACCCACATGCTCAAGGCCTACGCCCCGCGGGTGCGGGCCCAGTACGACTTCTTGGACCTGCTGGTGCGCTGGGTGCACCAGGATGGCATCGCCCTCCAAGAGGCCCGCGCCACCGCCGACCGCCAAGTGCGGGAGCAGCGGGAGTTTGCCCTGAGCTGGCAGCTCGACACTACCCAGGCCGAGCGGGTTAGCTTCCGCGGCTACGAAGGCAAGCTCAAGCCCAGCGAAGTTAGCGGGCAGCCCCGCCTGTACTACGACCGGGCGGCCCCGTTTACCCGCTCGATTCCGTACTACAACACGTTCCGGCCTAGCGTTACGGTACAGCGGCCGGCAGCTTACCTTATTCCGCAGGCCTGGGGCGAGGTAGTGGACCGCCTGCGCCTGTCGGGGGTGCAGCTGCGCCAGCTGCGCCGCGACACGGTGCTGAGCGGGGAAGTCTATTACATTCAGGACTACAAAACCAGCTCCCGCCCCTACGAAGGCCACTACCTGCACAGCAAAGTCGAGGTGCGCCCCGTTACTCAGGCTCTACCCTTCCGCCGCGGCGACTACGTGGCCCGGCTCGACCAGCCCGCCGCCCGCTACCTCGTCGAAACCCTGGAGCCCCAGGCCACCGACTCGTTTTTTGCCTGGGGGTTCTTCGACAGCATCTTGCAGCAGAAAGAGTACTTCTCGGATTACGTGTTCGAGGACCTAGCCGCCGAACAGCTGCGCCGGCAGCCCGAGCTGCGCCAGCGCCTGGAAACCCTTAAAAAGAACAACCCCGCCTTCGCCGCCAGCCCTGCCGCCCAGCTCGACTTCCTCTACCGCCAGTCCGACCACTACGAAAAGTCCCACCTGCGCTACCCCGTGCTGCGCTGGCTCGGCGGCCCGCTGCCGGTAAGTGAATGAGTGGATGAGTGAATGAGTAAATGGGTGGATGAGTGGATGAGTAAATGAGTGATGGGAAGGTGATGGATGAACAGTCAGCTCCAGCGGGGCGGCATGTCGGTAGAAACCCAACGGGTAAATGTATTTAAAGCCCCAACGGGGCGACACCCATCGTTTGCGGATGATGGTGTCGCCCGGCTGGGGCTTGCTCGTTTTTCTGGCTCCGGCCTGCTACCGACATGCCGCCCCTCCGGGGCTGACCGTTCATCCACCACCTTCCCACCCATCCCTCCCTCACTCATTCACTCATCCACTCATTCACTCATTCACTCGCCCAGCGAGTTGGCGTAGTTTACGATGTAGGCCAGGTCGCGGGGTTCGGTGAAGCTGAGGCTATGCTGCCTGGCGTATTGCTCCAGCTGGCGCGCGTGGCGGCCGAAGTAGCTCAGCAGGTCTTTGCGCGGGTTGCGCAGGGGCAGCACGGTGCCGTTGGGCAGGCCCAGGAAGAAGCTGTCTTTCACGTCGGTGTAGAAGCCGGCTACGCGGCCGGGCGCCCCGCCGTAGCTGTAGGCCTCGTACGGCCCGGAGTAGGCCACGGGGCGCTCAATCAGGCCTTCGCGCCGCAGCAAGATGGTGGGGCCGCTGCTGAGCTGCTCGAAAAACGCCGGGCTGCGGAAGTCGCTGTAGTCGTTGTTGCGGTTCCAGCGGTAGGTCCGGAACACCCGCACCAGGGCCGTATCGGGCCGCTGGCGGCGGCGCGGGGGCGGCAGGGCGGTGAACACGGGGCTGCCGTAGTAGTACCCGCGGCGCATGTCCAGGAAGTCGTCGTAGTAATACTGGTCGCGGCGCGGGTCGTACCGCTCGCCCTGCACGGCAAAGCTCTGCACAGCCACGGCCGGCAGGGTGCGCACCGAGTTGTCGGGCAGGGTCATGGTAAGCATGTCCTCGGAGCGGTGCAGGGCCACGGGGCCCGTGAGCGTGTCGCCGGTGCTCAGTAGCACGGTGGCCTGGGTAAACTCCTGCACGAAGCCCTGCCCTCCGCCCCGCTGGGCCTGGGCCGCCAGGGGGCCAAGGAGCAGCAGACCGCCAAACAGCATCCTCTTCACCCGCAGAGCAATAGGCCTACTACTGAACGTGACTTTCATAAGATTATCGGAGTAAGCTGCTACCAGACAACATGGAAATATACGCAGTAACCCGCCGGCTCTACTACCTTCCCAAAGCGCAAAGCAGGGAAATGCAGGGCCACAAAGCCGATAACTCAGCCAGCCGACCGGCGCTCCACATACGTGCCCATTGCCTCACCCAGGAGCCGGCGTATCTGGGGCAAATGGGTATCTTACCTCCCAATCGTGTTTTTCCGGGCAGCGCCTTCCCTACAGCTACTACTGCTCCGTACCGGAGGCACGCGGCCACGCGCCCGTAGCCTCGCAGCCGAAATAGAGTACCAGTTAGTGCCATTGTTTTCTACCTACCTATTTTACCTTATATATGCCTCCTCCTTCCCCTGCCCAGGCCTTGTACTGGTGCTTTGGCGCCTGGCGCTACCGCGTGGCCGAGTTCCAGTACCGCCTCTACCAGGCCCTGGACGCGGCCCGGCGCCGCAGCACCCAGACGCGGGCCGACCACGTGCGCTTCTCTCTGCTCGACGCTGACGCCCACTCGGCCGTGGTAGCCTACGCGGCCTGCTCCTACCAGCGCGCCCACAGCGTCTTTGAACTGGAGTGCCAGGATGGCTCCTGCCGCCCCTGGCTCACGGTGCAGGCTGCCCACCTCACCAGCTTCGTGGAAGAACTGCGCCCCGGCCCTGGCCAGGAGCCCAGCCACCGCCAGCGCCTAGCCCTGTCGGCGGCGGCCCTGGTGCTGCGCGACGGCACCACCATTCAGCGCCACACCGTCATTCCCTGGGATGCCCCGCCCGAGGTGGAGCGCCGTGCCCGCCTTGAGGGCTGGAGCCGGCCCCAAGCGGCGGCCATGCCCGCTCCCTATCCCGAACTAAAGGTCTCAGCTCCGGCCAAGACGGGCCCGCCCGCGCTGTCCGGCAATCAGGAAAAAAGTATTTACGGGGAGCACCGCAGTGACGCCTTCATGCGAGCCCAGGGCCACACGAAGCTTAATGACGGCGGCCATCTTACTCCATTGCCGCCGCACCCTTCCCGCGGTCAGGGCATCGACGGAGTGTGGCGCCATGCCAGCCCGCCGCCCGACTACATCATCACCGAAGCCAAGTACAATAAGAGCCGCTTGGGCTATACAAAAGGCAGTGGTCGGCAAATGAGTGACCAGTGGATAATTTCTGATAACCGTTTGGAAAGAGCGGTAGGACGACCCGAAGCTCTACGTATCGCTGCTGCGTTACGCCGGCCGGGCAGAGTAGAAAAGCGGTTACATAATGTGGCACCTGATGGCACTTTAACGGAAACGATTCTTACCTAAGAGAAGACTGATGAGCATGGTAAAACGTGAGCCACTAATGAATGAATCGTACTTCGATAATGATATCGAACTAGTACGTGCTGAACTTCTGGTACTGGAAGACGAGAAAAGACTGCCTCCGGAAGAAATTAAACTTGATTTGGTGTACTTATGTGACTTTAATTACCGCTCCAATTTAGTTTCATCTTTGTACTCTCGTGGGTATGCTATTGAGGAAATAAGGAATGAATTTGTCGCATTAGTAAGTTCTCTTGAGCAGTTTGTACACTATTCTGCTGCTGAGAATGAAGGTATTTTCTTCAACGGCGAAATGGATGGTTACACGCACGCCGTGGCCCTCCTCTCGCTCGGCTTACTGCTGCGCGTAGACACCGATGTATTCAGGCGCTTAGTCGAAGCCATTGGCCTCAACGGGCAGGACTACCTGCTGGAATGGCTGGCTGGGCGACGTCTGCCCCAGCGCCCGCCGACCGTGCAGCTGTTGTTTCCCAAGACCTACGCCCGCCTGCGCGACGCCATCCAGGCCCCGCGTGATATCACGCCGCAGTTGCTCAAGAGCTTTCTGGCCCACTGGTACGAGAGTGTGGATACCATGTGGTACGAATGCCATCTAGGGCCGGAGGGGGGCGGCTTTACCGGGTACTGGTGCTGGGAGGCAGCAGCCGTGGCGTTTGCCCTGCGCGTGGATGACTCCGAGTTGCAAACCATGCGCTACTACCCTAAGGACCTGGCCGACTTTGCCTTCGGGCGCAAGCCTCAGCCTGCTTAATACCAGGCTCTTTTTACCTTTTGTCATTCACCTTCATCATGCACTCTACCGAATCCTTACGCGCCTTTGTTGGCCTGCTGGCAGGCAAGGCAACCGTCCAAGCCGATACCGTCTTAAAGCACGTAGGCTTGGCCCTCCGGGAGCCCGCAACCTACCTCACTGAATTTGCGGATGACTTGTCGGAGCGGGGCATTGATGAACTAACTCCCGACATAGCTGCCAACCTACCCCAAACAGCCTTGGTGCATGAATTGGAAAAAGCCAGCTTGGTGGGAGAAGTTGATTGGAAAGCCGATGCGGAAGATATAGTCTGGAACGTGAACAACGTGCTGGAGCAACAAGGCCGCCCGCAGCTGGAGGGAGACGACCTGGAAATAACCGATGAAGATGAAGTGGAAAGTTGCCTTAGGTATGTAGGCTCCGTGCTGCGTGCCCGTCATCTTACCCTCATCTATCTTCTCGACCTTGATAGCGACTCGTATCCGCTGTCCATCGTAGCAGCGGCCGATATGCCCCGCTTCACTCAGCTTGCCCACGAGCTGTCTGTCCGGTTCGAGGTGTATGATGGCGCAGTACAAGCCTAACTCCCAGCCCGCCTACACACCAGTACCACTCCGCCGGTACCTCTGGCACGCAAAAGCCCCGCCCCCAGCCAATGGCCGCAGGGCGGGGCTTTTGTATGCACTACCTGAATCCTGTAGCACCGTTTCTACCCCGTGGCCCAGGTGAGTAGTTGCCGGAAAGCCCGCTGCCGGGCGGCAGGTGTTTCTGAGATTTTATCTGGCCCGCTACGGCCGGGCAGCCCTACTGCCGTGCTACCTTGCGCCGGTACTTCTATTCACGTATTCCCCTATGCCGCTTAGCTGGAGTGAAATCCGCAAAAACGCCTACCAGTTTGCCCGTGAGTGGGCCACTGCCACCGACGAGCGGGCCGAGGCCCAGACGTTCTGGAACGAGTTTTTTGACGTGTTCGGCATCACCCGCCGCAAGGTGGCCGCCTTCGAAAAAAACGTGCGCAAGCACGCCCCCACCCTGCCCGCCGGCCTGGTAGAGGAGCCGGGCGGCGCCGTTGAGAAAGGCCGGATTGACTTGTTTTGGCCGGGCGTGCTCATCGGCGAAAGTAAAAGCCGCCACAAAAACCTCGACAGAGCCTACCAGCAGGCCCTGGAGTACGTGGGCGGGCTGCTGCCCCACGAAAAGCCCCAGTACATCTTCGTGTCGGACTTTGCCCGCCTGCGCCTCTACGACCTGCGCCGGAGCACAGTGTTTCCGGCGGTGCAGGAGCATACCGAAATCCTGCTCCAGGACCTGGGCCAGCACGTGCGCCTGTTTGGGTTTATGGCCGGCTACCAGCAGCGCACCTACCAGGAGCAGGACCCCGTGAACGTGCAGGCCGCCGAGCGCATGGGCCGCCTGCACGACCAGCTGGAAGCCAGCGGCTACCGGGGCTCCGACCTGGAGCGCTACCTGGTGCGCCTGCTGTTCTGCCTGTTTGCCGAAGACACCGACATCTTTCCCCGCGCCGCGTTCATGGACCTGGTAAGCCAGCACGCCGGCCCCAAAGGGCAGCAGCTGGGCGGCACTTGCCCTTATATTTGCTGTACCTAGCTCTACCATAAAACTCATGCAACCTATCCAAACGCCAGCCACAGAAGCTCGTATCGCCCGTATTGTCTCTTATTTGCCTCATTTGCGCGATGGCCAGCTAGTTTGGGTTGAGCGAATTGTCCTACAGTTTAAACAACCAAAAAGCTTCGTCGCTCACCAACCTGCCGGATTGATTAATGAATGCTTCTTGGAGGACTTTGGTGATGCGCTCCGCCTACACCACTGCTTCTCTGACGGCGCTTTCGCCAAAGATAAGTTTGAGTACACTGCTGTTAGAGTCTGGCAGCAGTGCGGGCGACAAGCAGCCATGGCTACCCGTGGTAACCCAGGCCATGATATTACGCTGGATGCGGAACGCATTTCGCTAAAAACCCAAGCTGACCGTAATCTTCGATTAGGCGTTGTCAATATCCATAAATTCATGGAACTTGGCCGCGGTGATTGGACTAATAATCCCACTGACCTAGTGCAATTGCGGGCGCAATATCTAGCCCATTTATCAGGCTATGAGCGGGTGCTCGTTTTACGCAACACAGCTTATCCAACTCCGGCTAGTCCCTTTTGGCGCTATGAATTGCTTGAAATTCCTATTCCGTTACTTGCACAGGCTTCGCACGGCACCTTGGAAATGATGCTTGACAGCAGACAGATGCCGAAGCCTGGCTACTGTCACGTAGTGGA
Organism: Hymenobacter sp. YIM 151500-1; assembly: GCF_025979885.1. Lineage (NCBI taxonomy): Bacteria > Pseudomonadati > Bacteroidota > Cytophagia > Cytophagales > Hymenobacteraceae > Hymenobacter > Hymenobacter weizhouensis. Next base: position 1,275,431 of record NZ_CP110139.1, read on the forward strand.
CACCGACGGAAATCCGGCCTTTCGATTATATTTTGATGGTGGAACTGAACGTAAATTGAAAGTCCAAAATATCAGGCGTGATCTGTGCGTAGTTCACGCCACATGGGAGTTTATTATCCAAGAGTTAGATGAAGCACTAATGGCTTAATTAGAGAGCCAGTGTAGGCAGACGAAGTTTCTGCAATCGAGTCTCTGCCAGCGCCGCGTATTCAGGGTTCAATTCAACACCCGTGCAGTTTCGCCGCAGGCGTAAGCTTGTTTCACCGACAGTACCCGTGCCGAAAAAGGGGTCAAGCACATGACCACCTACTGGACTGCCTGCTTTAATACAAGGAGCAATTAGAGCGGGCGGGAACACGGCAAAATGCGCACCTCGGTAAGGCTCGGTATTGACAGGCCAAACAGTACGTCGGTTGCGAGTGGCCTTACCATCTTGCGTAGGTTCAACAATTGCTGCATGATCGTAATAATAGTTTTCCGACTTAGTAAGTAAGAACAAGTATTCGTGTGACTGCGTCGGACGGTCTTTCACCGATTCCGGCTGGCAGTTTGGCTTATGCCAAATAATGTCGGAGCGCAAATACCATCCATCAGCTTGCAAGGCGAAAGCCAAGCGCCAAGGCACCCCAATTAAGTCTTTCGGCTTGAGCCCTACCGGCGTAGGCGGGCGGTAGCTCATAGCGCGAGCAGGATTTTTTTTGTCCGTGTCACGCCATGTGCGTCCACCGCTTGTGTATGAATCGCCAATATTTAACCACAAAGTACCGTCAGGTCGTAGCAGCCGGCGTACTTCACGAAAAATGCCAGTAATGTCCTCTAAATACTCTCCCAGTTCGGGCTCAGCTCCAATTTGGCCTTCAATGCCATAATCACGAAGCCCCCAATAGGGTGGGCTTGTGACGCAGGTGTGAAAGCTTTCATCTTTTAACTGGGACAAGGCTAGGCGAGAATCTCCCAGAAGCAAGCGACAAGTGGGCGCATCGGGTGTTGATTCGGCAGCAAAAGAAAGTGGAGAGTCAATAGAATACACGGCAAAGGAGTTGGGTTTTCGGCAAATTACTACACAAAAGACGATAGAAGATGCCGCCCACCCCGGCAGCACCCTGGCCGACCTCTACGACCCGCTGGCCATGCCCGCCGACCTGCGCGCCGCCCACCGCCACCTCGACCGCCTCGTGGACCGCCTCTACCTGCGCCGCCCCTTCCGCCACGATACCGAGCGGGTGCAGCGTCTGTTCGAGAAATACGCCGAACTGAGCGCCCCCCTGGCCCCGGCCGCCGCACCCGCCGCCCGCGCCCACCGCCGGCGCAGCGCATAGGCTGGCGGGCCGGCAGCACGCCGCGCGGTATAGGAGCAACGCCCCCGCGGGGCAACACCAGCCGGCAGCCGGTTGGCGTCGCCCCGCGGGGGCGTTGTTGTGTCAGGTTGTGGCTACTGCTTTACGGTGCGGCTCAACGCCGGGAGCCTCTTGAACGGTGTAGAGACGCGAACCGTAGGAAGGCGTAGCCAAGGGTCGCGTCTCTACACCGTTCTGGCAACTGCTCTGGTTCGCACCGGCTTCCTACTCGGCTGCCGCAGCGGCAGTATCCGGGTGGGGGGCGCGGCCCTTGGTGAGGATGGTGTGGCCCAGTTTGTCGCGCTTGGTGGTGAGGTACCGCTCGTTGTGCTCGTTGGGCTCCACCTCGATGGGCACCGAATCCACGATTTCGAGGCCGTAGCCGATGAGGCCGGTGCGCTTGCGGGGGTTGTTGGACAGCAGCAGCATCTTGCTAATGCCCAGGTCGCGCAGAATCTGGGCGCCCACGCCGTAGTCCCGCTCATCCATGCCGAAGCCCAGCTCCAGGTTGGCTTCCACCGTGTCGCGGCCCTGCTCTTGCAGCTTGTAGGCGCGCAGCTTGTTGAGCAGCCCGATGCCGCGGCCTTCCTGGTTCATGTACACCACCACGCCCCGGCCTTCGCGCTCAATCTGCTGCATGGCGCGGTGCAGCTGGGGGCCACAGTCGCAGCGGCAAGAGCCGAAGATGTCGCCCGTGACGCAGGAGGAGTGCACGCGCACCAGCACCGGCTCGGGGCCCGAGATGTCGCCTTTCACCAGGGCCAGGTGCTGGGCGCTGGTGCTGCGCTGGGTGTAGGCCACCAGGTCGAAGTCGCCGTAATCGGTGGGCAGCTTCACCGAGATTTCGCGGGTGATGAGGCTTTCCTTGTCGAGGCGGTATTTGATGAGGTCCTGCACCGAAATCAGCTTCAGGCCCCACTTGTTGGCAATTTCGCGCAGCTCGGGCAGGCGGGCCATTTCGCCGTCTTCCCGGAGAATCTCCACCAGCACCCCGGCCGGCTCGAAACCCGCCAGGCGGGCCAGGTCGATGGCGGCTTCGGTGTGGCCGGCGCGGCGCAGCACGCCTTCTTTGCGGGCTTTGAGCGGGAAGATGTGGCCCGGCTTGCCCAGCTCCTCCGGCCGGGTGGCGGGGTCGATGAGGGCCAGAATGGTTTTGCTACGGTCGGAGGCCGAAATGCCGGTGGTAACGCCGTTTTTGAGCAGGTCGATGCTGACCGTAAACGGGGTGGAGTGCAGAGCCGTGTTGCGGCCCACCATCAGCTCCAGGCCCAGCTCCTCGCAGCGCTGCTCGATAAGCGGGGCGCACACCAGCCCGCGGCCGTGCGTAGCCATAAAGTTGATGACTTCGGGCGTGGCGCAGCGGGCGGCGCAGATAAAGTCGCCCTCGTTTTCGCGGTCCTCGTCGTCGACGACCACAACCACCTTACCGGCCCGAATGTCGGCAATGGCGTCTTCAATAGAATCCAGCATGGAGCGCGGATTTAACGGATTAAAAGGATTTCGCGGATTTTGGTATCCCGGCAGGAACACCCCCGCAGCTGCTGCTACAACCGCCGCCGCCGCGCGAAGTTACGAAGGAGGGAATGAGTGAATGAGTGAATGAGTGAATGAGTGAATGAGCGGATGCAATCAGCCCGTCCTGCTGAGCGGAGCCGGAGGCGCAGTCGAAGCATCTCTACCGGAGGTAACTCTCATCATGTGCGGACGAAGCAGTAAAGATGCTTCGGCAAGCTCAGCATGACGTTCTTTTTACTACCTCACCTGTCACTCATTCACTCATTCACTCATTTGCCAACTCCGTGGCGCGGTGTTGGGCGGCTTTGATGCCGGCGGCGAGGGTTTCGGCGAGGTGGCCGGCGCGGAACTCGCGCAGGGCGGCTTCGGTGGTGCCGCCTTTGGAGGCCACGGCGGCAATCAGCTCGTCGGGGGTGTGGGCGGAGGCGTTGAGCAGGTGGTAGGCGCCCAGCATGGTTTGCTTCACCAGCAGCCCGGCCACCGACTCCGAGAAGCCTAGCTCCTGCCCGGCCCGCATCATAGCCTGCACGATGTAGTAGAAGTAGGCCGGCCCGCTGCCGCTTACGGCCGTCACGGCGTCGAGCAGGCTTTCATCTTCCAGGAAGATAGAGCGGCCGGTAGCGTTGAGCAGGTTTTCGACCTGGTGCAGCAGCCCCCGCTCCACCTCCGGCGCCGCCGAAAACCCCGTGATGCCCATGCCCAGCAGGGCCGGCGTGTTGGGCATGGCCCGCAGCACCTGCCGGTGCCCCAGCTCCCGCTGCAACCGCGCAATCGGGATGCCGGCCATGATGGACACCACCACCTGCGCTGGCCGCAGCACGGCCCGCAGCCCCGGCGCCACCCGCCCAAAGTCCTGGGGCTTCACGGCCACCAGCACCACGTCGTAGGTGCTCACGGCGTCGGTCAGCTCATCGGTGGACAGGCCGGGGTGGGCGGCGGCCAGGCGCTGGCAGTGGGTCAGGTCGCGGCCCAGCAGCAGCAGGTCGGCGCGGGCCACCAGGTTGTAGTGCAGAAACGCTTTGGCGAAGGCCATGCCCATGTTGCCGCAGCCCAGAATGGCAATGCGTAGATGTTTCATGTACAGGGGCTTAGGGTCTTGGGAGCTTAGGGTCTTAGATGAAGTTCTATTTACTATCTGTCAAATTACTATTTGTCAAAGCTGTTTAGGAAGTCATCTGCAATGTAGCTGACACTCATAGCCATGCTCCACCTCACTACTCACCACTTCACCACGTCACCTCTCAAACAACGTCTCCAGCTGGCGGGTGGCGGCGTCCCAGTTGTAGTGCGCTTGCACGAAGGCGCGGCCGCGCTGGCCTAGCTCGGCGGCGGAGCCGAGGTGCGTGAGCAGGTGGCTGAGGTGGTCGGCCAGCTCCTGGGCCGTGGTGCCGATGAGCAGGTCGTGGCCGGGCTGGCCGCGCAGAGCGTTGTTGGCCAGGGGCGTTGTCACGCAGGGCAGCTGCATGGCCATGGCTTCCAGCAGCTTGTTTTGCAGGCCTGTGCCCACGCGCATGGGCGCCACAAACGTGCGCGCCGCCGCGTAGGCCGTCCGGATATCCTCTATCCAGCCGCTGATGGTCACGGCTTCCGAGGCCAGGGCCTGCACCCGGGCCGCGGGCGTGGTGCCGGCCACCAGCAACCGGGCCTGCGGGTGCTGGTGGCGCACCAGGGGCAACACTTCCTCGGCCAGAAATACGGCCGCGTCCACGTTGGGGTGGTAGCTCATATTGCCGCAAAACAGCAGCTCATGGGTTTTTGCGGCGGCGGGCTGGGGCTGAAAAAAATCCGTGTCAATGCCGTTGAGCACCACGTGGAGGTCGTGGCGGCGCGGGTGCTGGATAAGCTGGCGGTCCTGGTCGGAGATGATGGTGTGGTGGCGAAACCAGCTGAAGGCGGCAGCCTCGTAGCGCAGCAGGCGGCGGCCCTCCAGGGCAAACACCGGCCGCTGCCAGCGCGGAGCCGTGGCCGCCCGCCGCAGCATGCCCTTGGAAAACACATCCATGTAGTCGAGGGTCATGGGCAGGCGGCCGGCGTAGGCGCGCAGGTAGTGGGCCATGCGAATGAGCTGGCAATACACGTGGTCGGGCCGGAACTCTTGCACGAGGGCATCGAGGCGGCGCTGGGCGGCGGGGTCGTAGAAGTAGCCTACCTGCAAGGGCAGGCCGCGGGCCAGGGCCTGGCTCATGCCCGCCGCAATGCCGGGCTTGTGCAGGCGGTGCACGTGCAGGCCGCCCGCGCACCAGGGCGCCACGGCCGCGTACTCGTCTTCCGCCACCGGCTCATCGGACAAGGCAAACAGGCAAATCTGGTGGCGCTGGGCCAGGTGGCGCAGCTGATGAAACGCCCGCAGCTTGTCGCCCTTATCCAAAGGGTACGGAAACCGCGACAGGAGCACGAGCAGCTTCATGGACGCAGGCCGGAGGTAAGCGGCTCGGCCGGGGTGCGGCCCTCAGTGGCGGCGCGGCCTTGCACACTACTGTACAAATCGAGGAAGCGCTCCACCACGCGGCGGTTGTCGTAGAGGCGGGCCGCGGTGCGGGCGGCTTCCTGCCCGATGGCCGCTGGGCCCAGCTCGCCGCGGTAGTAGCGGCCCAGGCAATCCAGCCACTCGGCCGGGGAGTCGGCCAGCACAATGTCGTGGCCGGAGCGCACGTGGATGCCCTCGGCGCCGAGGCGGGTGCTAAGGATGCACTTGCCCAGGGCCATGCCTTCAATGATTTTGATGCGCATTCCGCCCCCGCTCAGCAAGGGCACCAGCATCAGGTCGTAGGTTTGCATAAACTGGGCCGCCGACTCCACGAAGCCGTGCACCGTAACGCCGGGCACCTGGAGCTGCCGGATTCGCTCGGGCGTGTCTTTGCCGGCCAGGTGCAGTTCCAGCTCGGGGTAGCGCCGCCGGGCCTCGGGCCACACTTCCCGCAAAAACCAGTCGAGCCCTTCTAGGTTAGGCAGCCAGTTCAGGGAGCCCAGCATAAACAAGGTGCGCGGCTTGGGCCGAATGGCGGGGTCGGGCTGGAAGCGGCTCAGGTCGACGCCGGCCGGAATGAACTCGATGGCTGGATGAGCGCCTAGTGCGCTCAGGCGCTGCTGGTCGGTTTCGGTAATAGCGGCAATGGCGTCGAAGCGGCACAGCATCCAGTTCTCGAACTGCTTGAGCCGCGCGGCTAGCTGACGCAGATACCATTTTTTCAATGGGTTGCCCGCATTGCGGGCCAGCTGCTCCCAAATCGTGTACTCCAGGTTGTGGGCGCGCAATATTACGGGCGGTACGTGCTGCCCACGTTGGGCCCCGCCCGCCCAATACCTTGCATACCAAGCCACGAACGTGCCTTCCATCTGCACCACATCAAACTGCTCCTGGGCCAGCAGTTCGACCAGTTTCGCCTTCACTTCCTCGCTCACGAACCGCTCCACGTTGTAGGGCAAGTGGCTGAAGAGCAGATTCCGCAGGGCTTTCACCGGCGACAGGCGCGTATCTACATCCACCGTCACCAGGCTCACGTTGGGCCCCAGGTGGTCCAGTACGGTGGTGAGCTGGTGGTGCTTGGGGGTGTTGAGGGCCAGTACCGTAACGCGGTGGCCGGCGCGGGCCAGGCCAGCCGCCACGTCGTACATGGCAATGGCGCCCCCATCGTGGGGCGGATACGGCACGCGCGGACAAAGCTGAAGAATGTGCACAGAGAAGCAAAGCAGGTACGGCCGGCAAAGCTACAAAGAAGGGTTTGGCTGGCGGCAGACTTGCCAGCTGTGCTGGCGCGTCTGCCCGCCGGGGGATGGGGCCAGTCTCCCGACTGGCGGCCGCTGAAAGCGGCCATCAGGCGTCAGGGCCACGTGGATTTGTCGCTCAGCTAAAAGACAGTAACGCGAAGTTTCACTTCGTGAGGCGTTGGAACGATTCTATACCGGTCGTCCTAGTATCTCGCGAAGTGAAACTTCGCGTTACATCTTTCTGGCCCATTACCAGCCCATGCGGCACGGTGCCGCATGGCCGCTTTCAGCGGCCGCCAGTCGGGAGACTGGCCCCATCCCCCGGCGGGCAGACGCGCCAGCACAGCTGGCAAGTCTGCCGCCAGGCCCCGTCAGGCCTCTACCCTGCCCGAAACAGCTGGAGTAAGGTCAGGATTTGGGCGTCGGTGCCGAGGAAGAGGAGGACGTCGCCGGGGGCGGGCACCAGGTCGGCGGGCGGGCTCACGGTGAAGTCGCCGCCCTGGTGCTTGAGGCCGATGACCGTGGCCCCGGTGCGGGAGCGGACGTCCAGCTCCCGGATGCTGAGGCTGCGCAGCTCGGGGCGCAGCTCCGAGCTGCTTAGCTCTTCCAGCCGCAGCTTGTTGGGGCCCAGGCCCGATATCATGTCCAGAAACCGGATTACCTCGGGCCGCATAATCAGGTTGGCCATGTGGGAGCCCCCGATTTCGTCGGGCATCACCACCGAGTCGGCGCCGGCGCGCAGCAGCTTCGGCTCGCTGCTTTTGAGGCTGGCCCGCGCCACGATGGTGATGCCGGGGCTTAGCTCGCGGGCCGTCAGGGCCACGAATACATTGTCGGCGTCTTTGGGCAGGGCCGTGATAAGGGCGCGGGCCCGCTCCACACCGGCCGCGCGCAGGGTTTCGTCGAGGGTGGCGTCGCCGAACACGGCCATAATGGCCTCGCCGGTGCCCTCGGTGGCATCTTTCACCAGCTCTTCGCTTTGTTCTACTATCACCACCTGGGCGCCGTTGGCCCGCAGCTCGTGGTAGGCCTTGCGGCCGTTGCGCCCAAAGCCGCACACGATGATGTGCTGGCGCAGGGCCCGGATTTCCTGGTCGTTTCGTAGCATGGCAAACATGGTCCGCAGGCCGCCGTCGAAGATGTAGGTGGTCAGCACCGACAGCAGATAGGCCAGCATCAGCAGGTTAAAGAAAATATAGAGCGACACAAACAGCCGCCCCGCCGGCGACATAGGGCGAATCTCGCCGAAGCCCACCGTCGAAACGGTAATCATGGTCATGTAGAAGGCCTCGAGCAGGGAATAGCCTTCCACCCACATAAAGCCGCCCACGCCCACCACCAGGCTCAGGGCCGTGAGGGCCAGCGCCCCCACAAAGCGGGTCAGGGCAAAGCGCCGCCAAATAGCGCGGGTGTACAAGAAAGAAGTGAAACGAGGCAGGGAGGGCATAATCAAAAGTAAGGCAACCGGGCCGTAGAGACACGTATCGGCTACGCCGACCTGCGGTACGCGTCTCACTCTTATATGGTGGGGCTTTTTCTCCCGCTTGTCGTTCAACAAAGGAAACGCACCTACGCCGGAAGACGAGACTACGCGTCTCTACATGCTGGCCCGCGGAATGACGGTGCCCAGCAGGTGTGCCAGCTGGTTGTCCATCTGCTTGAGCAGCTTGATGGTTTGCAGGTGGTCGAGCATTTCCACTTCGTCGAGTTGGGGCTGGCGCAGGGCGTCGAGGCGGGCGGCCAGCTCCCGCTCCACATTCACCTTGTTGAGACGAAGGATGGCATTGTCGCAGGCGGTTTGCAACAGGTCCAGCTCCCGGGGCACGTAAATCTGGTGGGTGGTCCAGTTGGGGCTCAGCTCGTACTTCTCAGTAGCCAGCTCAGCCACCAGACTGCGAATGTCGCCGCGGCCGTGCTGGATAAAAGTGCGCACCTCGGGCCAGCGGCCCTGGCGTAGCTCCTCGCGGCACAGGTGGAGCAGGTCGGCGTAGAGGCCGGTTTTGAAGGGCGTGTCGTCGAGCTGCTGCAAGAGGTACTGGGCCACGCTCACTTCCGGGGCCAGGGGCTGGGGCGAGTACAGCAGCAGCAGGCGCACCACCTCCCGCTCGCACTGGGCCAGCACGTCGGGCACGGGCTCCAGCTCCTCGGGCGGGGCCGTGAGGGCGTCGGGGCCGCCGGCCAGGTCCTCCGGCGAAGCTCCGTACATCAGGGCCTCGGCTTCCTGCTCGGGAGTGAGCTGGTTGTTGGTGGGTGGCTTTTGGTTTTTGGCTTCGTTCTGACCCAGCCCGCTCCCACCGCTGGCCGGGGCCTTCGGGCTGGCCTGGCGCACGATTTTGTTGTACTCGGTGATGAGTACCTGCTCATCAATGCCAAAGGCCTGCGAGGTTTGCTGCAAAAACACCTGGCGCTTAATCGGGTCGGGCACCTTGCCGATGCTTTGCAGCACGTCCCGAATAGCCTCGGCCTTTTTCACCGGGTCCTGGGCGGCTTCGCGGCTCACCAGGTCGGTTTTGAACTGGATGAAGTCCTGGCTGGCCTGCTCCAGGTGGTCTTTGAAGCGCTGGTCGCCGACTTTGCGGATGTAGGAGTCGGGGTCGTCGCCGTCCGGAAACAACACCACGCGCACGTTCAGGCCGCCTTCCAGCAGCATATCAATGCCCCGCAGTGAGGCCCGGATACCGGCCGCGTCGCCGTCGTAGAGCACCGTCACGTTGTCGGTGTAGCGCTTAATGAGGCGGATTTGCCCGTCGGTGAGCGAGGTGCCCGACGAGGCCACCACGTTCTTGATGCCGCCCTGGTGCAGGCTGAGCACGTCGAGGTAGCCTTCCACCAGGTAGCACAGCTCCTCCGAGCGAATAGCCTGCCGGCCCTGGTAGAGGCCGTATAGCACGTCGGACTTGTGGTAGATGTCCGACTCCGGCGAGTTCAGGTACTTGGCCGTCTTGTCGTGGGGCTTGAGCGTGCGCGCCCCGAAGCCAATGACCCGCCCCGACACGTTGTGAATCGGAAACATGACGCGCCCCCGGAACCGGTCGTAGCGGCGGCCGGTGTCCTGGCCCTGGTCGTCTTCTTTCGTAACCACGAGGCCAGTTTTCTCCAGATACTTCCGCTCGTAGCCCGCCTTCTCGGCCGATTTGAGCAGGTCGTCCCACTGGTCGAGGGAGTAGCCCAGCTCGAAGGTTTTGATGGTCTGCTGGTTGAGGCCGCGCTGGCGCAGGTAGCTCCCCCCGATGCTCTGGCCTTCGTCGGTGTGGAGCAGTAGGTGGTGGTAGTGGTCCTTGGCCCAGTTCGAGACGATGAACTGGGAGTCCTTTTCGTTCTGGGCCAGCTGCTGCTCGGGCGTCTTCTCCTCTTCCTGGATGTCGATGCCGTACTTCTTGGCCAGGTATTTCAGGGCCTCCACGTAGGAGGTGCCCTCGATGTCCATCACAAACTGCACCACTCCGCCCGCCTTGCCGCACCCGAAGCACTTGTACAGCCCCTTGGCCGGCGCCACCGAGAAGCTCGGCGACTTTTCGTGGTGAAACGGGCAGCAGGCCCACAGATTCTGCCCCTTCTTCTTCAGCGACACAAAATCGCCCACCACCTCTACAATGTCGGCGTGGTGAATAATCTGGTCGACTGTCTCCTTCGGAATCCGGGCCATACTACCAGCAAAGGTAGGCAAGAGTAGCGCGGACTGCGCAGCCCAATCGTCAGCGCCCATTGCTAGCTGAACAACAGCGCGGGGCACAGCCCCGCGCCGGCTAGGTGGCTTTGTTCATGCAAAAGCCCCTCACCTCACGGCAAAGGGCTTTACAAACAAGCAAACAAAAAGGCTAGCAATCTACCGGCTCACGCGGGCGGTACCTTTGTTTATGATGTCGCTGGAGCCGGAAGACTGGGCCTTCAGGGTTTCGGATACGGCCAGGTAGGCGTCGCTGGAACCGGAGGCCGTGACGGTGGCCTGGCGGCCCTGCAAGCCCGAAGCCAGATAGTCGCTGCTGCCGCTGAGCTGTACCTGCTGGCGCTCGGCCTGGCCGGTCAGCTTGACGTCGCTGGAACCCGAGGCTTCTACCGTCAGGGCCTTCACATTCAGCTTCAGCACCACGTCGCTGGCCCCGCTGGCCCGGATGCTGAACGCGTCGGCCGCCAGCTCCGATTCGCCCATAACGTCGCTGGCGCCGCTGGCCGTGATGGCCGTCAGCCGGGGGGCGGTGATGTAGATATTGACGTGGTTGCCTTTGGTGTTGAGCAGGTTGCGCAGCGTCTGGCTCATGCCTTCTTCGCGCCGGATTTCGAGCACGCCCCCGCGCACGGTGGTGGTGATGTAGGACAAGGCTTCTTTGGGCGCCTCCACCACCACGGCCGTCTGCGGGCCCTGCTTCAGAAATACATTGACGGCGCCCCCGGCCTGCACGGCCTCAAACGTGCCGGTGTCGCGGGTTTGCTTGGTTTGCTGAGCCAGGGCGGCGCCCGACAGCAACAGCGGTAGCGCCAGCAAGGCGGCGCACTTCGGGGAGAAAAGCAGGCTATTCATACGCTTGTAGAAGGAAAGGTGACACTCGGGAAGAACAGATGCGCCCGGCTACCGAAGCGTTGCCTGCTTCGGAAAATACTGGGCCAGAAAGCCTTGGCCGCCCGTATAAAGGCAACTCTGCCCGGTGTTTTCGGGTTATCTTTGCACCATACTTTCCGCCCATGACCCCGATAACCACCGAAGCCGTTCTCAAAGCCCTGAGCTACGTGGAAGAGCCCGACCTGGGCCAGGACCTCGTCACGCTCAACATGATTGAGGACGTGCAGATTGACGGCCGCAAGGTTGCCTTCACTGTCGTCCTGACCACGCCCGCCTGCCCGCTCAAGGAGCTGATTCACAACGCCTGCGTGCGCGCCATCCACACCATGGTGGACAAAGACGCCGAGGTGACGGTGCACCTGACCTCGCGCGTGACCACCATGCGCCAGAACCGCGACATCCTGCCCGGCGTCCGCAACATCATTGCCATTGCCTCGGGCAAGGGCGGCGTGGGCAAAAGCACCGTTACGGCCAACCTGGCCATTGCCCTGGCCAAAACCGGCGCCAAAGTTGGCCTCGTGGATGCCGACATCAGCGGCCCCTCCATGCCCCTGATGTTTGGGGTAGAAGACGCCCGCCCGCACGTATACCGCACCCCCGAAGGCCGCAACCTCATCGAGCCGATAGAAGCCCACGGCGTGAAGCTGATGAGCATCGGCTTTCTGGCCCCGGCCGAGTCGGCCATTGTGTGGCGGGGCCCCATGGCCTCGTCGGCCCTGAAGCAGTTTATCACGGAAGTGGACTGGGGCGAGCTGGACTACCTGCTCCTGGACATGCCCCCCGGCACCTCCGATATTCACCTCACCATGGTGCAAACCGTGCCCGTCACCGGCTCGGTCATCGTCACCACGCCCCAGAAAGTAGCCCTGGCCGACGCTGAGAAGGGCTTGCAGATGTTCCGCCTGCCCCAGATCAACGTGCCGGTGCTGGGCATCGTGGAGAACATGGCCTGGTTTACGCCCGCCGAGCTGCCCGAAAACAAGTACTTCATCTTCGGGGAAGGGGGAGGAAAAGGCCTGGCTGCCAAGCACGAAGTACCCCTGCTGGGCCAGATTCCGCTGGTGCAGAGCATCCGCGAAAACGGCGACCGGGGCACGCCCGCCATCCTCGAAAGCGGCTCCGCCACGGCCGAGGTGTTCGGCCAGCTGGCCGAGGAGCTGGCCCGCCAGGTCAGCATCCGCAACGCCGTAGCACCGCGCACCCAGGTAGTCGAAATGAACCGCTGATTGACGCTGATTCTTCTGGCTGCACCGATTTTGTTTTCTATTTATGCCCGCTGCTCAGCAGTTTTTCGCCTGCATCATGCAGGTCATTAAACTTCTCTCCCAGCCCGCTGGTTGAATTCAGACCAGCCAAAAGCCCTACCTTTGCCGAGCTGATTTGCCCGGCCGGCGGCCGGTAAAAAGCTGCGAAATCACAATTAATCAGCGTAAATCAACGATTCATGACACATTCTGCCGCCGTAGACGCGCACCCGCTGCTAGCCCGCGTTGAGCAGGCGCTGGACACCATCCGGCCCTATCTGGCGGCCGACGGCGGCAACGTGCGCGTGCTCGACATCACCGCCGACATGGTGCTGCGCCTGGAGTTGCTCGGGGCCTGCGGCACCTGCCCCATGTCGCCGATGACGCTGAAGGCGGGCGTCGAGGAATCGGTAAAAAAAGCCGTGCCTGAAATCAGGGCCGTGGAGGCTACCAACGTGACGCCCATGCACGAGCAGCCCGCCGGCCAGGCTGGCCGCCCCGTGCAGCCTAACCCCGTGCCTACGCCGCAGTTTTAGGTTTACTTGTCTTAACGTAGCGCGCCCCGCTTCTGCCGATTTTCGGTGAGAGCGGGGCGCGACGCTTTTATTTGAGCAAGTACTCTTACTGTTCTTTTGCTTTTCTTTTATTCTTTAATTCTTCCATATCAGTCAGATCCTTAGCTCTAGCGCTTGCCATTTTATCATCTAGTAAGTCGTTATAGCCTATGAATGGAATATCAATTCCAGCTAGCTGCACGATTTGCCGGTTTGCAAAAGCTGATGTAAAATTTAAAGGGGCCTTCAATTGTGGTAGAAAATCAAGAGTAAAGTCTTCAAATTCGTACTTAAAGAAAGATTTTCTTGGGCTCGGAGCTTGCTCGTTTTTGAAGGCTGTAACATCCTGTCCCAGTTCTTGCAATGCATTCAAAAGGTTAAAGTAGTTTCTCGTACGATGGGTTGTACCAAAAATCTAAATCGGGCTTGTCTGCAAGTGTACCAGACGAAGTAGTAGAGTATCTGAAATATCCGTGTAGTGCCACAGCCGTACCGCCTACAATCATGTATTGCACAGCATGTTTATTCAGAGCGTGGCATAATTTGATAATGGTATCAAACAAATTATTTTCCATCAGAATTAGTCGTTTTCGATAAAGTAATATTTCTTCTCATTAAGGCTAGTAGCTCTTCAAACTGAACCATTTTCTTATTCTTCAAGGCGCTGTTATCAGATTTGACATCAGCTTTTAACGCTGCGAAGCTTGTATGCCGGGTCAATTTTTCCATGGCTGTATGGCTGAAAATGGCTTCTAACGCTGCGAATGGATTTTCATTCCTTAACGGCAATGGTTAAGATGCTGGTATAAGCTGAACCACTAACTCTTGGTTGTGATACAACACCAATGCCAGCCGCTACCGATAAAGATACTTGGCTTGACTGACTACTTCTCCATCCTCGCACATCGTTTTCCTCACGCCGCTACCTTTGCCCCTCTCCTATCACCAACCATTCAACCCGCATGGCCCAGCCCAACGACCCCGCGCTCCGCTCCTGGATTGACATTGCCCCGACCAGCGACTTTCCCATTCAAAACCTGCCGTTTGGGGTGTTCGACAAGGACGAGCAGCCGGGTCCGCGCCTGGGCGTGGCCATTGGCGAGTACGTGCTGGATTTGTACGCGGTGGCGCAGTTCGGCTTTTTCGAGGATCTGGATTTGGGACCCAAGATGCCCAAGGTGTTTCGGCGGGGGGCGCTCAACTCGTTCATCTCCCTGGGCCGGCCGGCGTGGCGGGCTGTGCGCCAGCGCGTGAGTGAGCTGCTGCGCCACGACAACCCCGCCCTGCGCGACAATGAGGAAGCCATGCGCGCCTGCCTGGTGCGCCAGCGCGAGGTGCGGATGCGCCGCCCCGTGAAGCCCCGCAACTACACCGATTTCTACTCCAGCATCGAGCACGCCACCAACGTGGGCATAATGTTCCGGGACCCGGCCAACGCCCTGCTGCCCAACTGGCGTCACATTCCCATCGGCTACCACGGCCGGGCCTCCTCCATCGTAGTCAGCGGCACCGACATCCGGCGGCCCAACGGGCAGCGCAAAGCCCCCGATGCCGCCGCGCCCACCTTCGGTCCCTCGCAGCAGCTGGATTTTGAGCTGGAAATGGCTTTTGTGGTGGGCAAAGGAACGCACCTGGGCGAAACCGTGCCCATTCAGTACGCCGAGGACCACATCTTCGGGCTGGTGCTCTTCAACGACTGGAGCGCCCGGGATATTCAGAGCTGGGAGTACGTGCCGCTGGGGCCGTTTTTGGGCAAGAGCTTCGGCAGCAGCGTGTCGCCGTGGGTGGTGACGCTGGACGCGCTGGAGCCGTTCCGGGTGGCCGGGCCGGTGCAGGAGCCCGAGCCCCTGCTCTACCTCCGCCAGCTCGACGCGCACAACTTCGACATCAAGCTGGAAGTGGACCTGCAACCAGAAAACAGCGCCGCCACCACCATTTCGCGCTCCAACTTCGGGCTCATGTACTGGAGCATGGCCCAGCAGCTCACCCACCACGCCTCCAACGGTTGCAACCTGGAAGTCGGCGACCTGTACGCCTCCGGCACCATCAGCGGCCCCACTCCCGACTCGCTGGGCTCCATGCTGGAGCTGGCCTGGCGCGGCACCCGCCCCGTGCCCCTGGCCGACGGCTCGGAACGTAAATTCCTGCAAGACGGCGACACCGTGACTATGCGGGGATTCTGTGAAAAGGATGGCCTGCGGATTGGGTTCGGGGAGGTGACCGGGAAAATATTGCCGGCTTCAGCGGGGTAGGAATTTTCTCGCAGAGGTCCGCAGAGGGATGCGCAGAGGCAGGCAGAGGAACGACCTCAGCGGACCTCTGCGAGAAAACCCCACGTCAGCCATTCGTGTACGCCACGCTGAACTGGCCATGCTTGCAGCGCACCTTCGTGATGGAGCCGTAGTCGATATCGAGACGGAAGGCGTGCTGGAGGGGCAAACCCAGGCAGTGGCACACGAGGCTGCGGATAACGGCCGAGTGGCTGAACACCAGGGCCGTAGCCGGCGCTTCGGGGGCGGCCAGCAGCTCGGTCAGGAACCCGACAGCGCGGGCTTGCAGGCCGTGGAAGGTTTCGCCGCCGGGGGCGGCGGTGTGCACGAAATCGGCCATCCAGGGGTCCAGCTCCGAAGCAGGCAGCTGGTCCCAGGCTTGCAGCTCCCAGCGGCCGAAGTCGTACTCCATCAGCCGGTCGTCGAAGGTGATGGGGCCGGGAGCCAGGGCTTCGGCCAGGCAGTGGCACCGGGCCAGCGGGCTGCTGAACACGGCCACCGGGCCGACGGCCAGCACCGGGGCCAGGCGCTGGCGCACGGCGGCTTCGTCCTGGGCGTAGGTGGCGGCCACGGGCACATCGGAGCGGCCGTAGCAGATGCCGGCGGCCGTTTCTACGCGGGTGTGCCGAATCAGGTAGATATCCATAGCGGGGAGCAGAAAAACAGGTAGACCACCACCTCGGCTACTTGCTGGGTGGCGCCCAGACAGTCGCCGGTGTAGCCGCCGATCCACTTCTGGAAATAGCGGGCCAGGTACCACTTCACCAGGACCAGCGGCAGCAGCACCAGCAGCAGGGCGGGGCGGCCCAGCCAGGCGGCGTAGAGCAGCAGCGGCAGCACCCCGAAGCCCAGGCCCACCAGCAACTCCGCGCGGCTGATTTTCTTGGCCACGGGCTTGGCTTTACTGTCTTCGTTGGCGCGGGCGTAGTCGTGGGTGTAGATGAAGGTGAGGGCCGTGGCCCGGCTCAGGGCGTGGGCCACCACCAGCACCGGGGCCACGGCCGTGGGCGGCAGGCTGCGCAGGGCCCCAAACTTCAGCGCCAATATCAGCCCCAGCCCAGCCGCCCCGTAGGTACCCAGGCGGCTATCCTTCATGATTTCCAGAATGCGCGCCGGCGTCCAGCCGCCCCCGAACCCGTCGCACACGTCGGCAAAGCCGTCTTCGTGGAAGGCCCCGGTCAGCAGGATGCTGGCTACCATGCTCAGCAGCAGGACAACATCCACTGGGAACAGGTAGCTCAGGGCCCAGTAGGTGCCGGCCGCCACGCCGCCCACCAGCCAGCCCATCACCGGGAAGTAGATGGTGGCCTTGTTGAGCAGCTCCTCGGAATGGCCTACCCACTTCGGGCAGGGTACGCGGGTGTAAAACATTAGGGCCGTGAAAAACAGCTCTACCTGGCGGCGCATCATAGGGCGGCGGGCGTTTCGGCCTGGCTCACGCCGGCGCTGGCAAACGAGGCCATGTCGTTTAGAAAGCGTACCGCCGACTCCAGCAGCGGGTAGGCCAGGGCGCAGCCCGTACCCTCGCCCAGGCGCAGGCCCAGGTGCAGCAGGGGCCGGGCCCGCAAGTAGGCCAGCAGGCGGGCGTGGCCGGTTTCCTCCGACTGGTGGCAGAATACGCAGTACTCGCGCACAGCGGGGTGCAGGGCGGCGGCGGCCAGCAAAGCCGCCGTGGCAATGAAGCCGTCCACCAGCACCACCAGGCCCAGCTCGGCAGCCTGAAGCATGGCCCCGGCCATCTGCACAATTTCAAACCCGCCCAAAGCGGCCAGCACCGCCAGGGGCTCCGTCAGGTGGGCGTGCGTTTCGGCGGTGGCGGCCAGCACGGCGGCTTTGTGGCGCAGCTGCTCGTCGTCGAGGCCGGTGCCGCGGCCCAGGCACTCGGCCAGGGGCAGGCCCGTGAAGCGGTGCATGAGCAGGGCCGCCGCCGAGGTGTTGCCGATGCCCATTTCCCCGAACCCCACGACGTTGCAGCCCGCGGCGGCTACTTCGCGCACCAGCCGGGCCCCGGCCGCCAGGGCCTGCTCGCACTGCTCCGGGGTCATGGCCGGCTCGTGGCGGGCGTTGCGGGTGCCGGCGGCTATTTTCTGGTCGATGACGGCCGGAAACTCCGCGAAGGAGCCTTTCACCCCGGCATCCACCACTTTCAGCTCCAGGCCGTGTTGGCGGCAGAACACGTTGATGGCCGCCCCGCCGCGCACGAAGTTGAGCACCATCTGGTAGGTTACCTCGGCCGGGTACTTGCTCACGCCCTCGGCGGCCAGGCCGTGGTCGGCGGCGAAGACGAGCAGGTGGGGCCGGCGCAGCTCGGGCGTCAGCGTCTGCTGAATCAGGGCCAGCTGCCGGGCCAGGGCTTCCAGTTGGCCCAGGGCACCGAGGGGCTTGGTTTTCTGGTCGATTTTATCCTGGATGGCCGGGGCCAGGTGCTGGCGCAGGGGCTGAATCTGGAAGTGGGGCATGAGCAGGGCAGAATTTCCGGCGAAGGTAGGCTAGTTCTCCGGCGTATCCGCACGTATTCCTGCCGGAAGAAGCCGGACCGTAGCAACCTTACCCCGCCAGGCAAGTACACCTCATGCCCGCAGGAGCAGAGCCTTCTGCCGCGCACCTGCTGGTTGCCCGGCGGCCGGAAGCTTCTCGCCGCTGCCAACACAGCCTTCCACCTCCACCACCTAACCCTAGTTCCTATGCTTGCCATGGATTACCGAGGCCCGAAGCGGGTCCGCGCCAGCCAAAAGCCCATGCCCGAAATCCTGCACCCCGAAGACGCCATTGTGCGGGTAACTCGCTCGTGCATCTGCGGCTCCGACCTGCACCTCTACAACGGCAACGTGCCCGACACGCGCGTGGGCACCACCTTCGGGCACGAGTTTATCGGTGTGGTGGAGGAAGTGGGGCCCGACGTGCACAAAGTCAAGGTGGGCGACACCGTGCTGGTACCCTTCAACATTGCCTGCGGGCGGTGCTCTTTCTGCCAGCAGGGCCTCTACGGCAACTGCCACGAGTCGAATGCCCAGGCTTCGGCCGTGGGCGGCATCTTCGGCTACTCGCACACGGCGGGCGGCTTCCACGGCGGGCAGGCCGAGTACGCCCGCGTGCCCTACGCCAACTTCGGCCCCACGGTGATACCCGAAGGCATGGACCCCGACGATGCTGTGATGCTGACCGACGTGGTGCCCACGGGCTACCAGGCCGCCGAAATGGCCGGCATCCAGCCCGGCGACACGGTGGTGGTGTTCGGGGCCGGGCCGGTAGGCATTATGGCCGCGCGGTGCGCCTGGCTGTTCGGGGCCGGCCGCGTCATCGTCCTCGACCACGTGGACTACCGCCTGGAGTTCGTGAAGAACTACGCGCCCTGCGAGGCCTACAACTTCGAGAAGGACATGGACGACCCGGTGGTGTTCCTGAAGAAAGCCACCGACTGGCTGGGCGCCGACTGCGTAATTGACGCCGTGGGTGCCGAGGCGGCCGGCAACCTCATGCAAACCATTACGGGCCGCAAGGCGCTGTTGCAGGCCGGCTCGGCTACGGCCCTGCACTGGGCCATCAACTCGGTGAAGAAGGGCGGCATCGTGAGCATCGTGGGCGTGTATGGCCCCACCGACAACCTCGTGCCCATCGGCAACGTGGTGAACAAGGGCCTGACCATCCGGGCCAATCAGGCTTCGGTGAAGCGCCTGCTCCCGCGCCTAATTCAGCACATCCAGAATGGCGTGCTCAACCCCAAAGCCCTGATTACCCACCGCCTGCCCCTGGAGGAAGTGGCCGACGGCTACCGCCTGTTTGCCGACAAGCTCGACAACTGCATCAAGCCCGTGCTTATTCCCCCATCTGCCCGCAGCTAACCTTTCCCCGTTATGAACCGCATTACCGACTACAAGCAAATCAACGGCTGGGGCGTGGACGCCGACCCGCAAAACGACCCCACCTACCCCATGAAGCCCCACCACACCGACGCCGAGCAGCGCGGCTACACCTGGGAGCGGCCCGCCCAGCAACCCGAAAGCGTGGAAGTGCTGCAATCCATCGAGCGGCCCAACCTGCCCGCCGTGTTCGGCACCGCCTCGCCCCCGCAGGGCCTGAGCGGCATGCTCCGGCGCGTGGCTTTCAAGTACAGTGAGTCGCACTACGGCCACTGGCTGCCCCTGCTGCTCGCCGACCGGGTGAACGTGGTGGAAGGCATCGTAGAGGACCTCGCCCACGGCAAGCTGCCCAACATCTTCGCCGAAAAAGGCTACAAAGCATCCTGGCAGCACGACCGAACCGGCCTTATTACCCGCCTGACCACGGCCGCCGT
Source organism: Hymenobacter sp. YIM 151500-1 (assembly GCF_025979885.1). Lineage (NCBI taxonomy): Bacteria > Pseudomonadati > Bacteroidota > Cytophagia > Cytophagales > Hymenobacteraceae > Hymenobacter > Hymenobacter weizhouensis. The sequence goes on from NZ_CP110139.1 coordinate 1,294,911, forward strand.
GGTGGGCGTGGGCCTGGTGGCGTGGCTTTCTTCTTCAAAGAAGAAGCGCAAGCCCCAGCCCCGAAACTATCTGAGCCGGTTTTAGGGCCTCACCCCCCGGCCCCGCAGCTGCTTGATGCGCAGTATCCCGTGGAGAGGGGGAGCCAGTTCCGGGTTGTTCTACGCCGCTACGTCGGCTAGAGGCCTCCGCAGCGGCTCACCATTTAATAAAAGCAAAGCGCCACTACAAAGTCGTAGTGGCGCTTTCTTGTTGGTAGCAGTTCTTGAGGCGGTAGCCGAAAGGGCTGCGCTGCCGAAATCGTCAGGCTCCCCCTCTCCACGGGATACTGCGCATCAAGCAGCTGCGGGGCCGGGGGGTGAGGCCCTACTTCCTTCCTCCGATAATCTCGTCCACCACCAGTGGGTCGAGCAGGGTCGTTACGTCGCCGAGGTTGCTGGTGTCGCCTTCGGCTACTTTGCGCAGGATGCGGCGCATGATTTTGCCGGAGCGGGTTTTTGGCAGGCCCGACACAATCTGGATTTTATCGGGCTTGGCGATTTTGCCGATTTCGGCTACCACGGTTTCGATGATGCTGGCTTCTATGTGGCTGCGGTCGGCTTCGGTTTCGGGCACGCCTTCGGGGCAGATGACGTAGGCGTAGATGCCCTGGCCTTTCACGTCGTGGGGGTAGCCGACTACGGCCGATTCTACCACGTGGGCGTTCTGGTTGATGGCGTTTTCGATTTCGGCCGTGCCGAAGCGGTGGCCTGACACGTTAATCACGTCATCGACGCGGCCGATGATGCGGTAGAGGCCCTGCTCGTCGCGGCGGGCACCGTCGCCGGTGAAGTAGTAGCCGGGATAGGGCGCGAAGTAGGTCTGGCGGCAGCGCTCGTGGTCGCCGTAGGTGGTCCGGATAATGCCGGGCCAGGCCTGCTTGATGGCCAGGTAGCCTTCCTGGTCGTTGCCCTCGATTTCCTGACCTTCCTGGGTGAGCAGCACGGGCTGCACGCCCGGCAGGGGCAGGCCGGCGCGGGCCGGCACCGAGGGCGTGATGCCGGCCAGGGCCGAAATCATAATGCCGCCGGTTTCAGTCTGCCACCACGTGTCCACCACCGGGCAGCGCTCCTTGCCCACGTGCTGGTAGTACCAGTACCAGGCTTCCTCGTTGATGGGCTCCCCCACCGAGCCCAGCACCCGCAAGGAGTCGAGGGAGTAGCTGAGCACATGGTCCAGGGGCATGGCCATGAGGGAGCGGATAGCCGTGGGTGCGGTGTAGAAGGCCGTAACGCCGTGCTTGTCAATGACCTCCCAGAAGCGGCCGGGGCTGGGGTACGTGGGCACGCCCTCGAACATGAGCGAGGTGGAACCGGCCAGCAGCGGCCCGTAGAGCAGGTAGGAGTGGCCGGTTACCCAGCCGATGTCGGCGGTGCACCAGTACACGTCGTTTTCCTCGATCTGGAACACGTTGCGAAAGGTGTAGTCGGCCCACACCATGTAGCCGGCGGTGGTGTGCACCACGCCCTTAGGCTTGCCGGTGCTGCCCGAGGTGTAGAGAATGAACAGCGGGTCTTCGGCGTCCATTTCCTCGGCCGGGCAGGTTTTGGCTACATCCCTGGCTTCGTCGTGAAACCATACGTCGCGGCCTTCCTGCATCTGCACGGGCCAGCCCAGGTGCTCCACCACAATGACGCGGCGCACCGAAGGGCAGCTCTCCAGGGCCTCGTCTACCACCCGCTTCACCGGAATCTGCTTGGCCCCGCGGTTGAGGCCGTCGGAGGTCAGCACCACGCTGGCCTGGGCGTCGTTCACCCGGTCGGCAATGGCCGTGGCCGAGAAGCCAGCGAAGATAACCGAGTGCACCGCCCCGATGCGGGCACAGGCCAGCACGGCCACGGCCAGCTGCGGAATCATGGGCATGTAGATGCACACCCGGTCGCCCTTCTCCACGCCGTTGTTGAGCAGCACGTTGGCAAACTTGCATACCTCGTGGTGCAGCTCCCGGTAGGTCAGGCGCAGGTGGCGGGTTTTGGGGTCGTTGGGCTCGTAGATGATGGCCAGCTTGTTGCCGCGCGTAGCCAGGTGGCGGTCCAGGCAGTTCTCGGTGATGTTGAGGCGGGCGCCCTGGAACCACTCGTTGCGGCCGGCGGGCATGTCGGAGCTGAATACCTGGTCCCACTTGCGGCGCCAGGTGAAGGGCTCGGCCACCTCGGCCCAGTATTGCTCGGGGCTTTGGGTGCTGCGGCGGTAGGCATCATGGTACTCGTCCAGGGTACGGATGCGGGCGTGTTTGGGGGCGGTGTCGGGCATGGTGGGAATATGGTGAGGTGGTGGTAGTGAGGGGGTGAGTTTTTAGGACTAGAGCTAGCTCTAACTCTAGTCCTGAGTGCTTTTAGAGGTGAAGGCTAGGCCGATGCTTCGAGTGAGAAGTACACTCTTGATTTCGTCCAGGATGGCGGGGTCATCAATAGTAGAAGGCATAGAAAAGTCTTCGCCGTCGGCGAGCTGGCGGAGGGTTTTGCGGAGGATTTTGCCGGAGCGGGTTTTGGGCAGGCGCTTGACCACGGCCGCCTGCCGGAAGCAGGCCACGGCCCCGATTTTGTCCCGAATCAGGGCCACCAGCTCCCGTTCCAGCTGCTCCTCCCCTATGGTCTGGCCGTCTTTCAGCACCACCAGGCCCACCGGCACCTGCCCGCGCAGCTCGGAGGCCACGCCCAGCACGGCGCACTCAGCCACGGCCGCGTGGGCGGCCAGCAGCTCCTCCATCTCGCCGGTGCTCAGGCGGTGGCCGGCCACGTTAATCACGTCATCCACCCGGCCCATAATGTAGAAGTAGCCGTCCGGGTCCTGGTAGCCGCCGTCGCCGGACAGGTAGTAGCCGGGAAAGGTGCTGAGGTAGGAGCTGCGGAAGCGGGCATCGTCCTGCCAGAGCGTGGGCAGGCAGCCAGGCGGCAGAGGCAGCTGTACGGCCACCAGCCCCGTGGTGCCGCGGGGCACCGGCTGGCCGGCCTCGTCCAGCACCTGCACGTTGTAGCCGGGCACGGGGTGGCCGGCCGAGCCGGCGCGGGGCGGGGGCGTGTCGGGGTAGCCCGCCGGCGTGGCCAGCATGGGCCAGCCCGATTCGGTTTGCCACCAGTGGTCGACCACGGGCACGCCCAGCACTTGCCCGGCCCAGTCGTAGGTGGCGGGGTCGCACCGCTCCCCGGCCAGAAACAGGCGGCGCAGGGAGCCCAGCTGGTAGCGCCGGGCCAGCTCGCCGCCGGGGTCTTCCTTCTTGATGGCCCGAATGGCCGTAGGCGCCGTGAACAGCACCTGCACGCCGTGGTCCTGCACCACGCGCCAGAACGTGCCGGCGTCGGGAGTGCGCACGGGTTTGCCTTCAAACAGCACCGAGGTGCAGCCGTGTAGCAGGGGCGCGTACACGATGTAACTGTGCCCCACGGCCCACCCGATGTCGGAGGCGGCCCAGAACGTGTCGCCGGGCTGCACGCCGTAGATGGCCGCCATGCTGTACTTCAGGGCCACGGCGTGGCCGCCGTTGTCGCGCACCACGCCCTTGGGCTTGCCGGTGGTGCCGGAGGTGTACAGGATGTAGAGTGGGTCGGTGGCGTCGAGGGGCACGGCCGCCACGGGCGCCGCGCGCAGCAGCTCCTGGTAGTCGATGTCGCGGGGCCGGCGAGGCGCGCATAGCTGGCCGTTAGTGGGGCTCAGCGGTTGGGTTAGCCGCCCAAAATGGTTGCCGGACTCTTCCTTCTGCGTATTCAATGACGCAAACCCGTCGGCGGCAGCTTCTGCCTCCTGGATGCGCCCCTGCGCAGTATCTCCCTGCTCCTCCTGTTCAGCCGGACACTCCGCCAGGTCTGCCAACCGCCCGAAATGGTCGGTGGTGTAGGCAACGGGGGCCGCTTCGGCTGTTGCTGATGCTTCCGAAGAAAGGCTGAGGGGCAGCCCGTCCGGATTCGGCTTCAGCTCGGCGCGGCAGAAGTCGCGCTGCAACACCACCACGTAGTCGGGCTGGTGGGTGGCCTCTTGCAGGGCGGCGTCTACCAGGGGCTTGTAGGGCACGGCTTTGTCTACTTCCAGCCCCGCCGAGGCGCAGATGATGGCGCGCGGCCGGGCATCGTCGATGCGCACGGCCAGCTCGCGGGGCGCGAAGCCCCCGAACACCACTGAGTGCACGGCCCCCAGCCGGGCGCAGGCCAGCATGGCCACCACGGCCTCGGGCAGATTGGGCATGTAGAGGAGCACCCGGTCGCCGCGCAGTACGCCCAGCTCGCGCAGGCCCCCGGCAAAGCGGCTGGTCAGGTCCAGCAGCTCCCGGTAGGTGAGGCGGCGCACGGTCTGGGTCACGGGCGAATCGTAGACCAGGGCCACTTGCTCGGCGCGGCCGTGCTCCACGTGGTAGTCGAGGCAGAGCCAGCTGGTGTTGAGCTGCCCACCCCGAAACCAACGGTAGAAACCGGTATCGGGCTCCTGGCTGAGCACGGGCCGCGGCGGCTCCCGAAACCAGCGCAGCTGCCGCGCCTGCTCGGCCCAGAAAGCCGCCGGGTCCCGGAGGCTGGCGGCGTAGTCGGTGGCGTAGGTTGAGTTCATGGTAGCCCCACCCCCTAGCCCCCTCCCCGGTTGGGAGGGGGAACTAGCTCTAGCTCCCCCTTCTTGGCAAGGAAGGGCTGAGGGTGGTTGAGTATTTAGGGTGGGAGAAGATGAGGAGACGGGTGGACGAAGGCGGGCTTTGGGCGAAGCAGTGAGAGAGTTATCATCCGTCCTTGGCCCCGCCCCAACCCAGCTACTTCATGCGCAACGCTTGCTGCGCGAAATCCGGTAGGGAGGGGCTCCAGTTCTAGTTTTTAGCTAGTAGACTAGAAAGCTAGAACTAGAGCCCCTCCCCCGCAGGGAAGGGGTTGGGCTCGAGCAGTTCTTTTACTTTTTCCATGAGCTGGCGGGTGCTAAAGGGCTTGCTGAGGTAGAGGTCGGCGCCGGCTTCGTAACCTTTCTGGATGTCGGCTTCCTTGCTTTTGGCCGAGAGGAACACCACGCGGGTGGCGGCCCGGTCGGGGCGCTGGCGCAGGTGGCGGCACACGTGGTAGCCGTCCACGTCGGGCATCATAATGTCGAGCAGCACCACGTCGAAGCCAGTGCGGTCCACGGCTTCCAGGGCCTCGGTGCCGTTGCGGGCAATGCTGACCTGGTAGCCGTTTTTGCGCATCAGAAATTCCAACGACATGACGATGTTCGGCTCATCGTCAACAATTAATATGTGGGGGGCCGTAGTCATGGCACTGGGTACTAGGGGTATTTCAGGAGTCGTTTGTCGCAGAGGATGCAAGAGACGCAAAAGCAGCACTTGTCATGCTGAGCTTGCCGAAGCATCTCTACCGCTTCGTTGCGGATGCCTGCTTCGTTGTAACCGATTGAAGTTAGTCAGAGGTAGAGATGCTTCGGCAAGCTCAGCAGGACGTTCTTTATTCATTCGCTCATTTACTCATCCATTCATTTACTCATTCCCAATTGAAAACTCCACGGCAAACGTGGCGCCTTGCTCGGGCTGGCTTTCCACCCAGATGCGGCCGGCGTGCAACTCCACGATTTTCTTGGTAATGGCCAGGCCCAGGCCCGAGCCTTCGGGCTTGCGCGTGGTCTGGTTGCGGGCCTGAAAAAACTTGTCGAAGATGAGCTGGTGAAACTCCGGGGCAATGCCCTTGCCGTTGTCCTGCACCCGGATGCGGAGCGTGTCGGGCGCGGCCTCAGCCACCACCCGGATGCGCCCCGTCCCATCGGCCCGGCACGATTTTACGGCGTTGCTCAAGAGGTTCACGAGTACCTGCATCAGCCGGTCCCGGTCGCCGGCCAGGGGCGGCAGGGCGGGCGGCACGGCCACGTCGAGGTGGATGTGCTTGTCGCGCAGCAGCTGGCCCACCGCGTCGAGGGCGTCGCTGATGACTTCGGCCACGTCCACCGGGGCCTTGTCCAGGGTGGCCTTGCCCGACTCGTACTTCTCCAGGTCGAGCACCAGGGTAATCAGCCGGCTCAGCCGCTCCGATTCCTTGGTAATAGTGAGCAGAAAACGCTGGCGCTCCTCCTCGTCCATGTCGGGGTTATCGGTCAGGATTTCGGACAGAGCCCGAATGCTGGTGAGCGGGGTGCGCAGCTCGTGGGTGACGGTGTACAGAAACTCGTCTTTGTGCTGGTCCAGCTCCTGAAGCTGGTTGTAGGCGGCTTGCAGCTCCTGGGTAAGGCGCTGGAGCTGGCGCTGCTGCTTCTGGAGTTGGCGGTTGGCTTCCAGCAGCTGCTGGCTTTCTTTCAAGATACCCACTACGTTGTCGAAGCTGATGTCTTCGGTGCCCACGGAGGAGCTGAGCAGCAGCCGGGCCGAGGCCGGGCCGATGGAGCCAGCCAGCAGGCGCTCGGCGTAGGCCAGCAGGCGCGGGTCGGCCTGGGGTGGCGTTAGGGCCGCTTCGGTGGCCGCGTGGGCATCCGGGAACCGCTCCTGGAAGGCGTGCAGGGCCTGGTTGGTGCGCCTCTTCCCCAGAAAACCCGTGAGCAGGGCCCGCACATCGGGCAGGCGGGCCGCGCTCTGCCAGCCGGCCGGCCCTTCAAACGGGGTGCCGTAGCGAAACACGTCCACGAACACGTTGGCCTGGCGCTGCTCCAGGGCCGAGGGCGCCCCCAGCAACGACACGCCCACGTAGCAGCCCACATTGAAAAACCAGCTCCAGAACAAGCCGTGCGAGAGGTAGTCGAGCCCTTCGAGCCCGAACAAGGCAAACGGCCGCAGTCCGCCCAGGCCCAGCGGCCCCTCGGTGAGCAGGCTTTCGGGCAGCAGGCCGGGGGCCACCATCGTGGGCAGCACCAGAGTGTAGAGCCACACCGCAAACCCGGCCAACAGGCCCGCCGTGGCGCCCTGATGGGTGCCGCCCTTCCAGTAGAGCCCGCCCAGCACCACCGGCACAAACTGCGCCACCGCCGCAAACGACACCAGCCCGATGTTCACGAGCGGCAGCAGGTGGCCCACGGCGGCGTAGTAGCCAAAAGCCAGGGCCAGCACCAGCACCACGGCCAGGCGGCGGCTGTGCAGGGCTGCCTGCCCCAGGTAGGCAAACCAGCGCGGCCCCTCGGCCCGGGCGGCCGGAATGCGCACCAGCAAAGGCATGAGCAGATGGTTGCTCATCATCACGCTCAGGGCAATGGTTTCGACGATAATCATGCTGCTGGCCGCCGACAGTCCGCCCAGGTAGATGAGCAGGGCCAGCCAGGGCCGACCCGCTTGCAAGGGTAGGGCCAGCACAAACGTGTCGGCGTCGAGCAAGGCCAGGGGGTCGAGCAGGCGCCCCCCGAAGGCCAGGGGCAGCACAAACAGATTGATGACGATGAGGTAGAGCGGAAACAGCCACATGGCCTTGCGCAGGTGGTCCTCGTTCACGTTTTCGACCACCGCCACCTGAAACTGCCGGGGCAGCAGCAGAATGGCAGCCATGCTCAGCAGCAGCAGGGTAAACCACTGCCCCGGCGTGGTGCCGGCCCCGTGCAGCGTGAACAGCCGGGCCAGGTCGGGCAGGGCGGCGGCCCGCTCAAATACATCCGCAAACCCGTTGAACAGCCCGTAGGTGACGAACAGCCCGGCGGCCAGAAACGCCACCAGCTTCACGAGGCTTTCCAGGGCCACGGCCAGCACCATGCCCTCGTGCCGCTCGGTGGCTTCGATGGAGCGCACCCCGAAAATGATGGTGAAAAACGCCAGCGCCACCGTCGTGTACAGGGCCGAGCCGGCCGCGGCGGCCCCTTCCACCGGCAGGTGCAACGTGCTGGGCGGCCGGGTCAGGATGTCGAACGAAGCCGCAATAGCCTTGATTTGCAGGGAAATGTAGGGCACCACGCCCAGCACGCACCCGGCCGTGGCCAGGGCGCCCAGCGAGGCGCTTTTGCCGTAGCGGGCCGAGATGAAGTCGGCAATGGAAGTGAGGCGCTGGGTGTGGCACACCCGGATAATCTTGCGCAGCACCAGCCAAGCCGCCGGCGCCATCAGCGTGGGGCCCAGGTAGATGCCGACAAACTCCAGCCCGTAGTACGCTGCCCGCCCCACCGAGCCGTAGTAGGTCCAGGCCGTGCAGTACACGGCCATGCTCAGGGCGTACACGTAGGGGTTGCTCACCAGGCTTCGCCGCTCCGCCGAGCGCCGCTCCGCCGCATACGCCACCCCGAACAGCAGCGCGAGGTAGCCGAAGGAAAAGCCGATGACAAGCCAGGCGGGCATGTTTTGGAAATGAGTGAATGAGTGGATGAGTGAATGATGGTTTACTGGGCGGAGGCGGTTTTGCGGGCTGCGGTGAGAATGGCTAGTACTTCGCTGAAGTCTTGGTGCAGGGTAGCCAATTTGGCTTCGGGAAAAATGCCTGCTTCCGTCAGCAGCTCCAGCCAGTACAATGTTTCGTCGGTTTCCTCTACACAGATACACAGCTTGGCGTAATGTTCCGCCTTAGACCTGGCCCGGCACACCGCCCGGTAATTAGCGCCAACCGAAGTAGCCGAGCGCAAAAGCTGTTTACCGATAATTCGCGCTTCATCCGTTTTGGGCAGGCGCTGAAATAGTCGAATGGTACGCAGAGCCATTTGCTTGGTGCGGCTCCGTAATGCTTCTGTGAAAGCTGCTTTGTTTACTTTATCCATATAGCAAACTACCCACTATTTATCCGGTGTCATAACTTCCTAACAAGTCCCTATTCACTCATTCACTCACCTGCTCATTCACTCACCTGCTCATTCACTCATTTCCTCACCAGCCACCCCGTAGCGGCTACCAGGGCCACCCAGGCCAGCAGCACATAGAGGTAGAGCACCGGGATGCCCCCTACCCTGCCGTCGTGGTCGAAAACGGCCAACAGGGGGAAGTTGAGCAGCACACCGAACAGCACGGTTAAGAACAGCAGCCGCTGCCCGCGCCGCTGCTCCGGGCGCTCCTGGGGCGAAATGGAAGGCATGATGGAAGTTAGAAAGTTGGGAAGTTGAGAAGGTAGAAAGTGAACAGGAGGAGATGAAGCTGTTCAGGAAAGCCGATAGACCGTCATGCTGAGCTTGTCGAAGCATCTTTACCGCTTCGTCTGCACATGATGAAAGTTAGCCAGAGGTAGAGATGCTTCGGCAAGCTCAGCATGACCATACCACTGCAACGTCAGCACGCGAGATGCTTCACAGGGTGGATGCCAGATCAAGCAGGACGGTCTAACTATCAACTTTCTACCTTCTCAACTTCCCAACTTTCTACCTTGAAAAAAGTCCGCCGAACCTGGGCCCGGCGGACTTTGCGGCAAGCCTGTGGGCCGTTGCTACTGAACCGGCTGGTCTTCCATGAGGCGTACGTTGCGCACGTCCTTCATCAGCGCTGAGCCAATCATCCAGCAAATCAGGGCAATGGCGACCGGGTAGAGCAGGCCGGCGAAGCTGCTGTACTCCTTGAAAAGTGTCCCCTCGGGCTGGGCGGCGGCGCGCAGCGTCAGGGCCGTGGCAATGAACGGTACGAAGCCCCCGAACACCCCGTTGCCGATGTGGTAGGGCAGCGACAGGGAGGTGTAGCGCACTTTGGTGGGAAACAGCTCGACGAGATAGGCCGCAATGGGTCCGTAGGCCATGGTCACGAACAGCACCAGGCAGAACACCAGCGCAATCATAGCCGGCATGTTAGGGCTGAGGGCTTTCATCACGGCGGGCACGGCCTTGCCGGTGGCATCCACAGTGGCGGCGGTTACTTCCGTAATGGGGCCGGCAAAGGCCTTGATGCCGTAGAAAATCGGGATGGTGAACAAGGCACCGCACAGCAGGCCCATCATAATGATTTTCTTGCGTCCGATGCGGTCCGAAAGTGAGCCGAAGTACACGAAGAAGGGCGTGGCCAGCAGCAGGGCCGCGCACAAAATGATGCTGGCGTCCACCAGGTCTAGCTTCAAGGTGTTCAGCATGAAGGAATAGGCGTAGAACTGGCCCGTGTACCACACCACGCCCTGGCCCATGGTGGCCCCAAACAGCGAAATCAGCACCAGGCGGCGGTTGACGGGGTTCACAAACGACTCGCGCAGGGGGTTGGTGGAGGTTTTGCCTTCGGCCTTGGCCTTGGCAAACAGCGGCGACTCGTGCAGCTTGCGGCGGATATAGTAGGAGGCAATAACCAGCAGGCCCGAGAGCAGGAACGGTATGCGCCAGCCCCACTCCTTAAAGGCCTCTTCACCCATGGTTTTGCGCGTCACCACAATCACCAGAATACTCAAGAACAGCCCGGCCGTGGCCGTAATCTGAATGAAGGAGGTAAAGTAGCCGCGCTTGTGGTCGGGGGAGTGCTCAGCCACGTAGGTGGTGGCCCCGCCGTACTCGCCGCCCAGCGCCAGCCCTTGCAGCAGGCGCAGAATGGTCACGATAATGGGCGCCGCCACCCCGATGCTGTCGTAGCTCGGAATCAGACCGGTCACGAAGGTGGCCCCGCCCATAATCAGCAGCGTGAGCAGAAAGGTATACTTGCGCCCGATCATGTCGCCGACGCGCCCAAACACCAGCGCCCCGAAGGGCCGCACCACGAAGCCCGCCCCAAACACGGCCAGCGTGCCCAGAATTGTATCCTCAATCTTGCCCGTGGTGCCAAACAGCACCGGCCCGATAATGGCGGCCAGGGAGCCGAAGATGTAAAAGTCGTACCACTCGATGACGGTGCCCACCGACGAGGCGGTAATCACCTGCCAGATTTTGCTTTTCTCGACCGAGTTGTTGTCGTGGGCCACGGCGGTGTCGGAGCTTGGCCCGCCGGCCAGGGGCGTGGCGCCAGCGTAGGCGTCGCGCTGCGGTTGGGTATGGTTCATCATTGTCTGGATGAGTGAATGAGTGGGATTTGTGCGAAGAGAGTGATGGGCTGATGAAGTGGTGAGGTGAATAGTGACAGGGGACAGGAGAACAGTCATGCTGAGCGCAGCTGGAGGCGGAGTCGAAGCATCTCTACCGCTGGCTAATTCCAATCGTGCAGACGAAGCAGCCATCCGCAACGAAGCGGGAGAGATGCTTCGGCAAGCGGACGCCAGATGAAGCATGACGCTCTTCCTGTCACCTGTCACCTGTCACTTGTCACCTGTTACCCCACCATCATCCACCCCACTACCTCAGTTCCTACAAGAAAATCTGGGTTTGCAGGGTGATTTCGGGGCGGTACTCCACGTCGTTCACCCGCACGCCGCCTTCGGGGCGGGCCACCTGGTTGGTGAAGTCGGGGCGGTGGCGGTAGTTGAGCGTGAACTTGGCGTTGTGGCCGTCGATGTAGAAGTTGGAGCCCACATCAAACACGTTGGTGTTCTGGATGTCGCCGTTGGGCTTGCGCAGGCCTTCGTAGCCAGCCAGCAGAAACGAGGTGTAGGGCTGCACCCGCACCTTGGGCCCCAGCACGTTGGTGGGCAGCAGGTAGCCGGTTTCCACAAACCCGATGTTACCGGTGCCGGAGTGCGGAATGGCGTTGCCGCGCAGGGGCGTGGCACCCCAGCCGGGGTTAGCCGGCCCGATGTAGCGCACGTGGTTCGGCCCGAAGTTGTAGTTGTAGTATACGCCGTACACGGTGAAGGCCGTGCCTCGCTCCTTGTTGATGGGCGTGTCGAAAAACACGTCGGCCGAGAGCAGGGTGATGTCGTGCTTGCGGGTGGGGATGGCCGCAATCTGGGCCGCCGTGAAGCCCGAGCCATTCACCTGGGCCACGTCGGAAGTGCCGCGCGACGACATGCCGTCGTTGTTGTAGAAGAAGCCCGCCCCGATGTTGAGCACGCGCTTGGTGCCCAGGTAGGTGCCCACGTTGAAGGGCAGCAGATTGGATTCCTGATCCATAAACTCCCAGCTGACGTAGCCCTGGTAGATGTGGTCGGTGCCCTGGGGATTGTACTGGGCAATGTTGGAGCCGGTATTGGTGGTGGTTTGGTTGCTGCCGGCGCCCGTAGTTACGGAAGTGCCCAGCCCCAGGGCATTGCTGAATGCGCCCGTCTGGTTTGTGAGCAGCGACTCGTTCACGCTCAACGCGTAATCAAGCTTGGCTACCCGGCCCTTGGCGTACACCCCGATGCCGCGCGCAAACTGGTCAATGGCCTCAATGACGGGCCAGTTGGTCAGGGGCGCGTCCATGGTCAGGAAGTTGAGCGTGCTGGAGCGGGTGAGGCGCGAGAGGCCGTTCTGGTAGTGCATGCCCGCACCCAGGCTCACGTACTTGTTCACCTTGTACTCCACCACTGCTTCGTGAATGAAAAGCTGCGGCTTCTTGGCGTCCTGGGCCGGCGCCACGCCCCCACTCACCCCCGTCTGGTTGTTGATGCCGACGTGGGTGTAAATCATGAACCGCGGGTTCAGCTGCGACAGGATGATAAGACGGGAGCGGCGGATGGAGAAGTCCAGCTGGTCGTCCTGGAACTTGCCAGGGGCGCGCTGGGTGCCGGTGTTGTTTTTGGTCCAGCGCGTCCAGATCTGGTGCCAGGTCAGGAAGCGCAGGTACTTGGTGCCATCGGGCGAGAGGTTCACCTTCATGCCCGCCCCGTAGGGCACCGACTCCGTGGGCGGAGTTGGCGTAACGGCGCTGCCCGCTGCCGGGGCCGCGGGCGGCGAGGGCGTGGGGTTGGCCGAGGGCACCGGCGTGCCGGTGGGTGGCGCGGCGGGAGTTGGGGTGGTGGGGGCCGGCGTAGGCTGGCTGGGCGGTGGTGTGGGAGTGGGCGTCACCTGCGCCACGGCTCCGGCGGCATTCAGCAGCGCGCTCAGGACCAATGCGTAACGGGGGTTGAGCATAGGGTTTGGTGGGAGTTGGTACCGTGAAAAGGAACGTCCCGGCGCCGGACCCTGCGGCCTCGGCTCGGCTCTCCCAAATAGAAGAATCCCAAGGTGGAAATCACCTTTATGCTATACTTCCGCTAAATTCTATAGCTCTACCCCTGCCGAAACCGCTCCCAGCGAATCATCATGTACTTGTCGCCCAGCTCCGTCACCACCAGCCCGGCGCCTTTCAGGTTCTCGGGCTTCTGAAAGAAGTCCGCCAGCTCTTTCTGGTTCAGAATCTTATAGGTAGGATGATACTCGGTCTGGCGCGGGGCCTTCACGCCGTACTTTTTCACCCAGTTCATCACCGACACGTGGCTCACGCCCAGCAGGCGCTCAATCTCCCGGTAGCTCACGCCCTCCACGTACAGCTGCAAGGCCTTGATGACGTAGTAGGAGTTGATTTCCTTGCCCGCCTTGGCCACGGAGAAGTGGTAGCCGCAGTTCTTGCACTTGTACCGCTGCCGGCCGCCCACAATGCCGCTTTTGGTAGCTTCCTTGAAATCACACTTGGGGCAGGCGGGCGTGGTCATAGCGGGAGCGGGGTTACGGGTACGGTTTGCTATACTTATTTAGTGAAGATATAGTTAGTTAGCAAACATTGTAGTAAGTAGGCAGGTGAGATAGGTGCAGAGAAGCTTGGCTCGAGCCAGAGACGAGTGCCAAGTAGGCAGATGTGGATTTCTCGCGGAGGTTCGCGGAGGGTGGCGCAGAGGTCGTTCTCTGCGAACCTCAGTGCCACCCTCCGCGAACCTCCGCGAGAAATAATCCGGCTGCAACCCCGAACTTCGCCCGCATGTCTACTCCCTTCCGCAGCATTGTCCCGTCTGACCTCAAGCCCGCCGATTGGCACCCGTTTATGGTGGGCGCCGTGGCCCCGCGCCCAGTGGCCTTCGTCAGCACCCAGGCCGCCGATGGCTCCGTCAACCTCAGCCCTTATAGCTTCTTTAATTGCTTCGGCTCCAACCCGCCCATTCTGGCCTTTTCGCCGGCCAACCGGGTGCGCGACAATTCCCAGAAGCACACCCTGCAAAACGTGCGCGAGGTGCCGGAGTGCGTCATTCACATCTGCGACTACGCCATGGTGGAGCAGATGTCGTTGGCCAGTACCGAGTATGAGCGGGGCATAAATGAATTCGTGAAGGCCGGCTTTACCCAGGTGCCCAGCCAGCAGGTGCGCCCCCCGCGGGTGCTGGAAGCCCCGGCCGCCTTCGAGTGCGTGGTAGAGCAAGTCATTGAGCTGGGCCAGAACAACGGCGCCGGCAACCTGGTGCTGTGCCGGGTGGTGCTGGCCCATTTCCGCCAAGACATCATCCTACCCTCCGGCGTCGGCATCGATCCGCAGAAGCTCGACGCCATTGCCCGCCTCGGCGGCGACTGGTACACCCGCGCCTCGGGCAGCAGCCTCTTCGAGGTGCCCAAGCCCAACCGCCACCTCGGTATCGGCATCGACCAGCTGCCCGAGCACATGCGTACCTCCGACCTGCTCACCGGCAACAACCTGGGCCGCCTGGCCAACATCGAAGCCCAGTCCATTCCGTCAGCCGAAGAAGTGGAGGCCTTCCGCCAGGAGCCCCTCGTGAGCTACACGCTCAATAAGTTTCGCGACGAGCCGCAGCAGCAACGCCAAGAGCTGATGCTGCTGGGCAAGAAGCTGCTGGAAGAGGGCCGGCTGCTGGAGGCGTGGAAGGTGTTACTGCTGGCAGCGTGATATAGTCAGTGTGATATATCCACCTCGGTTTCTGGCAACGTCAGCCCCCAAAGAGCAAGCAACCAAAACAGCCCGAATACACCTATCAACAACCATTGTCTGGTATTGAAGCCGGGTTGTTCTACTGCCTGCACTTCTTCTGATACCAAAAGCGCCGTGGTGAAAACATTGTAGGCTGGCAACAGGCACGCAAAGGCCAGTAGTGAAATCAACCAGAATGGATCTGGTAATCTGCTTAGCAAGGATAGAATGATGTAGCCAGCGGCCAGATTGCCAGCTCTATAGTCTGCGGGTATCGACTGCCGATTGGCAAAGCGTTGCAGTGTCTTCAGCAATTCATACACCGTGAATATGCTGAAAATAGCCCGCACCGCCGGCCAAATATCCGACTGCTGCCACTGCTTGAGGAAGCGCCACGCCTTGTATTGCCAATACAGGGCGTAAAGGCCACACGTTAGCAAACACAGCAGGATAAATTTGGAAGAACTGATTAGTACTTGGGTTTCAATCTTGGTTGCTCCACCATTCTGCACCGAACTATACTGTGATTCCACTTGCTTCTAGAAATTACTTATCACTAGAAAAACAGAAAGTAAATCTAATTCCGCACCGCAATCATCAACGCCAGCTCCTTGTAGCGCATGTTGAACTTGCGGGCAATGCTGGCGTTGGTCAGGGAGCCTTTGTAGACGTAGACGCCGGAGCGGAAATGCTCGTTGGTGAACAGCACCTCGTTGATGCCGCCATGCTGGCTGATTTCCTGCAAGATGGGCGTGAAGATGTTGCTCAGGGCATTGGTAGCAGTGCGCGGCACGCGGCTGGCAATATTGGGCACGCAGTAGTGAATCACGTCGTACTTGCGGAAAACCGGCTTGCTGTGGCTGGTCATTTCGCTGGTGGCGAAGCAGCCGCCCTGGTCAATGCTCACGTCGATAATCACCGAACCCGGCGCCATCGTCGATACCGTGTCTTCCGACACCATGAACGGAATGCGGCCTTCCTCGGCGTTGAGGGCCCCGATTACGACGTCGGCGCGGCGGATTTGCTGGCTTAGGGCAAAGGTGTCGAGGGTGCTGGTGTAGAGCTGGGGCTGGCCCAGGTTCTGCTTGAGGCGGCGCAGCTTGTAGAGGTGGTTGTCGAACACCTTAACCTCGGCCCCCAGCCCGGAGGCGGCGCGGGCGGCGTACTCGGCCACGGTGCCCGCACCCAGAATCACGACCTGCGACGGCGGCACGCCCGTGATACCGCCCAGAATGATGCCCTTGCCTTCGTTGGAGCGGGCCAGGTACTCGGCCGCAATGAGCATGACCGTGGAGCCGGCAATTTCGCTCATGGCCCGCACCACCGGCCGGGCCCCCGAGGGGTCCTTGATCAGCTCGAAGCTAATGGCATTGACCTTTTTGCGCAGCAGGGCCGTGATGTACTCGCCGGTGAGGGAGCCGAATTGCAGGGCCGAAATCAAAGTCTGGCCTGCCCGCAGGTACTCCAGCTCGTCGTAGGTGGGCGGGGCCACTTTCAGGATGATGTCAGCCTCGTACACCTCCTTGGGCGAGTAGGCCACGGTGGCGCCGGCTTCGGAATAGTCGTGGTCGGAGTACTTGCTGGGCTCCCCGGCCCCACTTTCCAGCAGAATTTCGTGGCCGGCCTCTACCAGGTGCTTCACGGCTTCGGGCGTGAGGCAGATGCGGTTTTCCTGCAGAGAGCTTTCGCGGGGCAACCCGATAAACAGCTTCCGCTTCCGGGTTTCCACGGCCAGCATGGATTCCTGGGTGAAGTAAGCGCGGCTCGTGGCCAGCGACTCAAAGCCGGGGGGTACTGCTTCGGGCATTCTGATTTTAATTAGTACTTAATAAGTAAGAATTAGGAATGAGCAGACCACCAAATGGGGTTTCTTTCGAGCACAACAACCAAGTGGTGTCAAATTATTCATTCTTAATTACTAATTATTACTTCCCGTGAAGAGGGGCCGGTGACGGAGAGCGTGACGAGCAGCCGGTTTTCGGGAAGCAGGGCCTCGATGCGGCTAGGCCACTCAATCAGGCAAAGATAGCCAGAATCGAAGTACTCCACGGCCCCGATGCCCTCGGCCTCGCGCGGGTTGTCGAGGCGGTAGAAGTCGAAGTGGTAGATGGGCTGGTTGTGGGCGTCGCGGTACTCATTCACGAGGCTGAACGTGGGGCTGCTGACCTCATCCTCCACGCCTAGCTGCTGGCAGAGGGCTTTGATAAACGTGGTTTTGCCGGCCCCCATTTCTCCCTCGAAGCACACTAGGGTGTGGGAACCAAGATGGGCGCGCAGCTGCTCGGCGGCCTGGGGCAGGGCAGCCAGGGTGGGAATGGCAATGGTGGCGGTGGGCATGAGCACAGAATTTGGCCGGCCAAGTTACGCACGGTGCCCGAGCTTCCCGCTCACCGCCACCTCTTGAGCGCCCCCGTGGGTGGCGAGCTTACCAGTTTCTATGGTTTGCGGCGCAGGCACCGGATGGGGAGGACTGTTACCTTTGCCTGGCCTCCCCCGGCTCACCACCTCACTACTAACCACTTCACCACTTCACCTCCCATGCAAGTTTCGCGAATGGCGGGCAGCCTGATTGGCTCCGAAATCATCAAAATCGGCAATGAAGTCAACGACATGATTCGCAAGGGGGAGCAGATCTGCAACCTCACCATCGGCGACTTCGACCCCAGTATTTTCCCTATTCCGCAGGAGCTGCAAGCTGAAATTACCCGCGCCTACGCGGCCGGCCACACCAACTACCCGCCCGCCAACGGCATGGCGGGCCTGCGCGAGGCGGCGGCCGGCTTCACCCAGGCCCGCCAGGGCCTTCAGTACTCGCCCAATGATTTTCTGGTGGCCGGCGGCTCCCGCCCGCTTATCTACGCCGCCTACCTGGCCCTGGTAGACCCCGGCGACCGGGTGGTGTTTCCGGTGCCGAGCTGGAACAACAACCACTACTGCCATCTGTCTGCGGCGGAGGCTGTCATGGTGGAAACCCGCCCCGAAAATAACTTCATGCCCACGGCCGAGGAGCTGGCGCCCCACCTGGCCGGGGCTACCCTGCTGGCCCTGTGCTCCCCGCTCAACCCCACCGGCACGGTGTTCAGCCGCGAAGGGCTAGAGGCCATCTGCGACCTGGTACTGGCCGAAAACCGCCGCCGCCAGCCCCACGAGAAGCCGCTCTACCTGCTCTACGACCAGATTTACTGGCTGCTCACCTTCGGCCAGACCCAGCACTATGACCCGGTGAACCTGCGGCCCGAGCTGCGCGACTACACCATCTACATCGACGGTATCTCGAAGTGCCTGGCCGCCACCGGGGTGCGCGTGGGTTACGCCTTCGGTCCCAGCGGGGTTATCGACAGGATGAAAGCCATCCTGGGCCACGTGGGGGCCTGGGCACCCAAAGCCGAGCAGGTAGCCACGGCGCAGTACCTGCCCCAAACCGCCGCCGTCGATGCCTACTTGGTCGGCTTCAAAGCCCGGATTCAGCGCAGCCTTGACACGCTGCACCGCGGCCTGCAAGTCCTGAAAGCCGACGGCCTGCCCGTGGATTCTATGGTGCCCATGGGCGCCATCTACCTCACTGCCCAGCTCGACGTGCTGGGGCGCACCACCCCGACCGGCCAGGTGCTCAATACCACCAAGGAGCTGACCTCCTACCTCATCAGCGAGGCGCGGCTGGCCCTGGTCCCCTTCAGCGCCTTCGGCACCGATGGCGCGGCGCCCTGGTTCCGGATGTCGGTGGGTGGGGCTTCGCTGGAAGCCATCGAAGCGGCCCTGCCGCGGCTGCGGGCCGCCCTGGAGGTGCTACAGCCCCACAAAGCTCATGTAGAAGTGGTTTAAGTAATCAGGCAACTGATTCAGCTCACTGTAGCGACGCAACCCCTTGCATCCTCTCAACTGCACCGACAGAACAATCAGTGCTAGTCGCTTAACGCTGAGACGTGCCCCTTGGCTACACCTTCCTTCGGTTCGCGCCGCTACACTTCTTACCACAAAAAAACAGGAGGCTCATGTGAGCCTCCTGTTTGTCTTTACGAGCAAAAGCCGCAGCCTAGCGGGCAATAACCAGTCGGCCGTGTGCGGTTTGGCCGGCTTGCGTAAGCCGTACATTGTAGGTACCCGGCACGAGTTGGCGCGTGTCAATTTCGAGCTGGTTGCGGCCCGACGTAGTGGCCGACTTGTTGGTGCGCAGCACTACGCGGGAAAGCACATCCAGCACTTCCACGGCCACTTCCTGGCCACCCTCCGCTTCAAAGTTCAAGGTTACGCGGCCATTAGCCGGGTTCGGGAACACCTCTAGCGGCTGGGCAGCTACTCGCTTACTGGCGCTAGGAGCAGTGGTGGCCGCCGCGGTGCCGGACCGTGAAAGAGCCGTAGCCGGCACTACCTGCTTGCTGATGCCCGGCCCGGCGTAGCTTACGTCCAGCACCTGCTGGCCGTACTTCTCAAAGAAGGTGGCCGAAACGGCGTGTACCCCGGCTTTCAACCCGATTTTGCCGCTTTGCTCCTGGGCCGCGTGCAGGCCGTCGTTGTTGACTACCAGCTGATTACCGATAAACAGCTGCGACCCGTCGTCGGAGTTCGTATAGAAGGTATACTCGCCATCCGTCGGCACGCTGATGAAGCCCGAGTAGCGGAAGCCGAAACTGTCGTCACGGTTGCGCGGCGCCAAGCTGAAGGTGCTGATCGTGCCGGTTTTCACGGCGGTAAGAGACGAAAAATTCGGCAGTGCGTCCCAGGTGCCTTCGTAGTACTGGTAGCTCAGGCCCGCCACTGTATTGGCGGGGTTATCGGGAGTGCGCAGCAGCGAGGTGCGGAACCAGGCCGAGGCGGGCACCACCTGCTTGCTGATGCCGGGGCCGGCGTAGCTCACGTCCAGCACTTCGCCGCCGCCCCGCTCGAAGAAGGTGATGCTAACGGCGTGCAGACCAGCACGTAGGCTGACGGTACCCGACCGTTCCTGAGTTCCGTGCAGGCCGTCGTTGTTGACTACCAGTTGGTTGCCGATGAATAGCTGGCTGCCGTCGTCGGAAGACGTGTAGAAGGTGTACAGCCCGTCGGTGGGCACCTGGATGTAGCCCGTGTACCGGAAACCGAAATCATCGTTGCGGTTGCGCGGCGCCAACGACGGCGTGCTAACCGACCCGGTTTTTATGGCCGTGAGGCTGTTAAAATTCGGCAGTGCGCTCCAGGCGCCTTCGTAATACTCGTAATTCAGGCCGGCCGAGGTGTTGGCGGGGTTTTCGGGGGCCCGCCGGTACGACAGCTTATAAATCGTGCCGCTGTGGTCGTCGGAAATCAGCATGTCGCCCTGCCGGTCTACCACGGCATCCACGGGCCGGCCTACCACGTTGCCGTTCACCAGGAAGCCCGTTACCAGGTCCTGCTGGCTGGTGGGCCGCTGGGTGCTGGCGTCCCACGGGAAGTACACCACTTTATACCCGGTCTTAACACTGCGGTTCCAGGAGCCGTGCAGGGCCGTTACGGCGCTGGCGCGGTAGGGAGCGGCGAAGTTGGTGCCCTGCATAAACGACAAGCCTAGCGGCGCCGAGTGAGCCTGAATGCCCCGGCTGATGCGCGTCATGCCGTTGCAGTCCACGGCCCCGTCCCGGTTGAACTCGTAGTCCCGGTCGAAGGGCATATCGTTGAGGGTGTTGTCGGGGTTGGGGTTGCAGAAAGGCCAGCCGTAGTTGCCGCCGTCCTGCACGTAGGTGAATTCTTCTGGCGGGTGGTTGTCGACGTAGCTGGTCAGCACCTTGCCGTAGTCGTTGGTGCCGTCGCCGTCGTAGTCGTTGTTGAACGGATAGGCAATGTTGTCCCGGTTGTTTACCACCACCCACAGGTTATTAGTGCCGGGCACGAAGGCCAAGCCTTCGGCATTGCGCAGGCCTTGGGCAAACAGGCGTCGGCCGGTGCCGTCGGCGTTGTACTGGTACACGGACCCGCGGATCGGGTCGCTCTGCGTGTCGCTCAGGCAGGCGTTGCAGGTGGAAGCAATGGACACGTACAGCTTATTGTTGCTGTCGAGGGCAATGTTCTTGAGCTGGTGGCCGTAGTTGCCCTGGAGTTCCGGCGTGCTGGCGTCGGGCAGGCCCGTAATCACGATTTGCCGGTTCTGGCCGGTCAGGTTGCCGTTGGTGTAGGTGTAACGGTTGATCTGGTGGCTTTCGGCGATGTAGACGTAAGTGGTGGAGCCGATGGTGTGGAACACGATGTCGTGCGGATTGCGCAAGCCCGTCACGAAGTCCGACACCAGCGGGTCGCTGCTGCCATTGGGCCGCACCAGGATTACCTTGCCGGTGCTGGGCTGCGACACCAGCAGGTCGCCGTTGGGAGCCACGGCCATGAAGCGGGCCTTGCTGACGCGGGCGTACACCGACAGCGAGAAGTCGGGCGGCACGTTGAAGTAGCGGTCCACGTCGAAGGGGGCGGAGCGCATGCTGGCTGGCACCTGCACTTTCACGCTCACGGAAGCCGCCGGCGGGTTGGTTTGGGAGTGGGCCGGCCCAGCCAGCAGCAAGGGCAAGCTGAGCGCGCCAAGCAGGCGGCCCAGACTCGTGTACCGAAGGCCTCCGCTTCGGCGCGGCGCCTTCGATGTGTAGAATGTTTGCATAGCAAGTAAAAGTTTGAAAGATGAGAAAGGGCGGGTTTGCTGCCTGAGACCTTCAGGCAACGGTTTTCTAAGATACGAAGAGCCGTCCAAGATGAATTACTCTTATCCAGTTTTAATTAGCACATTATCAATAGATTACTGTCGAGCTTCATTCAGAAAGGCTAACCGCTTCTAAGGGCTAGCCACGGCCGACTACGGAGACTTCTGGAGCTGCTGTGGCACTGGCACGAGCCTGCCGGTACTGCTTTCGCCGGGTTCCAGAGCGGTTCTCGGGTCAGTGGACGTTTCCAGGCAGGCGGCTGCCCGCTCGGTTGTCGCCGGAACATCGTCATCAGGGCGTCATCAGGTGGGAGTCAGCACGGAGCCAACCGGGCAGGCGGCTGCCAGCCGCCCGCCCGAAGGAGCGGCTATCTGCCACCGCAGGATGCCGTTCGTTTGCGCATGAGCTTCTGGCTGATCTGGGTCGAGGCTCGGCTCATACTGCTTCTGGAAATACTGAAAACCACACGTTTATGCGATTCTATCGGCGGGCGGATTCTGTACCTTCACTTGCCTGAACGCGCCCCTGCTTCTATCCTGCTCAGGGCAGAAGCCGGCGGCGCGGCGGCGTCCCGCGCCCACCCGTTGCTTGGCGCCTTAGCTCCGGCTCATTCCGGCGGCGCCGGGGCGCGAGGCTCACGTTCGTGTCTGAAAATCAACGCGGCGGGCCTGCTGCTTTGCCGCTCCCGACTACTACGCTCCGTACTATCCCCTTTCCAGATGTGGTTTAAACCCTTTACGCGCCAGCACGCCCTGCTGGCCGACATCCTGCACGAGTTGGACGAGGCCGGCCTGAGCCTGCACGCCCTGCACCCCAACGACCCACCCGTGGGGCCGGGCCTTGTGTTCGTAGACCCGCTCACGCCCCTGGCCGAGGTAGAGGAAACCCTGCAACTGGGCGCTACCTACGCCGAAACCCGCGTCATTGCCGTGTCGGTAGGGCTGCTGCCCTCGGCCAGCACCTGGGCCCTGCTCCGGGCCGGGGTAGCCGAGGTGTTTGCGTGGTTTGAAGTAGAGAAGCCGGTGCAGATTGTGGCGGCCCGCCTGCACTACTGGCAGGTGGTGGAGCAGCACGTGGCCGACTTGCAGCAGCGGCTGGTGGGCAAAAGCCAGCGGTGGCTCGACACCCTGCGCCAGCTCGTCGACATGGCCTTGTCGAGCTGCCAGGTGCTGATTATGGGCGAAAGTGGCACGGGCAAGGAGCTGGTGGCTCAGGAAATTCACCGCCTCGACCCCCGGCCCGACAAGCGCGACTGCGTGGTGGTAGACTGCACCAACCTGATTCCGGGCCTGTCGGGCTCCGAGCTGTTCGGGCACGAGAAGGGCGCCTTCACCAACGCTATCAGCACCCGCGACGGCGCCCTGGCCCTGGCTCACGAGGGCACGCTGTTTCTGGACGAGCTGGGCGAGCTGCCCCTGCCCTTGCAGGCCGAGCTGCTGCGGGCCCTGCAGGAAGGCACCTACAAGCGAGTGGGCAGCAACACCTGGCGCCGGGCTCACTTTCGGCTGGTCAGCGCCACCAACCGCGACCTGGCCCAGGAAGTCA
This sequence comes from Hymenobacter sp. YIM 151500-1, assembly GCF_025979885.1. Classification (NCBI taxonomy): domain Bacteria; kingdom Pseudomonadati; phylum Bacteroidota; class Cytophagia; order Cytophagales; family Hymenobacteraceae; genus Hymenobacter; species Hymenobacter weizhouensis. The sequence continues at coordinate 1,317,613 of NZ_CP110139.1, forward strand.
GCCGCGGCACTTTCCGGCAGGATTTGTTTTACCGCGTGTCGGGGTGGACCTGCCAGCTGCCGCCGCTGCGGGAGCGGAAAGAGGACATCGTGCCCCTGGCCGAGCACTTCTTCCGCCACCAGCACGGCATCCGCCAGCCCGTCGATAGGCAGGTGTACGACTTCCTGCTTCTGCGCGACTACCCCGGCAACGTGCGGGAGCTACAGCAGCTTGTCAACCGCATTGCCAGCAAGCACCAGGGCGAGGGTCCCATCACCCTCGGCGACATTCCGCGCTCCGACTGGCCCGCCACCCTGGGCCTGGTCCCGGCCGCCCTGGGCGGCGAGCTGGAGGCCGGCGTCACGCACCTGCTTTACCAGGGCCTGGGCCTCAAGGAAATCAAAGACCAGGTGACGGAAATTGCCAAGAAAGTAGCCATCCACCACGAAAACGGCAACCTCAAGCTGGCCGCCCACCGCCTCGGATGCAGCGAAAGAATCCTGCAAATGCACCGGCGGGAAGTAGTGAATGAGTGAATGAGTGGATGAGTGAATGAGTGAATGAAGGAAGGGAGAAGACCGTCCTGCTGAGCGAAGGCGCAGCCGCAGTCGAAGCATCTCTACCGAGGGTAACTCCAACCGTGTGAACGAAGCGGTAGAGATGCTTCGACAAGCTCAGCAGGACGGTCTTCTCCCTTCCTTCATTCACTCATTTACTCATCCACTCATTCACTCATTTACTCATTTCCCAATCAGCCACGGGTCGCGCCACTCGGTGGCCAATTCGGCGGCTACGCTTACGCGCGGCTTGTGCGCGAGCTGCTGGCGTACTTGGCCGATCAGGCGCAGCAGGTTGCCCGACAGCACTTGGCGGGCGTCAGCGGGAGGCAGGTGCAGGGCGGCAATTTTGCTCAGCTCCACGCCGGGGTGCAGCCAGGGGCCATCGGAGCCGAAGAGGAACTTGCTGGGGCCGGCACGGTCGAGGGCGCGGCGCAGGATGTCAAAGCGGCGCACACCGGAGGTGTCGGTGTAGATGTTGGGGAAGCGCACGAGCTGGTCGATGAGGCCGGTTTGGGCTCGCCAGTCGTCGGAAAACGAGCCCAGGTGCGGGATAATGAAATTGACGTCAGGGTACTGTTCGCCGAGCAGCTCCACGGCTGAGATTTCGCCCACCACATCATACAGCACCGGCAGGCGGAAGGCGCGGGCCACGTCGCAGATTTCGCGGCTCAGGCGCGCGTCGTAGCGGTGGCACTTGATGCCCACGAAGCCGTACTGCTGCACGGCCGTGCCCACCAGCTCCAGCACCCGGCCCCGGTCGCGCTGGGCGTGCACGAAGGCGAAGCCGTAGAACCGCTCGGGCTGCTGCTGCACCAGCCGGGCCACGTGGCGGTTGGCCGCGGCGTAGTCGGAGTGAAAGGCGGCGAAGAGCACCGTGCGCTGGATGCCGGCTTCGTCGGCCCATTGAAGGTAGTCGGTGAGGGGCGCGTCGGTGTCCCAGGGGCCGGTGAGGCCGTCGCCCCGGCCGGCGTGGCAGTGGCAGTCGATGATGAGCATGGCTGGATTATTTTACCGGATGCTACTAAGCTGCTGGTTTACACGTGTGGCTGCCTCTAGTAGGCACCTGGTCTGCTTAAAAGACCTCTATCTCCTTGTGCCTTGATTGCTTGGCTTTGCCAATCAATCTCTTGCCATGAGCTTTTAACGCCTCAGCTACGCTTTGCGCACTGATACTGTGTCGTGCGGCCTGGGCGAGCAAATCGGGGCGGCTATTGATATCATTCGCCAAGCGCACTAAGCCAGCCCCCACGTTGCGGTTTACTTGAGCTTTCACCGGGTCGCCCGACCGACCAGGCTTGGATTTAGTACCGTATAAATTCTGCCGTAACTGCTCAGCTTCTGCTACTACAATGCGCTGCAAGGCTTTTTTCTGCTCCTCTGTCAGTATCTCTGCCTCAAACTCAGCGGCCACCTCGGCACTCAGCAACTCGTCGAGCACCGTTGGCGTGGGGCTGGCAGCACCGCTGTGCCGGCAGCCACACGTGGCCGGGGCCGCTTGCCGGGCCTGTAGCCGCAAGCGTGCCTCTAAGCCGAAGGGCTGCAAAAAGCGTCGCACCGCTTGCTGGCAAGTTGGGCAGAGCGGCTCGTTGGTTATCAGCAGGATGCTCTTCACTTGCCGCGGGAATCCTGGCTCGGCCGCGGCCCGCTGCTGAAACCAGCGCATTAACTGCTGCTCGGGCGGCCCGCCCTGGCTTGCCCGGCGCAAAGGCACGCGCAGAGGCGGACCCTGGTGTGGGTACACAATGGCAACGGCCGCCGAGCCGGCCGCATCAGGAGTGGAGTACGGGTTCATGGGAAGACGCGTGAGAAGGTGAAGGTTGAAACGCCCCGAGCCGGCGCAGAAAGGCCAAACTGGTGCGGATGCCCCGCCAGAAGTTGGGCAGGTGCAGAAATTCGTCGGGGCCGTGCTTGCCGTCGTCGGGCAGGCCGAAGCCCATGAGCACCGTAGGGATACCCAGATGCTCCTCAAAAAGGCTGACCACCGGAATGGTGCCGCCGGAGCGCTGGAGCACCGGCGCCCGCCCGAAGCCTTCGGTGTAGGCTTGGGCCGCGGCTTGCATGGCCGGGTGGTCGGGCGCCACGGTATAGGGCGGCGCGTGCAGCTGAGCCTGAAGCGTGGCTTGCACCTGGGGCGGTGTAAGCTGCCGCAGATAATTCCGCAGCTGCTGTTCCACGATGTGCGGGTCCTGGCCGGGCGCCAGCCGGAAGCTGAGCTTGGCGCGGGCCTGCGGCGGCACCACCGACTTCACGCCCTCGCCTTGGTAGCCGCCGCTCAGGCCGGTGATGCTGAGCGAGGGGCGCAGCGTGGTACGCTCGTAGAGGCTGTAGCCCGGCTCGCCCCAGCCCTGCCCTACCTGGGCTTCGCGCAGCAGCTGGGCATCGGGCGGGCCGTGGCGGCGCAGGTAGGCTCGCTCGGCGGCGGTAGCTGGCTGCACGGCGGCGTAAAACCCCGGAATAGCCACCCGGCCGTCGGCATCGTGCAGGGCAGCCAGCAGCTCGCTGAGTGCCTGCAAGGGGTTGAGCACGGCCCCGCCGAACACGCCGGAGTGCAGCTCGGCCCGCGGCCCCTGCACGGTTAGCTCGGCGGCCAGGGCGCCACGCAGGCCGTAGGTGAGCGAAGGTTGCGCGCTGGAAATCATGTTGGTATCCGACAGCACGGCCCAGTCGGCCCGCAGCCGGCGGCGGTGCGCCTGCACAAAGGCGCCGAGGTTGGGGCTGCCGATTTCCTCTTCGCCTTCCAGCAGCAGCTTCACGTTCAGCGGCAGCGGCTGGCCGCTGGCCAGCAGCAGCTCCAGGGCCTTCACGTGGGTAAACAGCTGGCCTTTGTCGTCGGAGGCGCCGCGGCCGTAGAGCTTGTCGGCGTGCACCACGGCCCCGAAGGGCGGCACCGTCCAGGCCGCCGTGGGCTCCACGGGCTGCACGTCGTAGTGGCCGTAGATGAGCAGCGTGGGCTTCCGCGGCCCCACCAGCTTTTCGGCGTACACGATGGGGTGGCGCGGCGTCTCGAACACCTGCACCCCGTCGAGGCCGATGCGGCGCAGGTGCCCGGCCAGCCACGCCGCGCAGGCCCGCACGGCCCCGGCATACTGCGGGTCGGTGCTGATGCTGGGGAAGGCCACGAGCTGCCGCAATTGGGCCAGCGCCCGGCGCGGCCACGCAGGGCCAGAAGGAAAGTCAGCAGGTTGCATGGGTAAGGCAGAACAGGTTTCTGAATACGGTACCGGCCGGGCGGCCTAACCGAAAAGCGGCGCGGCCGCTGCCCACAAAGCAGGCGCCGCCAACGGCGCCGGGGCCGCGCGCCGGGCCCTAGTAGCGGGAAGCGGCCGGGTCAGCTTCGTGGGGAACCTGGGCGTTGGGAGTGAAAGACCAAGCGGCGGCACCTGCGGCCCAGGCCAGCAGCGCGCCGGTAAGGCGGGCCACATCGGCGGCCGAGTGGTCGGCGCGCAGGCAGAAGGCCACCTGAGGCACGGCCGGGCGCTGGGCGTTGGCCAGCAGCAGGCCCCGGATGCCTTGCTGCTCCAGGTAGCAGTGCAGCCCCAGCGCCGCCGCGGCCGTGGGCAACGCCAGCTTCTGCACCGGAAACCAGCCCCCACCAGCCGCCCAGCCCGCCCCGTGCAGGACCCGCCGAAACTCACCGATGCGCAGGGCCAGTTGCTGCCGGGCCGCGTCGCCCGCCCCGGACGCGTCGCGCTGAAGAGCTTGGCCAGCGGCCCAGGCGTGCCAGTTGGAAACCGGGCTGCTGTGCACGCGCGTGGCGCCGCGGCGCGCCAGGCGGGCCACCCAGGCCCGGCTGCCGGTGAGCACCGCCACGGGCACGCCCAGTCCTTTAGCCAGGGAGGTGATGCAGAGCAGGTGGGGGCCACGCACGCCCAGATAGGCCAGACTGCCGCCCCCGTCCCGGCCCAGCGGCTGCCGGACCGTGGGCTTCTCCCCCACCACCCCAAATGCCTGCGTGTCGTCGATGAGCAGCACGCTGCGCGGGTCGGGGCGCAGCAGGTCCTGGTAGCGGGCCAGCGGCGCGGGGCCGTCGGCGCCGGGGCGCCAGCCGTCGGTGAGCAGCCAGGGCGTGCGGCCTTGCTGGCGGTAGGTGTGCAGGAGGCGGCCCAGGGCAGCCAGGTCGTTGTTGTCGGCCGAGAAAGGTACCACGGGCAGGCCGCGCAAGGCGGCGCGGGCCGCACCCCACTGTCCCACCGGGTACATGGCCTGGTCAATGAACACTGCCGCCGTGGTCGGGGCCAGCGCCAGCACGTCCCAAAACAAATGCAGCGTGGAGGGAGCCAGCAGGCCGGTTTCCAGGCCTTGGCGCCGGGCCACCGCCGCGGCCACCTGCCGGTGCCAGCCCGGCTCCTGCAACGCCGCCGGGCGGCCGGTGCTCAGCGGCAAACCGGCCGGCACAGCGAAGCGCGGCGAGCCGAGGTAGTGGGCAGAGGTGAAGTCGAGCATAAACGGCGGTGAGCAGGCTAAGAGCAGAGCGGCGGTGCATGCAGCGGTGGTTTCGGGGCCTGGCCTTCCCCCCCGAGTGAACGGCCCGGAAGATGTGTACCGCGAAGTTTCACTTCGCGAGGCGTCAGAACGAGGACGCTGGCCGGCACTGAGTGGTGCCTACCCGACGGCGCACACGCGAGTCGCGAAGTGGAACTTCGCGGTACAGGTACATCTTCTGGGCACCGTTCACCGGTGCTGGGCTACCCCGTAGGCGCGCGCAGCAGACCGGCCTACCAGCTTTTGCAGCCGCCAGGCCGGTTGGTTTAGCGCTATTCCTCGTAGCCGTTGCCGTTGTAGCGCGGCACGGGCACGGCCGCGGGCCGGGCTTGGCCCAGGCCGTTGGCCAGCGGGCCACCCGCCAGCCGGTTTTGGCTGCGGCGGTTCTGGGTTTGCTGCAAGGCCACCTGCCGGTCAATCAGCTCGGCGGGTTGCAGGTAGCGGTCCTCGTTGCTGGGAATGTTCACGCGGGCGTCCACGATGTCGGAGGCAATGTCGACGCCGGTTACGGCCTGGTAGGCGTGGATGTAGCGCTGGATTTCCTCGCGCCAGTAGTGGGCCCAGTTGGCCGCATTCACGGCCCCCACGTTGGGGTCGTTCCAGGAGCCGTAGCGGATGCTCAGCAGCAGCTGCTCGCCAAACACGCCCAGGTCGCGGAAGTGCGAGATATTGGTGGAGTTCCAGCCTTGCAGCGTCTTCATGTTGTCGACGCGGTCCATCCACGGCTCGGCGTAGGGCACCATGATGCGGCCGCCCAGGAACTCGCGCATTTCGGGGCGGGCCAGCAGCCACTGCTGGGTCAGCATCTCGGCGCGGGCGGCCCAGGGCAGGTCGCCGTACTGGTTGTGGGCGCCTTCGGCCAAAGTCAGGTGCACCTCCCGCAGGTGGTTGAGGATGGGAAAGCCATCCGGAATCACCGTGGTGAAGTTGGCCTGCTGGTAGAACTCCATCGTAGTGCGCAGCAAGCTATGGAAGCCGCGCTGGAAGTTGGAGCGGTGCTCGGCGGCCGGAATGTCCTGCACGGCGCGGCCCTTCAGCGAGTAGCCGTACTCGTACTTGTACTCCTGGTTGCGGCGGTTGATGGTTTGCCGGAACCGCTCGTCCTCGATAAAGCCCCAGATCAGGTTGCTCAAGGGCCGCAGCGGGTCCAGGTTGAGGTTGGCCAGCGGGTCGGGGCCGGGGCCGGGACGGCGCACGTTCTGGAAGCGCAGGCTGATGGCGTTCATGGTTTGCACCAGGCCGCCTTCCTCGTGCCAGTACGACCAGATCAGCTCCATCAGCGGCGGCGCTTGCAGCCGCGACTTCAGGATGCCGTAGCACCCGTTGCCGTTCAGCTCGCTGCTGCTTTTCAACGGCACTTCCGACAGCTTTTCCCGAATCAGCTTGAAGTAAGGCAGCACCTGCGCGTTGCCGTCCTCGGTGCTCAGCTGGTCGAGGTAGTCGTTGCGCAGGGCGCCTACGTCGATGCGGGCCCCGGCCAGGCGGCCCGCGTTTGACGCGCGGCGGCCGGGCAGCTCGCGCGGGCGGTTTTTGTTGAGGTTGCCCGCCACGCCGTCTAGGTCCTGCTCGAAGGTGCTGTTACGGTCGATGGCCAAGCCGGTTTCCTGCATCAGAAACGCCTCGGTGGCATATTTGAGCAACGTGTACGATGCCACCCGCGAAAACGGCAGGTACTGATTGCGCGCATCCTGGCGCATCTTCACCGAGTCGGCGTCCTGCGCGCACATCACCTTGTCGATAAAGGTGCGGTAGCGGCTGAAGTTGACCGTGCGGTTGCGGATGAGCACCCACAGGGCCTGGTCGGGGCTGCTTTCGCGGCGGGCTTCCTGCATGGTCACCTTCACCGGCGGAGTGGTGGCCTCTTCCAGCACGCGCACCTTCACCGGCCCGAAGTCCAGAAACTGCTCGTTAGTGGGTATGGGCTCCTCGTCGCGGCGGTCCGAGTCCTTGGCCACGAAAAAGCCCCGCACCAGGTACGACCCCAGCTCTTCCCAGGCATGTACCGTCCACGTCAGCGTTAGGCTTTGCTTATCGGCCAGCACCACCTCGTCTTTCGGGTACGTGATGTCGGCAAACATGGCGCTGTTCTCAGCCGGCTCTTCCTGGGGCGGTATCAGCCGGCGGCCGTTCTCCGCGGTGCCGTAGCCCCACACGTACTCCAGGCTCGGGGCGTCGGGGCGCAGGCTGTCAAACACCAGGCGGATGGCCTTGTGCTTGCCAATTTCAGCGGCCAGCTTTTCCTCGCTGCCTTCAACAATCAATTCCAGAGTCAATACGGAGCTGTCGCCCAACGACACCTGCGTGGCGTCAATGATTAGTTCGCGGTTCATGAGTAGTGGTGGTTAAGGGTTGGAAAGAAGTGCCGTTGGCCGAGAGCAGCGGCCGGGCCAGCGCGGAAACCGGCGCCGGCCCGCCGTAGGTGCGGGCCCGGCCCAGGGCCCAGCGCGTGAGCAGGTGCGTGAGCTGGCCGTACTCCTCGGCGGCCGTGAGGTGGCCGTCGGCCTTGGCCTGGCCCACCACGGCAAACGCCAGCGAAGGAGCGGCCTGGGCACGCAGGGCCGGCTGGGCCTGCCACTGCTGAAACAGGCTTTGCAACTGGGCCGGCTGCCGCTCGGCCACCGGAAACAGCTCGGCCAGGCGCCGCCCGCGCAGGGCCGGGGAGCGGTGGTTGCACACCAGCCCGGCAAAGGCCGGCAGCAGATTCAGCAGTAGCCCAATCAGCTGCTGCTTATCGGCGGCCAGGCCGTGGGTGGGGTACAGGGCCTGCCACTGCTGGGCCAGCGCCGCCCACTGCGGGTGCGGAAACAAGGCCTGGCCCAGGGCGAGGCTGATGCGCACCCGCATCCACGGAAACGGGTGGGGCCCGTCGGTGCCGATGCGGAACACGAAGTAGCTCGGCAGGCTCACCACGCTCAGCAGCCCGTAAGTAGCCGAAATGCCCAGGTGCGCCAGCGCCCAGAAGTCAGACAGGATTTCGTTGAGCCAGCGGCTGAGCAGCTGCCAGCCCACTTGCTCGGCGGGCCCGCTCTGCGCCGCGCGCTGGTCGAGCTCGGCCCGGATGGTGGTGGTCAGGCCCAGCAGCTCGGAGCCCTGGTGGCCGACTTCGTGAATCAGCGAGGAGGCAATGCCGCTGCCCACCAGCCGCTCGCGCGGAATCTGAATCACGCCCACGGGGTTGTCGTCGCCGCCGGGCAGGCGGGTGCGCGCCCTACGGATGGCGGCCCCGTGCCCGCGCTCCACAAAGCAGATGAGCGGCGGCGGGTCGTAGAGGTGGCCGGGCAGGGCCAGGGCGTCTTCGGCCAGGGCATCGAGGCCGGCCATGAACACCCCCGTCACGTGCTCCCCGCGCTGGCTGAACACGTCGGCGAAGATGTCGACCTGGTCGAGCAGGTTGTTGAAGCGCAGCTTCAGCAGCACGAAGCGGGCCTGGGCCTGGTCGGCGGTGAGGGCCTGGCTGTCGGGGCTGCGCACCCAGCGCACAAACTCCTGCAAGCGGCGGCGCAGGTCGAAAGCCACGCGGGCCAGGTGGGCGTTGATGGCCGCCTGGGCCGGCGCCGACACGGCCGCGGCCAGCACCATGGGCATGCCCAGCGCAAACGAGCGCACCGTCTGCAAGCGGCTGAACAAGGCCAGCGCCTCGTTGGCCAAAAACCGGGTGTCGGCGGCGCGGCGCATGGCTAGAGCTGGATGATGAGCGTGCGGCCCCGGCGCTGCCACGTGCCGCGCGTAGCCCGCTGCGGCGCCGGGCCGTAGCCGGCCGCCGAATCATCCGGGCCGAAATCGTCGTCGTTGTAGTCGGCCCCAGAGTCGGCGTCGTAGCCGTCGTCCGGGCCGGGGCTGTAGCCGCCGGAGCCGTTGGCAGCTACGGGCCCGAAGCTATTGCCGAAACTGAAGCTGCTGAAGTTGGGCCCGACGCCGATTCGGGCGCCGCCCAGGCCGGGACGCATACTGCCGCGGGAGCCGCCAGGCGTGGGGCGCCGGCCGGCCGTACGGCCACGGCCAGCCGCCGTAAACCGGCCGCGCGCGTCGCGGGCCGGCGGACCGCTCCGGCGCAGCAAGCCGGGGGCGTGGCGGCGGGCCGCCTGGCCCAGGGCCGTGCGTACGGCCGCCTGGGGTGGCAGGCCGGGGCGCTGCCGCTGTAGCCCGGCCCCGCGGCGGGCCGCCGAGTTGGCGAAGCGCACAAAGGCGCGGGCCGTTTCAAACTCCTGGTCTTCGGGGCTGAGGCCTTCCAGCTCCAACTCAAACAGGTTGCTGGCGGCCGAGCCGAGCTTGCCGCCAATCATGCCCCCGATGGGGCCTCCCACAAACGTGCCCAGGGCCGTGCCGGCAACGGGCAGGGCGGTTTTGGCCACCGTTTTGAGGGCCCCGCCGATGCCGCGCCCGATAGGTGAGTTGGCAAAGTTGCGAATGGCGCTGCCCGCGCCCTTAATCAGCTTACCCAGGAACATGTTCAGCTCCTGCTCATTGGTAACTTCGAGCAGCTCGTGGGCCAGCTCCATTTCCTGGGTTTCGTTGAGTTCCTCGCCGAGTTCGTACTGCTCGTACTGCTCGCCGTTCAGCTCGTACTGCTCGCCGCTAAGCTCACCCATAAACTCGGGGTTGAACTCAAAGACTTCCTGCGAGCTGCCGTACTCCTGCTCCTGGCTGAGGGCTTGCTCGAACTCCTGTGCAAATTCGTTCTGGTACATGACGAAAAAGAATTAGTAAGAAGGTGATGGGGTGAAGAAGTGAGAAGGTGCCGATGGAGTGGTGAGGGGCTGGGATGGGGTGAGTTTGATATTCCGGCGGCGCGAGCGGCCCGAACCGGACCAATGACAGGTTGATTCCACTAGCTCACCGCCCGCCTCACCACCTTGCTACTCTTCGCTCTAGACGTTGTAGATGACGAGGGTGCGGCCGCGGCGGACCCAGGTGCCGCGGGCTGGCTGAGCTGAGCCGTTGATTTCGCCGTCGTTGGCGGGGCCGCCTTGCAGCAGGCCCGGCGCCAGCTGGGGCACCGAAACACCGAGCACCTGCTGGCCCAGCTGGCCTGGGGTCAGGCGCGGGTTGCGGCGGGCCAGCTGGCTGGCGCGGCGGGTTACGTCGGAAGCAAACCGCACGTAGGCCCGGGCAATTTCCAGCTCCTGGTTTTCGGGGCTGAGGCTTTCCAGCTCCAGACCGAAAATGCGTTTGGCGTTGCTGGCCAGAAGGTTGCCGGTCTTTTTGCCGACCCAGCCGCCGATAGCGGTGCCCGCCGCCTGCCCGGCCTGGTCGCCAAGGTAGCCGCCGGCGCTGCCGGCAAGCGGCCCCAGGCGGCTCCCCAGCGCGGTTCCGGCCTGCTTGCCCAGGGCCCCACCGGCCGCCCCACCGTACTGGGCGCCCAGCTGGGGCAGCGTATTCTGCCCCACGCCCATCAGGTACTGGCCCACGGCCTGGCCCTTGGGCGAGGCCACGAAGCGCGAAGCGGCGGCCTTCGCGGCCGAAGCGGCGCCCTGCACGGCGCCAGCCACCCGGCTCATCATGCTGCCCAGGAACTGGTTCAGCTCCTGCTCGTTGCTGACTTCGAGCAGCTGGTACGCCATTTCCAGCTCCAGCTCCTGCTGGCTGTACTCCTGCTCATTGCTGTACTCCTGGCCGAATTCCATTTCCTGGCCGTACTCGCCTTGGGAGCTAAACTCGTAGCCGGTTTCCAGCTCTTGCAGCGTCCGATCAATGTTGTGCATGGTTGACAAAGGATTTAGGATGAAGGGGTGTGATTTCCCCTTCTCTTTTGCCAAACCCGGTGCCAGCTTGCCGAAGGCCATTTCCAGCGTCTGAGCGGGGGTAGCGCCGAAACCCGTTTCGGTTGACCTACTCACGGGCCCCTTTTGCCGAAACTGATTTCGGGCTTTTGAGCGGGTTTCTTTTCCGGCGGCGAGGCCATGATTCTATGGCAATCTGTTTATCTTCCGCCGCCCAACCGGCCTGGCCCTGGCCACCGGCTGCCGCACCTGCCCTCCGCTCCGGAGCCACCAGCCGGCACTTCGCCGGGGCTCTTACCCGCTGCTCTGCCTCCTATTGCACTTCCGCCTTTCCACAACCCCTGGAACGTGTACTATGCTCTTCTTTCCGGCCTGCCCTTCGCGTAGGCTTCCGCACGCTTTTGTAGCTGGATTACTCGTCTTTACTGGTGCCGCGCAGGCTCAGCTGCGGCCCGCCCCGCTCACGGGCACCGTGCGCACCAGCGCCGGCGCTGCCGTGGAGTACGCCACCGTCACGCTGCACCGCCCCACCGATTCGCTGGCCCTGAAAACCGAGTTCAGCGACGCCGAAGGCCGGTTTCAGCTGGAGCCCGCCGCAGCGGGGAGCTACCTGGTGTCGGTGGCGCAGGTGGGCTACGGCCGTGCCTGGGCCGGCCCGCTGGAGGCCGGCGCCGCCTCCGCGCCGCCCTTGGTCTTTACCCTCACGCCCAGCGCCGCCACCCAGCTGCAAGGCGTGACCGTAACCGGCCAGCGCCCCCAGTTTGAGCGCCTGCCCGACCGCACCATCGTGAACGTAGAGGGTAGCCCGCTGAGCGCCGGCAGCACCACCCTCGACGTGCTGGGCCGCGCCCCCGGCGTGCGCCTCGATGGCAACGACAACCTGGCCCTGCGCGGCAAGCAGGGCGTGCTGGTGCTGCTGGACGGCAAGCGCGTGCCCCTCACCGGCGCCGAGCTGGCCACCATGCTCCAGTCGTTGCCGGCCGAGCAGGTGCGCTCCATCGAGCTGATTACCAGTCCGCCGGCCAAGTACGACGCCCAGGGCGGGGCCGGCATCATTGCCATCAACCTGCGCAAAGACCAGCGTCTGGGTACCAACGGCTCCCTGAACGCCGCCTACGGCCGGGGCCGCTACGGCAAGTTCACCTCGGGCCTCAGCCTCAACCACCGCACCAAAAGCCTGAACCTGTACGGCTCCTACGCCTACGCCGACCGCCAAAACTTTTTGGAGCTGGACTTTCGGCGGGCCTACTTGCAGGACGGGCGCCCCACCCGCACCAGCGTGCAGCGCAACACGCCCCGCAGCCACCTTCAGTCGCACACCTGGCGGGCCGGGGCCGACTACACCCTGGGCGCCCGCACCACGCTGGGCGTGCTGGTGAGTGGGCTGGGCAGCCGCCTGCCGTCCAGGGGCGACAACTGGGCGCAGTTCTACAACGAGCACGGCCAGCTGGATGCCTCGTTCCTGGCCGACAACCGCCGCCTGCTGCTCACGCCCAACGTGGGGGCCAACGTGTCGGTGCGCCACCAGTTTCCGAAAGACTCCTTGGGCACTGCCGAGCTGACTGCCGACGTGGACGCGGCCCGCTACAGCCTTACCCGCACCCTGCACCTCACCGTCACGGACCTGCTCAGCTCCTTGTATAGCCCGGCCGTGCTCCTGGGCGACCAGGACGGGGAGCTGACCATCTGGAGCGCCAAAGCCGACTACGTGCGCCCCCTGCGCCACGGCCTGCGCCTGGAAGCCGGCGTGAAGGTCAGCCAGGTGGAGTCCGACAACGACGTGCTGTTTGAGCGGGAGCGGGACGGCCGCCGCGAGGTAGACGCGGGCTTGACCAACCGCTTCCGCTACGACGAAAACATCAACGCGGCCTACGTCATTCTGAGCCGCACCCGCCCCGGCCTCACCGTGCAGGCCGGCCTGCGCGGGGAGCAAACCATTGCCACCGGCCGCCAGGAAGCCGGCCAGCACGCCGCCCTCGACCGGAGCTACTTTCAGCTGTTTCCGAGCCTGAGTGTGCGGCGGCCCCTGTCGGAGCGGCACGAGCTGGCCCTGTCCCTGAGCCGCCGCATCGACCGGCCCACCTACAACCAGCTCAACCCCTTCCGCTCCTACGTAGACCCCACCTCCTACCGCACCGGCAACCCCGTGCTCTGGCCCCAGACCAGCACTCAGGTGGAGCTAACTCATACGTTTCGGCAGAAGCTGAGCACGGCCCTGAGTTACACCCGCTACGCCCGCCCCATCGTGAGCGTGTACCTGCTGGACGCCGACGGCCTGGTGGCCGCCACCGACGTGAACCTGCGCGCCCAGGAGCACTACGGCCTTACCCTGACCGCCCCGCTGGAACCCGCCAAGTGGTGGAAGCTGTACGCCAACGCCGAGCTGTTCTACATTCGGTTTCAGGGCGAGCTAGCCGAAACCCCGCCTCCCACCGCCCGGCCTGGTGCCATCCTGAGCCTGAACAACTCCCTGACCCTGGGCCACGGCTGGAGCGCCGACGTGAACGGCTCCTACAACTCGCCGGAACGCTACGCCTACCAGGACCTCCGCTCGTTTGGGCAGCTGGGCCTGGGCGTGCAGAAAAGCCTGGGCCCCGCCACCCTGCGCCTCAACGCCACCGACCTGCTCTACACCCAGCCCCTGCGTGTAACGTCGCGCTACCGGGTGCTAGAGGAGCGGTTCCGCTCAGCCCAGGACACGCGCGTGGTAACGGCCTCGCTCACCTACCGCTTCGGCAGCGAGAAAGTGGCCGCTGCCCGCAAGCGCGCCACCAGTGCCGAAGACGAAAAGCGCCGGGCTGCTTCGGGGTTGCAGTAAAGGAGCCTGAAAAATGGTGGCTTGCAGCAACAACTATTATGTCCCCCTAGAAGCTATTATACACAACAACTACTACTATCTCTTGCATTAACTCAATGCATGAGCTTTATTTGTTACAAAATAAACTTCAAATCATTCATAATGAAAACAAAACTTTGTTATCTACTGTGCATTGGATTGTTGTTCGGCTGTTCCAAAGAAGAGGCACCTCAACCGGTAACCTTGAAACAAAAGAATAGCCAGCATGATTACATACTGCCCGGCGTTACCATTGTTGGCAGCTCACCCGGTGGCGGTACGGGCACAGGCGGAAACTTACCCGTTGAGAACCCAGGAGGTGGAGGGGGCACCGGTCCTAGTGGCCGCGGTCCTGGCGGCTACGAGGGCCCTACTTACAACAATGACCCTGGCGGAGGTTGGGCGGGCACTGACCCTAACAATGTGGTATTGCACATCATTACGGGCCAATCTATTTCCGATAATGAAAAGGCAGATTGTATTCTTTCTAAACTCAAGAGCAACTCACAATTTATGGCCTTGTTAGCTAATTTTCAGAATACTGCTAGATACAATGTGGAGTTCTCTTTAGATGAGTTACCTAATGGCTGGACTGGTATTACCCGTTGGAGTAGCTCAAATAATACGGCTCAAATAAAAATAGATAAATCTATTCTAGAATACCAACATGCTATTTGGGGAGCCACGACTTTTTTTCACGAGGCATTCCATGCTAATTTACAACAGTATGCTATTTCCACTTTTGGAACATTTACTGTATCAAATTGGCCAAAGTCAATTAACGACATGAATTTACAAGAGCTAGCAAGCTACATTGAATCTACCTCACAAAGTAGTGCGGATTGGGTGAATGCCACTCATCAGTTCATGGCTGTACATAATAATATAATAGCTGAAGGTATGCGAACATTTGTCCAAGCAAATTACCCGAGAACATATGCCGAAATTGGCGGAGATATAGAAATTTACAAATACTTAGCTTTAATGGGTCTTGAGGAAACTAAATATTTTAAAGATGAGATTGAGTCTCGTAATAAAACAAATCATTTTGAGCAAGCAATAAACAGATTCTTAACAACAGAACTACAAGATTGTACTAAATAAGTATTATTACATTGCCGATTATATTGAACTAATAAACAACCTAAATAATGTTTTTTTGTCATCTATATTATGTATCATAGTTTAATGATGTTAATCAGCCACAAATGCAGGAACGCATTATTGTGTAAAAAGATTTTAATTATGGAGACCGTTGACGGTAAGGCCCAATATATCGTGTACTGATGCCCAAATTATTCTCATCCAATTGTTGTCAAAATACGCATCACCCGTGCGTCCAATTGAATATCTACAAATATAATTGGCAAGGCAAAATGTCAATTAAATCACCGTCTAAAATCTTACTTGCCATGCGGCACCTGACGACAATATTGCTATGCTGCTTGTTCTACACTCCAGGACGTGCTCAGCATCACAAACCAGACCGATTGCTACAATTTTTTCAAGCAAATTTTGACAGTACGATTATCTATCATGCGTGGAGTTCCTGGTATCCTCATCCCAATTACTATATTGTGGCAAAGCAAGGAAGCCAGAGTTATTATTTCACGTATAAAAGTCCATATAGAGAAAGCAAAGGAGCGCACATACCTGGTGGCTTGATTCGCAAGTTTAGCAGCGAAGAAACAGCTTTTCAGCATGCAAAGCCTGATACCAACCGCTATTTTTTGCCTTTCCCAATTGCGCGACAACAAAGCGCCGTGAGCTGGCAACAAATCAATTCGTCTGCTATCTGGCAGGCTCAGGAAATTATAAACCCAAAGAATACGTGCATGATTGATGACGCCTCGCGGGATACATTTTATCTAATCACCAGGAAAAACAGCAGGGCTATATCGTATTATGCTGCTGAGGAATGTGAGCAGGAAGACCCTACAAACCTTCAGCGGCGGCGAGTTATCCAAACCAAAAGGGCAATTCTAGCTGTGTTCAACGGTAAATAGCCGTAAGTACCCAAAAAAACCGGCCGGTAGACAGTACGTCGCCGGCCGGTTTTTTTGGGTAGTGCCTGGCTGGGCGCAACTTACCCATAGTACCCGCGCCCCACGCCGACGGGCTCGGCCGGGGCCATGAGCTGCTCCAGAAACTCGGTGTGGGTGAGCGGCTGCGAGAACATGGGGAAGTTCTTTTCGCAGGCCAGGCGCTGTTCTTCACTCACAGTGGCGGTGCAGTCGGTGAGGGTGCACACATAGTAGCCCAGCTCGTAGGCCGTGCGCATCGTGGACTCGACGCAGCAGTTGGTGAGGAAGCCGGCCAGGGCCACGTGGGTGATGCCGCGCTGGCGCAAAATGAAGTCCAGGTTGGTGCTCACGAAGCCGTCGAGGCCGCGCTTGCCTTCGATAATGATGTCTTGGCGCTGGGGCCGCAGCACGTCCACAATGTCGGCGCCCCAGGAGCCCTGCCGGAAGGCGTTGCTGTCGACGACGCTTTTCAAAATGCCGTAGGGGCGCGGGCGCAGCTCCCGGAAGTTTTCGGTGAAGGAAATAGGCACGTGCACAATGAGGGCGCCATAGGTGCGGGCTTGGCGCACCAGCTCCTCGGTGTGAGCCAGCATGTTGGTTTGCTGCATCACACTGCGCACGGCCTCGTGCAAGCAGCCACCGGGGGTCGTAAAGTCGTTCTGAAACTCGATGAGGACGACGGCAGTAGTGGTTGAATTCATAGCGGTGCAGGTTGTACTCCTTGGATGTGAACAAGGTACACGTTGCCCCTGCCCAAACCTAGTATAGCGCTATATCTGATTGTCACAATCCGCCCGTTTTCGGCGCATATTTATTTTTCGGTTCGGCTATGGAAAGCCGCTTTAGGTGGCATCTGAGTAATAGGCTGCTGGGGCCCGGCACCAAAAACCCACTTGTGAGCCGTCAACTGCCTGTCTCATCCATTCACCTTTTGTCCCCTCTTCATGCTGTTTTTCCCACGATTCCTCCTACTTAGCAGCTTGCTTGCAGCCGCATCCGTGGCGCAGGCCCAAACGCCCGAGCCACCCCAAGCAACCCAGCAAGCCAGCATTGCCCAGCGTCCCGACTCAGCAAAAGCTAAAGCTATCCGAATCACGTGCGCCAGCACCCGCACACCCAAAACCGAACCCCTCTGTGTTGTAAATGGCGTGCCGGCATCTTCTTTTGAGGACATCAAAAACCTCAATCCCAATGACATTACGGAAATCGTAGTTGTGAAGGGTGCAGAAGCTACTGCCCTCTATGGTACCCGCGGCGCCAACGGCGTTATCCTTATCACCACTTCCAAGGCCTACCGCAAGGCACAAAAAAAGGCCGGTCACTGACCGGCCTCTCTGGTAATGGCTGCTGAACTCATGAGTTGAGCATTGTAAGCGGAAAAGATGCCCCTTCAGTAAGATGCTGCCGCACCGGAACGTGTTCCTGTGGCAACTTGGCTACAGTATCATTCGGTGGATAAACCTAGTATCTTGCCAGTATGAACACGCTACACCTGACCATTCCGCTCACAATTTCGCAACTGGCTGATTTGCTACGCCAGCAATTCACTGCTGATGAACGACAGAAGCTGGCGGAACTGATGCTAGAGCAAAAGCCGAAAGCAAAAAGGCAAAAAAAGCAATTGCCTTCCGTGCGTGAAGATGTGTTGGAGGCCTTGCGGGAGCTGAAGCAGTATCAGCGCGGTGAGATTCAATTACAGACGCTCGATGAATTTTTGAATGAGCTATAGAATCAGGCTCCTCGACAAATTCAAGCGCGACACCAAGCCGCTACTTAAAAAGTATCCGTCGTTGCTGCTGGAAATACAGCAAATGCAGCAGTAACTACTGGTAAACCCAACCTCAGGCAAACCTCTTGGGCAGAATTGCTACAAGATTCGTCTTGCCATTAGAAGCAAGGGTAAGGGCCGTTCTGGTGGCGCAAGAGTGATTTTTTATCTAAGCTGTAGTAGACGAGGAAATCATTTTGCTTACGATGTATGACAAGTCCGAAAAAGCCGACCTCCGCCCCGGCGAGTTGCAAGAGTTGCTGGATGGGGAAGGTGAATCGACCATATTAAAGCGTAATCATGATGGCAGCAGTTCTCATTGTATTTTTTTGGGCTCCTCAAATAGTGTGTGCCATATGGGCTATTATGCGTCAGAAACACCGAAAAGGTGGTATGACAAGCCAGTTACTTATTACCTTATTTCTTCCGATGTGTTTACTAATAATACTTCTACTTATTGCACCATTTCTTATATTTCTAGCTTATGGCTTGGAGAAAATACCGCAACCTAGAACGATTATTCTGTTATCTCCGGCTATTTTGTGCAGCTTATACCTATTTTACAATGCTCTGCAGAAACCTCAGAGTTAGCAATTGAAATAGCAGCAAATTTTCGTGAATAAAGAAGAGGTGAGCCAAAGTAGCTCACCTCTTCTTTATAATTTTCAATGCTATTACCCCCGCGGGCTCAACGTCACGTACGGGATGATGCACTCCTCCAGGGAGATGCCGCCGTGCTGGAACGTGTCCTTGTAGTAGTTCACGTAGTAGTTGTAGTTGTTGGGATAGGCGAAGAAATAGTCGCCCACCGTAAATACATAGGCGGTGCTCACGTTTTCGCGGGGCAGGAAGATGCGCTCCGGCTTGCGCACGGTGTACACATCCTTGCTGTCGTCGAAGCCCAGGTTTTTGCCGTGCTTGTAGCGCAGGTTGGTGTTCGTGTTCCGGTCGCCCACGATTTTGTAGGGGCGCTTTACGCGGATGGTGCCGTGGTCGGTGGTGATGATAAGCTTGCCTTTGCGCTCGGCAATCTGCTGGAGCATCTCGTAGAGCGGCGAGTGCAGGAACCAGCTGCGCGTGATGCTGCGGTAGGCCGACTCATCGGCGGCCAGCTCCCGAATCATGGCCATGTCGGTGCGGGCGTGGCTGAGCATGTCTACGAAGTTGTAGACGATGACGTTCAGCTTGTAGTTGTTGTGCAGGTTGGCCATTTTGCCCAGCAGGTCCTTGCCGGCTTGCAGGTTCGTGACCTTGTTGTAGGAGTACTTGTGCTTCTGGCCGGCCTTCTGGAACATGATTTCCATGAACTCGGCCTCGTGCATGTTCTTGCCTTCGTCGTCGTCGTCCCACACCCACAGGTTGGGATACTTCTTCTGAATGTCGCCGGGCATCATGCCCGAGAAGATGGCGTTGCGGGCGTAGGCCGTGGTGGTGGGCAGGATACTGTAGTAGGTTTCCTCATTATCCACCGTAAATAACTCGGCAATAATGGGTTCCAGCACCTTCCATTGGTCGTAGCGCAGGTTGTCAATGAGCAGGAAATAGACGGGCGTGTCGCCGGTGTCCTTGAGCAGCGGAAACACCCGCTGCTGAAACAGCTGGTGCGACATCAGCGGGGCCTCCTTGTCGTCGCCGTTCACCCAGTCCTCGTAGTTCTCGGTGATGAAGCGCCCGAAGTAGGTATTGGCCTCGTCCTTCTGCATGTTGAAGACGTCGGCCATGCTCTTGCCCTCGGTTTCGTTGATTTCCAACTCCCAGTATACCAACTTTTTGTATACCTCGGCCCACTCCTGGGCCGAGAGCCGGTCGGAGAGCTGCATGCCCAGCTGGCGGAAGTCGCGCTGGTAGCCGGAGTTGGTTTTTTCGCTCACCAGGCGCTTGTTGTCGAGCACCTTCTTCACCGACAGCAGAATCTGGCTGGGGTTGACGGGCTTGATGAGGTAGTCGGCAATCTTGGAGCCGATGGCCTCCTCCATGATGTGCTCTTCCTCGCTCTTGGTAATCATCACCACCGGCACGGTGGGGCGGGCGGCCTTGATTTCGGTGAGGGTTTCCAGGCCCGTAAGGCCGGGCATATTCTCGTCCAGAAACACGATGTCGTAGGTCTGCTCCTGAATTTGCTCGATGGCGTCGGCGCCGGAATTCACGCCGGTTACGTCGTAGCCTTTTTCCTTGAGAAAGAGAATGTGCGGTTTGAGCAGGTCGATTTCATCGTCGGCCCAGAGGATGGAGTATTGCATATAGGGTCTTGGGGTCTTAGGGGCTTGGGAGCTTGGTTATTTCGCTGCTTGATAGGCAGAAAACCAAGCTCGCTTTTTTCCCTGATGCTGCGGCAAAGCAACTAGCTTTACCGGGAAACAGAAAAATATGATTCAGCTTATTTGACACGGTAGACGCGCTGAATGGTTCAACTACCGTTTTTAAGTATTTATGTTTGACTTTCGAAAACTACGCATTTGGCAACATGGTCAAGAGGTAACAGTAGCTGTTTACCAGCTAACGCGGCATTTTCCTAAGGATGAGTTATTTGGTTTAACCAGCCAGCTGCGCCGTTCGGCGGGCTCGGTACCACACAATATTGCTGAAGGCTGCGGTCGACTGTCGAAGCCGGACTTGTTGCGCTTTCTTACCATTGCTATGGGGTCCGCTAGCGAGTTAGAATCTCAACTTCTGCTAGCACAAGCGTTGGGATATTCTTCAACGGAAGCCATAGAAGCCTTATTGTCTGATGTTGTACGACTGCGTAAAATGTTAGCTGCCTACTATCAAAAAGTCAAAGGCAGTCAGGGTGCGGAGTAAAAATAAATGATCCAAGACCCCAAGCCCCTAAGACCCCTAGATCCTAAATGAACAAAAAGAAAATCTTCAACGACCCGGTGTATGGCTTCGTGACCATCCCGACGGAGTTGTTGTTTGACCTCATAGAGCACACCTATTTTCAGCGGCTGCGGCGGATTCAGCAGTTGGGGCTTACCTCTTTCGTGTATCCGGGGGCCTTGCACACGCGCTTTCACCACGCCCTGGGCGCCATGCACCTGATGACGCTGGCCCTGCGCACGCTCAAAGACAAGGGCGTGAAGATTTCGGCCCGGGAGGGCGAAGCGGCCATGGCGGCCATCTTGCTCCACGACATCGGGCACGGGCCCCTCTCCCACGCCCTGGAGCGCAGCATCTTCCACGACGTGCACCATGAGCAGCTGAGCCTCCACCTCATGCGCAAGCTCAACGCCCAGTTTGGCGGCGCCCTGGACCTGGCCATCGAAATCTTCCAGGGCACCTACTCCCGGCCGTTTTTTCACCAGCTGGTCAGCTCCCAGCTCGACATGGACCGGCTCGATTACCTCAACCGGGACTCGTTTTACACCGGCGTGCAGGAAGGCCGCCCCGGCGCCGACCGCCTCATCAAGATGCTCACGGTGGTGAATGAGCGACTGGTGCTGGAGGAAAAGGCCGTGTACAGCATCGAGAACTTCCTGGTGAGCCGACGGCTGATGTACTGGCAGGTGTATTTGCACAAAACCGTGACGTCGGCCGAGCAGATGGTGATTCGCATCATGCAGCGGGCCCGCGACCTGGTGCGCGCCGGCCACACGGTGCCGGCCTCGCCGGCTCTGCACTTTTTTCTGTCGCGCAACGTCACGCAGCAGGAGTTTGAGCAGGATGACCAGATTCTGCGCCGCTTCACCCGCCTCGATGATACCGACGTGTGGGGCGCCGTCAAGCTCTGGGCCGACCACCCCGACAAAGTGCTCAATTACCTGGCCCAGAGCATGCTCGACCGGCATCTGTTCAAGATTACCGTGCAGCAGGAGGCCTTCGACCAGGAGTTTCAGCTGGGCATCGTGGACCTGATTGCCGACCATTTCCGGCTGCCGCCTGCCGACGCGGCCCAGCTCATGATTGCCGGCCGCATCAGCAACAACGCCTACGACGCCGACGGCCAGGACACCATCGACGTGCTGACCAAGCGCGGCCGGGTGGTGAACGTAGCCGAAGCCTCCGACCTGCCCAACATCCGGGCCCTGAGCCAGCGCGTGGAAAAGCACTACATCTGCTACCCGAAAGAGATTTTGTAGAACATGCTTCAGCTTGTTCGTCGTTCGCAACGGCCCGCGCACCTCAGGCACGATTCTAGCGCGCGGTCTTCTAGAATGAACACGCTACAGTGCGTTCTACAATCATTATCTACTTTTGCCCGATGGAATTTACCGTAGGCCAGATAGCAGAAGTGCTGCGCGGAGCAGTGGAAGGCGACGCCTCGCCGCGCATTGACCGGTTGGCAAAAATTGAAGAAGCTCAGGCCGGCTCACTCTCCTTTCTGGCCAATCTTAAGTACGAACCTTACCTCTACAGCACCGGCGCCACGGCCGTCATCGTGAGCCGCACGCTGGAGCTGAAGCAGCCTACCGCCGCGGCCCTGATTCGGGTGGACGACCCGTACACCAGCTTCACGACGCTGCTGGAGTTTTATCAGCAGGCCACGCGCACCGGCAAGCGCGGCGTGGAGGAGCCCAGCTTCCTCGGCGCCGGCTCCACCATCGGCGACAACCACTACCGCGGGGCCTTCTCCTACATCGGCGAGAACTGCGAAATCGGGCGCGACGTGGTGATTTTCCCGCACGTGTTCATCGGCGACCGGGTGCGTATCGGCGACGGTACCATTCTGTATGCCGGGGCCAAAATCTACGCCGAAACCGTCATTGGGGCCCGCTGCACCATTCACGCGGGGGCCGTCATCGGCTCCGATGGGTTTGGCTTCGCGCCCCAGCTCGACGGTTCCTACCGCACCATCCCGCAGATTGGCAACGTAGTGCTGGAAGACAACGTGAGCGTGGGCGCCAATACCACCATCGACTGCGCCACCCTGGGCTCTACCATCATCCGGGAAGGCGCCAAAATCGACAACCTCGTGCAGCTGGCCCACAATGTGGAGGTGGGCCGCCACACCGTGGTAGCGGCCCAAACAGGCGTGTCGGGCTCCACCAAAATCGGGGACTTCTGCGTGCTGGCCGGCCAAACGGGCATTGCCGGCCACCTCACCCTGACCAACCGCACCACCGTCACGGCGCAGTCGGGCGTGGGCAAGTCTATCAAGGAAGAGGGAGTGGTGCTGCAAGGCTCCCCGGCCTTCAACCTGCGCGACAGTTTGCGCGCCAACGCCGTTTTTCGCCGCCTGCCCGACCTGGAGCGCCGCCTCGACCAGCTTGAACGCAGCCGTACCCAACCGGAAAACTCCTAGCTTTGCATGGTTTAGAAGTGAGAGATGAGAAGTGAGAGGTGAGAAGCCGTTGTTGCGCTCAGCAAGCCGGTTTTTCTTCTCACTTCTCGCCTCTCGCCTCTCACCTCTCCAGAATGAACGACAAGCAACATACCATCAAGGCTCCCGTCACCGTGAGTGGCATCGGCCTTCATACCGGCGTGCAGGCCACCATGACGTTTTGCCCCGCGCCCGTGGGCCACGGCTACAAGTTTCAGCGCATCGATTTGCCCGGCCAGCCTACCGTAGACGCCGACGTGGACAACGTGGTAGACTTGTCGCGCGGCACGACAATTGAGCAGAACGGGGCCCGCGTCAACACCGTGGAGCACACGCTGGCCGCGCTGGTAGGCTTGCAGATTGATAACGTGCTGATTCAGCTGGACGGCCCCGAGCCGCCCATCATGGACGGCAGCAGCTTCGAGTTTATCCGGCCCTTGCAGGAAGTGGGTCTGGAAGAGCAAAACGCCCTGCGCAACTACTACGAGATTCCCGACGAAATCCGCTACGTGGACAACGCCCGGGCCGTGGAAATTGCCGGTCTGCCGCTGAACTCCTACCGCCTCACGGTGATGGTGGACTACAACTCGCCGGTGCTGGGCTCCCAGCACGCCTCCCTCACCCACATCGACCAGTTTGCCACGGAAATTGCCTCGTCGCGCACCTTCTGCTTTCTGCACGAGTTGGAAGCCCTTTACAAGCAAAACCTGATCAAGGGCGGCGACCTGAGCAACGCCATTGTGGTGGTAGACCGCGTGGTGAGCGAGGAAGAGCTGAGTGACCTGGCCACCATGCTGGGCAAGCCCAAAGTGGCCGTCAAGAAAGAAGGCATCCTCAACAACGTGGACCTGCGCTACAAAAACGAGCCGGCCCGCCACAAGCTCCTCGACCTGGTGGGCGACCTGGCCCTGGTAGGCCGCCCGCTGAAAGGCCAGATTCTGGCCGCCCGCCCCGGCCACGCCGCCAACGTGGCCTTCGCCAAGCGCATTAAAAAGAAGATGATGGAGGCCCACACCAGCCCCGTGCCGACCTACGACCCGTCGCGCGAGCCGGTAATGGACATCAACCAGATCAGCCAGATTCTGCCCCACCGCTACCCCTTTCTGCTCATCGACAAAATCATTCACCTCGACGCCAGCACCGTGACGGGCGTGAAGAACGTGACGATGAACGAGCCCTTCTTTCCCGGCCACTTCCCCGGCAACCCCGTAATGCCCGGCGTGTTGCAGATTGAGGCCATGGCCCAGACCGGCGGCATTCTAGTGCTCAACACCGTGCCTGACCCCGAGAACTACTGGACCTACTTCCTGGGCATCGAAAACTGCCGCTTCCGCCGCAAAGTGCTGCCCGGCGACACCCTCATTTTCAAGTGTGAGCTGATGGCCCCCATCAAGCGTGGCATTGCCAAAATGAGCGGCAAAGCCTACGTGAACGGCAAGGTGGTGATGGAAGCCGAAATGTCGGCCAGCATCATCCGCAAAGACGCCTGATTTTTGAATTAGTAATTAATAATTAAGAATGAATAATTCTCATACGACATCCGTTTCTCGGGCCGTTGGGACAATTCTTAATTATTAATTCTTAATTACTAATTGCCAATTACCCATCGAATGAACCAGCCGCTCGCCTATATACACCCCGAGGCTAAGATTGCGCAGAACGTAGTGGTAGAGCCGTTTACCACGATTGACAAGGACGTTGAAATCGGGGCGGGCACGTGGATTGGGCCTAACGTGACGATTATGGCGGGGGCCCGCATCGGCAAGAATTGCAAGATTTTTCCGGGCGCCGTACTTGCGGCTGTGCCGCAGGACCTCAAGTTTGCGGGCGAAAAAACCACGGCCCACATCGGCGACAACACCGTGATTCGGGAGTGCGTGACGGTGAACCGCGGCACCGTGGACAAGCTGCGCACTGTGGTGGGCGCCAACTGCCTGCTCATGGCCTACGTCCACATTGCCCACGACTGCTTTATCGGCGACAACTGCATCCTGGCCAACACCGTGCAGGTGGCTGGCCACGTCGAAATCGGTGATTATGCCATCGTCGGCGGGTCGTCGGCGGTGCACCAGTTTGTGCGCATCGGGCCCCACGCCATGATTTCGGGCGGCTCTTTGATTCGCAAGGACGTGCCGCCGTTTGTGAAGGCGGGCCGGGAGCCGCTGAGCTACGCCGGCATCAACAGCATCGGGCTGCGCCGCCGCGGCTTCTCCGACCAGAAGATTGCCGAAATCCAACAGCTCTACCGCCTGCTCTTCCTCAGCGGCCTCAACAACGCCGCCGCCCTCGACCAGATTGAGCTGGAGCTGGCCCCCTCCCCGGAGCGCGACGAAGTGGTAAACTTCATCCGCAACTCCGGCCGCGGCGTCATCAAAGGCTACGGCCGCGGCAGCGGCAATCTGGGTGAATAATGTTAGACCTGAGACGTTGAGACATGAGAAGTGAGACGATGTTCTGCCGAACCTTTTACCGCCAGAACATCGTCTCACTTCTCATGTCTCAACGTCTCACTTCTCTATGATGCAGATTACCGCCGTGGGGCTGGGCAAGCGGTTTGCCCGGGACTGGATATTTCGGGAGCTGACCCACGTGTTTCGGGCGGGCACGGCCACGGCTATTTTGGGCCCCAATGGGGCCGGCAAAAGCACCTTGCTCAACACGCTGTCGGGGCAGCAGTTGCCTACGGCGGGCACGCTCACCTACGAGCAGGATGGGCGCGCGGTGGCCGTCGAGGACGTGCCGGCCTACCTGGCCTACGCTGCGCCCTACCTGGAGCTGATTGAGGAGCTGACCTTAACCGAGCTGCTGCAGTTTCACACCCGCTTCAAGCCGCTGCGGCCGGGCCTCAGCTCTGCTCAGCTCATCGAGCTGATGTACCTCGAAAAGTCGCGCCATAAGCTGGTGCGCGACTTTTCGTCGGGTATGAAGCAGCGCCTGAAGCTGGCCCTGGCCCTGTACAGCGCCGCCCCTCTCCTGCTGCTCGACGAGCCCACCACCAACCTTGACCGGGCCGGCGTGCACTGGTACCAGGAGCACGTGCGCGCCACGCTGCCGGGCCGCACCGTGCTCATATCCAGCAACGTGCCCGAGGAATATGACTTCTGCCCTGAGCAGTTGCTGATTACCGATTTTGGGGCGCAGGCGGCGCGGTAGCGCCCGGTTATCATCCTGGCTGCGTATTTTTGAGAAAAGCCCCGCTATTATGTCTGCGCAGCCTCAGCCGCTCCTTGATACCAAGACGTTTGCCACCGACGAAGAATATCTGGCTGCGGAACGGCAAGCCGAGTTCAAGCACGAGTATTACCAGGGAGAGGTGGTGGCCATGGCCGGTGCCAGTAATGAGCACAACCTTATTACCGGTAATTTGATTACGACGTTAAATGTCGCCTTACGAGACCGGGACTGCACTGTTCGGGCCAGCGACATGCGCCTACAAACCACAGCTGCCGGGTTGTATTCTTACCCCGACGTATCGGTGGTGTGCGGGTTGCCAGAGTTCCGGCCCGACGCCTACCTCGATACCCTGTTGAATCCGTCGCTGCTCGTAGAAGTAACATCGAAAAGTACCGAGCAGCTTGACCGTCGCAACAAATTCATGTTGTACCGCCTGATTCCTAGCCTGCAATACTACTTACTAGTATCAAGCAAGCAGCCGGAGGTTGTGGTGTACGCACGCGACGAAGGTGAGAAGTGGCTTCTGGAAATATTTTCCAATCTGGCGGTTAGTATCCCGCTTCCGCTGCTGGATATAGAGTTACCGTTGACTGAAGTGTATCGCAAAGTAACTTTTCCGCCTGATACTTCCGGGCCTCGGCAGTAACCTTACTTTACCATCTACCGCCGCCTCGAACTGCCTGATACCGCAGCCACAACCGCCTAGCGTCGTTTTTTGTGCGGCCCAGCCGTAACCCAGATAACGGCTTAGCGCGTATCTTGGCACCCAAACCAATCCTCACCCTTTCACCCGGTATCTTTCACCCTTACGCCCCTCACAAGGCCATGAGACAATACGACGACCTCGACGACGACCTCTTCGACGATGACGATGAGATAGACAGCTTCGCCAAAACCGGCGGCAGCAAAACCCGGGGCTCTTCCGAAGACCAGCTGTCGGCCAAGTACGCCGACTATCTGATGTGGCGGGATACGGGCTCCTCCCACGACGAGGCCCTGGACCTGGCCAATATGACGGAAGAGGAATACACCGCTGCCGAAGCCGCCGAGGACCCCGACAGCAGCCGCGGCTTCAGCTCCCTCGACGACGATGACGACTTCGCCAGCGACGATGATGAGGACGATGACTTCGGCAGCCACCGCACCGGCAGCGGCCGCCGCGGCTCCAGCTACGATGACGATGATTTTTAACTAATGTGGGGGAATGTGAGAAATGTGATGAATGTGCTAATGCAGCAATAATTCATTTCTTCACTCCACGCAAAGGCCCACCTTCTGAAGCAGAAGGTGGGCCTTTGCTGTTCTATTCATGCCACTGATTCACTTAGCAGCTTTATCCATTTACATTAAAGCATTTTCCACATTCAACACACTTTTCTCATTTCCCACATTTCTCACATTCAAACACATTACTAAGAGGACTTCCGGCCGAAGACGCGGCGGAGCAGCTCGGTGGTGCGGGCCACAGGGTTTTCGCGGATATTGGCTTCTTCCTGGGCAATGAGCGTGAACAGGCCGTCGATGGCCTTGTCGGTGGCGTATTGATTGAGGTCGGTTTGGACGGGACGCACCAGCGGAATCTGGTTGTAGCGGGTGGTAAGGGCCGCGTAGTAACGGGTGGCGCCTACTTTGTCGAGGCTTTGCTGAATAATGGGCTTGAAGGCCGTGGTGAGCTGCTCGGTGGTGGTGCGCTTGAGGTAGTTGGTGGCCGCGTCTTTCTCGCCGGTCAGGATGCCCCACACATCCTTGAAGGTCAGACTCTTGATGGCAGCCAGGAAGATGGGCTTGGCGCTCTTGGCGGCGTCTTCGGCCCCGCGGTTCAGGGTTAGCTCAAACTTATCGACCTCCCGGCCCAGGCCGATGGAGCGCAGCGTGGTGGCCACGCGCTGGGCATCGGGCGGAAACGGAATGCGAATCAGCCGGTTCAGGTAGAAACCGTCGGTTTGGGAGGCTTGGTCGGCGCCTTTGCTGATGCCCTGGGTCAGGGCTTCTTTGAGGCCGCGGGCGGCTTCGTCCTGGCTGAGGCTGCCGGTGCTGCCGGCTTTGGTGGTGGAGGTACGGGGCTGGGGCAGTTGCAAGCCGCCAATTTTGGGGATGCGGATGGTTTGGGCAGCGGCAGTGCCGGCAAGGCCCAGCAGGGCAGCCAGCAGCAGGGAAAGGCAAATCTTTTTCATAACTCGAAGCGGCTACAAGCGGTTAAGGGCACCGGGTGCTCCTGGCCCCGTGCAGTTGCACAAACCAGACCAAAAGTAGCTTTCCTCACCTTCTCTCTCCTCCCCTTATGCCCCAGGTTCCTAACGCAGAGATTCTTACCATCGGCGACGAGCTGCTGTACGGTCAGGTTATCGACACCAACTCAGCCTTTCTGGGCCAGGAGCTAGGCAAGCTCGGTATTCGCGTCAAGCAGATTACCAGCGTGTCGGATAGGGCCGACGAGATTGTGGCGGCTCTGGACCTGGCCCGGCAGCGGGCCGAGGTGGTGCTGATGACCGGCGGCCTCGGCCCCACCAAAGACGACCTGACCAAGCATGTGCTGGCCCGCTACTTTGGGGCCGAACTGGTGCTGCATCCGCCCACTCTGGAGCACGTGGAGGCTATTTTCCGGCGCTTCAACCGCCCCATGCTCGACGTGAACCGCCAGCAGGCCCTGGTGCCCAGCAACTGCGAGGTGGTGTTCAACGCCGTGGGCACGGCGCCGGGCATGTGGTTTGAGGACCAGGGCACCGTGTTTGTGAGCATGCCGGGCGTGCCGTTTGAAATGAAGCGCATGATGACCGACATCGTGCTGCCCAAGCTGCAGGCTTATTTCAATACGCCCGCCATTGAGCACATCGTCATTCAGACTGTAGGCCTGGGTGAGTCGTTTTTGGCCGAGAAGATTGCCGACTGGGAAGACGCCCTGCCCCCGAACGTGAAGCTAGCTTACTTGCCCTACCTGGGCGGGGTGCGCCTCCGCCTCACCGGCCACGACGACGGCCAGCCCAACCTGCGCGCCCGGATGCAGGAGCTGCTGCCGGCCCTGCAGGAGCGCCTAGGCGAGTATATTTTTGCCGAAGGCGAAACCACCCTGGAAAAAGCCGTGGGCCAGCTGCTGCGCGACCGGGGCCTCACCGTAGGCACGGCCGAGAGCTGCACGGGCGGGCTGCTGGCCCACCGCCTTACCAGCGTGCCAGGCAGCTCCCACTACTTCCAGGGCAGCGTGGTGGCCTACTCCAACGACGTAAAAGTGCAGCAGCTCGACGTGCGCCCCGACACCCTGGCCGCCCACGGGGCCGTGAGCGAAGCCACCGTGCGCGAAATGGCCGAAGGCCTGCGCCGCCGCCTGGGCGTGGATGTGGCCCTGGCCACCAGCGGCATTGCCGGCCCCGACGGCGGCACCCCCGACAAGCCCGTGGGCACCATCTGCATAGCCTACGCCGACCAGCACCGCACCGTGAGCAAGCAGTTTACTTTCGACCGGGGCCGCCAGCTCAACGTGGAGTACACCGCCACCGCCGCCCTCAACCTGCTGCGCCAGAGCCTGCCGCCGCAAGGCTAATTGCCTGTGCAGGCAGTTATACAAGGCCGTCATGCTGAGCTTTTCGAAGCATTTCTACCGCTTCGTCTGCATGATTGAAGTTAGCCAGAGGTAGAGATGCTTCGACAGGCTCAGCATGACGGCGTGCTTGTCGGCTTTTACCTCTTCAGCCAGCCCGGTGCGAAATTTCGCCCGCATTGGCGCGCCCAGCCAAAACAGCTACCTTTGACCAGCGTGGAGCCGGCTTGTCCCACCCAGAAAACGGCCGTCTTCAGTAGCTACTACGCTGACGTACAATCACCCACACCCCCAAATACCCTCCCCGACAACCGCATGGCACGAGTAGAAATGGTGATGCCCAAAATGGGCGAAAGCATTATGGAAGGCACCGTTCTGAAATGGCTCAAGCAAGTAGGCGACGCCATTGAGCAGGACGAATCGGTGCTGGAAGTAGCCACCGACAAGGTAGACACCGAAGTTCCCGCCCTTCATGCCGGCGTGTTGCAGGAGATTCTGGTGCAGGAAGGCCAGGTGGTGGCCGTGGGCGCCCCCATTGCCGTGATTGAAACCGATGCCGCCAGTGCCACTACTGCCGCGCCAGCCGCCACGGCGGCGGCTCCCGCTCCGTCCAGCAATGGCGTAGAGAAAGCCGCTGCCGAAGTGCCTTACCTGCCCGAAGCTCATGACCCGCAGGCCAACCCCGCCCTGGCCATAGCCACGGCCGCGCAGCCCCAAACTGGCCGTTTCTACTCCCCGCTGGTGCTCAGCATTGCCCGCGAAGAAGGCATTTCCATGGCCGACCTGGAGTACCTGCCCGGTACCGGCAGCGAAGGCCGCGTCACCAAAAAGGATATTCTCGACTACGTAGCTGCCGGCAAAAAGCCGCTGGTTCCCACGGCCGCCCCCGTAGCCGCCGCAGCTCAGCCCCAGGCCGTTGCGGCCCCGGCTGCTCCCGCTCCGCAGGTGGCCCCGGTGCCCCAGGCTGCTCCAGTAGCTGCGGCACAACCTGCGTCTACTCCGCAGACTGCCAGCAAGCCTGCGCCCTCAGTAAGTGGTGGGCAGGAGCTGATTGAAATGGACCGCATGCGCAAGATGATTGCCCAGCGCATGGTGGATTCCAAGCGGATTTCGCCCCACGTTACCTCATTTGTGGAGGCCGACGTAACCGAAATCGTGAACTGGCGCAACCGGCACAAGGACACCTACAAGAAGCGCGAGGGCGAGAACCTCACCTTCACGCCCATCTTCATCCAGGCCATTGCCCGCGCCATTCAGGACTTGCCCAACATCAATGTATCGGTAGACGGGGACTACATCATCAAGAAGCGTGACATCAACATTGGGGTGGCCGTGGCCCTGCCCTCCGGCAACCTCATCGTACCCGTGATTCACAACGCCGACCAGCTCAACCTCAACGGCCTGAGCAAGCGCGTAAACGACCTCGCCGGCCGAGCCCGTGCCAACAAGCTCAAGCCCGAAGACCTGGAAGGCGGCACCTACACGGTGAGCAACGTGGGCTCGTTTGGCAACGTCATGGGCACGCCCATCATCATGCAGCCCCAGGTGGCCATCATGGCTGTGGGCGCCATCAAGAAGAAGCCCGCCGTCATCGAAACACCCCAGGGCGACCTAATCGGCATCCGGCACTTCATGTTCCTGTCGCACTCCTACGACCACCGCGTGGTAGACGGCTCCCTGGGCGGCATGTTCGTGCGCAAGGTGGCCGACTACCTGGAGCAGTTCGACCCCAACACGGCTATTTAGTTTCTGACCAGCTGAACTGGTGAGTGGCTGGCGGTTCCTGCGGGAGCGGCCAGCCATTTGCTTGTCCGGCCCTTTTCCTCTTGTATGAACCGCGTTGTTTCTCTTGTGGCCCTGGTGCTTGCGCTGGGCCTCATCATCTTTCTCTACCTGCGCCTGCGCACGGCCGAAGAAGCCCTAACCCAGGCCAACCGCCGCTTCGCCGACTGTGAGCAGGTGAATTTCCAGCTGCAAAACCAACTCGTAGCCGCCACGCGAGGGGTCGTGCCGGATAGCCTGAAGGTGCGGGACTAGTTTCTCGCAGTGTTGCGCAGTGAAAAGGCGCAGTGTTTCGCAGTGTTCAGACGACGTTAGACCACTGCGCAACACTGCGAGAAACTACGCCTTCACCCCCAGCAGCATGAGCATAAAAGCATACTGCCGGGCTACGTCGTGGATGGACTTGAAGCGGCCGGAGGCGCCGCCGTGGCCGGCGTCCATATCAGTGTGCAGTAGCAGCAGGTTGTTGTCGGTTTTCAGGGTGCGGAGCTTGGCTACCCACTTGGCTGGCTCGAAATACTGCACCTGCGAGTCGTGCAGGCCGGTGGTAACGAGCATGTTGGGGTAAGCCTGGGCCTTCACCTGGTCGTAGGGCGAGTAGCTGAGCATGTAGTCGTAGAACTCCTTTTGGTTGGGGTTGCCCCACTCGTCGTACTCGCCGGTGGTCAGCGGAATGCTTGCGTCGAGCATGGTGGTTACTACATCCACGAAGGGCACTGCCGCCACCACACCTTTGTAGTACTCCGGGTGCAGGTTCACGACGGCACCCATCAGCAGGCCGCCCGCCGAGCCACCCATGGCAAACAGCTTCTGCGCCGAAGTCCACTTCTGGTCAATCAGGAACTTGGAGCAGTCGGTGAAGTCCGTGAACGTGTTCTTCTTCTTGAGCTTTTTGCCATCCTCGTACCACTGCCGGCCCATCTCCTGCCCACCCCGGATGTGGCACACCACGTAGGCAAAGCCCCGGTCGAGCAAGCTGAGCCGGGCCGCGCTGAAGGTGGGGTTCATGGAGATGCCGTAGGAGCCATAGGCGTACTGCAACACCGGCGCCGAACCGTCCTTTTTGAAGCCCTTCTTGTAAACGATGGACATGGGAATGCGCGTGCCGTCGGTGGCCGTGGCGTACACCCGTTCCGTTATGTAATCTTCTTTTTTGAACCCGCCCAGCACGGCCTGCTCTTTGCGCAGGGCTTTGGTGCGGGCGCCCATGTCGTAATCGTAAGTGGAGTTGGGCGTGGTGAGCGAAGAATAGCTGTAGCGCAGCACCGGCGTGTTAAACTCCGGGTTGATGCTGATGGCCGCCGTGTAGGCCGGCTCCCCGAAATTGAGGTAGTGCTCCTGCTTGTCCTTCCACCGAATCACGCGCAGCTGCAGCAGCCCTTCCCTCCGCTCGCCCAGCACCAGATAGTCCCGAAACAGCTCCATATTTTCCAGAAACACAGCCGGGCGGTGCGCAATAACTTCCTGCCAGGCGGTTTTGGCGGTGTTGGCTACGGGCGTTTTCAGCAGCCGAAAATTGGGCGCCCCGGCATTGGAGCGCACGTAAAAATCCGAGCCGAAGTGCTCCACGTCGTACAAATGGTCGGCCTCGCGGGGCAGGAAGGTGGTGAGGGCCGCCGTGGGCGTAGCCGCGTCCAGAAACCGGGTTTCCGACGACATGGTGCTGCCGGCCTGCAAAAAGATGTACTTGCGCGACTTCGACCGCCCCACCCGGATGCGGTAGGTGTTGTCCTTTTCCTCGTACACCAGCGCGTCCTGCTTGGGGTCGGTGCCCAGGGTGTGGCGGTAGAGCTGGTAGTCGAGCAGGGTACCGGGGTCTTTCTTGGTGTAGAACACCGTTTTGTTGTCGGCGGCCCACACCGCGTTGCCGCTGGTGTTCGGGATTTGCTCGGGGTAGAGCTGGCCGGTTTTGAGGTTACGGAAGCGCAGGGTGTAGAGGCGCCGGCTCACCACGTCCTCCGTGTAGGCCAGCACCTGGTTGTCGTCGCTCACCTCAAAACCACCAATCTGGTAGTAGGCCTTGCCCTTGCCCAGCTCGTTG
This sequence comes from Hymenobacter sp. YIM 151500-1, assembly GCF_025979885.1. NCBI lineage: Bacteria > Pseudomonadati > Bacteroidota > Cytophagia > Cytophagales > Hymenobacteraceae > Hymenobacter > Hymenobacter weizhouensis. The sequence continues at coordinate 1,350,771 of NZ_CP110139.1, forward strand.
GCGTTGAGCAGCACCTCCTCCGGGGCTTTCAGGTTGTCTTTCTTGCGGCAGTAAATCGGGTACTCGGCTCCGGCCTCGTAGCGGGTGTAGTAGTAGTACCCATTGTCGCGGTAGGGCACCGACTCATCCTGCTCCTTGATGCGGCCCTTGATTTCCTGAAACAGCTTATCCTGCAAAGCCTTCACCGGGGCCAGCTGCTGCTCGGTGTAGGCGTTTTCGGCGCGGAGGTAGCTGAGCACTTCCGGGTTTTCGCGCTCATTCAGCCAGTAGTAGTTGTCGGTGCGCGTGCCGAAGGGCGAGGTGAGCTGCTTGGGCTTGATAGCCGCAACGGGTGGTTTGAGCATGGGAGTTGGGGAGGCTGATTGAGCCGCGGCGGCGGTGCCCACCAGCAGGCTCAGGCCGGTCAGCCAAGTCGATAAGAGGTTCATAGAGCAAACCGTGAAGTGGAAAGTGCTCTAAAATGCAGATATTTTTTAGGAATATTTCTCGCTGAGGTACGCAGAGGAAAGGCGCCGAGGTGCGCTGAGCTGTTCAACGACAACTCGGCGGACCTCGGCGCCTTTCCTCTGCGTACCTCAGCGAGAAACCAATTACAGCGCCGCCAGGCTCTGCTCCAGGGCCACAATCTTGGCCTCGGCGTCGGCCAGCTTCTGCCGCTCCCGCTCCACCAGGTCGGCTTTGGCGTTCTGCACGAACTTCTCGTTGCTCAGCTTTTTCAGCACCGACTCCCGGAAGCCTTGGGTGTACTCCAGCTCCTTGGTGAGGCGCTCCTTCTCGGCGCCCACGTCAATCTGGCCTTCCAGGGGTATTGAAAATTCAGCTCCCGCAGCAACAAAACCAATAGCCGCCGTGTGGTTGGTAGTGTACTGAATGCTGTTTAAAGACGCCAGTTTCATGATTATGTGGCCATAATCACTCATCAGATTGTCGTAATCTGCTTTAGCAACTAGCGTCAGGGGCTTGTTAGGGCCCAGGCCTTTCTGGTTGCGGATGTTGCGCACGCCGGCCACGATGTCCAGGGCCTTGTCCATGCGGGAGAGCAGCAGGGCGCCGCCGGGCACGGGCTGGACCTTGGGCCAGGCGGCTACGCACACGTACTCCTTGGGGCCGCGCTCGGCCAGCTCGTGCCAGATTTCTTCGGTGATGAAGGGCATGAACGGGTGCAGCAGCTTGAGCAGCGTTTCGAGGAAGCCGGTGGTGTGGCGCAGGGTTTCGGCGTCGATGGGAGCCTGGTAGGCGGGCTTCACCATTTCCAGGTACACCGAGCAGAAGTCGTCCCACACCAGCTTGTACACCGTCATCAGCGCGTCGCTCATCCGGAACTTGTCGAAGTGCTCGTCCAGCTCCGTGAGCGTGGAGTGCAGCTTGGCCGCAAACCACTCCACGGCCCGGTCGTTGGCGAAAGGCAAGGCGGCATCCACCTCCCAGCCTTTGATGAGGCGGAAGGCATTCCAAAGCTTGTTGGTGAAGTTGCGGCCCTGCTCCACCAGCTTGATGTCGAAGAGCAAGTCGTTGCCGGCCGGCGAGGAAAACAACATACCCGTGCGCACCCCATCGGCGCCGTACTGAGCCATGAGGTCGAGCGGGTCGGGCGAGTTGCCGAGGCTCTTGCTCATCTTGCGCCCCTGAGCGTCGCGCACGATGCCGGTGAGGTAAACATTGCGGAAGGGCACCTCACGGCGGTATTCCAGCCCGGCCATAACCATGCGGGCCACCCAGAAGAACAGGATTTCCGGGGCCGTCACGAGGTCGTCGGTGGGGTAGAAATAGTTGACGTCGGCGTTATCGGGGTCCTTGAATCCGTCGAACACCGAAATCGGCCACAGCCACGACGAGAACCACGTATCCAGCACGTCTTCGTCCTGTCGTAAGTCCTGCAAAGTCAGCTCGTTGTTACTAGTCTGTTCACGAGCTTGTTGAAGCGCCGCCTCGGCCGTTAGGGCTACCACAAAGGAGCCATCCGGGAGGTAGTAGGCCGGGATGCGCTGCCCCCACCACAGCTGCCGCGAGATGCACCAGTCGTGCACGTTTTCCATCCACACTCGGTACATATTCTTGAACTTGGGCGGGTGCAGCTTCACCTGGTCGCTCTCCACCACAGCCAAGGCGGGGCCGGCCAGGTGCTCCATTTTCAGAAACCACTGCATACTCAGGCGCGGCTCAATGACGGCCCCGGTGCGCTCCGAAGTTTGCAGCACGCTCTGGTACTCCTCCACCTTGGCCAGCAAACCGGCTTCCTCCAGGTCCTTCACGATGTTGCGGCGGGCCGCAAACCGGTCCTGCCCCACGTAGAGCTGGGCTTTCTCGTTGAGCGTGCCGTCGTCGTTGAGGATGTCGATTACCGGCAGGTTGTGCTTGAGGCCCAGCTCGTAGTCGTTCAGGTCGTGGGCCGGCGTCACCTTCAGCGCCCCCGTGCCAAAGTCAATGGCCACGTACTCATCGGCAATGATTGGAATTTCGCGCCCGAGTAGCGGAATACTTACTTTTTGCCCAATGAGGTGTTTGTACCGGTCATCGTTGGGGTTCACCGCCACCGCCACGTCCGCCATGATGGTTTCGGGCCGGGAGGTAGCCACGGTTAGGAAGTGAGAAGTGAGAGGTGAGAAGTGAGACTCTTGACTGGAATCGTCAGACAACCTTTCTCTTGTCTCACTTCTCACTTCTAACTTCTCACTTCTATCACCCACCACTTCATACTTCAGGTGGTACATCTTGGCCACGGTGTCCTTGGGCAGCACTTCCTCATCGGACAAGGCAGTGCCGCCCTGGGGGTCCCAGTTTACCATGCGGATGCCGCGGTAGATAAGCCCTTTCTGGTAGAGGTCGACGAACACGCGCAGTACGGCCTCGGTCAGCTCGGGCTCCATGGTGAAGCGAGTCCGGTCCCAGTCGCAGGAGGCACCCAGCTTCTTGAGCTGCTCCAGGATGATGCCGCCGTACTTTTCCTTCCACTCCCAAGCGTGCTCGAGGAACTGCTCACGGGTCAAATCTTTTTTCTCAATTCCCTTTTCCTTAAGCAGTTGCACCACTTTAGCTTCCGTAGCAATTGAAGCGTGGTCGGTGCCCGGCACCCAGCAGGCTTCCTTGCCCTGCATCCGGGCCCGGCGCACCAGCACGTCCTGAATCGTGTTGTTCAGCATGTGGCCCATGTGCAGCACGCCCGTCACGTTGGGCGGCGGAATCACCACGGAGTAGGGCTGCTTGCGGGGGTTTACTTTGGCTTTGAAAAAGCCCTGTTCCTGCCAGCGCTGGTACCATTTGGCTTCAACATCGGCGGGGGTATAGGTTTTGGCGATGGACATCGTCGGAGGGAAAGATCAGGTCAGAGGAGAGGCAAAAGTACCACTGATTCGGGCGGATTTTTCGGATCGGTCGGATTTTGTGGCTGGGCTGGAGCAGTATGGCGGGCCAAACTCCCTGGCCACATTTCACAAAAAAGCCTCACCCGGAGGTGAGGCTTTCACGTGCCAACGGCTCGATAAGGTGCCGCCCACAAAATCCGACCAATCAGAAAAATCCGCCCGAATCCGTGGTTTAGGCCTCCTGGTGCAGCCACTGCTTTTTGCTCAGCAGCTTCTCCTGCGACTCGCGGTAGTCGGGGTCATCTACGCAGCAGTCGACGGGGCACACGGCGGCGCACTGGGGTTCTTCGTGGAAGCCCACGCACTCGGTGCACTTATCGGATACGATGTAGTAGTACTCGTCAGAAATCGGGGTTTGGGGGGAAGTGCCGGACACCACCTGGCCGCCGTCCACTTCTACTTGCGTCAGCCGGGTGCCGTCGGCCCAGCGCCACTGCGCGCCGCCTTCGTAGATGGCGGTGTTGGGGCATTCTGGTTCGCAGGCACCACAGTTGATGCACTCGTCGGTTATCATGATGGCCATAGCCTTCAGTTGTCTTAGGTAAGTAGAAAAAATAGGATGCTGCCTTCTGTACGCAGCGGCCGGCAAGCAGGATGCCGGTGGGCAAAATTAGAAATTAGCCGTACACTCTTCCGTAATTTTGCCTTCTGCCTTTTGTTTTTCCTTGAATATATGACGCACTCCGACCGTCTGGCGGCCTTCGTGGCCCTGGGCCAGCGCCTGAGCCAGCTCCCCGACGACGAACTCACCACTCTGGCGGCGCGGGCCCGCAACCAGAACCCCTGGTTTGACCGGCCCAACGTAACGGCCGCCATTCAAGGTGTGGCGGCTATGCTGGCCGAGGAACCCTTGCGGCGCTGGGCTGCCCACTACCCCGCCGAGCCCGAAACGCCCCGGCAGGTAGGCGTGGTCATGGCCGGCAACATTCCGCTGGTGGGCTTCCACGACTTGCTGTGCGTGCTGCTCTCGGGCCACCACCTGCTGGCCAAGCTCAGCCAGGACGACACCCTGCTTATGCGCTGGGTGGCCGATGAGTTGCTGGGCCTGGAGCCCCGGTTTGCCGAACGCCTGCAGTTTGTGGAGCGCCTCAACGCCGCCGATGCCTTTATTGCCACCGGCTCCGACAACACAGCCCGCTACTTCGAGTACTACTTCGGCAAGAAGCCCCACATCATCCGCCGCAACCGCACCAGCCTGGCCGTGCTAACCGGCCAGGAAACCAACCACGACCTGGGCCTGCTGGGCGAAGACATCTTTCGCTACTACGGCCTGGGCTGCCGCAATGTGAGCAAGCTCTACGTGCCTCAGGGCTACGACTTCACGCCCTTGCTCGACTCCTTGCAGCCCTGGCACCACGTGCTGAACCACAACCGCTACCAGAACAACTACGACTACAACAAGAGCCTGCTGCTGGTCAACCGCGTGCCCCACCTCGACTCAGGCTTCCTGCTGCTCACGGAAAGCCCCCGGCTGGTGTCGGCTATTTCGGTGGTGCATTACGGCACCTACGCCCACGAGGTAGACCTGGCCGACCAGCTCACCGACGTGGCCGCCCAAACGCAGTGCCTGGTGTCGGCGGGCGGCCTGTACCCCGGCAGCTTCCCGCTGGGGCGGGCCCAAAGCCCCGGTGTGGCCGACTACGCCGACGGTGTGGACACTATGCTGTTTCTGGCGGAGCTGCCGTAGCGGCGTCTCGGTGAACCGGTGGTTTTACTCGACCAAAGGGGTTGCATTTTTTAGCAGAGAATTGAACATTGTGAAGAATTCTTCTCTCCACGTTTTCACCTCTTCTCACCCACCATGCTACCGCTACCGTCAACAGCCGAAGCTTTTGAAACTGTCGCCAAAGAAGACCTGCTAGCCCTGCGTTTTGCCGCCGCCGACGTGCTTGCCACAACTGCTGAGCGGCAGCGCCGCCGCTGGGAAGCAGAACGGGCCACTACTCTCGGCAACGCCTACCACGGCAAGGTCGATATCTACTTTCAGGTTGACGGTGGAGCCACCAAGCGCGTGCAAACCACCGTGTGGGCCAGTGATGCCGACTATCTGACGCTTAAATCGGGAGCTGCGCTACCCCTGCGCTGCGTGCTCGGCATTGACTTTTACTAAGACGATGTTTTCTCGTAACATCTGTACCCCCTGAGCCTGCCCCCCCGCCCGGTTGAGCTGTTGAAGCAGCTTGGCCGGGCGGGCATTTTTATACCGAGGTAAACAACCGATAATTTTTTGGGGGCTTCTCAACACTTTTTCAGGGACTCACTAGTTAAACACTATACGTCCACCTTAGCCCTACTTGCCATGCTCACCGAGTTGCACCTCCCGGATTCCGCCGTTGAGTTGGTGGAGAAGGAACTGATTCCGCAGCTGCGCTTCGCCCCCGACGACGTACTGACCGACCCCGAAGCCATTAAGCGCCGCCGCTGGGAGGCCGAGCGGGCTACCACCCTCGGCAACGCCTACCACGGCAAGCTGGACATTTACTTCCAAACCGCCGACGGCAGCATTAAGCGGGTGTATACCACGGTGTGGGCCGCGCACGAGGAATACCTGACGCTGAAGTCCGGCATTGCCCTGCCCCTCAAGGCAGTGCTCAGCTTCGACTTCTATTAATCACAGATTGTGCAGATTAAGTGGATTTCGCGGACTAGTATGCCAGATTAGTCCGCCAAAGCAAAGGGCCACCCCAATGTGGGGTGGCCCTTTGCTTTAACAGACGTACACTTGTGCGGGAACCACCTACGGAATCTGGGTAATCCTTGTAATCTGCACAATCTGTGGTTTACAGCCGCTCCAGGGTCTTCTGAATCAGGCTGCTCATAATTTCATCGGCGTTGTTGGCAAACTCGCCGGTGGCGCGGTTGGCTACAATGGCATTCAGCGACACGACCTCGTGGCCCAGCATGCGGCCCAGGGCGTAGTAGCCGGCAGTTTCCATCTCAAAGTTGGTGAGGCGGAACTCGCCTTCGGCGCTGTGGTGGCGGAACTGCTGGAGTTGAGTCATCATGTGGGGCAGGCGCAGGTCGAGGCGGAGCACCCGGCCCTGGGGACCGTAGAAGCCGGGGCAGGTGAGCGTGTTGCCCGGCACCATATCGAAGCCCAGCTGCTCGCGCAGCAGGTCGGAGCCGCGCACGCAGTACGGGCGGTAGTCGAGCTGCAAGCTTTGCTGGATGCCGCGCGTCACGTCCACTTCCAGACCGGTTTCGACCAGCGGGTAGAACTGCATCAGCGAGTCCATACCCACGCCGTGCTCCGTGACGAGGTGGCTGCCCACCGGAATGTCGGGCTGCAAAGCGCCGCTGGTGCCCACCCGCACGATGCGCAGGTTGATGCGCTCCTCCAGCGGCCGGGCCTCGCGGGTCACAAAGTCCACGTTCACCAGCGCGTCCAGCTCATTGAGCACGATGTCCACGTTGTCGGTGCCGATGCCGGTGCTGATGACGGTCAGGCGCTTGCCCCGGTAGTAACCCACGTGGGTCACAAACTCGCGCTTGTGGAGCTGGGTTTCGATGGAGTCGAAATGCTGGCTGACCAAGGCCACCCGCTCCGGGTCGCCCACCGTGATAATGGTTTCGGAAATGTGGTCGGGCAGCAGGTTGAGGTGGTACACGCTGCCGTCCGGGTTCAAAATCAGCTCAGAGTGGGCAATGGACATAGGGGTCGAGTTAGAAAGTTGAGAAGTTTGGAAGTTGAGAAGTTGAAAGGGAGAAAGTTGAAAAGGACGGTCCCGGAGCTATTACTGTTCCAGAACCACCCTTTTCAACTTTCTAACTTTCTACCTCTTTAACTTCTAAACTACCGGGCTGGGGCCCGGTACGACAGCAGGCCCTGCTCGGGGTTGTAGTGGTTGCTGTTTTTGGGGTAGGTGCCGGTGCCGTCGTAGGGGCGCTTATCAGGGTGCTGCTGGCAGGTGGTGGAGCAGGCCCCGTCCAGCTGCTGGCCGCAGGCTTCGCACAGGGGTACGTGGGCGTTGCAGTGCGGGTTGGCGCAGTTTACCATCCGGCTACTGGGCGTGTGGCAGTGGTGGCAGTAGCTGATGACGGTGGGGTTAACGCGGTTCACGTCCACGGCCACGCGCCCGTCGAACACGTAGCATTTGCCCTCAAAGTCCTCACCGCCCGCTTCCAGCCCGTACTTAATGATGCCGCCGTGCAGCTGGTACACATCCTCAAAACCTTGTTCTAACAGGAAGGCCGAAGCCTTTTCGCACTTGATGCCGCCGGTACAGTAGGTCAGGATTTTCTTGCCGCGGTACTGCTCCAGCTCCTGCACTTTGTCCGGAAACTCGCGAAAGTTCTCGATGTCCAGGGTTACGGCATTTTTGAAGCGGCCCAGGCGGTGCTCGTAGTCGGAGCGCACGTCGAGCACTACCACATCGGGCTGATCTTTCAGCTGGCGAAACTCCTGGGGCGAGAGGTGGGTGCCGGTCCGCTCGTAGGGCTTCACGTGGGGCAGGCCCACGTGCACGATTTCGGGCTTCACGCGCACGTGTAGTTTCTGGAAGGTATGGGCCGGGGCTTCTTCCACCTTGAATTCGAGAGCCACGAAGCGAGAATCAGCCTTCACCACACGCATATACTCCTCACAATCGGCGCGGCGGCCCGACACGGTACCGTTCAGCCCCTCCCCCGCCACGATAATGCGGCCCAGCAGGTTCAGGCGCAGGCACAGCCGGTGGTGCTCCTCCCGAAACGCCTCTGGGTCAGCAATGGGCGTGTAGCAGTAATACAGCAGAACGAGGTAGTCCATATTGTAGAGGTGAGACAGTGAGAAGTGAGAGGTGAGACTTTCGTGCTGACGTTTGGCTACTAGAACAGAGTCTCACTTCTCACCTCTCACATTCTCATGTCTAAAAATTAAACTTTCTGAGCGGGGTTGCCGAACACGGTTTGGCCGGCGGGCACGTCGGCTACCACTACGGAGCCGGCTCCGACGCGGGCTTTGGCGCCGATTTTAACGCCGGCCACCACCACGGCCCCGGCGCCAATGAAGGCCAGCTCGCCTACTTGCACTTCGGCGTTGAGGATGGCCCCGGCGCCGAGCTGGGCGTAGTCGCCGACTTCGGCCTTCACGTCCACTACCGAGTTGGCGCCCAAGATGCAGCCGTCGCCGAGCCGGGCGGTGCCGGCCACCACGGCGTTGGGCCCGATGAGGTTGCCGTGGCCCAGCCAGGCGTGCGCCGACACGCTGGCGCGGTGATGGATGGCATTGACCGGGGCCACCTCGTACTCGTCGCGGAGCATGCCAGTGAGGCTGCGGCGGCTGGCTGTGTCTTCGGTAGCTACGAATACCTCGCACTTCTTGCCCAGCAGCTTCAGCAGCTCTTTATCGTCGGTGTTGCCCATCACGGGCACGTCGTTCAGCTCGGTGTTTTGCAGCTGGGCGTTGTCGTCGAGCAGGCAGTACACCACCACGTCGTTGCTCTGAAAGGCGTCGAGGGCAGCCGTGCCCACGGCTTGGGCGCCGAGGATGATTACAGGGTTTTCCATGCTATGAAAAAACGGCCGCAGTACGGCCGGGATGGTTGTTTTTAGAAGACTGCAAAGATAAGGGTTCTGGTTTGGGAATGAGGTGATGAGATGATGAGGCGATGAGGTGACAGGTGACAGGTGACAAGTGGACCATCTTGCTGAGCGAAGTCGAAGGCGAAGTCGAAGCATCTCTACTGCGGGCTAACTCAATCGTTAGCTTCAAAGCAGGTATCCGCAACGAAGCGGTAGAGATGCTTCGGCAAGCGGACGCTAGATGGAGCATGACGTTCCTGCTTACTTGTCACCTGTCACTTCATCACCTCTCCAGCCGCCGCAGGAAACGGGCGGCGTAATCGTTTTGGAGCAGGAGCAGGAGCAGGAGCAGAAAAGGCAGGAAAGAAACCCGGTAGCGGTTGAGAGTGCCCAGGTTGGGGGTGGTGAGGCCGAGCAGGGCGGCTACAACCAGGCAGTAGAGTAGCAGGGCCAACACCAGGGCAAACGGCAAGTGGCCAGGCCGGCCGCGTACGGTAGCCACCACGGCCACGCCGAGTACGGCCAGCAGCAGCAGGTTTTCCAGCCCGGCCACTGTGTAGAGCCCGCGCCCCTCCCAGGGCCAGGGTCGCGCGAGGGTGTTGGCGGCGGCTTGCGGGGCGTGTTGCAGGGCACTGGCCGCGGTGGGCGCCAGCGCCGGGTACTCCAGGTGCGGCCGGCCCCGTGACGAGGCTACCAACTCGGAGTAGTTGCGTAGCAGTTGGGAGGTGAACTTGTTGGCCCGAAACACCGGGCTTACCTCACTGGCCGCCCAGGCGCTGGCCGCCAGAAACCCGAGCAGCACCACGGCCTGTCCCCAGCGCCAGCGGGCCACGCCCAGGGCCTGCACCGCCCGCACCAGCCCCAGCCCCGCCAGCGCCCCCAGCAGTACGATGGCCAGGAAATAGCGCATCTTGAAGTGCAGCACGGCCGCCGCGAGCAGCAGAGGCAGCACCAGCCCCGGCCGGACCGGCGCGGGCCCGTACCCCAGGCGCAGCACCAAGGCCAGCACCACGTAGCCACTAGCCACCAGCAGGCTTTCCTTGGTAAGGCCCGACGTCCAGTACAGCACCGTTGGCCACAGCAGCAGGGCTACTACTCCGGCCCCGGCCGGTGCCTGGGGCCAGCGCCGCCGCAACTGCCGCACCAGCTCCCAGGCGGCCACAAAGTTGGCCAACGACAAGTACCCGGCCGTGAGCAGGGCATTACCGGCCGAAGCCAGATTCACAGCGGACAGTACCTTGAGCAGAAAAAACGTGTTGGAGTAGCCGTGGAACACCAAGTGCCAGCGTCCATGGTGAAACTCGTCGGCAGGTAGCATCCGCAGCCAGGCGCCGGGGTCCTGCCAGAGCTGCTCGGTCATGCGCCCCGACCACACCAGAAAATAGCGGGCATCCTCGCTCAGCAGCACCACCGACAGCGCCGTTACGGCGGCCTTGAGCACAAGCGTAGGCAGCACCCAGTGCCCAACGCCCGGCAACGGCCGCACCCGGCGCAGCCAGCGCCGCAGGGCCAGCACCAGCACTGCATTCAAAACCAAGGCAAGCAGAGGGTGTAGCAAACCGAGTAGAGCAGCCGGGAGAAGGTTGGAACCCTAGCTGCGCTGCAAGATATGGCTGCCGATGCTACACTGCACGCAGCGGCGCGGGGCGCAGTAGCCCCGGTGCAGGGCCAGCAGCCCCTGCGAATCGGCGGCGGAACGGTGCTCGAAGCCGGCAGCCTGGTAGGCGTCGGTGAGGTGGTTGTGCTCGGCGGGCAGCTGCTCCAGCAGGCTAACAGCGTCTTCCACCAGCTCGGGGTTGCCGAGGTGGCGGCCATAGGCAGCCCGCAGCGGCACCACCACGTTGATAATGAGCAGGTGCACGCTGCTTTTGCCCAGGGCCGGCACCCGGCCCGGCTTGCCCGGCTGGTAGTGCTGGCGCCAGTACGCAGAAACCGGCGCAGCGAAGAACCCCTCCAACGCGCGCACGTCGCGGGCCGTGAGCAGGGCGTCGAACAGAGCCGGGCGGGCGTGGAGCAGGGCGGCCAGCTGGGCCAGGCGCACGGTGGGGAAGTTGGCCGGGCGCAGGCGCAGGAAGTTCCAGTCGTGGCGCAGGAGGGCGGTACCGGCCAGGTTGTACTTGTGGCGCAGAAACGCAAATTCCTCCCGCAGACCCTGCACGTACAGGTCGTGCTCGGTAGCAGGGTCCTCTTCCAGAAAGCCGGCCTGCCCGAACACCAGCGCCTCCAGCTGGCGGGCGTCGTGGCGGTGGCGGCGCAGCAGGGCTAGCGGCAGGGCCCGCGCCAGGCGGGCCAGGGGCTCATTGTTTTTCTGAAAGCCGAAGCCTGCCGCCAGCGCGTGGTAAGCCGTAGCTTCCCAGTCGTGGGCCAGCTGCTGGTGCAGGCCCGCTACCACGGCAGCTTTTTGCTCCACGCGCTCCAGCAGGGTGCGGCCCGTCATCATGGCGCGCGTGAGCATGGGCACCTGAGGCAGCAGCGGGGCGCAGGGCAGCAGGGCTTCGGCAGGCTGCTCCCGCAGGCGCTGGTACGCAGCCAGCAGCTCCGGGGCCAGGCGCCCGGCCAGGGCCAGAGCCGGAATTTCGGTGGCATTGGTGCGCTGCACGGGCTGGTCGGCGGTGTGCACCACGTGCAGGATTACCTGGTCGTACTTGGGGTCGTGCTGGTGCCGGTGGCGGTGCCAGTCGGAGGCGCGCAGGTGGATTTCCACGGCCCCGTTCCACTCCACTTCGCCCAGGCGCAGGCGGGCATTCAGGAAATCGGGGCCGGCGTCGGGGTTGCGGTGGCCGGGGCGCAGCACGGTAATGGGCTGGCCGTCCTCGGTTTGTAAATCAGTTTTATCGAAATATTGATGCTGCCACACATAGTGTAGAAAATCTTCCTGCATAGAAGTAGATAGATAAGGTGGGTAAGATAGACTTTTCTGTAACGCGAAGCTCCACTTCGCGGGGCGGTGTGGGCGTTTGCTAAGAACTTAACGGAGCCTGTCATTCCGAGCGGAGCGAGGAATCTGGGTTGCTCAATACAGACTAACCCAGATTCCTCGCTCCGCTCGGAATGACAGGCTGTGCGTCATTATTCGGCCCGTCTACACACACAGAAACGCCCGCCCCAGTTGTAGCTGAGGTGGGCGTTTGTGTCAAGACAATCAAATCAGCGCAGGTCAATCACCTTCACGCCTTTGTACTTGCTTTTGTCGAAGGTGAAGGTGGTGGCGTCCACGGGTACATTGGGCTGGAACTTGCTGATTTTGTAGGTGTAGCGGTTGCCGTTCTTCTTGAACATCTGCCAGCTTTTCACCGACTTATCGGCCTTGCTCACTTTCAGGCGCACCTTGTACACGGGGTTGGAGCGGTCCTCGGGCGAAAGCTCGATAACGTCCACCGGCACGCCGTTTTCCTTGGCTTCCTGCACGTAGGCGTACTTATAGCCTTTCTTGTAGAGGGTGTAAATCTGGGAAGGCGAGATTTCCTGGTCCTCGGGCTCGTAGTCGGAGATGTTCACCTCGTTTTCGGCCTTCATGTAGGTCCACATGGTCTGGCCGTTGTTGATGACTTCCTGGCCGCTGAGCTTGAGGCGGAACTTCTGCCCGCTCACGGTAATGTCGCCGGTGATATTTTCTTTCACCTTGGCGGCATCGTTTTCGAGGGTTTGGGTAAACGTCGCTTTGAAGGCCTTCATGGCTTGATACTTGGCGCTCATTTCGTCCAGAATCTTGCCGGCCTTGGGGTCCTGCTGCGCCGTGGCCGCGGAGGCCAGGAAAACGGAAAACGCAAACAGGGCGAGAAACTTCTTCATTGCAAAAGGAAAGGTGGATTGGGAGAGGTGAGTACTGAGACCTGAGAAGTGAGATTTTGTTTGAAGACAACTTTGCTTGAACGAAAGTCTCACCTCTCGCTTCTCTGTACTCACTTCTATTTCGGTAGGTTGTTCAACAACTGTTCCAAACTGTATTCGTCGGGAATCAGCACTTCGCGGGCCTTGCTGCCTTCAAACGGCCCCACGATACCGGCGTGTTCCAACTGGTCGATTAGGCGGCCGGCGCGGTTGTAGCCCAGCTTGAGCTTGCGCTGGATCAGGGAGGTACTGCCCTGCTGGTGCAGCACAATGACGCGGGCGGCTTCCTCAAACATGGAGTCCCGGTCGGAAGGGTCGAAGTCGTCCGGGTCGCCGGAGCCGCTGCCCGATTCGCCGGGCACTTCGGGCAGCTCGTAGGCATTGGGGTAGCCCTGCTGCTCGCCCACGAAGTCGCAGAGGCGGTCCACCTCGGGCGTGTCGATGAAGGCGCACTGCACCCGGATGAGGTCGGAGCCGGCCGAGAACAGCATGTCGCCCTGGCCCACGAGCTGGTCGGCCCCGCCGGTGTCCAGAATGGTGCGCGAGTCGATTTTGCTGGTCACCTTAAAGGAGATGCGGCAGGGAAAGTTGGCTTTGATAATGCCGGTAATCACGTTTACCGAGGGGCGCTGGGTGGCCACAATCAGGTGAATGCCAATGGCGCGGGCCAGCTGGGCCAGGCGGGCAATGGGCGTCTCGACCTCCTTGCCGGCCGTCATCATCAGGTCGGCCAGCTCGTCAATCACCAGCACAATGAAGGGCATGTAGCGGTGGCCCTTCTTGGGGTTGAGGCGGCGCTCCACAAACTTGCGGTTGTACTCCTTGAGGTTGCGGCAGCCGGCATCCTTGAGCAGGTCGTAGCGCCGGTCCATCTCCATGCACAGCGAGTTCAGGGTGTTCACTACCTTCTTGGTGTCGGTGATGATGGGCTCGTCGGACTCGGGCAGCTTGGCCAGGAAGTGGCGCTCAATCTTGTTGAAGATGCTCAATTCCACCTTTTTGGGGTCGACGAGCACAAATTTGAGCTGGCTGGGGTGGCGTTTGTAGAGCAGGGAAGCCAGAATCACGTTCAGCCCCACCGACTTGCCCTGGCCCGTAGCTCCGGCCATTAGCAGGTGGGGCATCTTGGCCAGGTCGGCCACAAACACCTCGTTGGTGATGGTGCGTCCGAAGGCAATGGGCAGGTCCATTTCGGTGCCGATGAACTTGTCGGTGTTGAACACCGAGCGGATGCTCACCATTTCCTTCTTGGTGTTGGGCACCTCGATACCGATGGTGCCCTTGCCCGGAATAGGCGCAATGATGCGGATACCCAGGGCTGCCAGACTCAAGGCAATGTCGTCTTCCAGGCTCTTGATTTTGGAGATGCGCACCCCAGCGTCGGGCACGATTTCGTAGAGCGTGACCGTGGGGCCGATGGTGGCCTTGATGGAGGCAATGTTGATGCCGTAGTGGCCCAGCGTCTCCACAATCCGGTCCTTGTTGGCTTCCAGCTCCTCCTTGGTTACCTGGGCCTTGGCCAGGCCGTAGTCGTTGAGCAGTTCCAGCGTGGGGTACTGGTAGCGGGGCAGGTCGAGGGTGGGGTCGTACTCGCCGGTGGGCATCACCTCGTCGTCCTCGTCCTCCTCGGCAATAACGGCCATGTCGGCACCCGCGGCCGGGTCCAGTTCGTGCGGCGTGGCCGAAGAAGTGGTATCCTCCACCTCAAACGACAAGCCGGCAGCAGCCGGCGCCATTGGAGCCACTAGGGGCGCCGCCGGCAGCGGAGCCGGCCCATCCGCCAAATCGGCTAAGGACAAGGGCGTGGGCACGCGCGGTGTAGCCGCCGGCGGTGCGGGCGCTACTTCGGGGGCGGGCATTTCAATGGAGAAGCTGGGGCCGCTGGGCGCCGCGGCTGCGGCCAGGGCGGCGGCCGGCGCCAGGGGCAGCGCCGAGCCAGCCAGGCCGCCCGCCGCTACCGTAGCCGAAGCGGCAGCAACGGCCGGGGCGGCGCTGGGCACATCGTTGGTGATGCTGAACGCGGGAGAAGACGAGGCTACCGGGCCCGTGCGCAGCGGCGCGGGAGCTTCGGCAGCTTCCTCTTCTTCCGCCAGGGCGGCCGGCCGGCCAGCCAGCGGACCTACGCGCTTTAGCGTGATGCCCAGAGAATCCTCTTCGTCCTCTTCTTCCAGCGAGGCCGTGGGGTCGGCGGCGTGGTTGACGCCCAGGCCGGTGCGGCCGTAGAGGTCGTGGCCGTCGGGGGCGGTGGCTTCGTCGTCTTCCTCATCTCCAGCGCTGCGGCGCAGGCTGAGGTTGAGGCTGGTGACGTTGAAGAAGAACACCACGAAGGAAATCAGCAGGAAGGCCAGCAGCAGCACCGTCCCCCACCCAATGAGGCTGTCGAGCCAGGAGGCGGTTTCGTAGCCCACGCCCCCGCACAGGAAGTCGAGGCTGTGGGCCAGGGCTGGGTCTACGTCGGGGCTCTGAATGGTGAGCACCACGTAGCCCAGCAACACGCTCAGCCAGAGCATGGTAAACAGGCACAGGGCCAGCACGTAGGTAAACGACACGCCGGCCCGCCGGAACACAATCTTGTAGCCCAGGAAGAAGACGATGGGAATGACGGCAAAGGCCGCCACCCCAAAGCCCCGGTAAATCAGCAGCTGGGCCAGCCAGGCGCCCACCAGCCCCAGCCAGTTGCCCGACTCCTGCCCGGCTTCCTTCACCGGCGTCTGGTCCAGGGTTTCGACCACGCTCTGGTCGGCGTGGCCCGTGAACAGGAAGGAGATGAAGGCAATGGTCAGGTAGATAGACCCGAGCAGAAAGAAAAAGCCCAGGAAAAGCTGAAAGCGCCGGTCGCGCACGAAGCCAAACAGGCCGCGTACGTTGAAGGTGGGCAGCTTCAGGGGCTTGCGCGGCGCCTTGGGGCCGGCGCTGCCGCGGGCCTCGCGGCGCTGGTTTTCGCGGGCCGGCTCCGGGGCCGCCGGACGCGGCTGGTTGCGAGCCGCGCGGGGCTCGGCCGGCTGCCGCGGCTCATTGGTGCGGCCGGGAGCCGCAGTGGGTTGTTGCCTGTAGGTATTTTTTGCCATTCTCGCACGCCAAAGCACCAAATCTAGGCATTTTAGGGATGAGTGGATGAGCAGATGAGTAAATGAATAAATGGGGGATAGTTGTTTGGCACTCCGCCCCCGGCCCCTCCTCTCTAAGAGAGGGGTACGTTCTGGCAGAACCTCACCTCTGGCGCCTCAGCGTCACGGGCGCGTGCGACGCGCCCCTACCTCATACACCCACACGTGCCAGAACGCCGAAGGCGCTACGTACTCTCTCACCAGCTGCAAGCCGCTGCTTTCGGGCCGGGCCAGGCGGGCCGCCGACAGCACGTAGCGCCCACCCAGGGCCCGAAAAGCGGCAGCGTTGAAGCGAAATTCCTGAATGGTGCGCACCGGCTTCCCTCCTACCCGGAAATTCTTGCCCAGCTCCGCCGAGAACAGGTAGCACCGGTTGCCCCAGGCGTCGAAGTAGCTTTGCAGCTCCGGGCTCTTGGCCAGCTCTTCGGCAATGATGGGGCGAAACTGATGCTTGTAGGCCAGGGGGTAGTTGTTGACGTAGGCGTCGAGGGTGTAAAAGCCATTGAGTGTGGCCACGGCCGGCGGCAGGCCCAGGCAGGCCACGCGGTAATCGGCCGGCGCCTGCCCGGTGCGCCGGGCCAGGTCGTGGCGGATGTGGGCAAACAGCTCCGGGGCCACGTAAGCGGCGTAGGTGGGCTCCTGAGCGGGCAAGCGGCCCAGCAGGCGCAGGGCATTGCGTGTCCATTCGGTGTTCATGCCCAGGCCCACCACCACTTGGGCCGCCACCAAAGCCCAGCGCAACCGGCCCGATGGCACAAAGCGCAGACTTAGCACCAGCACCCCAAACCACAGCAGCGGGGTCAGAAAATGAAACCGGGACAGGTTGAAGGCGCCCAGCGCGGGCACGTAGCGCTGCACGGCTCCTATCAGCTGCGGGTAGAAGCCGCAGAACAAGGCCAGCCCTGCCAGCACGCCCAGCAAGGCAGCCAGCTGCCACACCAGTCGGGGCCGCCGGGCCAGCGGCGCATAACTCCAGGCCAGCCCTACCGCCGCCAGCGGCACCACTCGCGCAAACAAGCTGCTATGGTACTGGCCCAGCAGAAAGTATTGGGCCGCGCTGCGCAGCCCCACCCCCACGCCCGGCCGGGCCAAGCGGGCGTAGTCGAACTCCAGGCGGTGGGGCACCAGCTGCCGCCCCAGCAGCACCGAGTACACCAGCGGAAACTCTACCACCAGATATGACCCGCTCAGCACGGCCAGCCCCAGCACCGCCCGCCACGCCACGCGGCCCCGGCGCCAGGCGTCCCAGGCCAGGGCGGCCCCGGCTCCGGCTACCACAAACGCCCCCGCCAGCACCAAGCTCGACCACACCGGAAACAGCACTAGTGTCAGCCAGTCGGGCCACCGGCCGGGGCCGCGGCGCAGATTAAGTAGGGCCAGCGCCACCCAAGGCTGCCCCAGCAGGGAGGCCCCATACACCGTGTAAGCCGGCAGCACGGCCCAGGCCAGGGCCAGCCCCGCGCACAGGGCCCGGTGCTCGGGGTCGGGCAGGCCGTAACGGCGCAGCAGGCGGTACAGGCCCAGCAGCCCCAGCAGGCGCACCAGCAACTCGTGCAGCAGGTAGGCCGGCAGCGGCTCCAGTACGGCCATCAGCCCCACCAGCGGCTGCACCCCCGGCCGCAGCGCGTTGCGGGGCAGCCCGTTCATCAGGCGCTCCACCTCGGCCGTGGGGCGGTAGTCCAGGGCCACCCCGTCCTGCACCAGCGCGTACGGTATGGCCAGTTCCGTATCCAGGTTGTCGTCGATGAGGATGTAGGGCTGCCCCGCGTACACCAAGCTCAGCCCCAGCAGCACCAGCACGGCCACTACTACCGGGCGGCGCAGCCACCGGGCGGCGTTCTGAAAAGATTCAGCCATGCCGCAAAAGTAGGTGGTGGTTTTCGTGAGGAGGTGAAGAGGTGAAGAGGTGACAAGTGACAGGTAAGAAGAACCGTCATGCTGAGCTTGCCGAAGCATCTCTCCCGCTGGCTAACCTCAATCGTGCAGACGCAGCGGGAGAGATCCTTCGACTTCGCCTCCGGCTGCGCTCAGCATGACGACCTCACCTGTCACTTCATTACCCCATCACCTCTTCACTTCATTACTAAAACCACCTCAGCTCCGCGGGTGAAACTCGGTGATGACCTGGCGCAGGTAGTCCCGGTCGAGGTGGGTGTAGATTTCGGTGGTGGTGATGCTTTCGTGACCCAGCATTTCCTGCACGGCCCGCAGGTCGGCGCCGCCTTCGATGAGGTGGGTGGCGAAGGAATGGCGAAACGTGTGCGGGCTGATGCTCTTTTGAATGCCGGCCCGCTCGGCGGCGGCTTTGATGATGGTGAACACCGACACGCGCGAAAGGCGGGAGCCGCTCTTGTTCAGAAACACGGTGTCTTCGTGGCCGGGCTTGATGTCGAGGTGGGCGCGCACGCCTTGCAGGTAAAAGCCCAGGTGTTTCAGCGCGTCGCGGCCGATGGGCACGAGGCGCTCCTTGTTACCCTTGCCCGTGACGCGCACAAAGCCCTGGTCGGCGTAGAGATTGGACAGGCGCAGGTCCGACAGCTCGCTCACCCGCAGCCCGGAGCTGTAGAGCACCTCCAGAATGGCCCGGTTGCGGGTGCCTTCCGGGGTGCTCAGGTCGATGGCGCCGAGCAGCTGCTCGATTTCCGGGTAGCTGAGCGTATCGGGCAGCTTGCGGCCGATTTTGGGCGCGTCCAGCGTGTCGGTGGGGTCCAGCGTGAGCAGGTCTTCCATGATGAGGAAGCGGTAGAAGGCCTTGATGCCCGACAAGGTGCGCGCCTGCGAGGTGGCCGACATGCCCAGCCCGCCGAGCCAGGCCAGGAAGTCGCGCAGGATGCGGGTGGTGACCTGCTGGGGCGAGGCCGGCAGCTTCTCCAGCTCCAGGTACTGCCGCAGCTTGTGCACGTCGCGCACGTAGGCCTCCACCGAATTCGCCGAAAGAGACTTTTCCAGCTGAAGGTACCCTTCAAACTGCCTGATGGTAACGGGCCAGGTGGACATAGTAGTAGGGAATTGGGGACTTCGGAACTTAGATTCCTACACGTGCCCATTGCAAAAGAAAAAGATAATTCGCGAAGATACGGGCCGTCCTGCTGCGGTCAGGAGCGCCTATTACCTTTACTCCTACTCAGGTTTCTAAGACCCCAAGACCCCAAGACCCTAAGTCCCTACTTCATGCACATCCTCCTCCTCAACGGCCCCAACCTCAACTTGCTCGGGCGGCGCGAGCCGGGCATCTACGGCACCCGCTCCTTCGAGGACTACCTGCCGGAGCTGCGCGAGGCGTTTCCGCAGTTCGAGCTGGAATACTTCCAAAGCAACCATGAAGGCGAGCTGCTCGACAAGCTGCACGAGGTGGGCTTCAGTTACCACGGCATCGTGCTCAACGCCGGGGCCTACACCCACACCAGCGTGGCCCTGGCCGATGCCGTAGCCGCCATCAGCACGCCCGTGGTGGAGGTGCACCTGAGCAACCTGCACGCCCGCGAGGAGTTCCGCCAGAAAAGCCTGCTCGGCCGCCACTGCGTCGGCAGCATCAGCGGCTTCAAGCTAGAAAGCTACAAGCTGGCCTTGCACTACTTCGACGGCTTGCGTCCGAAACGAGTGGGATTTAAGGTGTGAGGTGATGGGGTGACAGGTGACAAGTGACAGGTGACAAGTGAGGTCGTCCTGCTGAGCGCAGTCGAAGCATCTCTACCGCGGGCTAACCTCAATCGTGCGGACGAAGCGGTAGAGATGCTTCGGCTCCGCTCAGCATGACGGTCTACTTGTCACCTGTCACTTGTCACCTGTCACCTGTCACCTGTCACCCCATCACCTCCTCCCCTCCTACCTTTGCGCTTCTTCACGTTTGACTTTCGCACCTATGTATACATTCAATCCCGGCCCTTCGCAGGTGTACCCGCAGGTGCGGCAGTACCTGCAGGATGCCTTTGACGAAGGGTGGCTGTCGGCCCCGCACCGCGGGGAGCGGTTTGTCCAGCTCATGCGCCAGACTGTGGCCGAGCTGAAAAACAAGCTCAACGTGCCCCAGGACTACACCGTGTTCTTCATGAGCTCGGCCACGGAGTGCTGGGAGGTGCTGACCCAGAGCCTCACGCCCACCAAGAGCTTTCACCTCTACAGCGGGGCCTTCGGCGAAAAATGGTTCGACTACGCCAAGGCCCTGCGGCCCGCTACCACCGGCCTGCGCTTCGGCCTCGACGAGGTGCCCGACGCCCACCACCTGCCGGGCCTTGACGAGCAAACCGACCTGGTGTGCATCACCCAGAACGAAACCAGCAACGCCACCCAGCTCCGCGACGGCGTGGTGCTAAACCTCTACAACCGCCTGCCCGGCAATGCGCTGCTGGCCGTGGATGCTACCTCGTCGCTGGCCGGCATTCAGCTTAAGTACATCAAGGCCGACATCTGGTACGCCTCGGTGCAGAAGTGCTTCGGGCTGCCGGCCGGGCTGTCGGTGATGCTGCTCTCGCCGCGGGCCCTGGAGCGGGCCCGGCGCCTCAACGAGCGGGCCCACTACAACTCGCTCACGGCGCAGTACGAGAAGATGCTCAACTTCCAGACCACCCACACGCCCAACGTGCTGGGCATCTACCTGCTGAGCCGCATGTTGCACGACCGGCCCGCCATCAAGGCCGTGCACCAGCACGTGCAGGACCGCGCCACCAAGCTGTACGACTACTTCGACCAGGCCACCCAGCTCAGGCCCCTGGTGCAGAACCCCGAAACCCGCTCCACCACGGTTATCGGACTGCAAGCCCCGGCCCCGCTTATCGACGAAGTGAAGCGCCGCGCCCTGGCCCAGGGCCTGCAACTCGGCAGCGGCTACGGCTCCTGGAAGCCCACCAGCCTGCGCATCGCCAACTTCCCCGCCATCCCCGACGCCGCCTTCGAGCAGCTCGTTCAGTTCTTCGCCCGGGAGTTCTCCTGACCACAGATGACGACGGATGAAAAAATGGATAGAACGGATAAAACCGGAACTCTACTCTACAATCCGGTTTATCCGCCTATTTATCCGTCAGCATCCGCGGTCCTCATCCGTTTTCATCCGTTGTCCATCCGTTCTCATCTGCGGTCCGTGTTTAGCTTCAAGGAAATAGCCTCCGTCACGCTCACGCTGTTTGCCATTATTGATATTTTGGGTTCCATCCCAATTATCATCCAGATTCGGCAGCGGGAGGGCAAGATTAACTCCGAGAAAGCCACGCTGGTGGCGGGGGCGCTGATGATTGCCTTTCTGTTTCTGGGGCAGAGCATCTTGTCACTGTTCGGGGTTGATTTTCAGTCGTTTGCCCTGGCCGGGGCCATCATCATCTTCCTCATTGGCATGGAAATGATTCTGGGCGTGGAGCTGTTCAAGCACAATCCGCTGGCGGCTACGGGCTCCATTGTGCCGCTGGCGTTTCCGCTCATCGTGGGGGCCGGCACCATGACCACGCTCCTGTCGTTGCGGGCGGCCTACCAGTTGCCCAACGTGCTGGCGGGCATCCTGTTCAACCTGGTGTTTGTGTACCTGGTGCTGAAAAGCTCGGCCTGGATTGAGCGCAAACTCGGCAAAGCCGGCGAAGACATCCTGCGCCGCGTGTTCGGCGTGATTCTGCTGGCCATTGCCATCAAACTGTTTAAAAGTAATTTTTAGGGACTTAGGGTCTTGGGGGCTTGGGGTCTTGGTTGACGTTCTATTACAGATGGATGTGGTCAGAACGTCAACCAAGACCCCAAGCCCCCAAGACCCTAAGCCCCCAAGACTCAATGATCTACCTATTCACCGACGGCTCTTCGCGGGGCAATCCGGGGCCGGGGGGCTACGGGGCCATTCTGCGGTTTGGTCAGCACGAAAAGGAGCTGACCCAGGGCTTCCGCCTCACCACCAACAACCGCATGGAGCTGCTGGCCGTGATTGTGGGCCTGGAAGCCATTACCCGCCCCGAGCTGCCCATTACCGTCGTCACCGATTCGCGCTACGTGGTGGACGCCGTGGAGAAGCGCTGGGTGTTCGGCTGGGCCCAGAAGCCCGACTTTGGCAAAAAGGCCAACGAGGACCTGTGGCGGCGCTTTTTGAAAGTGTACAAGCAGCGCACCGTGCAGTTTCGGTGGGTGCGCGGCCACAACGGCCACCCCGAAAACGAGCGGTGCGACCAGCTGGCCGTCTGGAGCGCCACCCAAGGCCAGCTGCTCATGGATGAAGGCTACGAGCTGATTGAAGCCAAACGGGGCTGACGTGAAATTGCACGTCAGCCCCGCGCCGCATGGCCCGTTGCCTACCGTTCTACCACTTGCTTATATGCCCACTACAAAAACGTATGCGCCGGCCCTTACGGGCCTGCGCGCCCTGGCAGCTTTCCTTGTCTTTATTTTCCACTATCGAACTGAGTTGGCGCCGGCTACCACCCGGCCCGGCCAGGTTGTACTGGCTTTCATCAGCGAGTTTCACATTGGCGTCTCTATTTTCTTTACGCTCAGCGGCTATCTGCTTTGCCGCCGCTACTTCGACCAAAGCCCGGCTACCCGGCAGGAATTTAGCACTTTCTACCTGCGGCGGTTTGCGCGCATCTACCCGCTTTTTTTCCTGCTTACCGTTGCGTACTTCCTGCTCGACCCGACGCAAACCGGCATGAAGGAAGCCACTTGGCAGCGTCATTTTGTTGCCAATATCACCCTGCTGAAAGGCTTTTCCGAGGGGCTGTATCTCACGGGCATCAGCCCTAGCTGGTCGTTGGCGGTGGAGGAAAGCTTTTACTTGCTTATCCCGCTTCTCTTCGTTCTGGCGCAGCGGTACACAATAGCCATCTGGGTGCTTTGCGTCGTGTATCTGGCCGGTCTGGGGCTTGTGCTGAGCTACTTTGTAGCGGAGTTTGGCGTTCTGGAAACTCCGCGGTTTGTGCTGGTGGGCACTTTTCTGGGCCGGAGCGCCGAGTTTCTGATTGGGGCCGCGTTTGCGCGCCTCCTGCCCGCCCGGGTGCCCCACGCTACCCGGCTGGGACTGGCTACGCTGGGCGCCGTCTTGCTGGTGCTGGTGGTTGTCAAGCTTTTCCTGCAGTTGACGGTCAGTATTGAGAGCCTGTGGGGCGTGGCAGTCAACAACTGGCTGCTTCCTTGGGGAACCGGCCTGCTGCTGCACGGCCTCGCCACTCAGCCCGGCGGGCTACTGCAGCATCTGCTCAGCACCCAGCCGGCGCAGGTCCTGGGCAAAAGCTCTTATGCTTTCTATCTTTTGCACATGGGCATGCTTCCTAACCTAGTGCTGCCATTCTTCAAAAGTCATGTGCCGTTGTTCTGGGCTATTTTGGCGTATTGCGTACTGGCCTGGGTGCTTTCTATCGGGTTGTACTATCTGGTCGAATCCCCCCTGCACACACTTATTTTGCGGCTAGGCTCCGCCAGGAAGTCTTCCACCCAACCAGCGTAGCGCCCGGCCTTCATCTTGGTTTTGCGGGCCGATACGCTTCTTCCTGTACGCAGTGCCCAACTCTTACTTTCAGTTCAAGCAGTTCCGAGTAGAGCAGGGCGAGTGCGCCATGAAGGTGTGCACCGATGCCTGCGTGCTAGGCGCGGTGGCCGACGTGGCCGAAGCGCGGCGCATCCTGGACGTGGGCACGGGCACCGGCCTGCTGGCCTTGATGGCCGCTCAGCGCAACCCGCTGGCCCGCGTTGAAGCGGTGGAGGTAGATGAGGCTGCCGCTGCGCAGGCGGCGGCCAACTTCCGGGCCAGCCCCTGGGCCGCGCGCCTCGCCCTACACGCGCAGTCTTTGGCGCAGTTCGCCGCTACCGGTCCTGCTCCTTTCGACCATATTCTCTGCAACCCGCCCTTCTTCCGCCATTCCCTCCGCTCCCCCGATTCGGGCCGCACCACCGCCCGCCACACCGCCCCCGACACCCTGCCCTTCGCCGAACTGGCCCGCTTCGCCGCCGACTACCTCACGCCCGAAGGCCGCCTCACCGTGCTGCTGCCCCCACCCGAAATGCAGCACTTCGAGCGGGCTGCTGCCTTGCTGGGCCTCTCCCCCGCTTCCCGGCTGATAGTTCGGCACCGCCCTGGCAGCAAGCCGCTGCGCCACATCACGGCCTTTACCCGCCGTACCGGTTCAGCTCAGGCGGCCGAGCTGGCTTTGTACGAAGCTACTGGCGACACGTATTCGGCGCAGTTTCGGGAGCTGCTGGGGCCGTTTTACCTGGCGCTCTGAGCTACAGCCGCACCGTTGCCGCTAATTTTCTGCCGGCTCCTGCTTAAGCGGCAGCAGCGTACTTAGGCGGGCCAGCTTGTCCTGGTGCAGCGTGTCGAGCAAGTCGGTGGAGAGGCGGGCGAAGTCGGTGGCGGGGTAGTGGCGCAGCACGCGGCCGTCGGCCAGCACGGTTATTTCGTCGCACAGTTCGGTGAGGGAGCCCAGCAGGTGGGAGGTCAGTAGGATGCCCACGCCCTGCCCGCGCAGGCGGCGCAGCACCTCCATCAGCAGCAGGTTGGTGCTCAGGTCGAGGCCGTTGAAGGGCTCGTCGAGGATGAGGTAGCGGTAGTCCTGCACCAGCAGGGCCAGCAGCGCCAGCTTCTTTTTCATGCCGGCCGAGTAGGTTTCGGCGTACTGATTGAGCGGCAGCTCCAGCAGTTGGTTCCAGGGTTCCAGGTCGGGTACGGGCCGGCCGCGGGCTTGCAGGCAGAACTCCACGTACTCGCGGCCCGTCAGGCGCGGATAGAAATACGGCTCGTAGGGCAGCAGGCCGGTAGTGGGCCGAATGGGCCGGCCGTGGGTTTCGCGGATGATGCCCTGGTAGTCGTGGTGCAGGCCGTAGAGGCAATGCAGCAGCGTGGTTTTACCCGAGCCGTTGGCGCCCACCAGCCCGTGCAGCGTGCCGGGCCGCAGCGTCAGGTCCACGTGGTGCAGCACGGCCTGGTCCCCGAAGGCTTTCTGGAGGCTGCGGATTTCAATCATGACGAAAGTGGGAAAGACGGCGGCTACTCTTCCACAGCAGCCCCAGCAAGCAGGCCACCAGCAAAGCCAGGTACGCCGGGTTGTTACTCAGGATAGATAAGCCCACCACCACCACACCCGCCTGGGCCAGTTGGGCGAGCAGGGCCTGGGGGTAGAAGGCATATTTGGCCAGCACCAGCATGGTAAGCACCACGGCGCACCAGGCCAGCAGGCCCGCCGTGCCGGCCCAGCCCGCCGGGCCACCGGCCAGCACCCAGGCCAGCGGGGCGCTGGTCAGCCCGAAATACAGCAGCCCCCACCCTACCCGGCCGCGCAGCCAGGCAGCCGGGCTCCGTAGCACAGCCAGCAGCTGCGGCCACGGCTCGGGCGTGCCGTACAGCGGCACTAGCAGCAGCAGCCACGCTACCAGGGCCAGCGCCGGGCCGGCTGCCGTGGCGCGCGTGTAAACACTTACCCCAAGCAGGCCGGCCCAGGCCACCAGCAGCCCGCGCCGGCCCCCACTCACCCACTCAAACGCCACACTCCGAAATAAGCTACGGCGCCGTGAGGAACCGGTGCCCGCCGTAGCCGCCGGCAGCCAGGCAACAGCGGCAGCTAGCGCCACGGTAAGCAGCGCCGGCCCCCAGCGGCCCCACGCCAGCAGCGCCAATGCCGCAGGAGTGGCCAGCAAGCTATACTCAGCTGCCAGGCCTGGGCGCGGTTGTGGCATTGTCAGGGCCAGGAAGGTGAGGTCGGCGCGGCGGCGGTGGCCGCTGGCCACGAATAGGGCTACTGCGGGCGGCACCAGCCAGCTGGTTGCGGGGCGGGCGGCAGCCGTAGCCAGGGCCCGCGCCAGGGCCAGCCCCAGCAGCAGGCCCAGCGCCACCAGCCGCCACCAGCCCAGCTCCCGCAGCTGCCGCCCCACCACCCGCGCTCGTAGCCGCAGGTAAGCCTGCACTTCAGCCCGGCCCATACGCTTACCGGCTCAGGGCCGCTGGCTGCCCCACTGCCTGTTTCTCTTCCACAAACCGGATTTCGTACTCCTGCTCCAGCTCCCGGAGGATGGGCTCGTACAAGTCGGGCAAAGTAGGAATGACCACGCCCCGCTGCGGCAGCTGGCCCTGCGCCAGGCGCCGCACAGCCATGCCCAGCGGCAGGCCCACGGTTTTGGCCATGGCCGTGGGCCCCTGCACGTCGCCCAGCACCACTAGCGACGACGTAGCCCGGTACGCCTGCCCCGCCAGCTCGTAGCCGAACTGGTGCTGCATGACAATCATGTCCTGGTCGCCGGGCTGCAGGGCCCAGCGGGCCGTAAGCAGGCGCTCCAGCAGCTGGGCAGGGGTGGCGTCGGCCAGGCCCACGGGCGTGTCGGTGAACAGTCCCAGCCAGTGCAGGCGCTCCAGCTCGGGACCCGTCGGGCTCAGGCCCAGGTAGGAAGCCAGGCGGGCGGGCAGGGCCGGCCCGGTGCCCCCGGCCGGCAAGTAGGACTCCACCAACGCGGCCCAGGTCAGGTCGGCGGAGTTGCCCAGCCGCGCGGTGTCGTCGGTGAGGCCCAGGCGCACCAGGGCGTGCCAGGCGGCGCAGTAGCCGGGGCGGCGCAGGGTGCCGCGCAGCATGGTCGGAATGCCCTCCAGCCCGTACGGCGTCTGGTAGCTCAGGGAGTCGCGGTTGGCGTAGCCCTCAAACGTGCCGTAGCCGGGCACTTCCAGGGTTTCGGTGCGGGCAAACAGCTGCTGGTACGGAATGTAGCGCGGGTGGCCGTCTTCCACGTACTTAGCCGTGCCCTGCCCGGCCAGCACCACGTTGCGCGGGTTCCAGGTAAACTTGTAACGCCACGGATTGTCGCCCTCGGAGCCGGGCGCCAGCAGCCCGCCGCAGTAGGAGCGAAACGCCGTGACCCGCCCGCCGCGGGCCCGCACCTCGTGCAGCACCCGCATGGCCGACATATGGTCGAGGCCGGGGTCGAGGCCACATTCCATGAGCAGGGTGACGCCGGCGGCGCGGGCTTCGGCGTCCAGGGCCCTGATTTCTTCGCTTACGTAGCTGGCCGTGGCCAGGTGGCGGCGGTGGCGCAGGCAGGCCTGGGCTACGGCGCCGTGCCACAAGGCCGGCAGCATGGAAATCACAATATCGGCCCCGGCTACCAGCGCGTCCAACAGAGTTTCGTCGTGCACGTCGAAGGCTACGGCGCGGGCGTAGGGCGCGTGGGCCGCCAGCACGGGCGCCAGGTGGCTGGGCTGCACGTCGGCCACGGTCAGCTGCCAATCTTCGGTGGGCGCGTGGCGAAGCAGGTAGTCAATCAGGGCCGAGGCCGAGCGGCCAGCGCCCAGCAGCAGCAAACGGGTGCTCATACACAGGCAGATAGTGGGTGGGGACGCAGCCGGAGCCGTCGGTTTTGGTGGCCAGAGCAGCCACCGGCGCCAGCGTTGCGCCGCCAAGTATCGGCAAATCTGCGCAAAAGAATCGGTGCTACGTTGCGGCCGTGCCACAGGCCGGCAGTGCGCTAGGGGGTGTTGCGGAATTATTGCCTACATTCACCGCCCCTTTTCACTGTCCGGGGCCGCGCGCCGGTGCCGGACCGCCCCTTCCCGCCACTCATGGCCCACCCGCTCCACCTGACTATCACCGTGGAGGTTGTCGCTTCCGAAGCCGACCTTACCCCCGCCGAAGCGGTTACCTGGCAGGCCGCCCGCGCCGCCACCAACCACTCGTACGCGCCCTACTCCCGCTTCCACGTGGGCGCGGCCCTGCTGCTCGACGACGGCACCATCTTCCGGGGCACCAATCAGGAAAATGCCGCTTTCCCTTCCGGCCTCTGCGCCGAGCGTACGGCCTTGTTTGGCCTGGCCGCCGCCCACCCCGAGCGCCGCATCCTGGGCATGGCCGTGGCTGCCCGCCCCGCCACCGGCGACTTTGTGCCTATCACGTCCTGCGGGGCCTGCCGCCAGGTTATGGCCGAGTACGAGCACCGGCAGAACCAGGCTATTCCGCTGCTGCTGCCCGGCCCCGACGGCTCCATCTACCGCTTCCGCTCCCTCAGCGACCTGCTGCCCTTCGGTTTCTCCGCCGACGACTTGCCGGGATAAGGTCTTAGGGTCTTGGGAGCGTAGGGGCTTAGATGACTGGTAACTACAGGGCAGTCATTCTCGTGCGCTGCTGAAGGATGGCAGCACACATCAACTTCCCATTTTACTATCTCACTCCTCGCCCCCTCCCATGCTCACTGCCCACGAACACCACTTGCCCGTTACGCGCACGGCCCGGTATTACCAGCTGGGCGAACTATCGGGCCAGACGCGGCAGGTGTGGGTGGTGTGCCACGGGTACGGACAGCTGGCGGCCTACTTCATTCGGCACTTTGCTCATCTGGCAGCTGCCGACCCAGGTTTGGTGGTCGTTGCGCCGGAAGGTCTTTCGCGCTTCTACTTGCAGGGCACCGGCGGCCGGGTGGGCGCCACCTGGATGACGCGGGAAGACCGGCTCACGGAAATCAACGACTACGTAGCCTACCTCAACCAGCTGACTGCGGCCCTACGAGCTCAAGCCCCGGTTGGTACTCCTATAACAGCCCTTGGCTTTTCCCAAGGGGCGGCCACCATCAGCCGCTGGCTGGCCCAGGCCGATTTTCGGCTGGCCCACCTCATCCTCTGGGCTGGTGCTTTTCCGCCCGACATGGAGCTGCCCGTTGCAGCTCAGCTGCTGCGCGGGCTGCCTGTTACACTGGTGTGCGGCACGCAGGATGAGTTTATCAAGAATGAAGACCTGGAAAAACAGCGCGACTTTTTGCGCCAGCTCGGCGTGGAGCCCGTCATTATCCGCTTCGACGGCAAGCACACGCTGGATGCCGGCGTGCTGTCCTCATTGCTACACGCCTAAGCCCGACAAAGCAAAAACTCCAACACCACGCGCCGGAGCCTACAGTAGGTATCTGTAACAAAGCTGTTTAGAATCACCTAACCGTCCTGCTGAGCATGTGGCGCATCAAGCCAGCGTGCGCAGCCGCAGTCGAAGCATCTCTACCACTTCGTTGTACTGGTCTTGTCCTGCTGAGCTTGTCGAAGCATCTCTCCCGCTTCGTAAGGGCTGTTCGACGAAGCGGTAGAGATGCTTCGACAAGCTCAGCATGACGGTGGGGTGATTTCTAACTACTTCAACGAACGGCTAACCTCTTCTCATTTAGAACGCCAGAACGAACGGCTAACCTCTCACTTCTAGCCTCTCACCTCTACGAACCTCCTCTACGAACCTTCTCTACGAAGTGCGGCGCACCTGCGTGGCGGAGGCCTGGGCGGCAGGCAGAATCAACACTTCGGCCAAGTTGACGTGGGGCGGGCGCGTCACCATGAACTGAATCAGGTCGGCAATGTCTTCGGGGCGCAGGGGTTCCAGGCCTTGGTAGGTTTGGGCGGCGCGGGCCGTGTCGCCCTTGAAGCGCACCTGGGAAAACTCGGTTTCCACGAGGCCCGGATTCACTTCGGCCACCCGGATGTTCAGGGGTAGCAGGTCCATGCGCATACCCTGAGTGAGGGCGGCTACCGCCGCTTTGGAGGCGCAGTACACGTTGCCGTTGGGGTAGGTTTCGTGGCCGGCAATGGAGCCAATGTTGATGATGTAGCCCACCCGGCGCCGTTGCATGGCCGGCAGCACGGCCCGGCTCACGTAGAGCAAGCCTTTCACGTTGCCGTCGAGCATGGCGTCCCAGTCGCGCACGTCGCCGTCCTGGATGGGGGCCAGGCCGTGGGCATTGCCGGCATTGTTGATGAGCACGTCCACGTCCTGGAACTCAGTAGGCAGGCTGGCCACGGCGGCGTCCACGGCAGCCTGGTCGCGCACGTCGAAGGTGAGCAGGTGGGTGGGCACGCCTTTCAGCTCCTGGGCCAGCTCCTCCAGCCGCTCCCGGCGGCGGCCCGCCAGCACCAGCCGGAACCCGCTGCGGCCCAGCGCCACTGCCGTAGCCCGCCCAATCCCCGACGAAGCGCCGGTAATAAATGCCGTTTGCATATGGATACTGCGGAAAGTGCGGCCGGCTAGCGCCCCGACCAGATGTTGAGGTACAAGGTCACCGTGTTGCTTTTCATGCTCTGCAAGCTGCGCGTGTACACGTCGGTGGCGCCGGGCTGGTGCAGGTTGGTGAGGCCGTGGGAAAAGCGCAGCTCCGGCGAAAACTTGAAGTACGGATAAAACAAGTCCAGGCCCACGCCGTACTCCAGGGCCACGTCGGCGGTACCGGCCCGTATCACGTTGGCTTGCTCGTCGGTGCGGCGGCTGCCCAGGGTGAAGTTGGGGTTGACGCCGCCCACGATGTAGACCCGCGTGTTGCGCCGCCGCTCCGACTTTATCTTGAACAGCACCGGCAGGTCCAGCTGGGTCGTTCCCACTTCCTGGGTCTCGATGGTTTCAGGGTCGGCGGAGGTTTGCGGCGCGTAGCCGAAATCTTTATAATCGATACGCCGCGTCAGGAAGCTCACCCCCGGCGTGAAGGTCAGCGTTAGGTAATCGGCTATGCGCAAATCACCCAAAAAGCCCACCGAAAAGCCGGGGCTAACCGTAGAATTGGCCGAAACGCCCTGCTGGTCGGGGTAGCCGGGTGCCTGCTCAATCTTGTAGCGCGAAAAGTTGGGCGCCACGTACAGGCCCAGGTGCAGCCACCGGTCGTCGTAGCCGGGCAGGTTGTTAACCGTCACGGATTTCACCTGGCCGTTGCGGCCGCGCTTGGCGCTGGTTTGGCTTTTGCGCTGGGCCTGGGCCGTGAGCGGCAGCGCCAAAGCGGCTAGGGCCACCAGGCCCAGCCGGGCTACTTTTGCGCGGTGTAAATGGAGCTGATGCCGAACGTGAGGGGTTGCCATGCGGGAGAAGTAAAGCCGACTTTACGCAGAATGGCCAGAAAATCGGGGCCATCCGGAAATGCCTGCACCGACTCGGGCAGGTACGTATAAGCGGCGCGGTCTTTGGAAATGAGTTTGCCGAATACCGGCAGGATACGCCGAAAGTAAAAGTTGTAGGCCTGCTTCAGCGGAAACGCCGTGGGCTTGGAGAATTCCAGTACCACCAGCTTGCCGCCGGGCCGCAGCACCCGCCGCATCTCCACCAGGCCCTGTTCCAGGTTCTCAAAGTTGCGCACCCCAAATGAAGCCGTCACGGCATCGAAGTGGTTGTCAGGAAACGGCAGATTCTCGGAGTCGCCCAGTTCCAGCTGAATGCGGTGGCCCAGGCCTTTTTCGGCCAGCTTGCGGCGGCCCACTTCCAGCATACCTTCCGAAATGTCCACGCCCGTCACGTGGGCATCGGGGGCGGCGGCACGCAGGGTTTCGATGGCGAAGTCGGCCGTGCCGGTGGCAATGTCCAGCACCCGCGCCGGGCGCAGCTGCTTCAGCTCCCCCACCGCCTTGCGCCGCCAATAAATATCGGTCCCGACGCTCAGGAAGTGGTTCAGGAAGTCGTACTTCCCGGCAATGCTGTTGAACATCTGCGCCACCTGCGACTTTTTGCCAGCGGCGTCATCTTTGTAGGGTACTACGGACATGCTTCTTGGGGCGAACAACGAGGATTCGGGGGCGAAATTGCCCAAACATAACGTCCCACCCACCATTATGTTGAAAAAAAGCGGGCCGGGCATTATGCCCGGCCCGCTTTCGTCAGTAGCCAATGCTGCTTAGTCGTTGTCGGTCTTCACTTTGACCTTCTCGCCTTCTGCATCTTTTGCCTTCGAGTCAATCGTGCCGTCTTTGGTTACGGTCTTGCTCTTCTCGCCGGCGGGGCCTTCGGTTTTCACTTTCACCTTGTCGCTGTCCTCGTCCACTTTGGTTTTCACCTTGGTGCCGTCTGCCATTTTCACCTTGCTCTTGCCGGGCGTCAGCGGAGCAGCCGTGGTGGTCGTGGTAGTAGTTGCGTCCGTGGCGGTGGTAGTCGTGGTGCCAGTGGCCGTGTCGGTGCCGGTTGGGGCAGCGCCGCCGCTAACCTGCGGAGCAGTCTGGCCTTCCTGGGCTACCACGCGGAACTCCACGCGGCGGTTCAGCTGCATGTTCTCCGGCGAGTCGTTGGCCGCGGCCGGACGACGCTCCCCGTAGCTTACGGTTGCCATGCGCGTTTCGGCAATGCCCGACTTCTTCAGGAAGTTGAAGGC
This sequence comes from Hymenobacter sp. YIM 151500-1, assembly GCF_025979885.1. Lineage (NCBI taxonomy): Bacteria > Pseudomonadati > Bacteroidota > Cytophagia > Cytophagales > Hymenobacteraceae > Hymenobacter > Hymenobacter weizhouensis. Next base: position 1,382,599 of record NZ_CP110139.1, read on the forward strand.
AGCGTTAGCACGGTTCTGGCCCAGCACCATGTTATACTCGTCGGTGTTGCGCGAGTCGCAGTGGCCCTCAATCGAGATGTTGATACCGGGGTTAGCCTTCAGAATGCCGCTGATGTTGTTCAGCTCGGTAATCGACTCCGGCCGCAGCTTGTACTTGTCGGTGTCGAAGTAGATTTTCTTGAAAGCAAACAGCGCCGCCGAAGTAGTGTCTACGTACGGTACGTAGAAGTTCTTCTCCACCACCGTCGAATCATTGGTCGAAATCGGCACGGCAAACTCCTGGGTCTCGATGTTCTTGCCATCCTTCGACACGGCCACTTGGTAGGTACGGCCCGAAAGCACGCTCACCTGGTAGTCGCCGGTTTCGGGCTTGGTTACATCGCGGTAGCTCAGAGCCGTTTTGTCGGCCTGGGTGCCGCTGAACACCAGCTCCACACCCGGAATTACGGTGCTGTCGCGCTGCGAGTACACCTTGCCCCGGATGATGGCGTTCTTGATGTAGTTGATGGTGTAGATGTCTTTCTCGCCGTAGCCCCCGATGCGGTAAGAGCTGAGGTAGGCGTAGGAACCATCCGGGCTCAGGCGGTAGTAGGTGTCGTCGTCGGGGGTGTTAATGGGGTAGCCCATGTTTTCGGGGCGGCCCCACTTGCGGCCCACCGAGTCGTACTCCGACTTGAAGATGTCGTAGCCGCCCATGGTGTTGTGCCCGCGCGAAGCGAAGTACAGGGTCTTGCCGTCCTTGCTCAGGTAAGGGCTGTCGTCGTCGTAGGGCGTGTTGATGGCGCCCCCGATGCTCTTGGCCGGGCCCCAGTCGCCGCCGGGCTGGCGGGTGGCAGAGTAGATGTCCAGCGTACCGTCTTCCGAGTATTTGCCGGTCGAGAAGTAAATGGTCAGGCCATCGGGCGTAATGAAGGCATCTGACTCGAAGGCTTTCGAGTTGATGTTGCCATTCAGCTTCTTGGGGTTGGTCCAGTCGCCACCGCTCTTCTCTGAGTAGAAAATGTCGCCATTCTCATCCTGGCGGTAGAGCAGCATCTTGGTGTCGTTGTCGAACACCTGAATGGAAGCGTCGTGGCCTTTGCCGTTGAGCACGGTGCTCAGCGAGCGAGGCTTCTCCCAGTTCTGTTCGTCGACGCGCTTGGCTTCGTAGATATTCTCATAGTATTGACCGTCAGCAGCAATAGCCCCTTTCCCCTTCTCTTTGCCTTTCATATCCTCGGCCACCGGCACATTGTTCATGTTGTCGGAGCGCGAGGTGAACAGCAGGATTTTATCGTCGGCCGAAATTACCGGGCTGTGCTCCGACCACTGCGTGTTGATGGTGGGGCCCAGGTTGTTGACGAAAATGTCCTTGGGGCTGTTGAACTGCACCTTGGCGTTTTTGCTGTGCTGAATCAGCTGGGCCAGCTCACGCTTGCGGCTGTCCTTGCTTTTCAACGTAGCATTGTAGGCCTGGAAGTGACCGATGGCCTCGTCGAAGTTGTAGTTTAGGTGGTCGACGCGGCCCAGCCAGTACTCCACGTCCTTGGCCACGTTCTTCTTCAGGCGCTGGGCCTTGTAGATGTAGTCGCTAGCCTTTTCCTTGTCGAAAGACATGTAGGCAATACCCGCCCGGAACAACGCCTGAGCGTTGTTTGGCTCCTTGGCCAACACTTGCTCGTAGAAAGGGATGGAGGCCCGGTAGTTCTCTTCATTAAAGAACTTATTGGCGGTCTTCAGCTGCTTGCGTGTGCTCTGGGCCAGGGCAGGCTGAGCCACAGCCGCCGTCAGCGCGAAGGCGCACGAGGCTTTCAGTAACCTTCTGACTAAGTTGTCCATTGTTGGAGGGGTTAAGGAAATAAGGAGTTGCAAAAAGAGGGTGGCAGAAACTAGGCCGCCAGGCGCGGGCTTATTTTCAGGAATTGCCCCTTATACTGAAAACCGCGCGTAGGGTTAAGCAGAACCAGTGTAAGGGGGATGTTGCGAGATAAATCAGGTGCGGTTCAGCACCTTATTTTTTCTGCAACGCAGATTTCAAAGAAAAGTCAATTGCGGGCAAAGATAGAAATTTTCTAATGCGACCTTTGCCGTATACAATTCACGAATCTGGCGGGCGAAAAGGGCTGCAAAACATGCTTTTCAACGTTGTAGATACGCAAAAAACAGTACTGCGAACCGCGCAAATATAGGTCAGCTTTGTAAACCGCAAGGGTTTTAGTAAAAAAAGATGAACCATTGCACCCCTCCGCTTTCCCTACCTTTGCCGCTCAGCCAACCCCGTACCCCCCATGAATATTCGGCAAGCCAAGTTTTTGATGAGCAATTCCCGCGTTGAGGATTGCCCCGCTCCCACTCTGCCAGAATACGCATTTATTGGCCGCTCAAATGTGGGGAAATCTTCGCTGATAAATATGCTTACCGAGCAAAAAGGTTTGGCAAAAACTTCTTCTTTACCAGGCAAAACTCAGCTTATAAATCATTTTCTCATTGATAATACCTGGTACTTGGTTGACTTGCCGGGCTACGGCTACGCCCGCGTCAGCAAGGAGGCCCGGACCAAATGGGGCCGCATGATTAATTACTACCTGCACAAGCGCGAAAACCTGACCTGCGTATTCGTGCTGCTGGATTCGCGCCTGGAGCCCCAGGCCATCGACCTGGAATTTATGGAGCAGCTCGGGCAGGACGGAATTCCCTTTGTAATGGTGTTCACCAAAGCCGATAAGCAGTCGGGCACGCGCACCCGGCACCATGTGGCCAGCTACCTGGCGAAGATGGGCGAAACCTGGGACGAGCTGCCTCGCCATTTCGTTACTTCGGCCACCGAAAAAACCGGCCGCGACGAGCTGCTTTCCTTTATTGAGGAGGTAAACCGGCAGGTGGCGCAGGCGGGCGACAATGCGTAAATTGGCCCCGTAATTGTCCTGCTGCGGCCGCCGTGCTGCGGCAGTATTTCTTCTGGTTTTTCCCCTTTTTTCTCATGAAAAAAATTTTTGTTCTGCTTAGTGTAGGCCTGCTGGCTTGCTCGGTGCCGGCGCTGGCTCAGAAAACCAAAGTCAAGGTGAAAACCGACGGCCCGGCCCCGGCAACCACGGAATCCACGCCAGACCAGGGCGCGCCGGCCGCGCCGGCTTCGGCGCCCAAGACCATTCCGGTGGCCGAGTATTATGAAGGCGGCCAGGAAGCCATGTACGCCTTTATCGAAAAGGAACTGAAATACCCCATCATGGCCCGCCGCAACCGGATTCAGGGCCAGTGCATCGTGAGCTTCACGCTGAACACCGACGGCACCATGTCGGGGGTGAAGCTGGTGAAGAACATTGGGGGCGGCTGCGGCGAGGAAGCTCTGCGCGTGGTGCGTTTGCTCAAGTTCAAGAAGCCCGACTACGCCGTGCTCACCAGCCTGCCCGTCACGTTTAAGCTGCCGGCGCCCGGCCAGGCCGCCGCAACCGAATAACTTTGCCCGTTCAACAACTGCTTTTTTTCTTATGCCCTACGACCTGAAGGAAGTTGCCGCCATCAGCGGAATGCCCGGTCTGTACCGCCTCGTCAAGCCCACCCGCGCGGGGGTTATCGTGGAAGCCCTCGATGAAAAGGGTACCCGCTCGGTGGCCTCGGCCCGCAACAAGGTGTCGCTGCTGCACGAAATCTCCATCTACACCCAGGAGTACGACACCACCGTACCGCTGGCCGAGGTGTTTGACCGCATCTACCAGAAGCACGGCGCCGAGCTAGCCCTCACGCACAAGTCGGACGACCGGGACCTGACGGCCTTCATGGGCGAGATTCTGCCCGACTACGACCGCAACCGCGTGTACATGTCGGATATCAAGAAGCTGGTGCAGTGGTACCACGTGGTAAGCCGCCGCCTGCCCTACCAGGAAGCCGCTCCGGCTACTACGGAAAGCGCCACCGCCGCCGGGGATTCGGCCCCTACTCCCGAAGCTACCCCGGAAGCTGCGGAGTCGTCGGCAACACCAGCCGCTTCGGAGGGCAAGGCCAAAGCGCCGCGCAAAAAGGCCGCCAAGTCAGACGATGAGCCCGCGGCTGATGAGGCGCTGAGCACGGCCGGCATTATCCCGGCCGCTACCGAAGACACGGCCGAGGGCAGCCCCGAAGCCGCCGTTGCCAAGCCCGCCAAGAAAACCACCCGTAAAAAGACTGAGTAACCATTTGCAACATACTAAAAAGCCTCTCCAGCCGTGTTGGAGAGGCTTTTTAGTATGTTACAGATGCTGAAGTGCCCAATGGTGTGGGGCTGGGCCCCGTGCCGGCTACGTGGGAGGCTCTGGCCTCCCCCGACAGGACGGGTTGTAGAGACGCAACATATTGCGTCTCGTCGGTGAACGACCCCGCCGCCAATCGTGCAGATGGCGCAGACGACGAGACGCAACATATTGCGTCTCGTCTACAACCCGTCTAGGCGGCACGGGGCGCAGCCCCGCGCCAGCGCGAGCGTCGTGTAACGCCAGCTTAGGCGTTTAGCACGATGTCGTTGGCGTACTCGCTGGCCAGGAACTCTTCTACTTTCTCCACCAGCTCGGGGGAGCCGATGAAGAGCGGGCACCGCTCGTGCATGGTTTGGGGCTCAATTTCCATGGTGCGGCGGCGGCCGTTGCTGGATTTGCCACCGGCCTGCTCCACGATAAAAGCCAACGGATTGCACTCGTACATCAGGCGCAGCTTGCCCTGCGGGGATTTCTGGGAGGCCGGGTACAGGTAGATGCCACCCTTGAGCAGGTTGCGGTGGAAGTCGGCCACCAGGGAGCCGATGTAGCGGGCCGAGTAGCTGCTTTCCTTGCAGTGCGCCACAAAGGCCTTCATGCCCTCAGAGAAAGACTCCGACACGCCCTCATTAATGGAATAGATGGCGCCGGTGCGGGGTGTTTGGATGTTGGGGTGCGAGAGGAAGAACTCACCCAGGGAAGGCTCGTAGGTGAAGCCGTTGACGCCATTGCCGGTGGTGTACACCAGCATGGTGCTGGAGCCGTAAATCACGTAGCCGGCCGCTACCTGGTGGGTGCCGGTTTGCAGGCAGTCCTGGGCCGTGCCCTCGGAGCCGGTCGGCGACACGCGGCGGTAGATGCTGAAGATGGTGCCGATGCTGACGTTGACGTCGATGTTGGAAGAGCCGTCCAAGGGGTCGATGGCTACCACGTACTTGCCCTGCACGTTGCCGGTCTGAATCATCTCGTCGTCTTCTTCCGAAATGATGGTGCACACCTCGCCGCCGTTGCGCAAAGCCCGGATAAAGCGGATGTTGGCAATAACGTCGAGCTTCTGCTGGTCTTCGCCCTGCACGTTGCGGTTGCCATAGGCCCCGGCAATGTCGATGAGGCCGGAGCGGTTGATTTCGCGGTTGACGATTTTGGCGGCCAGCGCAATATCGCGCAGCAGCTGCGACAGCTCCCCGGTGGCGTAGGGGAAGTCTTCCTGCTTGCGCATGATAAAGCGGTCCAGGGTGGTGCCGACGGGCAGCGCCAGTTTGTCGTGGTGGGTCATAGAGCGTGAACGGAAATTGGGTGGGAGGCCAAAATTAACCAATTTGACGGAGTGGGCGGCGCGGCTTTGGAGGAGCAGCCGGGGCCGCTGCCGGTTGTGCCGCGCTGCTGGTGATGGCGCCTTCCTGCGCTTCATCCTACATTTGGGACCATGCACGAACCGCATCAGCTGAAAGTCTACAAATTCGGTGGAGCCTCGGTGAAGGATGCCGCAGCCATTCGCAACCTCGTTCAGATTGTCCGGCAGTATGGCTCCGATGGGCCCTTGCTCGTGGTGGTGTCGGCCATGGGCAAAACCACCAATGCCCTGGAGGAGCTGTACGAGCTGGCCCACGCCGGCCACGACTACGCGGCCCCGTTGCACACCCTGCGCGAGTTTCACCTGAGCGTAGCTGCCGAGCTGGGCATTGCCGCGGACTTCAGCCCCGACGCGCCCGGCCTCACGGAGCTGCTTCAGCTCCTCGGCGACCGGCTGGCTACTCTACAGCCCGGCGATTACGACAAGCAGTACGACCAGGTGGTGAGCTTCGGCGAGCTGCTGGCTACCTGCATCGTGGCGCGGGCCCTGGCGGCGCACTGGCTCGACTGCCGCCCCCTGCTGCGCACCGACCACACCTGGCGCGAAGGCCGCATCGACTGGCCCACCACCGAGCGGAACCTGCGCGCCACCCTCCCCGACCTGCTGGCCCGCGGGCCCGTGGTAACGCAGGGCTTTTTGGGCGGCACGGCCAGCGGCCTCACCACTACCCTGGGCCGTGAGGGCTCCGACTACACGGCCGCCATCCTGGCTTACTGCCTGGGCGCGGGCTCGGTTACCATCTGGAAGGATGTGGCCGGCTTGCTCAACGCCGACCCCAAGTTTTTCGCCGACACGGTGCGCTACCCGGAAATCAGCTACCAGGAAACCATCGAAATGGCCTATTACGGGGCATCGGTCATTCACCCCAAAACTATTAAGCCCCTGGCCGTGCGCCGCATTCCGCTGCTGGTGAAGTCGTTTCTGGACCCCACGGCCGAGGGCACCATCATTCACGACTGCCGCCACGGCCTGCTAGCCCCGGCTTTCATCCGCAAGGCGGGGCAGTGTTTGATTTCGTTTGAGTCCAAAGACCTGACGTTCATTTCCGAAGAAAACCTGGAGGTGATTTTCGGGGCCCTGGCCCAGGTGCGCCTTAAGATTCACCTGATGCAGAACTCGGCCATCAGCTTCTCGGTGTGCACCGATTTCTCGGCTCACCGCCTCTCAACGCTGCTGGCCTTGCTGCGCGAGCAGTTCACCATCCACTACAATACCGGCCTGGAGCTGTACACCATCAAAAACTACGACGCCGCCAGCATCCGCCGCCTCACCACCGACCGGCAGCTGCTGCTGGAACAGCGCACCCGCCAAACTTTCCAGTTCGTTTGCCGCGGCGGGCTGAATGAATAGGGGCTTGGGGACTTGGGGTCTTAGGGGCTTAGATTTGTTCTGACTTTCATCTTCGTCCGGCATGTGGCGTCTAGCATCCGGCTATTGCTGAAGAATATACGAACAGCACCTATCTAAGCCCCAAGACCCTAAGCCCCAAGTGTAGCAGCAGAGCATAAACGCATCGACGGCGCTCCAAGCCCCTAAGTCCCCAAGACCCTAAGCCCCTAACAACCATGACCACCCCTGAATTTATTACCGTTACGCCCCAGGCCCGGCCGCAGGTGGCCTTGGTTCAGTTGAACCGGCCCAAGGAGCTGAATGCGCTGAACCTGCAGCTGATGCAGGAAGTAGCCGCCGCGCTGAAAAGCCTGGACCAGGACCCCGACGTGCGCGTGATTGTGCTGACCGGCAACGAGCGGGCCTTTGCCGCCGGCGCCGACATCAAGCAGATGGCCGGCCGCACGGCCATCGACATGCTCATCATCGACCAGTTCACGATTTGGGACCAAATCCGACGGACCACCAAGCCGCTGCTGGCGGCCGTGTCGGGGTTTGCGCTGGGCGGGGGCTGCGAGCTGGCCATGACCTGCGACATGATTGTGGCCTCCGAGACGGCGCAGTTCGGGCAGCCCGAGATTCGCATTGGCACCATGCCGGGGGCCGGCGGCACCCAGCGCCTCACGCGGGCCGTGGGCAAGGCCCGCGCCATGGAAATGGTGCTGACCGGCAAGCCCATATCAGCTCAAGAAGCCGCCACCCACGGCCTCGTCAACCGGGTGGTGCCCGTGGGCCAGTACCTGGAAGAGGCCTTCCGCCTGGCCCAGGACATAGCCCAGATGTCGCCGGTGGCGGCCCGGCTGGCCAAGGAATCGGTGAACCGCGCCTTTGAAACCCACCTCGACGAAGGCCTGCACTTCGAGCGGAAGAATTTTTACCTCACCTTCGCCTCCGAAGACCAAAAGGAAGGCATGGCCGCCTTCGTGGAGAAGCGGAAAGCGGAGTTTAAAGGAAAGTGATAAGGTGAATGGTGATGAGGTAACAGGTGACAAGTGACAAGTGACAAGTGACAGGTGAACGGTCATGCTGAGCTTGCCGAAGCATCTCTCCCGCTTCGTTTACACGATTGGAGTTACCCTCGGTAGAGATGCTTCGGCTGCGCTCAGCATGACCGTTCACCTGTCACTTGTCACTTGTCACCTGTCACCTGTCACTTGTCACTTGTCACCTGTCACTTGTCACTTGTCACCTGTCACTTGTCACTTGTCACTTGTCACTTGTCACCTCATCACCTCATCACCTCATCACCCCACCTCCAACCAAGAAACAATTTTGCCGGGCAGTGCCTTATAGGCCTATCTTTGCCGAGTATCATTTTTGTCTGGTGAGCTTTTCCTCTGATCATTCTCCGGCCCCGACGGCGCTTACGCCGGCCCAGCTGCGCGACCGGCTGGCGCGGGCCGGGCTGCGGGCCACGCGCCAGCGCCTCCTGATCCTGGAGTGTTTGCTCACGCTGCCGGGCCACCCTACGGCCGAGCAGGTACACCGGCAGGTGGCGGAGCGGGAATCGTCGATTTCGCTGGGCACGGTGTACAAGACGCTGGACTCGTTTGTGGCCGCGGGCCTCACGCGCCGCGTGGCCTCGGCCGAAGGCTCCGCCCGCCGCTACGACGCCGACTGCACCGAGCACCACCACCTGTTCTGCACCGATACGCAGGAAATAATCGACTACTGCGACCCGCAGCTCGATGCTCTGATCCGGGAGTTTTTTGCGGCCAAGGGGCTGCACAACTTCGAGCCCCACTCCTTTTCCTTGCACGTGCGCGGCTGCAAGGTGGCGCGCAAGTAAGCGGGCCGTAGTCCGGGCCGGCGTGTTCTGTTTGGATCATTGCTGAGGCATAAGCCCAGGCTTGCTGCTTGACCGGCCAGCCGGCCTGGGCCGCTGCGGGATACCTCAGGCTGATTTTTTGCGTATCTCCTTCTTTCTCACCCACACCCCTCATCCCCTATGGCAGTTCTCGTAGGCAAACGTGCTCCTTCCTTTAAAGCCATTGCCGTTCTCGGTGGAGAATTTGAACCAGACTTTTCCCTGGACCGGTACCTGGGCAAGAAGCACGTCATCTTCTACTTCTATCCCGCCGATTTCACGTCGTTGTGCCTCACCGAAATTCTTGCTTTCCAGGAGCGGCTGGCTGATTTTGAGGCCAAGGGTGTGGCCATTGTGGGCTGCTCCACCGACACGCACTTCTCGCACTACACCTGGCTGCAAACCCCGCGGGAGCAGGGCGGCATTCAGGGCGTAACGTACCCGCTGGTGGCCGACACCACCAAAACCATTGCCGCCAACTACGACGTGCTGGGGGGCCACTACGACTACAACGACGCCGGGGAAATGACCTTTATCGGCTCGCCCCTGTCTTACCGCGGCCTGTTTCTCATTGACAAAGACGGTATTGTGCGCCACCAGGTCGTGAATGATGGGCCGCTGGGCCGCAGCGTAAACGAGGCACTGCGCCTGGTGGACGCCCTGCAACACTACGAGCAGCACGGCGAGGAGAGCCCCGCCGACTGGGAAGCCGGTAAAAACGCCCTGCGCTCCACCAGCAGCGCCTCGAACTACCTCGATAAGCACACGGCCCGATGACCTGGCCGCACTTCCGGTAAGGATAAAAAGCCTTTGCCTCTGCTGGCAAGGGCTATTTGCCTAGCCGGTTTTCGGCCCAGATTCATGTTCCGGGCCGAAGCATGTCGTCAGGAGCAGCCGAAGACTGTAGTTTTGCGGCACGATTCTCGTCGGGCGGCTCGCCGGAATCGGGTTTCACTGTAGTTTCTCTGCTTCTCTTGCACTTTCTGTATTCGTTTGGCTTGCACCTGTATGCGCTGCTGCTGCGGCTGGCGGCGCCGTTTGTGCCGAAAGCGGCGCAGTGGGTGCAGGGGCGCCGGGGGCTGCTGCCGCGCGTGCAGGAGGCCTTACGCGCCGAAACGGCTCCGCTGGTGTGGTTTCACTGCGCTTCCCTGGGCGAGTTTGAGCAAGGACGCCCGCTGATGGAGGCGTATGCCGCCCGCTACCCCGGCCACAAAATCGTGCTGACGTTTTTCTCGCCCTCGGGCTACGAGGTGCGCCACAACTGGCCGGGGGCGGCCTACGTGTTTTATCTGCCCCTGGACACGGCCACCAATGCCCGCGCGTTTGTGGACGCCGTGCGGCCCCGGCTGGCGGTGTTTGTGAAGTACGAGTTCTGGTACTACCTGCTTACGGAGCTGCACCGCCGCCAGGTGCCTACTGTGTGCGTGTCGGCTATTTTCCGGCCTGAGCAGGTTTTTTTCCGGCCCTGGGGCGGCTTCTTCCGGCAGATGCTCGGCCGCTTCACCCACATTTTCACCCAAAACGCGGCCTCGGTAGAGCTGCTGCGCCAGGCCGGCATCGGGCAGGCCAGCGTGGCCGGCGACACCCGCTTCGACACGGTGGTGCGCACGGCTTCGGCCCCGCCGCGGGCCTTGCCCCTGGTCGATGCCTTCACCGACGACTGGGCGCCGGTGCTCATCATCGGCAGCAGCTGGCCCGAAGACCTGCCCGTGCTCACACCCCTGTTGCAGCAGTACCAAGACGAGCTGCGCTTTGTAGTGGCGCCCCACGAAATCAGCGAAGCCAACCTGCGCCTGGTGGAAGCCGCCCTGCCCGGCCGGGTGGTGCGCTACTCCCAGGCCCAGGCCGCTACCGTGGCCGCCGCCCGCGTGCTGCTCATCGACAACGTGGGCCTGCTCAGCCAGCTTTACCGCTTCGGGCACTTCGCCTACATCGGTGGGGCCTTTGGCAAAGGCTTGCATAACACCCTGGAAGCGGCGGCTTTTGGCCTGCCGCTGTTTTTCGGGCCCACCTACCACAAGTTTCAAGAAGCCCAGGACCTGGTGGCCCTGGGCTGTGCCTTTCCGGTGGCCTCGGCCGAGGAGCTGCTCCAGGCTTTCGGCCGCCTCTTTCACCACGAAGAAGCCCGCCTCACCGTGCAGGACCTTAGCCTCGACTACGTGCACGACCACAGCGGCGCCACCAGCCGAATCATGCGCTGGGTGGAAAGTTGGGAAGGTAGAAAGTTGGGAAGGTAGAAAGTTGCTATTGTTTCTTTCCCTAGCTTCCTGGCCTCCTAACTTTCTACCTTCTCACCTCACCAACTTTCTACCTTCCCCCATGACCGGAACCATTGTGAAATCTACGGGCTCGTGGTACGTGGTGCGTGAAACCGGCACGGGGCAGCTGCACCGCTGCCGGCTGCGAGGCAAGTTCAAGCAGAAAGGGCTGAAGGTGAGCAACCCGCTGGCTGTGGGCGACCAGGTGGCGTTTACGGTGGAGGAGCAAGCCGAAGGCGCGGGCGTCATTCACCACATCGAGCCCCGGCGCAACTACATCATTCGCCGCTCGGTGCACAAGAGTGAGCACGCCCACATTGTGGCCGCCAACCTTGACCAGGCCCTGCTGGTGGTAACGCTGGCCTCGCCGGCCACCTCGTTTGGGTTTATCGACCGGTTTCTGGTGACGGCCGAAGCCTACCACATTCCGGTGGTGCTCGTCTTCAACAAAACCGACCTCTACGACGACGACCTGGCCGACTACCAAAGCCAGGTGCAGACCATGTACCAGCGCGTGGGCTACCCCGGCTTGCGCTGCTCGGCCCACACCGGCGAAGGCGTAGCGGAAATAGATGCGCTGCTGGACGGAAAGGTGTCCCTGCTGTCGGGTCATTCGGGTGTGGGCAAAAGCACGCTGATTAATGCTCTGGTACCCGACCTGGACCTGAAAACCGCCGAAATCAGCCAGTATTCCGACAAGGGCGTGCACACTACCACCTTCGCCGAGATGCTGGAAGTGCGCCCCGGCACGTACCTCATCGACACGCCCGGCATCAAGGAACTGGGCCTGGTCGATATGAAGCCCGGCGAGTTGGCGGGCTACTTCCCGGAGATGCGCGCCCTGCTGGGCCAGTGCCGCTACCACAACTGCCAGCACCTGCACGAGCCCGGCTGCGCCGTCCGCGCCGCCGTCGACGCCGGCAAACTCGCCCTCCCCCGCTACGACAGCTACGTAAGCATGCTACAAGGCGAGGATAACCGGAAGTGAGGTTGGAATGTGAGAAATGTGGCGAATGTGGGAAATGTGGAAATATGTCATTCCGAGGCGGAGCCGAGGGACCTTATAGCAGTTGAACAACTGCGCCGGAACGCGCAAACAAAGCAATGACTTGTGCTGATGCGAAAAAGTCCTTTGGCTACGTCTCAGGATGACAGACCTATTCCTTATATTCACCACATTCCAACCACATTAATCACATTCCTCTTCACTCCCCCGCCGGCGGGAGCAGCACGTTGTCGATGACGTGAACGATGCCGTTACGGGAGACTACGTCGGGCGTTTCGATGGTGGCGCCGTTGATTTTCACCTTGCCGTTCTCCACAGTGACGCTGATTTTTTCGCCGTTGACGGTGGTGAGCTGCTGGCCGTCGCGCAGGTCCTGGGCCACCAGGCGACTCTGGATGACGTGGTAGGTGAGCACGCCGCGCAGCTTGTCTTTGCTTTCGGGCTTGAGCAGGCCAGCCAGGGCGCCGTTGGGCAGCTGGTCGAAGGCGGCATTGCTGGGCGCGAATACGGTGTAGGGACCTTCCTCGCTGAGCGTGGCGTCGAGGCCGGCGGCCCGCACGGCCTGCACCAGCGTGGACAGGCTGGGCGCCTGCACGGCATTTTGCACAATGGTTTTGTCGGGCAGCATGGCCACTCCGCCCACCTGCACGCCCTGGGGCTTGCCCATGCGGGCCGAGTCGGAGAGCAGGGCGGCCGAGTCGATGGTTGCGGTGGTGGCAGCAGTGGCAGTGGTTTCGGTGGTGGCCGTATCGTTGCCGCCGCAGCTGCCGAGGCCCAGGGCACTGCCGGCGGCCAGGGCCAGCAGCCACGTAGAGGAGAAGGTGTTTTTCATAGTACGCGAAAGAGAGGTAAGGCACTGTGAGGCACTAAACGGCTGTAAAGACGCATTCCTACAGCCTTGGGTTAAGCCAGAACAGCACAGCAGCCTGGATGCATAAGGCCCTGAGCGGCGCAAACCGAAGCTGAACTACCCTTGCAGCGTGCCCGCACCGGCAAACGGACTGCGGTGCTGCTTTCGCCAAATGCGCCTAGAAACAGGCTCCGGAGCCTGCTGCACGCAGCCCCGTGCGCCTTCAGGTGGCAGCAGCAGTTGCTTTTGGCTACCTTTGCGCCCGATTCGTACTCCAGGCTTGGCCTTGCGTACAAGGGCCATTCCACCCGTTTTTTAATCTGTATGAAAACTGCCGAAATCCACACCAGCAAGGGCGTGATGAAAGTTGAGTTCTTCGAGCAAGATGCCCCCAACACAGTGAAGAACTTCACCGACCTGGCGCAGAAAGGCTTCTACGACGGCCTGAAGTTTCACCGCGTCATCCCCAACTTCGTCATTCAGGGCGGCTGCCCCAACACCCGCGAAGGCGCCAAGGGCACGCCCGGCACCGGTGGCCCCGGCTACAAAATTGATTGTGAGCTGAACGGCAACAACCAGTACCACGACCGCGGCGTGCTAAGCATGGCCCACGCCGGCCGCAACACCGGCGGCTCGCAGTTCTTTATCTGCCACTCCCGCGACAACACCGCCCACCTCGACCGCAACCACACCGTGTTCGGCAAAGTGGTGGACGGCCTGGACGTCATCGACCAGATTAAGGCCAACGACAAGATTGAGAAAGTGGTAGTGAGCGAGGCGTAAGAGGCTGTTTGGCTTATTGGTCAAGATGCCAGCCCGGCGTAAAGACGCAAGACGTTGCGTCTTTACGCCGGGCTGATGTTGGATAGCCCACGATTGTCGTGCAATGAGAAGGTGCGAACCGAAGAAAGGCAAAGCCAAGGGCCGCGTCGCTACACCGGTCAGCCAACCGGGTAGCGTAATGCCAACTGTTTGGTAGGCTTTTCTTACCCACGCAAATGCCCCGCGCATCTTCCGGTACGCGGGGCATTTGCGTGGGTAAGAACCCAGGCCTTCAACTGCTTGGTGGCACCACCTGCGCCAGTGGCGCGGCGACGCTCTGCAAACCATGCGTCCCCGCGCCGAGCGGCCGGCACGACGAACTTCGCCAACCCGTCTGGCTCACGGGAACACTCAACCTTACGGAGTAGTTTGACCATGAACCCGGCATGCCTGTATCCAGCTAGGCAGCAAGCATAGCTGTGCAGTAGATTTTGCCGCCCGCACAGCCACGTCGGATGCCCTGGCCTGCGCTGCGCATGGGTAACGGCACGGTGGAAAATGCCGACGGCACACACGCAGCTCAGAGTAAACCCCACTAGAAACCTACGTTTGCCGTTTTCTTTCGGCGCTCTTAGCTGCTCAGCCGTATAGTAAGCTCAACGCTCCATTCCCCTTCTTTTTCTATGAACAAACTTCCGTGCATCCTCCTGGTAGACGATGACAAAACCACCAATTACTTAAACCAACAACTGCTCAACCGCCTGGGCGTAGCCGAGCACCTGCTCGTGGCGCTGGACGGCAAAGGAGCCCTGATCCAACTGGAAAACCACTGTGCGGTATCCGCAGCCACTTGTCCGTCCCTGGTGCTGCTCGACGTGAACATGCCCGGCATGAACGGCATCCAGTTTCTGGAGGCCTACCAGCAGCTGCCGCTGGCCCAGCAGCAGGCCACCGTCATTGTTATGCTCACTACTTCCCTGCACCCGCGCGACGTGGAGCGGGTAAAGCAGTTTCCCGTGGCCGGTTTCGTCAGCAAACCCCTGACGGAGGGTAAGGTCAAAGAAATTCTCCACACGCACTTTCAGCAGGAGCTGCCGGCGGCGTAGCGTCCGTTTCCGCCGGCTGCCGCTCTTTTCCAACATCTGGACTAAATAAGCCCTTCTGCCCAAACTGTACCCTTATGCGCTACCACTTGCCCGCCGATGGTAGGCTAAACCGAAGCACTGCTCTATGTGACTTACTACTCAAAGCTCGCCGAATCTTCGGCGGGCTTTGGTTTTTGCTGGCCGTTGGCGGCCTGCTTTGCAAAGTCGCTTTTCAGGTAATACAACTCTGTAATTATCAACTGCTTACTTACTATATCAGCTTTGGCAGAAAGTCCGGTAAACAGGCAAGTTAGTTTGGCATAGCGAGGTGTGGGGCGGTACGTTAGAGCCGCTTCTCACGCTTTACCCACACCGTATGCCCAGGTTTACTTCTCTCTTATTTTCCACTAGCACCCTGTCGTGGTTTCGGGGCCGCCGGGCCAGCGCGGTGCTGGGCTGGCTGCTGCTGCTCAGCTACCTGCCGCTGCTCAGCAACTGTAGCTACTACCACAGCCGGCCTAAGGAAGTGCAGCCGGAGCGGCTGTCCAAGCTGGCCGATAAAAAGCTGTTCTTAGTTCATCAGGGCAACAGCATCTGGCAGCTAAACAATCCGCGCCTGAACGGAGAGCAGCTGGAAGGAGAAAAGTCGGAGGTGACGCCCCAGGCCCAACCCTACCTCAACCCGCCCCGCCGCAATGTCTCACCGCGCTACAAAGGCCGCGACGAGCAGGTGGTGCTCAACATTGTGCACCTGTATATTTCTGATTTTCAGCCTGGCCAAGCCAGCCAGGTACACATTCCGTTGTCGACAATACAGCGGCTGGAGGTGCTGGAAGAAGATGACCTTTCTACCGTACTCTCTTACATTGGCATTCCCGCCGGCGTCGTGGCGCTTTTGTTTATCATCATTGCCCTCACCAAAAGCTCTTGTCCTTTTGTATACGCTCACAATGGCACGGGTTACCAGTTTGTGGGCGAAACCTACGGCGGCGCCATTTTCGCCCCGTCGGAGCGCGACGACTACATGCCCCTGCCGAGTCTTCAGCCTACCAGCGAGGGCGAGTACCTGCTGAAAATCAGCAACGAGCTGCGCGAGCGGCAGTACACCAACCTGGCCGAGCTGTGCGTGGTGGAGCACCCCGACAGCGTCCGGGTGCTGCTCGACCGCCGGGGGCAGCCCCACACCCTGGCCCGGTCGCTGGCCCCGGTTCAGGCCACGGCCGGAAGCGGCCCGGCGCTGGTGCCCGCCCTGGCAGCCGTGGACAAGCGGGTAGTAATGTTTGATGAGCCCACGCCGGGCGCCAGGCCCAACAGCGTGCTGCTGACGTTTGCCAACCCCGGCCGGGCCCGGCAGGGCAAGCTGGTGCTGCGGGCCCAAAACTCCCTGTGGCTGGATTATCTGTACGGCGAGTTCACCAAGCAATTCGGTTCCTATTACAACGACTGGGCCGCCACCCAGCAGCACGAGTCGCCCCAGAAGCTGCAGCAATGGGCGCTGGACCAAGGTATTCCGCTGACAGTATCGGTGCGCACCCGCCACGGCTGGCAGGTGGTGGACCACATTCCACCGGTGGGTCCCCTGGCCTACCGCGACCTGGTGGTACCCCTCCCCCTGGCCGACGTGGCACCGGGCCCGGTGCAGGTGAAGCTCGAAACCGGGTTTATGTTCTGGGAGGTCGACTACGCCGCTCTCGACCTCAGCCCCAACCTGCCCGTACGCCTGACCCGCTGCGCCCCCCACGCTGCCCGCGACGAGCACGGCCGCGACCAGCGCCCCGCCCTCCTGCACGACGACCACACCTACCTGCGCCAGCTCCAGGCAGGCACCGAAGTACGCCTCACGTACCGGCCGGCCGGGTTGCCGGCGGCGGCCCCGGCCCGGCGCACCACCGCCTTTCTGCATACCAAGGGCTACTACGAGCCCATCCGCCAGTACCAGGGCCTGCCCGACGTAACCGAGCTGTATTCTTTCCAGCGTCCCGGTCGCTTCATTGAGTTTTCCAAGGAAAAGTACCGCCAGTCGTACCAGCAGATGGCCGTAGCTGCCAAGTAAGCCCGTGCTACCGCATGAGTGGTACCTGTCCTGCTCTATCTGGCGTCCGCGGAGCCGGAGGCGCAGGCAAGCAGCTCCCCCGCTGACCAACTGATTAGCATTGCAACGAAGCGGGAGAGATGCTTCGACAAGCTCAGCAGGACGGTTTATCATTAGCACGTGAGATGTTCGCTTATTCCAACCTCCAAATCGGAGAAACCTCCTCTTTAAATCTGCCTTCCCTTTATGATAGAACAAGTTCTTATTCCGGAGCTGCACTACCTGCCGGCGGCCGCGCCGGCCGAATCTGCCACTGCGGTGCCAGCCGCGGCTTTGCCGCCTACGGTGGTGCAGTCGGGGTGGCGGCGGGCGGCGCTTCGGGCCGTGTTTGGGCTGGTCGATTTCGGCACGGTGCTACGCTACCTGCACCGGCCCGGCCAGCTGCGCCAGGCCGTACGCCAGATTCGGGAGCTGCGGCGGCAGTACTACGGCCCCCTGCGCGTGCGTAAAGTGGCCCGCGTGGCCGGCCGCTACTACCGCGAGTTCCAGACGCCGGGCTGGCCCTCGGCGGCCTATACCAGCTTTCTGGCTACTACCCTGCACCGGCTGGTACCGTTTCGGGCGGCCGGGCCCACGCTGCAGATGGTGTTTCTGGCCATCACCAAAAAGTGCCCTCTGGCTTGTGAGCATTGCTTTGAGTGGGACGCCCTGAACCAGCGCGAGAAACTGTCGGTGGCCGATGTGCACTCGATGGTGCGGGAATTCCAGGCCCGCGGCGTCACCCAAATCCTGTTTAGCGGCGGGGAGCCCATGCTACGGATGCCCGACCTGCTGGCCGTGCTACGGCAGGCCCGGCCGGGCACCGACTTTTGGGTGTTTACGTCGGGCTTCCACTTCACCGCCGAAAACGCCCGCCAGCTCCGCCAGGCTGGGCTTACCGGCGTTTCCATCAGCCTCGACCACCACGACCCGGCCCGGCACAACGCTTTCCGGGGCTCCGGCCAGGCCTTTGCGGCGGCAGTGCAGGCGGCAGTGCACGCCCACGCTGCTGGCTTGGTGGTGTGCCTGACTTTGTGCGCTACCCGCGAGTTTACCACCGAAGCCAACCTGCTGGCCTACGCCCGGCTGGCCCGCCACCTGGGTGCCACCTTCATTCACGTGCTGGAGCCCCGCGCCACGGGCCACTACGCCGGGCAGGATGTAGACCTGAGCCCCGCCCAGCTCACGTTGCTGGAAGAATTCTACCACCGCCTCAACCAGGACGACGCCTACCTCGACTGGCCCATTGTGCATTACTACGGCTACCACCAGCGGCGCATGGGTTGCAGTGGGGCCGCCGACCGGTTTGTGTACGTAGACACCGACGGCGACCTGCACGCCTGCCCTTTCTGCCAACGGAAAGTCGGCAGCGCCCTACACGGTGCCCTCCCGGCTTCACTGGCTGCGGTGTGCCAGGGCGGCTGCCACCAGTTTCCGGCGGCGGTTATCTAACGTTGACTTCGTCCTGCTGCCCGCTCAGCCCGCGCTGGCACTCAAGCGCAATCAGCTCGTCTTTAACTATTTGAAAGTCAATATCGTAAGCAGAAGCATACCACATAACTTCCACTGCTATGATACTGCGTTCCGGTTTTCGCCTGCCAGCTGCCTTGGCTGTCCTTTTCCTTAGTGTAAGCTGCTCCGTGCTGGATGGCAGCGCCGTTTCCAACGATCCGCAAGTGCAGGAGCTAGAGCGGCGCGTAGAAGAACAAAAGCGCGTAGCCCAGGAAGCCGAGCTGCGCGCCAAAAGCGAGAAACAAGAGCTAAAGGCTCGTGAGCTGCGCCTGAAATCGGCCAAGAACGAAGCCAAAGCCCGCCAGATCCGTACGTAACCGGCCCGGGCTTTATCATCACCATTACACAAAAGCCGCTCTGCATAGCGCAGAACGGCTTTTGTGTTGGATAAGCGGGAAGCTATTTTTTGGCGACAGAGTCGAAGTCTAGAGTGCACCCGGCTGAGGCTCCACGTTTTTCGTCTACTTTCCCAACTACCCTATTTGCAATGCCAAGGGGCGCTTCTCTCTGATACGCAAACGCCCCGCGCACCTTTCGGTACGCGGGGCGCTTAGGTTGTCATTCCGACGCAGGAGGAATCTGAGTTATTATGCAGAATGTTAACTCAGATTCCTGCTGCGTCGGAATGACAGGCGGGCTGGATTATCTTCTCCGGCCGCGCTGGGGCCGCTCGTCTTCGTCCTCGTCGTCATCCTCGCCGAAGCTGGGCATGGTGAACATGCTGCTTAGCAGGTCTTTGAACTGGGCGCCGGCAATGAGGCGGTTGCGGGAAATCAGGCTGTACTCGGCCAGGCCGTGCAGCAGGAATTCCATCAGGAAGTAAGTGGTTTCGGCGTCCTCGTTGGGGTGCAGCTCCTTCACGATGTCGCGCAGGCCGGGCACTTGGTCCAGGGCCGTGCGGTAGTCCGTGGTGGATGCATCGTGCAGGATGTCGACGGTGTGGCCTTGCCCGAACCACTCCTGCACGGTTTTGTACGGGCTGGGGCGGTTCTTGAGCTTCTTGGCCTTGTCAGGGTCGGGGAAGTAATTCAGGAACAGGGTGCGGACGGCTTTTCCCATGAGCTTTTCAGCCACGATACCAGCTCCCTCCTGCTCGCCCTCGTACACCAGCTCCACCTTGCCCGTAATGGCAGGCACGGCCGAAATGAAATCGGCTACGCGCACGTAGGTTTGCTTTTCGCCGTTGATGAGGGCCCGCCGCTCGGCCCCGGCCACCACCTGCTCGTAGGCCGAAATGGTGAGGCGGGCCGACACGCCCGACTTGGCATCTACAAACTCGGAGCCGCGGGCTTCCACGGCCACCTGCTCTACCAGGTCGTGCACGATTTCGTTGGTGGTCACCAGGCCGCGCTGCTCCTCGCGGATGCGGGCTTCCTGCTTGGTGATGCGCTTACCGATTTCGATGCTTTTAGGGTAGTGCGTAATAATCTGGGCGTCGATTCGGTCCTTGAGCGGAGTCACGATGGAGCCGCGGTTGGTATAGTCCTCGGGGTTGGCCGTGAAGACGAACTGAATATCCAGCGGCAAGCGCACCTTAAAGCCCCGAATCTGAATGTCGCCTTCCTGCAGAATGTTGAACAGTGACACCTGGATGCGGGCCTGCAAGTCGGGCAGCTCGTTGATGACGAAGATGCCGCGGTGGGCCCTTGGAATCAGCCCGAAGTGAATCACCCGCTCGTCGGAGTACGGCAGCTTGAGCGTGGCGGCTTTGATGGGGTCGGCGTCGCCGATGAGGTCGGCCACCGACACGTCGGGCGTAGCCAGCTTTTCGGTGTACCGTTCGTTACGGTGCAGCCAGGTGATTTCGGTTTCGTCGCCGCGCACTTCAATCAGGTTGCGGGCATACACCGACAGCGGCTGCAGGGGGTCGTCGTTCAGCTCGGAGCCTTCCACCACCGGAACGTACTCATCCAAGAGGCCTACCAGCAGGCGGGCAATGCGGGTTTTGGCCTGGCCGCGCAGGCCCAGCAGGTTGATGTGATGGCCGGCCAGAATGGCGCGCTGCAGCTCGGGAATGACGGTTTCCTCGTAACCGTAAATGCCCGGAAACACCTCTTCTTTGTTTCGGAGTTTTTGAATCAGATTGTCACGCAGCTCTTGCTTGACGCTGCGCGGCTGGTAGCCGGACTGCTTAAGGGCACCCAGGGTACGGATGTCGGGTCGGGTCATGTATAGGGTACGGAAAAGAGAATTGTGTGGATGGTGGACCTCACCCCCTAGCCCCCTCTCCAAAAGAGAGGGGGAACTAGTTTGTAGCTCTACGCTAGAAAGTTAGGACTAGAGCCCCTCCCTTTTGGGGAGGGGTTGGGGTGGGGTTGCTAGTTCCCCCTCTCTTTTGGAGAGGGGGCTAGGGGGTGAGGTTCCAGAGTAATATGCGAGTGGGGTTACAACGACTTACGCCGATTGCGCTTGTAGTCCTCAAAAATCAGGTGGCCCAGCCCCTTCAGCGACGAGTAGTACGCCTTGCCCTGGTTTACTTCGGTGAATTCCTCCACGAAGCGCCGCAGATACGGGTCGTCGGCAATCATGAAGGTGGTAATGGGCACTTTGAGGCGGCGGGCAGCGGCGGCCAGGTTCAGGGTTTTGTTGACCACTTTGCGGTCCAGGCCGAAGGAGTTTTTGTAGTAGCCGTTGCCTTCCTTCAGGCAGGTAGGCTTGCCGTCCGTAATCATAAAGATTTGCTTGTTCGGCGTTTTGCGCTTGCGCAGCAGGTCCAGGGCCAGCTCCAGGCCGGCCACGGTGTTGGTGTGGTAAGGCCCCACTTGCAGGTAAGGCAGGTCCTTCACCTCAATCTGCCAGGCGTCGTTGCCGAACACCAGCACGTCCAGAAAATCCTTGGGGTATTTCTGCTTCACCAGCTCGGCCAGGGCCATAGCTACCTTCTTGGCCGGGGTGATGCGGTCCTCGCCGTACAGAATCATGGAGTGCGAGATGTCAATCATGAGCACGGTGCTGGTCTGCGACTTATGCTCGTTTTCGCGCACTTCCAGGTCGCCTTCGGTCAGCAGGAAGTCTTCGCCCGAGAGGCCGTGGTTGAGCTGGGCATTGCGGATGCTCTCGGTCATGGAAATCTGGTCGAGCGAGTCGCCGAAGCGGAATTCGCGCATGTCGGTGCTTTGCTCGTCGCCCTGGCCGGTGTGCGGGGTGTGGTGGTTGCCCTGGCCCGACTTTTTGAGCTTACCGAAGATTTCTTCCAGCGCCGACTTGCGAATCTGCTGCTCGCTTTTGGCCGTGATGGTGAAAGCACCCTGCTCCTGCGGGTCTTCGTCGATGTAACCCTTCTTTTTCAGGTCCTCGATGAAGTTGCCCATGCCGTACTCGTCGTCGGTGAGGCCGTACTGCTTATCCAGCTCGTTCAGCCACGATAAGGCCTCGCCCACGTCGCCGCTGGTGATGGTAACCAGCTGCATAAATATCTTGAAAAGGGAGTCGAAGCCTTTCTCACCCGACTCCTCGGGCACGTAGTCCCGAAAACGAAAGCCTGCGGACATAGCGAATGTGGATGAGTTCTAAGAACAACGCGCCTACAGAGTTAGTTTTTCGTTTGTCGTTTTTGGTTTTTCGTAGGCTGTGTGGCCCGGCTTCTATTCCATTGACTGAGGCTATCTGGAAAGTCATAAGACAGCCCTGCTATGTTTTGGACGGACGCCTCAACGGCTCTGTTCCGTCGAAAAACCAACGACAAACCACGAAAACCAATACCTATGAAAGCCATTTGGAACAACGCGGTGGTGGCGGAAAGCCCCGACACGGTAGTGGTAGAAAACAACCACTACTTTCCGGCCGATTCCTTGAAGCGGGAATACTTCGAGGACAGCATTGCCGGCACTACCTGCCCCTGGAAGGGCCGGGCCAGCTACTATTCTCTGCGCGTAAACGGTGAGCTAAACAAGGATGCCGCCTGGTACTACCCCGACCCTAAAGAAGCGGCCGGACACATTCGGGGGCGGGTGGCCTTTTGGAAAGGCGTGCAGGTGGTGCCGTAGGACCCTGGCGCGGGGCAGAGCCGCTACGTTGCGGGTGCCTTGGCGTGACACGACTTCCTGCGAAACTACTCTGCATGGCGTAAGTATAAGGCAGTGAGCAAACAACCTACCGATAACGGAGAAACTACAACTCTATCGGTATACTTGCGTTTACATCGGGCAGTCTCTCCCCAGGCTCTTTGACTGGTATTCGCAATCTGGTTAAAGCACCATTTGTTTCCCTTTTTCACCTCACTGTCATGCGAATTTCTGCTTTTTCTTCTGTGCTTTTAGCCGGCGGCGTGCTGGCTGCTTCGCTCACGGCCTGCGACTCGGCGCGGCCCATAGCCAGCGAAACTTCCTCGGCTGATTCGGTACCTACGTCCCCTACGGTAGAGGAAAGCGACGTAAGCTTCAACCGCGAAGTAACGCAGGGGAACTTCCGATTCACCGTGAAAACCTACGGCTCGCAGGACCAGCGCGTAGCCAGCATCCGCTCCTACCGGGGCGCAGCCCAAACTACCGACCCGATTCGGACCGACATCAGCGGCGCGGTTACCGACGTGGCCACCGGCGACCTGAACGGCAACGGCAAGCCGGAACTGTATGTGATGACCGACAACAAGAAAGCCAACGGCGGCCTCTACGTTTTTGAGTTTGGGGAGCGGGGCTACACGCCCGTCACGCTTCCCGGCACGCCGGCCGGCTCGGCGGGCATCGGCTACTCCGGCCAGGACACTTACCGGATTCAAGGCAACAAGCTGGTGCGCACCTTCCCGGTGGCCAGCAGCACGGACGCCGCCGGTACGGCTGGTGCTACTACCGCTGGCAGCACCACTGCCGGTGGCACCCGCAGCGTAGAATACACGCTTGACGCCAATGGCCGCTTCGTTATGGGTCCCGTGACGAACGGCCAGTAGTCTGATTGTGCTGCATTAGCGCAAAAAGCCCCGTTTCCTGACCGGAAATGGGGCTTTTCCTTTTCCATATGTTGCAAGGCTTTTGAAATACTTGGCGGTATTTAAGACAAGAGCGGAGGAGCTAGTTTTCCCTTCTCGATAAAAAGGCGGGGTTAGGGGTAGTCGACACAGGATAGAACATCAAGCTACAAACCAGAGCTAGAGCCCCCTTTCTATTCCGCACATTAAGCGGCGTAGGGGTTGGGGTGAGGCAGAATAGAGCTAGAAACCCAGCAAGTTTCGGGTGGTGGGCCTGGTAGCGCGCGGGTATCTTGGGCTAAATCAAGACGTTTGCCGTGCCGTTGCCATGACTGACTACCACCGGATTGCCCAAGCCATTGCTTACATCCAGGCCAACTTTCAGGCCCAGCCCGACCTGGAGGGCATGGCCGACCAGGCGCATTGGAGCCCGTTTCACTTTCAGCGTAAGTTTCAGGAGTGGGCCGGCGTGTCGCCGAAGAAGTTTTTGCAGTACCTGAGCCTAGACTACGCCAAAGCCCTGCTCCGGCAGGAGCACTCCGTAGCGGCCGCCGCTTACGAAACCGGCCTATCGGGCGCGGGCCGCCTGCACGACCTGTTTGTGAGCCTGGAGGCCATGACGCCGGGCGAGTACCGCCAGGGCGGCGCGGCCCTGCACATTGCCTATAGCTTCGGGGAAAGCCGGTTTGGGCGCTACCTGGTGGCCTCCACGGCTAAAGGCATCTGCAAGCTGACGTTCAGTGGCGACGACGATGCGGCGGCCGTGGCTGAGCTGCGCCGTGAGTGGCCCCAGGCTATGCTGCTCCCGCACGCGCAACCCGTGCACGAGCAGGTGGCCCGCTTCTTTCGCCACGAGTTTACGGCCGCCGACCGGCTTCACCTGCACCTAAAGGGCACACCGTTTCAGGTAAAAGTCTGGGAGGCGCTGCTGCGGATTC
Source organism: Hymenobacter sp. YIM 151500-1 (assembly GCF_025979885.1). Taxonomy (NCBI): domain Bacteria; kingdom Pseudomonadati; phylum Bacteroidota; class Cytophagia; order Cytophagales; family Hymenobacteraceae; genus Hymenobacter; species Hymenobacter weizhouensis. The sequence continues at coordinate 1,406,739 of NZ_CP110139.1, forward strand.
CGGAGGGGTGCCTGACCACCTACGCAGGCCTGGCAACTCAGGCCGGACACGCGCGGGCCGTGCGGGCGGCGGCCAGTGCCGTCGGCGATAATCCGGTGGGCTACCTCATTCCTTGCCACCGGGTAATTCGGCAAACCGGCGAGCTGGGCCAGTACCGCTGGGGCAGCACCCGCAAAGTGGCCCTGATTGGCTGGGAAGCAGCGCGGGTACGCGGCCACCTGGAATTGGAAACCGCCTACGTGAAGTGAGCAAGAATCGGGTGGCCATGGCGCCGACCAGTGGGCAATTTGCAAGGAGCATTTTTCTTTTACCTCTTTGCTAATCGCCATGTCAAACTTTAGAATTGTGCCCGTGGACGCCGCCTGGGCCGCGCGGCTGCGTCAAACCAGGCAAGACGACTTCGGCCACCCGCTGAAAGCCGTGCCAGCTACCGGGCGCGGGCCGTGCCGCGTGTCGTTGCGGCCGTTTACGGTGGGCGTCGATATGCGCATTCTAGCCGCCTATTCACCGTTTTCCCAGGCCAGCCCCTACGCCGAAACCGGCCCCATCTTTATTTCGGCCGAAGCCGTGGCTCCGTACACCGATGTACACCGCTTCCCACCCAAAATCAAGGCCGACAAAGTACATTTCCCACTGTCGTTGCTGGGCTACTCCGCTGCTGAGCACATGGTGTACACCGAGCAGGTAGGCGACCAGGACATCGACCAGCGCATCGAACAAGTATTTGCCACGCGCCCGGAAGTGGCGTTTCTACACGTGCGCAACTCGGAAGCCTGCTGCTTTATCTGCAAAGTGGAGCGGCGGTAGACTTTCGGGTAAACAACTTCGATGTATCACCAACCTTGGCACAAAAAAGCCGCCGCAACCAGCAGTTGCGGCGGCTTTTGGCGTTGTGGTCAGCAGGTTTGAGCGGCTTGCTTGAAGCCAATTCAGATTCCTCGCTTTGCTCGGCATGACGGCTATTCAATCCACTTGAACTTGTATTCCAGCTTGGGCACGGGCATCCGGTCGGCGACGCGGCGCAGGCGGTTGGGCAGGGCCATAATGTACTCGCGGGCCTTCTCGGCGGCGCCGTTCAGGCCGGTTATCTGGTCGATTTTCCAGTCTTTGATGAGCGTGTCGAGGATGTCGGTGTAGTCGTGGCTGGTGTACACGCCCAGGCGCTGGGCGGCGTCGGTGAAGTGGCCGAAGGTTTTGCCCATCTCCACGCCCAGCTCGCGCATGTAGTGGGCGGGCATCACAATCTTTTTGCGCATCATGTCCTCGAAGGCCAGCATCATCTCGGAGGGGTCCACCTCAAAGATTTTCTCCACGAAGGTTTTGTAGACGCGGGCGTGGCGGGTTTCGTCGCCGGCAATCATGCCGCAGATTTTGGAGAGCTGGTCGTCGCCGGCTTTGCGGGCCAGCATGCCCACGCGGCGGTGCGAGAGGTTGGTGGCCGTTTCCTGGTAGCTGGTGTACACGAAGGCCCGGTACGGGTCGTGGGCCGTGCCCAGGTCGAAGCCATCGGCAATGAGGTACTGGGTGCTGACCTCAAACTCGCGCATGTTGACGCGCCCGCACAGGTAGAGGTAGCGGTTGAGCAGGTCGCCGTGGCGGTTTTCCTCGGCCGTCCACCCCCTGATCCACTGGGCCCAGCCGTTGTTGGGGTCGCGCCCCAGGTCGTCGAGCTGATGAAACCAAGCCTCGTAGTTGGGCAAGGCTTCTTCGGTGATGGTGTCGCCGATGAGCACGGCCAGCAGGTCGTAGCTCAACTCCTTGGCCCGCTCCCGCAGCTGCTTTACCTGGTCGAAAAAGTTGTCGAGGCGGGAATCGGGCAAAAAATCGGTGGGCTGCCAGCTGCTCTCCACACTTTTGAGAAACGAGCCGAGATTGGAACGCAAAAAGGGCTCCAAGTACTGAAGCACTTCCGCACGAGAAGTCATAGAGGCGGTAATCATGGCGAAGCCGGAAAAAAAGGGAAAACAGGGATGGCCAAAGGTATATACTCGCTACCCCGAGGCTGGAGAATTAAGTCCGAAAGCGGGCACAAAATTTTGGCTTTACATCCTTAATGCGGGAATTTTGTACGCATTTGATACAGCTGGGCCCGCTCAGCCCGCCCTGAATCAGGCTGCACCGGCACCAGCACCCGCAGTGGCTGCCCGGAAGCGGGCCGCAGCGCCAGCTGCCGGTTAAGAATGGCCGCTGCTTCCGGCGTAAGCACCCAGGCCACGCCGGGCCGGCCGCCCAGCCGCCGCAGAGCCTCCGTGAAGTCGCGGGTGCCGGTGAGCTGCTGGCGCAGGGCCGCCTGCGAAGGGTGCAGAGTGTGCCAGCCGGCCACCGCCAGCCGCTGCAGGTCGAGTACAGGCAGCGTGTACGTAGCCAGCGGCGGCGCGGGCCCGTCGTTGAACGGGGACTCGGCTTTGAAGGTAGGCTCCCAGGCATCGGACACGAGCAGCGCCGAGCGGCCGGCCACGTGTTGCAGGCGCTGCCGCTCGGTGCGGTTGCGCTGCTGTTCCTGCGCTAGCACCACGCGGCGGTGTGCGGTTTTGTAAGCATACGGGACGGCGGCTACGGCCAGCACCGCCAGCAGCACCCGCGCCGCCCGCGTCGGCTCCAAGGCCGGCAGTTGAAATACGTATACCACATTGCCCAGCACCCACAAATCGAGCAGCGGCAGGGCCAGGCGGGGCGGCAGCTTGAGCACCGTGCCTACGCCCAGTGTTAGGCCTACGTAGGCCAGCTGCACCAGCCAAAACCCGCGCTCCGTGCTGCGCTGCCGGGCCGCCAGCACCCAGGTAGCCAGCAGCAGTAGCAGCAGCGGAAAATAGTCGCGGGCCAGTTGGGTTACAGTGGCCGTGAGCTTGCCGGGGGCAGTGTGGGCGAGGAAATAAGCCGGGCGGATGGGCGTTGCGCGCCGGAAAAAAGCCTCGTTTACCAGCGTCGAGTCGGCCAGCATCCAGCGGTGGGCGGCGGCCAGGGCCAGGCTATCCTGGGCGGTAAGAGGTTGCGCGGGTGGGGCGGTCAGCTGGAAGTCCAACAGGTTGGATTTGAGCACGTCGAGGCGGCGGAAGGTGGCGGCTTCGGGGCTCCAGGTGAGGTGGAGGCACAGGGCTCCGAGGAGGCTCCAGGCGGCGGCTCCGCCCAGCACCGGCCCGGCCCGGCGCCCGGCCAGCCACCACGCCCCCGGCGCGGCCACCACGGCGCCCAGCACCGCGGCGCTGGGCCGCACCAGCCAGGCCAGTCCGAAGGCCAGCAGCCCCAGCACCAACGCCCATCGGGCCGGGGTGCGCTGAGCCGCGAATAACACCCCGGCCCCCGCCAGCAGCACCGGCACCCGCACGTAGCTAAACCAGAAGCCGTGCTCCAGCCACGCCACCCCGAAAAACAGCCCCAGAAAAGCCACCAGCCCCGCCCCCGGCAGCCTCCCGCGCAGCAGCTTTTCGAGCACCGCACCTCCCAGCACCGTGGCCGCATACAGCAGCCCATACAGCGTCAGCGCGTACCAGGGCACCATCGGCGCCGAGCGGTACAGCGCCGCCCACACCGCCGCGTAGCCGTGGAAGTACAGGTGCAAGTCGGTGACGGGTGCGGCGGCTGAAGTGCCCCGCAGCAGGCCCACGATGGTCAGGTCGTCGTTGGTTTCAAGGTAAGCGCCCAGCCCCGCGCCGCTCAGCAGCAAAAACAAGAGTGGCAGCAGCAAAAGCAGGAAACGGCGCAACATGAGCCGCAAGGTAGGGAGTTAGGGGCTTGTTAGGGACGTAGGGTCTTGGGGGCTTAGGGGCTTAGATGATGTTCGATTTCAGCTGTCATCCTTTATCCGACGTCCGCTTAGCGAAGGACCTGCTCACGCCAGAACGACTGGCAACTGAACAGAAGGCTCAACAACGACTCGTTTAGCGGGCATAAGCTCCTTCGGCTACCGCCTCAGATGACAGAACATCAACTAAGCCCCCAAGCCATATTGTAACGCAAGGCTAACCAACCAGTATTGACATGTGACACGACAGAACATCAACTAAGCTCCTAAGTCCCCAAGACCCTAAGTCCCTAATTTGCATCCGTGAATCGAACTGGACCCGGCCTGGCTACGTGGGCGCTGCTGTTTGTGGCGGCGTTTACCGTAGCGTACTTCTTCCTGACGCATGAGGGGCTGTATGCCCTGGACGATTATTTCTACGCCCGTTATGCCCACCAGCTGCTCAGCGGCACGTTTCGGGTGGAGCCCGACCCGCTGGGCCTGCTCCACGACCCGCTGAAGGAGCGGTTCCTGATTTTTGGGCCAGTGGCGGGCTTGTATGCCTTGCTGGGCGTCAACATCATCAGCACCACGCTCTGGCCCCTGCTGGCCACGCTGGGCTGCGCGGTGCTGATGTGGCGGCTGTACGGGCGGCGCGAGCCGGTGGTAGCGGCCGGGGCCATGCTGCTGCTGGGGCTGCACTACTTCACCCTCAACCTCACCAACTACCTCTATCCCGACAACATTCTGATGTTCTGGTGCCTGGCTTGCGCGGCGGCGCTGCTGAGCGGGCGGCGGCCGGGGCGGCAGCAGCCGGGGCGCTGGGGGCTGCTGTTTGCGGGCCTCAACTTCGCCGCCCTGCTCAGCAAGGAAACCATCATCTACTACCTGCCTTTCTACGTGGGCGTGCTAGTTCTCGACCTGCGTCGGCGCCGCCACGGGCGGTTCTGGGCCGTAGCAGTGGGTTCGGGAGCAGCGTTGCTGGTAATCTATTTGGGGTTTTATCAGGTGTTTACGGATGATGCCCTGTACCGCCTCCACCTGATTGAGCGCACCAACGAGTTTCTGAAAGAAGGCAACTACCTGCTCGGCAACCGCGCAGCCCTAGTGGCCCGCCTGACGTGGCAGCCGCTGGCGTTTTTCGTAAGCATCGGCCTGGCGCCTATGCTGGTGCTGGCGGCGGTGGCCGCCAGGCGCCCCGGCCCTGTTTTAGCCTCGGAAGCACCCGAAACCGGGCCAGACCGGCAGTTCTGGCTGGCGCTGGCGGGCAGCACCCTGGCGTTCTACTGGCTGGGCAGTACCTCGTTCAGCCAGTACAACCCCATCACCCTGCTGCCGCGCATGACCACGCCCTTGCTGCCACCTCTGGCCTTGGCCGCGGGCTTCGGCCTGCGCCACGTGCTGCTGGAGGGCACGGGTCGCGCGGCGGCCGGCGTGGGCGCCCTGCTGCTGGGCGCCGCCGCGTGGCTGCACAACAGCCTGTCGGTGGTGTACGGGGCGCTGGGACTGTACTGGCTGGCGGTGGGCCTGGGGCAGGGCCGCCGCTTCTGGCCCGCGGCCTTGCGGCCGGGCACTGGGGCGCTGGTGGCCCTTACGCTGCTGGTACTGGCCGGCAGCCTGGCCCTGCGGCCAGTGTACTTTATGCAGAAACCGTCGGTGTCCTCGCACTTCGCCCAGGAGCGAGTGATACGCGGCCACCTCACAGCCCCGGCCGCTCAGGGCGTGGTGTTCGTGGATGACTACCTGATTGGCAATTACGACTTTTACTACAGCTTCCGAGTGCCGCCGGGCCTGCGCTACCGCCGTTTCTGGGCCCGCGACTCGGTGCAACTAGCGCCCGGCGAGCGGGCCTGGCTTTTGCTCAACCGCAGCACCCTCACCAACGACGAACTCACCCGCAAGCTCATCCGCTACTCCCCCGACTCTGTGCTCAGCTGGTACCCCCGCCGCCGGCTCGTGGAGCAGTATGGGAAAGTGGAATTGTATGAGGTGAAGTGGTGAGGCGGTTAGTAGGAAGGTGATGAGATGGGGAGGTGAGCCGCAGGAACGGCAACCCCAGCGGGGCGACATATCGGTAGTAAAGTCTGCCCGCTAGACCGTCAAAGCCCCAGCGGGGCGACACCACCATCTGCGGCCGATTGGGTGTCGCCCCGCTGGGGCTCTAAATTATTATTACCGGATGGTTTCTACCGACATGCCGCCCCGCTGGGGCTGCCGTTCCTGCGGCTCACCTCCCCATCTCATCACCTTCCTACTAACCGCCTCACCACCACTCCCAACAACCAATCCACTACTTGCACCCGGCGCAGCTGGCGCAGCAGCTGGTACAAGTCGCGGGCTTCGGGGAGGTTGCGGTGGCGGACGGCCTGGCGCAGCTCCCAGCGCACGCGCACGGCCAGGGCGTCGCGCTCGGCCTCGGTGCGGCACAGGGCCAGGGCCTTGTGGCAGACGCGGATGGTGGAGCGCAGGTAAGGGTCGTGGGGGCGGTAGCCGCGGCTCGACATGGACTGCGGATGCAGGCGCTTCTGGGTGGTGACTTCATCGAGAAAGTGAAACTCCCAGTCGCGGGCGGCGCGCACCCAGAAGTCGAAGTCCTCGTAAGCCAGGGCTTCGTCGTAGCCGCCCAGCTCCAGCAGGGTGGCGCGGCGCATCATCATGGTGGGCGTGCTGATGAAGTAGCGGGCCAGCACGTCGGCAAACACCAGGCCCGAGGCGGGGCGCGGGTGCAGGCCGCGGGCGTCGCGGCGGAAGTGGTAGCGCACGTGGCGGTCCTGCTCGTCAATCAACTCGGCATCGGAGTACACCATGCCGCAGCGCGGACCCGCCTGCTGAAACGCCGCCACCTGCCGGGCCACGCGGGTGGGCAGCAGTACATCATCGGTGGCGAAGTCAATAACGAACTCGCCCCGGCTACGGCTTAGAGCCTGATTGAAGGCCCGGCAGTTACCCACGTTCTGGGGCAGTAACAGCAGGTGCCAGTGCGGGTGCGCCGCGGCATAGCGCCGCAGCACCTCGGCGCTGCCATCGGTGCTGGCATCGTCTACTAGCCACACTTCCAGGCGGGGGTAGGTCTGGGCCAGGATGGAATCCAGGGCCGTTTCCAGAAACCGGCCGTGGTTGTAGCATAGGGCCACGATGGTGACGAGGGGCTGGTCCGGCTCGGGAGTGTGCATAGCGGCGCAAGATACGTGCCCTGGCCCCGACCACACCGCGCCGCGTGTCCTTCCTCGCCCTACTTGGAATGACGGTTCAACTACGCTCTACCACAGCTCCCGCCGGAAGTACCACAACCCCCAGGCCAGTACCAGCCCAAACCGCGCGGCGTGGGCCAGCGGGGCGCCCAGCAGGCCGTAGCGGGGCAGCAGCAGGGCCAGCAGCCCGGCCAGCAGGGCCGCCGAAGCAGCCTGCACGGCCACGTAGCGCCCCACCTGGGCCTGGGCCGTGAGCTGAAACAGGAGCGTCCAGGTCAGGAACTTAGCCCAGTCGCCGAGCAGCTGAGGGGCCAGCAGAAACCCGGCCGCGGCGAAGCTCGGCGTAAATAGCAGCGGCAGCAGCCAGCCGCGCAGCAGCCACAGCAGCCCTAAGCCCAGGGCCGCAGCGGCGGCCACCACGACCAGCACCGTGCGCACCAGTCGGCGACGCTGGCCGAGTTGTCCGCTCAGTGCCGCCAGCCGAGGGTAGTACGCGCTACCCATCACAGCCGAAAACACCATGGTATAGTTGTCGGACAGCTTGGCTACGGCCTGCCACAAGTCGGTTTGGGCTAGGCTGAACTGCCGAATCAGGACTTCGCGCAAGCCAAAGTCCACGGCTTTGCTGAATAGCAGCACGCTCACGGCCATAAGCAGAAACCGGCCCAGCTGCCGCACCGCTAGCCGGCTCGGCCGGAGCCGTAGCGACGGTAGCAGGCCGGCGCGGCGGGCCAGCACCAGGGCCGGCAGCACGGTCAGGCCCTGGGCCAGCAGGTAGGCCAGCAACGCGCCCGGCACCGACCAGCCCAGGCCCAGCGCCCCGGCCACTGCCCCCACGCCCAGGGCGCTCAGCAGCACCGTCAGGCCGACGTAGGCCCGTAGGCGGCCGGCGGCCAGCAGCACTGCTCCCACGAAGGCGTAGGCCGTGAGCAGCCCCAGGCCCAGCAGCAGCGTCAGGCCCCAGCCGGCCCCAGTGCCGAACAAACCCAGCAGCTGCCCCGGCGCCAGCAGCAGGGCTAGGCCACTCAGCAGCAGGGCCCCGGCATTCAGCACCAGCCCGGCTCCCAGCCAGGCCCGGTACCGCCCCGAGTTCGGCCGCAGGGGCGCCAGGTACTTCACCACACCCACGTGCACGCCGTCGTTGGGCAGGGTGGTGAACAGGGCCATCAGGTTCTGGAAGTGGGCCAGCAGCGTGAGGCCGCCGGGCCCGCCGTACACGGCCAGCAGCTTGTTGAGCAGCAGCGCCCCCGCCGTGCGCGCCCCCACCGCCACCCCCGAGCCCACCGACCCACGCAGAAACCGCGCCGCCACCATCGACCGGGACTCAGGCTGGGAAGTTGATACAGGCATTTTTTTTAGCTACAAGCTGTAAGCTGTAAGCTGCAAGCCGCAAGCTACGTGCTTTTAGGCCGCAAGCCTAAATCGGGAGCTGCAAGCCACTTCAGTAGCTCATAGCTTTAGTTTTGGGTGGTGAAACAAAACTCTCACCTTGCTACCACGGCTAAACTGCTTGCAGCTTATAGCTTGCAGCTCCCTTTGCAGCTCCCCTCACAGCTCCCGCTCAAACGTGAGTTTGAGGCTGGGCACGCCGCCCAGGTGGCGCTTGAACTGGAGCAGGGACTGATTCAGTCCCTCGGGCAGCGTGGACGTGCCCAGGTCGAGCAGGCGCAGGCCACTGGCTTGGCAGAAGGCGTGCAAGCCAGCGTTGAGCAGCACCACCGGGCTGAAAGCATTATAAGCCAGCGGGCTAGCCGGATAGAAATTGTACAGCACCCCGTTGCCGACCAGGATGGCCACCGTCAGGGCGGCCCACTCGCCCTGGGCATTGCGCACCGAAAACAGAAAGTGCTGGTTGGGGAACTGCTGAAACAACTCTTGCAGACGCTCCAGGGGCAAGGACAGCGCCTGGCCTTTCTCCTGGCGGCAGCGGCTCAGAAACTCGTAGGCCCAGGGCAGCAGCAGCGGCGGCTCCTGCTCGAAGCGCAGGCCGTGCCGCTCGCACTTGTGCAGGCGCCGCCGCTCCGACGGGTGCAGGCGGGCCCGAAAATCAGCCGCGCAGGGCAGGTGGTTGTTGATTTCAGCCAGGGCCACGCGGTAGCCCAGGCGCGTGAGCACGTGGGTGAGGCGGGCACTGGCGGCGGGGGCGTAGGCGAAGGGATAGGGCCGCAGCATGAGGCGCCGCACCCCGCGGGCCGCCAGCTGCCGGTGTACTTCCTCCAGAAATGCCGCCAGCACCTCCGTGGGCAGCTCCGGGGCCAGCTGCACCGCCCCAAACGGCGCCTGCCAGGGGCTGCGGGCCGCCTGCCCCGCCTCGTCCCCGAACACGGGCAAGTGCGCGACGGTGTGGCCCGTGTGCGTATCTTCCAGAAAGAAAGCTGCCTGCAACCCCGCGTGGCGCTGCAAAGCCAGGTGCGCCGGCGTCAGGTACAGAAACGGTTCGTAGGCCGGCGGCAGCACCGGGGCGGCGGCCGCGGCGGGCAGTTGCCGCACCTGGTACCGGCCGCCCGGCTCCAGTGGCCCCGGCAAGGAAGAAACAAGAGCGGCGAGCAACGGCAACGGGCGCGGGTTTGGTACGGCAGGGGCGAAATTACGAGGAATTTCCGGGGTCTGGCCGGGCCTGGAAGCGGCGGGCCGTATGTTTGCGTTGCCGGGCCGGGGCCGCCCGCGACCCAACGCTTCCGGTTGTTGCGCCCAGCCGGCCTGCTGGGTGGCACAGGCCTTCAGTTTAGTTTTTCTTCCGATTTTGCGTACATCGCCCCGTAAACACCTTGCCGCATGACGCCTCTCAACGACGCTTCTGCTCCCCTCTCCTCCTCGTCGCCGCCCGTTGCTTTACCTGACGAGGACGACCTCCCGCAGTCTGCCGATAGCGGCGTGGCCGACCGCAATGCCACGCGCCAGGCTCGGGAGCAAACCGTGGGGCAGCGCCCCGGCACGCTCGTTATTCGGGAAGGTGCCCTGCCGCCCCGGCTGTTTTTGATTTCGTACAGCGACGACTTTTTCACCGAAGGCGAGTACAGCAGCTACGACCAGCTTCTGCAGTTTATGCGGGCTCACCCCGAGCTGAAGCACTGGGTGGACGTGCGCGGCTACGGCGACCTGGAGCTGATGCAGCGCCTGCAGCACGACTTCCGCATCCACCCGCTACAGATGGAAGACGTGCTGGGCGACTACCAGCGGGCCAAGGTGGAAGAAAGCGAGGAGGGCTTCTTCCTGGTGTCGCGCATGACCGAGTTTACAACGCTGCTGGAAATCGACGACGACCAGCTTTCCATCTTCACCGGCCCCAATTACATCCTGACTTTTCAGGACGACTACGAGGATTGCCTCGACGCCGTGCGGCTCCGCCTGCGCTCCACCCGCAGCTCCAGCCGCCGCCGCTCGCCCCTGTACCTGGCCTACGCCCTCACCGACGTGGTGCTCGACCACTACTACCCCACCATGGCCTCCATCGGCGACTACCTCGAAACACTGGAGGAGCGCATTTTCCGGGGCCGCTCGGATAGGCGGGTGCTCAACCGCATCCTGCAAATCAAGAAAGACATCGTGCGCTTCCGCCGCCTGGTGTACCCGGAGCGCGACAAGATTGCCGAACTGCTGCGCATGCCCGAGGAAGACGTGCCCGAGGACATCAAAACCTACTTCCGCGACTGTTACGACCACGCCATCCAGGCCCTGGACCTGGCCGAGAGCTACCGCGAAACCGTCAGCAGCCTCATCGACCTCTACATGTCGGACCAGAGTAACCGCGCCAACGAGGTGATGAAAGTGCTGACCATCATCAGCAGCATCTTCATTCCCCTGAGCTTCATTGCCAGCGTCTACGGCATGAACTTCTCGCGCGAAAACCCCGACGGCAGCACCAACTTCCTGAACATGCCCGAGCTGTACTCGCCCTGGGGCTACGTGGGCGTTATTACGTTTATGCTAGTGGTCGTCATCGGGCAGCTTACTTACTTCTACCGCAAAGGCTGGCTGACGAATCGGTGAGGTAGTGAGCGGTGAGGTGGTGACCCCGGCGGCAGACTTCTCGCCGGAGGCGAGGCGTCTGCCCGCCGGGGGATGGGGCCAGACTCCCGACTGGCGGCCGCTGAAAGCGGCCATGCGGCACCGCGCCGCTTGGGCCGGCTGCACAAGACGGTAACGCGAAGTTTCACTTCGCGAGGCGTTGGAACGGTCCAGAACCGGTCGTTCTAGTATCTCGCGAAGTGAAACTTCGCGTTACATCTTTCTGGCCCACTACCAGTTCATGCGGCCCTGACGCCTGATGGCCGCCGTTGGCGGCCGCCAGTCGGGAGACTGGCCCCATTTATCGGCGGGCAGACGCGCCAGCTCCGCTGGCAAGTCTGCCGCCAGGCCTTGGCTCATTTCCAAGCTTCAACTCCGTGCGGCGCAGCTCCTGCCCGACGATGCGGAAGAGGTGGTAGGTGGCGGTGCCGGGGTCGAAGGTGAGGCTGATTTCAGGCGTGGAGAGGTCGAAGGGTTGGCCGCCGATGAGGCGCAGGCGGGCGTCGTAGAGGTAGACCTTGCCGGGGCCGGGCTCCGCAATGGCGTACACGCGCCGCCCGCCGCCGAAGTCGAAGAACTGCACTGGCTTGGGTGCCGAGGTTACGAAGTTTTGCGTGAGCAGCTGCCGCCCATCGGCGTCAAACAACGCCAGCCGGCCGCCTTCTTCCCGCACCACCACCAGGCCGCGCCGCTGCTGATCGGCCACCAGGCGAAACACCGAGTTGCGGCTCCAGGTGGCCACGCGCCGCCGGGCCACGATGTCGCCGCTCAGGTTGAAGCTTACCAACTCCCCGTGCTGGGTAACGACGGTAAGGCGGGTGCGGCGGAGCGTGGTGCCGGCCTCCACCACCGCCCCGCTGGCCAGGCGGGCACCCAGGCTGATGGGGAAGCCTGGGTACACCCCGCCCGCCTGGTTGTAGGCGTACACGTAGCCATTTTCCAGCAGCACCACCACCACGTCGCGGCCGGCCACGCTCAGGTATTCGGGCGCGGCGGCCAGCCGAAACTCCAGCTGCTTGGGCTGCCAGCCCGCGTACGTGCGCCCCTGCGTGTCGTACAAAAACAGGTTGCTGCTGGCGCCTGCCACCAGCAGGCGCCGCGCCTGCCCCGCCCCGGCCGGCGACACGCTCAGGGAAGTAGCGCGCACAGTGTCGGGAAGGTTAAGCGGGAAGTTAGGCTGGAGCTGGCCCCGGCCGTCGTACTGAAACAGCTGCCCCGGCGTGGCCAGCAGCATGCCCGTGCCGCCGGGCAGGCGGTAGGGCGCCCCCACCAGCGGCCCCGGCAGCGTGTCGGACCAGGCCACCACGTTGTCGGGCGTGACGTAGTGCAGCACCTGGGCCGTGTCTTGTACCAGCACGCCCGGCAGGCGGGCTCCACCGACGGGCAGCAGGGCCGGGCCGGCGCTGAGCGGCACCTTGAAGGCCAGCACGCTGCCCGTGCCGTTCTGGTTTTGGGGCCGGGCTACGGCGGGGCCCACCACCGGATGGCGCAGCACCAGCTGGGCGAAGTACTGGGCTCCGGGTTCTTGTTCATTAGGAGCCGGCACCCATTGCAGGGCCACTTGCGGAAAGCGTTTAAACAAGGCTTCGTTGCGGAGCAGGCCGGCCCGACGCTCTTCCTGCAAGCCGCGCAGCAGCAGGTTCCAGCAGTTGCGGGTGTCCAGCACCACGCGCAGGCGGGCCAGGGGCTGGGTTTCCTGCAGAAAAGCCACCTGCGGGGCTGAGCGGCTCCACACCTCCCCGGCGGCCACCTGCTGCAGCCACTGCCGTGCGGCGGCTTCGTTGTCGGCAAACGCCACGTAGTTGCCCGCCTGCGCTACCACGGGCGCCGCAAACCCACGGAACATGGGCCCCAGCAGCCGCTGGGGCAGCTCGGCCACACCCGCCTGGTACAGCTGGAAAGGCCCCACCCGCCCAAAGCCCGGACTGGTGCCCGTGGCCCGGCGCAGCCTCCCCAGCAGCCGGCTCACCCGGCCCGGATTGGCGCAATAGGCCACCGCCAGCTTGCCGGGCCGCTGCCGGGCCGTGCGAGTAGTGAGGTAGCATAGGCCCACTTCCTGGCCAAGGGCACTCGTGAGACTATCTACCAGCCCCACGGCTTCCGGGGCCAGCGAGTCGGGTAGCAGGGCCGAGCGGGGGCCGCGCAGGGCGGCGGCCGGACCCAGGCCCACGTGCACCAGCAGGGCCGTGCTCAGGGGCAGCACCTCGGCCATGCCCAGGCGCTGGGCCGGCTGCCCGCGCAAGAGCTGGTGCAGTCCGTCGCGGGCTGTTTCGGGGTTGGCAAAGCCCGTCAGCACCACTTTGTTGCCGGCCAGGCGCAGCTGCAACAGGTCGTTGCGGGTCAGGCTGGCCACGGTCGTCAGCTCGGGGCCCAGCTCCTGCCGGAAAAACACGCCCAGCAGCTGGGGCAGGCGGCGCTGGTTGAGCAGCAGCGTCGCGTCCACGTCCTTGAGCTGGAAGTAGTCGGTGCCCTGAAACTCGGCCGCCACGGTGGGCTGGTCGGGGCGCTCCAGGCGACGCACCACGGCTTCCAGCAGGGCGGCGTTGGCGCTCAGCAGCAGGTGGTTGCGGTAGTTGAACAAGGTCAGGCCCTCGCCCCCGTCGCGGGGGCGCACCTGCGTAAACAAATGGCCCTGGTAGATGCGGGTGCTTACCTCGAAGCGGCCGTCGCGGCCCATGCCTTCCACCAGGCCCCGCACCTGCCGGTACTCGCGCACACTCCCAATGGGCACCTGAAACAGCACGTCGAAGCGGCCGGGCCCAGTAACGTGCAGGGAAGTCAGCACCCGCTTGCGCCCCAGAAAGCGTAGCAGCACGCTACGCCCGCCGGCCAGGCTGTCGGCCAGGGCCAGGTGGTCTTCTACTTGCTGAAAATAGCGCACGGCCGTCAGGTCGTCCCAGAGCTGGGTTTCCTTCAGGTGCCGCACCAGCGTGGGGTGGTCCCGCGTCATCATCACCACGGCCGCATCGTCGGGCACCAGGGCCCAGGGGTCGACGGGCGTGCGGGCCACTGTGCGGCGGTAGTACACGTAGGAACCCAGCGCCAGGAGCAGCAGCAGCCCCGTCAGAATCACCAGTAAACGTTGCGACATGCAGGGAGCCGGGAGGTGGGCCGGCAAAAATAGGCATTTGCCAGGGAGCGAAGGAAGGCGAGTCCGAAGCTGGTTTTACTGTGGTACTGTTGTGGTTAATTGATTACTCCCTACATTGTAGCCGAATTATATATTTCATTCTCAATACTCATGCCTCGTCTTGTTCAATTAGTTGTGCAGCCCCAAGCATACGCAAAGCCTCTCCCTGAAGTAGCCGCGTTTCGCCTTTATCAAGACCTGCATACGCATCATTCCTTTGAAGTAGAGGTATTGTTCGACCATCTGGAAACCCTTGCTACCAGCTTTATGGAGAAGGCGCATCAGCAGTTGGTAGGCAAGCCCATTTATATTTCCATCCAGGAAGATTCGCTGACGGAGACGGATTATACCTTCCGGTTTACGGGGGTAGTGACCAGCCTGCTGATGAGCAGCTCCAACAACTACACGGGTAGCTTCATCATCAAAGGATTCAGCCCCACCTGCCTGCTTACCGACGGGGTGCAGAAGCGCACTTTCCGTGACAAGACGCTGGCCGACATCGTGAAGCAGGTGTTGCAGCCATACCACTACGACAGTCTCAAGCTGGCCAAAGGCACTCTGGCCCACACCGCGCCACTACCTTACGTGGCCCAGTACAATGAAAGCAACTTCGACTTTTTGAACCGGCTGTTGACCTCGTATCAGGAGTGGTTTTACTTCAACGGCACCGAGTTGTGCATAGGCCAGGAGCCCGGCGAAAAAACAACTTCGCTGTTCATGGACGGCTACTGGAGCACTTTCCAGGTTGAAGCTGCCATCCAGCCTTCGGCCGTAACGTTCTACGCCTACGATGCCACCCGCCACCAGCACTTCCACGGCCCCGGCCCCGACACCTCCGGCGAGGTAGCTTCCAATCCGTACGCGAAGTTTGCCGTGCAAAAATCCCGGGATGTCTTTACCCAGCCTTCGCACCTGCCCGCTCTGGCGGCCATCAAGAGTTCCAGCGAGCTGGACCAATTGGCCAAAACCATCAGCCAGGCCGGGGCGGCCAGTGCCCTCCTCTTCCGCGGCCGCACCGACAACCCCAACCTGCGTCTGGGCCAGCTGCTTGATGCCACCGCCGAAGGTTTGGGCAGCACCGTGACGCGCAAAGACAGCCTGGGCAAGTACCGTATCATCAGCCTCAGCCACGAGGTAGACGAGGAAGGCAACTACCAGAACACGTTTAAGGCGGTGCCCCACTCTCTCCCCGTGCCGCCCCTCAACCCGCACGCCGTGCTGCCGGCCGCCCAGCCGGAGCTAGCGGAGGTGATTGACTTGAAAGACCCGCAGAAGCTGGGCCGCCTGCGCGTACGCTACCACTGGACCCCGGCCCGCCCCCAGGATGCCGAGTCGGGCTGGCTGCGCGTGACTACCCCGTACAGCGGCGACGGCAAAGGGCAGCTCTTCACTCCCGAAATCGGCTCCCAGGTGCTCATCGGCTACGAGCATAACCACCCCGAAACGCCCATCGTCCTCGGCAACCTTTTCCACGCCAACAACAAGCAGAAAGCCAGCTACAGCCCCGATGACAACGCCGTGAAGGGCATTCAGACGGCCAGCGGCAACAAAATCACCTTTCACGATAAGAAAGGCAAAGAGAAGATTCTGATTTCCAGCGGCCAGAAAAAGGACACGAAGCTGGAGGTATCCTTTGCCAAGGATGGAAGCATCGTCCTCAAGACCAAAGGCATGATTACCCTGGATGCGGGCGAGAAAATCATTCTTGAAAGCCAGGACATCGTTATTGCGGCCCAGGACACGCTGGAGCTGCAAGGCCGAACGATTTCCATTCAGGCCGAAACGAAGCTGGAAGCTACCGGCCAGAAAGTGGAGGTAACAGCACAAACGACCTTGGATCTGGCCGGACAAACCGGTGTCAAGGTAGAAGGCCTGACCGCCGAAGTGAGCGGCTCGACCATGACGACGATTAAAGGCACGCTCGTCAAAATCAACTAAACACAGCACGATGGGAAAGCCGTCAACCCGAATTAGTGACAACCACGTGTGCCCAATGCTGGACGGACCTAAACCACACGTGGGTGGCCTGGTCATGCCCCCCGGCACCCCCACGGTACTCATCGGTGGCCTGCCCGCTGCCACTATGGGCGACTTATGCATGTGCGTGTCCCCGGTGCCCAATAGTATTGCTATCGGCTCGGTGGGTGTGTTCATCGGCGGCCGGCCCGCCGCCCGTATGTTCGACAAAACCATGCATGGTGGCACCATCATGACAGGTGCCCCCACCGTGCTCATCGGCGACATTGCTGCCTCAGCGGGCCCGGCTATTTTTCCGGGCAAGCAGAATTATAATAATTGCGGGGTGCAAGCATCTCAGCAACTCATTCGCCAGCTTACCGGAGTAGTTCATAAAGAGGATGAGTTGCTTGCCTGGGCAGTTGAGCAAAAGTTGGCTCATAATGGCGTTCGTGCCAAAACAAAAGAGTTTGACCTCAACCTGTACGGGCGTACCAGTAGTCACTCACTTCAAGCATTACTAGCAGCCCGACAGGTAGCTTCAACTATAGTTATGCAGCCTCAGATGACAGACCTTGCCGATGCACTTAAGGATGGTAAAGGTATCATAGCAGGTGTGGACTTCGGACAATTGCACTATGGTGAACCAAACGGAGATGGCCATGCCATACTAATTACAGATGCCGACTTCGATGGCCAAGGTAGATTGACTCATATTTACTTAAATGATACAGGGGCAAACACGGCAGCCAAGGGCCAAGGGCGGCGGGTAACTATTGCCGAAATGGCGGTAGCAATGGATGAATGCAAACACCCTGAAACTGAGGAACCGCTTGCCTTCTTACTCGTGTCAGAAGCACCATTGTGGACTAGCACGCCCATAGATTTGGAACCTGCCCGCCCATCCGCACCACCTACAATGCATGCATAACTCGCAGTTGTCATACAACCTGTAAATATGTTATTACAGGTTGGGAGATTTATAATACAGGATCTGCACATCATTTCTAATCTGTGCACTTGCTTTTCGTACGATCAACTTTTTGCTTAAGAAAACTATGATTGAAGATTGGTACATAAGTGTAAAAAGAGCCGCAGTGGAAACTCTCCCACCCGACTTATATTTAGATGTAACTGCCTTAGGAGGGTATAATACAGTACTTATTCCAACTGTAGAAGGAGAAGAACAGTGGCTTATCTCCGCCTACTGTGGTGTCACGAGTAGTGGCTACGCTAACGCTCACGGGGTGCCCCGTCTTCTTTTTCCACCCCACTTGATGTTGCGCATTCACTACCCTTCAGGACAATTTGAGTGGATCGAACTAGAGAATTCTCCTTATGATGGGCCTGCTTTGCAACGCAACGCAGCTGGAAATGAATGCTTGGGTCCTATTTCGCGTGAACATTTAGGACCCGGTGAATGGAGGAATGCTATGCGCCGGCACTTTCAGCTCGTGTGTCAAGTAGTAGAGCAGCGCTGGCTGCTAACAGCACATTCTGTAACAGCTGAGGAACAAGCGGTGGCCCGTGAGTTACAAGACTGCATCCGGGCTGCCTACGACAAGCCACTCCTCCCCTATTATCAGCACTACGGTCGTCACTTCTTGGCTTGGATGGAACGAGCAGCTAAATAAATAGGCCAAGTAATGGAATATAAGGTTCGCATAAAAAACTTGTTTAGTCGTGAAAATGTCATCGACTTGCTGAAAGGAGGTAGATGTACGATATTTTCCGCAGCTAGTGGTGAGCAGTTGTTGCGTCCCTACATTCCGGGCACGGCTGCTTCCTTCTCACCTTCCACTCTCAACCGGATGCATCAGTTTAATGCTGGCCGCCCTCCGGTGCAGGAGACTCATGACTATGCCCTATATTATTTATCCTCCAAAGGAGGCATGGAAAAAGATTATTATTTGGTAGATAGCCGCTGTTTAATTTATGACCGCCAAATACAGTGGGCCTATTGGGAGACACCTCTAATAGTGCCAGTTGTCGAAGGACTGGAGGTCACAGCTGCCCAAATCAAAGCCATTTGTCCACCAGCCAGCATGTCTAATATTAAAAAGCACGTCACACATCTAAACGAAGCCATGCGTAAATACAAAATTAACACACGCTTACGCCAGGCTCATTTTTTGGCGCAAGTAGCCCATGAAAGTGACCATTTCAATACGGCTCGCGAATATGCAGATGGCAGCAAGTACGAAGGTAGACTTGACTTAGGAAATACCGAGCCAGGTGACGGAAAGAGGTTCCGAGGTCGAGGATTGATCCAGCTTACCGGCCGAGATGTGTACAAAAAATATGGAGCCTATTTAGGAAAGAATTTTATAGATGGCACTAATATGTTCCAAGTAGAACAGGAACCTTATGCTTCGGATTCAGCAGGTTGGTTTTGGCTAATCTATAAAAAGAGTAAAGATATAAACGGCCGTGCGGATAGAGATGATGTAATAGCAGTTACCAGGGCTGTAAATGGTGGACGAAATGGCTTAACAGAGAGAATAAAGTATACTAACAATGCTAAAACTGTATTTGGCATAAGCTAATTACTCCTAAAAACACTCCAGATGAAGAAGTTTCTGATAATAATATATATAAATATTTCTTTTGCCTTATGCGTCAGCTGTAATGCTCAGGTTAAAACTGAAAATTCTACACCAGTCAAAAAGAGCACTACCAACTTATTAATAGGCACATGGCAATCTACTCAAGATCCTAAATTCAAGGTTAAAATAGATAATGACTTTTATTATGAGATCTACAAGGGAACAGCGCCTTCCGCCTTAAGATATAAAAACACCAATAGATGTTCTTGTGATGATAAAAAATACGAATCGAGCAAGAACAACCTCTTAGTTACATACGAAGATGATCCTGCCGATTGTTATTGCTATTCAATAATTAAACTTGACGGCAACTATTTGTCTTTGACATACCTAGGAAGAGGCAATACATTAACTTTTAAGAAAGTCAGGTAAAAACCTCTAAGCGCCTCCACGCTAATCTAGACATTCCCCCTACCTCAAACCGCCCGCACGCCTCATGCGGGCGGTTTCTTTTCTATCTTCCGGCCCCAAACTTTCTCCTTCTCCCCTATGTCCGAAAAACAAGGTCAGTTTCAGCGGGCCATTACGCTGTTCGACGCCGTCATGATTGTGACGGGCAGCATGATTGGCTCGGGTATTTTTATCGTGTCGGCCGACATTGCCCGGCAGGTGGGCTCCAGCGGGTGGCTGCTGGTGGTGTGGCTGCTCACGGGCGTCATTACCCTGGCTGGGGCCATCAGCTACGGCGAGCTGGCTTCCATGTTTCCGAAGGTGGGCGGGCAGTACGTATATCTGCGCGAGGCCTACAACAAGCTGGTGGCGTTTCTGTACGGCTGGTCGTTGTTTCTGGTGATTCAGACCGGGGTTATTGCGGCCGTGGCCGTGGCTTTTGCCAAGTTCACGGGTGTGTTGCTACCCTGGTTTAGCGTGAAGAACGTGCTGTTTCGGGCCGAGCCTCTGCGGCTGCCGCTGGTGGGTGAGTACACGTTTGAGTTCAGCAGCGTGCAGTTGCTGGCCATTCTGCTTATTGTTGGTATTACGGCCATCAACGCCCGCGGCGTGCGGGCCGGCAAGCTGATTCAGAACGTGCTGGGCTCCACCAAGCTCGTGGCCCTGGCCCTGCTCATCCTGGGCGGGGTTACTTTGGGGCTGAATGCCGAGGCCGTGCAGGCCAACTTCCAGGATATGTGGACGGCTGTGCGCTTCCCGGTGCCTGGCGCATCGGCCTCGCCCCTGCCCCTGACCCTGAGCGGACTGGTGGTAGCCGTGGGCATGGCCATGACCGGCTCCCTGTTTTCGTCGGACTCCTGGAACAACATCGGGTTTGCGGGCGAGGAAATCGTGAACCCCGAGCGGACCCTGGTGCGCAGCATGGCCTTGGGCACGGCCATTGTCACGGCCCTGTACATTCTCTCCAACGTGGTGTACCTGCTGGTACTCCCCCTGGCCGGCTCTCCGGACGCACCCACCATTGCCGGCCGCGGCATCATGTACGCCACCGACGACCGGGTAGCCACCGCCGTAGCCGAGCACGTGCTGGGTCCGGCCGGGGCCGTGGTGCTGGCCGTGCTGATTATGCTAAGCACGTTCGGGGCCAACAACGGCATTATCCTGAGCGGGGCACGGGCCTATTACGCCATGGCCAAAGACGGCCTGTTCTTCCCCGGCCTGGCCCGCCTCAACGCGGCTGGCGTGCCCAGCCGGGCTTTGTGGGCGCAATGCCTGTGGGCCAGCCTGTTGTGCTTGTCGGGCTCCTACGGGCAGCTGCTCAACTACGTTATGTTCTCGGTGATTCTGTTTTACGTCATCACCATCATCGGCATTTTCGTGCTGCGCCGCACCCGGCCCACCGCGCCCCGCCCCTACCGGGCCTGGGGCTACCCGGTGCTGCCAGCGCTGTACGTAGTGCTGGCCTCAGGCTTCTGCCTCATCCTGCTGCTGGCCCCCGACACCGCCGAGTTTTCGCGGCGCGGGCTGTTGCTGGTGGCCCTGGGCGTGCCGGTGTACTTCCTGTTCGGCAGCCGGTTTGCCGGCGGTACACCTTCCGTCCCGACCGAAACGCCGCAGCGGCAGGCGCAGTAACCCGACGAGCATAGCACGTAAAAGCCCCACCAGCGCCGGCTGGTGGGGCTTTTGTATTCGAGTGGAGTGTAGCGCGAAGCTTTTGCTTCTCTCATGCGCGGAAGAAGTTTCGCACCGCTATGGCTTTACCCTTTCATCTCTAACTTCTCACCTCTAGCCTCTCACTTCTACACCCTACCGCCGACGGCGGCGGGGGGCGTCGGCGCGGGGTACCAGGGTTACGTTTTGAGTCTGGCTGCCGCGGGTGCGTAGCTCCTGGTCTTCGTAGCCGCCGTAGCCATACACCACGGTGTTGTCGCCGGCCGGGACTTCCAGCTTGTAGTTGCCTTTGGCGTCGGTGCCAGTACCGGTGCGCTGGCCTTTTATCATGACGGTAGCCCCGGCCAAGGGGCGGCCTTCCTCATCGAGGACGCGGCCCGCGAGCGTAACCGTGGGGGCCGGGGCCGCGTCGGCGGGAGCGGCAGGCACGGGCTCGATAACAATTTCCTCGGCTGCTTCCGGAGCGGGAGCCGCCTCCGGAGCCACCGAAGCGGCCGGGGCCGGCGCAGCCGGCGCGGGAGCCACCCGAGCTACCTCCGTTTTCTCTTCGGCCGCTTCTGCTGCTGCTGCTTCGGGAGTTGCTTCGGGCTCGGCAGCTGGAGCGGTGGCGGCAGTTTCTTCGCTGGGGCGGGCGGCCGTTGCATTGGGTTTGCTTTGCCCCGTAGCAGGCATGGTTTGCGCAATGCGGCGCGTGGCCTGGGAGGGCAGCAGCACGTAGCCCAGCACCACCACCGTCAGCACCGCCCCGACGATGATAGCCAGGCGACCATTGCCGGATGACAGGTTTTCCTCGTCGCTGTTCAGTTCGGGGGAAGTAGGGTTTTCGTTTTCGGGTTGAGTGGGAGAGTTGGCATCCATACCGGGGGAGGTAAGAAGAAACAGAAAGTAGCCGGCGCCGCCTGCCGGAGCCACTGGCAACCGAACACCACGACGGCTCCTAAAGATAGACGAAAAACGAGTTTGGTTCCTACAGTCGGTGCAAGCAGTATATTTTCAAAAGTTGCCCCCCCGCGAATTATTCTTGCGTTATTGATTGTCGAGCGAACTGCGTGCTGGTTAGCGGCAAAATAAGCGCGGGCAGCGTTGATAGGTTATTGATTGTCGAGCGAATTGCATGACCCGTTTTATCACAAAAAAGCCCCATTCTACAGGGTAGAACGGGGCTGCGAGCAAGTACGACAACCGGCCGCTACTGGACGGTTAGTCTTGCACGGGATGAGCGGGGCCACTGGTGGTTTTCTCGCCGAACTCCTGGTCACGGGTACGCAGTTGGTGGTCTAGCTCCACGCTGCCCTCCAGCTCAAAGCCGGGGCCCTGGGCCTGTTCGCCGCTGGCTTGGTGCTCGTTGCCGCCCTGAGGCACTCCCTCACCCCCGCCGATGTGCAGGTTTTCGAGTTGGTCTTTCTGGTCGGAGCGCTGGGTGTAGCCGTCGGCGCCGGTGTGGCGGAAGGCCGAGGGGTCGTTGGCGGCCTTGCCATTGCTCATCATTTCCTTGAACTCCTTTTCTTTTTCCAACTGCTCGTTTTGGGGAGCCGCGTAGGCGTTATTTTCGGTGATCTGCTGGTTTTCGGTGCCAACGGTTTCGCCGTTCTGGTCGGTCGTTTTCATGGGATAGTCAACTACATGAGTGGAATACCTGTCTGTACGAGGAGCGGCAGCAGAAGTTAGTGCCCTGCTTGGGCCCACTGGCCCCGCCAAACCGGTTTGCGCCCGGCGGCGTAGCTTTGCAACTATTCGGTGATACCTGCGGCCGAACTTCGCCTTCTCCATGCATCTGGTCATTATCGGCAACGGCATTACCGGCATCAGCTGCGCCCTGGCGTTACGGCAGCGGCAGCCGGCGGCGCGCATCACCATCGTCTCCGACGAAGCCACGCACCACTTTGCTCGCACGGCCCTGATGTACGTGTACCTGGGCCACCTGCGCCTTCAGGACCTCAAGCCCCACGAAGACTGGTTTTGGGCCGAAAACCAGCTGGAGCTGGTGCACGCCACGGCCACGCGCCTTGATACCGAGCAGCGCCACGTGTACCTGAGCGCCGGCCCGCCCCTCTCCTACACCCACCTGCTGCTGGCTACGGGCTCGGTGAGCCGCTTCTACAACTGGCCGGGCCAGGACCTGGCCGGCGTGCAGGGCCTGTACAGCCTGCCCGACCTGGAGCGTATGGCCCGCGACACCCACGGCGTGCGCCAGGCCGTGGTGGTGGGCGGGGGCCTAATTGGGGTGGAGCTGGCCGAAATGCTGCATTCGCGCGGCATCGAAGTCACCATGCTCATCCGTGACGCGCACTACTGGGGCTCGGTGCTGCCGCCCGAAGAGGCAGCCCTGGTCCAGCGCCAGTTGGCTGCCCACCGCATCCATACCCTGTACCTGACCGAGCTGGCCGAAATCCTGCCCGATGCCCAGGGCCGGGTGCGGGCCGTGCGCACGACGGCGGGCGGCGAAATTTCCTGCCAGTGGGTGGGCCTGGCCACGGGCGTGACGCCCAACATTGGGCTGGCCCGCGCCTCCGGTCTGGAAACCGACCGGGGGATTCTGGTGGATGAGCTGCTGCAAACTTCCGCCCCCGGCGTGTACGCGGCTGGCGACTGTGCCCAGCACCGCCAGCCGACGGCCGGCGAGGTGCCCATCGAGCAGCTCTGGTACACCGGCCGGATGCAGGGCCAAACCGTGGCGCACACCATCGGCGGCGAGCCTACCCCCTACCGGCGCGGGCCGTGGTTTAACTCAGCCAAGTTCTTCGACCTCGAATACCAGACCTACGGCCAGGTGCCGGTCCGGCTCCCGGCCGGGGAGCAAACCTTTTGCTGGCAGCATCCCAACGGCCGCCACCTGCTGCGCCTCAACTTCCGGGCTGCCGACGGGCTGGCCGTGACGGGTATGAACGCCCTGGGCCTGCGCCAGCGCCACGAGGTGTGGGACGAGTGGCTGCGCCGCCGCGCCCCGGTGACGGAAGTGGTGGCCGACCTGGCCCGTGCCAACTTCGCCCCGGAGTTTTTCCGGCGCCACGAGGCCGACATCGTGGCGGCCTTCAACCGCCAGTTTCCGCAGCAGGCGGTGGTGCCCGGCCGCCGGCAGTGGTTTTCCTTTCGTAGGTAGGAACTACGAAGAGTGAGCCGCCGGTTGTCCGCAACTTGCGTAGCAGCTGCTTGGTTCATCCTGGTTACCTGTTTCCTTCCGTCTATTTTGCTTTCCTAAGCCCATGGATTTCTCCAAGCTCTACCGCCCCGACGCCCTCAACAGCTTCCAGTACATTGCCCTGGTGGGCGCCGTGATGAGCGGAGCAGCGCAGGTAATTATGCGGTGGCTGGCACAGCCCCAGCCCCAGGGCTACAACTGGCTGTACGCGTGCTGGCTGGGCCTGTACGTGTTCGGCTCCTTGCTCAATCTGTTCGGTAAGCCCACCGACCACCACCATCATCACTAGCCCGGCACAACGGCCTGTGCGTATCTCACTAGCCGGTGGTACCGGCGTCCCAGGGCTGAAGCCTTGGGCTACGTAGCGCCCAACAATGCCCCTGACTAGCCCAGGGCTTCAGCCCTGGGACGTTCGGCTAATTGAGCCGCCCCTTGCTTGCTTATCCTTCTATTCTCAGGTATGAACCTGTCCCTCTCCTCCACCGAAAACCAAGCCCCGCCGCCCGCCGTGGCGGGCCCGGAAAAGCTGCTGCTCACGGTGGTAGGCCTGGGGCTGCTGCTGTTGCTGCCCGTAGCCTTCGATGCCGATGCCGAGCGGGCCCGGTGGTGCTTTTTCGGGGCGCTGGGGCTGCTGAGCGCCGGCACCCTGGGCTGGGCGTGGTGGAAGTTTGGGCGCGGGCCGGCCGGGGTGCGCCAGGATGGCCTGTGGCAGCGGGCCAGCACTAGCCGCGGGGCCGTGGCCTGGCTGACGGCCGTGGTGCTCACGGGCTTTTACGTGGTGCTGTACTGGTACAGCGCCGACAACGGCCAGGGCAACTTTGGGCCGCTCAACCAGCTCATCCATGCCCTCGACCCGGTGAGCCAGTGGCTGCGCCGCCGCCCGTCGGACCAGTGGTTTCTGTACGGGGTGTTTTACACGCTGGCTGTGCTGGTGATGGGCGGCCGGGCTCTGCTCAAGTACCGCCACTCGCCTTATCAACGCCTACGTACCGTGTCGGTGATGTTCTTTCAGCTGGGCTTGGCCTGGCTGCTGCCGGGGCTGCTGCTGGCCCTGCAAAAGCCGGAGTTCTACTTCAGCTACTTCTGGCCCCTGAAATACGACTACCTGTTTCCGGGCACCGTGGACTACTTGCTGCGCGACGGCGGGCCGGGCCTGGGTGTGTTTCTGGTGTTCTGGAGCGTGGTAATGAGCCTGGTAGCCACGCCGGTGCTGACGTATTTTTTCGGGAAGCGCTGGTACTGCTCCTGGGTGTGCGGCTGCGGAGGCCTGGCCGAAACCGCCGGCGACCCGTACCGCCACCTCTCCGACAAGCGCCGCAGCGCCTGGCGCCTGGAAGTGCGCCTGATTTACCCCATCCTCGGGGTGATTGTCTTGCTCACGGTCCTGCTCTGGCTGGGAGCGGCGGGCCTGCTGCCCGCGTGGTTTACCTCGCCCACGGCCGTCGGCCTGCCCCTGGTGGGCGGCCTAAGCCCGGTAGACGGGCTGGGCAAGGTGTACGGGTTTGTGATTGGGGCCGCGTTTTCGGGCGTGATTGGCGTGGGGTTTTACCCGCTGCTGGGCAACCGGGTGTGGTGCCGCTTCGGGTGCCCGATGGCGGCCTACCTGGGGCTGCTGCAAAAGCACTTTTCGCGCTTCCGCATCACCACCAACGGCGGGCAATGCATCAGCTGCGGCAACTGCTCCAACGCCTGCGAAATGGGCATCGACGTGAAGCAATACGCCCAGCGCGGAGAGCCTATCATCCGGGCCTCGTGCGTGGGTTGTGGCGTGTGCGCCACGGTGTGCCCGCGCGGGGTGCTCAACCTGGAAAACGGTCCGCGCCCAGGCCGCTACCAGGCCTCTCCCGTTATTCTGGCCGACAGCCTGCGCATTCTGGACTAAGGCCTCGTAGGCGGGGCTGTCTGCATAGCCAGGCTGCGCGGTACTATTCAGCAGTGCCGGCAGATTTCGGGCGTAGCACCTGGGCTACTTCTTCCAGGCGCTTAGCCATGGGTTCCAGCAGCTCCACGGGCACGGGCACTTGGCCGCCGCTGCGCACTTTCAGGTAGCGCACCAAGGCCATCTGGTTATGCAACTCCTCCTCGGCCTGCTCCCGCAGCTGCTGCCAGGCGGCGGGGCCAGCCGAGGTCAGCAGCTGGCGGCGGGCTTCCAGGGCCAGCATCACCAAAGCAGCCAGCTGGCTGAGCACCTGCTGCTCAGCCCTGGTAAACTCCCGGGGCTCGTGGCCGGCCAAGCACACCGTTCCGATGCACTGGCCCTGGGGCGTACACAGCAAGGCGCCGGCGTAGAACACCACCTGGCGCTCCTGAACAATATGGATGTCAGCGTTTTCCAGCTGGCGGAGGTCGGAGTACACCAGCACGGGCTCCTCGGCTTGCACGGCCTGCGAACAAAGGGTCTGCTCATGGGCCAAGCTTTCCAGGGCGGGCATGCCCACGCTGGCTTTGTGCCACACTTCGTCCTGCCCCACGAAAGCAATGCGCGCCACCGGCACGCTGAAAATGTAGGCGGCCAGGGCGGTCAGGTCATCGAACAGCTTCTCCTGGGCCGAGTGCAATATATCGTAGGAACGCAGGGCTTGCAGGCGCTTGTGCTGAGAAGCTGACATTCGGTAAGAACTTATCGGGTGGCGTACGTCAGATGTCAAAGGTAGAGGCCGGACGGCAACAACCCAACTAGCGCGGGCCCAAAAACCGGCCGCAAGCGTAGCCGGGGGCGCTTGACATAGGCTACGGCCCAGCTGCCGACCCGCCCGCAACGGCCACAACTGCTCCAGCAACCCCAACCTTCAAGCATGGAATGAAGATAGAAAAGCACGCCGGCAAGACGACACCAACCGTCGCCTCGCCGCTCTTCCTGCCTTCTCTCACCAGCGAGCCTACCGGACCTGACCGCGCTTCTCGAGCACTTGCCGGGCCTGCGCCACGTGGTCGGTGGCCCGGCTCAGGGAATTGAAGATGTACTGAATTACGCCCGCTTCGTCGATTACAAACGTAACCCGGCCGGGCAGCAGGCCCAGCATGGCGCGCGGCACCTGGTAGAGCTTGCGCACTTGCCCGCCGGCATCGGCCAGCAGCGGAAACGGCAGCCCGTGCTTATCGGCGAAGCGCTGGTGCGAGGCCTCGCTGTCGGAGCTGACGCCTACCACCTCGGCGCCCAGGTCCTGAAAATCCTGGTACTGGTCGCGGAACAGGCACGCCTCGGCCGTGCAGCCGGGCGTGTCGTCTTTGGGATAAAAGAACAGGACCACGGCCCGCTTACCCCGGTAGTCACTCAGCCGAAACGTGTCGCCGGAGGTGGTCGGCAAAGAAAAATCAGGAGCCAGTTCGCCAGGTTGAAGCATGGGGTGCGGTGGTGAGGAGGTAAGTTTTGTCTGGCGGCAGACTTAGCCGCCACAGGTGGCGCGTCTGCCCGCCGGTGGATGGGGTAAGTCTCCCGACTTGCGGCCGCCGCAGGCGGCCACCCGGTATCGCGCCACCAGAAGTGGGCGGCGAGAAGCTGAAAAACACCGAAAGATACGCTCAACTCGCGCTTCTCGTAGCAACGCTGAGTTTGCCCCTGGATTCTTGCCCACGTAGCGTTTTCAGAAACAGCTTGCGTCAGTGTCTCTACATCGTTCCGCGGCTTCTGGTGCCACTGCATACAACGGCTGAGGCCTTGGTAGAGCTTCCCTTCCCGTTTCGTTTTTCTTACTACTCGCTCCTGACGGCCCTAACGCGAGTTGGCCGCTGCGCGGCCGCAAGTCGGGAGACTTGCCCCATCCACCGGCGGGCAGACGCGGCAGCACGGCTGCCTAAGTCTGCCGCCAGACACAACTCACCTCCCGCACTACTCACTACCTCACCATCTTTGCAAACTCAACCTGTTCTGTAATGGCTGCTGCTCCTGATTCCGTACCGCTACTCGATGTTATCATTCCTGCGTACAACGAGGAGCAATCCATTGGCCGGGTGCTGGCCGAAATTCCGGCCGGGCTGGTGCGCGAGGTGGTGGTGGTAGACAACAACTCCACGGACCGAACGGGCGAGGCGGCCCGGGCCGGCGGGGCCACCGTGCTACGCGAGCCGCGCCCCGGCTACGGACACGCCTGCCTGGCCGGCATTGCGCACTGCCTGAGCCGCCCGCCCCAGGAGCAGCCCGATATTTTCGTCTTCCTCGACGGCGACTATTCCGACTACCCCGCCGACATGACCGCCTTGGTGGCGCCCCTGCTACGCCGGGAGGCCGACCTCGTCATTGGCTCCCGGGCCCTAGGCCAGCGCGAAGCCGGCTCCATGCTGCCCCAGCAGGTGTTCGGCAACTGGCTGGCCACCACGCTGCTGCGCTGGCTCTACGGCGCCCGGTTCACCGACCTGGGCCCGTTCCGGGCCATTCGTCGAGAAGCTTTGCAACGCATCGGTATGCGCGACACCACCTACGGCTGGACCGTGGAAATGCAGCTGAAAGCCGCCAAGCTAGGGATGCGCAGCGTGGAGGTGCCTGTGCGCTACCGCCGCCGCATCGGCGTCAGCAAGGTGTCGGGCACGGTGCGCGGCACCTTGGGCGCGGGCTACAAGATTTTGTGGACCATCTTCCGCTACCTATAATTTTCCGGGAGGCCTGGCCGGGGCTGGCGACTGTGCCGGGCCTTCCGGAGCCGGGAGGCGCTGTTGTTATGCCGCTGTGCTACCTGGGCCACTTTGCTTTTCTACTTTCGTCGCGCTGCACGGTGACGGCGCTCCGTTGCTATTTTTTCGTACTTGATGCTCGGCCTGGAAATTCTACTGCTGGTGTTGTATGGGCTGTGCCTGCTGTTCATGCTGGGCTTCAGTTTGGTGCAGCTGCAGCTGGCCCGCCGGGCCCGGGCGGCAGCGGCTCACCCGGCCCCGACTCCGGCGCCCCCGGCCGTCTGGCCCCGCGTGACCGTGCAGCTGCCCCTCTACAACGAGCTGTACGTGGCCGAGCGCCTGCTTGACGCCTGCGCCGCCTTCGACTACCCGCCCGACCGGCTGCACGTGCAGGTGCTCGACGATTCCACCGACGAAACCGTGGCGCGGGTGGCGGCCCGCGTGGCCCACTACCGCGCCCAGGGCCTGCGCATCGACCACGTGCGCCGCCCCAGCCGCCAGGGCTACAAGGCCGGCGCCCTGCGCCACGGCCTGGCGCTGACCGACGGGGAGCTGCTGGCTATTTTCGACGCCGACTTTGTGCCGCCCCCCGACTTCCTAAGACGCACGGTGCCCTACTTCGCCCACGAAGCCCGCACGGGCGTGGTGCAAACGCGCTGGGGCCACCTCAACGCCGAGTACTCCTTGCTGACTGAGTTGCAGGCCTTCGGGCTGAACGCGCACTTTCTGGTGGAGCAGGTGGGGCGCCAGGCCGGGGGGCACTTCCTGAACTTCAACGGCACGGGCGGGGTGTGGCGGCGCACCTGCATCGAAGACGCCGGCAACTGGCAGGCCGACACGCTCACCGAAGACCTGGACCTGAGCTACCGAGCCCAGCTGCGGGGCTGGCAAGTGCGCTACCTCCCCCAAGTGGCCGCCCCCGCCGAGCTGCCCGCTACCCTGGATGCCCTGAAGTCGCAGCAGTTTCGGTGGACCAAGGGCGCGGCCGAAACCGCCCGCAAGCACCTGGGGGCCGTGCTGCGTGCCCCGCTGCCCCTGAGCACCAAGCTGCACGCTACGTTTCATCTGCTCAACAGCAGCGTGTTCGTGGCTATTCTGCTGATGGGGATGCTGAGCGTGCCGCTGGTGGCGGTGCGGGCCCTGGTGCCGGAGCTGCGGCCGGTGTTTCACCTGGCGTCGGGGTTTTTACTGGCCCTGGTGCCGCTGGTGTTTTACTTCCGCACGGCCTGGACGCTAGGGCGCCCCTACCAGCCGCCGGGCCGGAGCCGGGGCGGGTTTGTGGGCCAGCTGCTGCTGTTTCTGGCTTTTTCGATGGGCTTGTCGTTGCACAACAGCCGGGCGGTGCTGCTGGGGCTGCTGGGGCGACGCACGGCCTTTATTCGCACGCCCAAGCTGGGCCTGGTGCAGCGGCAGGGCACCTGGCGCGGCCGCCGTTACCGCACCGGCCGCCTCTTCGACGGCCTCACGCTGCTGGAGGGCCTGCTGGCCCTGTACTTTGCCGCAGGGCTGGCTGCGGGCCTCTACCTGCGCACGTGGGGCTTGCTGCCCACTCACCTGCTCCTAACCGTGGGCTACGGCCTGGTATTCTACTACTCCATCCGCCACAACTTCGAGAGGTGATACGTGAGACAGGAGAAGTGAGATGCTAGCCCGTAGCTACCTTGCCGCCTGCGTAGCCCTTCTGGCTAATTTATCACCGCTTGTTACTCATTGTGAAACGATAACTACGTTTTGGTCGTGACATCAGTATGTCACGCTTAGCCAGACGACGGAGGCGGCCGAAACTGCTAGTTTAAGACGGCTTTTCCCACCTCCTGTGCTCAGACCTGGAGGGCTGTGTGCTACCGGCCTTCTTATTTTTCTGCGTCTTCTGCGCACTCCTCCGCGCCTTCTGCGGGAACCTTCATTTGCTCATGCGTCCACCCCCTACTCGCCTGCTGCACCTTTTGGCTTTGACAGGTCTGGCAGGGGCGCAGTTACTGCTGGCCTACGCTACTCCGCGTCCGGCTTTCGGGCAGCTGCTGGCGCTGTGGGGGCTGAGCTTCGGCCTGTATGCCTACCTGCTGCGCACCCGGCTGCCGCTGCGCGCTGGCCTGGTGGCGGCTCTGGTGCTGCGCCTGCTGTGGCTGCCGGCCCTGCCGGCCCTCTCCGACGATTACCACCGCTTCCGCTGGGACGGACTGCTGCTGGCCTCGGGCGTCAACCCGTATCAGTTCCGGCCCGATGAATTCGGGGCTGGTTCTGCATGGTTCGCTGCCCGACCGGATAGGGCGGCCAGCCGGGTGCCTCCTAAACTCACCACAAACAACGAGCAACAAAAAACCAAAAACGAGCTGGCCGCCCTATACCCCAAGCTGAACTCGCCGCACTACTACTCGGTGTATCCGCCGGTGTGCCAAGCGGCATTTGGCTTAGCCGCCGTGCTGGCTCCGGCTTCGGAACGGGGCGCCGTGCTGGTGCTGCGCCTGGTGCTGGTGCTGGCCGAGGCGGGCACGGCGGCGCTGCTGCTGGCCCTGCTGCGGGCCTGGGGCCAGGACTTGCGCCGGGCGCTGTGGTACCTGCTGAATCCATTGGTATTGGTGGAACTCACCGGCAATCTGCACTTCGAGGCCTTAGTTGTTTGCCTGTTGCTGCTTACGCTGTGGCTGCTGCGGCGGGGCCGGGCCGGGGCCGCCGGCGCGGCCCTGGGGCTGGCCGTGGGCACCAAGCTACTGCCCCTGCTCGTGCTGCCGTTGCTGGTGCGGCGCCTGGGCTGGCGGCAAACGCTGTGGTGCGCGGCTGGCACCAGCGTAGTGCTGGTGGTGGTGCTTGCGCCGTTTGCCTCGCCGGAGCTGGCCGCCAACGTGGGGCGCAGCCTGGGCCTGTACTTCCGCACATTCGAGTTCAACGCCAGCCTGTACTACCTGCTGCGGGCCGCGGGCACCGGGCTGGTGGGCTACAACCCCATTGCCTGGGTCGGCCCGGCCCTGGCCCTGACCACGGCGGCGGGCATCCTCCTCCTGGCCGCGCGGGAGCGGCGCCCCACCCTCGCCTCCCTGCCTCATACCCTGCTGCTTACGCTGGCTTTCTACTACGCCCTGGCTACCACCGTGCACCCCTGGTACCTGGCGCCGCTGGTGGCCTTGAGTGTATTCAGCCGGTGGCGCTTTGCCCTGGTCTGGTCGGGCGTGGCGGTGCTGTCGTACGCGGCTTATCAAACGGCTGCCTACTCCGAAAACCTGTGGCTGGTGGGGCTGGAATACGCAGTAGTAGTGGCGGCGGTGTTGGGGGAAAGTCGCCGGGTTCCAGCTCCTGTTTAACTCTCTTATTTTCCCGTGCTGTCCGCCGCAATGGCGCTGGACGGGGCCGCCGGCTGGTTCCAGTAGGCGTAGCGGCGCACAGATTTCAGGAACAGTGTGCGGCCATCCCAGGTGGTTTGGCGCAGCAGCACGTTGGGGTAGCGCCGGGCAAACCAGTACACGTTGCGCTTCTGCGGGGCCAGGTCCACGGTAACCCGCCAGGCGGCTTGCGGAACTTCTTCGGCGGGAGCTTCCTCTACGCGCAGGCGGGCCTGGTAGAGCGTAGGTGCCGGGGCCTTACTGGTTTGCTGCAACTCCACGATGGTGGCCGCGAAGCGGGGCTTGTTGTCGAACTGCAAGCTGCGCAAGGTGTACGGCAGGGCGTCTTCAAACAGCACGTCGCGCCGCACCTGGCGCTGGCCGGCCCCCTGCCCGTCCCAGTAGGAGTTGTACGTTTCGAGGTAGTGCAGGCCCTCGTCGGTGAAGGCCTTGAACGTGGTGCCGCACCACTCCTGCGAGGAGGTGGTGAGCTTATGCAGTTGCACGGGCTGGTCGCGGCGGAAAAACAGGGACGTAAGAAAATGGTAGGGGTAGTTGTCGGTAGGAATGCGGCAGAACTGGTTCACCTTCATCACCGGAAACAGGTCCTTGCGCTGGTAATCGTCGGTCTTGACGTTGTGCTGCTGATTAAACTCTTCCTTGACCGTAATCAGCGTGTACTCAAACTGCCGGGGCTCGTCGTATATCACCCGCTCGGCTTGGTAGGTGGCTACTTCGGCCCGGCCATCTTCCCACAGCGCATCCATGGCCCACTGCTGCCGAAACGGCCCGCCTGGACGCGTCAGCTCCGAGCCGGCGCCGGCCGGCGCCGCTTTCGCGGTGGGGTTTTCGGGAGTCGAACTACAGGCCAGCAGCCCCAGGCTCAACCCCACAAGCAAAATAGGGCACGGCAACAGCAGGTCGGCACAACGCATGGCACGGAAACGGAAGGTGAGGAAGCCAACGGCCCGGCTAAAGTACGCCGAATCCATCCGGAAGTGTTCCGGGAGCGGCCTGCTGCCACCGGCGCAGGTCGTCGGCCGTGTCGATGTCGTGCAGCTGCGGCAGCTGGTGCACCCGCAGCCCCAGGCGCCGGGCGTCGGCCAGCGTATCGGCCCGCACCGAAGCGGTGCTCCAGGCTTTCAGCTCAAACAAGTTCGGCCACAACTGCTTCATGCCCAGCAGGTAATACCCGCCGTCGGCGGCCGGGCCCAGCACCAGGTCGTGGGTAGCCAGGGCCGTAAAGGCTGCGCGCAGGTGGTCGGTGGTCAGGCCGGGGCAGTCGGTGCCGATGATGACGGCGGCTGGTGCTCCGTCGGCAAAAGCCTGCGTGAAGGCAGCCTGCATTTTCTGGCCCAGGTCGCCGGCCGGCTGGGGCCACTGCTCGAAGCCCAGCCAAGCGTCGGTACGGTCAGCGCCGGGGCCCGGCTCGGCCAGCCACACGGTTTTGCGCACCTCTTGCAGCGGCCCCACCACCGCCCGCGTGTGCTCCAGCAACCACCGGTACACGCGCAAGGCTTCCTCCTCCCCCACTCCCGCCGCCAGCCGCGTCTTCACCTTCCCTAGTTCCGGATAGCGGGCGAAGATGAGCAGAGAGGTCATGGGAATGAGTAAATGAGTAAATGAGTGAATGAGTAAATGAGCGGATGAGCCAATGTAGGAGCGAACGGCCAGCCCCAGCGGGGCGACATATCGGTAGAAAATAAGTCAATATCAACTATAAAGCCCCAGCGGGGCGGCACCTTTCGTCCGCGAACGGTGGTGTCGCCCCGCTGGGGCTCTGACCCTCTAATTACTTGCTGGTTTCTACCAATATGCCGCCCCGCTGGGGCTGGCCGTTCACTTCTACATTCACTCATTCACTCATCCGCTCATTTACTCATTCACCGTAGCGCCGCCGCAGCTGGAGCCAGCGCCGGCGGTGCAGCCGTAGCAGTGCTGGCCGATGACGATGGCGCGGGCCGAGAGGGCGGCTTCGCTGAAGTCACGGATGTGCTGGGGCGCGGGCGCGGCCACGGGCAGGTCGAGCTGCTGGTTGAAGTCGCAGTCGTAGAGCTGCCCGTCCCAGCCGATGCTGAGGGTGCTGCGGCACATCACGTTGGCGGCGGCCACGGGGTTGTAGGCGTCCACCAGCTTCTGCATGTAGCTTTCGTAGTTGCCGCTTTCCAGCAGGTACTCCAGAAACCGGCTAATGGGCAGGTTGGTAATCGTGAGCAGGCTGTTGAACACGATGCCATGCTCCCGCGCCAGCCGCTGCTTGAAGTCGCGCTCCAAGGCCGCCTGGCTGCCCGGCATAAACGCGCCCGAGGGATTGTACACCAAATCGAGCATGCGGCCCGAGCCCTCCACCCCGTAGCCTACCGCGTTGAGCATGCGCAACGCCCGGATACTCCGCTCAAACACCCCCTCACCGCGCTGGGCATCGGTGCGGGCGGCCGAGAAGTGCGGCAACGACGACACCACCCGCACCCCATGCCGGGCAAAAAACTCGGGCAGGTCGTGGTACTTGGGGTTGGCCACGATGATGGTGAGGTTGCAGCGCACGATGATCTGCCGCCCCAGGGCCGAAATCTGCTCCACCAGCCAGCGGAAATCCGGGTTCATTTCCGGGGCGCCGCCGGTCAGGTCCACCACCTCGATGTCGGTGCGCGCCAGGGCATCCAGGCAGAGCTGCATGGTCTGGCGGGTCATAATCTCGGTGCGGTCGGGGCCGGCGTCGACGTGGCAGTGGCGGCAGGTCTGGTTGCACATCTTGCCCACGTTCAGCTGCATGGTTTGCAGCGTGGTAGGGCGTAAGGGCAGTAGGCCACTTTCCCGCAGCCTCTGGGCAAATGGCACCAGCCGCGCCCCTTCGGCTTCGGCCTGCGTGAGTACACGCAGCTGAAAACCAGTGTCGGCCAAGGGGTCGTGCCGGGCGTGGAGGCTTTTCATAGGAATGTGGTGGGAATGTGGGTGAATATGATGAATGTGAAAAATGGGCCGATGCTGTAGGTCTGGAGAGAGTAAAATGAGCGTGAAAATTTCCGGCACCTAGCCCAGTGGTTTTTCACGTTTTGCTTTCTAGCCTACTCCAACTCTTCACATTCCCCACATTCAACCACATTACATGGCTAGCTCCTTAGCTTTGTTCATCATCTGCACGCCGTGCACCAGGGCGGCCCCTCCTTTGATGGCGGCGGCCACGT
The DNA here is from genome assembly GCF_025979885.1 of Hymenobacter sp. YIM 151500-1. Classification (NCBI taxonomy): domain Bacteria; kingdom Pseudomonadati; phylum Bacteroidota; class Cytophagia; order Cytophagales; family Hymenobacteraceae; genus Hymenobacter; species Hymenobacter weizhouensis. Next base: position 1,441,661 of record NZ_CP110139.1, read on the forward strand.
GCACGGCTTCCATCATCTGGGCTTCGTCGGCGCCTTTTTGCAGGGAGTCGGTGGTGTAGGCGTCGATGCAGTACGGGCACTGCACGGCGTGGGCCACGGCCAAGGCAATCAGAGATTTTTCGCGCTCCGTAAGGGCGCCGTCTTTGAACACCTCGGCGTAGTAGGCAAAAAACTTGTTGCCCATCTCCGACTGCCACTCCGTGATGTTGCCGAACTTGGCCAGGTCGGCCGGATTGTAGTAGGTTGCTTTTTCCATGAGCGTAACACGTGAGACGCGGCCACACGGCCACTCGCTAATAAAAGCAAAGCGGGCCCGAAGGTTCACGAAACTGCGTCGGAGCTGCCAACTTTAGCTTCAGCGCACCGGCCGGCGGCGCACCCGGATGCTAACCCGCTCGCCTTCCTCGCTGGTGGTGGGCACTACCTCCATCTGGTCGGCCTCGTCGTAATAGGCCGCAATGCCGCGCACAATACCCACGGCCAGCGCCCCCATGCGCCGCGGCGACACGTAGTCAATCACCAGCTCATCCTTGGAGAGGCGCGTGACGTGCAGCACGGGCGGAGCATTTTCGGCGTGGTCGAGGCGGACCTGCCGGTGCATGGTGTTTTCGGTGTGCTCCAGCATGTCCAGGGTTTTCCACTCCGGCCGAATCAGCCGCTGGTACATGTACATGAGGTCGGGCACCAGGTACTCGCCAAACTTCTCGTGCAGCTCCTGGGCCGGGATGCCGGTCATCTCCGCGGCCTTGCCCACCAGCGCGTACATGTGCTGGTCGGGGTACACGCTTTTGTGGTCGAAATCGGCGGAGGTGAGGCCGGCGGCTTCCACCAGCCGCACCCAGGTGCTATGGTCGTATTGGGTCTGGACGTAGCGTTTGAGCAATGAAAAGATAGAGCCGTGCACAGGAATGAAGAATTATGAATTGGGAAGTAGAAATCAGTCCGTAACTCCTTCACCTGGCACTAGGCAAAGCGGAGTTATAAAGACCAATTTCTACTTCTCAATTCGTAATTGAAATTCACCCCTAAAGGTTTCCGATGACGGTCATTGTGCTCAGCGTGGGGGCGGCGCTGCCGCCCTCGTCTTCCACGGTCATGGCAAAGGCCTGGGCGCTGGCTATGTCCTTCATCTGCTGAATACTGTCGCCGACGGCGGTGGCGGCGGTAAGTACGCCCGCATCCACGGGCTTGCCGTTGTCGAGGGCCCAGAGCTGGTACTGTTTGCCGGCGGGGGGCGCGGGCAGGCGGCGCACATCTACGTACACGGCGCGGGTGCCGGGGTTGTAGTACACACGGGCCAGGGCCTGGGGCGCTTTGGGTGTGCCCTTGAGCTGCACGGCCCGGAACTGCTCACTGCGCAGCACGTTCAGCTCCTGGGTGCGGGCATCGAGGCGGCGCTCCACGGCTTGCTGGGTGGCTGCAAACCGGGCCTGCTCGTTGCGGGCCGCCAGCAAGTTGGCCTCCGACTCTTGCAACCGATTGTAGAGCAACACGTTGCCCAGCCCGCTTAGCATCAGCAGGGCCACCGAGGCGGCCATCAGCCAGCGGCTGCGGCTGGGCTGAACCTCAGCCGGCGGGGGCATTTGTCGTACCACGGCCTCACCGGCAGCGGCGGATGGGGCTGGCTGCGGCGTGGCGCTGGCCGTCATGGCGAGGGCGGGAGTTTCCGGGCGGATGGCCTGCTGCCAGCCGCTGAGTACCCGCTCCCGCATGCCGGCCGGAGGCGTTACGGCGTGGGCCTGGGCGTAGGCTTCCACCCCGCGCAGGGCCTCGTCGAGTTCCTGGCGCACCTGGGGATGCAGGCCAGCCATGCGCTCCACATCGGCGCGCTCAGCCTCGCTGAGCAGGCCCAGGGCGTATTCTTCCAGAATGCCGGATTCGATATAGTGCTGAATGTCCACGGTTATCGAATCAGTTTGGAAAGTACTTTGATAGCCGCCCGGGCACGGGTTTTCACCGTTCCCAGCGGCAGGTTCAGTTCTTCTGCCACTTCGCTTTGCGTAAATCCGCCGAAATAAAGCAGGTCCACGATTTGCCGCTGGTCCGGACTCAGCTGGCGCGTCATTTCCTGCAAGCCAATGTGCTCAGGTCGGAAGGTAGGTTCGGCGGCCTGGCGCAGCGCGGCACTTTCTTCTATGGGCTGCGTGCGGCTACCTACGCGGTACTGCCGGGACCGGATTTTGTCGATGGCCAGATTGCGGCAGATGTTCAGCACCCACGTGTACAGCCGGCCTTTGCCGGCGTCGTAGGAAGGAAACGAATGCCAGATTTTGACCATGGCCTCCTGCAATACGTCCTCGGCAGTTTCTTCTTTCTGGACGATGCGCAGAATAACGCCGTACAGGGCTGCGGAGTACTTATCGTAGAAGATGGTCATGGCCGCTTCGTCCCGGTCGCGCAGGCGCTGCACGAGTAGTTGTTCGGTGGCGAGGGCGGCTGACTCAGGAGGTGAAGCAGACACGGGCAGCAACTAGAGAAAGGGCGTGGGCGTAGGTAAGGCCGCCGCCCGGATGAGACGAAAGTACACGATTCACCTTGACTCTGGCGCCGCAGCCCGCAAAAACCCGCTACCACGGCGCCAGTAGCCTGGTGCTACGGCCATAGCCCAGCTTGCGTTGCGCGGCCGGGCCGGCCCCTCCCCTGTTTTCCTGCTTCCCCACTCTTGCGCCATGCCCATCGAATCTTTCAACCCCTACACCGGGCGCGTGCTGCGCCGCTTCCGCCCGTTCAGCTGGAAGAAAACCGAGCGTATCCTGGCCCAGGCCCACCGCACGGCCGCCGAGTGGCGCACCACGTCCTTTGAGCACCGGGCCGGGCTGATGCACCGCGCCGCCGCGCTACTGCGGGAGCGGCAAGACGAGCTGGCCCGCCTCATGGCCCTGGAGATGGGCAAGCCCGTGACGGATGGCCGCGCCGAGGCACTGAAGTGCGCCCTCACCTGTGAATATTACGCCGACCACGCCGCCGAATTTCTGCGCGACGAGCAAATCCGGACCGAGGCCCGCCACTCCTTTATCAGCTACGAGCCCCTGGGCGTGGTGCTGGCCGTGATGCCCTGGAACTTCCCGCTGTGGCAGGTTATCCGGTTTGCGGCCCCGGCCCTGATGGCCGGCAACGTGGGCTTGCTCAAGCATGCCTCTAACGTGCCCCAGTGCGCCCTGGCTTTGGAAAAAATATTTCAGGATGCCGGCTTCCCCGAGCACGCCTTCCGGGCCCTGCTCATCGGCTCCGACCTGGTGGAGCCCCTCATTGCCGACGACCGGGTGCGGGCCGTAACGCTAACCGGCTCGGAGGGGGCCGGGGCTCAGGTAGCCGCCGCGGCCGGCCGCCACATCAAGAAAACCGTGCTGGAGTTGGGCGGCTCCGACGCTTTTATCGTGCTGGCTGATGCCGACCTGGAGCTGGCCGCCCGCACCGCCGCCCAGGCCCGCATGATTAACGCGGGCCAGAGCTGCATAGCCGCCAAGCGCTTTATCGTGGAAAAGCCCGTGGTAAAGGAGTTTGTGGCCCGCATGAAGGAGCACCTGCTGGCCTTCCGGGCCGGCGACCCGCTCGACGACGCCACCCAGTACGGCCCCCTGGCCCGCCCCGACCTGGCCGACGACCTCACCCGGCAAGTCGAAGACTCGGTGCGCCAGGGGGCCCGCGTGGAGCTGCCCGGCGGCCAGGACCGCCCTGGCACGGCCCTATTCCGGCCCATGATTTTGCGCAACGTGAAGCCCGGCCAGCGGGCCTACGAGGAGGAGCTGTTCGGTCCCGTGGCCGTGATTCTGGAAGCCCGCGACGCCGCCGACGCCCTGCGCCTCGCCAACGACTCCCGCTTCGGGCTGGGCGGCTCCATCTGGACCCGCGACGAGGAGCGCGGCCAGCAGCTGGCCCGCCGCGTGGAAGCCGGCGCCGTGTTCGTCAACGCCATGGTCAAGTCCTCGCCCGAAATGCCTTTCGGTGGCGTGAAAAAGTCCGGCTACGGCCGGGAGCTGTCCTACCTGGGTATTCGGGAGTTCGTGAATCAAAAATCCATCTGGGTGGCAAAGCCGGAGAAGCGGGAGGAAAAGAAAGTAGAGTAGTGCCTCACCCCCCGGCCCCCTCTCCCGTGGAGGGGGGGAGCCAAACGACGGACGTTCTGCGCAGCCCTCTCCACGGGAGAGGGGGCCGGGGGGGTGAGGCTAACAGTACCCCAGCACCTTGTACACCAGGTAGCCGCTGATTTCGCGGGCCAGGACGCTCCAGAGCAGCAGGGCCTGGGCATCGGGGACGAGGAGGTAGTCGGGGGTGAGTTGGCGGTCCTGGGAGTAGTAGCCGGCGGGGAAAGGCGTGGGGTGCACGCCGACTTTACGGAAGCAGCCCAGGGCCCGGCGCTGATGGAAGGCCGAAGTAATGAGCACCACCGACCGGATATCGGGGTGTTGGGCGAGCAGCTGGCGGGTGTAGAGGGCGTTTTCGCGGGTGTTGCGGCTGCGCGTTTCCAGCAGGATGTCGCGGGCGGGCACGCCGGCCAGGCGCAGCAGAATCCGCAGCTCCTCAGCCTCTGAGCGGGCCACCGTCTGCACCGCCCCCGAGCCACCCGACACGATGATGCGCCGGATGCGGCCGGCCCGGTACAGCCACAGCGTGTGCAGGAGCCTGTCGGCGCCCTGCTCCACGTACACCCTGTCGTGCGGCGACTTGCGCACCTCCGTAATGCCCGTGAGCAGCACGCCGGCATCGTGCGCGGGCAGCTGGGAGAGGCGCACCGGGGGCAGCTCCCAGGCCAGCAGCGCCTCGTTCACCAGGGCCGGGTTGGTAGTCAGCAGCGCCAGAACCGTAGTGGCCAGCAGCAGGCGGCGGCGCCACGGGGGCCGGCGCACCAGCACGGCCGCTACCAGCAGCCCCACCAGCCACACCGTCGGCAGCAGCAGGTAGTACAGCAGTTTGGAAAGAATGAAAAACATGGCCGCGAAGCTACGGCCTGTTTCGCCAGCCTAGCTGGTGGCGCTCCGGCGGCTGCCGTCCGTGGCCCAGTAGCCGGTTCGGCGGACTGCTTGTTCGGGCAGCGGGCGGTGCCGGAGGGCTAGTTTGCCCCAACCGAGCGGTAGTCCAGCAGACGCTCCAGCAGGTCGGTTACTTCCTGCTCGTGCTGCAAGGTGTCGCACTCCAGCATCCGCCCCCGGTGGTAGGCCACGAAGAAGGGAGCTACACGCTGGGCCATCATCTGGCGGGCCACGGGGTTTTCATCCGAGTTCAGCCGCAGAAACGCAATGCCGGAGTAGCGCGGGTCAAGAGAGTACTTCTCAAACGAAGGAGCCAGCAGCTCACAGATAGCACAGTTCTCCGACGTAAACTTGGCTACCACTTTCGGGTAGTCATGAATCAGGGTGCGGAGGCCAATGTCGTTCGTATCGATTACGCTCATGCAGGCAGCAGTGAGGGAAGAAGTGAAATTTCAAAAGGTATCCAAACAGGCGCAGGTACCCCCAAACACTGGACGGCAGACACCACCACCCGCCGGATGGTTCCGGCCGTGTGGAAATGAGTGAATGAGTGAATGAGTGGATGAGTGAATGAGTGACAGGTTACAGGTGACAGGATGGACGGTCATGCTTCATCTAGCGTCCGCGCAGCCGGAGCCGCAGTCGAAGCATCTCTACCTCTGGCTAACCTTACTCGTGAGGACGAAGCGGGAGAGATGCTTCGGCTGCGCTCAGCATGACCGTTTACCTGTCACTTGTCACCTGTCACCTGTAACCTGTTACCTATCACCTGTCACTTATTCACTCATTCCCTTCCGCATCATCTGGCGGATGTACTTGACGGGGGCGCTGCCGTAGCTGAGGAACTGCTCGTGGAAGGCTTTCAGGGTGAATCCCTGGCCCTGCTGGCGCTTCAGCTCCTCGCGCAGGTCGTAGATTTCGGTGTAGCCGGTGAAGTAGGAGCTGAGCTGCACTTGGCTCAGGGTGGCGCGGCGCCATTTGTTGCGGGCCTCGGCTTCCTCCTGAAAACCGGCCCCGGTGAGCAGGGCCACGGCCTGGTCCTCGGTGATGCCCTTCACGTGCACCTCGTGGTCGAGGATGGTGTTCAGGGTCACGCGCATGTTCCACTTGTCCCACATCAGCCAGATTTCGTCGGTGCCCGCGCCGTAGCCGCTTTCCAGCATCATGCGCTCGGCGTACACGGCCCAGCCCTCAATCATGGCCCCGTTGCCGAAGATGGACTTCACCAGGGACGGGCTGCGGTTGGCGTACACCAGCTGGGTGTAGTGGCCCGGAATGGCCTCGTGGATGTTGAGGATTTGCAGGGTGTACTGGTTGTACTCGCGCAGGTAGCTTTCGGCCTGGGCGGCGGGCAGGCCCACCAGCGGGTCCACGTTGTAGTAGGTGTTGGCGGCCTTGTCGTAGGGGCCGGGGGCCGATATGCTGGCACCCGCGCCGCTGCCGCGCATATAGGGCGGCGTTTCGCGCACCACCAGGGGCTTACTGGGGTCCTGGGTCAGCAGCTGATGCTCATCCACCCAGCGCACCAGTTCCGGTATCTGCGCCTGCACGGCCTGCACGAAGCCCGCCGGCGTAGCGTGCCGCTCCGAAAGCTTGCTTATCACCCGCCGGATGAGCTGCTGCGAGTCTGTGGGCTGGGGCTGGCCGGGGAAGTACCGGGGCCAGAGGCGGGCGGCGCGGCGGCCCATGTCGGTCAGCAGCTCCTGCTTGCGGGCCAGGGCCTTCTGGTACACCTCGTCGGCGGAGTAGGTGGACTGGATGTCGAGGGCAAACTTGCGGGCAAACAGGTCCTTGCCCAGCCGGAAGCTCCGGAACCGGCCCGCTGGCAGCACCTCCTGCTGCAAAAACTTGATGTAGTTCTCCACCACCAGCCGCGTAGTAGCCAAGCGGTCCAGCAGCTCCTTTTTCTCCCGCGCCGTCAGTCCCGAGCGGGCCACGGAGTCCTGCAAGGCCTTGCCGAATACCTCCAGCCCGCCCTGATTTTGCAGAATGGCTAGGCTGGTATGCTCCCGCGTGGGCTGCTGGATGTTGCTTTCGGCAGCATCGTAGTATTCGGCGGCCCGACTGATTTTCAGGCTGATGGCCCGCAGGCGCCGGTCCAGCGGGTGGTAGCGGCCGTTGAGGAGTTCGGCCACTGAGGCGCCCAGGTTGTAGGCGGCCGGGTTCCACTGCCAGTCGCGCAGGGTGTCGGCGTAGAAGCGGGCCGTAGCCAGGTAGTTTTGCAGCAGGCGGTAGTCGGTCTGGTTGTTCACCGACAGCTCGGCGGGCTTGAACGCCGCCAGCTCCTGCCGGCGCCGGGCCAGGGCTGCCGCCTCGGTTTGCCGGCGCCCGGCGGTGGGTATCACCAGCAGCGAGTCGTAGCGGTGGTAGCCCTGGGAAGAGGCCCACTCCGGGTTATAGTACCAGAGCGAGTCAATGAAACGGGCCTTGTACTGGTCGAAGGCCGCATCGGCCGTGGTGGCGGGGCCGGCGCCGGGCTGGGTCGGGGAGGTACAGGCTGTAACAGCCGCGGCGCCCAGGGCCGCCGCCAGCACGAGCGTAGAAGATTTGGTCATAGAGGGGGCATTGGCGCCGTAAGGTAACGCCCAAGGACGCAGGTTGGGCCGCAGGGTTGCCGAGGCCGGGCCGGAGTAGCGTTCTGTACCGCATCTTCTTATCTTGCCCGCCTTATTGTCGCTCGGTATTTTCTCCTGTTATGCAAACATCCTCGATTGAAGCTATTTTATCCCTGGGCAGCATTGCCGGTATTCCGCTGGACGCCAGCCGCTGCGCCTGGCAGCAGCCGATTGACAGCCGGGGCCGCCCCCGCGGCAAGGTACGCTGGGGCCGCTGGCAGCTGGTCACCAGCCGCCTCACGCTGGCCCAGTACGAGGAACTGCAAGCCCTGGCCGCTTCTTCTACGGCCGTCGTCGATGCCCACGTCACCTTCCTGCGCGCGGACGGGCAAGGCACGCTGAGCACGCTATGGGGCCGCAACTGCTGCGTGCGCACCACCGTGGAACGCTTCGACAGCCGCGGCCAGGACGGGGAGCCCAGCTGGTGGGTCTACATCGAGCTGGCCCCCGAGGAAATGGGCAAACAAGCCGGTGGAGCGCCGGGGCCGTTCGTTATGCCGCCCCCGCGCAGCTATGCGTATACGCCGCCTATGGCCGTATTAGGACCGACAACGGCACCTAAGCCGGAGTATACTTCTGATGAATTCAAGGCAACTATTGGAGGCGCTGACCAAGTATCTCCAAAAATCATTGAGCAGCTCTTTTCGCATTTCAATGCCGCCAAGTCCGATCCTAATCCTGGGCCTCATTGGGCAGCGATGGAAGAATTGATCCGCACTACACAATATACAGATCCGAAATCAGGTTCCACTCAAACTTTAAATGGAGGATGGCCTCCAGCTAACGGAGGATTCAATCGGCGGACTGTGCGCCCTACTCCTCCAGATAAGTTTGACCGTTACCAAAAGTATGTTAAGCTCGGTGCTGATGGGTTGCCCGAACTCAGCGGCACATTTACGTCCCCTATTCCAAAGGGAGGCGCCTTTGATTATGAGGCTCGTGCGCTAGAGGGAGTTGAAACTGACTACGATTTAATGTACGAAATTGAAATTCTCAAGCCTCTACCTTTTACTGGTGAAGAAGCGGAGATAATTCCCTGGCATGGACATGAAGGCAATGGCGTTCAAACCAAAATGCTGTTTCCAGGTTGGGACCCCGTAATAAATGGTTATCCTTGGAGTTGGAAAAAACTTGAAGAGGAAGAATACATCCGTATTACATACAAAAGCTCCCCTAGTGGTAAATTTGAAATATTGCCTAATAATCAAGTGAGTCTTAAAAAATAACTCATATGCAGTCCATCCATAAAATCAGCGAAGTGGATCAACTTACGGTTACTGCCTCACCTAGCCGGAAGGATACTTTTTCTGCGCCCTTGGTACAAACAGAACCTCTTCCTCATACTTTTCTTGCGGGCGAAGAACCTGTGCTGAAGTATGATTGCCTCAACTGCGGTCAGCCAATTATTCATTCTGTGGGTTATGGTGCTTTTCTTCTAGCCAGAACTTGGTCGTTAAAAAAAGTTAACCACCAACGTGAGTTACTGAACGAAGTGGGACAACTACTGCTGCTACAGCTTCGGAGCGTAATTGAACAGGAACAAGAAGTGACACGTTACTACAATGCCGTGCTTGATATTGCAACAGTCGGTTACTTACGCTGCCCGCACTGCCAAGCGCAATACTTAATGGGGTTCTCTCAAAGACTTACCGACAACGAAGGTCGGGGCAAACCAGAACCTGATACTATCCATGTTCAATCTATTGCGTTTGTGAATCTTAATGAACATGAGTTTATATCTGCTCTTGAATCAACTATTAAATCATCATAATAGATAACTTATAGACTACCTGCAAAATTTGCTTTGGGCTGGCACCAGAGGAAATAGGTAAAGTAGCTGGTGGGGCGCCGGGGCCGTTCGTTATGCCGCCCCCGCGTAACTATGCGTATACGCCGCCGGCTGAGACCGGGCTAAGAGCATCAGCTGATGCTTGGCTAGATGACTTAGAGAAGCTCGCGGGCATTGAAGTGCGAGACAATATAAAGCTCTGGGTAGCAAAGGGGCTCGATGAAAACAAGCTCAAGTCCGCTATCCTCAGTTCAGAAAATAAACAGCTTGTATATGAGCGTTTAAAAGAAGCTGATCTACAAAAAGGCATTTATCAGCAACGTGTAGTTATTGATGACTACGCCAATATTCCTGGGGTCGAGAAAAAGGCTTATATAAATAACGGATTGCCTCAGGCTGCTATACCAGCTAGCAGTTTTGGCGTTGATGACCCAGCCTTTGACTTACCAGATCGAAATGCAATTACTTTTACGGGCAGTACTACGCTGGTAGAGATACCACCGGGTGAAAAACTCTACCGCGTCACCAGCGACCCTGACAACGACAAGTACGCCCGCACTGGTGGTTATTGGACGCGCACACCGCCCACTGCTCTATCAGACGTAATTGGAGGCACGGCAGTAATGCCGGAATGGAATAATTTCCAACGCGTCTATGAATTCACAGCTCCACCCTACGTCGACCCGGTTAGAAAGGAGCCCAAGTTTTACGTTTGGGAAGGACCTACTGCTGCCCAGCCAGTATCAGGCAAGTACGATGATAAAACTGACAACGGGTATCATCTTCCTGGAGGCGATTCGCAAATTTTCGTGCCTAACAAGCTTTCACGCGACCCTGATTTTGGCAACCACATTCAAGACGTTACTCACCTCCACAAGTCATGGTAAATTACACTGAAGCATACAGAACTCTTGTTCGAAGAGCGGCCAACGTATTTGAGACCCTAGTAGAATTATACTCGACTGATATACAAGCTCCTCGAGACTGGGCAGACATAAGTATGGTGGACGCCAGAAGCCAACGTAATGGATTACTGGAGCGCTTAGCTAGTTCACGAGAGTTAACCTCCGCTCGAACAGGCACGCTTGTTTCTTCTATTGGACACCATTTAGATAGCCATTGGGCCGATTATATTGAATTCCCTGTAAATAATCCGGAAAAACGGCGACGGATAGAGCAGTTGCACGCTGAACTAGAGAGCATCTTGAAAGAGGTAGCTCCAATTAATAATGCTTTGCAATAACATTGCTGGTGACACGACTATTGACAAGCTATACTCTCTGCATCATCTATAAGTGGTTGCCATCCCGTCTGATGCTAGCCAATGCAAATGAGGGCAACCAATAACAACTAGACTCGCAACTGCTGCGCCAGCACCACGGTGGAGCGCTTCGACAGCCGCGGCCAGGACGGGGAGCCCAGTTGGTGGGTCTACATCGAGCTGGCCCCCGAGGAAATGGGCAAACAGGCCGGTGGGGCGCCGGGCCGTTCGTTATGCCGCCCCCGCGCAGCTATGCGTATGTCGCTCAATCGTTGAACGAGGCAGAGACGCCTTCCTCTAAATCGGATAAATCGAACCTCTCAGCGACATTAGGATCTACTATGCATCCCGAGCTAGCTGCTATGCTGGGGCATTCTATTGTGCTAGAACGAGCGAGCGGTGAAGAAGGACTTGATTTGTTTGAAGAGGCAGTAAAAGCAGATTTGCAAAAAATTTACGCTACTCCAACCGGCCGTGCATTACTACAATCTTTACATGCATCTGGTAAACAAACCACTATTTCCTATGCTTTTGATGGATTAAATCGGGCAATCATTCCTAAAGCTCACGCCGAGCAATGTTACTATAAAGCGGACGGCATCACTCCAGAAAAAGGCTTGGGCTTAACAATAGCATACAATCCGGCTCGGGAGGTAATTGGCGAAGAAGCATGGGCGAAACGTCCTCCCGCTATTGGGCTGGCGCACGAGCTTATTCATGCTGAGCAAGCGGCCTACGGTAGAATGCGAGAAGGTATGGGTACTAACCCAGGCCGCATAAACCGTCTTGATCCAACCAAACCAGCCCAAGCCCCTGTTTTAGAACTCGAAACCGTAGGTGTGCCGCCACACGATGATTACCACGTCACTGAGAACAAAATACGCCAAGAGTGGACTCCCACGCAGCCTCTGAGAACCCAGTATTAATCTTTTACCTTACACTCAATGAATACCGCCACTCAAATAATGTCTACAGTCGAAACGCTGACAGTCGCAAATGTAGACTGTACACTTAATGTAACAGTTATGCAGTTGACGCCAGAAGTGCTGGAGTTACGTTACCAAATCAAGAACACGGCTGCCTACCCTATCTATCTATGCAACCGCTTATATAAAAACATCGAGTTTGACGCCAATACTCAGCGAAATATTTACATGGTTGAGCCCAATCTTGCCAACATTGTGCTAGATGGTACCAGCGTCACGGTGGGTAAAGCAGTAGTGGATGTACCCCGGTGGGTGCTGGTAGAGGCCCTACAAATTCCCTGTTTAAGCCGCATACTGCCTCAAGAAACTTACACCGAAGTCTTCCAAGTGCGTGAGCCACTCATGCCGTATACAGTATATGAACCTGGTCCGCACCGGGGAAACATTATTACTTGTACGCTTTATTTCAAATTAGGATATTTTCTTGCCGGACCTTCCATCGAAAGTTCAATAGATATAGTCAACACACCAGTAGGGCCTGTTCACCACACCGCCCCCTTCCCGGCAAGCGAACAAACTACAATTACAGTTGGTCCTTTTGCGAAGCAGGTACAAGTAGTCAGCGAGGAGTAATCCAATGTAGATTAGTAGTCCGTAGAAGAATCAGGTTCTGCCACACCTCTTAAAGCCTCTGCTTCAGTTAAAGCAGGGGCTTTTCCACATTCCTGAGCATCTATTACCCTTATAGTTCTCCTCGCAACTGTGGTACCCCGGCTAACAGCCTAGACGGTAGGTCTACATCGAGCTGGCCCCCGAGGAAATGGGCAAACAGGCCGGTGGGGCGCCGGGGCCGTTTGTTATGCCGCCCCCGCGCAGCTATGCGTATACGCCGCCTGTGGCCGAGCCGGGGCCGGTGGCACCGACACCAGTTATCACTTCTCCTCCTGAGGAAGTTGCTCCTAACTACAGTACTGTTTCAATGGACCCCGATTACGAAGGTGAAGAAACAGGCGCTGTATGGGGAACCAAGGTGCAATATCTATCCGAAGAACAACGGAAAGCATTTGAACTCAGCGTTGATTCGGATGGGAAACTACGCAATGCAAGTGGCGAATTGTTCGACACACAGGGTGCAGGAACCGTTACAGGAAAGGGTAAGGCCATTTTTGTTATGTCTCCTGATGGAAAGATATATGCCTCATTACATCAACAAGCTGGAATTTTTCATCATTCCAGCTTCTTATCTGGTGCACCAGTTGCTGCAGCAGGGGAAGTAGAAGTGCATAATGGTGTAGTTAAGATGGTTTCTAACCGTAGCGGACATTATATGCCTGATCAATCATTCACCTACCAGTTTATAGAGCAACTTTGGCGTAGAGGTGTTAAAGGGACTGAAAACATACATGTTGTAGACTTTGATCATTAATCCATGAAAGACTTAGGCCCACGCAACATTCTACGTGTTCCACTGCAACTGCTGTGGGAGCTTCCTGACATTCGTCAAAGAATTGAGGAAAATACTTCGGAGATGAAACAGGATCTTTCTAAGTGGTTTGCGCAATACGAACCCGAAGTACAACACAAACTCTATCAGCAGCTTTCTTTAGCTACTGCTGATGTGAGCTTCGATTATACTTCTGTATTAAAGAATGTAAAAACTAATAATTCAGATATTATTTTCTTTTTCAATTTTCTTCAAGATGTTATTGAATTGTATTTTCAAGATATTGTGACTAACAAAACAAATTCTTAAAGTTAATGTGAGCAACATTGTGAATATTGAAAAGCTGGCTTCAATAAATACTATGGAAATGATAGTGGAGGCCGGCTCAAAAGAGTTATTTCTCGGCACATTACTTTAGTCAGCTGAATTACACTCCATCTTTTACTATGGTAAGCGGCGTACATTGAGGCATATTTGCTTACAGTGTGGGCAACAAACAGAAACTGAATTCGCCTTTGGTAGAATCATTGGTTTAGGGCCTTTATCCCGACAGGGATTTAAAGAGAACAGAGCTCAACTTGATGTTGTGGGTCGTCTTTTCAATCAATATCTCCATCATAAAGTAGATGGTAGTGGCTTTGAGTCCTATCTGTATTTAAGTAATGATAACCCCGAAAAAGGTGCATTGCTAAACGTTTTCTATTACCGGTGCGCACATTGTCAAGCGCAGTATCTAGTATTGTATCAAACACAACTCAAGGATGACCGCCCTCTTTTTGAGCCCAACGAAATTTTAATCAAAAGCATCTATCAGGTCGCGTTTGATCATGATAAGCTAACAGAAATATTAGAACTCCCTTCCGCTACACAGGCGGCTAACTAATCGACTATATTACCGGGGCCGCCCCCGCGGCAAGGTGTGCTGGGGCCGCTGGCAGCTGGTCACCAGCCGCCTCACGCTGGCCCAGTACGAGGAACTGCAAGCCCTGGCCGCCTCCTCCACGGCCGTCGTCGACGCCCACGTCACCTTCCTGCGCTCGGACGGCCAAGGCACGCTGAGCACGCTATGGGGCCGCAACTGCTGCGTGAGTACCATGCTACAACGCTTCGACAGCCGCAGCTCAGTTGAATAAAAGTCCAGCTAGGCCGTGTGCTTCTCGCTGACCGCGGAGGAGATGAGTGAACAGGACAACACTGCACCGGGGCCATTTATCATACCTTACCGAGGATAACTGATTGATAAAAGAACTGTATATAAAATAAACCGCATTTTTTTAATTCAAACTATCCTAACTTCAAAAATATTATGTCCCAGCAAGAAGAGCTAAGCTTAGCAAGTATTTTAAATGAGTATGACAATATGTTAAATAACACATCAAAATCAGTAGGTATCGAATTACAGATCAAACAAGAATCATCATTAGTGAAACGTGTTTATGAGGAAATACAATGGCGCGGCCTACCCGACGAATCCAAGCAAGAGAAAAGAAGGGCTGCGTTATCTATTCTTGAAAAGTGGTCTTTTGAAGACGGCAAACAAGATTCGCTAGTGTATGAGAGAAGCATCGTAAGCTTATATGATTCTATAGAAAAAGTGCTGTCACAGCAACTACCAACAGCAACGCTCTTTCTTAGAATCAAAGCCATTTTGTTAATAGAGCGAATTTTCATCAATGAAAAGAGAGACTTAAACTCTATCAGGCATATGGATTATTATATCTGGGAAAATGTATTTAAGGAAGCTCAGTGTGAGCATAACAATATCTTTGAGGAAATAGGACTTGACGCTGTAAACAAGCACTTTACAGCCATGTATAGGGCTTGGCCAAAAAGACCCTATAAGGATTTATAAGCCAGCTTTTTTAGCATCGGCTCATATACTTTTCTCTTCCGCTCACACCCCTACCTCCACCCCAACGGCCAAAACCTACCCTTTAGGGCCGCAATGCCTGCGTCTGCCACCTCTTCAGCTACGACAACAAGCAGCGGCTACACTATACCAAAAGCGGGGAGCAATCCGGTGCGCTACCAGGTTGCTCCCCGCTTTCGTGTTCTGCTAAACCTGACGTAGAGCAGCAGTTGTCAAATCACCGTCCCACGTAGGTCGTCTGGCTCCCCTCTCTCCTATTCCACGCATCAAGCGGCGTAGAGGGCCGGCCCCGGAGGAGGCACGTGAGGCCCTGGCAACACGAATCCGGCTTAGGCCGACCCCATGATGTGCTCGGCAATCCGGGTGTGCTGCTCGTCGGCTTGCTTGGCTTCGTCGAGGCAGGCTTGCAGGTCCTGCTCGGTCTGGCCCAGGCCGGCCTGGGCGGCGTAGGTGCGTAGCGTGCCGAAGGAGGCAATCCAGTAGTGCAGGGCCAGCTGGCCGGCGGCAATGATACCCAGGTCGCGCGTCGTGTCGTCGGGGGCCTGCTGCCGGATTTTTTGGCTGACTTCGTAGTGGGCTTCCAGGATAGGGTTGCGCTGCTCTCCGCTTCCGCCGGCTTCCTGGTGGGCCCGCTCGATGCGGGCGGCCCACTGCTTGGCCGTTTCGTTGCCTTGTTCCAGTGCCTGCTTGAGCTGGGGGTTGCGCACGTCGTTCTGGATTTCGGCCGTAGCGCCGGCTGCCACCTGGCTGCCGGCTTTCAGGGCGGCCAGGCCCTGCTGAATGAGCGTTTTCAGTTGTTCGTTTGCCATAGCGTGGTGATGGTTGGAGTGGTGAATGTGCGTAGAGTGGTACGGACCAGAGAGCACCAAGGCCGCCGCAAAGCGGGATTTTTTACCCCCGGCAGGCTGCACCAATAGCCTCTGTCCGGCAAAGTACCACACCTGAAACTAGACACGCTGGAACCTGAAAACCACCCCACTACGCTACTGAAACGTTGGCTGTAGAGGCAAGTATGCGACACTACGTCGCTTCTGAGGCGCTGCACCAGCAAAGTAGCTCAACCAGACGGAATCTAATTTGAAACTTCTAGTCTCCAATCAAAGAAAGTAGGCTTGGATAGCTTGGGCTGGCCTAATATGCCCATCAAAGGCAGGTTATTCCCAGCACTTAAACAAAATTCCGGACTACCCAATACCTGCTCTACCAGCTTTAAGCGGTTGCTTTGAGGTATTTTATTTGAGATTTGAAATAAAATACCTCAAAGCAGCTGCTCATTACCATATGATGCCCTATTCGCGCGACATGCTTGGGCTGCACTCAGCAGACCGGCCTTGTTCGGTGCTGGCTGTCCACACGGCCTGGTGAAGCCTCAACCCACTGCGCTCGGTAGCTACTAAGAGCTAGGCTATTGAGCGGCTGAGGTGGCGTATTGTACCGGCCCGCCTAGCTCTCGGGCAATGGCTTCCAGCTCCCGCCAGTCCCAGCTGTTGCCACCGCCGCGGTTGGAGCGGCGGGTTGGATACCCAATATGCTCGACCTCTCCACCCAAATACAAGCGCAGCACTACCGTGCGGCCTATTACCATGCCTGTTACGCGGAAGGGATGACCAGGTAGCTCCAACACATGGGTGGAGACAGTGAGCAGGTCTTTGTCGCTGTGCGCAATGCTGTAGCCCCGCCCTACGAGCACCTGCGCTAGCCGCCGCCACCCCGCTTCAGGCGTGTCGGTCAGCTCTACCAGAATGGTATCGTCGGTGCGGGTAGGGGTGGCGTGGGCGCCTGGCACCAGGTTTATGGGCTGTACCCGGACCACCGTCTGAGCCTGGGCTAGCTGAAAGAATACGGCAGTTATGATGAGGCAGCATAGTTTTTTCATGCCGAAAGATATTCTCCTTTCCTGTCTCTCGGCTCTTACATAGACGCTGCCGATGACGCCTGCCCGGAGTATAGACGCAGTATCTTGCACCTCGGCATCCGCACGGTCAGAACAACCTGCACCGGCTCGATTGGCTGTAGAGACGCGACCCTTGGCTGCCCTTTCCCATCTGCTACACGCCGCTCCGTCGACGCGGATACCGCAGCATCTCGCGCCACCCATGCCCTATGGAGGGGGTGAACCGTGTATCTTGCCCCATGCTTCGCCCTGCCTCCCTCCTGCTGCTGGGTATTACCCTGGCCTGCTCCCAGCCCGACACTGCTTCCTCTGCCGCGGCCCCGCCCGCCGAAGCGCCGGCTAACCAGGCCGCCCCGCGCCTCACCGAAACCTTTGAAACCGGCAGCAAGAGTGCCTACACCCCCGCCGAGGAAGCCCTCGGCACTGGCCGCTGGCTGCTCGACGATGCCCTGCTGGGCTCCTCCGACCAAGACCACAAGCGGGGCCGGCAGGCCGCCCGCCTCCGCGGCCGGGGCCGCCTGCGCATGGCCTTCGACGCCCCGGCCGGCGTGCGGCTGATTCGCATCAGCTCGGCCGCCTACGGCCAGGACCCGGCCAGCACCTGGGAGCTGTGGGCCAGCCAGGACGGGGGCCGCAGCTACCGCCGCCTCGGCCAGCCCGTGCGCACCCAGGGCCCGCGCCTGGTGGTCAGCGCCTTCCTGGCGCCCACGCCGGCCCCCCTGCGCCTGGAAATCCGCAAAACCGACGGCAGCCCCGCCCGCCTCAACCTCGACGACATCGAGCTGGCCACCACCCCCGACCCGGCCGCCGGAGCCCCGGCGGCCCCGGCCGCGGCTTCGCCAACCGGCTCCGGCTCCCCGCCCTCCGCTGCCCCGTCATCCGGTCAGGCCACCAGGACCCTGAGCCCCCAGGACTTGAAATCCCTGTCCGACCACCTGTTGCTAGGCAACCCCAGCGGGGCCACGGCCAGCCTCAGCTCCCCCACCAACTACCTGCTCAGCAAGCCCCAGTACGCCGTGGGCTACAACGCCCAGCGCGGCACGCCCACCTGGGTAAGCTGGCACCTGAGCCCGGCCTGGATGGGCTCGGCTCCTCGCCAGGACGACTTCCGCCCCGACCCCGCCCTGCCCCGGCAGTTCTACGCCGTTACGCCCCGCTCTTACAGCGGCTCAGGCTTCGACAAGGGCCACAGCTGCCCCAGCGGCGACCGGACCTTCGACCTGGACGATAACTCCAACACCTTCCTGATGACCAACATGATACCGCAGGCCGGCAACAACAACCAGCGCACCTGGAGCGCCCTGGAGGAGTGGACCCGCCAGCAGGTGCGCCAGGGCCAGGAAGCCTACATCATCATGGGCTGCTACGGCAAGGGCGGCACCGGCGCCAACGGCTACGCCACCACCCTCGACCAGGGCCGCGTCACCGTGCCCGCCCGCATCTGGAAAGTGGTGGTGCTGCTGCCCGAAGGCCCCGACGACCTGCGCCGCATTGCCGCCGGCCAGGCCCGCATCCTCGCCGTTGACACCCCCAACGACCAGTCCGTCAGCCCCGACTGGAGCCGCTACCGCGTGTCGGTTGCTATTATCGAGCAAGCCACCGGCCTCGACCTGCTCAGCCAGCTGCCTCCAGAGGTGCAGACCCGCTTGCAGAAGAAGGTGGATACCGGGCCGGTACGGTAGAAGCCTCACGCCCCGGCTCTGCAGCTGCCTGATGCGCAGTATCCCGTGGAGAGGGGGAGCCTGACGACATTATTCTACGCCGCCCCTCCGGCTGGCGCCTCCAGCACGGCTATCAGTTAGCACTAGCCTAGTAGTTGGCTTACAAGCAGATTTAGTGAGAAGCCGCGTAGCGGCCGAAAGGTTTGTAGAATAAAAAGCATATTGGAACGAAGCGCCGCATAGCAGTACAAGATACATCCGGATGGTCCAGGCGTCTCTTGCACCGCTACGCGGCGCGGAAACTGATCTTGTGCATTGGGCTACAAACCTTGGGGCCGCTATGCGGCCGGCCGCCACCCATTGCGGCCTTTTGATTGCTGCTTGCCAAATTAGCCAGTAGCCGTTCCGCAGGGGCGGCGTCGAACGACTTGGCGTTTGGCTCCCCACTCCACGGGATACTGCGCATCAAGCGGCGCGGGCCCAACCATAACCTCACCCGCCAACTCCCGTATCAACTCCCGATATTCGCTCCGCGTCCCACCGCGCTATCCTTCTGACTTCCACCCATTCCGCCTTACCGTGGGCGCAATGGGTATTTTTTTGACTAGCCGGCTGCTGGGCAGCTTTCATACGAATGTCTATTCACACCCTTTCCGTGGCCTCTTCCCGCCGCACCACACACCGCGTGGCCGTGAGCGTGGCGTTCTTGTTTCAGGGCCTGTGCTTTTCGACCTGGGCCTCCCGCATTCCCAGCGTGCAGCAACGCCTGGGCCTCTCCGACGCCGAGCTGGGCGGGGTGCTGCTGGCCGTGCCCGTAGGCCTGCTGATTTCCCTGCCGATTTCGGGGTGGCTGGTGGCCCGCTATGGCAGCCGTACCCTGGCCGTACTGGGGGTGCTGCTCTATGCCGCCACTCTGCCTCTGCTGGGCCTGGCCCCCACCACGCCCTGGCTGGTGGCGGCCCTGGTGCTCAACGGCCTGGTCAGCAACCTGGCCAACATCAGCGTCAACACCCAGGCCGTAGGCGTGGAGGCCCTCTACGACAAGTCCATTATGGCTTCCTTCCACGGCATCTGGAGCCTGGCGGGCTTCGGCGGGGCGGCCCTAGGCTCTTTGATGATAAGCCAGCACGTGGCCCCATTGCCGCACTTTACGGGCATGGCGGCGCTGGTAGCGGCCGGGGTGCTGCTGCTCCGTCCCTACCTGCTCCCCACCGACGCCCCCCGCCCCCAGGGCCAGCCCATCTTCGTGCTGCCCGATCGGCCCATGCTGCTGCTAGGGCTGCTGGCGTTCTGCTCCCTGCTCTGCGAAGGCACCATGTTCGACTGGAGCGGGGTATATTTCCGCAAGGTGGTGCGCGTGGAGGAGGCTCTCACTGGCGTGGGCTTCACCGCCTTCATGAGCACCATGGCCGCCGGCCGCTTTATTGCCGACTGGTTTACGGACCGGTTTGGGCGGGCCCGCACCTTGCAGGTTAGCGGCCTGCTCACGGCGGGCGGGCTGCTGCTGGCCGTGGCTCTGCCCCAGCTGGTGCCCGCCACAGTGGGCTTCCTGCTGGTGGGGCTGGGCGTGTCGTCGGTGGTGCCGCTGGTGTACGGGGCGGCGGGCCGCAGCCGCACCATGGCGGCCGGCGTGGCCCTGGCCGCCGTGTCCACGGTGGGCTTCGCCGGGTTTCTGCTGGGCCCGCCGGTTATCGGCCTGGTAGCCGGCCTGAGCAGCCTGCGGGTGTCGTTTTCGATTATTGCCCTGATTGGCCTGAGCATCGCCCTGCTAGCCCGGCAGGTGGAGGAAGAGTAGCTATGTAGTGCTGCAGCGCGAACTGTGCAGTTCGCGTATCGGCCGGGTCGTTACAACGATTGTCGTTCTACCAGTCCGGCCGATACGCTAACTGCACAGTTCGCGCTACAGCTTACAGCCTGCTTTCCCCGAAGAAATTGCCCTCGTTCCACGTGGGGCGCTTCGCGTCGTTGGCTACCAGATAGCCCAGCAGAAAGTTGAGGCGGGTGTAGAGCTGGCCGGCTTGCCAGTCGAACTGGCCGTTGAGGTCGTCCTGGGGTTTGTGGTAGGTGCGGGCCCGCCACGCTTGTACCAGCTGGCTCAGGTTGTTTTGCCCGTCGGCGGTGCGGTTGCCGTACTTGATGTGCACGGCCGGCACGCCCTGAGCTACGAAGGAGTACTGGTCGGAGCGGATGAAGCGGTTTTGCGCGGGCTCGGGGTCGGCCTCCACGGTCAGGCCCAGCAGGCGGGCGGCTTCGGCCACGGGCGCGGCCAGGGAAGAGTTTTCGGCACCCAGCGGCACAACGGACAGCAACGGGGCAATGATGGTGGGCATGTCGGTGTTGATATTAGCCACCAGTTGGCGCGGAGGCGCGGGCGGGTGCTGAGCCAGGTAGGCCGAGCCCAGCAGGCCCAACTCCTCCCCCGTCACCAGGGCCAGCAGCACCGAGCGGCGCGGCGGGGTGCGCAGACGGCGGTAGGCCCCGGCAATTTCCAGCACGCTGGCCACGCCGGTGGCGTTGTCGTGGGCCCCGTTGTAGATGGAGTCGCCCTGCACGGCCGGGCCCACGCCCAGGTGGTCGAGGTGGGCGGTGTGCACCACGTACTCTTCGCGCAAAGCCGGGTCGGAGCCACTGATTTTACCTACTACGTTATAGCTCTCGAAATCCTGGTGGCGGCTGCGCTGGCTGGCCGCTACTTGCCCAACCAGCCCCACCGAAGCCGGCCGCCCGGCCCGCAGCGAAGCCAGGGCGCGGGCCGTGTCGGTGGCCGCGCCCATGAACAGCTGGTGCAAGGTGGCTGCACTCACCGAGCCCACCACCCGCAGCTGGGGCCCGGCGTAGGTCCGGGACACGGCCACGCGGCCATCAGTGCCCAGCACGCTCACCTGCCCGCGGGACGCTTCGGGCAGGCGGGCGGCGGGCTTCACGGAGGCCAGCAGCACGCCCACGGCTCCGTGGCGGACGGCGGTTTGCAGCACCGTGAGCAGGTCGGTGTTGTAGAGGCGCACGGCGTCCGGAAACTGCCGGGGCTCGATGCCGCGCGTCACCACCACCATTTTGCCCTGGGCGTCGAGGCCGGCGTAGTCGTCGTAGCCCAGCTCCGGCGCCGAAATGCCCAGGCCGGCAAACACCACCGGGGCTTCTACCTGGGTGCTTGTCTCGCCGGGGTTGGGGTAGCAGGTGAAGTCGGTGCCGTAGGTGAGCGGCAGGTTGAGTGTGGAGCCGGCGGCTTGCAGGCGCAGCGTAGCGCCTGGCTCCGTGAAGGCCCGCCGCAGCCGCACGGTTTGCAGGTAGGTGCCGTTGTCGCCAGCCGGCTCCACCCCGTATTTCCTGAGCTGGTCGGCGGCGTAGTTGGCCGCCTGGCGGTAGCCCGGCGTACCCGGCTGCCGCCCCTGCAGCCGGTCATCGGCCAGGTAGCGCACGTGGGCTTCAAATGCCTTGGCCTGGATGCCGGCCAGGGGTTTGCGGATGGGCTTGGGCATCTTGGGCGCAGCCGTTTGGCCCGCGGCCGGTAGGGAGCTAACCAGGCATAGCCCGGCAAGCCACAGGAGGTGTTGCATGGAAAAGTGAATCGCGGAGTACACGGATTTCTGAATTGTGCGGATTTCGGTGACGAAGCAGCCGGCTTACCATGACATAACTAAAAAACGACGTCACCACAATCCGCGCAATCCAGAAATCTGCAATTCAGATTGAAATGACAGCTTACGCAAGAGGCGGCAGCGGGGCGGGCCACTGGCGGGTGAGCTGGTCGAGCTGACGGAGCAGGGTGGGCACGCGGTGCGGACCGGCCATGTGGCGCACGTAGTCGGCTGCTACGTCAGCGGGCAGCCCGCAGCTGGTCACAAACAGCAGGTTGCCGCTGGTGCCGCGCAGCACCTCCCGTACCTGCCGGCTGAGGGGCGAAAATCGGGTTTTGGCCACGCCTACCACCGGCACTTGCCGCCCCAGCGCCTCATACACGTGGTAGCCCAGCCCCGGCCGGTCATCCTCGCCCAGCCACACGTAGCCGTCGACTATTAGGGCTTGCGCGCTGCTGAGCGGCACAGGCGGCATGTCCAGCAGCGCCAGTATGCAGGGCAGCTCCCGCCGGTAAAAGGCGCCGGGCTCATACTCGGCCAGATTCTCCAGTACCACCGACGTGCTGCTGTGCAGCAGCTCACTTTCCCAGTGTTCAAACGCCACGCACACGGCGTTGGCGCGGCCGGCCTGGTAGTGCACATCAATGGCGAGGAGCATGAAGGCGCAAAGATATACAACGGCCCGAAGGCCGACCGTACAGCTTATCTAGGTTTCGGTCAGCACGGTTTTGAACCCGGCCAGCTGCCCATCGGCGGTTTTGCCGAGCACGTACACCGGCACCTGGGGGCCCTGGCCGAAGCGGTACACCTGCACGCCCTCCAGCTCCTGCTTCAGGTACATTTGCAGAGCTTTGAAGCGGTTGGCTAGCTCGGGGTTGCCGAGCACGCCGTTGTCGGCGGTGTGGTTGCGGAGGAAATACGTCAGCTCCTGCTTTTCAACCGGCGTGCCGACGGGCTGCCCGGCCAGCTGGGCCACGGCCGCGTCGGTGAGCGGACCCGCCGGAGCCGGCAGACTTACCGCCTCCAGCGGCGCCTCCGACTCACTTACGTAGTACAGCCCCTGGGTTAGCTCAGCCAGCGGGCCGGCCCCGGCGGGGGCGTCAGCTGCATCCGCTGCGTGAGCTTCACCCACCTGGGCCACGGCCGCGCCGATGGCGGCGGCCAGCTCCTGCATGCGCTCCGCTGCCACCTTGATTTTGGGGTTGGCAAAGTTCATATCTGATACCTTGCTCATGGGTATCAGGTGAATGTGGGCGTGGGGTACTTCCAGCCCGATGACGGCCACCCCGATGCGGCGGCAGGGCACGGCCTGCTGCACGCCCAGGGCCACGCGCTGGGCAAATTGGTGCAAGGCCGCCAGCTCCTCAGCCGGCAAATCGAAGATGTAGTCTACCTCCCGCTTGGGAATAACCAGCGTGTGGCCTTCTACCAGGGGCGTAATGTCCAGAAAAGCCAAGTGGTGTTCGTCCTCGGCTACTTTGAAGGCGGGCAGCTCGCCCTGCACGATGCGGGTGAAGATGGAAGGCATTTTTTAGATGCGAGAAGTGAGAGGCGAGAAGTGAGAAATGGCAGAGACGCGAATTAGCTTCTTGTTGTACGCGCCGTCCACCGTGGTTGTCCACGACGAGACGCAAATATGCGTCTCTACGGTCAAGCGGACGAAGTTGCCCGCAAAAAGAAAGAGGCAAGACCCAACCAGTCTCACCTCTCACTTCTACCCTCTCACTTCTCTATCAACGGCTGATTTCCAGCACTTCAAACTGCAGCTTACCGGCCGGCACGGTAATTTCGGCCGTATCACCAACGGACTTGCCCAGCAGGCCCTTGCCGATGGGCGACTTCACGGAGATTTTGCCGGCGGCCAGGTTGGCTTCTTCTTCGGCCACCAGGGTGTAGTCGAGCACCATGTTGTTTTTCAGGTTGCGGAGCTTCACCTTGCTCATGATGAGCACTTTGCTGGCATCCAGGTTCGACTCGTCGAGCAAGCGGGCGTTGCCCACAATTTCTTCCAGCTTGGCAATTTTCAGCTCCAGCAGGCCCTGGGCTTCTTTGGCCGCGTCATACTCCGCGTTTTCACTCAGGTCGCCTTTGTCGCGGGCTTCGCGCAGCTGCTCGGCTGCTTCGGCCCGGCCGCGGATTTTCAGGTCTTGGAGTTCTTCCTTGAGTTTCTGAAGACCTTCGGGAGTATAATAGTTGATGGTAGCCATGATGGGGTGATGTAAGCTCAAAAAAACAAGGAGAACGGCCAGCTGCGCTGGCCGTTCTCCCCGAAACAGGTTTAGGCAAATATACGAAAGGTTGGGAAAAGTAGGTAGGGACTTGGGGTCTTAGGGGCTTAGATGATGTGCCGTACCTCATCCTGGTGGCGCTGGCGGCAGACTTGCCAGCAGAGGTGGTGCGTCCGCCCGCCGGGAGATGGGGCCAGTCTTCCAACTAGCGGCTAGCTCACCTCTGCGCCATGTGGGCTCTGGCGCAGCTAGAAGACTGTAACGCGAAGTTGTACTTCGCAACGTGTCAGAACGAAATCGTGCGGCAACGCTCTAACGCGTCGCGAAGTACAACTTCGCGTTACAGTCTTCTAGCGTAGGAGGTTGACCCACACGGCGCAGACGCGAGCTGGCCGCCTGCTGCGGCCGCCAGTCGAGAGACTGGCTCCATCCACCGGCGGGCAGACGCCTCGCCAAAGGCGAGAAGTCTGCCGCCAGCGCCACCAGGATAACTCTGTTTCGTTGAACGTCATCTAAGCTCCTAAGACCCCAAGACCCTAAGCCCCTAAAGTCAAAAACTCCCCGATTTTGCGGGCCAGCACCTGGTTGATACGCTCGTAGCTCTGGAAGCTCCAGCCGCCGATGTGGGGCGAGAGGATGACGTTGGGGGCGGTGCGCAGGTAGTCGAAGCGGGCTTGCTGCTCGGGGGTCAACGTGGCAAGCCGCTCGTTTTCGAGCACGTCGAGGGCGGCGCCGCGCAGCTGGCCGGTTTGCAGGCGCTGCACCACGGCGGCATGGTCCAGCACTTCGCCGCGGGCCGTGTTCAGCAGCCACAGCGGGTTGCGGAAGCCGGCCAGCAGGTCCTCATTTACGAAATGGTGGTTGGCCTCAGAGTAGGGAAAGTGCAGGCTGAGCACCTCGGCGCGGGCTTGTAGCTCCGGCAGGCTTACCAGCGTGGCATGGTGGTCGGGGATGCAGCGCGCATCATGGTCGTGGGCCAGCACCGTGCAGCCAAAGGCCGACAGGCGGCGGGCAAACGCCCGGCCCATGTGCCCGTAGCCGAGCAGCCCAATGGTCTTCCCTCCTATTTCCTCGCCCCGGTTGGCCTCGCGCCGCCACTGCCCGGTGCGCACCTCCTGGTCGGCACGTACGATGTTGCGCAGCAGGGCCAGCAGCAACCCCACAGCGTACTCACCCACAGCGTCCCGGTTGCCTTCAGGGGCGTTGAGCAGGGTCACGCCGGCCGCAGCCAGGGCCTCTTCATCAATATTGTCTACCCCAGCTCCGGCCCGCGCCACGAAGCGCAGCTGTGGCCCGTGGGCCAGCAGCTCCCGCGTCACGCGCACTTTAGAGCGCACGATGAGCCCCTCGTACGGGTGCGCCGCCAGGGCCGCCGACACTTCGGCTGCCGTGAGGTCGGGGCGGTAATGAAGCTGCACGCCGATGTCCTGCATGTAGTCGGGCAGGCTGGGGTGCATGTCGTCGACGACGAGGCAGAGGGTGGGTTTCAATTAAAATTTGAGAATTAGAATTGCTTTGTTATCACACTACCAACCTTTGCGCTTTACCTCTGCGAACCTCAGCGAGAAACCTCATCCGGCTTTGTGCAGGTCAATGTGCTTGGTCAGCTCCACAAACTCCGCCACGCCCAACTGCTCCGCCCGCTTGTCAAACACGGCATCCGTGGTAGCCTCGGCCGGCAAGCCAAACGGTTTCAGCGCGTTGCGCAGCGTCTTGCGGCGGGTCTGGAAGGCCTGCTTCACTACCTGGAAGAACAGCTTTTCGTCGCAGTCCAGCCGCTCGGTGGCGTTGCGGGTGAGGCGTATCACGGCCGACTGCACCTTGGGCGGGGGGCTGAACACGTGCGGAGGCACCGTAAACAAGTAGTCGATGTCGTAGAAGGCCTGGAGCAGCACGCTCAGGATGCCGTAGGTTTTCGAGCCGGGACCTTCGGCGAGGCGGTCGGCCACTTCCTTCTGAATCATGCCCACGCACTCGCGCACCTGGTGGCGGTGGGCCAGCACCTGAAAGTAAATCTGGGAGCTGATGTTGTAGGGAAAGTTGCCAATGATGCTCAGGGGCTGCCCGTCGTAGAGCTGGCCCAGGTCCATCTTCAGGAAATCCTGGGAGAAGATGCGCCCTTGGAGCGCCGGAAAGTGCTGCCCCAGGTAGGCCACCGATTCCCGGTCGATTTCCACCACCGAGGTGCGGTACTCCAGGTGCTGGAGCAGCGTCTGGGTGAGCACGCCCATGCCGGGCCCGATTTCCAGTACCTCCCGCACCCCGCCCGGCAGGCGCAGGGCCTCCACGATATTGCGGGCAATGTTGAGGTCGGTGAGAAAGTGCTGCCCGAGGTGCTTTTTGGCTTTAACCGAATCCAAGGATGAGGAAGTTAGAAAGTTGGGGAGGTAAAAAGCTAGAAAGTTGAACGGCTTGGAAGCTGCGAGCGAGAAACGAGGTAGAGATGCGTCGCGGCTTACCAATGAGGCGGCCACCAGCACCGCGCGGCAGTGCAGCACTTTCTAACTTCCCAACTTCTAAACTCCTAAACTTTCAAACTCCCTACCTTCACGGGCCCAAAGATACGCCGGCCGCTCCCGTTTCCTTGCGGCGGCTGGCTTTACCGAATTGCCTTATGCCCCTGCGTCTTTCTCACGCCCCCACCGCGCCGGCCGCGGCCGATACTGTTTTCATCTTGCCAGCCGGCACCACGGAGCTGCCCGCTAGCGCCGCCGCCGACCTGCCCGAAGCCGCCCGCCTGTATGTAACCCGCCAGCTGGCCGCTGATCAAAAGCTCATTTCCCTCAACCACTACTCCCACCAGCACTATTTTATGGTGGCCGAGGCCAAGAAAACGCCTGAGCTAGCCGCCGAAGCCCTGCGCCGGGCCGGCCACCAGCTGCACGGCCACCTCAAAACCGCCAAAGTACCGCACCTCTACGTGCACGACCTGACCGGCACCGGCGCCCTGCCCCTGGCCGAGGGCCTGGCCCTCACGGCCTACCAGTTCGAGGGCTACAAAACCGACGAGAAGTCGCGCCGGCCCGCCGACTTGCAGGAGCTGACCCTGATAGGCGACGCCGTGACGGCCGAGCAGGTGCGGGAGCTGGACGGCGTGCTGCGCGGGGTATTCCTGGCCCGCGACCTGGTGAACATGCCCTACAGCCACCTCAACGCCACCCAGCTGGCCCAGCAGTTCGGGCAAGCGGGTCAGGAGGTTGGCTTCCACGTGGAGGTGCTGGATTTGGTGCGCATCGAGGCCCTGCGCATGGGGGGGCTGCTGGCCGTGAACCAGGGTAGCCCCGAGCCGCCCACGTTCACCATCATGGAATACAAGCCCGAAGGCGCCACCAATGCCAGGCCCATTGTGCTGGTGGGCAAGGGTGTGGTGTTTGACACGGGCGGCCTCAGCCTCAAGCCCACGCCGGGCAGCATGGACCTGATGAAGTGCGACATGGCCGGCGCGGCCGTGGTGGTGGGCGTGCTGGCGGCCCTGGCCCGCAACCGGGTGCCCCTGCACGTCATTGGGTTGGTGCCAGCCACCGACAACCGCCCCGGCGGCCCCGCCGTGGCCCCCGGCGACGTCATCACCATGTTCAGCGGCCTCACGGTGGAAGTGATGAACACCGACGCCGAAGGCCGCCTCATCCTGGCTGATGCCCTGGCCTTTGCCAAAAAGTACGACCCCGAACTGGTGCTCGACTTTGCCACGCTCACCGGCTCGGCGGCCCGCGCCATTGGCATCGAAGGCATTGTGTGCATGGGCACGGCCGAGGAGGAAGTACTGACTAAGCTCAAGCAGGCCGGCCACCGCACCCACGAGCGGCTGGTGGAGTTTCCGCTCTGGGACGAGTACGCCGACCACATCAAGAGCAGCATTGCCGACATCAACAACATCGGCAAGGCCGAAGCCGGCGCCATTTCGGCCGGTAAGTTCCTGGAGCGTTTCACCGAGGGCTACCCCTGGGTGCACTTCGACATTGCCGGCCCCGCCTTCCTCACCGCCCCCGACTCCTACCGCGGCAAAGGCGGCACCGGCACCGCCGTACGCCTCACGGTTGAGTTTTTGAAAGGGCGAGCCAAGTAAGAACGTCATGCAGAGCACAGCGAAGCATCTCGCGTGCTGATGTTAGAAAGTATTGTCCTGCTCTATCTGGCGTCCGCTTGCCGAAGCATCTCTACCGCGGGTAACTCTCATCATGTGCAGACGAAGCGGAAGAGATGCTTCGACTGCGGCTGCGCACCCTGGCTTGATGCGCCACATGCTCAGCATGACCGTTTACCTGTCACCTGTTACTTGTCACCTGTCACCACATCACCACATTACCCCCACAAATGCTTCCACGCATTGGTATTTCCGTCGGCGACCTGGCCGGCATTGGTCCAGAAATCATCTATAAAACCTTCCAGGACCAGCGCCTGCTGAAGCTATGTACGCCGGTGGTCTACGGCACGGCCGCCGTGCTGTTCGACGACTTCCCAGCCAGCCCCGACCATGAGCCGCTGACCTTCCGGCAGGTGCGCGAGGCCGCCGATATTGCCCCCGGCAAGCACAACGCCGTAACCTGCTGGGACGAAGACTTCACGCTCACGCCCGGCCAGCCCAGCCAGGCCAGCGGCACGGCCGCCCGCCAAAGCCTGCTGGCCGCCGCCCGCGACCTGAAAGCCGGCCTGCTCGATGCCTTGGTCACGGCCCCTATCAGCAAGGAAAATACCCAGGCCGACGACTTCCGCTACCCCGGCCACACCGAGTTTCTGACCAGCTTCTTCGGAGCCAAGGAAAGCCTGATGCTGCTCGCGGCCGACGAGTTGCGCGTGGCCACGGTCACGGGCCACATTGCTTTGAAAGACGTACCCGGCCGCCTCACCCCGGAGCTGCTCACGGCCAAGCTGCGCATCCTGCTGCATTCTTTGAAGCAGGACTTCGGCATTGATAAGCCCCGCGTGGCGGTGCTGGGCCTGAACCCCCACGCCGGCGAAAACGGCCTGCTCGGCACCGAGGAAGCCGCCGTGGTGACGCCCGTGCTTCAGCAGTTTCAGCAGGACGGCCACCTCGTCTACGGCCCCATTCCCGCCGATGGCTACTTCGGCACTAGGCAGTTCCGGCAGTTCGACGCTACGCTGTCTTTGTACCACGACCAGGGCCTGATTCCGTTCAAAACCCTGGCCTTCGAGCGGGGCGTCAACTTCACGGCCGGCCTGCCCGTCATCCGCACCTCTCCCGACCACGGCACCGCCTACGGCCTGGCTGGCAAGTACCAAGCCGACGAAACCTCCTTTCGCGAAGCCCTCTACCTGGCTTGCAACCTCGTGCGCCAGCGGCAGCGCCTGGCCGAAATTAAGCCCCTAGTGCCCGGCCCCGCCCCCCGCGGCGGCCGCCACGAGTAGATTCGGTTGCAACTCATGCGACAAAGCCCGTTGTGGTGGCTCCAGCCAGTACAGCGGGCTTTGCAGTGATAATAGAGCGAGCAGAACGACCAGCCCCAGCGGGGCGACACCACCAAGCGTAGGTGTCGCTCCGCTGGGGCTTTGTCGTTCTGTTGCTTTCGTGTTTCTACCGACATGCCGCCCCATTGGGACTGGTCGTTCTTTATTACGTCAGGCTCCCCCTCTCCTTTTCGGAGAGGAGGCTGGGGGTGAGATGCCACGGCTGCAAACGCCAGCACGCCAGATGCTTCGACTGTGCCATTGCATGAAGTCCTACATTTCCCACCTCTGCATCTATCTTCTCACTTCTACACATCTTCTTTCCAAAATCGAAATTTTATTTGTCGTTTTAGAATTACGCCGTACTTTTGCGGCCACCTAATTCAACCCCACCGTGGGTTAACCACTTTCTCCTCCGTATGACGCTTCACACCCCCGCTGACTACCGGACCGCCCTGCGCCGCCTGGATGCGTTGGTAGCTGCCGGTGTGGAAGGCAACGCCGCTCTGGAAGCTGAGCTACGGGAGCTGATTGCGGCCCTGGATACGTACGAAGGCAAGCTCGGCCTGCTACCCATTCCCAATTTGCCGACCTCCCTGGCCGAAATGATTGAGCTGAAGCGCCAGCAAATGCGGCTCAAGCAAAAGGAGCTGGCTCAGCTGCTGGAAGTGCCCGCCGGGCGCCTCTCGCAGATATTGAGCGGCAAGCGCCGGGTGACGCTCGACCTGGCCAAGCGCCTGTACGAGCGGCTCGGCATTCCGCCCGAGTTTATTCTCAAAAACGCCTAGCCTGCTCCTGCTGCCCGTTCGTTGGTATTCGATACCAGGGAAATCTTTCTACTTTTGCCCCCTGCTACAAGCGCCCCGTGAAGAAGGACTCGCAATACGACATCAACATTGCCAAGCTGGCCGATAAAACGCACCACTTTGCGTTTGAGCTGGACCGCGCCTTTTTTGAGCAGTTTGAGCAGCAGCTCATCCCCGACGGCCGTGTGCACGCCGATGTCACGCTCACCAAAACCGACCGGCTCATCACCGTCGATTTTGACCTGCAAGGCACCGTGCGCCAGGTGTGCGACCGAAGCCTGGACGAGTACGACCAGGAGGTAGAAGCCCACGAGCAGCTGCTGGTGCGCTTCGGCGACCAGAACCTGGAGCTGGACGACAACGTGCTGCAAATTACGCCCGACACCCAGGCCCTGCCCCTGGCCCAGCACCTGTTCGACTACATCGGGCTGGCCCTGCCCATGAAGAAGCTGCACCCGCGCTTCCAAAACGAGCCCGACGACAACCCCGACGCCGATGCCAAGCTCATCTTCAGCACTCGCCCCGAAGGCGGCGAGGATGACGACAACGACGACATCGACCCGCGCTGGAACGCGCTGAAAAACCTGAATTAGCTGCCGCTGCGCCTAATTCCTACTTTTTAATTCCTAATTCTTAATTCCCTTCAAAAATGGCCCATCCTAAGCGCCGGACCTCCTCCGCTACCCGTGACAAGCGTCGTAGCCACTACAAGCTGACTCCCAAGCCTGTTACAACCTGCCCCACCACCGGCGAAACCCACCTGCGCCACAAGGCCTACGTCGTGGACGGTGACCTGTACCTGAACGGCAAAGTGGCCATCAAGAACTATGCCCCCGTGGCGAGTGCCGCTGCTACCGACACCGACGAAGAATAGCGTCGCGCCAGCCGCTCACTGCTTTCTTGCTGCCTGGCCCGCCCTAGCACCTGGCTCCCGTTGGCTTCTGCTGCCCAACGCGGAGCCGGGGGGCGCCGGCAGCCGCAGGTTTCTCTCCCGGACCCTTTGATACCTCGTTCATGAAGATAGCCCTGGACGCTATGGGGGGCGACTTTGCCCCGCAGGCTGCCGTCGATGGGGCAGTGCTGGCCGCTGCGAAGCTGGCCGGCAAAGCCCAGATAGTGTTGATTGGCCAGGAAGACGCCGTGCGTCCGCTGCTGGCCCAGCACGGCGACGCGGCCGCCACCCTTGTGCTGCAACCCGCCTCCCAGATCATCGACATGGGAGAGCACCCTGCCAAAGCTTACCAGCAAAAGCAGGATTCCAGCATTGCCGTGGGCTACCGCATGCTGCACGCCGGCGAAGTAGAGGCCTTCTGCTCGGCCGGTAACACCGGCGCCATGCTCGTGGGGGCCATGTTCAGCGTCAAGCCCGTGCCCGGCGTCATGCGCCCGGCCATTGCCAACTTCGTTCCGAAGCTGAGCGGCGGCCTGGGCATCATGCTCGACGTGGGGGCCAACGCCGAGTGCAAGCCCGAAATGCTGGAGCAGTTCGGCGAGCTGGGCTCCCTCTACGCCCAGTACGTGCTGGGCATCGAGCGGCCCAACGTGGGGCTGATGAACCTGGGCGAGGAAGAGGGCAAGGGCACGGCCATCACCCAGGCTGCGCACCAGCTACTCAAGGTGAACCCCCACGTGCACTTTATCGGCAACATCGAAGGGCGCGACCTGTTCAATGGCAAAGCCGACGTGATTGTGTGCGACGGCTACACCGGCAATGTGCTGCTGAAGATGGCCGAGTCCATCTACGACATCATGGCCGAACGCAACCTGCACGACCCGTTCTTCGACAAATTTAACTACGAAGCCGTGGGCGGGTCGCCCATCCTGGGCATCAACGACAACGCCATTATCGGGCACGGCGTGAGCACCCCGCTGGCCATCAGCAACATGCTGCTGCAAGGCTACCAAATGGCCAGCTCCGGCATCGCCGACCAGATAAAAAATACCTTCAAGTCCTAGTCTCAGCGACAAAGTCCGGCCGCGAGCCGGACTTTTCATTGCCGCGTTTTCCGCCTTCTTGTAATGAAGATTACCGCTGCCATCACCGGAGTGGGCGCCTACGTGCCCGATTACGTGCTTACCAACCAGGAGCTTGAAACTATGGTTGAGACGACGGATGAGTGGATTATGAGCCGAACCGGGATTCAGGAGCGGCACATTCTAAAAGGCGAAGACCAGGGCACGTCGGTGATGGGCATCAAGGCCGTGGAGCAGCTGCTGGCCAAAACCGGCACGGCGGCCGAAGAC
This sequence comes from Hymenobacter sp. YIM 151500-1, assembly GCF_025979885.1. Taxonomy (NCBI): domain Bacteria; kingdom Pseudomonadati; phylum Bacteroidota; class Cytophagia; order Cytophagales; family Hymenobacteraceae; genus Hymenobacter; species Hymenobacter weizhouensis. The sequence goes on from NZ_CP110139.1 coordinate 1,474,353, forward strand.
ATCGACCTCGTCATCTGCGCCACCACTACCCCTGACCTGGTGTTTCCGGCCACGGCCAACATCATTTCGGCGGCTGTGGGTGCCACCAAGGCGTTCAGCTTCGATATGCAGGCGGCCTGCTCGGGCTTTATGTACGCCCTGGCCACCGGCGCCCAGTTTATTGCCACCGGCACCTACAAAAAAGTGGTAGTAGTGGGCGCCGACAAGATGTCGAGCATCATCGACTACACCGACCGCGCCACCTGCATCATCTTCGGCGACGGGGCCGGGGCCGTGCTGCTGGAACCCAACACCGAAGGCCTGGGCCTGCTCGACCAGGAGCTCCACTCCGACGGCACCGGTGAACAGTACCTGCACCAGAAAGCCGGTGGCTCGCGCCGCCCGCCCTCGGCCGAAACCGTAGCGAACCGGGAGCATTTCGTGTACCAGGAAGGCGCCGCCGTGTTCAAATTTGCGGTGAAAAACATGGCCGACGTAGCCGCGCAGGTGGCTGAGCGCAACGGCCTTTCGGCTGATACCATTAATTGGCTAGTGCCCCACCAGGCCAACAAGCGCATCATCGACGCCACGGCCCAGCGCGTGGGCATCGGGCCGGAAAAGGTGATGCTTAACATTCACCGCTACGGCAACACCACCAACGGCACCATCCCGCTGTGCCTGGCCGACTACGAGCAGCAGCTGCGCAAGGGCGACAACCTGATTGTGGCGGCCTTTGGTGGCGGCTTCACCTGGGGCTCATTGTACCTGAAATGGGCTTACGACCCCAAACCCGACCCTGCGGTGGCCTAACTTCAGGCGGCGCGCAACCGGAAAACCTCTATACTTGCACTCCCGACGTGCCGCCCCGCCACTCACCGGGACGGCACTTCTTTTTGAATTAGGAATTAATAACTAGGAATGAAGAATTGCCGCTAGCCGGCCGCCGTTTCTGGCTTCTTCATTCTCCATTACTAATTCCTACTTCCTAATTCTTAATTCCTCTTCATGGCAACCACTGCAGATTTTCGCAACGGCCTGGTGCTGAACTACAACGGCGAATTGCACGTCATCACCGAGTTTCAGCACGTGAAGCCCGGCAAAGGCCCGGCCTTCGTGCGCACCAAGCTCCGCAACATCAAAACCGGCCGCGTTATCGACAATACCTTCAACGCCGGCGTGAAGGTGGAAACGGCCCGCGTCGAGCAGCGCCCGCACCAGTACCTGTTCAAGGACGATTACGGCTTCACGTTCATGGACAATGCTACCTTTGAGCAAGTGGTGCTGCCCGAAGCCATGGTGCCCTTCGCCGACTTGATGAAGGAAGGCCAGGAAGTCAGCATCCTCTTCCACGCCGAAAGCGAGCAGCCGCTCACCGCCGAACTGCCCACCACCGTAGAGCTACTGGTAACCTACACCGAGCCCGGCCTGCGCGGCGACACGGCCACCAACACCCTGAAGCCGGCCATTGTAGAAACCGGCGCCCGGATTCAGGTGCCGCTGTTCATCGACCAAGACACGAAAATCCGCGTGGACACCCGCGACTACTCCTATGTCGAAAGAGTCAAATAAACAGCCGAAACAGCCCAGCGCCGCCGCCATGAAAGCCAGAGAACTACAGGAATTGCTTGACTTTATTGCCAAGTCAGGTCTGAATAAAGTCAACATTGAAACCGAGGAGTTCAAGATTTCGGTGCAGCGTGAGCCCAGCTACAAGCCCGTGGTGAGCATGAGCGCCCCGGCGCCCGCCAGCGTACCGGTAGCGCCCCCCGTTCAGGCTGCACCGGCGGCTGCGGCCCCTACCACTGCCCCAGCACCGGCCGCGGTGCCAGCGGCTGCCCCCGCCACAGAAGCTACTGGCGGCAACTATGTGCCGCTGAAGGCCCCGATGATTGGCACCTTCTACCGCAGCAACAGCCCCGATGCCCCGGCCTTCGTGCAGGTGGGCGACACGGTGGAGAAAGGCCAGGTTATCTGCATTATCGAGGCCATGAAGCTGTTCAACGAAATCGAAGCCGAGCAGTCCGGCCGCGTGGTGAAGGCCTTGGTCGAAAACGCCTCCCCCGTGGAGTACGACCAGCCCCTGTTCCTGATTGAGCCAATGTAATTTTTAAGACATGAGACCGTGAGAAGTGAGATATGAGACGATGTTCTGTTAGCCCTTGGTTGTAACAGAACATCGTCTCATATCTCACTTCTCACGGTCTCACCTCTAACACCAGAGCTGTGTTCAAGAAAATACTGATTGCCAACCGGGGCGAAATTGCGCTGCGCGTGATTCGGACCTGCAAGGAGATGGGCATCAAGACGGTGGCGGTGTACTCCACAGCCGACAAGGAGAGCCTGCACGTGCGCTTTGCCGATGAGGCCGTGTGCATCGGGCCGCCGCCGTCGTCGCAGAGCTACCTGAGCATCCCGACGCTGATTGCCGCCGCTGAAATCACCAACGCCGACGCCATCCATCCAGGCTACGGGTTCCTGTCAGAAAACGCGGAGTTTTCGCGCGTGTGCCAGGAAAACGGCATCAAGTTCATCGGCGCCTCGCCCGACATGATCAACCAGATGGGCGACAAAGCCTCGGCCAAGGACACCATGAAGCGGGCCGGCGTGCCCTGCATTCCCGGCTCCGATGGCCTGCTCGACTCCCTGGAAGAAGGCAAGCGCGTGGCCGCCGACATCAAGTACCCGGTCATTCTGAAGGCTACGGCCGGCGGCGGCGGGCGCGGCATGCGCATCATCAACGCCGAAGACGAGTTTGAGAAGGCCTGGAACGACGCCCGCACCGAGGCTAAAGCCGCCTTCGGCAACGACGGCGTGTACCTGGAAAAGTTTGTGGAGGAACCCCGCCACATCGAAATCCAGGTGTGCGGCGACCAGTACGGCCACGTGTGCCACCTCTCGGAGCGCGACTGTAGCATTCAGCGTCGCCACCAGAAGCTGGTGGAGGAAGCTCCCTCGCCCTTCATGACCGAGGAGCTACGCGAGCGGATGGGCCAGGCCGCCATTGCCGGTGCCGCCGCCATCGGCTACGAGGGCGTGGGCACGATTGAGTTTCTGGTCGACAAGAACCGCGACTTCTACTTCATGGAGATGAACACCCGCATTCAGGTGGAGCACCCCGTGACCGAGGAAGTCATCAACTACGACCTCATTAAGGAGCAAATCAAGGTGGCAGCGGGCGTGCCGATTTCGGGCAACAACTACGGCCCCAGCATGCACGCCATGGAGTGCCGCATCAACGCCGAGGACCCCGCTCAGGGCTTCCGACCCTCGCCTGGCCGCATCACGGTGCTGCACATCCCCGGCGGCCACGGTGTGCGCGTAGACACGCACGTGTACGCGGGCTACCAGATTCCGCCCAACTACGACTCCATGATTGCCAAACTCATCACCGTGGCCCAAACCCGCGAGGAGTGCATCGTGAAGATGAAGCGGGCCCTGTCGGAGTTTGTGGTGGAAGGCGTGAAAACCACCATCCCCTTCCACCTGGCCCTGATGGACAACGAGGAGTTCAAGGCTGGCAATTTCACCACTAAGTTTATCGAGACGTCGTTTGACTTCTCGGTGCTGTAGATTATAAACGGTAGTAAAATAAAACGTCTGGCTTTACAAAGTCAGACGTTTTTAATAGCACTAAATGTTTAGATATGGTACTAAAGACAATGAAGATGCTACTTGTCGTGTCAACAACCATCATTTTGGGGTTGGGGCTATACATGACACTAACTAATCAAGCATCGACTGAAACTGTACGGCCACGAGGAGGCAGCGAGAGACCTCTCGTTTACAGCGGTCCGGTTTACATTATTATTGGGTTACTCGTTTTGCTAGGAGGGTTACTTGGTATTCGTGAGAAACAGGCACAGCAGCGTCAGCAGGATGATCAGGAGGAGCAGCTGCAAAATTGAGCCGTCGTTTGGCTTCTCGGTGCTGTAAGGAGCCACTGTAGAAGACTTACCGAAAAAGCCAGCGTAAATACGCTGGCTTTTTTATTGAAGGTTGTCCGTACTTTACGCCTATTAATCTGCCGCTACCATGCCTGCCCAGCCCGACTACACCCGCCGCTACACCGTGGAGGAATACTTCGCCCTTGAAGAAGCTTCTGACATCCGGCATGAGTATTACCACGGCGAGATTTTCCCATTGGATGGGCCCGATGGCCCTGAGGCTAAAGCAGGTGGCACAAAGCGACATAACCGCCTGGTGCAAAACTGCGTGGTAGCGTTACGTCTGGCACTGCGCGGAAAGGGCTGTGATATTTTCTCGGAGAATGTTCGGCTGGCCATCAACGAAGCCGACCACTACAACTACCCTGATGTAGTGGTAACCTGCTCACCCGCTGACCGACAGGACCCGCGCATCGTCCGGTACCCCAGCGTCATTGTGGAAGTGCTGTCGGCTTCAACCGAAGCACACGACCGGGGTTGGAAATTTCAGCAATACCAAGCCTTGCCCAGCTTGCAACATTATGTATTGGTGTCGCAACGGCGCCGACTTATCGAGTGGTATTCACGTAGCGACAGTGGCACTTGGATTTTGGCTTCCGTGCGCGAACTGGACGAAGCCGTAACTCTCTCGGCATTAGACATCAGCCTTCCCGTAGCGGATCTATACGAGAACGTAGAAACCGGCCCCGAGGAGGGGCCCGTTTTGTTGCGTTTGCCCGACTAAATGTTATTTGACCCTTCAATCTCCGTCACCAGCTCCTCGTACCACTCCGCCCCGTACTTGCGAATCAGAGGCTCTTTTAAGAACTGGTACACCCGCACACCCAGGTTGCCCCCGAAGGAGCAGGCGGGGTTGCAGATGCTCCACCGGTCATAGTTCAGGGCCTCGAAGCCGTCGTATTTGGCGACGCGAATGGGGTACAGGTGGCAGCTGATGGGCTTTTTGAAGGTGGTGGCCCCGGCCCGGTAGGCTTCTTCGATGCCGCACTTCAGGATGCCCCGCTCGTCGTAGAGGGCGTAGGCACACTCCCGGTCGTTGATGGTGGTGGTGCTATAGTCACCTTCCCAATCCTTGATGTAAAGGCCCTGCTGCTCGATGGCTTGGCGGCCGGCTTCGGTCAGGAAGGGCTTGATAGCTTCGTAGTCTCGTTCCAGAATGGACAGCTCGTCCTCTTCCAGCGGGGCGCCCAGGTCGCCTTCCACGCAGCAGGCGCCTTTACAGGCCTCCAGATTGCAGACGAAAAAGTTGTCCCGAACGTCGTCGGAAATGACGGTATGTTGAATGATGATCATGACGTCGGTGCCCGCAGAGGGCGCAGAGGGTTTCGCGGAGGACGCTGAACGTTCTGCGAAACCCTCTGCGCCCTCTGCGGGAAATAATAGCCGCAAAGATACCGCTTACAACCCCAGTCCCCGCAGAATCTGTTCCGTCAGCTCACATTGGCGGTGGTGAGAGTATGCAACCAGGGCCTCCGCCTGGGCCTGCTGGCCTAGCCGCAAGGCCAGCTCTGGCGCCGTCAGCAGCCGCTCCACGCAGCGTCCAAACGCCGCTGCATTGTGGGGCGGAAACAGCAAGCCCGTACGGCCATCGTCCACCAGCTCCATAGTGCCCCCGGCCGCCGACGCCACTACGGGTAGGCGGCTGGCCATGGCCTCGATGGTTACCATGCCGTAGGTTTCATTAGTAGAGGCGGTGATGGACACGTCAAGGGCGCGGTAGGCCACTTCGGGGTGGGGCGTGAAGTCGCGCACGTGCACGGCGCCGGTGAGGCCCAGCTCCTGCACGCGGTGCAGCACGTTTTCGCGGTAGGCGCTGCCCACATTGCGGGTCGGCTCACCTACCAGCAGCAGGTGCAGCTGCGGGTGCCGTAGGCGCAGTTTGGCCAGGGATTCTACCACAAACAGCTGCCCTTTAGCTTCATCAAACCGACCGATCAGACCCAGCAAAACCGCCCCGTTGGGCAGCTTCAAGCCTAGCTGCTGCCGGGCTTCGGCCTGCGTGGGCGCGGAGCTGGCAAACTTCTCCAGCTCGATACCTAGCGGAACCACATGCAGTCGGTCGGCGGGCAGGCGGGTTTTTTGGAGCACTTCGCGGGCCAGGCCGGGCAAGGGGCTAAGCCAAGCGGCCAAGGCACGGTAGCGTAGCGTGTGCACGAAGCTGCGCTTGGCTAGGCCCAATTGCATGTGCTGCTGATACACCACGTGCAAGGCCGGCAGGCGCAGGGCGCGGCAGAGCACGGCCAGGGCCAGGTCAGCGTTGCGGGTGACGATGAGGACGCGGGTGCCGAAGGCCCGCAGCAGGGCGGCCAGGCGGGCGGCGGCTGGTACGTCCACGGCTTTGAGCGGGTTGGTCAGAAAAGCTACCGGCAGTTCTTGTTCTTCGGCCCGCACAGCCATGGGCGAGCCTTTTAGCGTGATGAGCTGCACGGGCCAGCCCCGCTCCCGCATCCAGCCGGCAAAGCGCACTGTGTTTAGCTCCAGCCCGCCCCAGCTGGCCGACAAGCACAGCAACGACAACGGAAACACGATTGGCGGCGCAGGGGGAGCTATTTGGGAAGCAGGGGCGTTGTTCATCACGCGGCAAAGATATAGGCGGCCCGCCGGCTGGTTTAGGCTTCGCTGCCCGCCCCGAAAGCCCTACCTTTGCTAACAAGCCAATACGCTTAGCTTCCGACGACGACCACACTGGAATGGGACTGGATTATCTTTCCTTATTGAATCCTTCGCAGGCCGCGGCCGTGCTGCACACCGAAGGGCCCTGCATGATTATCGCCGGCGCGGGTTCCGGCAAAACCCGGGTACTCACTTACCGCATTGCCCACCTGCTCGAAAAAGGTGTGGACCCATTCCACATCCTAGCCCTGACCTTCACCAACAAGGCCGCCAAGGAAATGCGGGCCCGCATTGAAAAGGTGGTGGGCCCGGAGGCTAAAAACCTCTGGATGGGTACTTTCCACAGCATCTTCGCCCGCATCCTGCGCTCCGAAGCCGACAAAATCGGCTTTCCCCGCTCCTTTACCATCTACGACACCCAGGACTCGAAAACGCTGATTGGGCAGATCTTGAAGGAGCTGGAGCTGGACGACAAGCTCTACAAGCCGGGCATGGTGCTGGGGCGGATTTCGGCGGCCAAGAACAAGCTGATTTCGGTGCAGCAGTACCTCAACGACCCCGTAATCCGGCAGGACGATGAGGCGGCCTTGCGCCCGAAAATCGGGGTGATTTACCAGCAGTATCAGAGCCGCTGCTTCAAGGCCGGGGCCATGGATTTCGACGACCTGCTCTACCAGACCAACGTCTTGTTCAAGGACCACCCCGACGTGCTGAACAAGTACCAGCACATTTTCAAGTACGTGATGGTGGACGAGTACCAGGACACCAACTACTCCCAGTACCTGATTACGCGCAAGCTGGCGGCCAAGGACCGCAACATCTGCGTGGTGGGCGACGACGCGCAGAGCATCTACGCCTTCCGGGGTGCTGATATTCAGAACATTCTGAACTTCGAGAAGGACTACCCGGAGTTGCAGGTGTTTAAGCTGGAGCAGAACTACCGCTCCACCAAAAACATTGTGCGGGCGGCCAACTCGGTTATCAAAAACAACCAGGCCCAGCTGCGCAAGGACGTGTACTCGGAAAACGAGGAGGGCCCGCTGATTGAGGTTATCAAAGCCGCCTCCGACAACGAGGAGGGCAAGCTGGTGGCCAACTCCATCTACGAGGACAAGATGAACCACCACTTGTCCTACGACGATTTTGCCATCCTCTACCGCACCAACGCCCAGAGCCGGGCCATGGAAGAGGCCCTGCGCAAGCTCAACATCAAGTACAAAATCGTTGGGGGCCTGAGCTTCTACCAGCGCAAGGAAATCAAGGACCTGGTGGCCTACCTGCGCCTGACGGTGAACCCCAACGATGAGCAGGCCCTGCGCCGCGTCATCAACTACCCCAAGCGCGGCATCGGCGACACCACCATTGCCAAGCTCATCAACGCCGCCGAAGAATCAAACCACACGATTTGGGAAGTGGTAGCCAACGCCGACCAGTTCCTGCCCACCCGCGCGGCCAACCCCATTGTGGACTTCGCCGAAAAAATCAAGGCCTACACCGTCGTGGCGGCCAAGGAAGATGCGTTTGAAGCGGCCAAGTTCATTGCCAAGAACTCGGGCATGATTGAGGAGCTGTACGCCGACAAGAGCATCGAGGGCTTGTCGCGCTACGAGAACATCCAGGAGCTGCTGAACGGTATCAAAGAGTACGTGGACGATCCGGAGCGGGAAGACAAGAGCCTGTCGGCTTTCCTGCAAGACATTGCCCTGGTGACGGACGCCGACACCAAGGACGCGCAGAGCGAGGGCGAGCAAGTGACCCTGATGACCATTCACTCGGCCAAGGGCCTGGAGTTCCGCAACGTCTACATTGTGGGCATGGAGGAGAACCTGTTCCCGAGCCAGATGATGATAACCTCGCGCGCCGACCTGGAGGAGGAGCGCCGCCTGTTCTACGTGGCCATTACGCGGGCCGAGAAGAAGCTGACCCTGAGCTACGCCACCTCCCGCTACCAGTGGGGCAACCTGCGCAGCTGCGAGAAAAGCCGCTTCCTCGACGAAATCGACCCGCAGTACGTGGACTTCAAGTTTGCCGGCCCCGGACCGGGCGCGGGCGAGTCGCCGTTTCAGCACGTGTTTGAGCGCCGCTCCAACCTTGTGCCCCCACCGCCGCGCAAAACCGTAGCCGCCAAGTACACGCCCCCGGCCGACTTCCAGCCCTCCGACACCAGCAACCTGCAAGCCGGTCAGCGCGTGGAGCACCCCAAGTTCGGCTTCGGCACCGTGAGCAAGCTCGAAACCGTGCAGGGCTCCACCAAAGCCATCATTCAGTTCGAGGAAGTAGGCGAAAAAACTCTGTTGCTGAGCTTCGCCAAGCTGCGGGTGCATTGAGTTGAGAGCTACAAGCTGTACGCCGCAAGCCACAAGCTTATGTTCTGAAAGCTTGCAGCTTGCGGCGTACAGCTTGTAGCTCTCCCGTATATTTGCCTTTTCGACAACGACACTATGCCTTTACCCTCTTTACATAAGCACGAACTCCTCCAGCGCGAGTACGGCCAGAGCACCTTTCAGCTGGTGCAGCAGCTGCGCGACATCGAGGACCGGGCCGAGCGGACCCGCCGCGCCCAGCAAATCGTGCAGATGATTTTCTGGTTGCAGCCCACGCTGCGCGACCAGCCCGACGCCCAGCAAAAGGTGTGGAACCACCTATTTGAAATGGCCGACGGGGAACTGGACGTGGACGCGCCGTTTCCGCTGGCGGCCCAAAGCAGCCTGGCGGCGCCCCAGCGGGTGGTGTACCCCAGCCGGGGACCCAAGCTGCGCGCCTACGGCCGGGCCGTGGAGCAGCTGATTGAGCAAGCCCTGACGCTGGCCGACCCGGCCGAGCGGGAACAGGCCACCATCATCATCGGCCGCACGATGAAGTTTCTGTACCGCTCCCACAACAAGGAAAACGCCAAGGACGTCACGATTCTGAAGCACCTGCGGGAGCTGTCGGGCGGGCAGCTTACGTTGGACCCGGCCCAGGTAGATGCCCAGAACTTGTTCGAGTTTACGCCCAACGGCCGGCCCGCGCCCTTCATCGTGCCCCAGCCCCGCCAGCAGGAGCGTGGCGAGGTGCGCCGCGGCGGCGGTGGCAACAACCGGCGCGATAAGCAGCGCCGCGGCGGCAAGAAAGGCCGCCAGGAGCCCCAGCAGCCCCCACAGTAATTTTTTGAGCTGCAAGCCGTAAGCTACAAGCTGCAAGCTTGCTTCTACTTTTACTCACCATTCCTATCAGCTTGCAGCTTGTAGCTTACGGCTTGCAGCTCAACAACTCATGGCCTCTTTTGAAGTAATCGGCGGTAAGCCGCTGAAAGGTGAAATCGTGCCGCAGGGCGCCAAAAACGAAGCTCTCCAGATTCTGTGCGCCGTGCTGCTCACCGATGAGCCGGTCACGATTTCTAACATCCCCGACATCCGCGACGTCAACAAGCTGATTGAGCTGCTACGCGACATGGGCGTGAAGGTGGACAAGCTAGCCCCCGACACCTACCGATTCCAGGCCGATGCCGTCAACCTCGACTACCTCGACACGCCGGAGTTTGTGGCCCAGGGTCGGGCCTTGCGCGGGTCGGTGATGATACTAGGGCCCATGCTGGCCCGCTTCGGGCAGTGCCAGCTGCCCAAGCCCGGCGGCGACAAAATCGGCCGGCGGCCCATGGACACGCACTTCCTGGGCTTGGAGAAGCTCGGCGGCAAGCTCACCCTGGACGGCCACGACTTCTACCGCATCAAAGCCGAAAACGGCCTGCGCGGAGCCCACATGCTGCTGGATGAGGCCTCGGTGACGGGTACGGCCAACATCCTGATGGGCGCGGTGCTGGCCGAGGGTACCACTACCATCTACAACGCCGCCTGCGAGCCGTATTTGCAGCAGCTGTGCCGGATGCTGGTGCGCATGGGCGCCCGAATCAACGGTATCGGCTCCAACCTGCTCACCATCGAGGGCGTGGAGCGCCTGGGCGGCACCGAGCACCGCATGCTGCCCGACATGATTGAAATCGGTTCCTTTATTGGCCTGGCCGCCATGACGGGCTCGGAAATCACCATCAAGGACTGCCAGATTCCGGAACTGGGCCTGATTCCGGACACCTTCCGCAAGCTGGGCATTCAGCTGGAGTTCCGCGGCGACGACATCCACATTCCGGCCCAGGACCACTACGAAATTGCCACCTACCTCGACGGCTCCATCCTGACCGTTTCGGACCACACCTGGCCGGGCTTCACCCCCGACCTGCTCAGCATTGTGCTGGTGGTAGCCACCCAGGCCAAGGGCACGGTGCTCATTCACCAGAAGATGTTCGAGTCGCGCCTATTCTTCGTGGACAAGCTCATCGACATGGGCGCCCAGGTAATTCTCTGCGACCCGCACCGCGCCACCGTCATCGGCCTGGACCAGCGCCAGAAGCTGCGCGGCATCACCATGACCTCGCCCGACATCCGCGCCGGTGTGGCTTTACTCATTGCCGCCCTTTCCGCCGAAGGCCGCAGCGTCATCGAAAACGTGGAGCAGATTGACCGCGGCTACCAGTACATCGACCAACGCCTCACCGCCCTCGGCGCCCAGATTCGCCGGCTGTGATACAGAAGTGAGCAGGAAGAAGTGAGAAGTAGACTCACCGCACCGCATTGCCGCCCGATCTTGCGTAAAGGTCGGGCGGTTTGTTTTGTGAGGTGTCAACGAACATGTTCTTACAGACCTGTGGTAATCGAAGTAAGCTGGTGAACGGGTTACGTTCCTGGACGGGGCAGTATAAACCGCCAGAAGCTGCGCAGCTTTTTTCATCTTCTTTTCCCTTCTATCCTGATGAAAAAGTACGTGCGTCTGCTCCCGCTGGCGGGGCTGATGTTGCTTGGCTGTGCCCAAGCAACGCAAAAAGAAATGGCCGCTGCCGAAGCTTCCCAACCCGCTCCCTCCACCGACTTAGCGGCTGAGATACCCTTGGCCCGCCTATGGCGCGTCGCCGGGCACCCGGTTATCTACCAAGGCTCGATGGAGCTGGAGGTGGCCGACTTTGCAGCCGCCTCGGCCCGGCTCGACACCTTGCTTGGCCGGCGCGGGGCCTACCTTACTGAAGCGCACGAAACCACGGGCCTCGACCGTCACCAGCAGGCGCTGACAATTCGGGTGCCATCCGCCAGCTTCCTGGCTCTCACTGCCGACTTAACTCGCCTGGGCATCGTGCACAGCAAGGACCTGACCTCGCGCGATATTGCCGCCGAGCTAGCCCAGGCTAAGGCAGCTGCTTCTCCTGCCAGTGCCGCCGATACTGCGGTGGCGGCTGCAGCCCGTGCCACTGCCCAGCTGCTCACCGAGCAAGCCACCCTGGCTACGCTGCACCTCACGTATTTTCAACCTCGACCGGCCGCAGAAGCTAACCCCGTGCCGGCCCTCGCCCCCGAACTACACGCGGGCCTACGATTTGGGTGGCGCCTGGTGACCTGGCTGCTCATTGGGGCAGCTTACCTGTGGCCATTGCTGCTGGGGCTTATTGCGTGGGGCATCTTGCGTAAGCTCGCCACCCGTTCTGCCACCACAGAGCCATCAACACCCGAAGGCTTCAGTCAGCTTTGAAATTAGCTGACATCCACTCCCCGCATGTACGCCTGCACCACCGGTAGCAGCAGTGGCAAAACCGCTTCTACCGCTTCTTTCTCCGCATCTGTCCAGTAGCGAGGTTGGCCGAACAGGCAGGGCTGCAGAATGCCCCAGAGTTGCTGCCGCTCGTCGGTGATGTGAGCGTGGATGAGGGCCCGGTGGCCGAAGGTGCGGTGCTCGAAGTCCCGGTTCAGCACCTCAGGGCCGGCAGTTTCTACGTCGTCTACAAACACGGAGGGCCGGGCTGCCAGCGCCGCCCGAAACAGCGGGTCCTCCTTTGGTAAGTCGCCGGTATCGTTCTGCCAGTCGTGGATGGGGTTGGGTACGGAGTCGTCTTTGCGCCAGCAGAGAGCAATGCGGCCCCGGCCCGCGGCGGGGTTGCGTACGTACAGGAAGCACCGGTCGGCGTGCAGGTACTCGCCGGTTAGGCGCAGGGCTTCGGTTAGCTTTTCTTCCGGAGCTTGCGAAGAAGCCAATGCAGTACGCATGGCTTCGGGTAAGGGCTGGGGCATGATTGCTAGATGAGTGCTTAACGTAGCTGCTACGCGGAACACGCAGCGTGCGTTTAGCAGCCTATAGAGACATTACGCGTCTCTACAGGCTGGTCAAAACAAAAGCGCCTGCTGATACAGCAGGCGCTTTTGTAGTTGGATGGCAATGACGTTAATCCACAATCAGGTCAATAATCGAAGTAACTAAGGACAGCACGACGCTGAAAATCAGCGCCGCCACAAAGCCATCCACCTCAAATCCATCCAGCATGTAGCTGGCCAGCATCACGATAAGCGCGTTGATAACTAGCAGGAACAAGCCCAGGGTGAGAATGGTAATCGGCAGGCCGATAATTTTGAGAATAGGCTTGACTACGGCGTTGAGAACGGCTAGCACGATAACCAAGATGATGGCGTCGCCGAAGCCGCCGATGTGGGCGCCGGGTAGGAACCGGGCCAGCACGTAGGTGATGATGGCCGAGAGCAGAAATTTAAGAATGAAGCCCATGAGCAGTGTAGGGTTGAAGTGAGGGAGAGAATGCGGCCCAAACTGGACCTGGGCAACGATACGCAAAACTGCCGGGCGCGTTGGCCTCTCTCCCACTCTCTACTCCGCGTCGCGAGCCGCCAAGCGGCCCTGCGACACGCCCATCCAGTTGGCCATGTGGTAGAGCAGGCGGGCGCCCACAATGGCATTCCACTCGGTGTCGCCGGGGGCCACTTCGTTCAGGTCGCAGCCGATGATAGTGCGGCCCGAGCGCACTACCAGGCGCAACAGGTACAGGGCCTGCTCAAACTCCAGGCCGCCGGGCACGGGCGTGCCGGTGCCGGGGCATAGCTTGGGGTCGAGCCCATCAATGTCAAAGCTCAGATACACCTTCTGGGGCAGCTGGGCAATGATTTTCTTGCACTCCTTTTTCCAGGACTTGCCACCCAGCATCTCGGCCTGCAGAAACCGGTCGGCAAACAAGGCCACGCGGCCGTTGCTCTGCTCAATCAGCTCGGCTTCCTGCTGGCAGTAGTCCCGGATGCCCACCTGCACCAGCTTCTTCACCTGGGGCAGCTTGAGGGCATTGTACATGATGGAGGCGTGCGAAAACTCGAAGCCCTCGTAGGCGGGGCGCAGGTCGCAATGGGCGTCAATCTGCAGGATGCCGAACTCCTCGTGGCGCTCGGCCAGGGCGTGCAGGTAGCCCAGCGGCGTGCTATGGTCGCCGCCCAGCACCACTACACCCTTGCCGGCATCGAGCAGGGCGCCGGTTTTGGCTTTCAGCCACTCCAGCAGGGCCTGGCCGCGCTGGTTGATACGGGTCGGCACCTGGGTGTGTGCGCCAGCGGCCTCGGCCGGGGAGCCATCCACCAGCCAGCCAATATACTGCTCGGCCTGGGGGCGCAGCTCGCGGCTTTCGGCGGCAATGGTTTCGTCGATATCCTCCATGGCCAGGCCCATGCGCCAGGCATCGGGCAAGTCGGCGTCGTAGAGGTCTACTTGCAGGGAAGCTTCCCGAATGATTTCGGGAGCTTCGGCCGTGCCCGAGCGGTAGGATACGGTAACTTCCCAGGGCACGGGCACCACCACCACCTGCGCTTCGGCGGGCGTGAAAGGCAGGCCGTACAGGCCGCCGGAAGTGTCGCCGAGGGCATTAGGGTCAAACTGAGCCAGCTTTTGGTCGAGGGAAAGCGAAGCCATTGGGTAGAAGTGAGAGGTTAGAAGTGAGAAGCTGACGCCAGCAAAAGGCGGGCGCAGGCTGAGCATGAAGGGGCAAAAGCCCGGAATGGCAGCGGCCCCCGCTGGCCGAAGCAAAGCGGCTGGCTTTGCGCCCGACAACGGAGGCCGCTTTCTGGCCCCGGCCCTTTCGGAGCTGCATGTTACACCCCGGCCTGCTGGCCACCCATTACGTCGTAGGTTCGGATAATATCCAGAATCTTTCCGAAGGTATCCCGGTCGAAAAACAGCATCAGGGGAAGCTCCACCGAATTGTCTTTGTCGGAAAACTGGGTAATGACGGAGAAGATAAGCGGCTGCACCATGGGCCGGTGCAGCATCAGATTTTGCAGGGCACCCGCCATGTCGCCGTGCGGGTGCGTGGGCGGGGCGCCGTAGATGCTGGCTTTGAGAATATTGGCTAGCTGCGTGACCAGTGCGCCGGTGATGATATTGCTGATTTCCAGCAGCAGCGACTCCTGCATGGAATCAATGTCGAGGGAGTCGGAGGTATTCATGCGCAGACACACGCGCGAGAGGCGCTGCACGTGCTGGCCGGAGAAGAACATGAGGGTGGTACCGTTGAACTCGCCTTTGATATCAGACTGGATGATGACGTGCTGGTCTTGCAGCTTGCGTACCCGCGCCAGAATATTGTCTCCCGATACCAGGTCCAGATTAGGCACTTCCAGCATTACCTTCTCCTGGGCGATAACCGCGAATGAGTCGGCTGCGCGCGCCAAGCCGATATTCAAAATTTCACGGATAATATCCCGCTCCAGTTCCGTCATGTGCAAATCCATAGGAGTCAGTTAAAAAAGGCAACGGGCCGGGGCCAGCCACCGGAAACTTGCATTACGTGAATTACGGTCGTTTGGCTAGAAACAGACGAGTTAGGGCCGGCACATCCAGCACCAGGCACACCTGGCCACTGCCCAGCAGCGTGACCCCACCAAATAAATCGATGACGTCCAGGGGCTTGCTCATGGGCTTGACCACAATGTCCTGCTGGCGCAGAAACCGGTCAACGATAAGACCCAGCTTACGGTTGTTGTAGTTGACGATGATAATATCCTGGCGGCCTACCAGGTCGGCTTTGGTAGCGGCGGGCAGGGAGCCGTCGTCGTTGTGCAGCAGCTGCCGCAACGACACCACCGGCACGTTTTCCTCCTGTACGCGGGTCATGAGCAGGCCTCCTACCACGTTGAACCGCTCCGGCTTCAGCGACACCACCGAGTCGGTGTGCATGAGGGGCAAGGCATAGTTGCGCTGGTCGAGCTGAAACAGCAGGGCGCCCTTGACGGCAATGGACGTGGGCAACACGAGCGTAAACGTGGTACCCTGGCCCAGCACCGACTCCACGCGCAGCTGCCCGCCCAGCGAGTCGATGGCCAGCTTCACTACGTCGAGCCCCACGCCGCGGCCCGAAATTTCGGTGACTTCCTGAGCCATCGAAAAGCCTGGCTCAAACAGGAAAGCCCGTACCGCATCGTCGTCGAGGCCGGTGGCTACCTGGGCTGGCACCAGGCCCCGCTCCACGGCTTTGCGCCGCACGCTCTCCACGTTGATGCCGCGCCCGTCGTCGCGCACCTGAATCAGCACGTCGTCGCGCTCGGCCTGGGCCGACAACGTGAGCTGGCCCTGGGCGGGCTTGCCGGCAGCCTGGCGCTCGGCGGGTGTTTCGAGGCCGTGCCCGATGGCGTTGCGCACCAAGTGCAGCAGCGAATCGGCAATAATTTGCAGGATGTTGCGGTCAATCTGGATGTCTTCCCCGACGATGGTCAGGTTGACTTCCTTTTTTTCGGCCGCCGCCACGTCGCGCACCACCCGCGGAAACTTATTGAACAAGGACCCCACGCCTACCAGGCGGGCATCCATCACGCTGTACTGCAGCTCGTCGGCGATGCGCGAGAGGTGGGACGCGGCAGCCTGCAAGGCCGGCACGCCCAGCTCCTGGCTGAGTGTGAGCACCCGGTCCCGGTCGATAATCAACTCCCCCACCAGATTAAGCAGGTGGTCGAGCTTCTTGATCTGGATGTACACCAGGTCCGACAGCTCCAGGCGGCGGCTGTTGTCTTCCTCGTCGTCCGCTTGCTCGTCTTCCAGTACCGGCTCCTCGCCACGCACCAGCCGGTCGAGGTTGTCCAGGAGCCCGGCCACGTCGGGCAGGTCGGCGGCTTCGCCCACGGCCCGGATCATCTCTCCAATCGTGTCGATGCCCTTAAACAGCACCGGTACAATGGAGCCCGTAAACGACCTTTCCTTACTGCGAATCAGCCCGAAAATGGTTTCCATGTGGTGGGCTACTTCGCCAATGGCGTTGTAGCCCATGGCCCGGGCGTTGGATTTCAGGTTGTGCATGAGCCGGAACAGCTCGTTCAGGGCCGCCTCGTCGGCGGGGTTGCGTTCCAGCTCACTGATGTGGCGGCTCATGGCGTCGTAGTACTCGAGCGCCTCGGCCATGAATATTTCGCGGTATTCCTGCTCCCGGGACTTCATCGTGTAGCAGCCGGTTGAAACGAGGAAGTACGCGCCGCGCGGCTTGGGGCCAACGACCGGGTGTGCTGCACGACGTAGCCGGCAATGGCCGGCAACGGCAGCACCACGCTGGCGTGTCCGGCCTGAATAACGGCCTTGGGCATGCCAAACACCTGGCTGGTAGCCTCATCCTGCGCTACCACGGTGCCGCCCTGCTGCCGGATGGCTTGCGCGCCCTGGGTGCCATCGGTACCCAGGCCAGTGAGCACCACGCCCAACACCTGCCGACCGGCCGCGCGAGCTGCTGAGGCCATTAGCATGTCCACCGACGGCACGTCCAGGCTGGTTTCGCCCAACACCTCCGTCTGCCAGCCCGGCCAGGGACTGTTGCGCGTGGGCTGCACTACCAGGTTACAGCCGCCGGGAGCTACGAGCACGCGGCCAGCTTGCAGGCGGGTGCCGCTGGCTGCTGCCTCTACCGTTAAGCTAGTGGCCCGGCGCAGGCGCTCCACTAGGGTGGCGGTGAATTGAGCCGGTAGGTGCACGGCTACCAAAATGGCCCAGGGAAAATCGAGGGGCAGCTGGCGCAGCACGACTTCTACGGCCGGGGCACCCCCGGTAGAGCCGCCAACTACTACCAGGCCCGGCGGCGACAGGGGCACGGCCGGGTGGCGTAAAGCGGCGGCATCTGGCCGACTGGCCGGGCGGGCGGCCTGCACTTTGCGCTTTACGTCCCGGTGCCACTCGGCCAGGGCTGCCGGGGCTGCGGGCCGCGGGGGCAGGTAATCGGACACGCCCAGGCCGAAAGCCTCCCACGGCACGCCAGCCGGAATCGGGCTGCTGCGGTACACCAGCACGGGCACCGGGCACCGGCGGCGCAGCTCGGGCAGCAGCAACAGCTGGCTTTCAGGCACAATCACCATTCCGGGCCGGAGCCGCTGCGCCAGCGCGGGCAGCTCGTCGGGCGTAGCGGCGGCGCCTACCACCCACAACGTGGGCTCCGAGTTGAGCAGGCGCGTCAGTTCCTGCCGCAGGGGGGCGGGAAAACTGCCAAGCAAGACCGGAAAGGGAACGGGAGGAAAAGACACGGAAAGTAAAAACGCGGAGAAAACCAGCCGCTTCGGAGTCGAAGACCAGTGAAGCCAGGGAGAAAGGTTAGGCCTGGGCGGCGTCGGAGGCGCCTTCTTGCAGGGCACTGCCCACTATTTCCAGTACTTTTTCTTCCGAGAAAGGCTTCACGATGTAAGCCGAGGCCCCGCTTTCCAAGGCTTCATTTACAATAACTTCTTGCCCTACTGCCGAGCACATTACCACTTTCACGTCGGGCTGCTCTTTGCGGATTTCCTTAAGCACGTCCAGGCCGGTGTTGTCGGGCAGAATTACATCCAGCGTAATCAGGTCGGGGGTAGTCTGAACTGCCATTTCCACGGCCTGCTGACCGTTAGCGGCTTCCCCCACTACCTCATACCCCGCATCGGTGAGCATGTTTTTGAGCATGGTGCGCATGTAAAAAGAGTCATCGACGATAAGAATGCGGTTTTTCATGGGAGCAGGATGAAACTACGGGAAAACTGAAAGCTCAGCAGTGGCGCTGAGCTACGCTTTTGTACGGCCAGGTGCAGCAGAAGATTCTGATTTGGACTGTAGCTGCATGATTTCGGACGGTGTGAGCAGCTTGAGCATGTCGAGCACCACGATGATGCGGCCGTCTACCTTGGCAATGCCTTCAATGTACTTATCGTGAATGTTGATGTCCTGAATAAACTCGGGCGCATTCTCGATGACGGACAGCGGAATAGACAAGGGCTGCGGTACTTCCCGCACCATAATGCCAATGGTGTAGTCCTTGGCTTCAATGGCCAGTGTGTAGGTGGTGGCCGGCAGCTCCTGGCCGGCGGGCCGCAAGCTAAACCGCTCCTCCAAATCAATAATGGCAATAATGTCGCCGCGCAGGTTGGCAATGCCCTTCACGAAACGCGGTGTTTTGGGCATGCGGGCAATTTCCGGGGTAATGGTTACCTCCTTGACCTGCTCAATCCGGATGCCGTATTCCTCTTCGCCCAGCCGAAACACAATCAGCTGAATGATGGGGTCTTGCTTGGTGGTTTTTTTGTCGGCGGTTGCTTCTGGTTCGGCCATGCCCAATGGGTGAGTTTACCCAGGCCGTTTGCTGGTGGCAAACAACCCAGGTACTCGTTCATACATTCTGGTTACTTCGTGGCTTTGCTTTTGCCCGCGGCGCGCCGGCTCTTGGCAGGCTTAGCTTCCGCCTGGCCGTCCGAGGCCACCGCTTCTGATTCGGGCGCGGAAGCCGTGGCCGCGGCGCGGCGGGGACGGGCCTTGCGGGGCTCGGATGCCGCAGCGGGCGGCGGAGTAGCTGCTACTGCCGCCGGGCGCCGCCGGGCGGGCCGCTCGGGAGTGGCCGGGGCCGCTGGGGCCAGCTCGGTGGCCCGGCTGGCGCGGGCGGCCACTCGGGCGGGCTCAGCGGCCGTGCCGTTGGAGCGGGTGCGGTGCGCCAGCTGCCGCAGTCCCCGGCGCACCGGCGGCTCGGGCTCGGGCTCCGGCTCCAGGTCTTCCATCAGCTGGAAGGCCGAGAGGCCCAGCTGGAGGTCGTCGGCAATGTCGGTCAGCTTCTGGCTGCTGGTGGTCAGCTCCTGCATACTCGTGGAGAGCTGCTTGGCCGTGCTGGCTACCTGCTGGGTGCCCGAGGCCGTCTGCTCGGCAATGGCTACCACTTCTTCCACGTACTTCACCACGTCGCCAATCGACGTTTTCTGCACTTCAGTGGCCGTGAGAATGTCGCGGGAGGTGCGCAGGGTTTCGCCCGAGGAAGTGGCAATGTTTTTAAAGGCCGAGCTGGCCTCGAAGGTGGCATTCTTTCCTTTCAATACGCGGCCTTCCATGGTGCTGATAGCCGTAGCGGCCGACGTGGTGTCCTTCCGCACGTCTTCTACCAGCGTGGCAATTTCGTTGGCCGACTTGCGGGAGCCCTCGGCCAGCTTGCGGATTTCCTCAGCTACCACCGCGAAGCCGCGGCCCGCTTCCCCGGCCCGGGCCGCCTCGATGGCGGCGTTCAGGGCCAGCAGGTTGGTTTGCGAGGCAATGTCGGTGATAACGCCCAGCGACTTGCTGATTTCGCCCGACCGGGTACTCAGTACTTCGATGGTTTTGGAGGTTTGGGCGGCGGCGCTGCTGATTTCCTCCATGTTTTTCACCACCTCGGCCACTGTCTTCAGGCCCAGCTGCGAGGTTTGCTCACCCAGGATGGCCGCCTTGTTCACCACGTCGGCCTTGCCGGCGGTTTCTTTGGTGGCCTGCATAATTTCCTCGATCAGCTTAAAGGCCTGGTCGGTTTTGAGAGCCTGGTTCTGCGCGCCTTCGGCCATTTGCTGCATGGCCAGGGCCACGTCTACCGTCACGCGGCTCATCTCCTGCCCTTTCGCCGCCATGTCTTCCGACGACTCCCCTACGATCTGCGACGACTCGTTGATTTCGCCGAGCAGCTCGTTGAGGTTGTCCACGGCCAAGTTCAAGGCGTTAGACATGGCCAGAATGTCGCCCGTGGTCTGAATTTCGACTTGCTGAGTCAGGTCGCCTTCGGAAATGGCGCGCACCACGCGCGACACTTCCAGCACCGGCGAGGCAATGGATTCAATCAGGTCGTTGAGCGTGTCTACCAGCTCTTTCCAAGAGCCCGACACGCCGCCCACGGTGGCTCGTTCGGTCAGCTTGCCTTCCACCCCGGCCACTTTGGCTACGCGGCTTACTTCCACGGCCAGGCGGTTCAGGTCGTCCACCATGCGGTTGATGGTTTCGGCCAGGTCGGCTACTTCGCCTTTGGCTTCCAGGGTCAGCTTCTGGGTCAGGTCGCCCTGCGACACGGCGGTTACTACCTTTACCAGGCCCCGCACCTGGGTGGTTAGATTGGCCGCCATCGTGTTTACGTTGTCGGTCAGGTCTTTCCACACGCCGCTCACGTTGGGCACGTTGGCCTGGCCGCCGAGGCGGCCTTCGGTACCTACTTCTTGCGCCACGCGGGTTACCTCGCCGGCGAAGATGTTCAAGGAGTCCACCATGCGGTTGATATTGTCCTTGAGGTCAAGCAGTTCGCCCCGCACATCCACCGATACTTTCTGGCTCAGGTCGCC
Source organism: Hymenobacter sp. YIM 151500-1 (assembly GCF_025979885.1). Taxonomy (NCBI): domain Bacteria; kingdom Pseudomonadati; phylum Bacteroidota; class Cytophagia; order Cytophagales; family Hymenobacteraceae; genus Hymenobacter; species Hymenobacter weizhouensis. Next base: position 1,495,288 of record NZ_CP110139.1, read on the forward strand.
GCGGGCTACGGCGGTGGTTACGTTGGCAATGTCACGCACCTGGCTGGTGAGCGAGGCGGCCATCGTGTTTACGTTGTCGGTGAGGTCCTTCCAGGTGCCGCGCACATTGGGCACTACGGCCTGACCGCCCAGTTTGCCTTCGGTGCCCACTTCGCGGGCCACGCGGGTTACCTCGTCGCCGAACGTGTTCAGCGAGTCCACCATCTGGTTGAGGTTTTCCTTGAGCTGGAGCAGCTCCCCGCGCACGTTCACGGTTACTTTTTGGCTCAAGTCGCCGCGGGCTACGGCGGTAGCCACGTTGGCAATGTCCCGCACCTGAGAGGTCAGGTTCGAGGCCATCGTGTTTACGTTGTCGGTGAGGTCTTTCCAGGTGCCGGATACGCTTGGCACGTTGGCCTGGCCGCCCAGAATCCCTTCCGTACCCACTTCGCGGGCCACGCGGGTTACCTCGCCGGCAAAGATGTTAAGCGAGTCCACCATCTGGTTGAGGATGTTTTTCAGGTCGAGAATCTCGCCTTTCACATCCACGGTCATCTTCTGGGTCAGGTCGCCTTTGGCTACGGCCGTGGCTACGTTGGCAATGTCGCGTACCTGCAAAGTCAGGTTCGAGGCCATCGTGTTTACGTTATCGGTCAGCTCCTTCCAGGTACCGCCCACGCGGGGCACGTTGGCCTGGCCGCCGAGCTTGCCCTCGGTGCCTACTTCGCGGGCCACGCGGGTTACTTCGTCGCCGAAGATGTTGAGCGAGTCCACCATCTGGTTGAGGATGTTCTTCAGCTCCAGGATTTCTCCTTTCACATCCACGGTCATCTTCTGGCTTAGGTCGCCGCGGGCTACGGCGGTAGCTACGTTGGCAATGTCGCGCACCTGACTGGTCAGGTTCGAGGCCATGTAGTTTACGTTGTCGGTGAGGTCTTTCCACACCCCCGCCACGTTCGGCACGGAGGCCTGACCACCCAGTTTTCCTTCAGTACCTACTTCCAGGGCCACGCGGGTTACCTCGCCGGCAAACAGGTTGAGCGAATCCACCATCTGGTTCAGGTTCTGCTTCAACTGCAGCAGCTCGCCTTTTACATCGACGGTGATTTTCTGCGACAAGTCCCCCTTGGCAACCGCCGTGGCTACGTTGGCAATGTCCCGTACCTGCGAAGTCAGGTTTGAGGCCATGTAGTTTACGTTGTCCGTCAGGTCTTTCCACACTCCCGCCACGTTCGGCACGGAGGCCTGACCGCCCAGCTTACCCTCGGTGCCTACCTCCTGCGCTACACGGGTTACCTCGCCAGCAAACAGGTTGAGCGAATCCACCATCTGGTTCAGGTTCTGCTTCAGCTGCAGCAGCTCGCCCTTCACGTCTACCGTAATCTTCTGGGTCAAGTCGCCTTTGGCTACGGCCGTGGCTACGTTGGCAATGTCGCGCACCTGCAAGGTCAGGTTCGAGGCCATCGTGTTTACGTTGTCGGTCAGCTGTTTCCACACGCCGCCCACATTCGGTACACTAGCCTGACCGCCCAGCTTACCCTCAGTGCCTACCTCCTGGGCCACGCGGGTTACCTCACCGGCGAAGGTGTTCAGCGAGTCCACCATCTGGTTCAGGTTCTGCTTGAGTTGCAGCAGCTCGCCTTTTACATCGACGGTGATTTTCTGCGTCAGGTCGCCGCGAGCTACGGCCGTGGCTACGTTGGCAATGTCCCGTACCTGCGAGGTCAGGTTCGAGGCCATGTAGTTCACGTTGTCGGTGAGGTCTTTCCAGATGCCGCCCACGTTGGGTACACTAGCTTGGCCGCCCAGCTTGCCTTCGGTGCCTACTTCCTGCGCCACGCGGGTTACCTCGCCGGCAAACAGGTTCAGGTTGTCGATGGTCTTGTTGATGGTTTCGGCCATCACCTTGAAGTCGCCCGACACCGGAATCTGGAAGGTCTCGTCCAGATTGCCCCGGCTGATGTTCTTGAGCACCTTGCCCACCTCCAACACCGGCACGGCAATGGAGTCTACCAGGCCGTTGATGTTGTTGATCATGTCGCGCCAGAAGCCGGCGGCATTGTCGGCCGAAGCGCGGGCTTTCAGGTTGCCTTCCACGCCCGCCACCTTGGAAATGCGCGACACCTCGCCGCCCACGCCCCCAATCATCTCCACCATGGAGTTGTAGGCCTCAGCTATTTCGGCGAAGATGTCGTCGTTCTGCTTGGTCAGGCGCACCGACACGTCGCCTTTCTTAAAAGCATCCAAGGCGTATAGCACCCGGTTCAGCTGCTCATTTACGTAGTCGGAGTCGGTGGTTGCATCCTGCTGCCGCAGGCTGCCACGCTTGCGCGTGGAATCGATATGCACGCCCGTTCCGTTGCTATTGTCAGCGGATGGCTCAAGCGTGTCGGTGGCCGTATCGGCAGCCGGGCGAGTGGTTTTGGGCGTCTTGGGTGAGGCCATACAACTAAAATGGTGGCGAAACCTGCCGAAGCAGGCGGTGCACAAACGGTACCCGGAGCGGGCGGGTTCCGGGACTTGCAAAGGTAGAAAACGCCCTGGGCAGCGGCAAGGGCCTCAGGAAAGATAACCGAAAAAGATAAGTCGCACGCTGTCAAATAATTGCAGCCTACCCAGTGGGTAGCTCAGCCGATTCGTTCGCACCAGCCGTATAGCGGGCCGGGCATTATTCTACTTCCCGCCGCGGCGGCGCCGGATTATTCCAGCATCTTTGCCGCCAAATTTAACTTTTAGCCTCGGCTGGTCGTTCTGCCCGAGTAAAAGTACCCGTACCTGCGCCTCCTCTTACCCTATGGTCAAAAATCTAGTCATCGTCGAGTCCCCTGCCAAGGCCAAAACCATTGAGGGGTATCTAGGAAAAGACTTTATTGTCAAATCCAGCTTTGGCCATGTGCGCGACCTGCCGAAAGACAACAACGCCATCGACATTGCCAATGGCTTTAAGCCTACTTATGTCGTGTCGGCTGATAAGCGGGAAGTAATCAGCCAGCTGAAGAAGCTGGCCAAGGAAGCCGAAACCGTGTGGCTGGCCAGCGACGATGACCGGGAGGGCGAGGCCATCAGCTGGCACCTGGCCGAAACCCTGAACCTGAACGACCAGAAAACGCGGCGCATTGTGTTCCGCGAGATTACCAAGAACGCCATTCTCAACGCCATTGCCTCGCCCCGCGAAATTGACCTGAATCTGGTGAATGCCCAGCAGGCCCGCCGCGTGCTCGACCGGCTGGTGGGCTTCGAGCTGAGCCCGGTGCTGTGGAAGAAAGTGAAGGCGGGCCTCTCGGCGGGGCGCGTGCAGAGCGTGGCCGTGCGCCTGGTGGTGGAGCGGGAGCGGGAAATCAATCAGTTCAAAACTACCTCGGCCTACCGCGTGGTAGCCCGCTTCGATGCGGGCCGCGGGGCCGTGCTGGAGGCCGAACTGCCCACTCGCTTCAAGACCCGCGAAGAGGCCGAGCAGTTTCTGGCCCGCTGCATCGGGGCCACGTACCGCATTGAGAACCTGGAGAAGAAGCCCGGCAAGCGCAGCCCCGCGCCGCCCTTCACCACGTCCACGCTCCAGCAGGAAGCCTCGCGCAAGCTGGGCTTCTCGGTGGCCCAAACCATGAGTGTGGCCCAAAAGCTGTACGAGGCCGGCAAAATCTCCTACATGCGTACTGACTCGGTGAACCTGTCGCAGGACGCGCTGGCGGCGGCCCGGGATGCCATCAGCCAAGCCTACGGGCCGGAGTACGCCCACACCCGCCAGTTCAAAACCAAGTCGGCCTCGGCGCAAGAGGCCCACGAAGCCATCCGGCCCACCGACTTTGCCCTGACTAAAGCTGGCGCCGATTCCCAGGAGCAGCGCCTGTATGACCTGATTCGCAAGCGGGCTTTGGCTTCGCAGATGGCCGACGCCGTAGTGGAGCGCACCGTGGCTACCATCAGCATCAGCACCCAGCCTGGCACCACGCTCACGGCTACCGGCGAGGTCATCACCTTCGAGGGCTTCCTGAAAGCCTACGCCGAAAGCAAGGACGAGGACGAGCAAGACGAAGCCGCCGAGTCGTCGTTTTCGCGGGGGCTGCCGCCGCTGACGGTGGGCCAGGCGCTGCCCTTGCAGCAGCTGCGCGCCACCGAACGGTATGCCCAGCCGCCGGCTCGCTATACCGAAGCGTCCTTGGTAAAGAAGCTGGAAGAAATGGGCATCGGCCGGCCTTCGACGTACGCGCCCACCATCAGCACCATTCAGAAACGGGGCTACGTGGAGAAAGATTCGCGGGAAGGCAAGGAGCGGAAGTTTCACGTGCTGACGCTGGACGGCAACCAGGTGAAAACCGAGGTAAAAACCGAAACCTTCGGGGCCGACAAAGCCAAGCTGTTTCCCACGGACACGGCCATGGTGGTCAACGACTTCCTGGTGGAGCACTTCCCGGTGATTGTGGACTATCAGTTCACAGCCAAGGTGGAAGATGAGTTTGACCGGATTGCTGATGGCCTGGAAGAGTGGACCGATATGCTGGCCGGCTTCTACGGCACCTTCCACGAAACCGTGGAGCGCGGCCAGGATATTGAGCGCAGCACCCTGGGCTCGACCCGCGTAATTGGGGAGCACCCCGAAACTGCCCAGAAGATTACCGCCCGCCTGGGCCGCTTCGGGCCGTACGTGCAGATTGAGCCGCGGGAGGGCTCCGACGAAAAGGCCGTGTACGCCAGCCTGCGCAAGGGGCAGTTTATCGAAAATATAACTCTCGACGAAGCCCTGGACCTGTTTAAGCTGCCGCGCATCGTGGGCCAGTATGAGGACCAGGACATGACGGCCGCCCTGGGCCGGTTCGGCCCCTACATCCGCCACGACGGCAAGTTCTACTCCCTAACCAAGGAGCAAGACCCGCACACCATCACCGCCCAGGAGGCTATTGACCTGATTGAAGCCAAGCGCAAAGCCGATGCCGAGCGCCTCATCAAGGAGTTCCCGGAGCGTCCCGACGTGCAAGTGCTTAACGGGCGGTTCGGGCCCTACATCGTGGTGGGCAAGAAGAACGTGAAGATTCCGAAGGGCGAGGAGCCGGCCGGCCTCACCCTGGAACGCTGCCTGGAGCTGGCCGAAGCCACGCCCGACAAGCCAGCCAAAGGGGGCCGCTTTGTTAAGAAAGCCGCTCCCGCAGCTGAGGAGAAGGCCGACACGCCCGCCAAGAAGCCTGCGGCGGCCAAAGCCAAAAAGCCCGCCGCGAAAAAAGCCGCCGGCACTACGGCCAAGAAAGCCAGTAGCAAAGCCAAGTAACCATTAACCGGCCCGCTGAATGATTCGGCGGGCCGGTTCGTTTATCTCGCTGTCATAGAAACGATTAAGACTTAATTATTGGTCGTTGTGAAGCACGTGTCGATTCACCGGACCGCCTGACCTTTATGGCCGCCAATCTGCTGGGCATCTCATTCTCCTGGCCGGTCGCTTCACTGCTCCTGTTTTCTGTTAACCAGAAGACGTACTTACCCAGCAATTAACTAGCTTTAGTTTTTAAGCTCACATTCAGCAACTTGCACGTAGCAGCACCCATGGCCAGGCTGCCCTGCCAGAACGCCCGGTTCAGGCGCAGTAGTTGCCAAGCTTGTAGCTGCCGGGCATGCGCAAGTCTGCACCCTGGGCGCTACTGAGCGTGGCGCGGTGCCCAGCCCGGCCGATTAAGGGGTTGTCTCGTCCCCTGTACTACGAGCGGAATAGCGTATTCACTTACCTGACCTCTTCCGCTATGCTTCCTTATCGGCCGCTGGGTTTTGCGCAATCTGTGCTGTATTTTGGGGTGTCGGCCTTGCTGTTTCGGTTGTCGGTTTACCTGCTCCTCCCCTTTTTGCTGGCGTCGGGTGTTGCCGCATTTACCTCGTTTCTGATCAGCTACAGCGTACCGCTTTCAGCGTTCATCCTCGCCACTGTGGGGCTGGTAGCCCAGGAAAAGAACCTCCCGCACTGGCGGGCCAGGCTCCGCTTCTCCCCGCTCACGGGCCGTCAGGTGCTGCTGTGTCTGGGTCTGTTTGTGCTTAGCTTCCTGCTGACCGGCCTGCTGCTGCCCACGGCCAGGTATCTGGCTGCCATTCCTCAGCTGGCGCCGCCCGATTTTCTGCCTGATCTGCTGAACCCCAATGCCGCCGCACCGGGCGGGGCCCCGACAACTTTTATGGGCGTGACGCTAAAGGGAGCGTACTGGGTAATTCCCGTTTACTTCATCTTCCTGACTTTCTTTAATATTCTGGGGGAAGAAATCTGGTTTCGCGGCTACCTGCTGCCGCGTCAGGAGCTGGTGTGGGGCGGGCGCACCTGGCTGTACCACGGCATTTTCTGGTGCCTGTTTCACACCCCTATCTATCCCTGGACCATTGTGTACCTGCTACCTACTACGCTGGCCGTCAGCTATGCCGCGCAACGTTTCAGGAACACCTGGGCCGGATTTCTGATTCATTACGCCGGTAACGGTGTTCTGGCGCTTATTCCGATTATTCTGGGTGTGCTGCGGTGATAAGTCAGCCGTCTACTGTCTTTAGCTTCTCTGTACACTTTACTTCATTCTAGCCGGCCTACCGGCCTTGATGTCAGCAGCCTCATGCTACAGCTTATAGAGCCTAGTTTCCTGAGTTACCGGCTGGGTTTGCCCGATGTCCTGCTGACCACTACTGCGCGGCACACCACCTGCCGCTGCACATGCTAAACGGCAAAGCACTTCTGCTATATTTCGGACTTACACCTATACGGGCCTGTGTAGCACGGGCTTTTCCAGGTCACGTATGCTAGTCCGTATTTTGGCTATAGCCATGCTAGGTAGCTGCCCGCTACTGGATAAGCCACGCAGGCCAACTGCCGCGTTCTTCCCTGCTCTGGCCGATTCGCTACAGACACCGGCAGCCGCGCCCACTCAATATGCGTGGCTGGCGCCTGGCCGCTACGCGGCCCGCAACAGTCTGGCCGCCCGGTTTCCGGCGCCGGCCGGCTACCAGCGGACCGCGGTGGCGCCGGGCTCCTTTGGGCACTGGCTACGCCACCTGCCGCTGCTGCCGCCAGGTACACCGGTGCGCCTCTACAATGGCCAGCTGAAAAGCCGCCAGGATGTGCACGCCGCCGTGCTCGACCTCGATGTAGGCCAGCAGGACTTGCAGCAGTGTGCCGATGCCGTGATTCGGCTGCGGGCCGAGTATCTGTTCAGCCAGGACCCCGCCCGCATCCACTTCCAGCTCACCAGCGGCCACGACATTGCCTTCCCGCAGTGGTGCGCCGGCACGGGTTTCCGGGTGGTGGGCGCCGATGATGTGCAACCAGCTTCCAAAGTCGCCGAAGCCCCCACGCACGCAGCGCTGCGCCGCTACCTGGTCCAGATTTTCAGCTACGCCGGCACCCGCTCCCTGGCCCGTGAGCTACAACCGGTGCCCCTGGCCCAGGTGCAGCCCGGCGACGTACTCATTCAGGCTGGTTCGCCGGGGCACGCCGTGCTGGTGCTCGACGTGGCCGTGCAGCCCACTACCGGCCAGCGCGTGGCCTTGCTGGCCCAGAGCTACATGCCGGCTCAGCAAGTGCACGTGCTCAAGGCTGGTCCCCAGCCAGGCGCCGGAGCGTGGTTTGCCCTGGACCCCGCCCGGCTCCAGGTACACACGCCGGAGTGGACGTTTGCGCGGGAAGAATTGGGCCGGTTTTGACAATGTGGCGTAAGCTTTAGCTTTGCTACGGTTGCGCCATCGGCCACTTCGCCGGAACTTTCCGGAGGCGCGCATCAGCAGCAAACAGGCAAGCTGCGGCTCTGGCTGTAGCAGCGGCACTTGATTCGCATCCTTCCTAATTCACAGCACAACTGAAAGAAAGCGCAGCTAAGCTGAAGCGTGTGCCACATGCCTATGAAAAAGAAACTGGTGGCCCTGACCGGGGCCGGTATTTCGGCGGAAAGCGGGCTGGCCACGTTCCGGGGCTCGGATGGGCTCTGGGAAGGGCACCGCATCGAGGACGTGGCCTCGCCCGAGGGCTGGGCCCGCAACCCGGCCCTGGTGCTCGACTTCTACAACCAGCGCCGGGCCGCCGCCCGCGCCGCCCTGCCCAACGCCGGCCACGTGGCGCTGGTAGAGTTGGAAAAGGACTTCGACGTGGTAGTGGTGACGCAAAACGTGGATGACTTGCACGAGCGGGCCGGCTCCTCACGCGTCATGCACGTGCACGGCAAGCTGCTGGAGGCCCGCAGCTCCTACTTCGACCAGCTGGTGTACCCCATGACCTCGGACCGAATTGAGCTGGGCGACTTGTGCGAGCGGGGTACCCAGCTGCGCCCCAACATCGTGTGGTTTGGCGAGGCCGTGCCCCTGATGGAGCGCGCCATCGAGGAAGCCGCCACCGCCGACGTGTTTTTGGTGGTGGGCACCTCGTTGCAGGTATATCCGGCGGCGGGCCTGGTCAACTACGTGCGCCGCGACGTGCCGATTTACATTATTGACCCCAGTCGCCCGCCGGTGGTGTCACGCCCCAACCTGCACTTCATCACCGAACCCGCCTCCACGGGTGTACCGCGGGTGGCGGCGGAGCTGCGCGGGCAGGTATCCCAGGGCTAAAACTCTGGGCCAGGTAGGACTCAACAACTCCCGCTGACACCTAAAAGCTGGGCCTGACTAGAAAGCTAATCCCTCGATTTCACCATTTCACCACCTCACCACGTGGCTTCCATCATCGGGCACTGCGCCTTGGGCGCTACGCTGGGCAAGCTGCTCTTGCCGGAGCGGCGGCACTGGCCTTATTGGCTGCTGGCCGCCGCCTGCGCCTTCCTGCCCGATGCCGACGTGGTGGGCTTCAAGCTGCACGTGGCCTACGGCAGTCTGTGGGGGCACCGCAGGCTGAGCCATTCGCTGCTAGCTGCGGCGGTAGTGGCCACGGCTCTGGTGGGGCTGTTGGCCTGGCGCCCACCGGCTGCCCCTCCCCCGCCGCCCCGATTGTGGCTGCTCCTGTTTCTGGCCACGGCCTCGCACGGCGTGCTCGACGCCATGACGACGGGCGGCCTGGGAGTGGCGTTTTTTAGCCCTTTTGCCCCTGAGCGGTACTTTTTCGGCTTTCGGCCCATTGCGGTGTCGCCGATTGGGGTGCGCAATTTTGTGGGCGAGTGGGCGACGCGGGTGCTCCGCAGTGAGCTGCAATGGGTGCTGCTGCCGTGTCTGCTGCTGCTGTTGAGTCAGGCGGGGTGGCGGCGGCTGGGTAGGCGGGCGGCGCGCGAGTAGCGCGGTTGAGGTGGTTGAGGAGGCGGTTCCGGGACGCGGAACTGCCCTACTTTGTTTGCCCTTTGTCAGGTGCTGATTACAGACCGCGGCATGTTTGCTCTCTGGCTTTTAGGCTCAAGAACAGCCAGGCTTCGGCAGGGACACAACAGGTCTTGAAGTAGCCGCGACGCAAGGATTTTGAGGATGTTCTGGCAGTATAGCGCGAAACCTCAACCCCAAATCTTGCACTTCACTTCAGCTTGCGCCCGGCTGCGTCGGAGGTATCTTTAGATAAGATCCTCAACCTCACACCCAAACGCTATGAAAACTTTTTACTTGCTGCTCGGCGCCTTGTGCGCCGGAGGGCTCGGCCTTGCCCTTCCCTGCGCCGCCCAGCAACCAGGGCCTCCGGTGCAAGCCGCTGCTCCGCTCCGGACGCGCCCCATCAGCCACGGCCCCAAGCAGCTGCCAGCCCCGGCAGCTCAGCGCCGCGCCGCCCACGCCGCGGCGGCCCACGCCGGCCCGGCTGGCACTACGTACTTCGTCAGCCCCGGCGGCAACGACGCCAGCGCCGGCACCTCACCCGCTCAGGCCTGGCGGAGTATCGGGAAAGTAAACGCCGTGGACTTCCGGCCCGGCGACCGAATCTTGCTGGAAGGCGGGCAAACATTTGCCGGCAATCTGTACTTCGATGCGGCCGACTCCAGCACCGCCGCCCGACCCATTGTGCTGGGCTCCTACGGCCGCGGCCGGGCCATCGTGGATGCGGGTACCGGCACGGGCGTGTTTGTGTACAACCGGGCCGGCTTTGAGGTGGCGAACCTGAACGTGCGCGGGTCGGGCGGCGCCACCAACCGGGGCGACGGCATCCTGTTCTACGCCGATTTGCCCGGCGGCGCGAAGCTCGACTACCTGCGCGTGCGCCTCGTGGACGTGAGCGGCTTCCGCTACGGAGGCATTGTGGTGGGCGCCTACCCCGCCGACGCCACCAAAACCGGCTACCGCGACGTGCGCATCACCTTGTCGAGCGCCCACGATAATTTCGACGCCGGCATTGTGTCGTACGGCTACTACAGCAACGGCACCATTCCCGGCTACGCCCACCAGAATTTCTACGTGGGCTATTGCCGGGCCTACAACAACACCGGCATTGCCGACAAAGGCAATAACTCCGGCAACGGCATCGTGCTCAGCGACATCGACGGCGGCGTGATTGAGCGGTGCGTGGCCCACGACAACGGCATCAACAACGGCAACCCCGGCGGCGGGCCCGTAGGCATCTGGTCCTGGGAAAGCAACCGCATGACCATCCAATACAACGAATCCTACCGCAACCGCACCAGCACCATCGACGGCGGAGGCTTCGACCTGGACGGGGGCGTGACCAACTCGGTGATGCAGTACAACTACTCCCACGACAACGACGGGGCCGGCTACCTGCTCTACCAGTTTACCGGCGCCCGGCCCTTCTACTCGAACACCGTGCGCTACAACATCAGCCAGAACGACGGCCGGCGCGGGGGCTACGGGGGCGTGTACACCGGCGGAGGCATCCGCAACGTGGACGTGTACCAGAATACCATCTTCGTGAGCCCCGCCGCCGGCGCCGACCCGCGGCCGGTACGCGTGGAAGAAGGCTCGGACAGCATCCGGTTTCGCAACAACATCTTCCAAACCACCGGCGGCGTGCCGCTGCTGCGCGTGGTGGCCAGCGCCACGGGCATCATCTTCCAGGGCAATGCCTACTGGAGCAGCGGCGAGGCCTTCCGCATTGAGTGGGCTGGCACTACTTACGCTAGCCTAGCGGCCTGGCGGGCCGCCACCGGCCAGGAACGCCTGAATGGCACCAATACCGGCCTCAGCGCCGACCCGCAGCTGCTGGCGCCGGGCGCGGGCCGCACCCTGGACAATGCGCTGCTGCTGCCCACCCTCACGGCCTACCTGCTCCGTCCCACTTCGCCCCTGATTGATGCCGGCGTCGACCTGCGGGCGGTGGGCCTCAACCCCGGCCCGCGCGACTTCTACGGCACGCCCGTACCTCGGGGCCGCACCTTCGACATTGGGGCCCACGAGGCCTACTTTGGCCGATTCACCTTGCCGAACCTGCTAACAGTGGTGAGCAGCCAGCCCAACCCGTTCACCGAATCCACCACCATCACCTACTCCCTGGCGGCTCCGGCCCGCGTGCAGCTGGAAGTGTTTGATGGCTACGGGCGCCGCGTAGCCGTGCTCGTGGATGCGCACCAGGCGGCTGGCCGCCAGCAGGCCCTGTTTGCCGCGCCGGCCTCCTTGCCTGGTGGTCTCTACCACTACCGCCTCACGGCGGGCGGCAGCACCCACACCGGGCACTTGCAGCTAGAGCGGTAGCCGCCCGCAGAATCAAGCAACCAAGTGCCACTTGCCCGCTGGTACCTATCAGCGGGCAAGTGGCGCTTGGTTGCTGGTGATTTTGGGTCTATTTAGACTATATTTTTCTCGTTTTGCACAAAATGCAGCACTACTTATTTCTCTCCCGCTTACTTTGGGTTAGCACCTTATCTCTTCCCTTTATAGAACTGCTCTGACACCTTACTTTCAATGCCGCGCCTACTGCTAGCCCTCGCCGGATTTGTGTTGCTGTTCGTGTTGTCTGCCTGCCACGTGGGCCGCTTTTTCATCTACAACTTTGCCGACATCCGCGACTGGCAGAAGTTTCCGGTTCGGCCGGTTGAACGGGGTGCCGGGCCTGTTTTCCGCTTCTTTGAACCGGCGCCAGGCAGCCCCTCGGCCATTCGCCTGCCCCAAAGCCTGACCTTGCACAAGGGGGAGCGCCGGGAGCGGACGGTAGCCTTCGATGACGTGTTGCGCGAAAGCGGCACCGTGGCGTTTCTCGTCATCCGCCACGACTCGTTGCTGGTGGAAAAGTACCTGGCCGGCTACGACGCGGCCTCGGTGGTTCCTTCGTTCTCAGTGGCTAAAAGCTACGTTTCGGCGCTGGTCGGTATCGCCATCGGCGAAGGGTACATTAAGAGTGTAGAGGAACCGATAACGAAGTACCTGCCGGAATTGCGGGGCGAGAAATTTCAGCGCATTACCATCGCCCACGTGCTTAACATGCGTTCGGGGGTTCTTTTTAATGAGAGCTACATCAACCCCTTCGGCGACGCGGCCAAGTACTATTATGGCACCAACCTGAAAAAATACGTGAGCCGCTTACAAGTCAGAGAAGCACCCGACCAGCACTTTGACTACATCAGCGGCAATACGCAGTTGCTGGGGCTCATTGTGGCGCGCGCCACCGGGCGGCCTCTGGCGCAGTACTTACAGGAGAAAATATGGCAGCCGCTGGGCTCGGAATACGATGCTTCGTGGAGCCTCGACAGCCGCCGCGGCAACACCGAAAAAGCTTTTTGCTGCCTCAACGCCCGCGCCCGTGACTTCGCCAAGCTCGGGCGCCTGTACTTGCGCCGGGGCGAGTGGCAAGGCCGGCAGCTTGTGCCGCGGGACTGGGTGGAACGGTCGGTGTACGATGTCAGCACCACCGCTGCCAACGACTACCTCTACGGCTACCAGTGGTGGCACACGCGCCGCTTTGAGCGCCAAACGGATACCACCCGGCGGGGAATGTTCCGGCCAGTAAACTTCGGGCAGCCAAAGAAGCCCGGTGCAGCACCCATGCAAGTAGTAGTACGGCCGGGACCCGACTTTTACGCGGAAGGCATTTTGGGGCAATTTATTTACGTCTTTCCCAAGAAAGACATCCTAGTAGTGCGCCTGGGCAAACGCACCGGCCCGGTAAACTGGGCCAACATTGCCCGCGACCTGGCCGGGGCGAATTAAGGAAGTGTGGGGTAGCCGGCACAGCGCCGGAAGAGTGATGCTACGAAGGTAGGTGCCACCCGCAAGAGCATCCTGCCGATGGCCGCTGCCGCCCCAACTCCACTCAACGACTCGGGCGAGGCTACCGACGATTCGGGGCGGCCGGACGACGGTTCACCCAGGTTTCGATTTCGCCGGCTTCGCGCAGCGGCCACCTTTGGCTTATCAACCAAGCGCCAAAGGCTATGCGACACCTGTTCTTCTTTCTACAAATAGTATTGGCCGCCGTGGCTCTGGTGCCGGCGGCCTGGGCTCAATCATCAGCTCTCACCCAACCGCAGGAAGGCGCAAGCCAAACCGTGCGCGGCACCGTGCTCGACGCGGCGGCCAAAGCTCCCGTTATTGGGGCTACCGTGGTGGTGCTGGGCGTGGACCCGCCGCTGGGTGGCACCACCGACGCCGACGGCCGCTTCCGGCTGCCGGGCGTGCCCGTGGGCCGCGTGAAGCTGCGTATTACGAGCATCGGCTACGAAGACCTGCAACTCAACGAAGTAACCGTGACGGCTGGCAAGGAAGTGGTGCTCAACCTGAGCCTGACCGAGCGCCTGACCAAGCTCGACGAGGTGCAGGTGGTGTACCGCCGCAGCGAGGACCGCACCGTGCCCAACAACGAAATGGCCACCGTCTCGGCCCGGCCCTTTTCGCCTCTGGAAGCCAACCGCTACGCCGGGGCCCTGGGCGACCCAGCCCGCATGGCCCAGAACTTTGCCGGCATCAGCAGCGCCAACGACACCCGCAACGACATTGTGGTGCGCGGCAACTCCCCGGCTTCCCTGCTCTGGCGCCTGGAAGGCGTCAATATTCCCAACCCCAACCACTTCGGCTCCCAGGGCACCACGGGCGGGCCAGTGAGCCTGCTCAACAACAACCTGCTGGCCAAGTCCGACTTCCTCACGGGGGCCTTCCCGGCCGAGTACGCCAACGCCCTAGGCTCGGTATTCGACCTGCGCCTGCGCAAAGGCAACGACGAGAAGCGCGAGTTTCTGGGGCAGCTTGGCTTCAATGGCATTGAGGTGGGCGCCGAAGGGCCGTACAGCAAGAACTCCAAGGCCTCCTACCTGGTCAACTACCGCTACTCCATCTTCTCCCTGCTCAAGGCGGTGGGCTACAGTATTGCTGGCACGCCGGAGTACCAGGACTTCACCTTCAAAACCGACGTGCCGGTAGGCCAGCGCGGCACTTTCAGCGCCTGGACCCTGGCCGGGCGCAGCAACATCACCTTCCTGGGTAAAGACGTGGACTCGACCCAGGCCGACGTGTACGGAGACGAGAGCCTGAACTCGCGGCCCACGTTTTCGACCGGCATTGCGGCGGCCTCCTACGAGCACCGCCTCACCGACCGCACCGTGGGCCGCTTCACCCTGTCGGCCTCGCGCACCAGCCAGCAGTTCGATTCGGACACGATTCTCTACCGCAGCGGCCGCACCGTGGAAGCCGAAATTCCGGCCGAGCGCAACAAGTTTGTGCAGGAGAAGCTGTCGGCTAACCTGATGGTGAGCCATAAGTTCAGTGCCCGCGACGCCGTGACGGCCGGCGCCATCGTGGACCTGCTCCGCTACGACTACCGCGGCGAGCAGCTCTACCCCGTGGCGGTGGTGGAGCGCAACGCCGACGGCACCACGGCCCTGGCGCAGCTGTACGCCCAGTGGAAGCACCGCTTCACCGACCGGCTCACGCTCAACGCGGGCCTCAGCACCTCCCGCTTCGAGCTGAACGGCAGCACCGTGGTGGAGCCGCGCGCGGGCCTGCAATACCAGCTCACGCCCAGCAGCACGCTGAGCGCGGCGTATGGCCTGCACAGCGCCCTGTCGCCCCTGCTCACCTACTTCTACCAGAGCCGCCAGCCCGACGGCTCCTACGCCCTTACCAACCGTGACTTGGGCTTTACGCGCAGCCACCACTTCGTGCTGGCCTACGACCGGCAGCTTACCGACAACCTGCGCCTGCGCGCCGAAGGCTACTACCAGCGCCTATTCGATGCCCCCGTGGAGCGCACGCCCAGCTACTTCTCCGGCCTGACCGAAGGCGCTGACTTTGCCCCCACCAACAAGGGCAACCTCGTGAACGACGGCACCGGCCGCAACTACGGCGTGGAACTAACCCTGGAGCGGGCCTTCGCCCAGGGCTACTATTTCCTGCTCACCACGTCGGTGTTCGACTCCAAGTACAAGGGCAGCGACGGAGTGGAGCGCAACACTCCCTTCAATACCAAGTTCGTGGCTAACGCCTTGGTGGGGCGCGAGTTCCGGGTGGGTCGCCGGGACAACACGTTCACTGTTAGCCTGCGGGCGGCCACCACGGGCGGGCGGTACGTCACACCCATCAACTACGAAGCCTCCAGCCAGGCCCGCACCGCCGTGTTCCGCTACAACCAAGCTTTCAGCCAGCAGCAGGACGCGTATTTCCGGGCCGATGTGAAGCTGGGCTACAAAATCAACCGCGCCCGCCTCACGCACGAAATAGCCGTGGACCTGCAAAACGTGTCGAACCGGGAGAATGTGTTCCAGCAGGCCTACAACCCGCGCACCAACCGCATCGGCACGGCTTACCAGCAAGGCTTCCTGCCAGTGCCCTTCTACCGGGTCACTTTTTGAAGAAAGAGGAACAGCCCGTTCGTGGTGAGCACATCTAGACGGTCATGCTGAGCTTGTCGAAGCATCTCTATTGCTTCGTTGCGAATGGTTACTTCACCTCCACGATTAAGATTAGCCAGCGGTAGAGATGCTTCGACTTCGCCTCCGGCTGCGCTCAGCATGACCGTTCTTCTTGTCACCCCATCACTTCTCACCACCTCACCATTTCACCACTATGACTACTGCTTCGCTCGTTGCGCCCCGGTCCATTCGGCAGCAGGTGCTGCGCGTAATCGGCCGGCGCAAGCGCCTCCAGCCCCACCGCCTACGCCTGCACTTCCACCTGAGCCGCGAACTGTGCTTTGATCTGCTTGATGTCGTGGACATCATTCTGGAGCTGGAAAGCCGCTTCCACATTACCATTCCCGACGAGGTGCCGCTTGTCACCGTCGGCGACGTGGTGGATTATGTGGCAGCGGCTACGCTGGGCTTCATTCGCCGCTGAAGCTGCCGGATGCCAACGGGCCGCCCAGCCGTTATGCCGGGCGCAGGATTTCTTTCTGATTCAGTAGCTTAGCTGCCCGCTTGCGGCACTGGCCAGTACACTTTCACCTGTCATCTTTCTTCGCCATGAACGACAAATGGTTACGCCTCCTGGGCATTCCGGTAGTTGCAGTCATTATGCACGTGGTGTTCGACGGGTGGCCGCGGCAGTACGATACGGCAGTGCTGACGCACTTTCTGTTCGGCGTCTTTATCACGGTGCTGCTGTGGGAAGGCAACCGCGCCCTGTTCCTGCTCATGCGCCGCCTGTTTCCGCACTACGACCAAACCACGCGCCGGCTGGTGGTGCAAACGCTGAGCAGCACGGCCTTCACGTTTGCGGCCACCTTGTTTCTGAACGAGTTTCACCGGCTGCTGTTTGGCGTGCCGCTCTGCGAAAAAGGCGAGCTGTTTAGCAGCTTCCTGCTGAAGATGGTGCCCACGCTCATGGTTACTTCCGTCTACGAAAGCATCTACTTTTTCGGGGAGTGGAAGAAGAACCTGCAACGCTCCGAAGCCCTGGCCCGAGCCGGTATCCAATCGGAGCTGGAAGCCCTGCGCAGCCAGCTCGACCCGCACTTTCTGTTTAACTCCCTCAACACCCTGGCCGCCCTCATCGAGGACGACAACGAGCCGGCCCACACCTACCTGGAGCAGCTGGCCGACGTGTACCGTTACGTGCTGGTGAGCCGCGACAAAACCACCGTGCCCCTGCGCGAGGAAATAGCCTTCGTAGAAGCCTACCTCTACCTCAACAAAACCCGCTTCCGCGACGACCTGCAAGTGGAGCAGCGCATTGCCCCGGCCGCCTACGCCACCAACGTAGCCCCGCTGAGCCTGCAAATGCTGGTTGAAAACGCCATCAAGCACAACGTTATTTCGCCGGAAAACCCGCTGCGCGTCACCCTGGCCACCGAACCCGACTCCGGCTACGTGCGCGTGCAAAACAACGTGCAGCCCAAAACCGGCCTCGAACAATCCACCAAAGTAGGCCTGCGCAACATCATTAACCGTTACCGCCTCCTCTCCGAGCACCCCGTGGAAGTGCTGCGCGAAAACGGCCTGTTCACCGTGCGCCTGCCCCTGCTTTCTTGAAAACGAGGGAATGAGTGAGTAAATGAGTGAAGGGGTGTCATTGCGAGGAGGCACGACGAAGCAATCCGTCCTTCTCAGGGTGATAATCTCTGACCTATTCAAAAGCCATTTTTCACCTGCACAGCTACCTATAAAGTTTCTCAAACTGAGTGTAAAAGTCAGGGCTTGTCATATCCGGACGCTTGCAGAGACAAAAGGACGGATTGCTTCGTCGTGCCTCCTCGCAATGACACCCCCTTCACTCACTCGCTCATTCCCTCATTCCCCATGAAGCTCCTGCTCATTGAAGACGAGTACCCGGCTGCCGAGCGGCTGCAACGGCTGCTGCGCCAGGCCGATCCGGCGGCTGAGGTGCTGGGCGTGGTGCGGAGCGTGGCCGCGGGCCGGCAGTGGTTTCAGGACAATCCGCCACCCGACCTCATTCTGAGCGACATTCAGCTGGCCGATGGGCTGAGCTTCGAGATTTTCGACCACGTGGGCCTGACCAGCCCCATCATCTTCACCACCAGCTACGACGAGTACGCCATCAAAGCTTTCCGGGTGCGTAGCGTGGATTACCTGCTCAAGCCCATCAAGCTCACGGAGTTGCGCGCCGCCCTGGCCAAGTACCACGACCTGCGCGCGGCCTTTTCGCCGGTGGCGGGCAGCCAGCGCCTGGAGCGCCTGCTCGACAGCCTGCCCCTGACCGGCCGGCCCTACAAAACCCGCTTTCTGGTAGCCAGCGGCGAGCAGCTACTGCCCATCGACGTGGAGCAGATTGCCTACTTCCAGACCCGCAACGAGCTGGTGTACCTGGTGACGCGCGACGGCCGCCGCTTCGTCATCGACTACCCCCTGGAGCAGCTGGAGCGCCTGCTCGACCCGCAGCAGTTTTTCCGGGCCAGCCGCCAGCTGCTCACCCACCTGAGCGCCGTGCACCGCCTCCACCCCTACTTCAACGGCAAGCTCAAGCTCGACTTGCACCCCGAGTCTGCGGAGGAGGCCCTCATCAGCCGTGACAAGGCCGGGGCGTTTAAAGCCTGGCTGGAAGGTGAGCTGCCCGTGGCAAAAGCGGTGCGCTCGGGGCTGTAGCCGGCATCGGCGGGCAAGAGTATGGGGAAAAGCGGTGGGCCTGCTTTCGGCCGAGCGGCTATCTTTGGCCCTCCACCACCAAACTCCGCGCTCTTTGGAATATCCGCTCTCCAAACTGGCTGCCATCGACATCGGCTCCAACGCCGTACGGTGCCAGATTTCAGCCGTGCTGCACTACGGCGACCGATACCGGCTCAAACGGGTTGAATACGTGCGCTACCCGCTGCGCCTGGGCGAAGATGTGTTTGCCAGCGGCACCATCTCCGAGAAAAAGCAAGAGAAGTTTATCAAGTTTCTGCACGCCCTGAAGCTGCTCATGGAGGTGCACGACGTGGCCCCGAACCACTATCTGGTGTGCGCCACCTCGGCTATGCGCACGGCTCAGAATGGGCAAGAAGTGGCGGCCCGCATTCAGCGGGAGCTGGGCATGACCGTGCAGATTATCGACGGGCAGGCCGAAGCCGCCTACATTAACCGCGTCATCGTCAACCTGCTCGAAGACAACAAGCACTACCTGCACATCGACGTGGGCGGGGGCAGCACCGAGTTCAACATCTACTACAACCGCCGCAAAGTGGCGTCGCAGTCGTTTGAGGTGGGCTCCATCCGGCGCATGCAGCAGGAAGAAAGCGGGCAGCAGGCCACCGAAGCCCAAAACGGGCTGTGGCAGCGCATGGAGGAGTGGGTCCGGGAAAATGCTCGCCGCTACCACGTGTCGCGGGCCATTGGCACGGGCGGCAACATCAACAAGCTCTACAGCCTAGCCCAGCCCCAGCTCGACAAGCCCGTAACGCGCCGCCGCATTGCCACCGTGCTGGACCACCTCACCAGCATGAGCATGGACGAGCGCGTAAACGTGGCCCTCCTGAACCCTGACCGCGCCGACGTCATCGTGCCCGCCGGCCACATCTACCTCTCCGCCATGGAGTGGGCCAACGTCCACCAAATGATAGTGCCGGACATTGGCCTGAAAGACGGAATGCTCCAAACCCTGTTCGAGGAGCACTTCGATGAGTTGCGCCTCCCCGCCGACACGTCGCGCACCGTGCCCGTGCCCGCCGTGCAAAGCCGGCCGACGGAGGTGGAATAAACCACGGATTCCGGCGGATTTTTCGGATGGGTCGGATTTCGTGAACGATTATTCTTGCTGCAATCTGCCAGGAATCCGGTCCGCTTTCCATCCGAAGGCAAAAGAGCCTCGCTGATGCGAGGCTCCTTCGGTAAAATGGGTCGTCCACGAAATCCGACCCATCCGAAAAATCCGCCCGAATCCGTGGTTTATTCCAACGCCGCCTGTTCCTCGGCTTCCTGGCTGAGGTCTACCAGCGACATTTGCTCTTCGTCGGTTTCCGGGGCGTTGGGGAAGTCGTCGGCGGGCACGGCTTCGGGCTGGTCCTCGGCGGCTACGGGCATGTCGGCGCGGGTCAGGTACTCGTCGTAGAGCGCCGTTTCGGGCATGCTGGCGTAGGTGCGGTGGTAGAACTCGCGGTGCACGTTAAACACGGGCTCGTCGGTGGCGGGCTGGCGGCGGATGTAGGCGCCGTCTTCGCGCATGAGGTAGGTGTTCTGGTTGTCCTTCAGGTTGAAGTACAGGATGTTGATGGCCTCGCGCTTGAGCTGGGGGTTCACAATCAGAAACAAGGCCTCAATACGCCGATCAAAGGAGCGCACCATGAGGTCGGCGGAGCCGGCGTATACTTTGGGCTGCCCGGCTTGGTGGAAGTAGAACAGCCGGGAGTGTTCCAGGAAGTCGCCCACGATGCTGCGCACCTCGATGTTCTCACTAAGCCCCGCCCGGCCCGGCCGCAGGCAGCAGATGCCGCGCACGATAAACCGGATGGGCACGCCCGCCTTGCTGGCCTTGTAAAACTCGTCTATCATCTCCTTGTCTTCCAAGGAGTTCATCTTCATCACGATGCCACTGGGCAGGCCTTTCTTGGCGTTGCGCACCTCTTCGCGCACCAGCGAAATCAGCTGCTGGCGCATGTCCTTGGGGGCCGTAATCAGGTACTCGTACTCGTCGGGCTGGGAATGGCCGGTGATGACGTTGAAGAATTCCGACACGTCGTGGCCGTACACGTCGTTGGTGGTCAGCAGGCTCACGTCGGTGTAGATGCGCGAGGTCTGCTCGTTGTAGTTGCCCGACCCGATGTGCACGTAGCGAGTCACCTTCTCCCCTTCCTTGCGGATAATCATCATCATCTTGGTGTGGGTCTTGTACTTGCTCACCCCGTAGATAACAAAGCAGCCGGCCTTTTCCAGCTTGGCACCTTCCCGGATGTTGCGCTCCTCGTCAAAGCGCGCCTTCACCTCAAACAGCACCGACACGTGCTTGCCGTTTTCGGCGGCCTTGAGCAGGGCGGCCGTCACGCGGGAGTCGTCGGCGAGGCGGTAGATGGTTTGCTTGATGCCCAGCACGTGCGGGTCTTCGGCGGCCTGCTCCAGCAGCCGCACCACCGGCTCGATGGAGTTGTAGGGGTGGTGGAGCAGCACGTCGTGGTGCTTGAGGTAGTCGAAGAGGTTTTCCTCGGTGCCTTCCGGCAGGCTCAGTGGGGGCACGGGCGCGGGCGTGCGGGAGCCGCGGCCCCGGAAGTTGGGGTGGCGCAGAATCTGCAAGAGCCCTTTCAGGTCGATGAGCGAGGAAATGACGAACACGTTGCCGTTGTCAATCTTCCACCGTTCCCGGAGCACGGCCATGAGCAGACTGGAGGCATTGGGCTCCACCTCCAGGCGCACCACGCGGCCTTTCTTGCGGGTTTTCAGGCCCAGCTGAATTTCCTTGATGAAGTCCACGTCGATGTCGTCGGACTCTTCCAGGGTGAAGTCGCCGTTGCGGGTGATGCGGAACAGGTTGGCTGACACAATTTCCACGTTGCGGAACAGCTTGGGCAGGTTGGCCCGCACGATTTCCTCAATCGGAACGAAGATTACCCGGTCCTTGCGCGTCAGTTCGAAGAAGCGCGACAGGTTCTGCGGAATCTGCACGAAGGTCAGCCGCTCCTGCCCTTTCTCGGTGTCGGCTTCGAGGCCGCCGGCCCGCGTCACCACCCCGAAGATGAGCATCTGGTTCATCATCAGCGGGAAGCCGTGGTAGGAGTCGTACACCATGGGCGTGAGCAGCGGGAAGATGGTGTTCTTGAAGTAGCCATCGGCCTTCTTCAGCTCCAGCTCCGTCAGCTCATCCATGCGCAGGATGTTGAAGCCGTTCTTCTCGAACTGCGGCTTTAGCTCGTTGAGGTAGGTCAGGCTCTGGTCGTTGACGAAGCGGTGGGCAAAGTCTAGCAGCTTCCTGCGAAACGGCAGCTCCCGCAGCCCCGAGTAGTCCACCCGCTCCTTGCCGTAGTCGATGTAGTTGTATAGGGAGCCCACCCGAATCATGAAAAACTCATCCAGGTTGGAGGAGGTAATGGCCATGAACCGCAGCCGGTCGAACAGGGTGCGGCCGGGGTCCTTGGCCTGGTCCAGCACCCGGTAGTTAAACCGCAGCCAGCTCAGGTCGCGGCTGATGTATTTGCTTTTGCGGATAAGGTCGGCGGACTTGAACAGTTTCATAAGCGGGAATGCGAAAGGCCGGACAAAATACGAGCAATCCGGCCTAGAATGTACGCTTAGCCCGGAATAATAGCCGTGGCTTCTATCTCCACCAGCAGCCGCGCATCCAGCAGGGCCGTAACCGCCAGCATAGTCGAGGCCGGCCGGATGCTGCCAAACACCTCTTCGTGGGCCCGCCCCACGGCTTGCCAGTCAGCTACATTGGTGAGGTAGATGCGGGTGCGCGTCACGTGTTCCAGCGCGGCGCCGGCTTCCTGTAACGCCGCTGCTATTTTCTCCAGTATCCGCCGGGCCTGGCTGTAGGCATCGGTGCCCGTGATGGCGTCGCCGTCCTGGGCCGTGGTGCCGGCCACTTCCACCACATTACCCACCCGCACGGCGCGGGAGTAGCCGACGATAGATTCCCAGGGAGCCCCGGAGGCAATGAGTTGTCGAGTCATAAGGCAGGCGGTTGAAGTGGGCAGCGGAAACAAAGCACGAGAAAAAACCAAGTCTTTTCTGAAAACGACACGGCGCACCATCGGGCCGCTGCTGCTGCGGGAGTTTCGGGGGCGGTGGTACGTGCTGGGCCAGATGCAGGGCAGCGGCCGGCTCGCCTGCTTCGGTCTCGACCGGATTCAAGCCCTGGCCCCTACTGGCCGCACCTTCACCCCGCCCACCGATTTCGACGCAGCTACATATTTCGCGCACTGCTTTGGTATTACCCGCCCCGCCGATGGCCACGAGCCCCAGCAGGTTCTGCTGCGCTTCGAGCCGGTGCAGGGCCGCTACGCGCTGAGCTATCCGCTGCACAGTTCCCAGCAGGTGGTGCTACACACCGAAGATGAACTCCGCCTCCGCCTGACCGTGTATGACACGCACGAGCTACGCATGGAGCTACTTAGCTACGGCCCGGAAGTGGAGGTGCTGGCTCCAGCGGAGCTGCGCGAATGGCTCCGGCAAAGTCACAGTTTGGCAATGTCCATCTGAATTGAAAAAGGCCCGCCGTAAGTATGGCGGGCCTTTTATGCTTTCATCAACTTCGCAGCTCTACGACGCCCGCCGTAGCTGCTGCTCAATGGCATCCACACGGTGCTCCAAGCCATTCAGCCGTTCTACTGCCTCCGCCAAGCGCATTACCGACAGCCGAAGCTCGCCGATGGCCAGGTTGGTTTGGGCTTGTTGCTGCTCCAGTCGATCCAGCCGCTGATTGGTTTGCTGTTGCTGAATTTTCAGCTCACGCACTTCCTCAATCAGCGTATCCTGCCTGCCAAGCTGCTCCGTTAGTAATTCAATTATCCGGTCCTCGCCTTTCATAAGTTTTTAAACGTGCTACGACTAACAAGGTAAGCACTCCCCCAACAAAAACCGCCACCCCAAACGGAGCAGCGGCTTTGTTACTACAGAGTTTACTTCATCCGCGAAATCTGCTTAATTCGCGTACGTCCGTGATTTAGACGTCCAGCTTGGCGTACTTGGCGTTCTTCTCGATGAAGTCGCGGCGGGGAGCCACTTCGTCGCCCATGAGCATGGAGAACAGGTGGTCGGCTTCGGCAGCCGAGTCTACGGTTACCTGCTTCAGGGAGCGGGTGTCGGGCTGCATGGTGGTTTCCCAGAGTTGCTCGGCGTTCATCTCGCCCAAGCCCTTGTAGCGCTGCACGTTTACCGTTTCGGGGCGGCCTTTGCCCATTTCTTCTTGGGCCTGTGCACGCTCCTCCTCGGTCCAGCAGTAGCGCTCCTCCTTGCCCCGCTTCACCAGGTACAGGGGCGGCAGCGCAATGTAGATATAGCCGCGGTCCACCAGCTCACGCATGTAGCGGAAGAAGAAGGTCAGAATCAGCGTCCGGATGTGCGAGCCGTCAATATCCGCATCGGTCATGATGATGACCTTATGGTAGCGCAGCTTGGCCGTGTTCAAGGCTTTGGCGTCGGCCTCAATGCCCTTTTCAGGGTCGGCGGGCACGCCGAAGGTCACGCCGAGGGCCGTAATCATGTTGCGGATTTCCTCGTTCTCGAGGATGCGGTGCTCCTGGGCCTTCTCCACGTTCAGAATCTTACCCCGCAGCGGCAGGATGGCTTGGAAGGCGCGGTTGCGGCCCTGCTTGGCCGTACCGCCGGCCGAGTCACCTTCTACGAGGTAGATTTCGCAGATTTCGGGGTCCGACTCGGAGCAGTCGGCCAGCTTGCCGGGCAGGGAGGTGGAGCCGAGCACGGTTTTGCGCTGCACCATCTCGCGGGCCTTGCGGGCGGCAATACGGGCCTTGGCGGCCAAAATCACCTTTTCCACGATGATGCCGGCTTCCTTGGGATTCTCCTCCAGGTACTGCGCCAGAATCTCGCCCACCACGGTGTTCACGGCTCCGCTTACCTCACTGTTGCCCAGCTTGGTTTTAGTCTGTCCCTCAAACTGCGGCTCCTGCACCTTCACCGAAATTACGGCCGTCAGGCCTTCGCGGAAGTCTTCACCGGAAATCTCCACCTTGGCTTTCTCCAGCTTGCCCGACTTGTCGGCGTAGGCCTTGAGCGTGCGGGTTAGGGCGGCCCGGAAGCCGGCCACGTGGGTGCCGCCTTCGTGGGTGTTGATGTTGTTGACGTAGGAGAAGATGTTCTCCTGGTAGGAGTCGTTGTACTGCAAGGCCACTTCCACCGGCACGTTGCCTTTCTCGCTCTCCACGTGAATGGGGGCGGGCATCAGGGCGTGGCGCTCCGAGCCGTCGAGGTACTGCACGAACTCGGCCAGGCCGCCTTCCGAGTAGAAGGTTTCGGTGAGGAACTCCTCGCCGTTTTCGCCCGGCTCGCGGCGGTCGGTGAGGGTGATGCGGATGCCTTTGTTGAGGTAGGACAGCTCCCGCAGGCGCGAGGCAATGGTGGCGTACTTATATACCGACTCGGTGAAGATGGTATCGTCAGGCAGGAAGTCGACCTGGGTGCCGTGCTCGTCGGTTTCGCCGATTTCCCGCACCGGGTACTGGGGCGCCCCGATTTTGTACTCCTGCTCGTAGATTTTGCCGTTGCGGCGCACGGTTACTTTCAGGTCCTGGCTCAGGGCATTCACGCAGCTCACGCCCACGCCGTGCAGGCCCCCGGATACTTTGTAGGTGTCCTTGTCGAACTTACCGCCGGCGTGCAGCACGGTCATTACCACTTCCAGGGCCGAGCGTCCTTCCTTCTGGTGAAAATCCACCGGGATGCCGCGGCCATTGTCGCGGACGGTAATCGAGTTGTTTTCGTTGATGGTGACGTGAATCGTGTCACAGTAGCCGGCTAGGGCTTCGTCAATTGAGTTATCTACCACTTCCCACACCAAGTGGTGCAGGCCTTTCACTCCAATATCACCGATGTACATGGCCGGGCGCTTACGCACGGCCTCCAGCCCTTCGAGTACCTGAATGCTATTGGCGGAATACTCGGCCGGGGCTTTTTTCTCTTTGGTTTCGCTCATCTTGCAGTAGGTTCAGCGCTAAGTGCGTAAGTAGGCAAAGCTACCGAAAATATTCGGTTTTTGCCGCGGTTTACGCGGTTTTGGACATTCATATTCTAACACCAAAATATGACTATGAGTGCCCCCGCCCATACTATTTTCGCCAGGCCGACAGCTCAGCCGTAGCGAAGCTAAGGCCTTGATACTGTTGGGTCCACTATCAGACCAGAAAGCCCGCCTGCACTGCGCTACAGCTGAGCAGCAGGTACGCAGGCTGTATAAGGCGCCGCCCGGCCCGGAGTAACCGTCCGTGGCCCTGGTAAGGATGTGATGAGGCGGCGTGTTGTGCTTCCTCAGCCGCCTCGCTGTGTGCCCCTGCCAGCTTCCCCGAGCCCTCACGCGCCGTTGAATAGCGGGGCCCGCTGAAAGCAGAAACAACCTGCATAAAGTAGGCAGCTAGCTCAATCAGTTTGTCGGGCCGTTGTCGACGCGTGCTTCAATGGTTTGCTGCACGTCGGCCGGCACGGCCGAGAGCAGGTCGAGCCCCGTAGTGGCTTCGATGGCGTCGACGCTGACGCGGTAGCTTCCCCAGTTCAGGCCGACGGTGTTGTCGTTGGGCAGGTTGACGGCAATAACGCGGGTGGAGCCGCCGACGCGGGCCGCGTCATCCTTGCCCACGGGCAACACCACCACCACTTTCCAGCAGCGGTCCGGCACCGTCACGCGGCCCTGGTCGAGGGTGGTGGCGGGGCCATTGGCGCCGGTGCCGCCGCGGCCGTAGCTGCCGCAGACGATGTACAGCTCCTGGCCCTGGCTGGCAAGGGTGCGGCAATATTCCTCCAGGCTGGCCCAGGTTTGCTGGTTGAGGCGGGAAGCCTGGGGCACCATATTGGTCATCAGGAAGGTGGCCGAGTTATCGGCGACGGTGCGGGTACGGTCGGCGGAGGGACACATGTGGCCCCGGTCGAAGCCCGAGCCGCTGTAGCTACCGCCGCCCACGTGGTACCAGCCGGCCGGCAGGTCTTCATCGGGCCGGAAATCGTCCTGGCGGGCCGCTGCGCCGCGCCAGCTGGCATCCAGGTGCCAGCTAACCCAGTTCGGAATGCCCCGGTCGCGGTGGTAGCTCAGCGCGTACTGGGGCCGGCTGAGCAAGTAGTTGGCGGGCTGCTTGGCGTCGGTGGTGGCGCCGCTGGGGTTGCCCAGCGTCAGGTGTTCCGGCAGGGCCGGGCTGGGGTCGTCGGAGCCAGAGCAAGCGCCGGCTATTAGAGCCAGGATGCCCCAGGCGGGCCAATGTAGTGTGCGCATGGAGTACACGGGATACGGTGGGTATATCCTCGCCACAAAGCTAGCTGCTGACGCCACTATCCAAAACCCTCGCGCCGCCCCACCGGAAGCGCGGCGGACCGAGCCCCTGGCCGGCTGCCTACACCAGCTTGTCGGGCGTAATCGGCAGCTCACGCACGCGCTTGCCCGTTGCGTTGAACACGGCATTGGCAATGGCTGGGGCCACCCCGATGATGGCAATTTCCCCAATGCCTTTGGTGCCCAGGGCATTCACGTGCGGGTCGGACTGATTGACGAACAGCACTTCCACGGCCGGGGCGTCGGCGTGCACGGGCACGTGGTAGTCGGCCAGGTCTTTGGTGACGTAGCGGCCGAACCGGTCGTCGATAACGGCCGCTTCCATGAGCGCCATACCAATGCCGCCCACGGCTCCGCCCTTCATCTGGTTGCCGGCGGTTTTTTTGTTGACGATGGTGCCCGCATCGGCGCAGGAAACCAGCTTGCTCACCCGCACCTCGCCCGTGAGCGGATGCACCCGCACCTCAGCAAAGTGCACGGAGAAGGAGTACATGGAATACTGCCGGTGGTTCTCGCCGTCGGGTTTCGACTCCACGGTAACTACTCCCCCATCGGCCTGCCGCAGCAGGTCGGCGTAGCTGGCGCGGGCGGCGGGGTTGCCATTCAAGGTCAGGTAGCCATCGGCCAGCACTACATCCTCTTTCCTTGCCGAAGCAAAAGCCGCGTTGCTGGCGGCCGCCAGGGTGCGCAGCTTCTCTTTCAAGGCCAGGCAGGCTTCCTGCACGGCGGGGCCTACTGTATTCACAATGGCCGACCCGCCTTGCGTGGGGGCGGGGGCAAACTGTGAATTCCCCCACTCAAACCTGATTCTATCGGGCGACAGGCCCAGCGTGTCGGCGGCAATCTGGGTCATGGCCGTGCCCGTGCCGGGGCCGATATCGGTGACGGCGCTTTGCAGCACCACCGTGCCGTTGGGCAGCAGCCGGGCGTTGGCCTTCGAGGAGCCGCGGTGCGCCCCGAAGGTGCCCACGCCCATGCCGTAGCCCACCAGCCACTCGCCGTCGCGCAAGCTGCCGGGCTTGAGTTGGCGCTTGCTCCAGCCGATACGCTCGGCGCCCATCTGGTAGCATTCCTTCAGAAACTTGCTCGACCAGGGCCGGCCGTTTTCAGGGTCCCGGTCGGTGTAGTTGCGCAAGCGGAACTCCAGCGGGTCCAGGTTCAGCAGGTGGGCCATTTCGTCCATGGCCGACTCCAGGGCAAAGGCTCCGGTGGCCTCCCCAGGGCCCCGCATCCAGATGGGCGTGCTCACGTCGAGGGCGGCAATGCGGTAGCGGGTATTCACGTTGGGCGACTGGTACATCATGCGCGTCTGCTGCACCGTCGACTCGGTGAACTCCTCGTAGCTCGACGTCTGCCCAATGGCTTCGTGGGTGATGGCCGTAATCCGGCCGTCGGGCGTGGCGCTCATCCCGATTTTCTGCCAGGCATAGGGGCGGTAGCCCACCATGGTGGTCATCTGCTCGCGGGTGAGCATGAGCTTCACCGGCCGGTTGACTTTGCGGGCCGCAATGACGGCAGCCGACTCGTGCGGCCAGCTGTGCAGGGCGTTGCCAAAGGCCCCGCCCACGAAGGTGGCAATGACCTTGACGTTTTCTTCGGGCAGATTCCACTCCTTGGCGAAGTCGCGCCGCGTGGCCAGGGTGCCTTGCGTCTTGTCGTAGAGGGTCAGGCGGTCGGGTGCTTCCCAGTGGGCGATGATGGACTGTAGCTCTATCGGGTGGTGCACTTCGGTCGGAATAACGTATTCCGCTTCGAGCTTCACCGCACCGGTCTGGTAGGCATCGGCTGTGCCGCGCACGTAGTCGGCTACTCCCGACTTAGGGTTTTTCTTGGCTTGGGTGGGCACAAAGGCCTGCTTCACGCCCACGGCCATGTCGGTTTCGTGTTTTTCCGGCTCGTACTGCGCCTGCACCAGCCGCGCCGCGAAGCGGGCCCGCTCCAGGGTATCGGCCACTACTACGGCAATGGGCTGGTCGTTGAAGCGCACCTTGTCGTCATGGAATACCTTCAGCCGGCCGCCCACGGTCTGGGGCTGCGAGGGGTCCTTGCCCGTGGGGGTGAAGCCCGGCACCTTGGGCGAGTTCAGGTGGGTGATGACGGCCAGCACGCCGGGTGCCCGCTCGGCGGCACGGGTGTCAATACTCTTGATGCGCCCCTTGGCTATGGTGCTGCCCACCAGCACGGCGTAGCTCATGTTGGGCAGCTCATATTCCGCCGAGTACGTGGCCGCGCCCGTCACTTTCAGGCGGGCGTCCACCCGGTTCATGCCGGCTCCGATGTGCTTCTCTACTGGCTTCATGATGCAGGTAAATGGATTAGGCGGCAGCCGCGGTGTTGAGGGCCTGCACCAGGGTATTGGGCGCCAGCCGGAGCTTGTATTCGTTGTGCTTGAAGGCGCGGGCGCCCTGCATGGCCACCGTGGCGGCCTGGCGGAAGGTTTCTTCGGTGGCGGGCTTGCCCACCAGCGCCTGCTCGGCAGCCAACAGGCGCCAGGGCTTGTGGGCCACGCCGCCCAGAGCCAGCCGCGCGGCCCGGATAGTAGTGCCATCGAGGTCCAGCGCCGCGGCAGCCGATACCAGGGCAAAGGCGTAGGAGGCCCGCTCCCGCACTTTGTAGTAGCTCACGTGCTTGGTAAAAGGCCCATCGGGCACGTGCACGGCCGTAATAAGCTCGCCGGGCTCCAGCGTCGTGTCCTTTTCGGGCGTGTCGCCGGGCAGGCGGTGCAGGTCGGCGAAGGGAATGCTGCGGTTGCCTTTCGGGCCGCTGACCTGCACCGTGGCATCTAGCGCCACCAGGGCCACGCTCATGTCGGAGGGGTGCACGGCAATGCACTTGTCGGAGAAGCCGAAAATGGCGTGCATCCGGTTGATGCCTTCCAGCGCCCCGCAGCCCGAGCCCGGCTCCCGCTTGTTGCAGGGCAGGGCCAGGTCGTAGAAATAGGGGCAGCGGGTGCGCTGCAGCAGGTTGCCACCGGTGGTGGCCATGTTGCGCAGCTGGGCCGAGGCCCCGGCGTTGATGGCCTGCACCAGCAGCGGCTGCCGCTCGCGCACCTGCCGGTCGTCGGCCACGGTGGCGTTTAGCGCCAGCGCCCCAATGCGCAGGCCGTTGTTGTCGTGCTCAATCTTGGTTAGCGGCAGGCGGTTGATGTCCACCAGCTTCTGCGGGGTCATCACGCCGCGCTTCATCAGGTCGACAAGGTTGGTGCCGCCGGCAATGAACGTGGCCGTGGGGTCGTTGGCCACGGCGTCGATGGCCGCCTGCGGCTTGGTGGGGCGGATGTACCGGAACGGGTTCATACTTTCTGTCCTCCGTTTTTCACTTCCTGAATAGCCGCCACAATGTTGGTGTAGGCTCCGCAGCGGCAGATGTTGCCGCTCATAAACTCCCGGATTTCCGCCTCCGAGCCCGCGTGACCTTCGCGCACGCAGGCCACGGCCGACATAATCTGGCCCGGCGTGCAGTAGCCGCACTGGAAGCCGTCGTGCTTGGCAAAGGCCTCCTGCATGGGGTGTAGCTTGTCGCCGTCGGCCAGGCCTTCGATGGTGGTAATTTCCCGCCCCTCGTGCATCACGGCAAAGCTCAGGCAACTGTTGACGCGCTGCCCGTCCACGTGCACGGTGCAGGCCCCGCACTGGCCGTAGTCGCAGCCTTTCTTGGTGCCAGTCAGGTGCAATTGTTCGCGCAGCAGGTCGAGCAGCGTCGTGCGGGGCTCCACCTTTAGCTTGTGTTTTACGCCGTTGACTTTCAAGCTCAGCGGAATTTTCTCGAAGGCCTCCGCCACCCGTTCGTCGAGCTGGGCAGCGGCGGCTTCCACGACGGGACCGGGCACGAGGGCCAGGGCCGTGAGCAGCGACGACTGTTTGAGAAAGGTGCGCCGGTTTTCGTCGTGGTTGGCCGGCAGTTCAGGCTCAGGATTCATAGCCATGAGGAAAAAAAGAAGTAAACAGAAGCTTGAACACGCCGGCCGCCAGGCCGTGGCCGCCAGCAAGACGGCCCCAATACGTAAGGCCGCTTTTCAGCCCGCGGTTGCAGTCAGGTTTGAGGCTTCCAACGAAGCCGGACCCTCCCCCACCGGAATGCTGGACCAGCGAGGGCGTGGTCGCCACCTTGTGTATAAGGTAGCCAGATCAATCACAACTCGGTGGCGCACATCTCCTTTGACCATGCGCTTATACGCAGGGCTACTATCTTGGATGTCAATCATCTCGATGTCCAAAACAATGGCACGCTCGGCGGCACGGGCCAGTGTTACGCTGTTGCGGCCCTGCCGCCGATGGTACAAGCGAAGTTCTTGCGGCGACGGGGCGAAAAACGACGCTATGCCTCGCGTCCGCACCTGGGCAGCGGCCTCCGGCAAGTAGACCGTGCTCCAACGCACGACGGCGCTGGTCAGCGGGTTCCGGCGTTTGCTTCGCTACTGTAGCTCAAAAGTCACCGTTACGTTCTTTGCTCCCAGGGCAGCCGCCAGTCCCGCCGGGTTATCAATTCGGCCCAGCCGGGTGTAGTGGTACCTTGTAGCAAAGGGCTGGTAGAACAGCACCAGCGTGGTTGAGCCGTAGAGCATCAAGTCGCCGGTCTGGATTGTGCCGGGGCTGGTGGCGTTGGTGGGCAGGCTTGCCGGGAGGTCGTAGTACTTCTCATTGCCGTTCAACTCGGTCATCGAAACGGTTAGCGGTAGCCGGGCCTTGAAGGCGGCTGCGGTAGGATTGTCGAGCAGAGTGGCGGTAAATGCTGTCGAACCAATCCGGATGCGGAGCCGATTACTTATCGTGCTGGCAGCGCCGGGTGCCGTGTTGGAGGTATTCTGAGCCATGGTATCATCCGTTTTACAAGTCCCATTATCGGCAAAAAGTAGCAGCAGGGCCAACAGAAGCAGCGGTGAGTGTTTCATACCCTTTGCCCGATAGTGTGAGAGTGTCAGGTGGAGTGGGCCCCGGCTCGAACTCGCCCCTCTACGCCGTTAACTAGCGGGTTGTCTTGCGGCGGCGAGTACACCTACACGGTGCCCGTGAGGCGCTGAGTTGGAGCTAGGTTTTCTTTCGGGAACATGACCTTTTGTACCGGGGCAGCGGTGGCCGATGCTTCTGGGCCAGGCTGCGCGTTTGGTGCGGCGGTTCGTTCGGGCCGGGCGGTGAGGTCCATATAGCGTCTCGGGGGCAGGTACTCAGCACACAGCATTCGGTGCATTCAGGGAGGTTTACGTACATTTTTCTGCGCGGGATGAGCCTGCTTCCGCCAGCCGAAGCGTAGCGGGGTGCGCCGGAACGAAGCCGCGCCGCTAGCCAGGCTCTGCCCCCTCGGCTATGCTCCCCTACCGCCACCTGAACCTGCCCGACGCATACAACTTCTCCGCTAGAATAGCCCCGGCCGCCCCCGGAGCCTACGGGACGGGGGAAGGCTGGCGGGGAAAGTACACGGCAAAGGTGGAGCCCTGGCCCAGCTGGCTCTGCACCGTGATGTGGCCCCCGGCGTTTTCAACCATGCGCTTAACCATGTAAAGGCCGATGCCAGTGCCCTCGACGTGAGTGTGCAGGCGCTGGAACAGCTGAAACAGTTGCTCCTGCCCGTGCGCCAGGTCCAGGCCCAGGCCGTTGTCCTGTACCTGCAGCACCTGGTAGCCCGCCTCGGCGCGGCAGCGGATGTGCACCCGCGGCACGCGGTCGGGGTGGCGGTACTTGAGGGCGTTGCTGAGCAGGTTGTACACGACCGAGCGCAGGTTCTTCTCCGAGAAGATCAGCCGGCAGTCGGCCGGCACGTCGACCTCGAGACGGGCCTGGGTGGCGAGCAGCAGGGGCGTCAGGTCGAGGCGGACTTCCTCGATGACGGCGGCCAGCGCCACCTGCGCCAGGGGCGGGTTGTACTCTTTCTGCAAACGCGAGACGTCAGTGAGGTGGGCAATGGTGCGCTTGAAGCGCTCCACCGCCTCCTGCATCAGCTGCAGCATCTGGGGCACGTCGCCCACGCGGCTGGCGGCGGGCAGCTCGTGCTGCAGGGCCAGCAGCAGGCCCTCGATGTTGGTGATGGGCGCCTTCAGATCGTGCGAGGCCGTGTAGATGAAGTTGTCCAGGTCCACGTTCGTGCGCTGCAGCTGGCGGTTCGCCTCCTGCAGCTCCTCATTGGTAGCGGTAAGCTCCTCGTTGATGGCCGCAAGCTCTTCGTTGAGGTCCTGCACCTGCCGGCGGGCGCGCACCTGCTCGGTTACCTCAAACACAAAGTTGACAATGGCGTTGACCTGGCCGTGCTCGTCGCGCCGGGCCTGGTAGACGAAGGTGAAGTAGCGGTCCTCCAGCTCGCCCTCGCCCTCGGCGCGGGCCACGGGAATGAGCAAGTCCTGCACCTGGTGGGTTTCCCCCGTCGCGTAGGCGTGGCGCAGCAGCGCTTCCACGTCCGTGCCGACCAGCTCGGGCAGGGCCTCGAACAGGGGCCGGCCCAGCAGCGCGCGGCCGGGCAGCAGACGCTGGTAGCTGGGGTTGATGAACTCATACACCAGGTTGGGGCCGGCGTGGATGCAAATGCCGGCCGGGGCCTGCTCGAACAGGGCGTAGAGCCTGCGCTGCTGGACCTCGCGCTCCTGCCGCGCCCGTACCTGCTCGGTCACGTCGTAGGCGAAGGTGGAGATGCCCACCGTCTGGCCGTTTTCCCGCAGGGCCTGGTAGGTGAAGCTAAAGTAGGTGGTGCGCTCGGGCGTGTCCGCCGCAGCCCCGAACACCAGCGGCACTTCCGTGCCGAAATACGTTACACCGGTTTCGTACACCTGGTCGAGTAAGGTTGCAAAGCCTTGCGCGGCCACTTCGGGCAGGGCCTCGGTCAGCGGGAGGCCCACCAGCGGGCGGTTGGCAAACAGCGTCCGGTAGGCGGCGTTGGCGTATTCGTAGCGGTGCGCGGGCCCGCGCTGAATGCAGATGGCGGCCGGAGTTTGCTCGAATACCTGGTAGAGCGTCTCGCGCTCCTGCACCCGGCGCTCGGCGGCGGCCGCCACTTCGGCTTGCAGGGCCTCAGCCTGCCGGCGGGCGTGCACCTGCTCGGTAACGTCGGCCACCACGGCAATTACGCCCGTCACCTGGCCTTGGGGATTGCGCCAGGGCTGGTACATAACGTTGGCATACACGGGTGCCCGCTGGCCGTGGCGCGTCAGGCGCGCCGATACTTCCTGAAGCCGCAGCGGCTCACCGGTCCGCAACACACGCGCCAGCAGTTCTTCAAAGCCACTGTCCCTGGTTTCGGGCACGGCCTCAAAAATGGGCTGGTTCAGTACCTGCGGGGCGGTTTTGTTCCAGAGGTCCAGCAGGCCTTGGTTGGCCAGCCGGACGACGTGGTCGGGGCCTTCTAGAATGGCAATGGCCACTGGTGCCTGCTCGAAGATGGTGCTCAACTCCGCCCATTGGCGCTCGGCGTCGCGCAGGGCCGCTTCGAGTTGCCGGGTGCGCTCCTGCACGCGGGCTTCCAGCTCCTGGTTAAGCTGCTCAAGCTGCTGGCGGGCCAGCACCTGCTCGGTTACGTCGTAGGCGAAGTTGAGCAGTCCGTCGATGCGGCCCTGGGCGTCGCGCAGGGCCTGGTAAAACACGTCGAAGTAGCGCACCTCCAGCTGCCCCGAGGAGGTGTAGTCCACCCGAGCCGGCATTTCACGGCCGTAAAACGGCTCTCCGGTTTGGTAAACGTGGTCGAACAGCTCAAAGAACTGCTGGCCCTCCAGCTCCGGCAGGGCTTCCCGCGCGGAGCGGCCGTGCAGCAGGCGCCCGGCAACCAGCTGCTCGAAACGGGGATTGATTAGCTCAAAAACGTGGTCGGGCCCGCGGTTGGTAGTAACCTGGGCGGGCAGCTGCATCAGCACCTGGTGCAGGCGCTGGCGCTCGGCTTCGGCCTCGGCGCGGGCTTGCTTTTCGCGGGCCTGGCTTTCGCGCAGGGCCTCTTCTACGGCCGTGCGGGGCTGGTCGCTGGTGTCGGTGAAGCTGACCAGCAGCAGCTCCCCGCTGCGCCGGGCCGCCAGGCGGAAGTAGTTGTCGAGGCCGTCGGCCTGGTAGTTCACCTCGTAGAGGCCAGTGGCGCCGCTCTGAAAGGTGCGGCGGTAGAAGTCGATTACGCCGCTGGCCGTCATTTCGGGGAAGCGGGTAAGGGCCGTGGTGCCGGGCTGCTCGGGCAGGCCGGCCATGCGCTGGGCGGCCGGGTTCAGGTAGTCGAGGTGAAAGTCCACAATCTCTCCGCCGTTGGCTCCGCCGTAGACGGGCCGCAACAGGTTAACCGCAGTAAGCGAAACCTCCAGCAGGTCGGGCAGCAGGCCGTCGGGGAAGGAATACGGGGGCGAAGCGGCGGGCGCGGGTGAAGCAGGAATCATGAGCAGGTAAGAAGAAACCGAGGCGCAGCAGGTATGGCCTGATGGCGCTTAGCTAAAGATGCAAGTAAAAGCGGACTTCGCTACCCCGTACTTGCCTGCTGGCGGGTGGTACTTTTCCGAGTGGCCACTTCAACCGGGCGGGTACTCCGGCCCGCCCCCCGGCTTGTATTTCGTTATGAGCGAACATCTACCCCGGCCAAGTGCCGCGGCCAGCCGAAAGTCGTAGACAGCAACCAGGCCGCATTGTGAATCGTTTGGATTGCTTTGTACTTTAGACTCCATGACGTTATCCGAGGCGCTGATTCCGCCCAATGACCCGCAACGCTTGCAAGCCCTGGCCCCCTATCTGGTGCTGGGGAGTGCCCCGGATGCTGTATTCGACGAAGTTGTGCGCCTGACGGCAAAGCTTTTCCAGGTGCCCATTGCCCTGGTGTCTTTGGTGGAGGAAGGCAGCGTGTGGTTTAAAGCCAATTTTGGCCTGGCCGGTGAGGAGCGGGTGCCCCGCAGCCAGAGCCTGTGTTCCGTGGCCATTCTGCGGGAGGAAACCACCGTGTTTGAGGACTTGCTGCGCGAACCTTGCCAGCTCACCGAGCCGGGCGCCGTCGAAGCGTTGCGCCTGCGCTTTTACGCGGCCCACCCATTGCGCACCGCGGCCGGGCAGGCCATTGGCTCGTTGTGCGTGATGGACCGCCAGCCGCGCACGCTCTCGGCAGCGGAGCAGGCCCGGTTGCAGGCCCTGGCCGCCGTGGTCATGAAGCTGCTCGACCTGCGCCTGTTGCTCCGCCACCAGGCCGTGCCCAGCAGCGCCCTCTGGCTGCAACTGTACCACCACCTGGACCAGTCGCTGACCCGCCTCGATACGCTGGCCGAACTCGCCCGGTGGGAAGACTCCCCCACGACGCCCGCGGCCCGGCAGTACCAACAGTCGCTGGACGAAGAGGCGGAACTCGTCACCCAGTCTCTGCACCGGCAAATCGACGCCGCCCTGACCACGTTGGCGCAGTAGCTTGCCGGCTTGGGCCCGGTAAGCGCCAGACGGGGCGCCTGCCTGTCAGCCCCGTTGTTTTCTGTTCTGCCTCTGATGATGCCCCACTTCACCGAGAAAGAGCACAAGCCGCCCATGGAGCAGCCGTAGCCGGTGATACCGCTACATACCAGCAGGACTAGCCAGCCGGGTAAGGCGCCCGGTTAGCTGGCCGCGCTGCTGTCAGCTGCGGGGGTGCGGTGGCGGGCTGCGCAGGCTCTGAAGCGGAATGCCGGGGCTCGGCATTGAGAGCTGAAAGCTAAACCAAAGGTATAGGTTGGAAGTCAGCCCCGCCAACAAAAAAGCCACTCAGCGAATAGGCTAAGTGGCTGATTTTCACCGTGGCCCCGATTGGATTCGAACCAATGACCGGCTGCTTAGAAGGCAGCTGCTCTATCCAGCTGAGCTACGGGGTCAGAAAAACAAAAGCCGCCCACCCAACGGCGGGCAAACGGCTTTTACAAGATGGTCGGGGTGGCAGGATTCGAACCTGCGGCCTCCTGCTCCCAAAGCAGGCGCGATACCGGGCTACGCTACACCCCGAAAATACTTGGGCGAGGTAAAAGTTGAGGAGTTAAAGAGCGGATAGCATCACTCTCTAACTCCTCAACTTTCAACCTTCAGAACGAAAAGTGCGGAGAGGGGGGGATTCGAACCCCCGGTAAACTTTAGGTCTACGGCAGTTTAGCAAACTACTGGTTTAAGCCACTCACCCACCTCTCCAAGTGGGATGCTCTTCCGGCTGAAGAGTGCGCAAATATACGACTAGAACGGAGAAACAAACTTTCTTAGAAAAAAATATCTGCCATCTTGCCGAACCGCCGTTCCCAGCCGGCCGGAGCGGAGGCCGTATCTTTGGCCCCCGCTCCGGCGTTGTCCTTTTGTTTTTGCCGTGAAAAATAAGCTGTTACCTGCGTGCTAAACTGGGCCTACTTGCCGGGCTGGCCCGAGGGGCTGGCGGCGGCGCTTTTTTTCCTGCTGTACCTGGGCTACGCCCTGCGCACGCGCCGACTGGCGGCGCCCCTGAGCCAGCGCGGCTGGCGCTTGGGCTGGAAACTCGGGTTGCGGCTCATCTACTTCAGCCTGCTGGTAGTGGCCCTGTTGGGCCCAGCCTATGGCCTTACCCAGCGCCCGGTGCGCACGGCCGGCAAAGACGTGTGGCTGCTCGTGGACCTTTCGCGCTCCATGAACGCGGCCGATGTGCTGCCCTCCCGCCTGCAAAAAGTAAAAGCCGAACTGGCCGGACTGGTCGAGCGGTTTCAGGCCGACCGGCTAGGGTTGATTGTGTTTGCGGGCGAGGCCTTCGTGCAGTGCCCCCTGACCTACGACCAAGCGGCGCTGCACCTGTTTCTGCGGACCCTGGCTACCTCGCTGGTGCCGCCGGGCTCTACGGACCTGGTGCCACCGCTGGAGTTGGTGCTGTCTCGCCTGAGCGCGGCGCCAGCCGCTTCGCGGGCTACGGCCGTAGTGCTGGTGACCGACGGCGAAGATTTCGGCGACAACCTGGAGCCCACGGTGCGCATTCTGGCCCGCTCCGGGGCGCGGGTGTTTACCATGGGCGTGGGCACGATGGAGGGGGCCCGGATTCCGCAAACCGGCGGGCGCGGCTACCTGCGCGACGCCCGGGGGCGGGAGGCCGTGAGCCGGCTGGTACCAGGGCCGCTGCGCCGATTGGCGGAACAAACCGGCGGCCAATATTTTGAACTCACCGACCAGCGCAACGAGTTTCCGCTGCTCGTAAACGCCCTGAACCGCTTGGAAGGCCAAGCCGAACAAGTGCGCACCGTGTCGGTGGCCGACAACCGCTACCGTTACCCGCTGGCGCTGGCGCTGGCCTTGCTGGCCTTGGATGTGTTGCTCACCATCAACGTTATCAGGCCGTGAAGAGTACGCTGCTAGCCGGAGTGCTGTTGCTGAGCCTGTGGGGCGGGCTGACCCGTATCCAGAGCCGCAACAGTGCCGTGCAGCGCGGCGCCGAGGCCTATGCGCGTCAGGACTTCGCGGCAGCAGCCCAGGCCTACCGCGAAGCGGCGGTGGACTTGCAGGACCCGGACGAGTCGGTGTGGCTGAACCTGGCCCACGCCACGCTGCGGGCGGGCCGCCCCGCCGAGGCGCGCACCTATTACGGCCGCCTGGTAAGCAGCCGCAACCGGCCGCTGCGCAGCGTAGCCCTGCAACAGCTCGGGCTGCTGGCCGCCGACAAAGGCGACTACGCCCAAGCCATCAGCCAGCTCCGGCAGGCGCTGCTGGCCAACCCGGCCAACGCCGACGCCCGCTACAACTACGAGGTGCTGCGTGAGTTTCTGGCGCGCCGGGCCGCCGACCCGCAGGTTCCGCCCCCCGGCACCGACGGCGGCCCCTCCCCTACCGACCCGTCGCAACGGCAGCCGCAGGAGCGGGCCGGCACCGACCGGTCGGGCCAGCTCGACGACCCCAGCCGCTCCCAGCGCCAAGAGGAGGCACAAGCTCAGGCCTCCCCCAACGGGCAGCGCAACCCCAACCAGCCCGGTGCTGGCACTGGCGACGGGCCCGGCGGGTTCCGGCCCGGCCAAGGGGCGCAGCGCAACGTGGCCCAGGGCAGCACGCCCGGCTCGGTGCGGGGCCTGAGCACCCAGGCCGAAGGCCCCGAGGCACCCAGCGGCACCAGCCGCCGCGGCGGCACCGACCTAGCCGCCCCCAACGAAGCCAATCTGCAAACCCAGCGGGCCCGCCTCCAGCAAATGAACCTCAGCCCCGGCCAGGCCCGCCAGATTCTGGAGTCGCTCAATGCCGCCGAGCAGCAATACCTGCAACAACTCCCCCGCCAAGGCTCCCGCAAGTCCGAGGCAGGTAAGCCCGGCTGGTGAGGCAGGCGTAGGCGTGTCATTCCGAGCAGAGCGAGGAATCTGACTGTTGTAGGCAGAAGTCACTCCTCTTGTTTCAGGTAGTGGGTGCCTGTCGAACCACTGGAAGGCCTAGCCAAGTGCTGAGGTTGCAACAGTAATGTCCTGCTCCATCTGGCGTCCGCTTGCCGAAGCATCTTTACCGCTTCATCAGGACTGTTCAACGAAGCGGTAGAGATGCTTCGGCTGCGCGGACGCCAGATGGAACAGGACGGGCAAACGCTATGTGTGACAAGAATATGTGTGACAAGAAGATACTACAGCGCCTTTGCTTTCACTTCGTCTTTTCACGCTCAAGCTGATGCGCATTCTGGAAGTTGACTTGCTTACGCCCGACTTAGCAGCCACGGCCCGGTTCTACAGTGAGGTGCTGGCCCTGCCAGTAGCGGCAAATGAGGGGTCGGTAGCGGTGATGGTGGGCTACTCCCGGCTGCGGTTTCGAGCGGCGGCTCCGGGAGCGGCTCCTTTCTACCACGTGGCTTTTGCGTTGGATTTCAACCACCTGCTGGCGGCGCACGAGTGGCTGGCGGCCCGGGTGCCGCTGCTGCCGGGGCCGGCGGGCGGTACGCTGGTTGATTTTCCGAACTGGAATGCCCAATCCTTCTACTTCCACGATGCCACCGGCAACATTCTGGAGTGCATTGCCCGCCGCGGCAGCTTGCCTTCTTCGGCCGGCTCTGGCTTGGCTGGTATGCTGCGGGGTGTGAGCGAGGTGGGCGCGGCCGTGCCCGACGTGCCGGCGGCGGCCGAGCTGCTGCACCGCACCGGCGGCGTGCCCTACTACCCGCCCGGTCCGCGCCTGCCCCACTTCACCCCGCTCGGCGACGACCACGGACTGTTCATTTTGTCGGCGGTAGGGCGGGGCTGGATGCCCACCGGGCGGCCCGCTGAACAACACGTCCTGCGCGCGGTAGTAGAGCAAAGCGGGCAGCAGTTGGCGGTGCAATTTTCGGGGCAGGGTAGCCTGCCTACGGTAACGGCCCTCCCTGCCTAATTTCTTACCTTTACTTCGCAAATCTCACTCAACCCACCCACTTGTTTTTATGCAAATCAAAGAAGTTGTCATTGTAGCGGCGGTGCGCACGCCCATCGGTTCGTTTGGCGGGGCGCTGGCGTCGTTGTCGGCTACGGAGCTGGGCGCCATTGCGCTAAAGGGTGCCCTGGATAAAGCCGGCGTGGCGGGCGAGGAAGTGGATCAGGTGATTATGGGCAACGTTATTTCGGCCAACCTGGGCCAGGCCCCGGCCCGCCAGGCCGCCAAGAAAGCCGGCCTGCCCGATACCGTGGAGTGCACCACCGTCAATAAAGTGTGTGCTTCGGGCACCAAGGCCATCATGTTCGGCGCCCAGGCCATCATGCTGGGGCAGTCGGAAGTGGTGCTGGCCGGGGGCATGGAGAGCATGAGCAACGTGCCCTACTACCTCGACAAAGCCCGCTTCGGCGCCAAATACGGCCACGGCCAGATGATAGATGGCCTGATGAAGGACGGCCTCTGGGACCCTTACCACGACTTCGCCATGGGCGTAGCCGCCGACCGCACCGCCACGCACTACGGCATCACCCGCGAGGAGCAGGACGCCTTTGCCCAGCAGAGCTACGAGCGGAGCGCCGCCGCCGCCAAAGCCGGCAAAAAGAAAGACGAAATCGTACCCGTAACCATTTCGGTGCGCGGCAAGGAAGTGGTAGTGGAGGACGATGAGGAGTACACCAAGGCCGACTTCGCCAAGTTTGCCAGCCTGAAGCCGGCCTTCAGCAAGGATGGGACCGTGACGGCTGCCAACGCCTCTACCCTCAACGACGGCGCCGCGGCCGTGCTGCTCATGAGCCGCGAGAAAGCCGAGGAGCTGGGCGTGCAGCCCCTGGCCCGCATCCGCGGCTTCGCTGATGCCGAGCAGGCGCCGGAGTGGTTTACCACCTCCCCCGCCCTGGCCATTCCGAAGGCCCTGAAGCACGCCGGCGTGCACGAGTCGGAAGTGGATTTCTACGAAATCAACGAAGCATTTTCGGTGGTGTCGTTGGCCAACAACAAGCTGCTGAACCTGGAAGGCACCAAGGTAAACCCCTACGGCGGGGCCGTGAGCCTGGGCCACCCGCTGGGCGCTTCTGGGGCGCGCATCATTACCACGCTGGTGAATGTGCTGCACAATGAAGGCGGCAAAATCGGGGTGGCTGGCATCTGCAACGGCGGGGGCGGCGCCAGCTCCATCGTGGTGGAGAAGCTGTAGGCCGCTGCTTGGCCTGAGCTGCCGCTACGTGAGCCGTAGGTTGTAGAACGTTCTGCTTTATTCAACGTTCTACAACCTACGGCTCACTTTCGTTTAGGGAGAAGCTGCTCGTACGCTGGTTGGTTTTGTGCTGTCTTATACGTGCTGCTCATGTCTACTCCGGTTTCAACTCCCCTGCCGCTGCGTTGCACGGCTATTTTGGTAACCCTGCTGAGCGGCAGCCTCCTGGCCCAGGCCCAAACCGCCACCGTCCCCCAACTGGGCAAAGCCAGCATCAAGGAGGTGCTGGCGGCCCTCACGCCCGAAGAGAAAGTGAAGCTGGTGGTGGGCATGGGCTTCTATCCTTCGGGCTTCCCGGCCGGTATGCTGCCCCCAGGTGACCCCGGCGACGATAAAGTGCCCGAAAAAGTACCGGGCGCGGCCGGGCGCACCCACGCCATTCCGCGGCTGGGCATTCCTTCCCTAACCCTAGCCGATGGCCCGGCCGGTGTGCGCATCGACCCCATTCGCAACGGCGACAGCACCAAAACCTACTATGCCACGGCTTTTCCGGTGGCCACGCTGCTGGCCTCCAGCTGGGATACGGCGCTGGTGCGCACCGTGGGGCAAGCGTTTGGCCGGGAGGTGCGCGCCTACGGCATTGACGTGCTGCTGGCTCCCGGCATGAACATTCACCGCAACCCGCTGGGGGGCCGCAACTTCGAGTATTACTCCGAAGACCCCGTAGTGACGGGCAACCTGGTGGCAGCCTTCGTCAACGGCGTCGAATCGAACGGCGTGGGGACTTCTATCAAGCACTTTGCGGTTAATAATCAGGAGTTTAACCGTATGAAGCTAAACTCGCAGGTAAGTGAGCGGGCCCTGCGGGAAATCTACCTGAAAGGCTTCGAGCTGGCCGTGAAGAAGGCCCAGCCCTGGACGGTGATGTCGTCCTATAACAAAGTCAACGGCACGTACACCTCCGAAAGCCCCGACTTGCTCACAACCCTGCTGCGGCAGGAATGGGGATTTGCGGGACTAGTGATGACCGATTGGTACGGCGGCCTGAACGCCGCTGCTCAACTGAAAGCCGGCAACGACCTGCTGATGCCGGGCACTGCCGCCCAAACCCAAGCCTTGCTGGCCGCCCTGCGCAACGGCCAGCTCACCACGGCTCAGCTCGACGCCAACGTGACGCGCGTGCTGGAGCTGGTGTTGAAGTCGCCGACCTTCAGAAACCTAACGGCCTCCAGCTCACCCCCGCTGCAAGCCAATGCAGCAGTGGCGCGGCGCGGCGCCGCGGAAAGCATGGTGCTGCTGCGCAACCAAGCCCAAACGCTGCCTCTGAAAGCGGGTCGTACGGTGGCCTTGTTCGGCAATACCTCTTATAATCTCATTGCCGGCGGCACGGGCAGCGGCGACGTAAACCGGGCCTACACCGTCTCGCCGGCCCAGGGCTTGGCGGCGGCTGGGTTCACGGTACACGCGCCGCTAAGCCAGGCGTACAGCCAGTATCTACGGGCCGAAAAAGCCAAGCTGCCCAAAACGAAAGGTCTGCTAGACCCGGCCCCGGTTATTGCTGAAATGCCCCTGGAAGCGGCCCAAGTGCCGCTCTACGCCCAGGCGGCCGATGTGGCCGTGGTGACGCTGGGCCGGAGCGCGGGTGAGGGCGGCGACCGGCAAGTGGCCAACGACTTCACACTCACGGCCGCCGAGCAGACTTTGCTGAAGCAGGTAGCCACGGCTTTTCACGCCCAGGGCAAGAAGGTGGTCGTGGTGCTCAACGTGGGCGGCGTGATGGAAGTGGCTAGCTGGCGCGACCAAGCCGATGCTATTCTGCTGGCCTGGCAGCCCGGCCAGGAGGGCGGCCATGCGTTGGCCGATGTGCTCAGCGGCCAGGTAAACCCCTCGGGCAAGCTGGCTACCACCTTTCCCGTAGCCTATACCGATGTGCCCTACAGCGCCGATTTTCCGGGGCGGGTAAAGTCAGGAGCGGCTCCACCGGCCAGCTCTTTCCAGGGCCAAGATGCCGAAAACACGTATCAGGAGGGGGTATACGTCGGCTACCGATATTTCACCACTTTTCAGGTGCGGCCCGCCTACGAGTTTGGACACGGCCTGAGCTACACTTCCTTTACCTATAGCCCTTTACAACTCAGCAAGCCTACTGCCAGTGGCCAGCTTACCGCCACGCTCACCGTAACCAACACGGGCCGGGTAGCAGGTCGGGAGGTAGTGCAGTTGTACGTCGGTGCACCAGCCGAGCGGCTGACCAAGCCCGTGCGTGAGTTGAAAGCATTTGCCAAAACGGGCGTGCTGGCTCCCGGCAAGTCCCAAACGCTGACGTTCCGGCTCACGGCCGCCGACTTGGCTTCGTATCATACGGGCCCGGCGGCTTGGGTAGCGGAGGCCGGCACCTATACGGTGCAGGCCGGGGCTTCTTCGCTCGACATCAAACAGCGGGCTTCCTTTCAGCTTCCTAAGGAAATAGTTAGCGAAAAAAGCCGGCCGCTTTTGGTGCCACAAAGTGCCATTGCTGAGCTGCCAGCGCCCCGCGCTAAGTAATATTTCTCGCCGTGTTTCGCAGAGGATACCGCAGAGGTTCGCAGTGTTCAATCGTCAGCACACTGCGAACCTCTGCGGTATCCTCTGCGAAACACGGCGAGAAACTACCTCTGCACTATCACGCCAGAAGTTGCGTTCTTGCGGCATGAAACGAGTGCTTTTTGTCCTATTTCTTTTGGCGTCGATGGCGGCTCAGGGCCAGCAGGTGCGGCGCTTCACCACCTATTACGATTCCACAAACACCCAGAAGCGGGAAATCTACTCGGCCGTAGTAGGAGCCGATACCGTGATGGAAGGCCCGTACAAGCGGTTTTACCGCTCGGGCAAGCTGGAAGCCCAGACCCGCTACGCCGCCGGCCAGCGCGACTCCAGCTACGTGGAGTTTCACCCCAGCGGACAGCGGCGGCTGGAAGTCACCTACCAGCAGGGCGAGCGGCAGGGACCGTTCAAGACCTACTACGAAACCGGCAAAGTAGCCCAGGAAGGCACCTTTGAAAACGACCAGCCCACGGGCCTGCTGCGCTACTACCACCCCAGCGGGGAAATTAAGCTCGAAACGACCCTGAACAATGGGCAGCCCGCCGGTGCCATCCGGGAGCTGTATCCGTCGGGCAAGACCAAGGCCGAAGTCACCTACCAGAACGGCCAGCCCAACGGCCCGGCCAAAACCTACTTCGAGAACGGCAAGCTCCAGAGCGAAGCCACCTACAGCCGCGGCCTGCTGGCCGGTCCCTACAAAACCTACTACGACAACGGCCAGGTGGAAACCGACGTGCAGGCCGACCGCACCGGCCGGGGCTCCTACCGCAGCTACTACCGCTCAGGCAAGCTGCGCACCGAAGGCACTTATGCGCCGGCCACGCTGGTGGGCCGGGCCATCAAGAACCCCCTGGCCGACGACCTGACCGCCCAGGCCAAAAACCTGGCCGGCGGCACTACCAGCCTCGACGGACCGGCCAAATCGTACTACGAAAGCGGAGCCGTGAAAACCTTGCAAACCTACCGCCAGGGCGTGCTGGTGGGCACGCAGCAGGATTTCTACGAGTCGGGCAAGGTGCAGCAGAAGATTGATTACAGCAACCAGGGCCGCGACCGGCGCATCACCACCTTCTTCGAG
Source organism: Hymenobacter sp. YIM 151500-1 (assembly GCF_025979885.1). NCBI lineage: Bacteria > Pseudomonadati > Bacteroidota > Cytophagia > Cytophagales > Hymenobacteraceae > Hymenobacter > Hymenobacter weizhouensis. Next base: position 1,540,034 of record NZ_CP110139.1, read on the forward strand.
GACGGCTTTCCGCACCAGGAGCAGCAATACAAAAACAACCTGCCGGCCGGCACCTGGCGCACCTTCCATCCCGGCGGCAAGCAGGTGCAGCAGCAGGAAACCTACGTGAACGGCAAGCTGGCCGGCGAGCAAGTCAGCTACTACCCCACCGGCACCGTGCAAAGCAAGCTGCCCTACGAAAACGGCAAGCCCAACGGCCTGGGCCAGGAATTCTACGCCTCGGGCAAGCTGAAAGCCGAAACCACCTACGTGAAAGGCCTGAAGCTGGGCCCCTACCGCCAGCTGCGCGAAGACGGCACCGCGGAAGTAACTGGTGCCTTCCGCAACGGCAAGGAAACCGGCGTCTGGACCTATTTCGGCCCCGATGGCACCACAGTGCAGGAAAAAAAGACCTTCCGCAACGGGCAGGTGGTAACCGGCCCCGCCCCCACCGGCAAGCCGGCCCCAAAGGCCCCCGTGAAGCGCAAGTAGCGCGAATTCTAGCTACTGGAAGTTGCGCATTAGAGCTAGGAGCTAGTTCCCCTCCTTGGAAAGGCTAGGGGTGGTTAATCCGCTTGGACGGTTTCTAGAACTAGTTTGCCTCACCCCCACCCCTCTCCGGGGGAGAGGGGCTCTAGCTCTACTTTTTAGCTAACGTTCATGCCAAATCAACCACCCCTAGCCTTTCCAAGGAGGGGAACTAGCTCCTAGCTCTAGTGCGCAACTTGCGTTAACTACTGGAAGTGGATTGTAAACGCCGTGCGGCCAGTATCCTGCGTTTGCAGGCTGAAGGAAAAGCCGTGCTGGAGCAGGATGTCGCGGGTGAGGGTGAGGCCGATGCCTTGGCCGTCGCGCTTGGTGCTGAAGAAGGGTGTGAACAGCCGGCGCTGCACTTCGGGCGGAATACCGGGGCCATCGTTTTCGATGACGATGTGGGGCGGCTGCTGACGGCTGCTTATCCAGATGTTGCCGCCTTCGCCGATGGCTTCGAGGGCGTTTTTGCAGATGTTGAGCAGGGCCTGCTCCAGCTGCTGAGCATCAAGGTAAACCAGCAATGGACCGGAGGCTAGCTGCCAGTGCCACTGCACGCGCCGCCGCTCGGCCTGCACGTGCAAGAGGCGCTCCATGGTTCGCAGCAGCTCGTGCACGTCGGTGAGGGCAGGCTGTGGGGGCGGCAGGCGCACGAGGTTGGCAAAGCCGGCCGTGAAGTTGGCCAGGTGGGTATTGCGGTTGATGGCTATATCCAGGGCCTCGCGGAAGTCGGGCTGGTCGGTGGGCTGGAGTTGGGGCGCGTAGTAATGGAAGCTGTGCAGCAAGGAGTTAATGGCCCCAATGGAGTTGTTGATTTCGTGGGCCATCATCCGAATCAGCTTCTCGTAGGCTTGCTTTTCCTGCCGAATCAGGTCCTGGGTCAGCTCCTCCACCAAGATAAAGTACCGAGTGAAGCCCCGGTCCACGAAGTGCGAGCAGTGGGTGCGGTAGGTCTGCATACCCGATAGCTGCACCACCTGCGGCTGCCGCTCCGTTAGCTGGGCCAGCGCCGGGCCCCAGTCGCCGGGCAGGTGGGCGGGCGTCTGCCCCAGCAAGGCCGCCGAAGGCAAATTCAGCATTCGCTCCGCAGCGGGGTTTACGCCTTCGATGCGGCCATCGAACCCCAGTAGCAGCACCCCGGCCGGCGAGGCCTGAATCAGGCTTTCCAGCAAATAGCTTTTTTCGTGCTGGGTCACGCGCTCCTTGCGCAGCTCGTCAATCATGTGATTGTAGACCTCGATGAGCTGGTCCATTTCGCGCTGGCCCACCGGCACAAATTTCATGGAGAAGTCGCGGGCCCGGATGGCTTCCGTGCCGGCCGCAATCAGGTGAAACGGCCGCACAAAGCCCCGGTACAGCTGCACGGTGAGGAAGATGCTGAGCAGCAGCAGTAGCTCCAGCCCCACAAACAGCGGCGCATTCGTGCGCATCACCTGCCCAGCCAGCACGATAAGCACGGCGTGAATGAGACTGACGAACAGGATAAATTTGACGCGCAAGGACATATAGGACAGGCGTAAGCTAGCCGACTGGCGGCAGACTTAGGCGGCTTCGCCGCCGCGTCTGCCCGCCGGCAAATGGGGCAAGTCTCCCGACTTGCGGCCGCCGAAGGCGGCCATCCGGCACCGCGCCGTACGAATGTAGCGTGAAGCTTACGCTTCGCGCATCGTTCGCGCCGCTTGCATGGTGCTGGAGTTTTCCGCAGCTGAAGCCTCAGGAAGCCGGACGAAAGTGGTTTGGCGGTGCGCGAAGCGGAAGCTACACGCTGCATTCAGACGGCCCTGACGCGAGTTGGCCGCTGCGCGGCCGTCAGTCGGGAGACTGACCCCATTTGCCGGCGGGCAGACGCGCCAGCTTTGCTGGCAAGTCTGCCGCCAGTTTGCCTCCTTATTCTTCAAACGGAATTTCGTACTTCTCCAGGCGGCGGTACAGGGCGCCGCGGCTGAGGCCGAGGGCTTTGGCCACGCGGCTGATGTTGCCGCCGTAATGCTCCAGGGCCCGGCGAATCATCTGGGCTTCCAGCTCGTCGAGGGTAATGGTGCCGGGCTCAGGCAGGGCACCGGGCGCCGGGGGGCGGGCGGCGCTGGGGTGAGACTGGGCCTGGAAGTCGTCGGGGCCTAGCTCGTCCTTGCCACTGACCAGCACGGCCCGCTCCACCAGGTTTTTCAGCTCCCGGATGTTGCCGGGCAGGGGCTGTTCCTGCAACCAGTGCAGGGCGCGGGTGCTTACTTTTAGGGCCGGGCGGTGGTAAGTGGCCCGCAGGCCATCCACGAAGTGCTGCACCAGCAGCGGGATGTCGTGGGGCCGCTCACGCAAGGCGGGCAGGCGCACGGTAATCAGGTTGATGCGGTAGAAAAGGTCTTCGCGGAAGAGGCCCTGCTGCACCAGCTCGGCCAGGTTACGGTTGGTGGCGCAAATCACGCGAATGTCGAGGCGGCGGGGCTTACTGTCGCCGAGCACCTCGTAGGTGCGGTCCTGGAGCACGCGCAGCAGCTTCACCTGGGAGCCCAGGTCCAGCTCCCCGATTTCGTCGAGGAAGATGGTGCCGCCGTTGGCCAGCTCAAAGCGGCCTTGGCGGTCGGTTTTGGCATCGGTGAAGGCTCCGCGCCGGTGCCCAAACATCTCACTCTCAAACAGCGAGGCCGAAATACCGCCCAGGTTCACCTTCACAAACGGCTGCTGGCGGCGGTGGGAGTTGTCGTGCACGGCCTCGGCAATCAGCTCCTTGCCCGTGCCCGACTCACCCTCAATGAGCACCGAAGCATCGGTGGCGGCCACCTGGCCCACGCTGCGCAGCACCTGCACCAGGCGCGCATCCTGCCCCACGATGCGCTGGAAACGGTACTGCCGGTCGAGCTGGCGGCGGGTGGGGCCGGTACCGGCCGCCGCTTCAGGCGCGGGCAGGCTCAGGATGGTACGGATAGTTTGGAGCAGGGCCTCGTTGTTCCAGGGCTTGGTGACGAACTCGGCGGCCCCGGCCTTCATGCCTTCCACGGCCAGCGTGATGGAGCCCCAGCCGGTAATGAGAAGCACGGGGAGCTGCGGGGCCAGCTGCTTCACCTGGGCCAGCAGGCGCAGGCCGTCCTGCCCGCTGGTATCCAGGGAGAAATTCATGTCCATGAGCACCAGCTGCGGCCGATGTTGCTGCACCTCCCGCAAGGCTTCCCCAGGCCCGGCCACGGCCGTAGTGGCGTAGCCGGCCTGCTTAAGCAGCAAACTCAGGGAGGTGCGAATGGCCACATCATCATCAACTATCAGGACCATAAAAAGAAGGGTTGCGCTACGGGTGATACGGGTGAAATAAAGTAGAACTACAAGCACCCGCGCCGCGGCATCGGGGCAGTCGGGAGGGTCGCTTTCCGGCCGCAAGATGCAGTTTGCTTCGTGTAAAAAGCCATCCTGCCCGCGCAAACCATATCAGATGGATAGCTGATTTTCATGAGAAAAGATGCCATTTAACTTACATCAGGGGCCAGGGCTGCACGCGCAGACCTGCCTCACCATCGATGGTGAGGCCAGCCCGCGGGTGCGGCACGCCGCCTCCGGCGTCAGGGGCAGGGCTTGGAGCAGCCAGATGAATTGGCAGGAAAAACGGGGCGGCGGTCGTCCACTACCGCCAGCCTTTCGCCCGGCTACTCCTCGCGCAGGGCCACGGCGGGGTGAATGCCGGCCGCCAGCCGGCTCGGGTACAAGGCGCAGAGGGCCGTGAGCAGGTAAATCATTCCTACTGCCAGCAGCATGGCCGTGCCGTACACGCCGGCCTGCACGTTGAACACGCCCAGCAGCGGAAACTGCGCCGCCACCAGCAGCCCCAGCGCCAGCCCAAACGTAGCCACCACCAAAATTTCGCCCACAATCTGCCAGCTAATAGCCCCAGCCGTAGCACCCATGGCCCGGCGCACCCCTATTTCGGCTCGGCGCTGCTGAATAGTTTGCCAAAGCACGCCGAATAAGCCCAGCGCGACGTTGACAACCAGAAACAGGCAGACAATAACCAGTGCTACAATGGGTGTGAGGGTGCGTTTGAGCTGGGCGGCGCGCTGCTCGCTCAGGGTGGTGATGCCCACACTCCAGCCTTTGGCAATGTTCAGGATTTCGCGGTTCATCTGTCGTTCCAAGGCGGCGTCGGCCCTGGGCCGCACCCGCAGCAAAATGACCGGCGCTTCGCCCCAGACTGTATCCTGCGGACTCACCCGCATAAGAATGGCGGGCCGGGCCTCCTCTAGGTCGCCATCGGCCCGAAACCGCTCAATGAGGCCCACCACGCGCAATTCCTCACCATTGCGGCCTACGATTTTGCCCAGTGCCGACTGCCCCGGAAACAGGGCCTCGCCCAGGTCGCGCGAAATTACGGCTGGCCGCACCGTAGCGGCATCGTCGCGCTTATCAAACCAGCGGCCTGCCACCAGCGGCAGCTCCAGAACCTCGCGCAGGTCCTCTTCCACCAAATGGCCACTCACGCTTCCCATGATGTTATTGCCCTCCTTGCCTACGCCCACATCGGAGCCGTTGGTACTACCCGAAAAGGGCGTGTTACCGGAGGCGCGGCCCACAGCCACTACCTCCGGCATGGCCCGCAACCGCGCCATCACCTGCCGCAACGTGGGCACACGACTAGCCTCGGGCAGGGCGCCAGGGTCGAGGTTGATGCGCCATACCTGCGTGTAGCCGAACCCCAACGGGGTGCGGTAATTGTGCGCGTGATACACCAATAGGCTCCCCACCACAAACAAGACCACGAAGGCCAGAAAAATCTCGGTGATGAGCAGAATGTTGGCCCGGCGACGGTTCCAGATCAGCGTAAATAAGTGGCGTATCATAAGGCGTTCTGGTCGCCCTTCAGGGCTTTTACAGGATTGAGTCTCGACATTTTATACGCGGGGTACACGCCCGACAGCAGCCCGAAAAAAAGGATGGCCGTCAGCGCCACCCCAAACACGCGGCCGTTGATACCGAACTGAGTGTAGGCAATCAGCCCACTGAAATTCAGTAAGTGCAGGGCGCCTGCCGCCAGCGCCAGTCCTAGCAGGCCGCCGAGCAAAGTCAGAAACACATTCTCGACCAGAAACTGCCCAATAAGCGCCCCGCCCGTGGCCCCAAAGGCTTTGCGCACCCCAATCTCGGAGCTGCGGTCAAGAATGCGGCTGATATTGATGTTGACCAGGTTCAAGGCTGGCAGCAGCATAAAGAGCAGAGCCAACCCCGCCCCCAGCTGCTGGAACCGCGCCACGCCGTCGTTAGGGCCATATTCGTCCAGCTCTTCGCGCACCACGGTGGCCAGCAGAGTACCGGCGTAGAGGCGTACTTCCTTCACCCATTTATATACGTTGGTAGGCAAGGGCGCGCGGGCCACGGCCTGGGCGAATTCACGCTGAATGGCCGGCACATCCTCGGGGCGGCGGGCCAGCATAATGGCCATGCACGACCCCATGTACTCCGCGTTGTGAATGTCCTCGGTGCTTGTTGTGATAGGCATCCAAACCTCGGCGTAAGTGTAGGTGCGGGCGGCAGGTACGTCGCGCACCACGCCCACCACACGGTAGTGCATGTTGTCATCCGTGACGAAGGCGCGGCCTAGCACCCCGCGCGCCGTGCCGAAGCAATTGCGGGCCGTGCTCTCGTTGATGACAAGTACCCGGGCCGCCGCCGCCACCTCGGCTAGCGAATACGGCCGGCCTTCGATAAATTCAAAGTCCAGCACTTGCCAGAACTCCGCATCAGTGTATTTCTGATCGAGTTTAAGCTTAGTGTTGCCCACATAGGTCACCACAGAGCCTCGGCCGGTGCTGATAGATACTTTTTCGGGGGTGCGCAGCGGCCGGATATAGCGTTCCAGAAATGAGTAGCTAGGACTGGAAATGTTGCTTGTATTTGGCGACCAGATGGATATGGTGCTGGTAAACAGCAACCGGTCTACCCGCTTTTCGGGCGTGTGCGGCCCCACGGTATGGTCGTACATGGCATACACCACCAGCAATATCATCAGCGTGAAGGAGATGCCGAACAGGCTGATAAAGGTGAAGAACTTGCGCCGCAGCAAGACCTTCCAGGCTATTTTGAGGTAGGAAAGAAGCATAGATTCTAGGGGCTTAGGGACTTGGGGTCTTAGGGACTTAGATTTGAGAAACAAGGGCTAGAAGCTTGGGCTTGGACTTGGAGGCTCAGGCAAGGCTGCACTAATCGAAAAAGAGCGCCAGCGCGTCATCTAAGCCCCCAAGACCCTAAGTCCCTGTTACTGCACCTGGCTGCCGTCGAAGAAGCGCACGACGCGCTGGGTTTTCAGGGCCTGCTGCTCATCGTGGGTGACCATGACAATAGTGGTGCCTTCCTGGCGGTTGAGGCCCAGCAGCAGGTCCATGATTTCCTCGCCCATCACCGAGTCGAGGTTGCCGGTGGGCTCGTCGGCCAGGATGATTTCGGGCTGGCCGGCCAGGGCGCGGGCAATGGCCACGCGCTGGCGCTGGCCCCCGCTGAGCTGGCTGGGAAAGTGCGTGGTGCGGGCTCCGAGGCCTACTTTGTCGAGGGCGGTGAGAGCCCGTTGGCGGCGCTCTTTCCCGGAAGTGCCAGCCCGGTACAGCAGGGGCAGCTCCACATTGTCGAGCACGGAGAGGTCGTTGATGAGGTGGTAGCTCTGGAAGACGAAGCCGATTTTGTGGTTGCGCAACGCGGCCAGCTCCCGGTCGGAGTACGACTGCACCGGCCGGCCATCCAGCTCGATTACGCCGCTGGTGGGCTCGTCGAGCAGGCCCATCATGCTGAGCAGCGTGGACTTGCCGCACCCCGACGGCCCCATCACCGACACGAACTCGCCCCGGTGAATGGTCAGGTTGACGCGGTTCAGGGCCACCGTTTCGATGGTCTTGGTTTGGTACACTTTTTCGATGTCGCGCAGCTGAATAACAGGCTGGGCGCCGGCAGCGACTGGGGCCGCAGGCGAGGCGTGGGGCGAGGCGGCGGTTTGGGCAAACAAGTTTTCCATGAGAGGTGGCGTGAGAAGAGTTGTCCGGTTGTGGGCAGCGCAGCCCCGTATGCTGAGTAAGGTAGCCAAGCGCCGTGCCAGTTGTATAATTTTCTATAAGTCAGCTACTTACAGCAAGTAACCTAAAAACCACTTCACCAAATAGTGTCCGGTTTCGGACAGGGTGTTCGGAAATGGTTTGCTCGAAGGCTGTAGCGCGAACCGCTACCGCCTATTCCGTCAGGGGCTGCTGCCGCTCGAAGTCGTAGAGTGTGAGGGCGCGCAGGCGGTAGTGGCCCACCCAGGCGGCGCGCAAGGCCTGAATGTAGGCGCGGCGGGCCTGGTCTTTCTCGCCCAGGGCCAGGGTGAGGTCGGTGAGGCTGATGCGGCCAACTTTGTAGGTAGCCTGGGCAATGTCGTAGCGGCGGCGGGCCAGCGTGTCGGCGCGAGCGGCCAGGGCCAGCTGCCGGGCCAGGGTGCCGAGCTGGGCCGCCTGCACCTGCACGTCGGCTTCAAACGCGGCTTCTTCCTGGGCCACGTCGGCCTGCACCTGGCGGCGGGTTAGCTCGGCGGTTTTCAGGATGGACTTTTGCCGGCCCCAGTCCACCACCGGCAGCGCGAAGGTCAGGCGCACCTGCTGCTGATTTTGCAGGGCCGCGTAGGTTTCCCAGAGGTTGCTGGCCTGGTTTACGTAGCCCAGGTTGGCCGTCAGGGTAGCCTGAAAGCCGGTGGTGCCGCGGGCCAGGGCCACTTCGCGCTCCGCCTCCAGCAGGCGGCGCCGAAAGGCCAGCACGGCAGCGCGGTTCTGACGGGCTTGGTCGAGGGCGGTGGCGGGCAGCACCGGCGGGGCGGGCGCCGCCTCGGGCACGGCCAGCGGGGCATCGGCGGGGCGCAGACCGGTGTAGCGCTGCAGGCGCAGGGCCGCGTCCTGGGCATCGAGCTGGCTCTGGGCCACGGCCTGGCGGGCAGTCAGCAGATTCAGCTCCAGCCGCAGCAAGTCGCTCTGCGAGAGGCGGCCCAAGCGGTACCGCTCCTGCCCGATGCGCAGCAGCTCCTCGTTGGCCTGCACGTTCTGGCCGGCCACCTCGGCGTTTACCTGCTGCTGCACTACATCAAAATACAGCTCCGTAATGCGCTGCATGATGATTTCGCGTTCCTCCACGTACTGACGCTGGCTTTCCTGGTAGCGCAGCGGCTCCAGGCGGCGGTTCCAGCGCAGCTCGTTGAAGCGGCCAATCGGCTGGGTCAGGCCCAGGGCCAGAGGCTGATTGTTGTAGCGCCGCAGGCGGCCATTAAAGTCGTCGAAGCGTTGCACCTCCGAGGCCACCACCACCTGCCCGCCGGTCAGGCCCAAGTTCTGGCTCAGGGTCAGGGCCAGGTTGGAGTTGTTGATGCGCACGGCCCGGAAGTCGGTGGTGCCGTCGGGCTGCACCACGGGCGTAATGACGCGGCTGAAGCCGGGCAGCGTGCCTTGCACGCCCAGCTGAGGCCGGTAGGTAGCCTGATACGTACGCCACTGCCAGTAGCCTTGGTCGCGGGTGGTTTGGGCCTGCCGCGCTACCGCCGACTGGTCCAGGGCCAGCGCAATGACTTCGGGCAAGGTCAGCGCCGCGGGGTGCTGCTGGGCGGCGGCCGGGGCAGCCAGCAACGAGAACAGCAGCAGAGCCATCCAGCAGAGGAGCGTAGGCGCGTCTTTTCGCCGAACGGCTGACCCTCGGCGGTAGCGGGCGGGCGGCGCGGGTGAGAAGACGCGAATCTGCGCCTCTACCATTCTTTGTACAGTCCGTTTCATAGCCATTAGTCCTGCAGCGTGAGTTCGGGGGTGTCGAGGAAGTCCTTGGTGTCGGAGATGATGACCTCCTCGCCGGGCCGCAGGCCGCTGGTTATCTGCACGTAGTCGAGGTTGCTGCTCCCAAACTGCACGGTGCGGCGGGTGGCCTTGCCAGCCTGCACCACAAACACCGCCTGCTCCTGGCCGCCCTGGTAGAAAGGGCCGTTCTTCACCCGCGTCACGTTGTGCAGGGCCTTGGTCACCACAAACACGTCGGCGCGCAGGTTGGCGCGCAGGGCCGGGTGGTGGTCCTGGGTTAGCGTGGCGTAAAAGGTCACCACGCCTTTGTCCACGGCCGGACTAATGGTGCTGATGGTGCCGCGCAGGTCGGTGCCGTTGATGCGCACTACCACGGAGTCTTGCAGGTGCAGCGCGTCGGCGTAGGCATCAGAAATGGTGGCGCGCACCCGGAAGCGGCTCAGGTCGGCCACCCGGGCCAGAATGTCGCCGGCCTGCACGGTGGCGCCCAGGTCCTCGCTCACCCACGTCAGCACGCCGGGCTGCTGGCTGCTGATATTGGCCTGCGCCAGCTTGGCCGCCAGTTCCTGGATGCTGCGGTCCTGAATCTGCATCGTGAAGCCCAGCTCCCGCACGTCGGCGGCGTTGGCGGCGCGTTGGTTGCTGATTTGCTCCCGCAGGCGCTGCAGCTCCAGTTCAGCCACTTTCAGGGTTAGCTCGGCCTGCCGTACGCTTTCCGAAGTACCGCCCCCAATTTTCAGCAGGTATTGCTCGTCGCGCAGGGCCGACTGTAGGCTACGCACCTTCACCTGCTGCACCTGCTCCTGGGAGCGGAAATCGTTCAGGGCTTTTTCGAGGCTGAGCCGAAGCTGGTCGTTCTTGTTGCGGTTCTGCTGCTGCTCATCCTGGAGCTTAGCCAGCGCCGACGAAGTCAGCTCCCGGTCCAGCTCCACAATGGTCTGGCCCGGCTGCACCGGGCTGCCCACTGCCACGGCCACCCGCCGGATGGTGCTCAGAATAGGGCTGGTGATGACGGCCTCCCGAGCCGGAATAATAACCCCAGCCGCCGTCAGGGAAGCCTCCACGTCACCGGTTTCGACGGGGGCCGTCAGGATGCGGCTGCGCTCCAGGCTCGGCTGGAGTATGCCGCGGAAGGCCAGCAGGCCCGCTACCAGCAGCAGCAGCCCGCTGCCCGCCCCCAGCCAGCGGCGAAGCCGGCGGCGCTGCTGGGTGGCGGTAGAAATTACTCTGTCCATTTTCGTACAGAAAGTAGATGGGTTCCTGTACGTTCAGCCAACCGCCGTGCCGTTTTTATAAACTGCTAGTTTTCAGATTATTATTTAAAACATAACCACCAGCCGGCCGAAGGAAGGTGTCCACTATCGGACAAGGTGTTCGAAAATGAAAGGCTTGCTGTTTGCACAGGCTGGCACACGCAAAAGCCCCCCGGCCTTCAACAGGTCGGGGGGCTTTTTAGGATGTGAGCAACTGCCCGCAGCAGGCGGCGCTGCTTGCGCCGGATACGCCAAGCGGCCAGGCAGCAACCAGGTCAGGCTACCTGCAACACCACTTTGCCGCGGGCTGCTTTGCCGTGTTGCAGCTGCTCGTGGGCTTGTGCCGCCTCGTGCAGCGGAAACACTTGCCCGATGCGGGTGTGGAGCTGGCCTTTATCAAGCAAGGTGCTGAGCAAGCGAAGCCGTTCGCCACTTGGCTGCACGTGAATCATCAGGCCTTCGGCGCGGGCGGTGGCGGCGGCTTCGGCAGAAGGGGGCTGCACGGCCGAGAGCAGCGTGCCGCCTGGGCGTAGCACCTGCCAGGAACGTTCCTGCACCTGCCCTCCCACCGTATCAAGCACCACGTCTACGTCTCCGGCCAGCTTCTCGAACACCTGCGACTGATAATCAATGACCTGTTCTGCGCCCAGCTGCTGCACGTACTCCACATCTTTGGCCGCAGCGGTAGCCACCACCGCCGTCCCCTTGCGCTTGGCCAGCTGCACCGCCATGGACCCCAGTCCGCCAGCGGCGCCATGAATAAGAACGCGCTGGCCAGCCTGCAACGATACCATCTCGTAGAGGGCCTGCCAGGCCGTTTGGGCCACCAGCGGCACGGTAGCGGCCGTCTGATAGCTGAGCGAAGCCGGCAGCGGGGCCACCAGCGCAGCCGCTACTACCACGTACTCGGCGTAAGCTCCGTCGCGCCGGATGTCGGTCATGGCGTACACGGCGTCGCCCACCGCAACCTGCGTTACGCCGGGGCCCAGCGCCTCAACGTCGCCGGCTACGTCCCAGCCCAGGATGAGGGGCAGTCGGTGCGGGATTCGCTCATGCAGATACCCTTCCCGAATTTTCCAGTCGACGGGGTTGAGGCCCGTCGCCCGCACCCTAATGCGGACCTCTCCGGCAGCAGGTTCCGGGAGCGGGGCATCTTCGTAGCGCAGGGTTTCGGGGCCGCCAAAGGCGTGAATGCGGACTGCTTTCATAGTGTACAGTGGTATTGTAGTTACAGGAGAAAATGAGGGACAAAGGCTAAACCAGCCCGCTACTCAGCTCAGCTTACTGCTTCGCAGCAGCAGATTGGGGTCTGGGCATAGGGCAGCCCACTGGTCACGTTCAGGCAAGGCGGCCACCCCAGGAAAGTTGCCTTCCCGCCCCTGTAGGTCGGCAATAAGCTGGAAGTGCAGGTGGGAGGGCCAGTCACCGTTTTCGGGCGCCGCGCCCACTTTGGCGAAGACCTCGCCCTGACGAAGCAGCTGGCCCGGCGTCAGGGCCAGGGCCTCGCGGCGCGCCAGGTGGCCGCAGAGGCTGAAGAAGGGTATGCCCTCCAATTCGTACGCCAGAATCACCGTCGGGCCGAAGCCGGGGTTTTCGGCCCGGCTGTGCACGCGGGCCGGCAGCGGGGCCAGCACCGGCGTACCCGCCGGCACCCACACATCCACCCCCAAATGCAGTACGCGGGCTGGCCCGCCCGGCACGGGCCGGAAAGCGGCTCGTTCTTCCAGGTAGCCGCCCAGGCCAAAGCGGGCGTTTTGCTCCTGCAGTATGCCGGCCACCACGGCGGCGAAAACAGCTGTGTCGCGCAAGTCGGCCTGGGCGAGCCGGGAAGTAGGGGCGCTGAAATCAAGGCGCGTCACGTCGGGGCCGCTCAGGTCGATGGGTAGCACCGGGCTGGGCTGGCTGCGCGCCAGGGCAGCCAATAAGGCAGAAGTCATATGGCAGAAGCAGGGGCCTGGGCTGGATGGGACAGTGCGGAAGCGTGTGCGCCGTGTACAGCGGGTCAACATCGTGCTGCTCATTGCCTGCCCCGTCTGCTAGGCAGCACCCCGCGCTACCACCCTACCCGAACTGAAACTTGTTAAAACACCTTGCTTTTATCGGCGCCCCGAAGCTCCTCGATTACGTCCCAGTGCTCGGCGGCTTTGCCCGCTTCCGTCACCCGAGTCAGGTCGAAGGCCAGGACATCGGTGAAGCCGGGAAAGCCCGGCGTGGTCTGGTAGTTGTTCAGCGTCAGGATAAAATCCCCTTCCGCCAGCTGCTGATGGGTGGTGGCCGTGGTCCGGATGCCCTGGCTCTTGAGCAGGGTAAGCAGGAAAATCAGCCCGCCTGGCCCGTTGGGGGCGCCGGGGTTGTGCTGGATGTAGTCGGGCGTGCGGGTCTGGCGCACCAGCAGGGTGTCGTACTGGTTGAACACCCGCTGGTCGGCCGCCACCAGGGCGGCGCGGTGGCGCGGGCCGGCCGTGGACTGCGGGTTGACGGCGGCTCCGTCGAACATGGTGTTTGGGTTGGCCCGCCGCCGCGGCTGGCCCTGCATGGCCTCCCAATGGTCCACGATTTTGCCGCTGCCGTCGAAGCGCAGCAGCGCCATACGGGCCACGGAGCTGTCGGGGGCCACTTTTTCTTCGATGTGCAGCGCCACCAGGTTGTCCTGCACTAGGCTGCGGTGAACCACTAGGCGCGGGCTCGGGCCGGCCTGGGCCCGGCGGCGGGCGTAGGCTTGCAGCCCGGCCAGGGTGAAGTCGGCGCTGACCTGGTGCTCGGTGTAGCCGGCCGCCACGTAGCTGTCCACGGACGTGGCCGAGGAGCTGTACAGGGCTTGGTAAAACCCGATGGCGCTCTGCCGAAGGGCTTCTCTGTCAGCCGGCTCCGGCGTCGAATCTTTCGAGCACGAAGAGGCCAGCAGCAGGCTCAGGCACCAGCTGCCCAGCAGGGCGCGGTTTTTTCGCGGTGAAGACAACATATACTTCAGAAGGAATGAGTGAGAATGATAAGAAGCTGGGGCGCTGCTATTTCTGCGTCTCTTTGGCCAGAACGTCGGTGTTCATATCAATGAGCAGGTCGAGGCCGTAGCTGGGGTAGCGCTGCTGCACCTGGGTTTTCACGCGGGCTTTGGCCGCGGCGCTGAGCGGAGTGCCAGCGGCAGCAGCCCCGTGCACGGTGGTTTGCACAAACCGGATGTAGTCGGCCTGCTGGTCGAGAGCCGCCAGGGTGGTGGCGCCCCCGTGGCCGGCGTACACGGTTTCGGCGGCGGGGTACGCCTTTTTCACGGCCGCCAGCTGGCTTACCCACTCGGTGGTGTGCCCGTCCATCAGCCAGGCGTGCGTGTTGTGGTAGAGCAGGTCGCCGGCAAACAAGGCCTTCAGCTCGGGCACGTGCACCACGCTGTTGTCGCTGGCCTCGGCGGCACCCAGGCTGCGCACCACAAACGTGAGCCCGCCCAGCTTCAGGGCCTGCCCGCTCTTCACCACCCGGTTCGGGAAGGTAGTCTGGTCGGGGTAGTCGGCGCCGTAGATGGTTTTGAAATACTGACGCTTGCCGGCTTCGGTGGCGCGCATGCCTTCCACGGTGGCCGCGGTGGCGTACACCGGAATGCGGGCATCACCGCCGGTTAGCTCGGCCACCCCGTTGTAGTGGTCCACGTGCGGGTGGGTGATGATGACGGCCAGCAGCGGCTTGCGGGTCTGGTCCACCAGCGCCTTCACCTTGCGGGCTTCCGACCGGAGAAACTGCGCGTCGATGACGACCACGCCCTGGTCGGCTTCGATGATGTAGGAATTGACCAGGAAGCCGGCCGGCGAAGCCGTGTAGGTGTACACCCGCGGAGTGGCAGCTTGCCCCGAAGCCGCCGCCGTGAGCAAGGCGGCCGTGAGCAGCAACAAAACTTTTTTCATGGCAGTCAGGGAGTTGAAGTGTGAATGACTGCCACAAAGGTGCGGCGCCAGGGGTGGCGCCGAAATGGTAAAAACGCCCTTTTCAAGGTACTTTTCGCCGGTTGTGCGCCCCCGTGCCTGGGGTGGCGCAGGGTACTGCTCCCCAGCGCAGACGTTCCGGCATAAAAAAACCCCGGACCATACGGCCCGGGGTTTTACTGAGGAGTAGCGGCTGCGAAAGGCCGGCCTACTTCGTGCTCACGCTCTCAAACCTGACTTTATTGATGCTGAACTCGGCGCGGGGCGGCTGCCCGCTAAACAGGTCGCCGAGGTAGGCGTAGAGCACGTACGCATCGGGGCTGCGGCGGGTAAGCGTGGTGGGGAAGGTAGGGCCGGTGGCAAAAGTGCCCGTCACCCTGGCCGTGGCAAAGCCGTCGGTTGAGGCGAGGCGAAACACCGTGCTTTGCGCGCCCGACACTACCAGCAGCGTGCGGGGGTCTTGCAGCAACATGCCGTCGGCGCCCACCAGCGACTGCGCCGTGGCTACGGGCGTGGCCGTGGGCGCTTCGGGGCCGCCCAGCGGAATCTTGTACACCACGCCCCGCGCCGTGTGGTTGACCAGCAGGTAGCCGGCGGGGTGAAACACGATGCCGTTGAAGCCAAAGCCACCGGCCGGCGCATCGAGGCTGTTGTTTTCGTAAAACACCGACGCCTGCCCCTGCACGGTCACTTTGTAGATGATGGGCGAAAAGCTGTCGGTCACGTAGGCGTTGCCCTGCAAGTCCACGGCCACGTCGTTGGCGAAGTGGTCCTGGCCGGGGCGCAGCGCCCCCAGATCCAGGTAGCCGGTGCGCTGGCCGGTGCGGGCGTCGAAGCTGGCCAGCGCCGCCAGCTGCCCGGCCGTAGCCGGCGTGGTGCGCGCCCCCACGCCCAGGTCGGACACGGCGGCCAGCAGGCGGTTGCGAAGAATGTCGAGGTGCAGCCCGATGCTGGAAATCAGCCGCGGGTCGTCGGCAAACGGGGCGTAGGAGCCATCGTCGCGCACTTGCCCGATGACGCCGCGCGTCACCGAGCTGACGAAGTAGCGCCGGCGCAGGGCGTCATACTGCACGCCCTCGGGGTAAATGCCGGTCTGGCGGAAGGTAATGCTGGCGGGCCCGCCGCCCGGAAACGGGGTGCCGTCGTGCTGGCAGGCCGTGGCCAGCGCCAGCAGCCCGCCCGTGAGCAGGCCATGAAGAGAAGAGAACCGCATAGAAAGAAAAGTGAAAAGGTGGAAGATGGATGCTGAGAAAAACAGAACAACGGTGGGCCCGCTACCTGCAAACCGGCAGCGGGCCGTTTTGCAGGCAGCCGACCGGTCGAAAGGACCTTGGGCACAAGTACCCAAGGTCCTTTCAGTCAGCCGGAAGCGAAAAAATTGTCTTCTAGCGCTGAATAAGCACTTTTTCTTTCTGCACACCCCCGTTGCTGTCCTGAATAACCACAAAGTACACGCCGTCTGGTAAGTCGTCGATACGTACTTGCTTCATGCCACTGACCGTTTTCGCTAACCGACCCGAAAAACGATACAAGGTCACCGAGGTGATATTGGCTGGGGAAGCCGTTATCACGTCTAGCGTGTTATGTGTTGGGTCGACAGCCAGCAGGTGCTTTGCATCAGTAGCCGGCTTGCTGGCTTGGGACACCAGCCCCGCGTTGCCGGCCCCCGTTACGTGGATGGTCACGGGCGCCGAAACGGCGGAGTTACTGCCCACATAGGCTTTGGCCGTCAGCACATGCGTGCCAGCCGGTACGCCCGTCCACTTGTACGTGAACTGGCTGATAGTCGTCCACGTGAGGGCGCTCTTATCGTCGCCAAGCGTCCCGAGCAGCGTTGTGCCGTTGTAGAACTCTATTTTGTTGACGATTTGTCTAACCAGGCCGGCACGCACGACGATATTGATAGCAGCCGGGGCCGTAAAAGCGGCATTCTGGCCGGGGCTTAGAATGTCGATAACAGGGGTAAAGAAAGGAACCGAAGCGGGCACAATTCGCAGCGAGCGGACGGCATCGTTCCACGTTCTTTCACCCCAGGGCAAGCCGCTGTTGTTGGGGGCATTGCTAGGGTCAATCCCAACCAGGCAAGCTTGGTCTCCAGCCAGGCCTAGGTACTCACTACTAAAATTGCCATTCCCGTATAGCTCGACCTTATAGGCGCTGTTCACCTTGAAAGAAGAAATGTTGGTCCCGATTCCCAAGGCGGCGAGTTGAGCCTGATCATAGTTTCCCGGTGCCAGGGCCACACCCTTGCCGTCGTAATTGCAGTCTTCGTAGAAGGTCGCCACAAGTGGTCCGGCCGGGGCAGCGGCCTTGCTAGCTTGGGACACGAGGTCAGCATTGCCGGCTCCGGTTACGTGAACGGTCACGGGCGCCGAAACAGTGGTATTGCTTCCCGCATACACTTTTGCAGTCAGCACGTACGTGCCGGCCGGTACGTTTGTCCAGTTGTACGTGAACTGAGCCGCGGTACCAAACGTGAGGGCACTCCTGTCGTCGCCCAGCGTTGACAGCAGCGAGGTGCCGTTGTAGAACTCTATCTTATTGACGATCAGTCCGCCTAATCCAGCCAGCACGGTGAAATTGATAGTAGCTGGGGCCGTAAACGACGCATTATAGCCGGGACTGATGATGCTGGCAACAGGCGTGAACGAAGGAACCGAGGCCGGCACGATCCGCAGCGAGCGGACGGCATCGTTCCACGTAGGGCCCTGGCCGTTGTTGTTAGGAGCAGTGCCAGGCGAAACGCCAACCAGGCAAGCCTGGTCGCCGGCCAGTGCCAGGCCGGTACCGCCAAAGTTGTCCGCCCCATACAGCTCTACTTTATAGTCGCTAGTAGCTCTAAAAGACGAAATAGCAGCGTCGATGCCCAGGGCAGCAAGGGCAGCCCGGTCATAGTTTCCCGGTGCCAGGGCTACACCCTTGCCGCCGTACTCACAGTCTTCGTAGAAGGTCGCCACGGACGGGCCGGCCGGAGCAGAAGCATTTACCGTGACGGCCACCGGTGCCGTAACAACCACGGCGCCGTTGGAAGCCGTAAACCTGGCCGTGAGCTGATAGGTGCCAGCGGCAGTGCTTAGCCAACTGAAGGAAAACGTGTCGTTTATATTTCTGAAACGAGTCTGCTCGCCTACTTTGGTGCCGTTGCTAAAAAATTCCACCTTCTGAGCTTGCCTGCCGCGGGTGTTATCCTCCGTGTTTACGGAGATAATAATAAATGCTGGTGCCTTAAACGCGCTTACACCAGATGCCGAGGGTGCGGTACCAGAAACCTCGGCTATAACTGCGCTAACTGCTCGCGCAGCGGGCTGTCGTAGCGCAGATTGCTGCGTGGAGGAGGGCTCTGCTGACTGGGCGAGCGTTGCGGAGCTGTACGCCAAGCCCAGCGCTATCATCAAGTTACGGACTGTTTTTATTGCTTTCATGGCTGTTTGCTTTCTTTAAGCAGTTGGGAAAACGCGTTTTTCTCGGCGGCTGAGCGGCGCGAACCATCCTGCTGCGAGAGGGAAGTGAGGTGGCAAAAGCGCCCGGCACCTGGCCGTGGCAAAGCCGCCGGGCGAGTTCGGCCGGAACACGGTGCTTTGCGCACCCACTGCCACCAGCAGCGTGCGCGGGTCTTGCAGAGTTCTACCTGCCGCTACGCTGGCGTACCACCAAAGCCGGGCTAGCTCCCGGAGGCTTCTGCGGGCAAGAGCAGGCTGGTTTTGTGGGCAAGGCCCTTAGCAGGTTGCTCACGACCTGGCACGATGAGCCAGGCAGTGCACCAGGCTACTGCCCTACCACTGGAGAGGCTCTAGGAAAGGATGAAGGATGTATACCGGCGCGGGGTGGTTGCCCTACCAGCATCTTGCTGTTTTTCATAACGACAGTCGGCAAGTGGAAGTGAACTTGACCGTCGTAAAAGTCCGATGCACACAGGAGCCTCGAAATGGCGAGAACGTCCTTTTAAAGGTACTTTTCGCCCAATTCCCGCCGGAAGGCCTGGGCTGTATAGCCCGTTACTTTCTTGAAAAACTTGTGGAAGTAAGAGGGGTCCTCAAAGCCCAGGGCAAACGCTACTTCCTTGGCCGACAACGCACTGTGCGTCAGCAGGCGCTTGGCTTCCAGCGCCCGCCGCTCGTCGATGAGGACGCCGGCCGACTGGCCCACCACGGCCTGCGTGGCGGCGGTAAGCCGGCGGGGCGTGAGGGAAAGGCGCGCGGCGTAGTCGGCCACGCCGTGCAGGCGGCTGAACTCGGCGTCGAGCAGCTGGCGAAAGCGCAAAAAGGTAGCGTGGGCGGGGTCCATGGAGTTCAGTACCAGGCCAGGCTGCTGGCGCCGCAGCCGCTCGGCGCCGGCCAAAAACAACCGCAGGTAGCTGCGGAGCACTTCGGCCGTGGCAAAGTCGGGGGGCCGGGCAAACTCGGCGGCCAGCTGCCCCAGCAGGGCATCGAGGGCGGCGGCTTCGGATGGCGGCACGCGCAGCGGCTGGTAGTCGGACTGCACGGTATCAAACAACCGCAGGCAAGTCAGCGAGCTGATGCCGTCAGGGGCATTGGCCAGAAAGTCATCCGTGAACATAACCAGCACTCCTTCCGGCTCTACCTCTCCCCCGAAGTGGTGAACCTGGCCCGGCGCCAGGCAAAACAGGGTGCCCGGCGCCACCGGGTAGTCCCGGAAATCGACCGTGTGACGCCCGGCGCCCGCCCGAAACCATACCAGCTCGTAGAAGCGGTGCCGGTGCGGAAAAGTGGCTATGCCCTCGCCCTGCAACATCTCCGCTACTGACAGCACTTCGATAAGCGGCGCCGTGGGCGGGGCCGCGGGCTGAGCCTGCTGAAATGAATACAGCGGAATGGCGGAGTCCGGTTTCATACGGCCGTGAGCGTAAAGTCAGACAGTGGCAGCAGCGCAGGGCCTCGTGCGCGGGGCCACTTCAGCAGGAGTTCTGGCATCAGGGAGCGGGCAACAGTGCGCGCCCCGTAAGACTCAAACCTACTTCTTTCTGTTCAAACAGCAGCTACGCCCGCTGGTTCGGGCCCAAGCTACGCGGCGCTTTGCACTGCCTGGGCGGTTAGCTGATGGCAGTGCTTTTTGCAGCACCTGAACGGCGTGGAGCCGCACGAGCTGGCGCCTTACCGTCAAACACCTCGTCCGCCAAAAGCTTCCGACCAGCCAACCACCTCACCCAGCCTCCCGAGCACACATGAAAAAGCCCCTGACCCAACGAACGGGCCAGGAGCTTGCTATGGAGTTAAGAGGGCTTCCAGCAGGAAGCAAACGGCTTAGCGCTGGTTGCGAATGGCGAAGTTGTTGAAAGCCACCGTGCTGGCAGCGCCTTTGGCCAGCAGCCCCACCCGGATGCCCCGGTCCCAGGGTGGCAAGTAGGTGCCATCGAGGGCGAAGCTGTTGAGGATGACCGGTTGCCAGGCGCCACCGTCGGCATTGTAGGTGAAGCGGAAACGCTGGCCTCCCCAGGCTTCCAGGCGCAGGTTGAGGGTGCGGCAAGCAGACAAGTTTATTCGGGCCAAACACTGGTACTGGCCGGCTCGCACGTGCCATACTTGCAAGGAGCCATTGCCGGCCACCAGGGCCAGGGCGTTGGCTGGGTCGCCCACTACGGCCAAGCCGCCAAAGGTGTCCGGGGCCAGGGAGGGGTAGTGCAGGGCGGCGGTGGCCTTGTAGGTGGCCGTGAACGTGCGCTGGGCTACCAGGGCGCCCAGCACGCCGGTGGGGCTGGCCGTGAGCAGCAGCTGTCCGTCGCTCACGCCGGCCTCGGGCTGCTGGCCCACCGGCCACTGCCAGGTGCCGGCCAGGCCGGGCCCGCCGAACTGGTCGTCCACATTCAGTACGCTCACGTCGCGCAGGGGCGCGGCCTGGGGGCTGTTGCCTTCAAACTCGGGCCAGCCTTCCTCGTTCCAGGTAAACTCGCTCAGGATGCCCTGGCGGCCTACAAACTCGTGGCTGTCGGTGTAGTAGGCGTGGTGGAGCAGAAACCAGCGGCCCTGGTACTCGGCCACGGTGCCGTGGCCGGGGCATTTCCAGGTGGCGTTTTTCTTGAGAATGGGGTTTTGGGGGCACTTCTCCCAGGGGCCGAGCAGGCTCTGGGCGCGGGCCACGCCGGTGGCGTAGGTGCAGCACTTGCCGCAGCAGCCATTGCCGGCGTAAAACATATAAAAGTAGCCGCCATGGCGCACGATGGCCGACCCTTCCACCAGGCAGCCCTCCCACTTCTCCGTGTTGCGAAACAGCTCTACTTTCTTGCCCACCAGCTTCATCTTCTGCTCATCCAGGCGCTGGGCCCAGATGGGCGTGGGCTTCTTGTAGGCGTTGCCGTCTTCCTTCCACACCAGGTACAGCACCCCGTGCTCGTCGCGCATCGGGAAGCCGTCGATGGAGCCGTAGCGCTGGCCCACCAGCGGGCCGTGGTCGGTGTAGGGGCCTTCGGGCCGGTCGGCCGAGGCTACGCCCACGCACAGGGGGCCGTCTTTTTTGCGAGCCGTGTAGTACACGTAGGTTTTGCCGCCTTCTTCGTGGAAGATTTCCGGCGCCCAGAAGTTGGCCCCCGCCCAGCCCGGCAAGGAAGCATCGGTGGGAAAGACGTGGCTGACCAGCTCCCAATCCACCAGGTTGTCGGACTTAAACAAGGGAAACACCGCGCCCCATTCGGCCGAGGTGGCGCTGGCCCAGTACGTATCCCCGATTTTGGCAATGGTGGGGTCGGGGAAGTCGCCCGGCAGCACGATGTTGGCGTAGCTCGTCAGTGGTGCGGCAGCTACTTCCGGCGCCAGGTGAAAAGCTGAGTTGGTGGCCGTGGAGGCGGTAGAGGAGCAGTCGGTGGGGGCGGCTGCGTCGGCGGTCATCAGGGAGCGGGACCCTGCTTCTACTACTTCAAAAGACACAACAGGAGAAAGAAAAGTGAGGGAGAAAGAGTGAAAGGCGAAGCGAAAGGAAAAGGGCGCAAACGGAGTGGAGCCTGAAGCCAGATGCGTAGGAGGCCGATGGATGCACCCCCGCACCTACCCGAAGGCAAGCGGCATCAGCGAATTGAAATATTCCATGTCTTACCCAGCAGACCTCCACCCTATTCTTCTCACAGAGCACCAGCACCACCAGCTAAACCCGGAATTCAAAAATGCAATGAAAACCGTACAAACCAGCTTCCAAGCAGATAATTTCTTTGGTAGAAGCTGGTTACTCCACAAAAGCATAATTCGGGCCAAGGCAACTTTTGGGAAGATAAACTTTACCATATTTAATTATAATTTTTCGTATAGCACCTCTTAAACTTCCCCTCGAAGCTACCTGGGTGCACGAAGAACAAGTGAGCGGCTGAGCTACGCTTACCTGCCAAGTGCTCCACAAGTACTAGGCTTGAGCCTGGAAAAGGTGGTATGGAAGCGTACCCGAATTGGACGTTACTGCTGGCTGACACCTGGCCTGGGAACACCCTTACTTGTTTGGCCTGCTCCTGTCAGAAGAGGTTTGCAGTAACTGTTGCAGCGTCTAGCCATTGTAGCGCCCCTTGGCTACGCCGACCGACTGGTTGGCTAACTCTCAGGTTTACCTGCTCCGCAACGTGGGCCGGTAAGAAGCTGGTGCAGTCAAGCCCCGTCTCAAAAAATTTCTCCCGAAGCATCTTCTGTTGCGTTGGGCCCAGGCAACGGATAGCGGGTATCATCCATCTACCCGTTTCGAGCCGAATGCATAGCCCTTTCCGCGTCTTTGTCCTAAAGCTGAAAAGATTTATCATAAATTTTTCAAAGGTACCTTGCGTTACATAGTACCTTTTCCTACATTTGTCTCAGTGATTGGTTGAACTCCGGCTTCGGCCGCCGTCCTGCGCTGCTGCGGGACCCCGGCCGGAGCCCACCACCCTTCCCGCCGCCAGTTGGGCGCGGGGCAACCGGGCCCGGCGCAACTACCGTTGCGGGGCCACGGCGGCGCGGGGTGGGCGCGGCTGCCTCCGGCAGTCAGCTACCTGCCGATGATTTCCTGCCACGAGCAGCCGGTGGAACCGCGGCCACCGGTACCGGCTTCGTGCTGCCTGAATCTTCCACTTTCCCTCTTTCTCCGATGGCAACTTTCTTACTCGCCAGCCGGGCCCTGCGGGGCCTGGGGTTCCTCGCTATGCTCTTTCCGCTGGCGGCCGCGGCCCAGCAACAACCCCCTGCCCGCCTGAGCGGCACCCTGCTCGACCAGAGCACCAGTCAGCCCCTGCCCTTCGCCAACGTGGTGCTGCTGCGGGCCCAGGACTCCAGCTTTGTGGCCGGGGCCGAAACCGCCGAAAATGGCACGTTTGCCCTGGAAAAGCTGAGCCTGGGCACGTACGTGCTGAAGGCTACGGCGGTAGGCTACCAGGGCCTGCGCCGCTCCGTCACGCTGACCACCACGGCCCCCGACCTGGCCCTGGGCACCTTGAAAGCGGCGCCCACGGCCACCCAGCTGCGAGGCGTGACGGTGACCGGCGAGCGGGCCACTGTGCAGAACGAGCCGGGCAAGCGCATCATCAACGTGGAAAAGGACCTGGCCAGCGTGGGCGGCATGGCTACCGACGTGCTCCGCAACGTGCCCTCGGTGGCCGTAGACGCCAACGGCGCCGTGAGTTTGCGCGGCTCCTCCAACCTCACCATCCTGATTGACGGCAAGCCTTCGGGCGGCACCAACGGCAGCCCCGGCCTGCGCCTCGACCAGATTCCGGCCTCCCGCATTGCGCGGGTAGAAGTGATTACCAACCCTTCGGCCAAGTACGACGCCCAGGGCACGGGCGTCATTAATATTATCCTGAAAAAGCAGACCAAGGACGGCGTAAATGGCCAGGCCAGCCTGCTGGGCGGCACCGGCGACAAGTACAACGCCAGCCTGAGCCTGAACCGCCACCACGGCCCGGCCAACTGGAGCCTGAGCTACGACCGTCAGGACGAGGAATACCGCAACCGCGCCACCACCAGTCAGACGGCCCTGGGCCCGGCCGGCCCCGTAACGACGCGCCAGGAAGGCACGGGCGTGGAGCGCAACTTCTCCCATTCCCTGCGCCTGGGCCTGGAGTATGAACTCACGAAAGAGCAGAGCCTGAGCCTGAGCGTGGCCCCTACCCTGCAAGGCGAAACCGACCGCGCCACTCAGCTGCTCAGCACGCAGCGGCCCGGCGCAGCGCCCACCTCCCAGCGCGGCACCCAGCAGCTGGATGTGGACGTGCGGGTGCTGGAAAACTCGGCCAGCTACCGCCGCACCTGGGCCGCCCACCCCGGCCGGGAGCTGACGGCTACGGGCGTGGCCGTGCTGATTGGGGCCGATGTGCCCGTAACCCAAACCATGGGCGGCGGCCCCCTGCTGGGCTGGCGGCAGCGCATGGACGTGAATTTTAACCTGTACATGGGCCAGGTAGACTACACGCACCCACTGGCGGCCGGCAAGGGCAAGCTGGAAACCGGCCTGCGCGTGCAGCGCCAGGGCAGCCGCGGCGTAGCCGACCTGCTAACCCAGGTGCCCGATGCCCCCGGCGAGTACCGCCGCGACCCGGCCCGCTCCCTGGCGTACAATTTCCGGGAGCTGGTGCCGGCGGCCTACGCCACCGTGCAGCGCAGCTGGGAAGGCGGCTGGCAGGCCGAAGGCGGTCTGCGCACCGAGTACACCAGCACCCGCGGGGCCGTAAACGGGGGCCAGGGCCGGTTTGAGCTGGGCTACCTGGGCGTGTTTCCGACGGCCAGCCTGGCCCGCAGCTTCGGCCGGGCCGACTCGGCCCGCGGGGGAGAAAAGCCCCAGCGCCTCCAGCTGAGCTACGCCCGCCGCCTCAACCGCCCCAATTTTATGCAGCAGCTGGCCGTACCAATCTACCAGGACCCGCGCTTCTACCGCCTCGGCAACCCGGCCCTGCGCGCCGAGTTCAGCCACAACCTGGAGCTGGGCCACCAGCTGAGCTTGCCGGGCGGGGCCGAAATCACCACTACGCTGTTCGGGCGCTTCACCAACGGGGCCATCCAGCGCCTGCGCAACGTGGACTCGGTGGCCACGCGCCTGAACCCCGAGGCGGGCCTGGTACTGGTTGAAACCTACCGCAACTTTGGGAGCACCACCAACGCGGGCCTGGAGCTGACCTGGAGCCAGCCACTCACGAAATGGTGGCGCGTGCAGGCCAGCGGCTCGGTGTACCGCTCCCAGATTCAAACCAACGCCGGCCAGGACAACGCCCGCCGGGCCTGGGCCGCCGACGCCCGCCTCAGCCAGAACTTCACGCCCACGCCCCAGCTCGACGTGCAGCTGACGGGCACCGTGGAATCGGCGGTGCTCACGGCCCAGGGGCGGCGCCTGCCCACCGGCGGCCTCGACGTGGCCCTGCGCCAGCGCCTACTCCAGAACCGCGCCGCCCTCACCCTGCGCGTGTCCGACGTATTCAACACCCAGGTGCGCCAGTCGGAAGTAAATACCCCCGAGCTGACGGCCCGCTTCTACCGCAAACCTGAAACGCGGGTGGGCTGGCTGGGCTTCACGTGGTACGTGGGGGCCGCCAAAGCCAAGGCTGGCCGCATCGATGGTGGCCCCAAAGGCGGCGGAGGTGGGTTCGGCGGCTAAGAATAAGAAGCTGTTGGCGTTAGTTTTTGTAGCGTCCGGACCCTGTAGCGACGCCGACCTGTGGTTTGCATTGCTACAGCGGGTTGACCAACTGGTTAGCTAACGCCAACAGCTTCTTATTCTTTCGTCAGCTTTCTGCTTGTCAGACTGTTACACCGCTCTTGCAAATCTAAGTTGCTGCCACCCCCACCTCTCCTTTCTAAGGAGGCGTGGGGGTGGTTGGCTAGGAGGCATAACGGTAGGAAATACCTTCGGCATGAATTACCTGCCGACTATTGCGCAATGGACGCGCATTATGCTCCCACTACTATCGGGCAGCCAGGTATACCAGGTATAAGGCGTGGGCAGGGCGCGCCAACCGTCAGTTCGTTGGGGCGGTGCTGTAGCTGGCCCGCGCCGGGGCCACTGGCAGGACCTGCCTGCCGAGTAAGGCAATGGGCCTACCACCTGCACCCGTTTCCAGCCGTGGGCCCGCAAACAGTGTGGGCCAAAGTTTTTGCCGCTGTCTTGCAGAGGGAAAACGACAGAATTATATTACTTATCCAACTAAATTTAGTGCAATACCCCTTGTATACTTACATATCTGTAGCACTCAGCTTCGGCTTGCTGCCTGGGAATTGAGTTGGGTCTAGACTGTTCTTCTCTTTTCGTCACCCTTTTCCACCAAACCCCACCTTCTATGAAACATGCTTATTTCTCTCGTTCCCAAGGTCTGACCTGGTTGGCGGCCTGGCTACTGTGGCTGGGGCCACTGGTTGCACTGGCGCAAACCATCAACGTGGGTCCATCCCGTACGTACCCCACCTTGCGTTCGGCGGTGCTGGCCGGGGCCGTAGTTTCCGGTACCACAGTCAAGATTGACGACGGCACCTACACCGACGTGTGCCGCATCCAAAACCTTACGAACGTAACCATTACCAGCAATTCCGGCCGGGCTGGTGGCGTCATCTTCGACGGCGGCAGCCAGGATAACCTGGAAGACCGCAAAGCCATGATTCTGGTCATCAACAGCCCAGGAACTGCAATTATTGGCATTCGTTTCCGCAACGTGGGCCTGGGCGGAGAAGCCGGTTTAGCGGCCCGGGGCCGCGGGGCTGGCAACCAGGCTGGCATCCGCTTCGAGAAGTTCACCACGGGCACCGGGCGCGTGAGTTACTGCTCGTTTGACAACTGCGTAACGGGCGTATTCACGGAAACCAACGACTTCAACCTGGACCTGACCATCGACCACTGCGACTTCGGCCGGGAAGTGTCCAATGGCCAGGCTCGCGACGGTGGCTCCCACGACATCTACGTGAACCGGATTAAGTCGCTGACCGGCATCGACAACAACTTCTACGGCAACCCCTACGGCAACAACACCAAGTCAAGGGCGTGGAACACAACCATTAGCGGGGGCTACAACGCCAACTACGCCAGCCGGTGCTTAGACCTTCCCAACGGGGGGCGCTACAGCGTGAGCGGAGGAATTTACGCGCGCGGAGCCGGGGAAAACAATCAGCTTTTCGCTTACGCCGAGGAATATCCTAGCGCCGACGACCCTCAGAACAACGGCCTCTACAGCGGCACTATCAGCGGAATTACGCTGCGCGTCAACAACCGCGTGGGTGTCTGGAATGCCGGGGCTGGTACTACCATGGCGTTTACCAACGTCACCTACGAATGGTACGGCTCGGGTACTGCTACCACCAGCGTAATTGGTCCGGGCGCCGTCACGGGGCTGGTAGCCTCGGGCACCGCAACGGCAGCTACCTTGCCCGCTCCACCCCCAGCGGTGTCCAGCTCCGCCGCCCCGCCGCCACCGCCGACCAACCTACGCCCGGCCGATAGTCCGGCCAGCACGGTGGCAGGCCTCTCGTACCAGTACTACGAGTTGACGGGGATGACCAAGCTGCCCGACTTCGCCACCCTTACCCCCGCTGCCAGCGGCACGGTTTCGACCTTTGACCTGGCCCCGCGCAAGCGCAACGACGATTTCGCCTTCCGTTACACGGGCTACGTGCGCGTTCCGGCCGACGGCACCTATACCTTTTATACGTCGTCGGACGACGGGTCGCGCCTCTACATCGGCTCGCAGTTGGTCGTGGACAACGATGGTAGGCACGGGACGCAGGAACGTAGCGGCACAATTGGCCTCAAGGCCGGCTTGCACGCCATCACCGTCACGTTCTTCGAGGCCTACGGCGGGCAAGTGCTCAGCGTAAGCTATGCAGGCGGCGGCCTAAGCAAGCAAGTAATTCCGGGCAGCGCCCTGGTTTCGGCCCCGGTTTCGGCGGGCGGAATTGTCTCGGGCGGGGTGTATCGTTTGCTGGCGCGGCACTCGAACAAGGCCCTGGACGTGGCCTACAATTCGGCCGAGAGCCAAGCCACGGTGTGGCAGCACACGGTTAACGGCGACGGAGCCCAGCGCTGGGTGCTGCAGCTGCAGAGCGACGGGGCCTATACGCTCACCCACGAGGGCACGAGCATGTGCCTGGACGTGCAGGGTAACTCGGCCGACAACGGAGCCTTGGTGTGGCAGTACACAGCCAACGGCGGCGATGCCCAGCGCTGGTTCATCGAGCCCACCACTGATGGCTACGTCAAGCTTCGCCACAAGGGTACGGACAAGGTGCTGGACGTGCTCGGGGGCGAAGACAGGCTCGCCGACGGCGACCGGGTAGGACAGTGGGAGTACAAGGGCAGCCGCAACCAGCAGTGGAAGCTCGAGCTGCTGCAAAACCCCGCGGCCCGCACCAGCGCCACGGCCGCCAGAACGCCGGCCCTGGCCGCTGACGGGGAAGCGGCCAGCCTGTCGGTGTACCCCAACCCTAGCTTTGGCAAGGGCACGCTGGCAGTGACGGCCAAGACGCCGCAAACGGCGCAGGTATACGTGCACAACCTTCAGGGCGAGCTGGTAAGCTCACTGAGCGTGCCTGTGCACGCCGGCAAGACCGACTTTAAACTGCCTGGCACGCTGGCTCCGGGTACCTACCTGGTTAAGACCCGCCTCGACGGGCAGGACCTAAGCTTCACTCTTCAAGTTCAGTGAGATACACCCAGGAGAACTAGCTCTAAGCTGCAGTGTAGGTTTGCAACTCAGTAAGACTCCGTAAAAGCGCCCCGGTCACTTGGCCGGGGCGCTTTTCCCTATGCAGCAATTGCCAGGCCAGCCATCCGCGCTGAGCTCCAGGCCGTATCTTCGCGGCTCCGGTGCCAGGCCGGCCGAGTATGCAGGTAGTTGTTGCGCTTATTTTACTGCTGATGACCGGGGCGCTGGTGCCTACCCACCGGCAGTTTAGGTCGGTGCCCGGCGGCATTCCCATCTACCTCGTCTCCAACGGCTTTCATACCGATGTGGTGCTGCCCGTGCGCGAGGCCCGCACCGGCCACGACTGGCTGCGGGAGCTGGGCCAGCCTGCGCTGGCCGCCCGGTTTGCCGGCTACCGCTACGTGGCTTTCGGCTGGGGCAACGAGAAGTTTTACCTGGGTTCTATGAATGGGAAATTTCCCGGACCGGGCCCCATTTTGGGAGCGGCCTGGCCTTCCCGCACCCTCATGCACGTCGATTTTTACCGCGCCGCGCCCGACTCCGGTGAGCATGTCGTGCCCCTGCGCGTGGCCCCGGAGCAGTACCGCCGCCTCGTCGGGTTTGTGCGCCGGTCCTTTGCCGCCCCCGACAGCCTGGGGCGTTATGCGCTGCGTCAGCCAACCGGCTACAGCCCCGAAGACTTCTTTTTCCGGGCCCAGGGGCGCTACCACCTGCTGCGCACCTGCAACGACTGGACCGCCCAGGCCCTGCGCCGGGCCGGGGTGCGGGCCCCGCTGAAGTCGCCGCTGGCAGCGCCGGTGCTGCACCACGCCCGCCGCGCCGCCCGGTAGCTTGCAGTTGCCTCGCCCGCAGGTTTAGCACACTTTGTGCTACGGCGGCGCTTATCGAGAATGGCGTTACGTTTTCGATACGTACCCTTCTCTTTTGCCACGACCTGTTCCTGTCCCACCCTTAGCCGCTTCGCTTATGTTAGACGTGTACCGCGAAGTTCTGCCCAATGGCTTTCTGCTGATTCTGTCGTCCAACGGCCCCTCTGCGGAGGAGATAAAGCTGACGCGCGCCCTGCACCGGGCCAGCCGCAGCGACAAGCCGGCCATTCTGCTGGATTTCAGCTTGGTCAACAGCTTATCTGAGGAGGTAATTGAGCTGGTGCTGGCGTATGCCTTTGTGTTGCATGCCCAAGGGCGCCGGCTGATTTTGTGCCACGTGCCCGAGCCAGCCCAGCATCATTTTCTCTACCTCGACGCCACCAGCCAGCCCCTGCTGGTGCCCACGCTGTTCGACGCCATGCACGAAATCAAGCGGCAGTCGGGCAACCAGTATTTCGACCTGCCCTGCACTCCTGACTACGACTGAGCGCGCCCTGGCAGCAGGTTTGCCCGCGGTTTCCCTGTACCTTCGCGGCCACATTTCCTGCTTTCCTCTCCAGTTTGATGAGCGCCCAAAAGCCCAGCATTCCGCGCGGTACCCGCGACTTTGGCCCGGCCGTAGTAGCCCGCCGCACCTATATTTTCGGCGTCATTCGCCGCGTGTTCGAGAAGTTCGGGTACGCCCCGCTGGAGACGCCCACCCTGGAGAACCTGTCGGTGCTGACTGGCAAATACGGTGAGGAGGGCGACCAGCTCCTGTTTAAAGTGCTGAACTCCGGCGACTTCGCCCAGGACCTGACGGCCGAAGACCTGGCGGCCGGCTCCCGGAAGATGCTGCCCAAAATTGCCGAAAAAGGCCTGCGCTACGACCTTACCGTGCCCTTTGCCCGCTACGTGGTAATGAACCGCGGCACGCTCACCTTTCCCTTCAAGCGTTACCAGATTCAGCCCGTATGGCGCGCCGACCGGCCCCAGCGCGGCCGCTACCGGGAGTTTTACCAGTGCGACGCCGACGTGGTAGGCACCGATTCTCTGCTCTGCGAGGCCGAAATCGTGCTGATGATGTCGGAGGTGCTGAACACGCTGGGCCTCACCGAGCACACCATCAAAATCAACCACCGCCGAGTGCTGGGGTCCATCTATCAGGCCTTGGGCGGCGAAGGCACCGAAACCGACCTGTTCGTGGCCATCGACAAGCTCGACAAGATTGGCCGCGAAGGTGTTGAGAAAGAGCTACTGGAGCGCGGCTTCTCGGCAGCGGCCCTGGAGCGGCTGTTCGACCTGCTGGCCGTAGGCGGCGACTTCGCCGGGAAGCTGGAGCGCCTGGTGGCGGGCTTCGCCGAGGCCGGCGTCGAGCCCGACACCCCCGAGGGCTACCGCGGCCTGCAAGACCTGACCCGCGTGCTGGAGTACCTGCGCAGCTTCGGCTTCGAGCAATGGCAGAATCTGGAGTTTGACGTGACCCTGGCCCGCGGGCTGAGCTACTACACGGGCTGCATCTTTGAAATCAAGATCAACAACGTGAACATGGGCAGCGTGAGTGGCGGGGGCCGCTACGACAACCTCACCGGCGCCTTCGGGCTGCCGGGCGTGTCGGGCGTGGGCTTCTCCTTCGGCGTCGATAGGCTCTACGACTGCTTGGAAGAGCTGAACCTGTTTCCGGCAGCCGTGGCTACCACTACCCGCTGCCTCCTCGCCAACTTCGGCGCCGAAAGTGAGGCCGCCGTGCTGCCCGTGCTGCGCCAGCTACGTGAGGCCGGCATCCCAAGTGAGCTGTACCCGGAGGCCAAGAAGCTGGGCGTGCAGTTCAAATACGCCGACGCCAAAGGCATTCCGTACGTGCTGCTGCAAGGCCCGGAAGAGCGCGCGGCCGGGCAGTTCAAGCTCAAAACCCTGAGCACCGGCCAGGAACAGGTGCTATCCTTGGAGGAAGTGCTGGCGGAGTTGAAAAACTCAAAATAATTTTCCCAATGGCGCGGGGCTGCGTCCCGTACTGTCTATGTGGGAGCTTCCCCCGCCAGAACGAGCTAGAGAACAGTAGAGACGCGACCCTTGGCTACGCCTTCCTCCTCTCCTAATAGCACGTAGCAAAGTCGCGAGCTGGCGGCAGCCCATCTGCGCGCACCAAAGGCACTGCCGACTCTGTTTAGGACAGTCCCAACTTCATTCCAGACGTTGCCGACTTCGCCTCCGACACTGCCGACTTCGCCTCCGACACTGCCGACTTCGTTCAGAAAGTTGCCGACTTCGTTTCCGACGCTGCCGACTTCGTTCAGGAAGGCCCGGAGCAGAGAATAGTCGGCACCAGCGGCGGCTATTGCCGGTATTTCCGCATTTTTGGGCTCCCCGGCCCCTGCCCCATCCTATGCCTTCAGCTGACGACTACGCCCTCACGCCCTCCGTCTCGCTCACTCTTGACCTGCTGCAAGAGCTACTTGCCGCCAATGCCCGCGTGGTGCTGAGCGAGGAAGCCCGCCAGCGCATCACCACCTGCTACACCTACCTGCACCAGCGGCTGGAGCGCCTGCCCGATGTGCCGGTCTACGGCATCAACACCGGCTTCGGGGCCTTGTGCAACACCGCTATTCCGGCCGGGCAGCGCCAGCAGCTGCAAGTGAACCTGCTGATGTCGCACGCCTGCGGCACCGGCGAGGAGGTGCCGCCCGAACTGGTACGTCTCAT
Organism: Hymenobacter sp. YIM 151500-1; assembly: GCF_025979885.1. Lineage (NCBI taxonomy): Bacteria > Pseudomonadati > Bacteroidota > Cytophagia > Cytophagales > Hymenobacteraceae > Hymenobacter > Hymenobacter weizhouensis. Next base: position 1,571,606 of record NZ_CP110139.1, read on the forward strand.
GCTGCTGCTGAAAGCCCAAAGCCTGAGCCTGGGGCACAGCGGCGTGCAGCTGCGCACCGTGCAGCGTCTGCTCGACTTCTACAACCGCGAAATGCTGCCCGTGGTGTACCAGCAGGGCTCCCTGGGCGCCAGCGGCGACCTGGCCCCGCTGGCCCACCTGTGTTTGCCGCTGCTGGGCCTGGGCGAAGTAACTTATCAGGGCTACCGCCTGGCCGCCGCCGACGCCATGAGCCTGTTCAGCTGGGAGCCACTGACGCTGGAAGCCAAGGAAGGCCTGGCTTTGCTCAACGGCACGCAGTTTATGCTGGCCTACGCCGTGCACTGCCTGCTGCGGGCCCGCCGCCTGCTGGCCGCCGCCGACGTAATCGGCGCCCTGGCCCTGGACGCGTTTGGCGGGCGCCCCGAGCCGTTTGATGCCCGCCTGCACCGCCTGCGGCCCCATGCCGGCCAGGGCGCGGCGGCCCGGCGCGTGCGGGAGCTGCTGGCCGGCAGCGAGTTGCAAAACCAGCCCCGCCCGGCCGTGCAGGACCCCTACTCCTTCCGCTGCCTGCCCCAGGTGCACGGCGCCTCCCGCGACGCCCTGGCCTACGTGCAGCAGGTGGTCGAAACCGAGTGCAACAGCGTCACCGACAACCCCACCATTTTCCCTGACGACGATACTATTCTGAGTGGGGGCAACTTCCACGGCCAGCCCCTGGCCCTCGTGCTCGACCACCTGGCCCTGGCCGTAGCCGAGCTGGGCAGCCTATCGGAGCGGCGCACCTACCAGCTGCTCAGCGGGCAGCGCGGGCTGCCCCCGTTTTTGGTGGCCGAGCCGGGCCTGAACTCGGGGCTGATGATTCCGCAGTACACGGCGGCGGGCATCGTGAGCCAGAACAAGCAGCTGTGCACGCCCGCCTCCGCCGACTCCATCGTGAGCAGCAACGGGCAGGAAGACCACGTGAGCATGGGCGCCAACGCCGCCACTAAGGCCCGGCGCGTAGTCGAAAACGTGGAGCAGCTGCTGGGCATTGAGTTGCTCACCGCCGCGCAGGCCCTGGGGTTTCGGCGCCCGGCCCGCACCTCGCCGGCCCTGGAGCAGGTAGTAGCCGCCTTCCGCGCCACCGTACCCTTCCTCCAGCACGACCGGGTGTTATACCCCGACCTGCACGCGGCCGCCGCGTTTGTGCGCACGTACGCGTGGAGCTAAGATATGCCTGGCAAGCCGCGTAGCTGCAGCTGCTTATTTTCGGGCCGCAAACGCTAGAACGCTATTCCTTCGTTATGGGGCTGATGAGACAACTGCTACTATTTTTCCTGGTGCTGGCAACGGGCGTGGTACGTTCTTTTGAGGCCTGGGCGCAGGCTCCGTGCGTTGACACCCCGAACTCCGGGGCTTGTTTTAGGGCCTACGATGCCGCCACGGGCCAGGAGCTGCCCCGGCAGCTCTGCATCGGCCGCCCTTTCCGGCTGCGCGACTGTAGCGGCCGGGCCCTCAATCCCGCCCAGATTTACTACCAGATTGGCTCAGCCACGGTTTGCAGGGGCTTCCAGGACACCACTACTACCTTCACCCTTCGCGCGCCGGGGCAAGTATTCATCACCCAAAACACCCAGGGCAGCGGCACCCAGGGCGTTATCTACTCCAAAGAGTACACCGTGCGGGAAGCGCCAGCCCCCGTCTTCACGGTTACGGCCTGCAACCCGGAGCAGGTGCAGGTTACCATCACCGACCAGCGGTATGACCAGTACGAAGTGGAAGTGAACGGCGTCCGCCAGCTGGTTGCGCCCAATACCCCCACAACTTTCTTCAGGGGCAACGCTACTTCGGTGAAAGTAACGGGCCAGTATCGGGCGGCCGGCCTGTGCTCCAACTCCGCCACGCAGACGTTTACCCCATTGCCTGCCCCGCCTGCTCAGGTGCCGTTGCAGCGAATATCTGTGCAGGGCACGGGAGTGGAGTTGCAGTTTGGGGCGTTGCAGCCAGAGTATACGTATAGCGTGCAGGCCCAGGACGCGGCCAGTCCCGGCGGCTTCCGCACCCTGGCCACCGTGCCCACTTCGGCCACCAGCTTTGCGCTGCCCTACTCCGTGCTGCCAGGCTGCTTCCGTCTGTTGCTTACCGATGCCTGCCAGTCGTCGGGCTTTGCCATTGCTTCGCCGGTGGTGTGCTCGGTGTCGCTTACGGCTACGGCCAGCAACGGGCGCAATCAGCTCAGCTGGTCCACCGGTGCCACGGGCAGCCTGGCCTTGTTCCGGAACGGGCAGCTGCTGCAAAACCTGCCGGCCGGCTCTACGCAGTACGAAGACGCGGACGTGGTGTGCGGCACGGTGTACCGCTACCGGTTGGTGGTGAGCAATCCGCCGGTTGCTTCCGAGTCGAACGAGGCGGAGGTGACGACCACCTCCACCTTGCCCCCACCCCCGCCCCTGCTTACGGCCTCGTTCAACCTGCGCAACCAGGTGGAGCTGACGGCTCGGGCGGCGGGCAGCCCCACCAGCGGGCGGCTCATCTACCAGCGCAACGGGGCGCAGCTAACTTCCATTCCCGCGCCGGCCGGCCTGCTGCGCGACTCCCTGGTGGCGCCCGACCCGGCTGCGGCCCTGTGCTACACGGTGCGCTTCGAGGACGCCTGCGGCAACCGCTCGGCCGACAGCCCCCCGGCCTGCCCGGTGGTGCTGGCCGCCGCCCCGGCCAACGAAACCGGCTCCGAAATTCGGCTGACGTGGATGCCCCTGCGCGGGCCCGACCCGGCCGCGCCCGTGGCGTACCAGGTACTGCTGCTGTCGGCCACCAACGCCGTGCTGAGCCGCCGCCCCGTTACGGGCCTGACCTACCTCGACGCGCCGCCCCCCACCAGCCCGCAACGGGTGCGCTACCGCATTGAGGCCACTGGCGCGGGCCTGGCGGCGCCCAGCTACTCCAACGTGGTGGAAATAATCCGCACGGTCCGGCTGTTCGTGCCCACGGCTTTCACACCCAACGGCGACGGCCTGAACGATGTGCTGGAGCTGAAAGGCCGCTACCTCGACAACTTCCAGTTTGTGGTGATGGACCGCAACGGCAAGGAAGTGTTTCGCGCCACCGACCGCACCCGCACCTGGGACGGCCGCATCGGCAGCCAGGCCCCCGTGCCGGGCGCCTACGTGTGGCGCTTCGAGGCCACCGACCAGGACGGGCAGCGCACGGTGCAGCACGGCACCGTTACGGTGCTGCGCTAGGCCCGGCTGGGGGCCAGACCGCCGAACCGCGCTACCTTTGCGGCTCGGGCACCGCGCAGTGCCGCGTAGTTTTCACCCTAGCTTCCGCTTCCTATGTTTGATATGATGGGCATGATGGGCAAAATGAAAGAGCTGCAAGACAAGCTCAAGCAAGCCCAGGACCAACTGCAATACCTCACCGCCACGGCCGAGTCGGGCGGGGGGCTGGTGCGGGCCACGGCCAACGGCCAGCGCCGCCTGCTTAAGCTGGAAATCGACGAAAGCCTGCTCCAGCCCCAGGACCGCGACATGCTGGCCGACCTGGTAGTGGCGGCTGTGAACAAGGTGATGGACGAAGCCGCCGAGAAAGCCAAGGAGGAGCTGAAAAGCAAAACTGCCGGCCTCATTCCCAACATCCCCGGCCTCGACCTCGGCGGTTTTGGCCTTTAGTCCTGCTCCTGCCCCCGCCGGCCCCTGCGCCGACGTGGCCGTGGTGATTCTGAATTGGAACGGCCGCGGCTTCTTGCAGCAGTTTCTACCCTCGGTGCTGGCCCACGCCGACGGCGCCACCATTGTGGTGGTCGACAACGCTTCCTCCGACGACTCGGTGGCGCTGGTGCGGCGGGAATTTCCGGCGGTGCAGGTGCTGCAACACGCCGAGAACCTGGGGTTTTGCGAAGGATATAACCAGGCACTTGCTCAGCTTAGTCCGGTCTTCCGCTACTACGTGCTCTTAAATTCCGATGTGGAAGTGACGTCCGGCTGGCTGCGCCAGCAGCGGGAATTGCTGGAAAGCCGGCCCCAAGCCGCGGCCTGCCAGCCCAAGCTCCGGCAGTTTGGCGCCGCCGAAAGTCAGCGGGAACAGTTTGAGTACGCCGGGGCCGGGGGCGGCTACCTCGACCGATTGGGCTACCCCTTCTGCCGGGGCCGCCTCTTCGACACCCTGGAGGCCGACCAGGGCCAGTACGACGACCCGCGCCCGGTGGCCTGGGCCTCCGGGGCCTGCCTGCTGGTGCGCGCCGACGCCTGGCGCGCCCTGGGCGGACTGGAAAGCAGCTTCTTCGCCCACATGGAGGAAATCGACCTGTGCTGGCGGCTGTGGAACGCGGGCCACGAAGTGTGGTACGACGGCCGCAGCACCGTGTACCACGTGGGCGGCGGCACCCTGCACAAGTCGAACCCGCGCAAAACCTACCTCAACTTCCGCAACGGCCTGGCGCTGGTGTACCTGAACACCCACCCGGCCGAGCTGCCCGGCACGCTAGCGGCGCGCGTGCTGCTAGACTGGGTAGCAGCCCTGCGCCTGCTGCTGCAAGGCGCCACCGCCGACTTTCGGGCCGTGCTGCGGGCCCACTGGCACTTTGTGCAGCGCCTCGGCCGCTACCGGCAGCGGCGCCAGCAATTCCCGGCCCGTTTGCGCAGTCCGGAGCGGCCTGGCACTTACCAAGGCAGCTTGGTGTGGGCCTATTTCGCCCAAGGCAAGCGGAAATTTTCGGAGCTGGATGCGGATAAGCTGACGTAGGCCCACGCCCGACGCCACGCCGCTTGATGCACGAAATACTTCGGGAGAGGGCCGGGGGTGGGGTACGAAAAAGCCTGCCCTGATAACAGAGCAGGCGCTAAAAGCACAACCGCAGGTCAGCGTAGCTAAGCTGAAGCGTGTGCTACAGGTCCCAGATGGTACTGCGCTGCCGGCGCATGGCCTGGCGCACATTCATCCAGAAAGCCAGGGCAAAGTAGAGCACGATGGGCGAGCCAAACGTGAAAAATGAGGCATACACGAACGACAGCCGTACGCTGCTGGTCGAGAAGCCCAGGCGCTTGCCCAGGGCGTTGCACACCCCGAAGCTTTGCTTTTCAATGAAGTCGGTTAGTCGTCTCATACCTTCTGCTGATTCAGCCGCTATCAGTGGCTAACCCGAGTGTAACTTACAATAATTTGCGGCCTGCGTCAAGCACTTACGCAAGAAGCTTCCGGCAAGATACGTCGGCGGGGAGCAGTTTTGCGTTTGTTGTCTGAATTTACCGCTGCGTACGTTTCCGAGCTGCTTATGAATCATCTGGTGTTGCGCGTGTTGCCCGGAGTGGGGCTGGTGTTGCTGGCGGCCTGCTCGCCGCTGAAAAAGGTGCTGCGGCAGGCCCAGACCGGGCAGGAAGTAACCGTGCAGCCCGCCGTACTGGAAAGCAACGGCGAAAGCGTGGTATTTGAAGTAACGGCCAAAGTGCCCGCCGCCCACCTGCGCAAAGGCACCGCCTACTCCCTCGGCCTGCGCTACCGCTACAACAATGGCCTGGGCGAAGACACCGTGGGCCGCCTCACCTTCGTGTCGGGTGAGTACGTGTACGACGAGCAGCGCAAAGACAAGCTGCTCATTCGCAAGCAGTTCTCCTTCCCGTACACCACCCGCAAAAGCCCCGGCGAGCTGGTGGCCCTGCCCGATGTACACGAGCTGCGCCCCAAGGGCAAGCGCGTAAAAGGTGCCGAAATCAAGCTGGCTCGCGGCATCGTGACGACGAGCCGCCTGGTGGTGCGCCAGGACACGGCCCTCGTGCTGCTGCCCGAAGCCGCCGACAACAACATGAGCGGCACGCGGGTGTTGCCGTTTTTCTTCGACGCCGGCAAGGCCGAAATCCGCAACTACCTGGGCACCAACGTGGCCGCCCTGGAAGACTTTATCGAAGCCAACCAGCGCACCGAGAAGGTGATGATTGTGGCTGGCCACTCGCCCGACTCCCTGGACCGCCACGACCCGCGCCTGGCCGACAAGCGCGTACGAGTGCTGCTGAACTACTTTAAAAACCGCGTTGACCTGCACACCTATCTGAACAAGGTCAGCGACATTGACTTTGAAACCGAAGCCTACCACCGCCGCTGGGACCTGTTTCTGAACAAGGTGCAGGCCTCGGCCCTGAAGCCGGCCCAGATTGACTCGGTGCTGCTGCTCATCAACGACACGCCCGGCACCTACGCCCAGAAGGAAAAGAGCCTGCACCGCCTGTCGTTCTACGACTACCTCGACGAGTACATCTACCCGGTGCTGCGCTTCGGCACCGTAGCCGTGCGCTACACCGCCCCCAAGCGCTACGACTCCGAAATCTACCTGCTCTCGAAAAAGATTGTGGAGAAGCAGATGGAAGCCGACGCCCTCACGCCCGAGGAGCTGCGCTACTCGGCCACGCTCACGCCCCTGCTGGCCGAAAAGCAGCGCATCTATGAAACGGCCGTGGCTACCACGGGCCTGTGGCCGGCCTACTACAACCTGGCCGTGGTGCTGACCCAGCGCGCCGATAAGGAAGTAAACGAAAAGGTACGCCGGGCCTACCTGCGCCGGGCGGCCGTGAATTTCACTCTGGCTGCGCACCGCAACCCCACGGCCGAGCTGTTTTACCGCGTGGCCGCCGCCTACCACCGCGCCGGCGACAAGCTGGAGGCCCTCCAGAACTACGACTACGCCATCAAGCTCGGCGGCCCCCGGCCCGTGCTGAGCAAGATTTTCGCCGATAAAGCGGCCCTGGAAATTGAAATTGGCCAGCTCGACGACGCCCTGCGCAGCCTCGGCTTCAGCTCCCGCACCTACCAGAACCTCATGAACCGGGCCCTGATTCTGGTGCTGAAAGGCGACTACCCCGGCGCCGCCACCCTCTACCAGGAAGCCCTCGGCCTGCGCCCCCAGGACCCGCTGCTGCACTACTGCCTGGCCGTGGTGGCCGCCCGCCAGCAGAACGAGCCCGCCGTGGCCCTGCACCTGCGCCACGCCGTAGAGCTGGACCGCACCTACGCCACCCGCGCCGTCGAGGACCTGGAGTTCCGGGATTTTGCCAAGGGCAAGCCGTTTCTGGAGGCGCTGCGGTAATGGCCCGTGTAGTCATGGCATTGCCCTCAGAAAACCTAGTAGCCACGGTGGAAGCGTTTTGCCAAGCTGCTACAACACATGCCGAAGCCACCAACTCAGGTGAATACAAAACGGCTAATCGAGCATACGCGAATCTAGTTGCTGCGCTGAAGTGTTTAGAAGCGCATGAATCAACGCATCTTCTTCGACCATTACTTCATTCTGCCATGATTGGTCCGAAGCTATGGTCAGCCACATATTTCTTGTCGCGCGGAGAAACTAAAGCAGTTGACATCCTGAATCAACTTGCCACCCGAAAAGATATTCTTGGTTTCAGTGCTCAGATGACGTTGCGCGAGTGGCAAGCTGGACGGCTCACGTTTCATTTTCCTGCATGAATCATGAAGTTGCTCAACTTTACCCTTGACGACCAATACATAGGGCTACTATCTTCTAAGAACGAGTACCTGGATCTGCACAACAATTTTGAATTTGTACAGCTTCTTCACTCTCCAACAACAGCAACCCTCAATCTAGCCTGGCAAAAATCGTCTGGAAAGTGGGCGGCTCAGGAACAGTATCGAAAAATTCATCTTCTGTTCAAAGGCGTTGATTACTTACAGGTGCAGGCACGTAACCCACAGTATCCGGCTTCGGAAGATGTGACCATACAGCACATCTGCCGGACACCAGTGGAAGCGCGGGATGAATTTGAGAGCATATACTTTAATCACGATGCTCTTCCTAACTATGATTTGCTGCTGTATTTTCAGAGCGAATGGGCTATTAAAGTGAATGCTGCTACGGTGCGCTTGAAACTTGATTCCTGAACCAGTTTGCCCAACCGCGCGCGTCGTCGTAGCTTTACGGGCCGGTTCAGAGCCGGCTTTTTCTTTCTGATTTGACAAGCACCTGACAAGTATGCGGACCATTCAATTCCGGGAAGCCCTGCGCGAAGCCATGTCCGAGGAAATGCGCCGCGACCCGCGCGTGTTTCTGATGGGCGAAGAAGTAGCCGAGTACAACGGCGCCTACAAAGTAAGCCAGGGCATGCTCGACGAATTCGGGCCGGAGCGCGTGATTGACACGCCCATTGCCGAGCTGGGCTTTGCCGGCATCGGCGTGGGCGCCTCGATGAACGGCCTGCTACCCATCATCGAGTTCATGACCTTCAACTTCTCGCTGGTGGCCATCGACCAGGTGATTAACTCGGCCGCCAAGATGTACTCGATGTCGGGCGGGCAGTACTCCTGCCCCATCGTGTTCCGCGGGCCTACCGGCAATGCTGGCATGCTGTCGAGCCAGCACTCCCAGAACTTCGAGAACTGGTACGCCAACTGCCCCGGCCTAAAAGTGGTGGTGCCCTCCACGCCCTACGACGCCAAGGGCCTGCTCAAGTCGGCCATCCGCGACCCGGACCCCGTCATTTTCATGGAGTCGGAGCTGATGTACGGCGACAAAGGCGAGGTGCCGGAGGAAGAATACCTGCTGCCCATCGGCAAAGCCAACGTGGTGCGCCCCGGCGAAAACGTGACCATCGTGAGCTTCGGCAAGATGATGAAAGTGGCCCTGGCCGCTGCCGATGAGCTGGCCAAGGAAGGCATCAACGCCGAAGTAATCGACCTGCGCTCCGTGCGCCCCATTGATTATGACACGCTCATCGAGTCGGTGAAGAAAACCAACCGCATGGTGGTGGTGGAAGAAGCCTGGCCCCTGGCCAGCATCAGCTCGGAGCTGGCCTACATGGTACAGCGCCGCGCCTTCGACTACCTCGACGCCCCCGTGCTGCGCATCACCAGCGGCGACGTGCCCCTGCCCTACGCCCCCACCCTCATTGAAGCCTCCCTGCCCAACGTGACCCGCACGGTGAAAGCCGTGAAAGAAGTGCTGTACGTGAAAAGCTAGTCGCGGCGGCCACTTGGCCGATTTGAAAAGCCCGCCTTCCGCTGAGCGTGAGGCGGGCTTCTCGGGTTATAGCCCGGACGCCAACCGGAGCAGTAGGATGCCGCAGATTGGGCGTACTTATCAGGATAGCGGCCGGCAGTCAGCACGCAATTTGCTTACTTGCCCAACGCTACGTTCTCTTTCTTTTCCCGCCCTCTATGAACCACCGCTTGCACCTGCGCTTCGAGCAGCTGGAACACGCCACTACCCGCTTGCTGGCCCAGGCCACAGCCCTCGGCGACAAAGCCTACCAGGCCCCGGCCCCAGGCCAGTGGTCGGCGGCGCAGGTGGTGCAGCACCTGCTGCTGTCGGAGCAGGGAATTGGGAAGTATCTGGAAAAGAAACTGCTGCAAGCCGAGGAACTGCAAAAGGCCGGCTTCACCACCTTTCTGAAGTCGCGCCTGCTACGGGTGCTCTTGCGGCTGCCGGGGCTGCGCTTCAAAGCTCCCGCTTTTCTGGAGCAGCAGATGACAGCTGAGCTGCCGCCGCTGCCCGAGCTGCGGGCCGAGTGGGAGGCTGTGCGCCGCCGCCTGGAGCGTACGCTAAACGAGTTTCCGGGTCCGCTACTGGACCGCGCCATCTTTAAGCACCCGCGCTCCGGCATGCTCACCATTTACCAGACGCTGGACTTTATGCTCGACCACGTGCTGCACCACCAGAAGCAGGTGGAGCGCATTGCCCGTGCCGTGAGCCGACCAACCGGCGCTGCTGTTTAGGCAATGCACCAGCCGGCACGAGAGTCGGTTTCAGAAGCCAGAACTTCTGCTCATTTGGCTTCCTGCGGCGGCCAACACGCTGCGTGAGGGTATAGCCTCAGCGGCAGTGCCTGCTCTTCCAATGGTTACTAGGCTACCGCACCAGGTCGATGTAGCTGGCATGACGGGGTAATGCCTGCATCACAGCTAGAATTTCGGCGGGCGGCACCAGGAGCTTACGCGCCCGTAGGTCGAGCCAGGCCCCATCCACGGTCACGATGGCCGAAGCGCGGCCATCGGCCTTGTACAGGGTGTGCACGATGTTCCAGCGGGCGGCATCGGCACTCAACCCGCCCAGCTCTCCCACTACCCGAATCGACTCGCCGATGCCTATTTCCTTCAGAAAGCGGGTTTCTTCCCGAAACAGAATCGGCCCGATGCCCAGCTGCGCAAAGCGGGCCAGCGGAAAGCCATGGTCGGCCAAGTACTCCAGGCGCAGCTGCGCGGCGTAGTCGGCATAGGCCGAGTGGCGCATGTGGCCGTTGGGGTCCATATCGGCCCAGCGGGCCACGTAGGTTTTCTCGTAAGCAGTCATGGAGTGTTTGTAGTGGGTAGAATCACACGCCCGCGGCCGTTCGGGCCCTGAGTTGGCCGCCGCAGAGCTCCGGCGCGCAGCATGCTGTTGTTAGCGCGCAGTAAGGCGCACGAGGTACTGCTGCTGGTCGTCTTCCTCCAGAAATTCTACGTCGTAGCCGGCGGCTTCGGCGTAGTCTTGCAGCAGCGCGGGGTCGGCGAAAATCCACCGAAACGCGGAGCCGGTTTCTTCACCGTATTGTAGCGTATACTCTACCTCACCATAGTACGGGCCATTGAGGTCGAATACCAGGGCTCCTTCCTCATCTTCGTAGAGGTAGCTGATGTCGGAGGAAGTAGCCAGAATTTGGCCGCCGGGGGCCAGCAGGCCGCGGGCCTGGCGCAAGAAACGCTCCAAGCCCGCCAGCGTACCCGTCAGGCCGATGCCGTTCATGAGCATCAGCAGGGTGTCAAACTTTTCCCCCTGCGCCAGAGCGACATCAAACAGGTCGTGGCGCGCCACCTCCTGCACACCCCGCTCCTGCATCACCTGCACGGCACCAGCCGAAACATCGACGGCCTTGACCCGGAAACCGCGTTGCTGGAGTTCCAGGGCGTGGCAGCCCGCCCCGGCCCCCAGGTCCAGCACATGGCCCCGGCACTCCTCCAGGGCGGTGCGCTCCATTGCGGGCATCTCCCACAACGACCGGAAGAAGTACGCGGCGGGTAGCAGCTCTTCGTCGGTTACGCTGCTGTGCACGGTGAGCGTGGCGCTGTGGTGGCCGCGCTGGTAGGCCAGCAGGGCATGGCCCAGCGGATCGGGAGCAGAAAAAGCAGGCTGTGCCATAGGGCAAAGATAACCCGCCCGGCGCTGAACCGGCTTTCGGCAACCACCGGGCGGCAGTCAGCCAACTTCCCGCAGCTGAATTTGGTTACACCCACGCACTGCCGCCTAGTAGGCGGCGCTTTTCTGGCTATGGCTTCTTCTGGTTCGCTTCCAAACCGCCTTGTTAAGGGCAACCTTCCCACCAAAGTATGCGTCACCTGCGGCCGGCCGTTTGAGTACCGTAAGAAATGGCGGGCCTGCTGGGACGAGGTGAAGTACTGCGGCGAAAAGTGCCAGCGCAACCGGCCGGCCTCTGCCTTGTCCTAGGCGGTGCGTGCATCCTTCCCGGCCGTGGTTGCGTTGTGCAGGCAAACGCTTTTACCACTCGCACCCATGTCTAGCAACCTCGACTACCTTAACCCTGCCCTCCAGCCCTTGGCCGACACCGTACAAGCCTACCTCGATGCCGAGAAGGAGCTGCAACGAGCCGAAGTAGAAGCCGCGGATGTGCCGGCCCAGCAGGCACAGGCAGCAACCTCGGCTCAGCAGTTTGAGCAGCGCCCCGCCACGGGCAGCTTCGCCCAGCAGCAAGACGAGATACAGCAGAACCTACAGAACCTGCGCGACGACCTGGCCCGCCTGCGCCAGCAGGTGCTAGACCTGTTGCCCGTACGCGACGAGTGGGTGAAAATCAACTTAGGCTACGGCCCCAGCCGGGTGGGCGCTTTCCGTACGGGCACTGCCCCCGCCCCCGGCATCACTACGCCGGACGGGTATTTATTGCGGGTGGTGATATAAACCCTGGCTCAGAGCTAGCTCGGCTTCTGCGCGGAAACCGTTGGGAGGCCCGAAGCATGAGTTATGCCCTCTCGTACAGAAGACCCGGCTCCGGTTCTGCCAGGGAAGTAGTAGAGCTACTGCTACCGAACTGATATTCATGAATGCACAGGAATAAAAAAAGGGCGCTGAACCAGCGCCCCCTTTTCCACAACCAAAACACCTAAAAAACTATTCTTTCGTGTTGGCTTAAAACAAGTATCGGGCCAAAACCTGACCGGCCCGCTACCATTCCACCGACACGCGAATATTTTTTCAGTGTCTACACAAAGAAGGGTCTTTTCAACTTGCAAAAGGTTGCACCACTACGAGCAATTTATTTTCTGCATGGCAGAAATAGCTATAATCATCTGCTTGTCAGAGGTTAACGACAAGTTAGAATAACAATACTCTCCACCTACATGGCGGCAATGCCGGAGCCAGCAATACCATCCGATGAGTTTGCCTTTCTAATTTGCCGGCTGGTTTGCGAAGAAGCCCTTCGCGTTACGCTAGCAGAATGGTTGGCCAGTGTAGCAGCGCTGCCACAACTACCGCCGACTGCTTCTACGGGATGCCTGGGCTCCTTTGGCATTCGTTTCTGCTTATACACTTCTATGGAAGCTCCCAATCCTGAGTTCATGCGCGAAGCCATTCGTCTGTCGGTCGACAATGTACCATCGGGCCGGGGTGGTCCTTTTGGGGCGGTGGTGGTGAAAGATGGAGTCATCATTGCGCACGGCTTCAACCAGGTCACCAGTACCAACGACCCCACCTGCCACGCCGAAGTAGACGCTATTCGCAAGGCCTGCGCTGCCCTCGGCACCTTTCAGCTCAATGAGTGCGACTTGTACACTAGCTGTGAGCCGTGCCCGATGTGCCTGGGCGCTATCTATTGGGCACGTCCCCGCCGCGTTTTCTACGGAAACACCAAGCAGGATGCTGCTGCCGTTGGTTTCGATGACCAGTTCATCTACGAGGAGTTGGAAAAGCCCTTGGCAGACCGACAAATACCCATGTATGAGCTGCTACGGGAAGAAGCAGCGGCTGGCTTCAGGGCCTGGCAACAGCACGAAAACCGTACTACCTACTAATTATAGCTTCGCCGGCTTTAGGTAGAAGCCAATGTTAAGTTATTAGCACAACTAGTATTTAAGTTTAATAAATTTATAATAATCTAATAGAAATGTAAATATATTATCAGAATTTCAGTAACTATGAGGTGGAACATGAACTAGCTTCTAGCTAGTATGAGCCAGATAGTTCATCTTTGCGTCATTGTGCTATGCGTGCTCAAGCGTTGCTATGAAGCTCTATGTATAAGTCGGTATATGAACTTGGTACGCTGCGCCTGCTTCTCCTAACTGCTCAGGTTAGGATGAGCGGGCTTTTTTGCTTTTCACGACACCTTTCCTTTCCATAATAATTGCTTGCCCCCTTCCTAAAACGCCTTTCTAATTACTTCCTTTATGAGAACACCATTTACTTTTTCACCTCCTGCTGCTTCCCTGCTCAGGGGCCGGTTACGGCACCTACTGGGGGCTGCGCTTGCCCTGGGAGCAACTAGTGCATTTGCTCAGTCACAATTGCAGTTTCCGCGCGTGGAGCCATTCAAAAATGGGGTTACCGCCTCGCCTGGCTTCCGATTAGGTGGAGCGGTAGAAAACCCTAACACGCCGAATGGCGGTACGGCGGTACTTACCGCAAGCAATGGTACTGATGCAGAAAACTTTGGGTACCTGCGCCTTACTACGGCAGCGACAGACCAGGCCGGATACGCTATTGACCGCGCTTTTTTTCCTGCTCCTTCTGGATTCAGTATCTCATTTGAGTTCTTTTCCTATGGCGGCACTGGCGCAGATGGCTTCTCTGTATTCTTAGTTGATGCGGATAAAACCACTGCGGAAAACTTTGTCAGTGGTGCAACTGGCGGTTCGCTAGGATATGCTCAAAAGACAGTCAGTCCTGTAAGCAACGGGGTGCCGAATGGTTACATTGGCATAGGCATCGACGAATGGGGAAACTTTGCTAACCCCACCGAAGGCCGGGTAGGCGGCCGCGTACCCGGTGTACTTGCCGACGGACGTACTCCAGACGCAGTATCGATTCGGGGTGCCGGCAACGGAGGCAGCGTAGCTCCCAACACGGAGTATCCCTACATTGCTGGCAGCGGCCAGTTGCCCTTTAGCCTTGACGTACCTACTGCGCGGGCGCAGCTCGGCAGCCCCGACTTTCGCCGGGCCTATATCGACGTAGTGCCTCAATCCGACGGTACTTACCAGATTACGGTGCGTATCCAGCGCGGCAACACGGTAACCACAGCTATCAGCAAAGTTACCGTACCCAAACCGCCACCAAACCTGCGCATCGGCTTCTCTGGCTCGACAGGCGGTAGCACCAACGTGCACGAAATCCGCAATCTAGCTATTTTACAACGGCCGTTTGCTGACGATGATTTGGCTACTACGCTGTTTAACCAGCCGGTATCACTCAATGTCATCAGCAACGACGTCTTCCCCGGTAGTAACTTCAACCCCGGTACCGTAGACCTGGATCCATTTACCGCTGGCATCCAAAGCACCCTTACGCTTTCGGGTAGGGGCACTTTCTCGGCCAGTTCGGGAGGCGTAGTAACCTTCACGCCGAGCGGCACATTTGCTGGCGTTATCAGTATCCCCTACTCAGTTAAAAATACGCTCAACGACGACCCTGCACTATCGGCGGAAAATCAACAGAACGTATCGAACCCCGCTAACATCACCGTAATCGTGCGGGGTGCTGATTTGGCGACTTCCGTAACGGGTCCTAGCTCGGCTACTACCGGCTCCACGATTACCTACACGGTAAGCACCGCTAACCTGGGCACTGAGCCGGCCACCAATGTGGCGCCAACGATTCAACTGCCGACTGGTCTGACTAACGTAACCGTCTCAAGCGGCTCCTACAACTCGGGTACTGGCTTGGTTACTTTTGGCACGGTGAGCAGCCTGGCTCCTAGCGCTAGTCCGATTTCCAACACGGTTTCGTTTACGGCTCCATCGCCGCGCCTGCTCACGGCCCCAGCTTCGGCTACCACGCCCACTCCGGACCCGGTAGCAACCAACAACACGGCTACCATTTCCACTATCATTGGCCAGTTGCCCAACCCGGCGGAAGTGTGTGCTACCCCCGGTAAAGATGGCCCTGGCGCCCTTTCTACCACTGGTACTCAGCCGAACACCTACTTCCCTGGCGTTAGCGTGGCGAATGATAGACGGAGTATTGTGCTGAACGCCGGTACGGGTGCTACGGCTATTGCCGCTGGCGACCTACTGCTGGTAATGCAGATGCAAGGCGCCGATATCAATTCTACTAACAGCTCAGCTTACGGCTCGGGTGGCTCGGGGGGCAGCGGCAACCTTACTTCTAATTACACAGCTGGCACTTATGAGTATGCCGTTGCCGCCAATGCTGTAACAGTCGCTGGCACAAACAAAACCCTGCAACTGGCCAATCCTCTGACTAATACTTATGTCAACCAGGACTTTACGACGGGTAACGGACAGCGCCGCTTCCAGGTAATTCGGATTCCGCAATATTCGTCGCTGACAGTTTCGGGTGCCGTAACCGGCCTAGCCTGGAACGGCACTGTAGGTGGGGTATTAGCCGTTGACGTAGCCGGTCAGACTACCTTCAGCGCCTCATCCATTCTTGATATGAATGGCAAAGGCTTCCGTGGAGGCGGAGGTGTTGATTATGATGGCAACAATAGTTATGGAATTAACGACTTCCGCAATCTTGCCTCCAACAACAAGCAAGCTGCGCACGGCTCTAAAGGCGAAGGCATAGCTGGTACGCCCCGCTACATCAACATCGACGGTACTAGTACTGACACGAACGTAGAAGGCTATCCGGGCGGCAGTGTAGGCCAGGGCGCTCCTGGTAACGCTGGAGGTGGCGGTACCGACGCCTTCCCCACTGGTAGCAATGGTGGTAACACTGGCGGCGGTGGCGGCGGCAATGGTGGCAACGGCGGTAACGGTGGCGGT